>PHCC01000005.1 GCA_002842215.1 Betaproteobacteria bacterium HGW-Betaproteobacteria-9 | reverse complement strand
CCAATTGCCTCGACTCACAACATCGGCGCGTGCACCAACGACGTCAACCAACCATCTCAGCTCGGAGACTACCGCGCGAGCGGTTTAGTCCAAAGGCTGGTTGCTGCCATCGAACAAACATACCGGAATGTCGGTAACCGAGGTCCCCTGTCATTCAAAGATGGAAGGGGCGAACGACCGCTGCATCTCCGTCACCTGACTCTCGACACTTGACAGCCTCGGCGCGCTTCGAGAACTACTCCTAGCGCCCGGAGTACGCGGCTGTTTTCAGTTGGAACGCCGTACTACCATTCAAAGCTGCCGAGCAATTTACGCTTGGATTGAAAGAGGACGCAGATGCTGCTGGTTCCCCGCACTTGCGTGCGCCAACCCGACACGAATGATGATCGCGCTGGCGAGCCGATACCGTTGAGCGGTACCCAAGCCCTGACGGCTTACGTTTTGCTCGGCGATCCCGGGTTGGGCAAGAGTGAGGCCTTTGAGCAGGAAGCCAATGCTGTCGGCGGGCATCACATTAGTGCCAGCGATTTTTTGGCGCTTGATCACCCTGAACTGAAAGACTCGACGCTGCCGGTGTTCATCGACGGCCTAGACGAAACGCGGGCAGGCATGGTCGACGGTAGGGTGCCCTTGGACAACATCCGCAAGAAGCTGCAGCAGCTGGGATGCCGTAGCTTCCGCCTTTCGTGCCGCGCCGCCGACTGGCTGGGGAATCCAGATGCGGCCAAACTGCAGTCGCTACTACCCGCGAGCGAAAAGGTCCAGGTGTTCTCCCTGCAACCGCTGACCCTTGCCGACGTGGCGGCGATCCTTTCGGCCAACCACGACGTCTCCGATTCGCAGGTCTTCATCTCCTCGGCCAAGCGACATGGGCTAACCGGTCTACTGGATAACCCGCAGACTCTGGGGATGCTCGCCACAGCAGTCGGCCCGAACAACTGCTGGCCAGAGACACGGCAGACGGTCTACGAAATGGCGTGCGAGCGCCTGGTGCAGGAGCACAACGAAGAGCACGTAGCGGCCACGCGAAAAAACGCTCCGGATCAAGGCCTACTCCTGCGGGCTGCCGAATACCTTTGCGCCATACAGTTGATCTCCGACATCGCCGGCTTTACGCGCGCGCCGAACCCTCCGAATCGGGTTGTCAAGCTGAACACTGTGCCGAATCCTGAGGAGCTGCCGCTGGATGAAGCATTGGCCAGCCGCCTTTTCAAGTCGATGGGTCGCGATGTGTTTGCCCCTGTGCATCGAACCGTGGCCGAATTTCTTGCTGCGCGCTGCTTGGCTGATCGCCTTCAGAAAAAGCTCTCGGTGCGGCGTGTGCTCGCGCTGATCTGCGGTTCGGACGGGGGAATCGTCAGCAGCATGCGCGGCTTGGCCGGCTGGCTGGCATCAATGTCTGCCGCAACGCGGGTCACTTTCGCTCGGCTTGATTCGCTTGGTGTCCTCCTTTACGGGGATGCTAAGAATTTCTCCGTCGCCGAGAAGTCAGCGTTAATGGAGCAGCTTGGCGGTGACATCTCGGTTTCAACGTCGTTCCGCTGGTATGAATGGGAAGGCAGGCCGTTTGTAGCGTTGGTCACTCCCGAAATGCATTCGATTGTCAGTCAGCGATTGGCTGATGCCGATCGCTCTGAGAACCATCAACTCCTTGTGCTCGCTCTGCTTGAAGGGTTACTCAATACACCTCAGGACGCAGAACTCACGCCTCTACTGCTGTCGATGGTTCGGGATGCATCCCGTTGGTCAGCCGTACGAGGGAGGGCCCTAAAGGTCTGTCTGCGCTGGGTTGGAGTGAATGATCCATCCCTGCGGGGCTTGCTGAACGATGTCCATTCAGGCGTGGTGGCAGACAACGACGACGAACTCCTTGGCGCATTGTTGAAGGCCATGTATCCGCGGGCGCTAACGTCCGCAGAACTACCTGCATTCCTTCACCCGCGGAAACGAGAAAATCTCATCGGTAGCTACACGATGTTTTGGCTGCATGGCTTGGACCAGGTTGACGTAGCAGAAGTGCCGGGGTTGCTGGATGCCTTTGCGGCGAGTACAGAACTACGTAGGGGGGAACCCTTGCGGGAGTACACCAAGGCCGTCGGTAGTCTGCTGGTTCGCGTACTCAAGGAAGATTCGGGAGACATCCCGGATGAGCGATTGCTGAACTGGTTGGACGCCGCTTGCGGCAAGTACGCAGAAAGCTTGCTGGGAAACGACCACAAGCAGGTAATCCAACATTGGCTGCAAGCCCACCCACAACGCTATTTTTCGCTGCTTAACCTTGCTTTGAGCCGGTGGGCCAATGAGCAGAATGTGGTGTGGCAGGCCAAGGGCCGGATGCACGATGCGAAGGCGCCTTCGAATGCGGTACTGTGGTGGCTTGCCAAAGCCCAGGCGACCGAAGATGAGACGCGAGCGAGGGTGTATTTCGTTCAGGCCATTGACGCCATCCCGGGCGAACCCGGGACAGAGCATGAGGACATGCTGATCGCGTGCGAAAGCTTAGGTGCGGCACGGGGATGGCAAGTCCCGCTCGCCGACAGACTTACTTGTAGTTTCGAACAGTGGCAGTGGAAGTTGAACGATGCGGCACGCCGACAGGAACGTGCGCGCGAAGCTGCTGAACGGCGCAACATCTTTCGAGCACGGCTGAGCGAGTTTGCCCTGCCGCAGGTGCCTTTGGACCTCATTGATGACGTGGCCGGAGTTTACGAATTCAGTGCGTACGACATCGATGGAAATACGCCGCAGGAAAGACTAGCAAGCCTCATGGGTGGCGACGAGGAGTTGGTTCAGGCCGCGCTCGCGGCCTTGCGTAACACGATCAACCGGGAGGACTTACCGACCGTAGAAGAAACCCTGACGGCCATAGCCGAGGGCAATAGGATGGTGCTAAATGTGCCGGTGCTGATTAGCCTCGAGCTTGCCTATCGCCAGGACCTCGCGTCTCTTGACTCAATTTCGGATGACCGACTCGTGGCAGCGCTGGTGGCCCACTTGGTGGGCTCAGTCGAACACCATGACACCTGGGTGGCTGCTGCTGTCGCATCCCGGCCACAGTGCATGGCTGATGCGTTGAGCGCCTATCTCACGGCCGCGATGCAGTGGAAGAACCGCAGTCCGTACGTCACCCACCTCTTCCGCGATCAGACCTATGCCGAAGTTACGAAAAGGTGCCTGCTGTCGCTCCTGGCGCAGTTCCCCCTGCGTGCAGGTCCCAACCTTCGTAGTGCACTCGATGACATGCTGGCTACGGCGCTGACGCTACCCTTGCGCGATGAGTTGCTTCCCCTCGTCAAGATTCGGCTCGATGCTCCGAAGGTGGACGGACCACAGCGCGCCAGTTGGCTGGCTGCGGGCTTGTTCCTAGACCCCGACCGCTACTTGCCGCTTGCAAGCTGTTACTTGCAGCACCGCCCGCCTGCCACCCAACACCTCGCCGATTTCCTCCACTACCGCAGCGAGGTCGGTGGAGAGGCCATTCCACAGCCATCAAACGTGCTGGCATTCCTGATCGAACGTTTCGCGGCTGGGTGCTTTCCAGCGCGGTCCACTGGCTCTGGGTGGGTGAGCCCCCTTATGAATCGTGCCGATCTCGTCAAGGACTTCCTCGACCACTTGTCAGGTAGGCCAGATTTTGAGAGCGCCGAGCAACTAAAACGCCTCGAGAGCATGCCGGCTCTCGCTGAGTGGGCCCCAAGGCTGCGGGAGGCCCGAGCTGCTCAGCAGGTCGTCCGGCGTGATGCAACTTACGAGAGGCCAATGTGGCCGCAGGTCTGCGCTGTCTTGCAGCAGGGGATGCCTTCCAGCCCGGCGGAGATCGCCGCCGTAGTGAACGACACAATTGAAGACCTGAAAGAACAGGTTTGCCGCAGCGACCTGAACCTGAACTATCAATACTGGAATACCGATTCGCACAAAAAGGCGACGACCCCTCGCCATGAAGAGCTGTGCCGTGACACGCTTGCAGATCAGTTGCGTGTTCGGGTTGAGCGATTCGAGATTGCCTGCTTGCCTGAGACTCACCACGCCGACGGGAAGCGCTCTGACGTGTGGTGCACCACCGGCACACAGGGCGGCGTGCCGATTGAGGTCAAGCTTGATCGGCACGCCGAACTTTGGACAGCTACTCGGAATCAGCTGATCGCGCGCTATGCGAGTGATCCGCGGGCGAGGGGGCGAGGGATATACGTGGTGTTATGGTTCGGTGAGCTTAGTCGGGTTCCCCTTTCGCCCTCGGGCGTGCGACCGCAGACGCCCGAGGAACTCCAGTCAATGCTTGAGGCAGGCTTGTCTGAAGACGAGAAGCGTTTGGTGGCGATTCACGTGCTCGACTGTTCGCTGCGCACTGGGAGATAGGCCAGTACAGCCTTAACCCAGTGACAGCATCGCTTTGAGTCCTTGCATGACGGATATCGGTCGGTATCGCCCGTGAAGGTGATGAGAAAGCGGTCAGTGGCTCGGCGCCCGCCGGGTCGCGGATGCCCTATGACTGCATTACTGCGTTCAGCCGCCGTTCGTGCCATAGCCGGTTGTCGTACCCAATGTCCGCAGCATGGCAGTCAGTGTGAGTACTCCCGTCGTCGGCAAACGGCTCCAACCGCTGCAAAGCCGTACTTGGAGCTCTTGTGGATGGCGGGCGTTTGCCGGGTGGGCTCTGTACGGGGCTGTTTCACCATGCTGACCGATACTCCCCTGGGCGCTGTTTTGGTGACCAGAGAGTTTTCGACTTTATTGAATGAAGCCTGCTGCGGGTGGAGGTCTTAGCGTCAGAAGTTTTCGACTTTGTCCCTGCAGTGCTTCTTGCCAGGCCAACCCAGGCCGACAAGCCGCTCGCCCCGTCGCCTATGCTCGGGTCCACCATGAACATGGACCTTGTCTACAGCCAGTTGCTGGCGAACCTCCCCCGTGACATCCCGGCACCCTGTGGCCTGGAGCCGCTGCCTGACAAAGGCCTGGCCCACTGGCATGTGCGGCTGACCGGAACCGGGTGGCTTGCGCGCATTCCCAAACAGAGCCAGATGGACCTGGCCGCGTCGGAGAACCTGCTCTACCAGAGCGCCTGCTTTCAGCGCGCCGCACCGTCGGGGCGCGTTCCGTTGCTGCACAGCGTGATCGCGCCCTCGGCCGGCATGCCCCGGGGCGCGCTGCTGGTGGAGGAGATCGTGGGCACGCCGGCCAGCGAGCCGCGCCATTTGGTGCCCATCATGCAGGCGCTCGCCGCGATCCACGCGCTGCCCGTGCCTTTGCCGGAAGCGCGCGCGCCATTGCTCAACGAACAGAATCCCTTGGCCGGACTGATTGCGCTCATCGACGCGCAGGCCCGCTATCTGGACCATGCCGCCGTCCCCGGGGCTTCGGCCCGAGCGGTGAAGGCCCGGCTGGCGGACCTGGCGCAGCGCATGGCGCCGGCCGTGATGGCCTGTCCGCAGCGCCTGATCACCTTCGACGCCCACCCGGGCAACTTCCTGATCACGCCCTCGGGCCAGGCGGTGCTGGTGGACCTGGAGAAACTGCGCTACAGCTACCCGCCGCTCGACCTGGCGCACGCGACGCTCTACACCTCGACCACCTGGGACCGCGACGCCTCGTTTCAGCTGTCCACCGAGGCGGTGGCGCAGGCCTACGAGACCTGGGCCTCGGTGGTGGGTGAGGCCATCGCCGGGCCGTGTCGGCGCGCGCTGGTGCCGCTGCGCGAGTTGATGTGGCTCTGGTCGGTGACCTGGTGCGCCAAGTGGCTGGCCGAGTCGGCCGGCGGCCGCGGGGTGCGCAGCGACGGCGAAGACTGGTCGGCACGCAACAGCGAAGCCGCGCTGATCGAGCACGTGCGGGACCGGGTGAACGATTACCTGTCCAGCCGTTGCATCGAACGCCTGCTGGCGGAGTTTGACGAGCTGCAAACCGTGTTAGCCACATGACGTGGGCGAAGCTGTAAGCTTTGGCGGCTTCGCCCGACTATGGGCTTTACCCCTTTGTTTTCGGAGTCCTTGCCCATGAAATGTTTGCCCCTCGCCACCCTGGCGCTGAGCCTGTCGGTCCCCTTCGCGGTGCACGCCGACTGGGCCAAAGTCGAGGCCGATGCCAGGGGCCAGACGGTGTACTTCAACGCCTGGGGCGGCAGCGAGGCCACGAACACCTACATCGGCTGGGTGGCGCAGCAGGTCAAGGGTCGCTACGGCGTGGCGCTGCGCCACGTCAAGGTGACGGACGCGGCCGAGGTGGTCAAACGGGTGCAGACCGAGGTGGCCGCCGGGCGCCGCACGGACGGCTCGGTGGATCTCATCTGGGTCAACGGCGAAAACTTCCGCAACCTGAAGCAGGGCGGTCTGCTGTTCGGTCCCTGGGCTGAGAGCCTGCCCAACTGGGGTTCGGTGGACCTGAACAAACCCGTGCGCAGCGACTTCTCGGTGCCCACGGAAGGTTTTGAAGCCCCCTGGGGCGCAGCGCAGCTGACCTTCATCGCCGACAAGGCCAAGACGCCGACGCCGCCGCGTTCGGCGGCCGAGCTGCTGACATTTGCCCAAGCCAACCCGGGACGCGTGAGTTACCCCAAGCTGCCCGACTTTCACGGCACGACCTTCGTCAAGCAGGTGCTGATTGAACTCGCGCCCGACCGAAAACTGCTGCAGGCGCCGGTGTCGGCGGCCAGTTTCACCTCGACCACGGCGCCGCTGTGGGCTTATCTGGACCAGCTGCACCCGCAGCTCTGGCGCAGCGGCAAGACCTTCCCGGCCAGCGCCGCTGAAATGCACCGCATGCTGGCCGATGGCGAGCTCAAGCTCTCGCTGACCTTCAACCCCAACGAAGCGGCCAACCTGATCAGCACGCGCCAGTTGCCGGCCACGGCCTACAGCTTCGGCTTCACAGGCGGCACCATCGGCAACGTGCACTTTGTCGCCATCCCGGTCAACGCCAAGGCGCGGGCCGGCGCCCAGGTGGTGGCCAACTTCCTGCTGTCGCCCGAAGCCCAGGCCCACAAGGCCAACGTGGCGGTCTGGGGCGACCGCAGCGTGCTCGACCTGGCCAAACTGCCCGCCGCCCTGCAGGCCACCATGCGCAAGACCGCACCCGGCGCATTGGCCGAGGCCGTGCCCACGCTCGCCGAGCCCCACGCCAGCTGGGTGGAGGCGCTGGAGGCCGAGTGGCTGAAGCGGTACGGCGCCCGCTGATCCGCCGCCTGGCACCGCCCGGGCCATCGGGCCACGGGCGGCGGCCGTCGGCGCTGTGGCTGGCGGCCCTGCCGGTGGCGCTGATCCTCGGGCCCCTGCTGCCCGGGCTCTACTGGGCGCTCGCACCCTCGCTGGATGCCGCTGTCTGGCAGGCCCTGTGGACCGACGCCCAATGGCCCCAGGCCTTGCAGGCCACCCTGCTGTCGGCCCTGCTGGGGACCGCGCTGGGCGTGGCGATCGCGGCCGTGCTCGCCACCCTGTACTACCCAAGCCGTCGCTGGGCCGACCTGCAGCGGCGCATGCCTTTGTTGCTGTCGGTGCCGCACGCGGCCTTTGCGGTGGGTCTGTTTTTCCTGCTTTCGCCCTCGGGCTGGCTGGCGCGCGCGCTGGCCCAGGCGCTGGGCTGGGCCGAGCCGCCCGGCTGGATCACGGTGCAGGACCCTTATGGCCTGAGTCTGGCGCTGGCGCTGGGCATCAAGGAGAGCTGGTTCTTGCTGTGGGTGCTGGTCGCGGTGCTGGGCGAGCAGCAGGTGCAGCGCCACATGGTGGTGGCCCGCTCGCTGGGCTACAGCCGGGTGCAGGTCTGGCGCCAAGTGCTGTGGCCGCAGTTGCTGCCGCGCCTGGGCTGGCCGCTGGCCGCCGTGTGGGCCTATGGCCTGTCGGTGGTGGACATGGCGGTGATCCTGGGGCCGGGCACACCGCCCACCCTGGCGGTGCTGATCTGGCAATGGCTCACCGACCCCGATGCCGGGATGCAGGCCAAAGGCGGAGCGGCTTCGCTGGTGTTGCTGGGGCTGTTCCTGCTGGGGGCAGGCGCATCGCGCTGGCTGTGGCGCCACACCGTGCACCGCGCGGCCTACCCCTCGGGCGAGCGCCGGCCAGCACCGCGCCCGGCCCGCGTGGGCCTGCATGTGCCCTTGCTGCTGATCGGCTATGCGGTGGTGGCGGTGCTGCTGGTGTGGTCGCTGGCCGAGAGCTGGTTCTTCCCCGCGCTGTGGCCCGAATCGCTCTCGCTGCAGACCTGGCAACAGGCCGACTGGGCGCCGTTCTGGACCACGCTGTGGCTCGGTGCGGCGGCCGTGCTGCTGTGCCTGCCGGCGGCGCTGCTCTGGCTGGAATGGGGGCCGCAGCGGTTCAACGCCGTGCTGTATGTGCCGCTGATCATTCCCACCCTGCCGCTGGTGGCGGCGCAGTACGCGGCCTTGTTGCGGCTGCAGGTGGACGGCACCGCGGCCGGTCTGGTGTGGAGCCACCTGCTGTGGGTGCTGCCCTACATGGTGCTCACGCTGATCGGGCCCTACCGCGCGTTTGATCGCCGCCTCATGACCACCGCGCGGGCGCTCGGGGCTTCGCCGCTGGGTGCCTGCCTGCGCGTGAAGTGGCCGATGCTGCTGAAACCCATGCTGGCCGCGCTGGCCGTGGGCTTTGCGGTGAGCGTGGCGCAGTACCTGCCGACGCTGTTTGCGGGCGGCGGGCGGTTTGTGACGGTGACCACCGAAGCCGTGGCCCTGAGCGCCGGTGGCAACCGCCGCGTGCTCGCCGTGCAGGCGCTGCTGCAGATCGCGCTGCCGCTGCTGGGCTTTGGCCTGGCGGCGCTGATTTCACACTGGGCCGGCCGTTGCCGGAGGGGACTTCGTTGACATGTTTGAAATTCGAAATCTCACCATCACCCAGGGCCCGAGCGTGCTGATTGCGGGTCTGAACCTGCAGGTCGAACCGGGCGACATCGCGACGGTGACCGGGGCTTCGGGTTCGGGCAAGTCCACGCTGCTCAACTGGCTGGTGGGCGATCTGGACCCGGCTTTCCAGGCCACCGGCGAGCTGTGGCTGGAAGGGCAGCGGCGCGACCACCTGCCGGTGGAAGCGCGGGGTGTCGGCATCCTGTTTCAGGACGACCTCTTGTTCCCGCACCTGAGCGTGGGCCAGAACCTGGCCTTTGCCTTGCCCGCTGCACTCCAGGGTGCTGCCGCGCGCCGCGCGCGGGTGGAGCAGACGCTGCGCGAAATCGGGCTGGACGGGTTCCACGACCGCGATCCCGCCACGCTTTCGGGCGGCCAGCGCGCCCGCGTGAGCCTCATGCGCGCCCTGCTGGCCGAGCCGGATGCACTGCTGCTGGACGAGCCGTTCTCCCGGCTCGATGCCGAGCTGCGTGCGCAGTTCCGGGGCTTCGTGTTCGAGCAGATCACCCGTCAGCGCATCCCCACCTTGCTGGTCACGCACGACCCGGACGACGTGCCGCCCGGCGGGCGGGTGCTGGACATTCACCAGTGGCAGGCGGTGTGAAACACCCCCGCCGCGCTGCGCGCGACCCCCTCCAGGGGGCAACGCTGGCGGCCCGGCAGAGCCGGTTCCGCGGCGTTCTGGGTCATGCACCTCGTCCCGGCCATGTGGTTGGACTTTCGGCTGCTGCGCTGCGCGCAACTTGACCGCAGGGTCGCATTTCAGCGTTTCAAATAGGTGGTTGCAGGTGGTCGGGCAGCCACTGCAGATCGGCCGGTTCGTCGATGTCGTGCAGCGTTGGCAGGGTCTGCAGCGACCAGCCGAGTTGTTCGACACGGCGCCGCGTTTCTTGCGCCACGGTGGCCGTGCTCCACGCGATGCCGGTGAACAGGCTGGCGTCGAAGCGGTTCAGGCCGAGCAGCACGTAGCCGCCGTCGAAGGCCGGCACCAGGGTGGCGTCGGTCGCGAGCAGGCTGGCGGCGGCCTCCCGGATGCGCCCGGCGGTGAGCTCGGGGCAGTCGGTGCCCATCAGCAGCACGGGCTCCCCCGCCTCCAGCGTGCGCTGGGCGGCGCGGGTCATGCGCTCGCCCAGGTCGCCATGGCCCTGATCGCTCCAGTTGAGCGAATCCTGCTGCGCCAACCCCGACCACACCGGGTCGTGGGGCGCGGGCGTCACGCACAGTTCCACCGGGCCCACAGCACTGGCCAGGGCTTGTTCCACCGCGTGTTTCAGCATCGCGCTGGCCAGTCGGGCGGAACCCTGTGCGCCCAGCGCAGGGATCAGCCGGGTCTTGGCCAGGCCCGCGACCGGGGCCTTGGCGAAGATGACGATGCGGGGTGGCCTGGCCATGGGGGTGCTACCGGTACCGCTGCGCGAGCAGCTCGGCGGGGGTGCCGCGCCAGTAGGCCCAACGCAGGCGCCACATCAGCCAGATGGTGCGCCAGACGCCCCGGCTTTCCCAGCGCCGCCCCGATGTCAGCACGGGGGTGTGGATGCAGGCGGGGCGGGCCAGCGCCCGCAGACGGCGGCTGAGTTCGATGTCTTCCATCAGGGGTTGATCGGGGTAACCGCCCACGGCGTGGAAGGCCTTGCGGGTGACGAAGATCGCCTGGTCGCCGGTGGCGATGCCCGTCCAGCGCGAGCGCAGGTTCATCAGGGTGGCGATCACGCGCAGCATGGGGTGTGTCCCGTCGATGAGCACGTCGAAGCGGCCCCACAAGGCGGCGGTCTTCAGCATCGTCTGGCGCACGTTGGCGAGGGCGCCTTCGGGCAACAGCGTGTCGGCGTGCAGGAACAGCAGCACGTCGCCGGTCGACCGGGCCGCACCCAGGTTCATCTGCCGCGCACGGCCTTTCGGTGACGGCAACACCCGAAAGCCGGCGCGCTCCGCCAGCGCCACCGAGCCGTCGTCGCTGCCGCCGTCGACGATCAAGACCTCGCAACCCTGGCGCACCAACACGGACAGCCGCGCCAGCAAACCGGGCAGGCCCCGCGCCTCGTTGACCATGGGCACGATGATCGAAAAGCGCATGGGCACCGTCAAGGGATGCGAATGGACGGGGCGCGGAACGGCTTCACGCCATCAAGCCGTCAGCACCACCGGCTCCAGCGCGTCCGACGCACCGCGGATGCGCCCGATGGCAGCGGTCTGCGGGTAGCCCGCGGCCTTCAGGGCGTGGATGCAGGCGCTGGCCTGATCGGCCGGCACGCTGGCCAGCAGACCACCGGCGGTCTGCGGGTCGAACAGCAGCGGGTAGCGCGGATCGTTCACGAAGTCTTCGGCATTGCGCAGCGCGCGACGCAAGCGCACGTTGGCCGGCTGCAGCGAACTGACGATGCCCGCCTCGACGCATTCCACCGCGCCGTCGAGCAAGGGCAGGGCGCTCAGTTGCAGCTCGGCGTCCACGCCCGAGGGGCGCGTCATTTCCACCAGGTGCCCGAGCAGGCCGAAGCCGGTCAGGTCGGTGCAGGCGGTGGCGCCGTGCTGGCGCAGGATCATCGCGCCGGCCTGGTTGGACAGCACCATGGATTTCAGCGCGGCGGTTATCCAGCGGCCTTTGGCGGCGTGCCGCGCGTGGGCCGCGAACAGGGTGCCGGTGCCGATGGGTTTGGTGAGCAGCAGCACGTCGCCCGGCAACATGCCGCCCTTGCGCATGACGCCGTCCATCTGCTCGTCGATCAGCCCGTTGATGGCGAAGCCCAGCGCCAGCTCTCGGCCTTCGCCGGTGTGGCCGCCGACCAAGGCGCAACCCGCGGCGTTGAGCACCTCGACCGCGCCGGTCATCATCTGCAGCAGCAGGTCTTCCACCTTGGCCTCCAGGCCCGGCGGCACGGTGGCAATGGCCGTGGCGGACTGCGGCTCGGCGCCCATGGCGAAGATGTCGCCCAGCGCGTGGTTGGCAGCGACCTGGCCGAACAGGTAAGGGTCATCGATGAAGCTGCGGAAGAAGTCCACCGTGTGCACCATGGCCTTGCCCGGCGGCACGCGCACCACGGCGGCGTCGTCGGGCGCGTGCAGGCCGATCATCACGTCGTCGCGCTCGACCGGTTGCAGGCTGCCCAGTGCGCGGGTCAGGATGCTGGCGCCCACCTTGGCACCGCAGCCGCCGCAGCGCATGGCAATCGCCGAGATCGCCTGGCGTGATTCTTCGGCACTCAGCACCAGGCTGCTGGTGGGCGCAGCCGCTGCCGGGCTGGCATCGGCCATGGCCGGGAGCTCGGTGAACTTGCGCATGAAGCGGCGGTCGATCCAGTCCTTCCAGGTCCAGACCCAGTTTCCGGCAAAGCCGATGGCGCCGCGCGAGGCCACGGCGTAGCGGTCGCCGGTGGAGATCAGCGCCAGCCAGCGTTGCTGCGGGTTGTAGGCCACCAGGGCCTGGCCGCGCAGGCTCAGGCGCAGGTTTTTCGCCAGCGGCGGGCCCATGCGCACCGCGAACACACCCGCCTTTTCCAGCGGGCGGGCGGTGAACGCGGCCACGTCACCCGCAGCAAAAATCTTCGGATCGGTCAGCGTCTGCAGCCGGTCGTTGACCTGGATGAAGCCGCTTTCGTCCAGCGCCAGACCGGTGGTCTGCAGCCAGGCGGGACCGCCGGCCTGCGTGACCCACAGGGTTTCATCGGCGTCGAAGGTGCGGCCGTCCTGCGTGTGCAGGCAGCCGGGCGAAACCTGCGTCACCTCGGCGCGGGTGTGCACGGCCACGTGGCGTTCCTTGAGCACGCGGGCAAAGCGCGCGCGCACCCCGGGGTTGTGTGTCGGCAGCAGGGTGGCGCCCGCCGTGAGCAGCACGAAGCGCAGCAGGTCGGGGTTGCGGCCGAGCTTCTGCAGCTCGTTGCGCAGCCGGAACTGCATCGACAGCACCAGTTCCACACCGCCCGCGCCACCGCCCACCACGGCGATCGTGAAGCGGCTGTGCAGCGCGCGCACGTGGTCCAGCAGCTGCAACCAGCGCTGGTTGAAATGGGCGATGGGCTTGACCGGCACGGTGTGCGCCCGCGCGCCGTCCACCTGGCGCACGTTGGGCGTGGAGCCGGTGTTGATGGACAGCAGGTCGTAGGGCACCGAAGGCCGGTCGCGCAGCAACACACGCTGGTTGGCGCGGTCCAGGCCCGTCACCTCGCCGTGGATGAAGCGCGCCCCGGCGAACGCCGCCAGGCGGCCCAGGTCGATGTGCACGTCGTCAAAGCTGTAGTGGCCCGAGATGTAGCCCGGCAACATGCCGGAGTAGGGCGTATCGATGTCGGTGCAGATCAGCGTGATGCGCAGGCCCGGCTCGGGCTGCATGGCGAGCATGCGCAGCACGACCACGTGGCTGTGGCCGCCGCCGACGAGCACCAGGTCGCGCAGGATGGGTTGTTCAGAGGCTTGCATGGGAACCTGTGTAGGGCTGTTCCCGTTGATCATAGGTTGGCGCGCAAACAAGCCGCCTGGATAGGCGGTGTGGCCCGTGGTGGTGTCAGACCGGGTGGCGCTTCGCAATCCAGGCGTCGATCGACAGCTGACCCGGGCCGTGCGCCATCAGGTAGAGCAGCACGGCGGCCCAGGTGCCGTGGGTGGCGTAGGCGTCGGGGTAGACGAAGAGCTGGATCACCAGCGTCATGCCCAGCAGACCGAGGGCCGAGAGGCGGGTGGCCAGGCCGATCAGGAGGAAGAGGGGCAGGATGTGTTCACCCAGCGCGGCCAGGGTGGCGCCCAGCTCGGGCGGCAGCAGGGGGAGCTTGTATTCCTCCTTGAACAGGAACACCGCGTTGTCGGACAGGCGGGGGATGCCCAGCGTGAACTCGCCGCTCACGATGTCGATGGCCAGTCCTTCGATCTTGGTCTGGCCCGACTTCCAGAACACGGCCGCGATGGAGAACCGCGCGATGAAGGCCAGCAGCGTGTTGGGCAAGTGGCCCATTGTGCGGAGCAGGCTTTGGAGCAGCGTGCTCAGGCGCGGGACCATGCCGCCTGCAGTAGCGCCTTCGGTGGTGAGCGTGTTCATGGAAGTCTCCTGGGATGTTGTGGGCTGGGCACGGCGCGGGCTCAATGAGACCGTTCCACCCCGATCAACAGTTGATGGCGGATCAGGACGGCCAGGGCCTGTGAAAGATCGAATGCGGGTTCGGCAACAAAGGCCTTGTCGATGGCTTCGCCAAAGGGGGCATGGGCGAGCAGGCACTCGACCAGCGTGGCCATGCCGGGCGCGGTCTGCAAGACCATCACGTCCAGTCCGCTGCGAAAGACCAGGGCACATTCGGCCTGGGCCACATCAACGTTTTCCAGCGCGATGCCGCTGTCGGCCTGGTGCGCGGCCCAGATCGACACCGCCGCGTGGGGCGAGCGCAGCCCGTGCAGGCTGGGCGCCAACTGCCAGCGCAGGGAGGGCAGGGCGTCGGTGTCCTGCAGCAGGGCCGAGAGGCTGGTGGCATCCAGGGGCTGGGCATCGGCAGCGTGCAGGGCCTGCAGGCGTTGCCATTCGAGCTGCGCGACATCGGCCAGGTAGGGCAGGCCAGCGGCGGGCGGGAACTGCGCGATGAACTCGGGCAGTTCGTAGCCGTAGTGCGCGAGCACCCGGGTGCGTGGCGGGTGGGCGCGCACAAAGACCTGGGCCATGGCTCGGAAGAAGTCTTCGCCCACCAGTTCTTGTGTGACGGGGAAGGTGTGGGCCAGTGCGTCCACCAGCGAGACGAGCACGTTGTTGCGGTAGACGGCCAGGCGCCGCGCGGGGTCGCTGTGGTTCCAGGTAACGAGGCCGTTGGGCACGGCGTGGGTCGGGTCGAACAGGGCCTGGGCCCAGGTGGCTTGCGCGCTCATCGGTCTACCCTCCGTGCTGCGCACTGCGGGGCTGAGCGCCTTCGGAACGGCCGGGCGGCGCTCATGCCGCGGCTTCCTGCGCCGGTGCGTAACGGGTCTTTGTTCGTGGGCAGGGCTTGGCGTTTTTCGACGCTGCGTTGGTGGTGGCCATCAGACGCTGTTCAGCCATGCGCGCTTCGCCGAGCAAGACCTCGAAGGCGGGCAGGTCGCTGTCGCGTTCGATCAGGGTCGGCTTCGGGCCGGTGATGGCCAGGGCGGCGTCGTACAGCGCCCAGACCGCTTCGGCCACCGGCGAGCCGTGGGTGTCGATCAGCAGGCGGTCACCCGCGCTGTCCAGGTCTTCGGCAAAACCGGCCAGGTGGATTTCGCCGGTGGCGTGGCAGGGCAGCTCGCACAGGCTGCGCAGGGGGTCGAGGCCGTGGTTGGTGCTCGACACATAGACGTTGTTGACGTCCAGCAGCAGGCCGCAGCCGGTGCGCTGGATCACCTCGCGCAGAAAGTCGCCTTCGCTCCAGGTAGAGCTGGCGAAGGCAACATAGGTCGAGGGATTCTCCAGCAGCAGGGAGCGGCCCAGGCGGTTTTGCACCTGGTGAATGTGGTCGCACACGCGCTGCAGCGTGGGCAGGTTGTAGGGCAGGGGCAGCAGGTCGTTGAAGAACACACCGCCGTGGCTGGACCAGGCCAGGTGTTCGGAAAACACAGCGGGCTGGTAACGATCCACCAGTCGGGCCACGGCGGCCAGGTGATCGGCATCGAGCGGGTCTTCACCGCCGATGGACAGGCCCACGCCGTGCATGCTCAAGGGATAGTGCTCGCGGATGCGGGTGAGGTGGTGGTGCAGGGGACCACCGGCCACCAGGTAATTCTCTGCATGCACTTCAAAGAAACCCAGGTCGGGCTGACGCGCATGGATGTGCTGAAAGTGCTCGGGTTTGAGGCCGAGCCCGGCCCGGTGGGGCAGTGCGAGGCTGCCGGCCGGGTGGGAGCGGTCGGGCGCGACCGGCGGCGTGGAGCCCAACGTTGATGCGGGGTGGGGGCTCATGGTGGGGTCTCCGGTGTCCGACGATCGCGCCCTCGGGGATCAGGACATTTTTTCCTTGAAGGCCGCGAGTTGGCCAAAGCCGGTGGGCGACTTGGACGATACGGTCTTTTCGCAGCTGCCCTTGGGCACCAGCGACCAGGCGTTGCCCTGGTGGTCCATCTTGGAGGTGCCGGCGCAAGTGGTGCCGGGGCCTGCGGCGCAGTCGTTCTTGCCCTTGAGGGCGACGCCGAAACATTTCTCTTTGTCGGCCATCTGGGCGGCGGCCGGGCTGGCGGCCAGTGTCAGGGCAGCACCCATGGCGAGAGCGAGGGCGGTGCCTGAAGCGATGCGGGCGGCGTTGCGGCGGGTGATGGTGTTGCTCATGGTGATCTCCAGATAGGTAGCGTGTTGGGAAGCGACGGGTGCCAGCCAACGTGAATGGCTTGCAGGGAGGTAGTCGCCGCGTCGGAACGATCCTTACAGCCGCATCTGAAAAAAAAACGGTGGCGCGCGGGCACCTCTCTCTCGGGGTCCGCTTTGCTTGCGGGCGACCGCGTATTGGCCGTCGGGTCGCTCAGGTCATCTGGCGCATGACTGAGCGTGCGGCGCCATCGCCGCTACCCCGCGCGCTATTCCGTGCGCTCGGGTTCGACTTTGCCGTGCCGGGACTGCGTCCGCTCGGGCGGTTGCCAGCGGAAGAACATCGGGTAGACCTTTTCCACCACCGGGCCATCAAATGCCCAGGCCTTGCACTGGCCCAGGTGCATCGGCGGACGGCCGTCGGCCGTCGGCGCGAACGAGGCCGAGCGGGTCTGGAACGCGGCGGTGGCCAGGTTGAACAGCAGCTCGCGCAGGTGGGTGCAGCCCTGGATGCCACCGAGGTGGCGTTCGATGGTCTTGCGCCAGCCGCGGCCCAGCGTCTCGCCGATCAGGCCCTGCATGGGCGGCATGGCCTGCGGGCAGGGCGCGTGTGGGTGCGCGTCCATGGCCACCGCGATGTCGCGGATCACCATGTGGTTGTCCAGCGTGACGCGGAGGTGCATGTGGTGGATGGGTTCGTGGGGTGCCCATTCGCCCTCGCCCTCGATCTCGAAGGCGTGGGGTTTGGTGTCGAGCAGTTCGCCTTCGATGTCCCACAGGCCGTCGTCGCGTTCGAACCCCCGGTATTCGACTTTTCGGGTGTGCATGGGCTTGCGGGGATGGGGCGTGGGCAATGGCAAAACAGGACCTCGGCGAACTTGTGGGTGAACAGCGATTTTCCCCGATGGGCGCGATCACCGTCCCGGGACGGCCGCAATACCTTCAAGGTCATGGGGTGCGTGGATACTGCGGTATCCCCATTCCCATTCCATCCCGATTCGTGATGACCGCTTCGAACCGACTGCAGGCACAGGATGTGCTCGATCTTGCCCGGCGTCAGTGGCGCGACACCTGCGCCGCCTGCGCGCCTTTCGCCAGCCCCGGCTGGGACTCGTTTCCCGGCACGGTCAGCGACGAGGCCCTGCAGTTGCTGGGTGCGCTGTGGCTGCCCGGCGACGAAGAGCCGACGCTGGAGGAACATCGCCCACCCGGCGTGGACCAGTGGTCGGCCGAAGCGCCGATCGCCCTGCATTTCCATCCCTGCAACCGCTGCCAGGTCTGGGCCTGCAAGGCGTGCGGCAAGCCCTTCCTGCGCTACACCGAATACGGTGGCTACTACGAAGACCGGCGCATCCGGGCGCTGGATCCGGAGCGGGTGGACCTCACCAAACCGGGCGTCTGAGTGGCGCAGGGCGGCCGTGCGCATAGCTCCATCGGCGCCCGGCCCTAGTTCCATCGGCGTATTCAGCGGGCCTAGGGCAAGCCGATGAATCCTCATCAGGCCGTGGTGTGCACGCGCCAGGGGATTTTCATGGGGTTTGTTTCAAGGTTTCGTATCGGTACCCGTCTGGCAATGGGCTTCGGGTTGATGCTGTTGCTCATTGCGGGAATGATCGTTTCGTCTTACGGCTCGCTACAACGCATTGGCGCCGAGAACAGCCAGTTGATCGACCAGGAGCTCGTGAAGGTGAGCGCGGTGGCCGTCATCGACACAACCACGCGGGCCAACGGCCTGAACACCACCGAGCTGCTGCTGGTGGACCCGGCCCAGCTGCCGGTGATCCAGGCGCGCATGCAGCAGAACCGCCTGGCGATCGACGAAGCGTTGAAGACGCTGGACCGCCTCGTGGTCAAGCCCGAAGGCCGCACGGCGTTGTCGGAACTGCAAACGGCGCGCGCGGCCTATGTGGCCTCGTTCGCGAAGATCGCGCCGCTGGTGAAGGCGGGCCAGATCGACGAGGCGCGGCAACTGGTGCACACAGAAACCCTGCCGGCGCTGGGCCGGCTGCAACAGCCCATCGACACCCTGCGCCAGCTGCAGGACAGGTTGGCGCAACAGCATGGCGCCGCGGTGACGGCCGGCATCACCAGCGCCCGCAACCTCATGCTGGTGCTGGGCGGGGCCGCGCTGGTTCTGGGCCTGGCGGCTTCGGCCCTGCTGGCGCGCAGCATCGTGCTGCCACTGCGGAACGGCGTGGTGGTGGCCAACCGCATCGCGGCGGGCGACCTGACCCAGACGGTGGAGGCCAGCGGGAAGGACGAGGTGGCCGACCTGCTGCGTGCGATCGGCACCATGCAGGCGGGTCTGCGCCAGCTGGTGGCACAGGTGCACCAGGGGGTGGAACACGTGGGTTCGGCGTCTTCGCAGATCGCCAGCGCCAACAAGGACCTGAGCGGCCGCACCGAAGCACAGGCGAGCGCGCTGGAGCAGTCGGCCGCGGCGATGGAAGAGCTGACCAGCGCGATTGCCATCAACGCCGACAACGCCCAGGAAGCCCGCACGCTGGCGGTGAACGCCTCGACCGTGGCCGAGGCCGGTGGTGAGACAGTGGGCTCGGTGGTGCGCACCATGCGCAGCATCGACGAGTCGTCGCGGCGTATCGGTGAAATCATCGGGGTGATCGACGGCATCGCGTTCCAGACCAACATCCTCGCGCTCAACGCCGCGGTGGAAGCGGCGCGCGCCGGCGAGCAGGGCCGCGGCTTTGCCGTGGTGGCTTCGGAGGTGCGCTCGCTGGCGGGCCGCTCGGCCGAGGCGGCGCGGCAGATCAAGCAGCTGATCGCGGCGAGCATGGAGCAGGTGAACTCGGGCACGGCGCTGGCCGACCAGGCGGGCCACGCCATGACCGATGTGGTGGGTGCGATCAAGCGCGTGAGCCAACTGGTGGTGGACATATCAACCGCCATGCGCGAGCAGAGCACCGGCGTCGGCCAGGTGGGCGAAGCCATCGCGCAGCTGGACCAGACCACGCAGCAGAACGCCGCGCTGGTGGAAGAAACGGCGGCGGCTTCGCAAAGCCTGGACGACCAGGCGCGGAGCCTGGTGGCCTCGGTCGCGCTGTTCCGCATCGATGCGGCGGCCCAGATGGCTTGATGCGGCAGCGGGTTGATGGCCCGGAGGCTGCACAGGCGGCGGCCAGGCTGGCACACTGGGCGCTCACCCCGCCAGGAGACCCGCCATGTCACACGAACACGAGCACCCGCATTCACACGGCCACGAACAAGAACCGGCCTGGAAGCACGATGGCGTGCGCGTGGTGCCGGGCAACCAGCTCGACGGCAACGTGCCGAGCACACCGGGCATGGACCGCAAGGCGGCGATCAACTTCGCGCGCGTGGGCGCCCAGAAGCTCTGGGCCGGCACCGTCACCATCCACGCCAACGCCAGGACCGGCGCCCACCACCACGGCCCGCTGGAGAGCGTGATCTACGTCGTGAAGGGCCGTGCGCGCATGCGCTGGGGCGACAAGCTCGAATTCACCGCCGAGGCCGGCCCGGGCGATTTCATCTACGTGCCGCCCTATGTACCGCACCAGGAGATCAACGCCAGCCCGACCGAGGTGCTGGAGTGTGTTCTCTGCCGCAGCGACGGCCAGGCGGTGGCGGTGAACCTGGACATCGAGCCGGTGGAGAAACCCGAGCAGGTGTTGTGGGTAGACCCGACGCACCCGCACGGCGGGGTCTGATGTCGCTCAGTGTGGCCGTGCCAGGCGCCGGTGCAGCAGCCACTGCGCGAAGGCACCACACAGGGCGAAGCCCAGCATCAGCCACCCGAGGTTGAGCGCGCCCTCGTGCCGGAACAGGCCGACGGCAAAGCCGCCCACGGCGCCCGTCATCTGCTGCATCAGGCCTGCCACCGCCGCGGCCGATCCCGCCAGCGCGGGCACGAGCCCGATCGTGCCGCCGAGCGCCGGCGGCACCAGCAGGCCGTGGCCGATGCCCACCAGCATCAGCGGCAAGGCAAACGCGAGCGGGGTGTTCAGACCGGCCAGGGCCAGCACCACCACCAGAGCGATGCCCGCCAGCGTGCAGGCCTGCCCGATGCCCATCATCACGCGCTCACCGGTGCGGTGTGCCATGTGCGAGGCGAGGTAGTTGCCCACGATGTAGGCACCCGGCACACACATGATGTAGTAGCCGATGCCGTCGGGCCCCACGCCGTAGCTGCCCAGCACGATGGGCGCGCCGCCAAGAAAGGCGTAGAAGGTGGCGGTGGTCATGGAGAGCAGGGCCACGTAGAGAATGAACGCGCGCTCGCGGCCCAGCCGCGCGTAAGACGACAACATGGCGCGCAGCCAGTGCGGCTGCACCTCGGTGTTTTTCTGGTGGTCGGGCAGGCCGCGCCACGCCGCTGCGAACAGCACCACCGCCAGCACCGCCATCACCACAAAATTGGCCTGCCAGCCCAGGCGCACATGCAGCTGCCCGCCGATGATGGTGGCCAGCGGCGGGCACAGGCCCATGGCCATGCCCACGTAGGCCATCACGCGCGTGCGCTCGGGGCCCTGAAACAGATCCTGCACCATGGCGCGGCCCACCACCATGCCCGCCGCGGCGCCGGCGCCCTGCAGCACGCGCGCGGCCACCAGCAGCGGCAGGTTGGGCGCCAGCGCCGCCAGCACCGAACCCAGAAACGCCACCGCCAGGCCAAACAGCAGGATCTTCTTGCGCCCGATCCGGTCCGACAGCGGGCCGTAGAGCAACTGCAGCGAGCCGTAGGCCACCACGTAGCCGCTGAAGGTGAGCTGCACCGCCGCCTGGCCGGTGTTGAAGATGGCGCCCCATTCCTGCATCGAAGGCAGGCAGATGGTCATGGCCAGCAGGCCGAAGGCGAGTTGCGCCAGCAGGTTGGCGATGAGCAGGCCGTGGGGTGCGGGCCGGGTTGTCGGAGACGTCATGGAAGGGCGGAAACGGTGGTCGGCACCCCGCGGGTGGCCGAAGAAAACAAGGGGTCTGGTTGGGCGAAGGCCACTCGGCGGGGCGACGTCGCCCGCTGGTGGCGCAGGCCTCAGCGAAGGCGCAAGGCTACCCGGAATTGACCGGTTCCGTGGGATTCAGGGTCGCAGAGGTGCACGCTCCAGCGCATCGACCCACATCGCCTTCCAGGGCGCCCAGTCGTGGCCGCCGGGCGCGCTGAGCAGGTGATCGGCCGGCAGCAGGCCGTCGAACAGGCCCGGGAACGGCGCCAGCCGGTCGCGGGTGCCGTAGCCGATGTAGAGCACCGGGCGCGCCTGTACCGGGTCGCCGTAGCCCTTCAGCCACCGCAGCAGATCGCGCTGGAAGTCGCCGGGCTGCAGCGGCAACGCGGGTTGCCAGCGTGTGAGACCGCCCGCCTCGGCCACCTCGCTCAGCACGTTGTGCGACCCGATGAACGGGGCCAGGGCGATGAGGCCATCGATTTCGCCGGGCGCGCTCTTCGCGTACAGCAGTGACCCCATCCCGCCGAGCGAAATGCCGGCCAGCCAGATCGACCGGTAGCCCCGGGCGCGCGCCGGCTCGATCACATCGGCCCGCAAACGGGCTTCAAAACTGCCGTTGCGGAAGTAGCCCATGTGCGCATCCGCCACCACCATGTCCACGCCCGGGTGGCGCCATCGCAGCTGGTCCACGAAGCCTTCGCGCACGATGTCCTGCGGCACCTCCTGCGACCCCGGCATGAACACGACCAGGGTGTGGCCCGGGCCGTTCGACGACGCCGGCAACCACAGCGCATCCATGGGCACCTGGGCAGGGCGCGGCAACGCGCAGCCCACCAGCAGACCCAGCACCCCTGTCATGAGCAGCCACAGGGCGGTGCGTCGGCGAAGGGGCCTGTGGGCGGTGGTGATCGAGGGCATGGTGGGGCGCGGGACGTGTGGCGTGTGACAGGCAGGGCTACTGTAGCGCCAGCATGGGATGCGATGTCTCGCTAAGATCGCGCGATGACCCCGTACTGGCTGATGAAGTCCGAGCCCGAAGAGTGCTCGATCGACGACGCGCTGGCCGCCCCGCAGGCCACCGTGCCCTGGACCGGCGTGCGCAACTACCAGGCCCGCAACTTCATGCGCGACGGCATGCAGGTGGGCGACGGCGTGCTGTTCTACCACTCCAGCTGCGCCGAGCCGGGCATCGTGGGCCTCGCTCGCGTGGCCTCAGGCACACGCCCCGACCCGACCCAGTTTGACCCGCAATCGCCCTACTTCGACCCGAAGTCGCCGGCCGACAAGCCGCGCTGGCTGTTGCTGGACGTGCAGGCGCTGAAGAAGACCCGGCTGATCGGTCTGCCCGAACTGCGCGCCACACCCGAACTGGCCGACATGGTGGTGCTGCAGCGCGGCAGCCGCTTGTCCATCACGCCGGTGAGCGAAGCGCACTGGCGCTGGATCACGGAGCGGTTGCTGGGCGAATGAGCGACGTGGTTTTGTTCAGCTGCGCGGTGCGGCAAAGCGTTGCACCGACCGCTCACGCGCCTTGATCGCTTCCAGCTCGCGGTTCTTCGGCTCGGCGTTCGTCACCATCGATTGGATCAGCCGCCGCGCCGAGTCCGCCACCTCGGCCACCGCACGCTCGAACGCGGCTTCGTTCGCCTTCGATGGCACGCTGAAGCCGCTGAGCTTGCGCACGAACTGCAGCGAAGCATCGCGGATCTCCAGCTCGTTCGCGGGCGGTTCGAAGTTGAACAGC
The DNA here is from genome assembly GCA_002842215.1 of Betaproteobacteria bacterium HGW-Betaproteobacteria-9. GTDB lineage: Bacteria > Pseudomonadota > Gammaproteobacteria > Burkholderiales > Burkholderiaceae_C > Hydrogenophaga. The sequence continues at coordinate 238,678 of PHCC01000005.1, read as the reverse complement.
GTCTTGATGTTGCGGCACATGGTTCCTGGCTCCTGCTTGAGGTATGGCGCCATGGTACGAAGCCGGCGACGGCGTTTCAAGGGGCTGTTTTTGCGATGCGCTCCCAGTCCCGCAGCGTTTGCTGCAAGCGGTTCCGGGCGTCGGGGTGGCCGTCGCTGAAGGCACCGGTCAACCGCTGTTTCAGCGCCTCGGCGGGTGGCGGTGCACCGGTGGTCTTGAGCCGGTCGATCAGCAGCATGACCGTCTGAAAGTTCCGGGATGTGATGGCCAGATCCAGCATGCTCTTGCCGCTGTCGGTGAGGTCATGCACGTTCGCGCCGTGTTCGACCATGTACTTGAGCAGGCCGGCCTTGCCTTCGCGGCAGGCCCAATGCAGGGGCACCAGCCCGCCATTGAGCCGGGCCGTGAAGTCGGCATCGGGGGCCAACAGGTCGGCGGCCAGCGGCCAGGCCGATGCCTTGATCATTTGCTGGTGTTTCCAGTCGGACATGGGATGGGTGGGCTGGGGTGGATGCGCTGTGGGTTCTGGGGGCAGTCTCTCACAGACGCCAAGGTGGACCACAGGCGGGTGCTTTCAATGAAAATCCCGGCTCTCCGTCGCCAGCCGGCCCAGCAGCGGCGTGAGGTCTTCCAGGTGGCCGGCGATGAGGTTGCAGACTTCGCCTTCGCGCTGCCACACGCCGTGTACGGCCATCAGGCGTGAACGGGTGAGGGCGCTGCGCTGGCGCTCGCGCAGGGCTTTCCAGACGATGACCTGCACCACGCCGGTTTCGTCTTCCAGCGTCACGAACACCACGCCTTTGGAGGTGCCGGGTTGCTGGCGCCCGGTGACGATGCCGCAGGCGCGCACGAGGCGTCCGTCGGGCGCGTCTTTCAATGCGGCGGCGGTCATGAAGCGGCGCGCCTGCAGGCGCTCGCGCAGCAGGGCGAGCGGGTGGCGGCGCAGGGTGAGGCCGAGTGACGCATAGTCCCAGACGATGGCCTCGCCTTCGGGGGCTTCGGGCAGGTCGAGGGTGTCTTCTTCGATCGGGGCTTCTTTGAGCAGCGCGGGTGGGGCTTTGAGGGCGGCGGCGTCCCAGACCTGCTGGCGGCGGTGGCCGCTGAGGCTTATGAGGGCATCGGCGGCGGCGAGTTGTTGCATGGCTTGCTGGTCGAGGCCGGCGCGGCGAGCGAGATCTTCTGAGTCAAGAAAGCCCCCCCCCGCGCCGCTTCGCGTCTCCCCCCCAAGGGGGCCACACCAACGGCCCGGCAAAACCGGTTCCTCGGTGTGTGCTGGGGTGGCTCCCCCTCTCGCTGCGATGATGCGTTGCGCTTCGGCGCGCGACAGGCCGCTGACCAGACGCAGGCCCAGGCGCACGGCGGGCTCGGGGGCGGCCCTCACCCCAGCCCTCTCCCAGGAGGAGAAGGCGTCGAAGCCCTGTTCTTCCAGCGTGCAGTCCCAGTCGCTCTCCATGACGTCCACCGCACGCACTTCGACGCCGTGGCGCACAGCGTCCTGCACCAGCTGGCTGGGTGAATAGAAACCCAGCGGCTGGCTGTTGAGCAGCCCGGCGAGGAACTCGGCCGGGTGGTGGCGCTTGATCCAGCAGCTGGCGTAGACCAGCAGCGCGAAGCTGGCGGCGTGGCTTTCGGGGAAACCGTAGCTGGAAAAACCTTTCACCTGCTCGACCACGCGCTGCGCGAAATCCAGCGGGTAGCCACGCTCGGTCATGCCGTCGATCAGGCGGCTCTGGTAGTGGCCCAGACCGCCCGTGCGCCGCCACGCTCCCATGGCGCGGCGCAGGCCGTCGGCCTCGCCGGGGGTGAAACCGGCCGCGATGATGGCGATCTGCATGCACTGCTCCTGGAACACCGGCACGCCGAGCGTGCGCGCCAGCGCAGCCTCCAGCCCCTTGGGGTAGTCGACCGGCTCCTTGCCCTGGCGGCGGTTCAGGTAGGGGTGCACCGCGCCGCCCTGGATCGGGCCTGGCCGCACCAGCGCGACTTCGATCACCAGGTCGTAGAACGCGCGCGGCCGCAGGCGCGGCAGCATGCTCATCTGAGCGCGGCTCTCGATCTGGAACACGCCCACGGTGTCGGCGGCGCAGATCATGTCGTAGGTGCTGGCGTCTTCGGCCGGGATGTCCTGCATCTGGACGTCGAAGCCCTTGCGCTGGCCGATGAAATCGAGCGACTTGCGGATGGCGGTCAACATGCCGAGCGCGAGCACGTCGACTTTCAGCAGGCCCATGGCGTCGAGGTCGTCCTTGTCCCATTCGATCACGGTGCGGTCGGCCATGGCGGCGTTTTCGATCGGCACCATGCGCGAGAGTGGCATCTGGGTCAGCACGAAGCCGCCGGTGTGCTGCGAGAGGTGGCGCGGAAAACCCATGAGCTGGCCGGTGAGCGCCACGAGCTGGCGCACCTTCAGGCTGTTCGGATCGAGTCCGGCTTCGGTGATGCGCTCGGGCGCAAAACCATCCTCGCTCCACCAGCGGTGGCCGCTGCCCAGCGCGTCCAGCGCGGCCTCGTCGAAACCCAGCGCCTTGCCCACGTCGCGCAGGGCGCTGCGCGGGCGGTAGCTGATGACGGTGGCGGTCAGTGCGGCGCGCTCGCGACCGTATTTGGTGTAGAGGTACTGGATGACTTCTTCGCGCCGCTCGTGTTCGAAATCGACGTCGATGTCGGGCGGCTCGTTGCGCTCTCTGGAGATGAAGCGCTCGAACAGCACCGCCGTGCGCGCCGGGTCCACCTCGGTCACGCCCAGGCAATAACAGACCGCGCTGTTGGCCGCCGAGCCACGGCCCTGACAAAGGATGTGCTGCGAGCGCGCGAAGGCGACGATGTCGTACACGGTGAGGAAGTAGTGCTCGTACTGCAACTCGCTGATCAGCGCCAGCTCGTGCTCCACCTGCTGCTGCACCGAGGCGGGCGCACCCGCGGGCCAGCGCCGCCCCATGCCTTCGTAGGCCAGCTGGCGCAGGTAACTCGCCGGCGTCTCGCCCGGCGGCACCACTTCGCTCGGGTACTGGTACGCCAGCTCGTCGAGCGAGAAGCTGCAACGCCCGGCAACCTTCAGCGTCTCGGCCAACAGCGCTTCGGGGTAACGCTGCGCCAGCGCCAGGCGCGAGCGCAGGCGCTGCTCGGCGTTGGGCGCGAGCGCGTGGCCGCATTCGGTGAGCGGCTTGCCGATGCGCGTGGCGGTGAGCACATCCTGCAGGGCCTTGCGCGAGCGCAGGTGCATGTGCACGTCGCCCACCGCGACCAGCGGCACGGCGGTGAGTTCGCTGCTCTGGCGCAGCCGGTGCAGGCGCATCTCGTCGTCCATCAGGCGCAGCTGCTCCACGCCGAGCCAGCAGCGGCCCATGAAATGCTGGAGCAGCCAGCGCGCGACCGTGTCCATCTGCGCCTGCGTGCTGCCGCGTTGCGGCACGGCGATCACCAGACAGTCGGCCAGCGCGTCGGCGCTGATGTGCTTCAACGTCAGGCGGTACGTGCCCTTGGGCGCCGTGCGGCGCAGCCGGGTGATGAACTCGCAGAGGTTGCCGTAGCCGTTGAGGTTGGTGGCGAGCACGACGAGGGTGAACGGCGCGTCGCACTGCACCTGGAACTGGCTGCCCACGAGCAGCTTCAGGCCCTGCTCCTTCGCGGCGACATGGGCGCGCACGATGCCGGCGAGCGAACATTCGTCGGTGAGGGCGAGCGCGGTGTAGCCCAGCGCCTGGGCGCGCTCGACCAGTTCTTCGGGCCGGCTCGCGCCGCGCAGGAAGCTGAAGTTGGAGCGGCACAGCAGCTCGGCGTAGGGCGGGATGCCGGGTGGTTCAAGCGTCATGGCGAGCGTGCCCTCTCCGGCGCGACAGGCCCGAACCCAGGATGCGGTGGAACCGGCTGTGCCGGGCCACTCGCATCGCCCCCTGGAAGGGGGTCGCGCGCAGCGCGGCGGGGGTCAGGCAAATATGCCATGCAAGAACCACGCAGGCGCCTCATCCAGCCGCGTCTGGAACACCCACAACACGCCCGCGTGTGCCGACTGCGCAACCCAGTAGTCGCGCACCACGTTGCGGATCTGGCCGACGGTTTCGTCGCGGTCCCACCAACCGCCTTCCACCCGCTGCGGGCCAGCGAGCAGCTGCAGTTCGCCCTGGTAATACGGCCGGTTGGCGCGCACCAGCAGCTTGAGCGGGGCGCTCAGGATGAAGCCGGGCTGCGGCAGCTCGCTGACCGTGGCGGGCTTCCGGGGCAGGGGCTCGGACGCCGGTTGCCAGCGGCACATCCACTCGGGCCGGTGGTCTTCGCACAGCACCGGGCGCATCACGCGCTGCGGCCCCAGGCGCGCGGCGATGCGCTCCAGCACCAGGGGCAGCATCTCGCCACCCGCGTTGTCGTCGGGCAGCCAGGAGGCGCTTCTTTCTTCCAGTGGCATCACGTCGTCGGCGACCAGTTCCAGGTCGCCAACCGGGGCCAGCAGTTCCACCCGGGCGAGGTGCTCGGCGAGCAGGCGGCAAAGGTGCTCCAGGTTGCGCGTGGGCTCTGCCGTGCGCACGGTGAGGCTGCCGCCATCGCCCGCCGACTTGGCGCGCATGGCGTCGTGCGCCCAGTGCAACGTGAAGGCGGTGGTGCCGCTGTGGCGCGCGGCGAGCCAGCCACACAGCGCCAGCAACAGGCGGCGCGCGCCAAACAGCAGGGCCGTCGCGTCGTCCACGCGGAACATCAGTTCCAGCCGCTGCGCGAAGCGCTCGGGCAGCGCGATCCAGCGGTGCACCTCGGGCGCACGGCCGTAGGCCTGGTCGAGCGCGGCGAGCAGCTGTTTGTCGAAGCGCCGGCCGACGCCACCGCGCGGCAGGCGCCGCACATCGCCCAGGTTGCGGCAGCCGATGTGCGCGAGCGTGAGGCGGTGCGGGCGCACGGCGCTGAGCGTTTCCATCGGCAGGGCGTCGAGCGTCGCGGCCAGCGGTGGGCGCAAACCGTCTTGCACGCCGGCGCGCGCCAGCGCCAGCGCGGCCAGGCTGTTGGGCGCCCAGGCGACCTGGCTCACGCCGAGCTCACCGCCTTCCGAAACCACGCGCTCCCGCAGCGCGTGCCAGCCGCCAAACAGGCGCACGCTCGCGGCCAGCTCCATGACCACGGCTTCGTCAGCGACAGCAACCCGGGGCGTGAATTGAAGGGCCCAGATCGCCAGCGCCTGCCGCGCCGCGTCAGTGGGCGAGGCGGTGTCGTCGGGTGCCGGCAGCCGGAGTGCTGACCAGAGCATGGCCGGCCTCACTGGGAAGGGAAGACGGAGCGGTCTGCGGCGCTGGGTCACGCGGCAGCAGGGTGCTGGGCTTCTGCAGCCGCGGCGTCAGGATGGCCTGCAGGCCACCGGGCACCGAGGGCAGGTGCAGCGTGGTCTCCAGCGGCGGGCCCTTGCGTTTGAACACGTCGACCAGCAGCTCCCAGTCGACCCCCACGCGGGCGAGCAGGCGCAGCGGCGCGGCCGACGATTCGCGGGCCGCCGTGGCGGGCCGGCACAGGAACACCGGGCCGGCGCAGCCTGCGGCCAGCACCTGCAGGCGGCGCACCTGCTCGGCGCGCACCTGCGGCAGCCAGGCGATGAGCGCACCGCAGGCGTTGGCTTTGACCAGTTGTTCGGTGGACCACAGGCGCTCGGCCGGCGTCTCGGCCATTACCCAGACCAGTTGCTGCTCGGCGATGCCGTCCAGCCGCAGGCCCGGCGGGTGCGGCGGCCGGGGCGGGCCGACCAGCACCACGCTGCGACCGGCGGCACACACTTGGCGCAGCAGGGCCCCAAGCAGACGCCATTCCAGCGTGCCGCTCTGGGCGCTCAACAGTTCGGTGACGCCGTGGCCGGGCCAGCCGCCGCCGGGCAGGACGGCGTCCAGCGCCTCGAAGCCGCTGGACCAGGTGGCCGCGACCGGGCTGCCCAGCTGGTCGGCGCGCCAGAGCGCAGCCGCCACGGCGGCGGGCAGGGCGCTGGAGAGCGCGCCCGGTGCGGGCACCGGTCGGGGGGCATTGTGGGCAGGCCGGACCAATGGAGGGTCGGGCAGGCGGGCTGGGGCGGGGGAGGACATGATCTTTCAGATACTGTTCATGCGTACAGTATCTGAAAGCGGACCGGCTGTCCAGCCGAGCCTCGGTGCCGGGTGTTCCGGCGCTGTTCAACTCAGCTCAGGTCTTCGACTCGGTGTAGGTGCAGGAAAGCTCGGGGTTGGCCGCCTGCGCATCGCGGCACATGGCGTCGAACGTGGCGCGATCCCGTTCGGCCTCGTTGGTGTTCCACACGCCCATGCCGGCCGCCACACCGAGCACCGGGCAGAGCGCGGCGAAGGCGCCGCCCGAGGCGATCGTTCCGATGATGCAGAGGTTGTTGGCGGCAGCGCCCCAGCCGAAGGCGCCGTACATGCCCCACAGGCGGGGCTGTTCGACGGGCGGGGCTTCCTTGATCTGCTGGTAGGCCGCGACCTTGATGCCAAGGGTGATGATGCCCAGCGGGTTGGCTTCCGCGGCCCCCATCAGCAGGCCGATACCGGTGGAGCCCACGTCGGCGATCTGGCCGTTGACGGCCTGGCTCTCGCCGACCTGCGGTGTTTCGGCGCGGGCCGTGTTCCAGGCCAAGACCATCGCGGCGGCCATCAGCAGACGCAGCCCCAGGGTCCGACCCCGGGTGTGCCAGCGGGTGCCCTGGTGTTCACGCGGGTGCACCCCTGCGGTGATCCAGGGGGCCGGGTAGGTCAACGGTTGGACTGAGGCATTCATGGCGCGATTCCTTTAGTACTTAAGTCCCGGGTCTGAAAACCGGCTGTGCGCTTCATGACCAGGACACCTTTCTTATCGGCCGGTGATCCGAAAAATTTCGGCCAATTTCGGGCCTTTCTGTCAAACGATGAGCGGCCGGTGTGTGCTAGCCGCTGTGCCCGCGCGCAGGCACCCGGGTCCGGGTGGGTGGATGGACAACACATCGGGCCGGATTTGGGGCATGAATAGCAAACATCCGGGCAGAGGGCCGGGGGACGGTGACAAAATGTTTGAAGCCAAGCCACCACCCACCATGTCACCACCCACCGGGCGCCCGGACTCACCAACGAACCACTCGGAAATGCACCGGTCGAGTGGGTGGCGGCTGGCATGGAAGCGCTGGCAGACGGCGACCCGAGCGGGTCTGGCGATCGGTGTCATGACCGCGTGGCTGGGCCTGACGGCCTGCAGCGAGCCCCCGGTGCCCGCGCTGACCGTGGGCATGAACACCTGGGTGGGCTACGACCCGCTGGTGCTGGCGCGAGACCGGCAACTGATCGACACGCAACAGGTCAAGGTGGTGGAGCTGTCGTCCAGCTCGGAGACCCTGCGCCATTTGCGCAACGGCCTGCTCGATGCGGCGGCCCTGACGCTGGACGAAACCCTTCGCCTGGCCGACGAGGGCGTGGATCTGCGGGTGGTCGCCGTTCTCGACGCATCCAGCGGTGCCGACGTCGTGCTGGTCAACCCGGCGATCCAGAGCCTCGCGCAGCTTCATGGTGCGGGCATCGCGGTGGAGGGCACCACCGTGGGCGCGCTGATGCTGGAGCGCCTGCTGCAGGCGGCGGGGCTGCAGCAGATCGATGTGCATGTGGTCAACATGGAGGCCACCTTGCATCTGTCCGCGCTGCGCAGCGGGCGCGTGAGCGCGGCGGTCTCTTACGAGCCGGTGGCCGGCCTCCTGCGCGCGGCGGGCTACAAGGACATCTTCGACAGCCGCCAGATGCCGGGTGACATCGTGGACGTGCTGGTGGTGCGTGCCAGCGCGCTGAAGGAGCGCTCTGCCCAGGTCGATGCCCTGCTCGCCGGCTGGCAGCGCGGACTGCAGGCGCTGCAGGAGCGCCCCGAGGCCGCGGCCCGCCTGCTGGCCCCTGGGGTGGAACTCTCAACCGAGGACTACCTCGCCACGCTCCAGAAGCTGACCTTCTATTCAACAGCGCAGTCGCTCGAACAGCTGTCGGCTGCGCCGCCGGTGCTGGAGCAGGGCGCCTTGCGACTGGTGGCGACCTTGCAGACCATGGGCCTGCTCAAGGCCACGCCAGACTGGGGCCGCCTGCTGGACCCCGAGCCGGCCCGGCGCCTGAAGGAGGTTTCCGAATGAGCCCCCGCCCGGCCGTTCCGAAGGGGGCTCGCACCGCAGTGCGCAGCACGGAGGTTTCCGAATGAGCTGGTCCCGCTGGCCCCTGTCGCTCCCCGGCCGCTGGCTGGTTCCCCTGTTGATGATCGTCTTCGCCCTGCTGGTGATGACCCTGCATTACGGTCAGGAAATGGAGCAGATCGAACACGACGTGCCCCAGCAGGAAAGCCGGCGCCTGCGCGAGCGGTTGAGCATCGAGCAGACGCGTCTGGACCAGCAGTCGGGCATGGGCAACACGCTGCTGCTGCACCGCCTGGTTGGTGGTCTGGCCCTGCACCAGGGCCTGAACCAGGCCTACCTGGTCGGGCCTGACGACCGGGTGCTGGCCTCTCTGTCGCGGCTGGACATCGGGCAGCCGCTGGGCGCGGTGTTGTCACGCGTTGGCGGGTCTTCGAGTCCGCTCCAGACGCTGGCGGTGGCGCCGTCGCCGTCGCCGTCGGCCATCGTGGTGGAGCGGCCTGATCAGCGGCCGGTCTTGACCGGGCTGGTCCCGCTGCAGAACAACCAGCGCCTGATGGTGTTGGTGGACATGAGCCACCCCATGGCCTTTCGCCGCGCCAGCGAACAGACCGAACTGGTGCGCGAGGTGCTGGTGTTGCTGGCCGCGGTGGCGCTGCTGGCGCTGCTGTTGCACCTGCTGTGGTTCCGCCGCGCGAGGAGTCTGGCCCTGGCGCTGACCGCCATGGGCGCGGGCAACCTGTCGGTGCGCACCGGCCTGATCGGGCGCGACGAGCTGGCCCACATCGGCGAGGCCGCCGACCGCATGGCCGAGCAGTTGCAGGCTGGGCAGGATCGCATCCGCCGCATGAGCGACATCATCAACCGCTCGCCGCTGGTGGTGATCGAGTGGCACAACACCGAGGGCTGGCCGGTCCGCTACGTGAGCGATTCGGTGAGCCAGTGGGGCTACCAGCCAGCCGATCTGCTGGGCGGTCCGTTGCAGTACATCGACCTGATCCACCCCGACGACGTGCAGCAGATGAACGACGAGGTGACGCGGTATTTCGCCCATGGTCCCGATGAATACCGGCAGGAATACCGCATCCGCAAGGCCGACGGTGGCTGGGCCTGGGTCGAAGACCGCACCACGCTCACGCGCGACGAACGCGGGGAAGTCAGCACCATCAGCGGCATCCTGCTCGACACCACGGTGCAGAAAGAGGCCCAGCTGGCGCAGCGCGAGCAAGCCGAGCAGTTGCGCATGTTCTACGAGCTGCCGTTCCTGGGCATGGCCATTTCCTCGCCACTGGACAAGCGCTGGCTGCAGGTGAATGACCGCCTGTGCGAGATCCTGGGCTACTCGCGCGAGGAACTGCTGGGCATGAACTGGGCGCAGATGACCCCGCCGGGCGACCTGGAACGCAACGTCGCGCTGTTCGACGAGCTGATGGCGGGGCAGCGCAGCGGCTACCAGATGGCCAAGCGCTTTGTGCACAAGGACGGCCGCATGGTGCACACCGAGATCGATGTGCGCGCCGTGCGCGCCCGCGACGGACGCATCCGCCAGCTGTTTGCAACCATCCAGGACGTGACCGAGCGCACCCAGGCCGAGGCGGCGCTGCAGGATTACAAGGAGATGCTGGAGCAGGCCGAAGCGCTGGTCAGTCTGGGCAGCTGGGCGGGCGATGTGGAGAGCCAGCAGCTGACGATTTCCGCGCAGCTCTTCCGCAACATCGGACTGGATCCGACAGGGCGGATGCCGTCGGACGCGGAGTACCTGGCGCGCATCCACCCCGATGACCGAGCGTTGGTCGCCGACGACATGCAGTGCATCCGCCGCGGGGGGGAGGCGGGCGATCTGGTGTTCCGCACCGACCCGGCCCATGGTCCGATGCGCTGGCTGCGCCGCACGGTGCGCCGCATTTTGCGCGAAGGCGAAGGCCGCGGGCCGCGTTACATCGGCACCCTGCTCGACATCACCGAGGCGGTGGCCGCCGAGGCGCGGCTCAAGCGCCTGAACCAGGAGCTGGAAGAGCGCGTGGCCGAGCGCACCGCGCAGCTGAGCCAGGCCAACATGGAGCTCGAAGCCTTTTCCTACACCGTGTCGCACGACCTCAAGGCGCCGCTGCGCGGGATTGACGGCTACAGCCAACTGCTGGTGGAGGAATACGGCGACCGGCTCGAAGACGAAGGCCGCCGGTTCGTCGAACGCATCCGCAAGGGCGTGCAGCAGATGGGCGACCTGATCGCCGACTTGCTGGCGTATTCGCGCATCGAACGCCGGGACATGGTGCACGAGCCGGTGGCCCTGCTGCCGCTGGTGGAACAGGTCGTGGACAGCTACCACGCCGACATCGAGAAGCAGGGCGTCGAAGTGCGCCTGGCGATGGAGTCCTTCACGCTGGCGCTGGACCGCGATGGCATGGCGGTGGTGCTGCGCAACCTGATCGGCAACGCCCTGAAGTTCAGCCGCGACAGCGCGCCACCCCGGATCGAGATCGGCACCCGCCACGAGGCGGGCCGGCGTATCCTGTGGGTACGCGACAACGGCGTCGGCTTCGACCTGAAATACCACGACCGCATCTTTGGCATCTTCCAGCGCCTGCACCGGGCCGAAGAATTCCCGGGCACTGGCGTGGGCCTGGCGCTGGTGGCCAAGGCGGTGCAGCGCATGGGGGGCCGTGTCTGGGCGGAGAGCCAACCCGGCGCCGGTGCCACTTTTTATCTGGAGTTTCCCGAATGAATGCCACAGTTGCCGTGCCCCCGATCCTGCTGGTGGAAGACAACCCGATGGATCTGGACCTGACGCTGCGCGCGTTCAGCAAAAAGAAGTTCACCAACCAGATCCAGGTCGCCCGCGATGGGGAGGAGGCGCTGGCTTTTCTGCCGCGCTGGGAGGCGGGCGAGGTTTTGCCCGCCGTGATCCTGCTCGACATCAACCTGCCCAAGGTGAATGGGCTGGAGGTGCTACGTCAGCTCAAGGCGCACGAACGTTTTCGCCGCATTCCGGTGGTGGTGCTCACCTCGTCGCGCGAAGACCGGGACCTCACGACGGCCTACGACCTGGGCGTCAATTCCTACATCGAAAAGCCGGTGAACTTCAGCAAGTTCATGGACGTCGTGGAACACATTGAGCTGTACTGGTGCGTGCTCAACGAGCGCCCTCACTGACAGACCACAACCATCCCATTTCAAGACCCCAGAGGAGAGCTTCAATGATCAAAATCCTGATTCCGGTGGACGGTTCCGAGCACGCCTTGCTGGCGGTGCGCCATGCCCTGCGGCTGGTGAGCGCGGGCCTCAAGGCGCGTTTCGTGGTGGCGAATGTGCAGGAGACGGCCACGCTGTACGAACTGATGGTGGCGCACGATCCGGCGGTGCTGGAGCAGGTGAACGAGGCCGCGGGTCACGATCTCATGCGCTCGGCCGTGCACCTGCTGCAGGCGGCGGGGCTGTCGGTGACGCAGGACACGGCCACCGGGGACCCGGCGAACATGCTGGTCGAGATGGTGGAGCGTAACGGCTGCGAGGCGGTGATCATGACGGCGCACGGTGGCGGTCTGCGCGCGGCGGTGCTGGGCTCGGTGTCGCAGGAGATGGTGCGGATGTCGCCGGTGCCGGTCACGCTGGTCAAGCCGCCGGTGGACGAGCCGGCCGATGAGGCGGTCGACGAAATCGCTGGCGAAGCGGGCATCTGATTTTCTTGCTTCTCGCCTTCATTGGTGAGGGGCTTGCTTGGCGGTTTGCGTTGCGTTGCGTGCCTACTGGTTGGGTGGCCGCGAACGGTGGGCGGTCAACTGCGCTCATGTCCCCCGGCGGCCTGCGGCCGCCTCCTCCTTGACTTCGCTGCGTCAACCACCCGCCGTTCGCGGCCTGCACACGGGTGGGCACTCATAACAGGAAGACCCGCGCGCCAATCACTGGTGTTGGCAACTTGCCTGCACGCAGGCGATCAACATCCGCGTATTTGTCGGATCACCCACGCGCCACCCGGTCTGGCGGGGCGGGGTGTTCTGCATAGCGAAGTCAAGGAGGAGGCGGCTCCAGCCGCCGGGGGACATGAGCGGCGCAGAGCGTCCCCGTTTCGTCAGACCCGCAAGGAGCTTGGCGCCCCCAGAGCGGTTCCTTACCAATAGCTTTCCTTGCATCTCGGACGTCCCGAGCAGGCGAGAAAGATCGCCGTTTTCGATGGGTTTAAAGATTACGTTTAGAGAAACGTATTTACTGATATGAAATTATCGGCTACAGTCCAACCCTGACAACGCCACCGCTTTTCCGCCAGCGGGGGTGACAACGAAGGAGCAGACACCGGATGGCCACCTACACCTACCCCACCTTCCCGTACACCGGCCCGGCCGACCTCATGCAGGGTGCACCGCAGCGCAAACCGCTGGTGGTCATCGGCGCCGGTCCGGTCGGACTCGCCGCCGCCATCGACGCCCGCCTGCAGGGCTTGGACGTGCTGCTGTTCGACGAAGAAGACAGCGTCTCCTTTGGCTCGCGTGCCGTCTGCTACGCCAAGCGCGCGCTCGAAATCCTCGACCGCCTCGGCGTCGGCGACCCCATCGTCGACAAGGGTGTGAGCTGGAACGTCGGCCGCACCTTCCTGCGCGAAGAAGAGGTCTACCGCTTCAACCTCGTGCCCGACGCCGGCCACAAACGCCCCGGCATGATCAACCTGCAGCAGTACCACCTGGAAGAAGCGCTGGTGCGGCGCGCCGAAGCGCTCGGTGTGGACCTGCGCTGGAAATACAAGGTGGTCGGCGTCGAGCAGCTGGCCGATGGCGCCCGCGTGAGCATCGAAACCCCCGACGGCAACTTCGAGATCGACGCCGACTGGCTGATCGTCGCCGACGGTGCGCGCAGCAACGTGCGCCGCCAGCTCGGCCTGGACATCGAAGGCCACGTGTTCAAGGACCGCTTCCTGATCGCCGACGTGATCATGAAAGCCGACTACCCCGCCGAGCGCTGGTTCTGGTTCGACCCGCCCTTCCACCCCAACCAGAGCGTGCTGCTGCACAAGCAGAGCGACAACGTCTGGCGCATCGACTTCCAGCTCGGCTGGGACGCCGACCCGGAAGAAGAGAAGAAACCCGAGAAGATCATCCCGCGCGTGAAAGCCATGCTGGGCGACGAGCGCGAGTTCGAGCTGGAGTGGGCCAGCATCTACACCTTCCAGTGCCGGCGCATGAAGAACTTCCGCCACGGCCGCCTGCTGTTCGTGGGTGACGCGGCGCACCAGGTGTCGCCGTTCGGCGCACGCGGCGCCAACTCCGGTTTCCAGGACACCGACGACCTGCTGTGGAAGCTCGCACTGGTCATGAAAGGCCTGGCGCCCGAGGCCTTGCTCGACACCTACGACGCCGACCGCACTTACGCGGCCGACGAAAACATCCGCAACTCCACCCGATCCACCGACTTCATCACGCCCAAGAGCGCGGTGAGCAAGCTGTTCCGCAACGCGGCGCTGGAACTGGCGCGCACGCAGCCGTTTGCGCGCAAGCTGGTGAATTCCGGGCGGCTCAGCGTGCCGGCCTTCCTGGTGAACTCGGCGCTGAACACGCCCGACGTGGACGCCTTCGACGGCGACATGGTGCCGGGCGCACCGCTGGACGACGCGCCGGTGCGCTTGGTCGGGCAGGACGCCTGGCTGCTCGACCAGCTGGGCAACCGCTTCCAGCTGCTCGCCTTTGCCGACAGCGTGGACCAGCTCGACCCCGTGGTGCGTGCGCAGGCCGCCGCGCTGGCGGGCGGAGCGATTCCGGTGGATGTGGTGCTGGTCACCGCCCATGCGGGTGAATCGGCGGGGCTCAAGACGCTGCACGACCGCGACGGCCTGATGGCCCAGCGCATGGATGCACGCCCCGGCACCTGCTACCTGATGCGCCCCGACCAGCACGTGGCCGCGCGCTGGCGCCGGTTTGACGTCGCCGCCGTGCGCGCTGCGCTGGCCCGTGCCACCGCACAGACCACCCCTGAAACCGTGGCGGCCTGAACACCACCCGAGGAGACACGACATGCCCCTGCAACTCCAGCCCAACCTCGCCGAACCCGGCCATCGCTATTTCCGCGACTTCACGCCCGGCGACGATTTCTACGAAGCCCTGATCGAGACCCACCGCGACCTCAGCGACGAACAGAGCCAGTTGCTCAACGCCAAGCTGATCCTGCTGCTGGCCAACCAGGTGGGCGACATCAGCGCCCTCAAGCAAGCCCTCGCCATCGCCCGCGAAGGCGTCTGAACCCATTCACCCGAAGGAGAACACCATGTCCAACATCCGCAAGATCCACCACGTCGCCTACCGCTGCAAGGACGCCAAGACCACCGTCGAGTGGTACCAGAAGCACCTCGGCATGAACTTCGTGCTCGCCATCGCCGAGGACCAGGTGCCGTCCACCCACGCACCCGACCCCTACATGCACCTGTTCATGGACGCGGGCGGCGGCAACATCCTGGCCTTCTTCGAGCTGCCCAACGCGCCGGAGATGGGCCGCGACCCCAACACCCCCGACTGGGTGCAGCACATCGCGCTGGAAGTGGACACGGTCGAAGAGCTCGAAACCACCAAGGCCCGACTCGAAGCAGCCGGCGTGCCGGTGATCGGCGTGACCGACCACACCATCTTCAAGTCGATCTACTTCTTCGACCCCAATGGCCACCGCCTGGAGCTGGCCGCCAACACCGCCACGCCCGAGATGATGAAGAAGCTCGACGACGTGAAGTGGGACATGCTCAACGAGTGGGACAAGACCAAGCGCGCGCCCAAACACGCGGCCTGGATGCACGAGAAAGAGTTCACGGCGGCTTGATACCCGATTCCGCCGATGCCGTTCGTCGGAACAAGGCGGTAAAAGGGGCTCAAGTTCGGGGATGCACGGCCGAAACCTCAGAGGACCAGCGGAATTGTCTTGATCCGCGGGTCCCGTTTTCAAGGGGTTTGCCATGATCAGTTTCACAACCAGCCAGCCGGTGCATTGGCCACCCGCCGCGTCCCCCGTGGTCGCGCCAGTGACCACCGTCTCGGCCGTCCAGCCCACGCAGGCCCTCTCGCGAGACACGCAGACGGGCACGAACACCGGCGGGCGCGACGGCCAGGCGCAGGCCAGTCGCATGGCCAGCGGTGGCAAGGGGGCGGCCGAAACCACAGCGCCTTCAACGTCCAAGGCCGCGCCTTTGCTGCCACGGGAGCACACCGAAGGCGGCCGCGAAAACGCACCGACCAGCCAGACCGACGCCGCTGAAAAAGCCGAACGCCAGGAGGCTGAAGCCCAGGCGCAGGAAAAAGCGGCCCAGAAGCCGCAGCTACAAGAGGTGCTCTCCAGTGTCTGGAAGGCCAGTGCGGCGGTGGTCGACGTGGTGCTCGGCCGCGAGCAACAGATCCAGGCGGCAGCGGCCGCCGATGGCGCCGCCGGCGTGGCGCCCGCGGGCGCCATCGCAGCGGTGTCCGCAGCGAGCTCGGACACCAACACCACCCCGTTGACCAGCGCCGCAGTCCCCGCAGCCGGCAAGGCAGCGCCCGCGCTACCGGGCGAGGACCGCTCCGGCCAGGAACCGGTGGCCTACACCGTGCAAGGCACCAGCAGCTGGCCCCCCCTGGAGGCCGGCAGCCTGATCAGCCGCCGCGTCTGATCCGCAACCGCCCCCAAAAGCAAAGGGCAGGTGCCATGCACCTGCCCTTTGCTTTTGGGGGTCTGCGGACCGAATGCAAAGCCGTATCGCTACTTTCATGCCGCCGGTGAGCGACCCAGACGCCTGAAGCGGTACCGCCCAGGGCACCGCCGGGCCGGCTCTGCCGGACGGCCAGTGCCGCCCCCTGGGGGGTGACGCGAAGCGGCGCGGGGGGGGCTCTTCCTCAAACCACTTGTCGCAACTCGAAGTGGCGCAAGGCCTTTTGTGTGAGCTCCATCTCGCGCAGCAGTTGCTGACCCAGCGCCACCGGCACCACCTCCTGCGTCTGCGTGGCCAGGTGTTCGATCTGGGCAGACGTTCTCACCAGCGCGCGGAAGCCCATCAGCATGCAGGTGCCCTTGAGCTTGTGGGCGTTGTAGCCCACCGCCGCGCGGTCGCCTTCGGACAGCGCCGCCAGCAACACGTGCACCGTGCCTTCCGGGGGTTCGAACACCGTCTTGAGCAGCTCGTCGAGCGAGTCCTCCGGCATCATGGCCACGATCTCGGTGTACGACTCGGTGTCGACCAGTCCCGCGGCCGAATGGCTCAGGTCCGGCAGGCGCACCGGCAGCTCGTAGGACGACAGCGGGAACGGACCCGACATGCGCGTGTTCAGCGCGCCCAGCAGCGAGCTGTGGCCCGGCTCGTCAAGCAGACCGCAGCGGGCCAGTGCGCGCTGCAGATCGTCGGCCTGCAGCGGTTTGCTGGCGAACTCGTTCACACCCACGTCCAGCGCGCGCTTGCGCGTGTCGTTGACGACGTCGGCCGTGACCAGGATCACCTTGATCTGCGACGCCGGACCATCGAGCCGGCGGATGGCTTCGGCGGTGGCCAGGCCGTCGAGCACCGGCATGTGGTAGTCCAGCAGCACCACGTCGTAGGTGTGCAGTGCCAGCAACTGCAGGACTTCCTGACCGTTTTCGCAGAAGGTGGCTTCGTGCCCCATCTTGTCGAGCAGGATGCTCATGTACTTCAGGTTGATCGGGTGGTCTTCGGCCACCAGCACACGCAGCTGGCGCGTCTGGCCGCTGTCGGCCAAGGTGACGTGTTCTTCGGCAGGGGCCTGCGCCTCGGGCAATTGCAGGCGCACCGTGAACACCGAGCCCACGCCGGGCTGGCTGCCGACCTCGATGTCCCCACCCATCATGCGGGCCAGGTTGCGCGAGATCTCAAGACCCAGACCGGTGCCACCGATGCGGCGGCGCAGCGAGTTGTCGGCCTGGTAGAAGCGGGTGAACAGGCGTTCGACCGTTTCCGGGTCCATGCCCACGCCGGTGTCGCGCACCGTCAGCACCACGCCGGACTGCCCGTTGGGCGCGCGGGTGAGTTCGGCCATCACGCTGCCCTCGGGCGTGAACTTGATGGCGTTGCTGATCAGGTTGAACAGGATCTGGCGCAGGCGGGTGGCGTCGGCCATGACCCACTCGGGCAGGTCGGCTGCGGCGTACATGTTCAAGCTCAGACCCTTGTCACGCGCAGCGACCTGCATCAGGCCGTCCACTTCATGCAGCACGCCCGGCAGGTGGATCGGGGCCACCGACAACTTGAGCGTGCCCGACTCCATGGTCGAGACGTCGAGGATATCGTTGAGCACGCCGAGCAGGTGCAGGGCGGAGTCGCGGGCGGTGCCCAGGTAGTCGCGCTGCTGGCTGGACAGCGTGGCGTCATCCAGCAGGTTGAGCATGCCCAGCAGGCCCTGGAACGGGGTGCGGATTTCGTGGCTCATGTTGGCCAGGAAGATGCTCTTGCCGTGGTTGGCCGCTTCGGCCTGGTCGCGCGCTTCGGCGAGATCCTGGCTCAGCTTTTCGAGTTGTACGTATTGCCGTTGCTGGCGCCGGATGTGGCGGATCAGCAGGCCCAGGAAGAGCAGCATGATCACGATCTGACCAGCGGCCAGGCCGATCACCAGCAGGCCCTGTTGCTGCAGTTGCTGGTTGCGTTCGTCGAGGAAGCGAGCGACGGCCCGGTTGGCCTCGCGTGTGAGTTCGGCCAGCGGCAGCTGCAGCGCGTCCACGCGGTTCAGCAACAACTGGCGTTGTTCGGGACGCTCGATCAACTGCTGTGATTCGGCAAAAAGCGGATCGGCGAGTTTGACGAAGTCGTTGATCAGCGCCACCGTGGTGGTGTATTCGAACGACGCTTCGAGCAGGTCGCGGCGGGGGATGTTGGTGAGCAGGTCGATGCGGCTGAGGAAGACCTCGTAGCGTTCGACCAGCGTGTCGCCATCGATTTCGGGGCTGCCGGCGTGGGTCAGGCTGTGCTTGAGCCGCGTCAGTTCGCGTTCGAGCTGGTAGGCCTGCCACATGATCGAGTCGACCTGGTTGTTCGACACATCGTCGAGCAGTCGGAACTGGCGCCACTGGATCCAGCCCAGTGGCGTGAGGGTGATGGCCAGCAGCAAGGTGAGGGCGATGGCCCATTGCCGACCTTGCCAGCGGGCCAGATTCGGCAACTGGAACATCATTGCACTTCCAGGGCCTTGAGCTGCCAGATCGAACGTTCGTAGTAGGTCGAGGTGCGCAGTTCGGCGGCACTGTCAAAGTTGTAGACCACGAACAGCGGGCCCTTCTCGCGCACGGGAATGGCCTTGTCATCGAGCAGGCGCGCGACCACCAGTTTGTACTTGGTGGTGTCGTCCACGGGGATGCTGATCTTGTAGTCGTTGATGGCCACGGCGCTGATCGTGCTGCCGCTGGCTTTGACCGCGGCCAACACATCGGCCAGCAGAGGGCCGGTGAACTTGACGGGCTTGTCGAACCAGGGCGTGCGGGTGGTGAAGCTGTGTTGCGGCAGGGCCTCGATCATCTTCATGTCGAAACGGGCCTTGTCGCCGGCATTCTTCTCGGCGATCTTGCCACTGATGGTCAGGATGGCGCGTTCCTTGGGGACGTCCAGGGCAAACGCAGCGCCGGAGATCGACAGGCTGGCCAGCAGCAGGCTGGCGGTGAAGTGGCGGCGGGTGTTCATAGCGGTTGTGTCCAAAGTTCAGGGGTGAGGTGGATTCGGAGTCAGATGCGGTGGCGCACCAGGGCCGGGTTGGCGGCCAGGCGGTTGAGCAGGGCGGGAGCGATCTGCGTGAGCGGCAACACCTCATGTGCCGCACCGGCCTGGATGGCCATGCGGGGCATGCCGAAGACGACGCAACTGGCCTCGTCCTGCACGTAGTTGTAGCTGCCGGCGTCCTTCATCTCGCGCATGGCCAGCGCGCCGTCGGCGCCCATGCCGGTGAGCATGATGCCCAGCGCGTTGGGGCCGAGCACGCGCGCGGCCGACTTGAACAGCACCTCCACCGACGGGCGGTGGCGGTTGACCGGCTCGGTGTCTTCGACCACGGCCACGTAGTTGGAGCCGCTGCGGTCGATGCGCAGGTGGTGGCCACCGGGTGCGATGTAGGCGTGGCCGGGCAGGATGCGCTGGCCGTCGCGCGCTTCTT
This sequence comes from Betaproteobacteria bacterium HGW-Betaproteobacteria-9, assembly GCA_002842215.1. Taxonomy (GTDB): domain Bacteria; phylum Pseudomonadota; class Gammaproteobacteria; order Burkholderiales; family Burkholderiaceae_C; genus Hydrogenophaga. Next base: position 219,508 of record PHCC01000005.1, on the reverse strand, counting down.
CCACGTTGATGCGGCAGAGCGAATTGAGCCGCGCCGCAAAGCTGGTGGTGAAACCCGGCGGCATGTGCTGGGTGATCACGATGGCGGGCGAGTCGGCCGGCAGCGGCACCAGCACCTCGCGGATGGCCTCGGTGCCACCGGTGGAGGCGCCGATGCAGATGATTTTTTCGGTCGACAGGCGCGGCAGCGGCGCGCGGGGCGGCTCGCTCACGCTGAGACCGGGAGCACCCGCTGCCGCTGCCGGCGTGGCGGCGGGCGCGGGGCCCAGGCGCTTGACGTGGGCGCCCGCGGCGACGCGGATCTTGTCCACGATGTCGGTGGCGAGTTCCTGCAGGCCGCTGCTGATGCCGATGCGCGGTTTGGCCACGTAGTCCACGGCGCCCATTTCGAGCGCGCGCAGGGTGATCTCGGCGCCCTGCTCGGTGAGGGTGGAGACCATCACCACCGGCATGGGGCGCAGGCGCATCAGGCGCGAGAGGAATTCGAGCCCGTCCATGCGCGGCATTTCCACGTCGAGCGTGATGACGTCGGGGTTGAGTTCGCGGATCATCTCGCGCGCCACCAGCGGATCGCTGGCCGCGCCGATGCAACGCATGTCCGGCTGGCGGTTGATGATCTCGGTCAGCAGGCTGCGCACCAGCGCCGAATCGTCGACCACCACCACTTTGATCTGGGCCATTTTTATTCTTCCTCAGAAAAGATCGACCGAGCCGCCGGAAGTGGTCTTGGCCACCATCGCCGCGCTGCCCTTGCGCTCCTGCGTTTCCAGCGTTTCGGGGTGCGAATGTGCCAGGCGCTTGCACATCGCTTTGCCGGTGGCCGGGAAATAGCACACCTTGCGCGGATGGATGTCGAGCACGTCCTTGGCGATCACGGCGATGCGTTCGGTCTGCAGGTAGTCGAGCACGAATTCCGTGTTGCGTTCGCCGACGTTCATGGTGGTGAAGCTGTGCATCACCTGGCCACCGCCGAACACCTTGGCCTGCATGGTTTCGCGCCGGGCGCCGAGCTTGATCATCTCGTTGATCAGCAATTCCATCGCGTAGGAGCCGTAGCGCCCGGAGGTGTCACCGTTGCCCTCGGGCAGCATGAAATGGTTCATGCCGCCGACGCGGACTTTCGGGTCCCAGATGCAGGCGGCGATGCAGGAGCCGAGCACGGTCATGATCATCATGTCCGCGGTGGTTACGTAGTACTCGCCCGGCAGCACCTTCACGGCGTCGTGCTTGAAGTGGTGGTCGTGGTAGAGGAACGAGGCCTCTCCCGGCTTGCGGGGTTGTGCCTTCAGGGCGTCCAGGCTGGGGCTGCGCATGAGACCCGTCGCAGCGAACGCGGGCATGGGGGTGCGGACCGGGCTGGGGGCGGCATCATAGGCGCTCATACACCGTCTTTCCGTGCAGGGTGAACAGGCTGCGCGCGTCGCTGAAGTTCTCCGCGTGACCGACGAACAGCATGCCGCCGGGCTTCATCACCCGGTGGATGCGCTCCAGCACCTGGCGCTGGGTGGCGGCGTCGAAATAGATCATCACGTTGCGGCAGAAAACCACATCGAAGGGTTCGCGAAACGGCAGGTCCTGGATCAGGTTGACGCTCATGAATTCCATGTGCTTTTGCAGCTCGGGTTTCACGCGCATCAGGCCGGCGTTGCTGCCCTTGCCGCGCATGAAGTAGCGCTGCAGCCGCTCGGGGCTCAGGCCCTTCACGCCATCGCTCTTGTAGACCCCGCGCGCGGCGGTGGCCAGCACCTGGGTGTCGATGTCGCTGTTGACCAGGCTGAAGTTGCCGCTGCTGCCCAGCGCCTCGGTGGCCGTCATGGCGATCGAATACGGTTCTTCGCCGGTGGAGGCGGCCGAGCACCAGATGCGCCAGGGCTGGGTGCGTTTCGCGGCCAGCAGATCGTGCAGGATTTCAAAATGGTGCTGCTCACGGAAGAACGCCGTGAGGTTGGTGGTCAGCGCGTTGATGAACGCCTGCCACTCGGGGCCATCGTGTTGCTCCAGCCCGTCCAGATAGCTCTTGAAGCTGGTGTGGCCGGTGTCGCGCAGGCGGCGCGAGACGCGGCTGTAGACCATGGCGTGTTTGCCGTCGTGCAGGCTGATGCCCGCCTTCTTGTAGATCAGCGCCTTGATGCGTGTGAAGTCGGCGTTGGACCAGAGGAACTCGCGGCCCTGGGCCAGGGGGCCGTCGTCCAGGCACGCCAGGTCCTGCGGAGGCTGGGTGGCGCGAAGCGGAGGGCGGGTCGATTGCAGCATGGAGACACCAGGTGGACGGCGGGCTTGGAACGCGGAACCGGATCAGTGGCGAGAACGGCGCACCAGACCCGAGGTGTCCAGGATCAGGGCCACCTTGCCATCGCCCAGGATGGTGGCGCCCGAGATGTTGGGCACCTTGCGGTAGTTCGACTCCAGGTTCTTGATCACCACCTGTTGTTGTCCCAGCAGCTCGTCCACCATGAGCGCCACGCGGGCGCCGTCGGACTCCACCACCACCATGATCGGGCTGGCCGGGTTGTGTTCGAAACGCGGCACATGGAACACACGCTCCAGTTCGATCACCGGCATGTATTCGTCGCGCACCTTCACCAGCTGGGCGCCCTGCGCCACGGTGTTGATGTCGCTCGGCCGGATCTGGAACGACTCGATCACCGACGACAGCGGCAGGATGTAGACCTCGTCGCTGACGCGCACGCTCATGCCGTCCATGATGGCCAGCGTGAGCGGCAGGCGCACCTTGACGCTCATGCCATAGCCTTCGGCGGAGTCGATCTCCACCGTGCCGCCGAGCGAGGCGATGTTCTTCTTGACCACGTCCATGCCCACGCCGCGGCCGGACACGTCGGTCACCACCTCGGCGGTGGAGAAGCCGGGCGCCATGATCAGGTTCCACACCTCGGCGTCGCTCAGCGAGTCGGGCGCGTCCATGCCTTTTTCGCGCGCTTTCTTCAGCAGCTTTTCGCGCGACAGACCTTTGCCGTCGTCGCGCACTTCAATCAGGATGCTGCCGCCCTGGTGGCTGGCCGAGAGCGTGATGTTGCCGCTTTCGGTCTTGCCTTTGGCGAGTCGCTCTTCAGGCAGCTCCAGGCCGTGGTCGCAGCTGTTGCGGATCAGGTGGGTCAGCGGGTCGGTGATCTTTTCGATCAGGCCCTTGTCGAGTTCGGTGGCCTCGCCGTGGGTGATCAGCTCCACCTTCTTGCCCAGCTTGCCGGCCAGGTCGCGCAGCATGCGCGGGAAGCGGTTGAACACCACCGACATCGGGATCATGCGGATCGACATCACCGCTTCCTGCAGGTCGCGGGTGTTGCGGTCGAGGTCGGCCAGACCGGCCAGCAGCGGCTGGTTGGCGGTGCTGTCGAGCTCGCGGCTCTTCTGCGCCAGCATGGCCTGGGTGATGACGAGTTCGCCCACCAGGTTGATCAGCTGGTCGACCTTGCTCACCGACACGCGCAGCGTGCTCGATTCGGGTGAGGCCGGGCTGGGCGCGCGCGCCTCCACTTTGGGGCCTGCGGCCGCCAGCGGCGCTGCGGGCGCTGGCGCCACCACCACCGGTGCGGTGTTGAAGGTGGGTGCCGCCATGGGGACCCCCGGGGCGCCGTCGAAGAAGCCGAAGTCGGCGCCGGGTGTCGGGCCAGGCGCCTCGGCGGACTTGTCCACGATCTGGATCTGTTCCTTGCTCACGTGGAACGTGAACAGGTCCATCAGGTCGGTGTCGCTGGACGTGGTGTGCACGCGGTAGATGCGCCGGTCCGCCTCGTCGCAGGGCAGCGCTTCGATGCGGCCCAGGCCGGTGATGTCGCGGAACAGTTCGGCGATGCAGTCGGCCTCGGCCGGGTTGTCCATCGGACCGATGTGGATGTCGAGCTCGCGTTCGCCGCTGGCGGCGGCGGGCGCGGGGGCGCTGACGGGTGCGACCTGCGGCGTGTTGACCGGTGGTGCCGGCGTGCTCACCACGGGCGCGGCCACAGGCTCCCCGTGGGCCAGCCGGCTGATGCGGCTGACCAGATCGTGCGTGGCCGGGGTGTCCACGTTGCGGCCCTGGTGGCGCGCCAGCAGCAGGCGCAGCGCGTCGGACGATTCCAGCAGCACGTCCACCATCGGCGGCGTGGGCTGCAGCTCGTGGCGGCGCAGCTTGTCCAGCAGCGACTCCATCTGGTGCGTGAGCTCGGCGACGTCGGCAAAGCCGAAAGTGGCCGCGCCGCCCTTGATGGAATGCGCGCAGCGGAAGATGGCGTTGAGTTCTTCGTCGTCGGCTTTTTCCAGGTCCAGCTGCAGCAGCATCTGCTCCATCTGGTCCAGGTTTTCACCGGCTTCCTCAAAGAAGATTTCGTAGAACTGGCTCAGGTCGATGTTGCCACCGAGGTTCTGGCCTTCATTCATCATTTCACCCATGTATGGCTCCTGGATCGGGGACGTGCCTTGGCGGTCTTCAGCGGATGACCTTCTGTATGACCTCGATCAGGCGACCCGGATCAAAGGGCTTGACCAGCCAGCCCGTGGCACCGGCGGCATGGCCGGCCTGCTTCATCAGATCGCTCGACTCGGTGGTCAGGATCAGGATCGGCGTGGTCTTGAATTTGGGGTGCTCGCGCAGCTTCTTCGTCAGGCCCAGGCCGTCAAGCCGGGGCATGTTCTGGTCGGTCAGCACCAGATCGATGGCGTGGTTCTGGGCCTTTTCAAGGGCGTCCTGGCCATCCACGGCTTCCACCACGTGAAAACCGGCGCCGGTCAGGGTGAACGACACCATTTTTCGCATGGACGCCGAATCGTCAACGGCAAGAATCGATTGCATGGAGTACTCCGTGTTTCGAACACATATCGGCAAAAAGGGGCGGCTGCTTTAGAACAGGTCGATGGAACCGGCGTCCATCTCGTTCTGGGTGACGGGGCTGGGCCGGTCGGGCGTGGGGTCGATGTACACAGGCATCTCGTCTTCTTCGGGCTCCATGGTCTCGTCGGCGAGTTTCCAGGCGCAGCCCTGCAGCACCTTGCCGGTGTGCACGATGAGCTGGGTCGCCATGTCGTGGAACTGCAGCTCGGTCACGGCCTGGTGCAGGCTGTGGCGGATGCTCAGCAGATCGTCGGTGTCTTTCTGCGCCGCCAGGTTGCCCAGCGCGTGGTTGGCCGTGCTGAAGCGCTCCAGCAGGTTGCCCGTGGCGTGATCGAGCAGGCCTTCGAGCCGCTTCAGATCGGTCATGGCCATCAGCAGCGAGTCCTGGAGGTCGGCCACCAGGTTCACGGGCAGGGACACAGACGGTGTCGTCTGCTGCATCATCGGGTGGTCCATGGAGTGCGGTGCTGTGGGTCTATCGGGCTGTGGGTGAGACAGGTCTTGGTCTGTCGGGCATTACAATTTTCCCGACCATAGACATCCTGTATCGGCAGATAACGGGTCAAATTCAGCAGCATTTCGCCGCCTTGCCCCCGGGAGTCTGGCCACCCGTCCGACCCATCCACCAAATAGCGGCATGCCAGAACACACCGACAAGCGCCTGGTGCGCATCCTCCACCTGGAGGATTCCCGGGTTGACCACGCACTGGTCAAGTTCGCGCTGCAGCGCAGCCAGATGAACTGCCAGCTCACCCTGGTCGACACCCTGGACGACTTCCGGCGCGAACTGGCGTCCGGGCAACACGACCTCGTGCTGGCCGACTACCACCTGCCCGGCTTCACCGGCATGGACGCCTGGGAGCAGGCCCAACAGAACGGCATCGACATCCCCTTTGTCATCCTCTCGGGCGCCATCGGCGAGACCGCTGCGGTTGACGCCATGCACCGCGGCGTGAGCGACTACCTGCTCAAGGACAGCATGAACCGGCTCTCGCACGTCATCGAGCGGGCGCTGGAGGTGAGCGAAACCCGGCGCGCCAAGGCGCGCGCCGACGCCGAACTGGCCGATTCGCGCCGCCGCCTGGCCGAGCTGGCCGAACACCTGCAGACCAGCATCGAACAGGAGCGCGCCGACATCGCGCGCGAAATCCACGACGACATCGGCGGAGCGCTGGCCGCGGTCAAGCTCGACCTGTCCTGGGTCGCGCGCCGCACGGTCGAGGCCGACATGCGCCAGCACATGGACACCGCGCTGGAGATGCTGCAGCACGCCCTGGGCGCCAGCCAGCGCATCATGATGAACCTGCGCCCGCCCATCCTGGACCAGGGCCTGGTGGCCGCGGTGCAGTGGCTCGGCACCAGCTTCGAGCAGCGCACCGGCCTGCGCGTGCACGTGCGGCGCTCTTCCGAGCAGATCGATGTGCCGCGCGAGCTGCAGCTGGTGGCCTACCGCACGGCGCAGGAAGCGCTCACCAACGTCGCCAAACACGCCCAGGCCAGCGCGGTGGACATCGACCTCAGCGACCGCGAGGGCGTGCTCACGCTGGAGGTCAGCGACAACGGCCGCGGCATGAGCGCCGACGCCCTGCGCAAGGCCAAGTCGTTTGGCCTGCTCGGGCTCAAGGAGCGCGCGGAGAAGGTGAACGGCTGGCTCGACATCAGTTCCTCCGGCCGCGGCACCTCGGTCATCTTGTCGGTGCCGCTCGGCGGCTCAGGCAGCCCCAACAACAACCTGGAAGGCCCCCATGATCAAGGTGATTTTGTGTGACGACCACGCCATGGTGCGCCGCGGCATCCGCGACACCATCTCGGAGGCGGTCGACATCCAGGTGGTGGGCGAAGCCGGCAGTTACCCCGAGCTGCGCGAGCAGTTGCGCAAAAGCCCCTGTGACGTGCTCGTGCTCGACCTCAACATGCCCGGGCGCGGCGGCCTGGAGGTGCTGGCGGCGCTGAGGGAAGAGGGCTCCCCCGTCAAAACCCTGGTGGTCTCCATGTACCCGGAAGACCAGTACGCCATCCGCTGCCTGCGCGCGGGCGCCCGTGGCTACCTCAACAAGGCCGGCGATCCGGCCGAACTCGTCAACGCCATCCGCACGGTGCAGCAGGGGCGCAAGTTCGTCACGCCCGACGTGGCGCAGATGCTGGTGGACAACCTCAACGCGCCGGAAGACCAGGAACTGCACGCCAGCCTGTCGGAGCGCGAACTGCAGACCCTGCAGAAAATCGCCAGTGGCAAGAAGCTCTCGGAAATCGCCGAAGAACTCATGCTCAGCCCCAAGACGGTCAGCGTCTACCGCGCGCGGGTGCTGGAGAAACTGCACCTGAGCAACAACGCCGAACTGACGGTTTACGCGATCCGGAACAGTCTGGTGTGAACCGAACGGGCCGCCGGGGTCCGTGCCTTGACCAGAGGCCCAACCACTCAAGAGGTGCATCGTGAACATCGAACAATTCATGCAAGGCTACAAGGCGGCGTGGGAACAACGCGATGAGTCCCTGTTCGTGGCCCTGTTCGCCGAAGACGGCGAATACCACAACACCCCGTTTGCCGTTCAGCGCGGCGCCACCGAACTGGCCGCCTACTGGCAGCGCGTGAAGCTGCAGGAAGACGTGCACGTGGCGTATGAAGTGCTGGCTTCCACCGCGACCGGTGGCATCGCGCACTGGCACGTCACCTACCAGGTGGCCTCCGAAGAACTGTTCCAGATCTGGGCCCAGTCCACAGGCACCCACCTCGTGGCCCGAAACCCCGGCGACCCCTTGCCGCGGATGGTGCTGGATGGGGTGTTGAAAGCCGAGTTTGAGGGTGATGTTTGCCAGCGCTGCCAGATCTGGTGGCACAGCCAGCCGCAGACCACGTGAACGCAGCCGTGCCATCCTTCTCGACAACGGCATCGAACAGGGGCAGGGGGTCAGAAATGAAGCGGCGGATTTTCATGGGCGTGCTGTTCTGCCTGACTGTCGGGCTCACAGCCTGCAGCAAGGACGATCCCCTGGCCTCTCTCGAAGCCGCCGTGCAGCAGTTGCAGGACCAGATCGAGGCCCGCGACACCGGGGCGGTGATGGACCTGCTCGATGCCAAGTTTCGCGCGCAGGACGAGTTCGACGCCGACTGGGCGCGCAAGACCATGACGCTGATGTTCCTGCGTTATGCGCAGGTGAAGGTGATTGCGGTGTCGCGCAACAGCCGCATCGATCCACCGGGTTCACCGATCGGCCTGACTGAGGCGCAGGTGGTGGTGACGGGCGCCCAGGGCTTGATCCCTGAGCGCGTGACGCCGTATGCGGTCACGATGGAATGGCGCCTTGAGGGCGCGGACTGGAAGCTGCGCGATCTGCGCTGGGAGTGATGCCGCAACAGGCGAAACGGTCCAGCCAAGGGCACCGCCGGGCCGGCTTTGCCGGACGGCCAGTGCCGTCCCCTTGAGGGGGTAGCGCGAAGCGCTGCGGAGGTGCTTCTAGCTACCCTCCAGTGAAGATGTCGGTCGCCAGTTTGAGCAGCGCGACCACCGGGCCGTCGAGCATGGGCAGCGTGGCGGAGATGCCGATCAGGCCGGCCGTGATGGTGAGCGGGAAACCGATGGCGAAGGCGTTCATCTGCGGCGCGATGCGCGAGACGAAGCCGAGCACGATGTTGATGAACAGCAGCAGGCCGATCATGGGCAGGGCGATCCACAGGCCGTAGCGGAACACCACGGCGCCGAGCTCGTGCAGGCGCAGGCGGTTGATCGATTCGAAGGCGCTGCCGCCAAGCGGAAAGGTCTCGAAGCTGGACACCACCGCCTGCAACACCATGAGGTGGCCACCCAGCACCACGAACAGCAGCATGGTGATGTTGCCGAAATAGCGGCCCACGGCGCTGGTCTGCGAGTTGGTGGAGGGGTCGAAGAAGCCGGCGTAGTTCAGGCCCATCTGCAGGCCGATGACCTCGCCCGCGAGCTCGACCGAAGCGAACACGATGCGCACCGCCAGCCCGATGGCCACACCCACCACCACCTGCTGCAGCACGACGGCAAACGCGTCGGGATCGGTGAGGCCGATGACCGGTTGCTCGGGCAGGACCGCCTGGGCACACAGCGCGATCAGCATGGCCAGCGCCACCCGCGTGCGCATCGGCACCGAACGGGCCGAGAAAATCGGCGCGCTGGAGAACACCGCCAGGATGCGCAGGAACGGCCAGAACACCGGCGACACCAGCGCCATGATGTCGGCTTCGCTGAAGGTCGGCATGTTCGGGACCTACAGAAGGGCTGGCGAGGGGGAGGCCAGCCCCAGGGCACCGCCGGGCCGGCTTTGCCGGACGGCCAGTGCCGCCCCCCCGGGGGGGTGACGCGAAGCGGCGCGGGGGGGCGTCATCTCTAAATAGCGTAGTCGGGGATCGACAGGATGGTGGTGCGCAGGAAGTCCACCAGCGTGGTCATCATCCAGGGCCCGGCGATGGCGAACACCGCGATGGCGGCGATCAGCTTGGGCACGAAAGACAGCGTGGCTTCGTGGATCTGGGTGATGGCCTGGAACAGGCTCACCAGCAGACCAACACCCAGCACCGTGGCGAGCACGGGGGCGGAGACCATGAGGATCAGGAAGAGCGCGTTTTGACCGAGGGTGAGGGCGGCTTGCGGGTCCATGGCGGGGTCCTTTTCTAGGTCGCGAAACTGGCCGCGAGTGAGCCGAGCAGCAGGTTCCAGCCGTCGGCCAGCACGAACAGCATCAGCTTGAACGGCAGCGCCACCAGCACCGGCGACAGCATCATCATGCCGAGCGACATCAGCACGCTGGCGACCACGAGGTCGATCACCAGGAAGGGGATGAAGATCATGAAGCCGATCTGGAACGCGGTCTTGAGTTCGCTGGTGACGAAGGCCGGCACGATGACGCGAAAGGGCGCGGTCTGCGCGGTCACGTCGGCGGGCAGTTTGGCGAGCTTGGCGAAGAGTTCAAAGTCGGACTGGCGCGTCTGCTTGAGCATGAAGGCGCGCATGGGCTCCTGGCCGCGTTCGAGCGCCTGCTCGAAGCTGATCTGGTTGGCGGTGTAGGGCGCGTAGGCGTCCTGGTAGACCTTGTCGAGCGTGGGGCCCATCACGAACAGCGTGAGGAACAGCGACAGGCCGACCACCACCTGGTTGGGCGGCGCCGACTGCGTGCCCAGCGCCTGGCGCAGCAGCGAGAGCACGATGACGATGCGGGTGAAACCCGTCATCAGCAGCAGCACCGCGGGCAGGAAGGAGAGCGCGGTGAAAAACAGCAGGGTTTGGATCGGCACCGAGTAGCTGGCGCCGCCCGCGCCCTGGCCGATCACCAGCGGCAGCGAGGCGCCGGCACCGGGGACCGGCGCGGTCTGGGCGATGGCCGCGCCGGACAGACCGAGCAGCAGGGCCAGGGCCAGGGGCTGGCGCCAGCGGAGGTCAGCGTGAGCCATGGGGGCCTTTCGTGAACTGGGCCAGCCGGGCCGCGAAGCCACTGGCCGGCGCAGCGCCAGGCGACACGGGGTCGACCACCTCGGGGGGCAGCGGCATCTGGTGCAGCGCCGTGATGCTGCCGGGCGCCACGCCGAGCACCAGGCAGACGCGGTCGGCGCCTTCGCCCAGCTGCACCGTGACCACGCGTTGCTGCGGCCCGAGCGAGAGCGTGTTCATGAGCTGCAGCGCCGGCCCCTTCTGGCTCGCGATGCCGGGCAGGTGGCGGCGGTAGCGCTGGAGAAACCAGGCCGCGGCCACCATCAACAGCAGCAGCACCAGCGCAGGAGCAGCGTTTTGAAACATGAATGAACCCAGTGCCGAAAATGATGTGTGAGGAGCAACGTGCCTTAACCCAGAGACACCGAGGAACCGGCTTCGCCGGGCCTCTGGTGTCGCCCCCCTTCAAGGGGGGAGGCGCCGAAGGCGACGCAGGGGGTCAATTTTTCGAGACCCGGCGCATGCGCTCGGAGGGCGTGACGATGTCGGTGAGGCGGATGCCGAACTTGTCGTTCACCACCACCACCTCGCCCTGGGCGATCAGGTAGCCGTTGATGAGCACGTCCATCGGCTCGCCGGCCAGCGCATCGAGCTCCACGATGGAGCCTTGCGCGAGCTGCAGGATGTACTTGATCGGCACCTTGGTGCGACCCAGTTCCACCGTCAGCTGCACCGGGATGTCCAGCACCATCTGGATGTCCTGCATCGGATTGCCGTGGGCCGCGACAGGCTGGGCGTGGCTCTCGAAGGCGGGCGCGCTGTCGGCCGCTCCAGAAGGCGCACTGGCCTGTTCTTCCAGGGCCTGGGCCCAGTCGTCGGCAATGCTGTCTTGGGTCATGGTTTCGGTGCTCTCAGTTGACATAGGAATCTCCCAGCCAGGTCAAATCGGGTCCGCGCAGATTGCGCTCGATACGCAGGGCGTACTTGCCTTTGTGAGTGCCGTACTGGCATTCGAAGAGCGGCACCCCGTCCACATGAGCCCGGATCGCGGGGAGGCGGTCGAGTTCGAGGAAGTCGCCCACCTGCATCGCCAGCAGTTGCTCCACCGTGGCCTCGGTCTGGGCCAGTTCGGCCACCATGGTCACCTCGGCCGCCTGGATCTCGTGGCTCAGCAGCTTGACCCAGCGGCGGTCGACTTCGATCGCGTCGCCCTGCACGCTGGAGTACAAGACATCGCGGATCGGCTCCAGCGTGGCGTAGGGGATGCAGATGTGCAGCGAGCCCGTGATGTCACCGATCTCCAGCGTGAAGCTGGTGGAGACCACGATCTCGCTCGGGGTGGCGATGGTGGCGAACTGGGGCTGCATTTCCGAGCGCTGGTAAGACAGCTCCAGCGGGTACACGCCGCGCCAGGCCTTCTTGTATTCCTCGGCCACCACCTCGACCAGCCGGTCGATCACGCGCTGCTCGGTGGGCGAGAAGTCGCGCCCTTCGATGCGGGTGTGGAACTTGCCGTTGCCGCCAAACAGGCTGTCGATCACGCCGAACAGCAGGGTCGGCTCGCAGACCACCAGACCGTTGCCGCGCAGCGGGCGCACAGCCATGATGTTGAAGTTGGTGGGCACCACCAGCTCACGCAGGAAGGCGCTGTATTTCTGCACCTGCACCGCACCGACCGAGATCTCGGGGCTGCGGCGGATGAAATTGAACAGGCCCAGCCGCAGGTTGCGCGAGAAGCGTTCGTTGACGATCTCCATGGTGGGCATGCGCCCCCGAACGATGCGCTCCTGGCTGGAGAGGTTGTAGCTGCGCACCCCGTCGGTGGGGGCAGCGTCTTGCTCCAGCTTCTGGCTCTCGCCGGTGACGCCTTCCAGCAAGGCGTCGACTTCTTCCTGGGACAGAAACGAGTCGGACATGGTGGTCTGCCGGTTTACTGGACGATGAAGCTGGAGAACAGCACACCCTGTACCGGGTTGGCCGCTGCCTTGTTGCGCTTTTTCTTGCCCGCGGCGCCTTCGGCCCCGGGCTGGGCGGTTTCGTAGCCCATGACCGTGGCGATCTCGGCGATGATGTCCGCGGCCAGTTTCTCCTTGCCCTGGATCGTCAGGATCTCGTCGGCGGTGCGCTGGGAGATCTGGATCAGGATGCCGTTGCGGATGGTGGGCATGTAGACCTTGATATCTTCACCTGTCTGGGCGTCTTGCAGCTGCAGGGTGATCGAGGTCTGGATGAAGCGGTTGCCGCCCGGATCGGCGAGGTTGACCACCATGCTGTCCAGCGGCAGGAAGGTGGGCGGTGTCTTGGGGTCGTGGCTGTTCTGTTCGGCCACCACGCCGTCCTCATCCTCCTCGTGGTCGGCGGTGTTCTGCTTCAGGACGAAGAGGGCTGCACCGGCGGCCAGCAGCGCCAGCACCACCACGCCAACGATGATGAACAGCAGTTTTTTGCTCTTCGGCTTGGCGGCGGTGGCATCAGCGGCGGGTTTGGCGGGGGCGGCAGCGGCAGACATCGGGTTCCTCCAGAGGGCGCCCCCTTGGGGGCGGCACACGCTCGAAAACGTGTGGGGTACGGAAGAATTATTGAGCGCCCCTGTCGCTCTCGTAGCACGGAAAAGAGCGGGAAAAGCCCGTTATTCGACGGCCTCAGCCACCCGGGCCGCTCCGCCTTTACACGAACATGTCCAGTGGCTGGCTGCCGTCGCTGCGCGGACGGGGCTGCGCCGGTGCCTGGACCGACGAAGCCGCTGCGGTGTCGGAGGCTGCTGGCGCGCGCGCGCCGCGGGTACCGGCCTGAGACCCGGGTTCCCCCGGCTGGCCCGGCTGCCCCTGGCCTTGTTGCTGCGCGCCCACCGAGACGCCGCCGAGCTGGATGCCGCTGCGCTGCAGCAGGTCCGAGAGCTGGGCGCTGGCGCTCTGCTGCAGGCTGGCCCGGGTTTCGGCGTTGTCGCTGCGGAAGTCCACGTTCAGCTCTTCGCCGGCGAGCGAGAGCCGGATGTCGATGGCTTCTTCGCTGCCTTCGCCCACGCGCAGGCTGGCCTGGCGCAGGTTCTGCGGGTTCCAGGCCCCGAGGCCCGCGGCGTCTTCTTCGGCCAGGGTCTCGAAGGGGGCCGAAGCATCGGCTTCCTCCAGGTGGAGTTCCGCCAGCTCCGGCGAAGCCTGTTCGCCGCTCTGGCCGGGCTGGCCCGAGCCGGCATCGGCCCCCGGCATGGCGGCCGACACCAGGCCCGCGCCCGCGGCCCCCGCCGCCAGCGGGGCGGTGGCGGCGGCTGCGTTGAAGCGTTCGTCCAGCGTCACGGTGCTGCGCACCTGGGCGGCCAGGCTGTCGGTGTGGCCCGTCACGCTGACGTTGAAGGCTTGCCGGGTGGTCGACACCGACTGCGCAGCGGCATTGCCGATGGCTGTGGTGCTGTGCCAGGCGGCCGGGTGGGCCGCGCCTTTCCCGCTGGCGTTGCGGGTGGCATCGGTGGCCGGCTGGCCCTGGGCGTTGCGCAAGGCCTCGGCGCCGGCGTTGCCACGCGACAGGGCGGCCAGGGTCTGTGCATCGGGCTCGGTGGGCTGGTCGAGCACGGTCATGTCGGCCGGCAGCGGTGTGGCGCCGGTAGCGCCTTCGGTGTTCGTCGCCAGGGCTTGGCTGGCTTGTCCGGTGAGACTTTCGTTCCCTGCGGAGGTGGCGGTGCTGGTGCCAGCCGGGTTCGCGCCAGGCAGCTCGGCGGCGGCATCCATCGCCACTGGCGCGCCGGGCCAGGCCAGCAGCGCGGCCAGGGGGTTGTCCGAGGCATCGGGCAACAAGGCCAGGGCCGGGTCCTCGCACAGCTCGTCACTGCCCTGGCCCAGGGTCTTGCGGCCAAGGGCCGGCGGGTCGTCAGCCCCCAGTCCGGCGCCATCGACCGGCAGGTCGCGGGTGGCGCCCAGCAGGCCGAGCAGGCTGGCGAACAGGCTGTTGTCGCCCGCGGCGGGTGTGCCGGCGCGCTGGCCGTTGGTGGTCGCGTTGCTGCGGGTGGTCGGGGCGGTGGCCTGGCTGGCGCCGCTGGAGCCGGTGGCGGGTGTGCTCATGATCGAAGTCCCTGGGACTGCGCCAGGCGGTGGCGCAGGTGGATGGTGAGGGCCATTTCGTCGGTGCTCTTCTGCGCCTGGCGCAGGGCGCGCAGGTTCAGGGCATCCAGTTTGCGTTCGGTGTATTTGCGCAGGCCGGCCACGTCGCGTTCGGCCGCATAGACCTGGGCCTGGCCGCGTTCGATCAGTTCGTCGCGTTGCGCCAGAACGCCGCGCTGGAACTCCATGGCGTGGTCGATCTTCTGCATGAACTGGCGGTGGTGGTGCAGCAGCGCGGCGTCCACGCCGGTGCTGGTGCAGCGGGCGTTCCAGCGCTGCTGGGCTTCGTTGGCGTAGGTCTGCAGCTGCTGCATCTGTTCGCTTGCGACCTGCCGTTCGCGCTGGAGCTGGCCCAGCGCGCTGAGCGCTTCGTCGCGGCGCTTTTTTGCGAGTTCCACCACCTTGTTCAGCGTCTGGATGTTGCTCATGATCTGTAGGGGTTGTGGTTGGGTCGGGCCTGGCGGTTCGCGGCTTGGCCGGTCTTGTCTTCCTGCAGTGCGCCCGCGAGCTGCATCAGGCAGTCGTCCATGCCGGCGGCTTCGTGCATGTCCTGCATCAGGAAGCGTTGCAGCGCGGGGTAGAGCAGGATGGCGCGGTCGGTTTCCGGGTCGCTGCCGGCGGCGTAGGCGCCGAGCTGGATCAGGTCGCGGCTCTTCATGTAACGCGAATACAGGCTGCGGAACTTGCGCGCCAGCTCCAGGTGCACCGCACCGGCCACGTTGTGCATCACGCGCGAGGCCGAGGCCTCGACGTCGATGGCCGGGTAGTGGCCCGACTCGGCGAGCGAACGCGAGAGCACGATGTGGCCGTCGAGGATGGCGCGCGCGGCGTCGGCGATCGGGTCCTGCTGGTCGTCGCCCTCGCTGAGCACGGTGTAGAAGGCGGTGATCGAACCCTTGCCGTTGAGGCCGTTGCCGCTGCGCTCCACCAGCTGCGGCAGTTTGGCAAAGCAGCTCGGCGGGTAGCCCTTGGTGGCCGGTGGCTCGCCGATGGCCAGCGCGATCTCGCGCTGCGCCATGGCGTAGCGGGTGAGCGAGTCCATGAGCAGCAGCACGTGCAGGCCGTCGTCGCGGAAACGTTCGGCGATCGCGGTGGCGTAGGTGGCGCCCTGCATGCGCACCAGCGGCGGTGCGTCGGCCGGTGCGGCCACCACCACCGAGCGCTTGCGGCCTTCCACGCCCAGGATGTCCTCGATGAATTCCTTGACCTCGCGGCCGCGTTCACCGATCAGGCCGACCACGATGACGTCGGCCTTGGTGTAGCGGGCCATCATGCCCAACAGCACGCTCTTGCCGACGCCGGAGCCGGCGAACAGGCCCAGGCGCTGGCCACGGCCCACGGTGAGCAGGGCGTTGATGGCGCGCACGCCGGTGTCCAGCGGCTCGCGCACCGGGTCGCGGTCCATCGAGTTCAGCGGCTGGCGGTCCAGCGCCTCGATGTCCACGTGGGTGATCGGACCGAGGTGGTCGAGCGGGTTGCCGTGCGAATCCACCACGCGGCCGAGCAGGCCCCGACCGAGCGGCAGGCGCAGGGCACCGCGGTCGTTGGGCGAGGGCGGTTTGTTCACCTGGCCCACACGCGGCACGGGGCGGTAGGGCGCGAGCGGTGTGACGGTGGCGCCGCTGGACAGACCGTGCGTGTCGCCAGCGGGCATGAGGAATGCGCGGTCGCTGGAAAAGCCGACGACTTCGGCCAGCACGGGTTCGCGCGCGCCGTTGCCGATCAGGCATTGCGAACCCACCGGCACCTTCAGGCCCACGGCTTCGAGCACCAGGCCAGCCAGACGCGTGAGCGTGCCGCGCACCTCCAGCGGCGTGTGCACGCTGGCGCTGCTGCGCACGTCGTCCATGAAATGGCCCCAGCGGCTCTCGGTGCCCAGTGTGCTGTCAGACATCGGCATTCTCCGGGTTCCAGGGGCTGCTCAGGCCCAGGTTGGCGATGGCGCGCAGCCAGCGTTTTTCGATGGAGGCGTCCACGCCGGTGCTGGCCGACTCGACCAGGCAGCCGCCCGCGCTGATGTTGTTGTCGGCCACGAAATCGGGCGCGGACGGGCCGAGGTTTTCCAGCAGCGCGCCTTTCATGAGCGCGAGATCGCCCGGGTTCATGCGCACCGTGGCGGGCAGGCCGTCGTCGACCAGCTGCGCCAGCGCCTCGGAGATCACGGGTCTGAGGTGCTGGGGGTTGCACTGCAGCTCCTGGCGCACCACCTGGCGCGCGAGGTCGCAGGCGAGTTCCAGGATGTGGCGCGAGATCTGCTCCTCGCTTTTTTGCAGGTGCTCTTTGGTGTTGTGCAGCAGCTGGGCCATGCGCACTGCGGTTTCTTCGGCGGTCTTGCGCACGGTGGCTTCCAGCGCGTCGCGCACTTCCTGGCCACCGGCGGCGTGGCCCAGCGCATAACCTTCGGCATGGGCCTGTTCGCGGATTTCGTGCAAGGCCTCGGCGGACGGGCCGTCGATCACGGGCTCGCTGGTCTCCGTCACCACGGCCGGGGTGTCTTCGCTGCCGTCCATGGCCGAGAAGCGCCAGGCCGAGCAGCCGTCGATCTCCTCCCGCGGAATGAAGCGGGTGTGAGCGCTGGATTTAGACGAAGCCTTCATCGTCGCCTCCTCCCAGCACGATCTGGCCTTCGTCCGACAGGCGCCGCACGATCTTCAGGATGTCCTTCTGCTGGGCTTCCACCTCGGACAGCCGCACCGGGCCGCGCGATTCGAGGTCCTCGCGCAGACCTTCGGCGGCGCGCGTGGACATGTTGGCGAAGACCAGTTCGCGCAGTTCCGAGGTGGCGCCCTTGAGCGCGATCACCAGCGATTCGGAAGGCACTTCCTTGAGCACCATCTGGATCGACTTGCCGTCGAGCTTGAGCAGGTCCTCGAAGGTGAACATCTTGTCCATGATCTTCTGCGCCAGGTCGGCGTCGAAGACGCGGATCGACTCGATCACGGAATTTTCGATCTGCGTGCCCATCATGTTGATGATCTCGGCCGCGGTCTTGACGCCGCCCATGGATGTCTTGCGGATCTTGTCGCCGCCCGCCAGCACCTTGTAGAGCACCTCGTTGAGGTCTTTCAGCGCCGTGGGCTGGATGCCTTCGAGCGTGGCGATGCGCAGCATCACCTCGTTGCGCGTGCGTTCGGTGAAGTTCTTCAGCACGTCGGCGGTCTGGTCCGACTCCAGGTGCACCAGGATGGCGGCCACGATCTGCGGGTGTTCGTTGCGCAGCAGTTCCGCAATCGACAGCGGATCCATCCACTTCAGGCTCTCGATGCCCGAGACATCACCGCCCTGCAGGATGCGGTCGATCAGCAGCGAGGCCTTGTCGTCACCGAGGGCGCGCTTGAGCACCGCACGCACGTAGTTGTCGGTGTCGGACACCAGCAGGCTGTGCGAAGCGGCCTCGTCGGTGAACTTCTGCATCACCTGGGCAACCCGGTCGTGCGACACGGCGCGGGTCTTGGCGATGGTCTCGCCGAGCTTTTGCACTTCCTTCGGGCTCAGGTGCTTGAACACCTCGGCCGCCTCTTCCTCGCCCAGCGACATGAGAAAGATCGCGGCGTCCTGGATTCCCTGGTCTTCCATGATCGTGTTTCCTTAGCTATGCGCAATGTGTCTGCGCGCCCAGGACGAACCCAGCGCATCCGGAGCAAACTGCCCCAGCCGAGAACGCGGCGGAACTGGCATTGCCAGGCCGCATCGCGTTGCCCCCTTGAGGGGGACGAGCGAAGCGAGGCGGGGGTGTTCCATGGTCATGCTGGCGCCTCGCCGTTGACCCAGCCCTTGACGATGTTCGCCACCGCCATCGGGTTTTCCAGCGCCAGGCGCTTGGCATCGGTGAGGCGCCGCGTTTCCGGTGTTGCCTCGTTGCTGGTGTTGGAGGGCATCGGCAGGCCGGGGCGTTCGGGCTGGTCGTTGACCATGGCGTTGAGCTTGGCCTCGGCGGGTGGCAGGGCGGGCGCTTTCATCAGCTTGAGGCCGGGGCGAACCATGCCCAGCAGCACCAGCAGGCCCATGCCCACCATGCCCAGCGGCCAGGCCAGGCCGCGCGCCAGTTCCATGTTTTCGGGCTGGCGCCACCAGGCGACAGCCACCTCTTCGGGGGCTTTGCTGACGTTGAAGACCGCGTTGACCACGTTGACCGAGTCACCCCGCTCCTTGTTGAAACCGATGGTCTCGCGCACCAGGGCGGTCATCTGTTCGAGCTGCTCCGGGGGGATGGCCGCCGTGGTTTCCTTGCCGCCCCTATCGGTGCTGCTGCGGTGGTTGACCACGACGGCGGCGCTCAGGCGGCGCACGGTGCCGCTGGCTTCGCGCACCACCTTCACGGTCTTGTCCACTTCGTAGTTGATCAGCGACTGGCGACGGGTGCTGGCTGCCTTGTCGGCCGCACCGGCAGCGCCCAGGGCCGCGGCTTCGCCGTTGATCGGGGCGCTGCCTGTGGTGGGGGGCTGGTTGGTGGTGGCACCGGGCACGCCGGCGGGCAGGGCGGCGGCGGGGCTGCCGTCTTCGACGATCTGCTGGCTGCGCACGGCACCCGCTTCGGCGGACTGGTTGGGCTTGTGCAGTTCCGAGGTCGATTCGACCAGCGAGAAGTCGACGTCGGCGCTGACCTGCGCCTTCACATTGCCCTCGCCCACCAGCGGCTCGATCATGTCGAGGATGCGGCGGGTGTACATCTGTTCGATCTGCTGCGTGTACTGCAGCTTCTGGGTGTCGGCACCCTGGGACTGGCCTTCGGGCGTGGACGACAGCAGGTTGCCCGCATCGTCCACGATGCTGACCGCCTTGGGGTTCATCTCCGGCACGCTCGAAGCCACCAGGTGCACGATGCCGGCCACCTGGGCCTTGTCCAGCGTGCGCCCGGGGTGCAGGGTCAGCAGCACCGAGGCCGAGGGTTTCTGCTGTTCGCGGAAAAAGCCGTTCTGGTTCGGCAGCGCAAGGTGGATGCGCGCGGTCTGCACGGAAGAGAGCGACTGGATCGAGCGGGTGAGCTCGCCTTCGAGCCCACGCTGGAAGGTCAGGCGTTCCTGGAACTGGGTCATGCCGAAGCGGTTGGCTTCCATCAGCTCAAAGCCGTTGACGGTGCCCTTGGGCAGGCCCAGCGAAGCCAGGCGCAGGCGCGTGTCGTGCACCTTGTCGGCCGGCACCATGATCGAGCCACCGCCTTCGGAATGTTTGTAGGGCACGTTCATCTGGGTGAGCTGGGCGACGATGGCGCCGCCGTCCTTGTCGCCCAGGTTGGTGTAGAGCACGCGCCAGTCGGGTTGTTGACCCATGAAGAACAGCGCCAGCGCGATCGCCACCAGCGCCAGCGCACCCAGGCCGAGGCGGGTCTTCTGGGTCTTGTCCATGCGCGACAGACCCTCGCCCAGAGCGCTGCGGCTCATGGGGCGGATATCCAGTTCAGCGACGGTGTTGCTCATGGCAGGGCTCGGGAGTTCGGTCAATGTCGGGGGGAATCACCCCTGTTGCGACCGATTATTCGGCCCCCGGGCCGGTGCCATAGCGGGGAAAAGGCCCCGGTTTGACCCCCTATTCCCGGAGCGCGGCCTGGCGCCCTTCAATAGCATCAAAGCCTGCTCACTTTGTGTAGAAGGACACCGCCATGGACCTGCGAATTTCCCCCTTGTCCAGCCAGGCTCTTAACCCGACTGGCCAGACCAAGCGCCCCGGCGCGGCCGGTGGTGTGGGCGGCGGTTTTGCCGACAACTTCAAGACCGCGCTCAAAGACGTCAGCGCGGCGCAGAACGAAGCCACGCGCCTGCAGAAAGAAGTCCAGCTCGGCAACCCCAACGTCAGCCTGGAAGAAACCATGCTTGCCATGCAGAAAGCCCAGATCGGCTTCCAGGCCACGCTGCATGTGCGCAACCGCATGGTTCAGGCGTACACGGACATCATGAACATGAGTGTCTAGATAAACACCCCCGCCGCGCTGCGCGCGACCCCCTCAAGGGGGCGATGCCATCGGACCGGCAAAGCCGGATCTTCGGCATCTCTGGGTTGGGACACGTTCTCCGGACAGGTTCCGTCAGTTCTGTTTCTCTCTTCGATGTTCCTTCAACGCTGCGCTTTCCGGCGCGAGATGTCTTGAACCCAGAACGCCGCGGAACCGGCTTTGCCGGGCCGCCAGCGTTGCCCCCTGGGGGGTGACGCCGCCAGGCGGCGCGGGGGGTGATCTCAGTGCACTCGTGCATCCATCATCAGCGCCAGGTCGTTCAACCACGGCTCGGCCAGGTTGCGGATCTCGGCGTCGGTGCGCAGGATGCGTTTCATGATCCGGGTCTTTTCGGTGCGCTCTTCGGGCGCCAGGCGGACGCTGCGGGACTTGCTGCGCAGCTGGGCGATGAGCACCGTGCACGCGCCTTCCAGTCGCACCACCTGGTCCCAGTTTTCGGTCTGGGCGGCTTCCAGCATCTTCTGGCTGGCGTTCTCGATCGCTTTGTAATAGTCCAACAAGCTGTGCTCCATGATCAGGCTCCACGGCCCGTGAGGGGCTGAAGGGGGGTGGGCACGGAGCCCTTGATTTGTTGCCACGACTGCGCCAGTGGCTCGATGAGCTGGGTCACCTCTTCGAGCGGCTTGGGGTCGTTGCGCAGGTTCGCCTGGGTCAGGCGCACCACGCAGTAGTTGTAGAGCTGCTGCAGGTTGGCGGCGAGGTCGCCACCTTGTTGCAGGTTCAGGCCGGCCTTGAGGCCTTCTTCGGTGATGCGCACCGCTTTGCCCAGTGCGGTGCCCTTGGCCTCGACGTCACCGCGCGACATGGCGCCACGTGCCTGGGCGATCGATTGCAGCAGGGCGTCGTACAGCAGGCCAACAAGCGTGTGCGGGTCGGCGCCCTGAACGCTGGTTTCGACGGCGACCCGCTTGTAGGCGGATGCGGCGCGTGAATTGACAGAGGTGAACATGGTGTCATTTCCTTGTGTCTGATGCCTTTTTTTATCGGCATCTGCGCCCGGGACTGTAGTTTCTGACATGTTCAATTGCGACGAATTGTTATGGGTGTTCAAGGGCTTGAAGGGGCGCGAACCAACCACGGCAAATGGCCTGATCGGTCGGTCAAACGGCCATGCCAGGGCGTTGGCAGCAAGGGTTCAGCTAGCCCTTGTTCCACAGCGTGATCTGCTGGCTGACGAAGGCGTTGAGGCCGCTGAGCTTGGCCACGGCCGCGTCCATGGCGTTGTATTGCGCCAGGTAGCGGGTTTCAGAGCGGGCAGCCCGGTCGTTGACGCGCTCCTGCTCCAGGCCATTCCGATCGATCGATTTCTGCAGCGCGCTGGCCTTGGTGCTGACCAGGCCATCGGCGTCGACCAGGCCCTCGGCGAAGGTCTTGATCTTGCGACCGAAGCCTTCCGTTGTGGCACTGCCGGTGTCGACCGTGAACAGGTTTTTGAGGCCTTCGAGGTTGGACAGCGAGGCGTCGAACTTCTCGGCGTCGATGGCCAGGGCGCCACCCGTTTTCAACTCGATGCCGACGTCGGCCAGGCGCGTGTAGGGCGTGCCGCCGGTGACTGAGCGCATCATGCCGCGCAGAGCGTTTTGCAGTCCGGTGGCGGTGGAGTCGCCTTGCAGCGCGCCCGCCTTCTTGGTGCCAGCGTCGTAGCGTGTCGCATTGGACAGCGTGCTGTTGAGTGTGTTGTAGGCATCGACGAAAGCCTGCACATTGGCGCGCACGGCTTCGGTGTCGGCGCTGACGTCGATCTCCACCGGCGCGGTGGTGACCTGGCTGAGCTGGAGGGTCATGCCGGGCAGGGTGTCCGCGAGCCGGTTGCTGGCGGAAGAAATGGACACGCCGTTGATCGTGGCCGTGGCGTTTTGTCCCGCCTGCGACTGCGTCATGCCGTTGGCGCTGCCAACGGCGAACGCCAGGCGCGACAGCCCGCTGGCGTCGGTATCGTTGCCGTCGTCGTCAGCGACTGTGATGCGAAACCCGTTTTCCAGGCCGGTCTCTTTCGAGCGCACCAGCAGGCGTTCACCCGAGGCGTCCTTGAGCACGGTGGCGCTCACGCCCGCGTCGGCGTCATTGATCTTGGCCGCGATCTCGGCGAGCGTGTCTTCGCCGGGATTGATCGTCACGGAGACCGGTGTGCCACCGCCAGCGGTGAAGCTGCTGCCGCTCCAGGCGCCGAGTTCGATCGTCATGCTGCCCGAGCCGGCGCCACTGCCCGTGGCCACAGCGCTGGATGCGGTGGACTGCGCCTTGGCCAGTTGCTGCACGGCCATGGTGATCGAGGTGGCGGGGGCGCCGGCGGCGACGGTCACACCGATGGCCGCGCTGTTCGACGAGGTGGCGGTGACCGAGCTCCAGCCATTGGGGGATGCGAGCTTGGCGGCCGCGTCCCCCAAGGCAGAGAATTGCGACTTGATGGTGCCGTAGGTGGAGAGCTTGGTCTGGAACGAGGTGGCCTGGGTCTGCAGCTGTTTGAGCGGTGCTTTTTCCAGCGCCACCAGTTGCGAGACGATGCTCTGCACGTCGAGCCCGCTGCCAATGCCGGGCGAAGAGATGGTGGCCATGTTGTGCCTTCCTCAGGATGGACGCACCGCACGCGAAGGCATGCGGTCTGTGCATCCCACGAATGGGAGCGCGGCGGGGCAGGGGGCTGCCGCCGCCGCTGGCTCGCACCACCCGCGGGTGGTGCGCAGCGTTCGGTGCCGATCAGCGCAGCAGAGACAGCACGCCCTGGGGCAACTGGTTCGCCTGGGCCACCATGGCGGTGCCGGCCTGTTGCAGGATCTGGCCGCGCGACAGGTTCGAGGTTTCCGTGGCGAAGTCGGCGTCCATGATGCGGCCGCGCGAAGCAGCCTGGTTCTCGGATGCGACCTGCAGGTTGGAGATCACGGCGTCGAAACGGTTCTGCACGGCACCGAAGGTGGCACGGGCGGTGGTGATCTCGTCGATGGCATCGTCGAGGTCGTCCATGGCGGCCAGGGCGGTGGTGTCGGAGGTGATGTCACCGGCCGTCACGGCGGCCACACCCGTGCCGGTGGTCAACACGGTGGTGGACACGGCGATCTGATCGGTGGTCACGTTGTTCGCGCCCACCTGGAAGGTGAGGCTGGCGGCCGTGTTCAACAGATCCACGCCGTTGAACTTGGTGCCGGTGAGAACGCGGGTGACTTCGTCGTTGAGCTGCTGGTATTCGGCGTTGAGGTTGGTGCGGTCCGACGCAGAGTTCGAGGCGTTGGCCGACTGCACGGCCAGTTCACGCATGCGCTGCAGCGAGTCACCCACCTTGCCCAGCGCGCCTTCAGCGGTCTGCGCCATGGAGATGCCGTCGTTGGCGTTGCGGATCGCGACGTTCATGCCCTTGACCTGGGCGTTCATGCGCTCGGCAATGGCAAGGCCGGCGGCGTCGTCTTTGGCGCTGTTGACACGCAGACCCGAGGACAGGCGCTGCATGGAGGTGGCGAGGGCTCCCGAAGACGCATTCAGGTTGCGCTGGGCATTCAGGGACATCACGTTGGTGTTGATCGAGCTCATGTTTAACTCCTAAAAATTTGACAAAGTAGTCCGGCATCTCTGCCAGTCCCAACGACAGCCATCTGGCTGGCCGCCATGACCGGAGCTTCCGTAGCGCCAAGCCGGCTGGGCCCTGGGCCTCCGACCGTCTCGCCGCTTCTGCTTGCCGGACGACGAACCTTTTTAGAAGTTCGTTGAGTTCAATTTCGGTGGTCCGGGCCTATTCTTTAGCG
The DNA here is from genome assembly GCA_002842215.1 of Betaproteobacteria bacterium HGW-Betaproteobacteria-9. Taxonomy (GTDB): domain Bacteria; phylum Pseudomonadota; class Gammaproteobacteria; order Burkholderiales; family Burkholderiaceae_C; genus Hydrogenophaga. The sequence goes on along the minus strand of PHCC01000005.1, from coordinate 195,513 downwards.
CCTTGATACAAAGATTTCTCTGGATAAGCGCGGGATGCGTGTGCCATTTCTCGCGTTACCGCTGTCGCACGCTGTGCGCAGAGCCCGGCGCCGGAGCGCCACGGGTTGGGCATCGGCACGGCGTGCCATGTCTTGATGGCCGCTGGAGGGCGGGACACCCAACCGCCGCCGACGCCCCGGCCCACCTCGGCCAAACCCGCCAACCGTGCCCGCCGCCAACCCCGCCGCGTGTACCAACGATGTAGGAAAAAACCTGACAAGGCACAGGGCGGTGCCTGACAGCCCAAACAGCCATTCGCCGATTCAAGAAATTTTTACGGTCGACACAATTACATACATCGGGCAAGCAGATGTAAGCAAGTCGCTCACCAAGCCAGCCCGGAATCTCAAGGAGAATTTCATGGACAGCGAACAACTCTTGGCCGAAATCCGCGAAGCCAACCTGACCTACCTGATGCTGGCGCAGAACCTGATCCGCAAGGACCGCGCCGAAGCCCTGTACCGCCTGGGCATCACGGAGGAAGCCGCTGACCTGCTGGGCATGCTCTCCACTGCCCAGCTCCTGAAGATCGCTTCGAGCAACATGCTGCTGTGCCGCTTCCGGGTGGACGACGACCTGGTGTGGAACCTCTTGACGAACCACAACGTGAAGAAGGTCGACAACACCACGACGACCCAGCTGCACGCGTCCATCCTGATGGCCGGCCGGTTTGCCGAGTCGATGACCGCGGCGCACTGAACACTCCCCCCGCGCCGCCTGCGGCGTCACCCCCCAGGGGGCGGCGCTGGAGGCCCGGCGAAGCCGGTTCCTCGGCGCCCTTGGTTGAAGTCACTTCTCTCCCCCTCTCTGGAGTTCGCATCATGGCCACCGCAAAAAGCATCCTGAACGAGTCGCGTGACATTGAGCGCGCGGTGGCCCTGATCCAGCTGGGTGCGCGCCTGCAGGTGCTGGAATACGAAACCAGCTTGTCGTATGAACGCCTGCTGCGCCTGTACAAGGAAGTGGCGGGCAAGTCGCCTTCGAAAGGCCAGTTGCCCTTTTCGACCGACTGGTTCCTGACCTGGCAGCCGAATGTGCATTCGTCGCTGTTCCTGAACATCCACGAGTACCTGTCCAAGACCAGCGAGCTCGAAGAGATCGACACCGTGATCAAGGCCTTCCGCCTGTACAGCGAGCAGATGACGGCCAGTGCCATCGAACCCCTGTTGTCCATCACCCGCGCCTGGCGCCTGGTGAAGTTTGTCGACAACGGCATGCTCACGTTGACCAAGTGCTCCTGCTGCGGTGGCCACTTCGTCACCGAGCCGTATGAAAACGCCCGCAACTTCGTCTGCGGCCTGTGCAAGCCGCCGGCGCGTGCGGGCAAGGGTGTGGCAAACGGAGGTCTCCGTTTGCATTGAGGCTCACCCCCGCGCCGCGCCCAAGGGCGCGTCACCCCATCAAGGGGGCAACGCGAGCGGTCCGGCAAAGCCGGTCCCGCCGCGTTCTGGGTTGGAGCACTTCACTCCGGCGCGGCCTGGCAAAGCCAGTTCCGCGGTGTTCTGGGTTGGGACACCTCGCTCCGGAAGGTTGGTAGAACTGCTCTCCGCCATCGGCTCAAAGTTTGAAAAGGACCCCCATCAGGGTCCTTTTCGCGTTCATGGCCTCCTTCACTCGGCCCTAAAGTTGACCGATAGAAATCTCAGTGGCTGGAATTCCCTGGTGTGTGCCGATCGCGGTGATGCTGCGAGCCCGGCCCGTGTGGAACCGGCTGTGCCGGGCCGCTGCTGGCGCCCCCTTGAGGGGGTGACGCCGCAGGCGGCGCAGGGGTGATCCTTTCAAAGGTCTGGAACATGTTTGTCATCATTGGTTTTCTCGTCTCGATGGCCTGCATCTTCGGGGTGTACATCGTTCACGGGGGCAACATCGGCGTGATCCTCACGGCGTTGCCGTTCGAGCTGATCACCATCCTGGGTGCGGCCATGGGGGCTTTCTTCATGAACAACCAGATGAAGGTCGTGAAGGCTTCGGCGAAGGGCCTGGGCGCTTGTTTCAAGGGCAGCAAGTACACCAAGTCGCGTTACATGGAGTTGCTGGCGCTGCAATACGACATCCTGCAAAAAGCCCGCAAGGAAGGCCTGATGGCCATCGAGCAGGATGTGGAGAATCCCCACGAGTCGCCCGTGTTCAAGAAATACCCGACCGTGGGCAGCGACCACCACGTGGTCGAGTTCATCACCGACTACCTGCGCATGATGGTCTCGGGCAACCTCAATGCGCACGAGATCGAGTCGCTGATGGACGCCGAAATCGAGACCCACCACCAGGAGGCGCATGCACCCGTGGCCGCTATCGCGCGCCTGGCCGGCGGCCTTCCGGCCTTCGGCATCATTGCCGCCGTGCTCGGTGTGGTGAACACCATGGGCTCGGTGGGCCAGCCGCCCGCGGTGCTGGGCGGCATGATCGGCTCGGCCCTGGTGGGCACCTTCCTCGGCATCTTGCTGGCCTATGGCGTGGTCGAGCCCATGGGCGGCCTCATGGAGCAGAAGATGGAAGAGAGCGGCAAGGAATTCCTGTGCATCAAGACCACCTTGCTGGCCAGCATGCAGGGCTATGCGCCCAGCACGGCGATCGAGTTCGGCCGCAAGGTGCTGTTCTCAGACGTGCGCCCCAACTTCGCGGAGCTCGAAGGCCATGTGAAAGGCAAAAGGTGAAAAGGACGAGTCACCCCCTGCGCCGCTTCGCGGCTCCCCCCCAAGGGGGCGACATCTCGGTCCGGAAGGACAGGGGCCACCCCCTGCGCCGCTTCGCGGCTCCCCCCTGGAAGGGGGGCGACAGCTTAGACCGGCAAAGCCGGACCTTCGCTGTCCCTGGGCTGCGTCTCGCTCCGGAGCGCGTGACTTGTCCAAGGGCACCGCGGAACCGGCTTTGCCGGGCCGCCAGTGCCGTCCCCCTGGGGGGAAGCCGCGCAGCGGCGCAGGGGGGGGCACACCGTGGCTGATGGAAAAAAGCTTCAGCCCATCATTGTCAAGCGCATCAAGAAGGGCGGACATGTCGCGCACGGTGGCGCGTGGAAGATCGCCTACGCCGACTTCGTGACGGCCATGATGGCTTTCTTCCTGCTCATGTGGCTGCTGGGCTCGACTTCCAAAGGCGACCTCGAGGGCATTGCCAGCTACTTCGCCGCGCCGGTCAAGGTCTCGCTCCTGGGCGGCGACGGCACCGGCAACAGTGACAGCATCCTGCCCGGTGGGGGTCGTGACCTGGCCAAGTCGGCGGGCCAGGTGGACGGCGGAGACGCCGAACGGGCGGCCAAACTCATCGGTGCGCAGATGGCGCGTGCCGAACTGGCGCGCAAGGACGCACAACGCATCGACGCGCTGCACGAGAAGATCAAGGACATGGTGGCCAACAACGCCGCCTTGCAGGACTTCGGTTCACAGATCAGGCTCGAACGCACGGGCGACGGCCTGCAGATCCAGATCGTGGACGACCAGAACCGCCCCATGTTCGACGTCGGCAGCGCACTCGTCAAACCCTATATGCGCGACATCCTGCGCGCCATCGGTGCCACGCTGGTGGATGTGGACAACCGCATTGCGCTGGCCGGCCACACCGATGCCACACCCTATGGCAGTGGCGACCGCGGCTACAGCAACTGGGAACTCTCCAGCGACCGGGCCAATGCCTCGCGCCGCGAGCTGGTCCTGGGTGGCCTGCCCGACAGCAAGCTGGCCCGGGTGGAAGGCCTGGCGTCGAGCCGACTGCTCGATCCCGCGCAACCGGTGGCGGCGATGAACCGGCGCATCAGCATCCTGGTGATGACCCGCGAAGCGGAGCAACGCATGATGCCGACGGGTGAAGCCCCCGAGGCATCCGGTGAAGGCGCTGCCCTGCCACTGGAAACCGGCGTCACACCCCCGGCGGCGGCGATGCCGGCCGACACCGCCGAAGCACCCGCGCTGACCGCAGCGCCCCCGGTGGCCACAGCGTCGCCGCGACCCTTTGGTCTTCCCGATCTACAGAAACTGGCCGAAGTGCCGAAACCTCGGGAAGAGTTTGGTGTCCCGAAACCCCGTTGACCTTCCTCAAGTTCCCGCCCCCGGAGGCCCACCATGTCCAGCCCCATGAAATTCCTGATTGTTGACGACTTCTCCACCATGCGCCGCATCGTGCGCAACCTGCTCAAGGAAATCGGTCACGCCGATGCCGACGAAGCGGAAGACGGCGTCATTGCCCTCGCCAAGCTGCGCAACGGCACCTTCAACTTTGTCGTCAGCGACATCAACATGCCCAATATGAACGGGTTCCAGTTGCTGACCGAGATCAAGAAGGACGAAGCCCTCAAGCACCTGCCGGTGCTGATGGTGACGGCCGAGGCGCGCAAGGAAGACATCGTGATGGCGGCTCAGGGCGGGGCGGCTGGCTACATCGTGAAGCCCTTCACCAAGGCCACGCTGGAAGACAAGCTCGCCAACATCTTCAAGAAACTGGGCCTTTGAGCCTGTCAGGGAGTTCAGCATGAGCAGCGACAACGTTCAAGACAGCCAAGGCAGCCCCGAAATGTTCCAGCAGCTCGGCAGCATCACGCGCCAGCTGCACGACGCGCTCAAGGAGCTCGGCTACACCGACAAGCTCAAGGGCACGGTCGACCAGTTGCCCGATGCGCAGAGCCGCTTGTCCTACATCGCCCGCCTCACCGGCGAGGCCGCCGACAAGGTGCTCAACCACGTGGAGGGCGCCAAGGCCGAGCAGGCACAGATCACGCGCCGGGGTCGCCAGCTGGTGGACTCGATCAGCACCGTGCCGGGGCTTTCCACGGCCATGCCCGAGTTGCTCAAGTGGTCCAACGAGGTGGTGCAGAACAGCGAAAAGTCTGACGTCCGTCTGACCGAGATCATGATGGCGCAGGACTTTCACGACCTCACCGGCCAGGTGATCGCCCGTGTGGTCCAGCTCGCGTCCACCATCGAGGAGCAGTTGCTGGCGCTGTTGCTGCAATCCGCGCCGTGTGGTGTGCCGGGTCAGGACAAGGTGCTGGAGCTCGACGGCCCGGTGGTTGCCCCCGAGGGACGGACCGATGTGGTGAGCGACCAGGCGCAGGTGGACGACTTGCTGGCGAGCCTCGGCTTCTAGCCGAGGCTTTGTGGCCCACCCCCGCCGCGCTGCGCGCGACCCCCTCAAGGGGGCGCCACTGGCGGCCTGGCAAAGCCAGTTCCGCGGTGGCCTGGGCTCGGACATTTTTCTCCGGCTGGGCCTCTGGCCGGTTGTGGTGCTTGATGAGCTTCTGCATTTGAGCGGCCGCTCCCGGAAAAGCGGGATCCAACCGGGCTTTATCGCCCTTTAGTTTTTCCCCCTGACTTCCACAATCTGACCCATCAACCCGATGTGTCAGCACCATGGACTCTTCCAGTCAGGACAAGAACCTACCCGCCACCGCGCAGCGCCTGAAGAAGGCCCGCGACGATGGCCAGGTGGCGCGTTCCAAGGACCTGTCGAATCTGTCGGTGCTCGGTGGCGGCGCGGTGTTGCTGATGGTGCTGCTGCCCATGGGTTTCGACCAGTTGCGGACCAACCTGCAGCAGCAGCTGCACTTTGACCACCAGGCGCTGCAACAGCCGCAGATGGTGGTCGAGCGGCTGGCGGGGGTCTTTGGCCAGGGACTCATGCTCTACCTGCCCATGGGCCTGCTGATGATCGCGCTGGCCATCGGCGTGGCGTTTGCGTCGGGCAGCTGGGCCCTGAGCACCAAGCCCATCACACCCGACCTGACGCGACTCAGCCCGCTGGCGGGTTTTGGTCGGCTGTTCTCGCGCCAGCAGCTGGTCGAGACGGTCAAGCTCACCGCCATCACCGCTGTGCTGGGCGTGGTCGCCTGGCAATTCATCGCCTCCCATGTGCAGCCCTTTGGCACCCTGCTGCTGCGTCCGCTGGAAGGCGCTCTCGGACAACTCGGCACCTGGATGACCGTGGGTGTGGGTTTTCTGCTGCTGGTGGTCACGGCCGTGGCGCTGGTGGACGTGCCGCTCCAGAAATTCCTGCACGGTCACCGCCTGCGCATGTCGCTCGAAGAGGTCAAGCGCGAGCACAAGGAAAGCGAAGGCGACCCGCACATGAAGGGCAAGCGCCGCCAGCGCCAGCGCGAGATGGCCCAGCGCAACAGCATCGGCGCCGTGCCCAGGGCCGATCTCGTGGTGATGAACCCGACCCACTACGCCGTCGCCATCCAGTACGACGACGCCTCCATGAGCGCACCGCGCGTCATCGCCAAGGGTGCCGACCTGCTGGCGCTGAAGATTCGCGATGTCGCCAAGGCGCACAAGATCCCGGTGCTGCAGGCGCCCATGCTGGCGCGCGCGCTCTACGCCCACGCCGAGATCGACGACGAGATTCCTTCGGCCCTGTACACCGCGGTGGCGCAGGTGCTGGCCTACGTGTACCAGCTCAAGGCCGCCATGGCCGGGCGCGGTGCCATGCCCGGCGACATGCCCACGCCGCAGGTGCCGCCCGAGCTCGATCCCCACTTCAAGAAGAAGCCTGCCCCGGAGGTTGCTGAATGAACGCCCAACTGAAGTTCCTGCAGCAGTGGTCTGCCCGTCACGCGGCCTGGCTCAACGGCCTGGCCGCTCCGATGCTGGTGATCACCGTGCTGTCGATGATGGTGCTGCCGCTGCCGCCCTGGCTGCTCGACACCTTCTTCACGCTCAACATCGCGCTCGCGCTGGTGGTGATGATGGTCTCGGCCTACATGCGCCGACCGCTCGACTTCTCGGTCTTTCCCACGGTGCTGCTGCTCACCACGCTGCTGCGCCTGTCGCTCAACGTGGCATCCACCCGCGTCGTGCTGCTCGAAGGCCACACCGGCCCGGGCGCGGCCGGTGCCGTGATCGAAGCCTTCGGCCACTTCCTGATCGGTGGCAACTTTGCGGTCGGTTTCATCGTCTTCGCGATCCTGGTCGTGATCAACTTCGTGGTGATCACCAAGGGCTCGGAGCGCATCGCCGAGGTCTCGGCGCGCTTCACCCTGGATGCCATGCCCGGCAAGCAGATGGCGATCGACGCCGACCTGGGCGCGGGCCTGATCGACGAAAAGGAAGCCAAGCGCCGCCGCCTCGAAGTGGGCGAAGAGGCCGAGTTCTTCGGCTCCATGGATGGTGCTTCCAAGTTCGTGCGCGGCGACGCCATCGCCGGCATCATCATCCTGTTCATCAACATCATCGGCGGCCTGATCATCGGCATGGTGCAGCACGGCCTGGGCGCCGGTGAAGCCGCCGACAGCTACATCCTGCTGGCCGTTGGTGACGCGCTGGTGGCGCAGATTCCATCGCTGCTGATCTCGGTCGCCGCGGCCATGGTGGTTTCGCGCGTGGGCAAGGACGCCGACCTGGGCGGCCAGATCGTCGGCCAGATGTTCCTGTCCAGCAAAGTCGTGGGCATCACCGCCGCCGTGCTGTTCATGCTCGGCATCGTGCCCGGCATGCCGCACGCGGTGTTCCTGAGCTTCGCGCTCATCTTCGGCGGCATCGCCTGGTGGCGTTTCAAGGAAGAAAGCAAACCCGCACCGGTGGCGGACGAGGCCCCCGCCGCCAACGACGGCGAAGCCACCTGGGACGACCTGCAGCCGGTCGACCTGCTGGGCCTGGAACTGGGCTACCGCCTGATCGCCATGGTCGACAAGAGCCGCCAGGGCGACCTGCTCACCCGCATCAAGGGCGTGCGCAAAAAATTCGCCCAGGAAGTGGGTTTCCTGCCGCCGGCCGTGCACGTGCGCGACAACCTGGAACTGCGCCCCAGCGCCTACCGCATCACGCTGCGCGGCGTGGTGGTGGGCGAGGGCGAGGTCTTCCCCGGCATGTTCCTGGCCATCGATCCGGGCGGCATCGGCACCCCGCTCATCGGCACCCCGACCACCGACCCCGCCTTCGGCCTGCCGGCGCACTGGATCGAAGACAAACAACGTGAGAACGCGCAAATGGCGGGTTTTACCGTGGTTGATTCCGAGACCGTGCTGGCCACGCATCTTTCACACTTGATGCAAGTCCAGGCCGCGAGATTGCTCAGCCGGACGGAGACCCAGGACCTGGTCGAACACGTGACCCGCCTGGCCCCGAAACTGATTGAAGAAGTCGTGCCCAAGATGATCTCCATCGCCACCTTCCAGAAAGTGCTGCAGCTGCTGCTGGAAGAGTCGGTGCACGTGCGCGACATCCGCACCATCATCGAAGCCATCGCCGAACACGCGACTGTCACCACCGACCCGGTCGAGCTGGCCCGCCGTGTGCGCATGGCGCTGGCCCCGGCCATCGTGCAGCAGATCTACGGCCCGGTGAAAGAACTCGAAGTGATCGCCATCGAACCCGGTCTGGAGCGTTTGCTGATGCAGGCCCTTTCCGGTGCCGCCGGTGGCGCGCTGGACCCCGGCGTCGCCGAGATGCTCAGCAAGTCCGCCACCGACATCGCCAACAAGCAGGAAGAAAAAGGCGTGCCCGCCTGCCTGCTGGTGCCCGACGCAATCCGCAACGCCATGGCGCGCCTCCTGCGGCGCGCGGCGCCCCGCCTCCAGGTGCTCGCCCACAGCGAGATCCCTGAAACCCACCTCATCCGTATCGGCCCGATTCTTGGGGAGCTTGCAGCATGAACATCCAGCGATTCACCGCACCGACCTCGCGCGAAGCCATGGCCAAGGCGCGCAACGCCTTCGGCGACAGCGCCGTGATCCTCTCGTCGCGCTCCACCGGCGACGGTTTCGAGGTCATGGCCGCGGCCGAAGAAAGCCTGGCCCCGATGGCCCCCCAAGCCCCGCAGACCGGCCGTGGTGAGCGCATGCCACCCATCGTGACCCGGCCTTCGGCCGGCCGCGCGACGCAACCCCTGCCAACGGGTTCCGACTCGGTGGAGGAGGACACCGAAGCGCTGTCCATGAGCACGCTGTCGTTCCAGGAATACGTGCGCGAGCGCATGCTGCGCAAACGCCGCGCCGCCCTCTCGGGTGAGCCGGTGGCGCCGGAACCCCAGCAGCCCGCCGTGGTCCCCGAACCGCGCCGCATGGCCGCCGCACCGCGCGCCGCAGCACCGATCCAGGTGCCGGTGCAGCGTTTCAACGAAAGCGCCGTCGCCAAGCCACGTGCCGATGCCTCGCCCCCGCCCATCCGCACCCGCGCGGTGGTCCAGCCCAGCTGGGAAGACTCGCTGCCGCCGCAGCGCCAGGCCGAACACGGCGGCCCGAGCGTGGCGGTGGAACTCTCGGCGCTCAAGGACATGATCGAAGAGCGCTTCAACACGCTGGCGTGGCTCGGTTCGTCCAAGCAGAACCCGATCCAGTCGCAGCTGATGCTCAAGCTCATCCGCGCCGGCTATTCGCCCGCCATGTCGCGCGCCGTGCTCGAACGCGTGCCCGCCGACAGCGCCGCGCCCGAAGCCATGCGCTGGCTGATGGACGTGCTCAGCCGCAACCTGAAGACCGCCGCCCCTGGCGCCGGCCTGTGCGACGAAGGCGGTGTGATCTCCCTGATCGGCGCCACCGGTGTCGGCAAGACCACCACCGCCGCCAAGCTCGCCGCCCAGTGCGTCAAACAATACGGCGCCGGCAGCGTGGGCATGATCACGCTCGACACCTACCGCGTCTCGGGCTACGAACAGCTGCGCGCCTACGGCCGCATGCTCGGCGTTGTGGCCCACCTGGCGCACGACCGTGCGGCGCTGATCGATCTGCTCAACCTGCTGACCAACAAGCGCATGGTGATCATCGACACCGCGGGCCTGGGCCAGCGCGACCAGCGCATCCAGGACATGCTCGATGTGCTCGACGTGCCCAAGGTCAAGAAGACCCTGGTGCTCAACGCCGGCTCACACGGCGACACGCTCGACGACGTGCTCACCGCCTTCAAGTCCAGCACGCTGCACGGCGTGGTGCTCTCCAAGGTGGACGAAGCCGTCAAGCTCGGCCCGGCCATCGATGCCCTGATCCGCCACCAGGTGGTGCTGCGCGGCGTGGCCAACGGCCAGCGCGTGCCCGAGGACTGGCAGAACCCCGACGCCGCGTCGATGGTGCGCATGTCCATGGGCACCGAAGGCAAGTCCGCCTACGACCCGGTCTCCACCGACATGGGTTTCTATTACTCGCAGGCCTCGTCCCGCGGCCTCGACCTGGGAGCGGCCCATGTTTGAATTTGGCTGGGACCAGGCCGCCGGCCTGCGCTCCGAAACACCCCCCAACGGCCCGGCCATGATGCCGGTCGCCAGCACGGCGCAGCCGGCGCGGGCCTACGAGCTGCTCTGCACGCTCGCCACCCACCTCGGAGCCCTTGGACACCAGGCCGTCATCATCGACGGCACGGCCAGCGAATCGACACCGCGCCGCGGCAACGATGGCGGCCACCTCGGCTTGCAGCACGTGCTGCAGGACCCTTCCATCGCCGGTCTGGGCCGCGCACCCGAAGGGGCGGAATGGCTGGTCATGCCCGGTGCACATGGCCTGCAGACCTTGCAGCTGACCGCCCGCGCGGCGGGTGCCCCGGTGGCGCTTGCGCGCCTGCTGGTGCCTTTTTCCCCGGGTACCCTGGTGCTGCTGTACGCCCCCGCCATGCAGCTGGCTTCGCTGATGGCGGGGTCGCAGGCGCGCGCCCTGGTGCCCGTGCTGCCCCAGGCCCAGGCCAGCATCGACGCCTACGGCTCGCTCAAGCTGCTGCGCGGTGCCGGGCTGTCGCCGGTGCTCGCGCCGCTGGACCACGATCTGGAACCCGCGCAGGCCCCGCTGCAGCAGGTGGTGCAGGCGGTGACCGATTGCGCACGGCGCCACCTCGGCTACGCGGTTGACACCTGGCCGCTGGAGAACTGGGCCACGCGCGTGCAAGCGAGCGCCCAGGTCGTGCCCGCCACCGAACACCTGCACACCCACGAAGGGCAGCGCGGTCAGCGCCACACTGCCCCGGGCGCCCGCCAGCTGGCTGCCCACACACCCTGGAGTTGACGACGATGTACACCGCCAAAGGCACCCTCAACCGGGACGACCAGTTGCGCAAATACAGCCCGCTGGTGCGCCGGCTGGCCCACCATATGATCGCCAAGCTGCCGCCCAGCGTGGAGATCGACGACCTGATCCAGGTCGGCATGATCGGCCTGACCGAAGCCATTGCGCGCTTCGAGCCCGCGCAGGGCGTGCAGTTCGAGACCTTCGCCAGCCAGCGCATCCGCGGCGCCATGATCGACGAATTGCGCGAGGGCGACTGGATGTCGCGCGGCTCACGCAAGAGCCAGAAGGACATCGAAGGCGCGGTGCACCGCCTGCAGCAGAAGCTGCACCGCGCACCGCTGGAATCCGAGATCGCCAAAGAGCTGGGCATGACCCTGGTGGATTACCAGTCGCTGCTGGCCAAGGTGCGCGGCACACAGCTGGTGTACCTGGAAGACATCAGCGGCCACGGCGACGACGAAGACAGTTTTCTCGACCGCCACATGGGCGAGACCGACGCCGAACCCTCGGCCGTGCTGCAGGACCAGCGCATGCGCATGGCCCTGGTGGCTGCGATCAAGGTGCTGCCCGACCGCGAGCAGCAGATCATGAGCATGTACTACGAGCACGACATGAACCTGAAGGAAATCGCGGCCGTGCTCGGCGTGACCGAGTCGCGCATCTGCCAGCTGCACAGCCAGTCGATTGCGCGGCTTCGCGCCAAGCTGCGGGAGCACTGAGGTCTGGCTCGGGCGTCGACGCGCGTCTTGCCGCTGCTTTGACGAACGCGCCCGATTTTTGCATCCAACGCGCGAGCAACCGACATGCACACAGCCAGAAAACCCAAGTTCACGCGGGTCGTTTTCACCGGCGATCTGCTTCGGCCCTTTGCCCATGGAAGCGAATGGGAAAGCGCCACGTGGAAAAACATCCGATGGCTGCAGGCCCTCGTCGCGCCACATCTCGAGCGCCTGGGCGTCGATCACGGATCCTTGACATGGGATCCTCAACTCCATCCGAAAAGAAGCACCTACTTTGATGCGCCCGCGCTGTACGACCGGCTCGGGCTTGAACTGGGCATGGCCAGCTGGACGACCCTGGCATCCCTGAAGTCAGCACCAGAGGCCCTGATCGATCAACTCGCACCGACGGTCAAAGATGCGCTGGTCATCGGCTACGAGATGCCCGACCTGATGTTGGACGCACTGACCGAACTGGGCGTACCCTACATCGATGTGGTCTTGCACGCTGTGCGGTTCATGCCGGACCTGATGTTTGCCATGCGAACCAACCACCCGGATCTGCACGGGTCGCTGTCGTTCAACACCGTTCAGGAAGCCGATATCTGGAGCCGAGCAGCCGATATCAAGGCCAAGACTGCCTGGATGCCTGCACCCGTCGACGCAGCTCCAGGCTCCTTGGTGATCTTCGGACAGGTCCACGGCGACCGGTCGCTGGTCAAAACCGAGGGTGTCGGATTCTGCAGCCTGGAAAATCATCTGCAAGAACTGGTCGAGCTGTGCCATTCGCACGCCCATGCGTACTTCAAGCCGCACCCCTATGACGTTCAAGAAAGCCCCTCCGTTCGTGCCATTCGCCACATCGGCTCGGTGGAGTTCACGTCCGCCAATGCGTACCACCTGATGGCACAGGACAACATCAGGACCATCGCCGCCTTGAACTCCAGTTGCCTGTTCGAAGCCCGTTATTTCGACAAAGAGGTGGTGCGTTTCAAACCCTGCCTTTATGACTTCGATGCCCACCATGGTCCTCGCGACGGTCTTCCGGGCGCCCTGCTTTCCCAGACACCTTCATGGCTGGACGCGGCATTCTGGGGGGAGCTGTTGTCACTTGAGACGGTGCCATCGCTGACCGTTGCGCAATGGATGCCCGATCGACTGCGCAGAACCATGAACGCGGACTGGGGCTATGGGCAGATTGGCAAGGTGGTGGCATGAACACATATTCATATCCTGACGAGGCGCTGGCCCACTTGCTCCAGTGCGCGCAAGAAGTGCCCGCCGCCGACTTGCTGCCAGACGCGCAAGCGGCGATCAACGGCTTTCCCCACGATGCCCGGCTGCGAACAATGCAAGCGATTCTTCATCGCGCGTGTGGACAAGCAGAGGCCGCCATGGACGCCAGCTGGAAGGCACTGGTGCTCTCCCCAAAAGATGAAATTGTCCGGCAAGAACTGCTGTTCTGTGTGTCCGAACAGATGGGTTTGGCCGCCCCCGATGGACACGACTTTTCTCTGGACAGCGGCGAGCGTCAGACCGCCCCCCATATTCACAACATTCGTGCCGATCACCGGGCCAGGTATGCGTGGACTGCCCGGCTGCTGCGCAGCCACTTCCGGGATCGCTCCGGCCTCACAGGACTGGATGCCTTTTGCGGCAACGGGTATGGCAGCCGGATGATCAGCAACCTGACCGGATCGCGCGTGATCGGGATTGACGGTTCCACCGAAGCCGTGGAGCTGGCAGAAAGACACTACGGTAACCACCTGGTTGCGTTTGGGCAGGCCGTCTTTCCGTTTGAACTGACGCCCGGTCTGTTCGATTACGCGGTCTCCTTCGAATCGGTCGAACACGTTCCCGACAGCGAAGCGCTGCTGGCACAGATCTGCCGTTCCACGAAGGGCCCTGTGTTCCTGTCGGTCCCGAATGAGCGAGCCCTTCCCCATGCCGACTTCTCGGCCCAATTCGGCTTCCACTGCCGTCACTTCACATCGGAAGACATCTGCCAGTTCATGAGCCGTCTGGGCTTTCCCTATGTGCTGGCCAGTGCTGGACAGCAGGTGTATCAGGTGCAGGACCAGCGCTTGACGGGCCTGCTGCCCGAGAGCCAGATGCACTTGCGCCCCCTGACCGATCGCAGCCAGTTCATCATGCTCATGTTCTCGCGTGAAGGCGAACAACCCGGCGGACAGACAGCGAACCCCGCCCTACCAGGAGTCCCCGGATGAAGCTCAACGTCGGCTGCGGCAACGTGCATCGCCTGGAGGGATACGTGCACGTGGATGCCAGGCAAACGCCCATCACAGACCTGGTCTGTGATGCATGGGCGATTGATCTGCCTCCAGGACAGGTTGCCGAGGTCTACTCTCGCCACATGCTGGAGCACCTGCCCCGACACCAGGCGATCCTGACCCTGCGCTCATGGTTTCAGCTGCTGGCCCCACAGGGGCGTTTGCACATCGTTGTTCCTGACATTCTTTTTCATGCCAGGCAACTGCTGGGGCTGGAATCCAGCGCCTTTCCTGATCAGTATGAGCATGCGATGGCCGGGTTCTACGGTTGGTGTGATCCGGACCGTGGTGGCGACATCCATGACAGCCACCGCTGGGGATACTCATTCGAGACGTTGGCCGCCCACCTGCAAGCGATCGGGTTCACGAATGTCCGACAACTCCAGCAAGGCAAAGACAGCGAGCCCTGGCACCTCAACGTCGAGGCATTCAAGTAGGTGCGTCACCCATGGATCAGGCGGTCACCGCCCATGCGGCGCAAGCCCTCCATGCGACGCCCTTCATACCGGCTCATTGATGGGGCTTGAGGCGGTGGTGGTGACCGGTCGGTAGGGAGCCGCTGCTTCGTGGGCGCTGTGCGAAGCCACAGGGGTGGACTCGGCCCGCGCCAGCACCGGGCGGAACACCACGCGGATCATGAATTTGCCATGTTCCTTCGAACCGCAGGCCGGGAAATACATCATGCCGCCGGGGCTGAACTTGACCAACGTGCCTTCGACCTGCTCCAGGCCGTCGAGCAGCACCGCCTCGCCCAGGGCCAGGTCTTGGCCCGGTTCCCTGTCGTTCTCGTTCAAAGGCACCTTCTGGATGCTGTCGAGCTGCAGCCACTCGTGGGTCTGCCCCAGCAGCAGGCTCTGGTCGAAGGCGGCGCTCATGGGCAGGTGCAGGCGGTAGTAGCCGTCGAAGGTGGCGGTGGCCCGTGTCTGGACGACAGCGTGCTGGTCGCGGTTCGCGATCAGCGTCGGAATGGTGGTGGTCCGGAAGCTGGCTTCGGACGGCGCGAGGCTGTAGCCAAACCGCTGCGCCGACAGCAGCGTGGTGGCCAGCGAGATGTCCATCTGCCGCATCTCCATGGGGTAGCTGATGCGCATCGCCTTGAGTTCCTGGGTCATGAGGGCGAAGCCCTCCTTGCGGTACTCGTGGATGCCGGCCTGCAGGTTGGCCGTGGGCAGCAGCAGGTCGGTCCCCAGGTTGAAGTCGAACTCGAACGCGGAGAGGCAGGCGATCTCTGGCGCACTGGGGAAGTAGAGCAGTCGGCCGAGGTCGGCCGCCGCCTGTTGCGCCAGTTCCAGTGGCGTCTGGCGCGGTTGGTGGCGCTCGGGTGTGCGCGCCATGTCGGCCACGAAACGCAGACAGGCCGCCTGGATGTCGGCCACCACCTCCGACTGCGGACGCGCGGTGTTGGACTGGCTTCGGATGGGTTCGCCCTGTTCGGTGTAGTCCACCGTGCTGGCCTCTGGCGTCGTGCACATCATCTCGAACAGGCCGATGTACGCCGTCATGGCGAGGATCAGGCGTTCGTCGGCCCAGCTGGCATCGATCAGGCCCTTGCGGTCGGTCTGCTGGCCCTTGATGCGGCTGGCGATGAGGTAGAGGCCGAAGAGATCGACATCCATGGCCTGCTTGAACACCGGGGCCAGGCGGGTTTGTGCCGTGCCGCTGTAGCCGAGGTCCACCAGCACCAGGGTCTCTCCCGGTGCCAGACTGGTGCGCTGCCTGACATGGGTGAACATGCGCTCGCGAAAGGCGGCCGATTGCTGGAACACCAGTTTCAGGGTGTCGTCGCGCAGCACCAGGCGGGTGAAGGTGTGGGTTGGCTGGTCCGATCGGGTGGCCTGGTCCAGCAGCGCCTGGGCCTTTGCCGGCGGCAGCAGCAGCTGTTTGGCAATGGCCGGCATGGAGCTCTCTGACAGGCTGCTCGTCAACAGACGGACCACGTCGGCCTTGGTCTGCAGCGAGGACGCGATGGCGGTGAACCGCGAGACGTTGATCTGATGCAGGCCCTCGGAACCCATCAGGACCTCGCACACCTTCGCGGGCAGGTAGCCGTCGCGCAGCAGAAAGGCGATCTTGACGTGTTTGCCGGCCGCCTTGAGCGCCTGGAGTTGCTGCTCGATGAAGCGGCCAAAGCTGTAGAGAATGGGGCCCAGCGAGCGGTAGCCGATTTGCTGCGCGGCGCTCAGCGTTTCCGTATCGGTCGCGGCCAGCAGGCCGTGAAAGTAGCTGGGCAGCGCGTGTGTGTTGCGCAGCTCGGGCATGAGCTGAACGGCGGCGCTGGCGCGCTGGTCCAACTGGCTGGTGACGGAGGCTGGATGTTGTCGGAGCCAGGCCGAGGCGATGCCATGCGGTGCCGGGCCTTGCAGGTCGGCGTGGCGGTTGTCCCCCAGATGAAACACCTGTTGCGGCTGGACTTTTTCCCGCCGCAGCACTTCTTTCCAGATGCCCGTGGTCTTGGACGCACCGACATCGCAAGAGCAATAGATGTGCGAGATGGCGTCGGCGGTCTCGCCCATCAGGGCGCCGAGCATGTGGCCGAGCTGCTGGCCGGTGAAGTAGATGTCGCTCACCACGATCACACGCAAGCCCTGGGCGCGCGCGCTCCGGATCAGCCGCGCGATCGGTTCGAAGATGAAGGCGTGTGCGATCTCGCAGGCGACTTCGACCTCGCCGGCCTGGGCAATGCCTTGGGGGGTTGCGTGCGGCAGCAGTTCCCGGTGAATGTCTTCCAGGGTGACTTCGCTGATGCCGGTGAGCAGCTGCTTGCGGCGGCGCAGTTCCGATTCGGCTTTGGCCCGCAAGGCGGCGGTGATGCCGGCCGAACGGAAAGGCTCCAGCGACTGCAGGCTGAAAAACACATCGGTTGGTCGGGCCACCTTGCGCCACAGGATGGTGTCAAAACAATCGAGCGAAAGGACCTTGGTCTGGGGCGGGAGCTGCTCCAGCAAGGTGTCCAGTTCGTGAGCGCCAATTTCTTGATTCATGGGGGGAGACTTCCTGCCGGGCCTGGGGCCGTGAGCGCAGGGCTGGCCGTGGCCCTGCCTTGCGGGGTGAAAGTCAATGTAGCAGTGCGCTTTCGGGCTGAAGCCCTGAACACATCGCCCTGAAGACGCTTGTTCGGACGATTGCCCCATGAACAGGCCCTGATCGGCGCACCCGCACTGGGCGGCACGATCACCGTCGGGAATCAGAGGCTGAGAGTTTTTCGGGCGTGACCGAGCAACGCTCCAAAACGTGCCCGATCAAGGCGCAAAGCACAGCCATAGCTCGGGCTATGGCGCGCATTTGCAACGCAGATCCGGTGCGTTTTGGGGTGGTGAGCGGGCATGAGCGAAAGACTCTCAGCCTCTCAGTTCACCAGGTACTGCGCTACGGCGTCCTCGTCCCACTCGATGCCCGAGCCCGGCCGGTCGGACACCACGGCCTGGCCAAGTTCGATGTGCAGTGGCGACCGCAGCACCGGATTGGCCCAGTCCACGTACTCCAGCCAGTGGGCGGTGGGCGTGGCGGCCAGCAGGTGGGCGCTGACTTCGGGAAACAGGTGGCTGGACAGCGGCATGCCAGCCGCCTCGGCCAGGGCCGCGGCGCGTTGCCAGCCCGAGACGCCGCCGATCTTCATCGCATCGGGCATGCCCAGGTCTGATGCGCCGGCCGCCAGGCTCTTGGCCATGTCGTGCGTGCCCCACCAGTTCTCGCCCATCTGCACCGGAATGCGCGTCCGGCTGCGGATCTGCGCGTGGCCGCTGAAATCGTCGGCCAGCGTCGGCTCTTCCACCCAGTGCAGGTCTTCGTCTTGCAGCATATCGGTGCGCCGCACCGCCTCGGCCACCGACAGGATCTGGTTGTAGTCGGCCATCAGGGCCACCTGCTCGCCGATGGCGCGCCGCACCGCCCAGACCACTTCCACGTCGGTCCGCGCCTCGACATAGCCCAGCCGGACCTTGATCGCCTCGAAGCCGTGCACCAGCAGGTGCTCGGCTTCGGCGGGGGCATCGTGGCTGCCGATCATGCCCAGCCCGCAGCTGTTGTAGGCCGGCACACGGTCGCGGTCGGCGCCGAGCAGCCGGGCCAGTGGCAGGCCCTGGGCCCGCGCCTGCGCGTCCCAGGCCGCCATGTCAATGCCCGCCAGCGCCATGCCCGTCACCCCCTTGAGCCCGAGCAGCCGGAACATCCCCTGCAGCTTGCGCTCCAGCGCCAGCGGGGCCACCGGGTCGCCCTGGATCAGGGGCGACAGGTTCTCCAGCAGTTGCACCACCGGCTTGAGCACCAGCGGCGTGTAGCAGAACAGGTAGGTGTGCCCGGTGATGCCTTGCTCGGTGAGCAGGTCGATCAGGGCCAGTGGTGCGATCTGGATCGTGCCGCTGCTGGTGCGCAGCGGCAGCGGCATGGGCACATGAACCGCGCGCACGCGCAGTTCACGGACGGTCAGCAAGGCGGATGTTTCCACGGGCACCTCCTGTGGCGGGAGCGGCGCGATGGCCGGACGTCGGAGTTGCACGTTAAATCCGGCCGAACGGCGGGTCAAGTGGCGCGGCGGCCGGGGTCCCCTGGCGCAGGTACAAAAAAACCGGCCAGGGCCGGTTCGTTTCAGTTGTCCATGGCACCGGAGCGCCACCCGCAACGCATGAAGCAACGCCTCCCAGAGGCACCGCCGGGGGTGTCTCAGCTCAAGCGGAGAGATAGCCCCGTCCAGCGCCGCCGATGGAGGAGGCCGGGCCGACGAGGCGGTTGTAGGTGGGCGGTTGGGCCTGCTGGGGCAGCAGGCTGTTGAGTGCACGCTGGCTTTGCGCACCCGCGCGCAGCACGGTCTGGCGCAGTTGCCCAAAGCGCTGGGCGGCCTGCAGCATGTCGATGCGCAGGCTGCTGCCGGGCACGGCAAATTCGGCGGTCTTCGGGGCCTTCTGCAACACCATCTGGATCTGGGCGCTGGCCTTCTCCACACCGTCGGGATCGCTGTCGAGCAAAGCCCGTTCCAGACGGTCCAGCCCGGTCTGCAGCGAGGCGATCCAGGGGTGGGTGTCGGGAGCTTGGCTCATGGCGGTGGTCCGGTGGGGGGTGATCAGGCGCGGTTGCCGCTGGCGCCGCTGAGCATTTCAGCCGCGTTGGACAACATTTTGTCAGCAATCGCTTCGGCGTTGACCTGGAAGCTCCCGTTGGCGATGGCCGCCTTCATCGACTCGACCTTTTCGGCGTTGAACACCTCGTTGCCGCTCGCGGAGGCGCTCTGCATCGCCGACACGGTCGACGACGACAGGGTGACGGTCACGCCCGCATTCGCCTGCGGCTTGGCCGCCGCCCCGGCAGCACCCTGGGCGCCAGCCGACGGGTTGTCGGCCGTCTTCTGCGGACCCCCGGCGACGGAACCAATGTAGGAATCCGGTGATGATGATTCGACTTTCATTTCACTCTCCAAACCTCGAATTCGAGGCGTTGTGGAATGACTATCGGCACAAAAGAAGGCGTACTTAAGGTCTTTTTTGCTGAATAGATCACGGGAACTGCTGACAAAGCGGTACTGGCGGGCTCAAAGCCGGACCTCCACCAGCGGTCCATCGCGCACCGTCCCGGTGACCACGCGACCGCCGTTGAGCCTCACGCGGACCGTCTGGCCCACGACGCCCACCCCCATGGCCTCGCCGCTGACCACCACCTGAAAGCCAGTGCCTTCGCTTTTTACCTTGACCTGAGCGCCCCGGTCAAATGCCGGCACCGGGCGCACCATGTTCTCGCGCAGGGTCTGCCCCGGGTTCAGCGCAAAGGCCGCCTGCTGGCCGATCCAGCTTTCGGGCGTGACCAGCACGCTGGCCGACTGCTCGGCCCAGTCCATTTCGGCCAGTTCGGCGTCTTCTTGAACCAGGGCGGTGCCGGCGGGCACCGGGCGTCTGAGCACCCAGGCCGGGCCCCAGGCCTTGATGGTGACGGGCACAAACACGTTCCAGCGCACCTGGCCCTCCAGGCAGCGCAGGCCGATGCGGCTGCGCCCCCAGAGGCGGGTGCCGGGGGGCAGATAGGGTTCGATGCGGGGACAGGGGCTCAGGCGCAGGCGCGAGTCCAGCGCGCCCATGACCACCTCGGGCCGCAGCACGCCGCCGGCGTTTTCGCTCAGGGCGTTGGCCAGGGCCGGTTCGACGTAGTCGCGCGCCATCTGCGCGAGCAGGGCGCGGTCGTCGGCGCTGGTGGCCGGTGCCACGGCGAACTGCGCCCGGGCCGGGCCGGTCAGGCCGGCGAGCAGCAGCCCGGCGGCGAGCCACCCGGCGGCGCTGGCTCGGGCGGACCGCAGAAAACAGAAAGAAGTGTGCTTGTTCATCGGGAAGACCTCCGCAGGCGGTCCGGCTGCTGCCGGCGCAAAGGCGGACGGGTGTGCCCAGCCCATGCCTGCTGTGAGCCACTTTAGGCCGGCCCGGCAACCATCAAAGCGGCGAAATGCCCGACTAAGTGGCGTTTGTTCGGGCCATTGCAGGGGCTCAAGTTTTCCCATACTTGCGTTCATGTCGGTGCAAGCCTGCGCTTTTGCCGCCCCCCTCAACCCTGTCTGGAGAACGCCATGCTTGAACAGATGACCGCAGGACTGAACTTCCAGTCCAACGCGCTCCTGCTGCGCTCGCAGCGCCAGCAGGTGATCGCCAGCAACATCGCCAACGCCGACACGCCCGGCTATGTGGCCCGCGATTTTGACTTCGCCGCCGCGCTCAAGGACGCTGCGGGCCTGCAGGATCCGTCGGGCCTGCGCTCGGCGCCGGACCGCACCCACGCGCAGCACCTGCGCCTGGGCTCCACCGATCCGCGCAGCCCCGACATGGCCTACACGGTGCAGACCCAGCCCAGCCAGGACGGCAACTCGGTCGACCTGGACCGCGAGCGCGCCAACTTCGTCGACAACAGCATCCGCTACGAGTCCACGCTGCGTTTCATCAATTCGCATGTGAAGACGATGCTCAGCGCCATCACGGGGCAATAACCATGAACACCCCCCGCATCGCCTTCGGCGCTACCCCCCAAGGAGGGCAACACCAGCGGCCTGGCAAAGCCAGTTCCGCGGTGTTCTTGGTTTTGGGCACTTTGCGCCGGGGTGTTGTTTTGGCTGAAAGGACTTAGTCATGTCGATGTTTGCCATCTTCGGTGTCTCGGGCAGCGCGATCAGTTCGCAGTCGCAGCGCCTCAACGTCGTGGCCAGCAACCTGGCCAACGCCGACGCCGTGGCCGGACCGGACGGCCAGAGCTACAAGGCGCGCCAGGTGCTGTTCCAGACCGTTCCCATGGGCGGTTCCGGCAACGCGGGCGTCAAGGTGCAGGACATCCAGGAAAGCGATGCGCCCGGGCGCCGCGTGCACAACCCCAGCCACCCCAGCGCCGACGCCGAGGGTTACGTCACCCATTCCAACGTCAACCCGGTGGAGGAGATGGTCAACATGATGTCGGCCTCGCGCTCCTACCAGAACAACGTCGAAGTCATGAACACGGCGAAATCGTTGCTGCTCAAAACGCTCCAGATGGGGCAGTGAAAGGCCTTTGAACCATGCTCACGTCAGCCCTCGACCTCAGCAACCTCGGCACCACCGTGGGCAGCACCACGGCGGTCAACAGCAACAACGCCTCCGATCCCCAGGCCTCGCAGGACCGTTTCCTCAAGCTGCTGGTCGCGCAGATCAACAACCAGGATCCGCTCAACCCGATGGACAACGCGCAGATGACGACCCAGATGGCGCAGATCAACACGGTCAGCGGCATCCAGGAACTCAATGCCACGCTCAAGGGCATGGCCGAGCAGTCGGCCGCGCTCGGTTCCCTGCAGGGCGCCGCCCTGATCGGCCGTCAGGCGCTGGTCGAAGGTGATGCGCTGGCCTTCGACGGCAGCACCGGCAAGGGCGCCTTCAACCTCGCGGCCGATGCCGGCTCGGTGGAAGTGGACGTGATGGGCAGCACCGGTCAGGTGCTGGACACGGTCAAGCTCGGCGCCAAAGGCGCGGGCCAGCACAGTTTCAGCTGGGACGCCGGCAGCATCGACCCGGCCACCGTCTCGCGTTTCGTCGTGCGCTCGGTCTCCACCGGCGGCGAGGCGGTGGCCAACACGGCGCTGTCACCCCAGCGCATCGATTCGGTCAACTTCGCCAACGGGGCGATCTCGCTGCAACTGGCCAACGGACGAGCCGTGGCCTACGACCAGGCCCGCGGCTTCATGTGAGCGCGGTTCTTTCTTCATCCCACTTTCCAAGGACATCACCATGGCTTTCCAGCAAGGTCTCTCCGGTCTGAACACCGCCAGTCGCAACCTGGACGTGATCGGCCACAACATCGCCAACGCCAACACCGTGGGCATGAAAGCCTCGCGTGCCGAGTTCGCCGAGCTCTACGCCAGCTCCATCAACGCCTCGGGCGGCGTCAACTCCGGCATAGGCGTGACCGTGGCCACCGTGTCGCAGATGTTCACCCAGGGCAACATCAGCGTCACCGGCAATGACATGGACGTCGCCATCAACGGCAACGGCTTCTTCGAACTCGCCATGCCCGACGGCTCCATGGCCTATTCCCGCGCCGGCATGTTCAAGCTGGACCGCGAGGGCAACATCATCACCAACACGGGCGGCCAGCTCATGGGCTACCCGACCGACGCCGCGGGCGTGCGCCAGGGCTTCGACTCCGTGCCACTGACCCTGCCCACGGGCGGCCCGATCCCGGCCAAGCAGACCACGGCGATCGCGGCCGAATTCAACCTGGACGCGAGCGCGCCCATCGCCGCCACGGTGGTGCCGCCCACACCGCTGGGCACCTACGCCACCTCGCTCAACGCCTTCGACCCCCAGGGCCTGGAGATCCCGGTCGGCCTGGTGTTCGACAAGATCGGCAACAACCAGTGGAACGTCTACACCAGCGTCAACAACTCAGACCCGGCCCTGTCGACCCCGTTCACCATCTCCTTCCTGGCCGACGGTTCGCTCGACCCGGCCAGCGTGATCCCGCAGCTGCAACTGGCCTCGCCCAACGACCCGGCCCAGACCTTCAACGTGGACCTGGACTTTGGCGATGCCACGCAATTCGGCGCCGACTTCGCGGTTTCCGACCTGACGCAGGACGGCTACCGCCCGGGTGAGCTCACCAGCCTGGGCATCGACGAGTCGGGCGTGATCATGGCGCGGTATTCCAACGGCCAGTCGCAGGCGGCGGGCCAGATCTCGCTGGTGAACTTCCGCAACGTGCAGGGCCTCGTGCCCACCGGTGGCGGCAACTGGGCCACGACCTTCGAGTCGGGCGAGCCGGTGCGAGGTGCACCGGGTGAAGGCAAGCTCGGTGCCCTGCGCGCGGGCGCGCTGGAAGATTCCAACATCGACCTCACGGGCGAGCTGGTCAACATGATGACCGCGCAGCGCGCCTACCAGGCGAACGCGCAGACCATCAAGACGCAGGACCAGGTGCTCAGCACGCTCTTGAACATGCGCTGATGCCGTCCGTTGACGCGAAAGAACCCCGGAGCACGCCATGGACCGCATGATCTACACCGCCATGACCGGCGCCAACGCGGCGCAGCAGCGCCAGCAGGTGCTGGCCAACAACCTGGCCAATGCGTCCACGCCGGGCTTTCGCGCCGAGCTCGCCACTTTCCGCGCCGTGCCGGTGCGCGGCGACGGCTCCACCACGCGCGTCTTCGCGCTCGAAGCCACCGCCGGTCACCTGGACACCCCCGGCCCGATCAACCCGACCGGGCGCAGCCTCGACGTCGCCGCCAAGGGCGACGCCTATTTCGCGGTGCAGGGCCTGGACGGCACCGAGGCCTACACCCGCGCCGGTGCCTTTGAAGTCAACGCCGACGGCACCCTCGTCAGCGCCCAGGGCCTGCCCGTGCTCAGCGACGGCGGCGCGCCCATCGTCGTGCCGGCCAACGCCCAGATCGACATCGGGGCCGACGGCAGTGTCAGTGCCCGCGTGGGCGACCAGCCGGCGCAGGCCCTGGGCAAACTCAAGCTCGTCACATCCGATGGCGAGAACCGCCTGCGGCGCAGCGAAGACGGTCTGTTCCGCGGCACGCAGGGCGAGCCGCTGCCCAGCAACGCGCAGGCCCGCGTGCAGAGCGGCGCGCTCGAAGGCAGCAACGTGAACCCCATCGAGGCCATGGTCGGGATGATCGCCGTCTCGCGCCAGTTCGAGCTGCAGATGCGCATGCTGCAGAACGGCGAAAAGAACGACCAGACCGCTTCGCGGCTGCTCAGCATGAACGGCTGATTTCCCCTTTCCAGGAGCACACCATGATCAATTCCCTCTGGATTTCCAAGACCGGCATGCAGGCCCAGCAGACGCAGCTGGACGTGATCTCCAACAACATGGCCAACGTGTCCACGAACGGCTTCAAGCGCGCCAGCGCCGTGTTCGAGGACCTGATGTACCAGAACCTGCGCCAGGTCGGCGCCGCCGACACCGAGCAGAACAACCTGCCCACCGGCCTGCAGATCGGCCTGGGTGTGCGCACCGTGGCGACCTCGCGCTCGTTCACACAGGGCAGCCTGCAACAGTCGGGCAACCAGCTCGACCTGGCCATCAACGGCAGCGGCTTCATCCAGGTGGCTTTGCCCGACGGCACCACCGGCTACACACGCGACGGCAGCCTGCAGGTGGACGCCCAGGGCCGGCTCGTCACCGCCAGCGGCCTGCCCGTGGCCGGTGACATCACCATTCCCGCCGAAGCCCAGAGCGTCACCGTCGGCAACGACGGCGTGGTCACGGTCAAGCTGCCGGGCAATGCCCAGCCGCAGCAGGTGGGCAACATCGAACTCGCCAGCTTCGTCAACCCGGCCGGCCTGGAGCCGCGCGGCGGCAACCTCTACACCGAGACCGTGGCCTCGGGCAATCCGGTCAACGGCGCGCCCGGCTCCGCGGGTCTGGGCACCCTGATGCAGGGCTATGTCGAAACCTCCAACGTCAACGTGGTGCAGGAGCTGGTGACCATGATCCAGACCCAGCGCGCCTACGAGATGAATTCCAAGGCGATCCAGACCTCCGACCAGATGCTGCAACGCCTCGGCCAGTTATGACCCACCCCCGTTGCTTGCTCGCTGCGCGTAGCCGCATCCCCCCTCAAGGGGGCGATCCTGGCGGCCCGGCGAAGCCGGTTCCGCGGGATCCCTGGTCGAAAACCCTTCGCGCCTCCGCAACGCTGCATCGAAAGACCATCATGATCCGCGCTTTCCTGTTCCAACTCGCCCGTCCGCTGGCCTGCCTGGGCGTTGTGATCCCGCTCACCGCCTGCATGACCAAGCCGGTCGAGGTGGTGCCGGTCGGGCCCATCAACTACCCGGCCGCTGCGGTCGCCACGCCCACCAACGGCAGCCTGTTCCGGACCGCGAGTTACCGCCCCGCGTTTGAAGACCCGCGTGCGCGCTGGCCCGGTGACACCCTGACGGTCCAGATCACCGAGAAGATCAGCGCCAGCCAGTCGTCTTCTGCCTCGATCGATCGCAGCGGCAGTGCCTCGGGCGGCGTCTCGGCCCTGCCGGGCATCGTGGCCAAGGAGCTCACGCGCGACCGCAACTTCAACCTCGGCGGCGAGTCCGAAAACAACTTTGCAGGCAAAGGCGACAACGAAAACGCCAACGACTTCTCGGGCGTGATCACGGTCACCGTGCAGCAGGTGCTGCCCAACGGCCACCTGCTGGTGGCGGGCGAGAAACAGATCGGCGTCAACAACAACGTCGACGTGCTGCGCTTCTCCGGCACGGTCGATCCGCGCCACGTGCGGCCCGGCAACGTGGTCGCTTCCACCCAGGTGGCCAACGCGCGCATCGAGTCCAAAGGGCGCGGTGCGGTCAGCGAAGCGCTCTCAATTGGCTGGTTGTCGCGGTTCTTTTTGAACGTTTTCCCGTTCTGATGCGGCCTAGCATCAGGGTCATGAAGTCCCCGTACCCGGTGAACCCCATGCACACGCCGTCCCACCTCAACCGCCTCGTTGCCCGCACCGGCCGCAGGGCCTGGCTGCGCCAGCTGATGGTCTGGAGCAGCCTGCTGCTGGCGGGCCTGGCCTGGCTCGGCTGGCCACAGGACGCGCACGCGATCCGCATCAAGGAGATCGCCGCGGTGCAGGGCGTTCGCACCAACCAGCTGACCGGCTTTGGCCTGGTCGTCGGTCTCGACGGCACGGGCGACCAGACCACCCAGATGCCCTACACCTCGCAGGGCATGAGCAACTACCTGCAGCAGCTCGGCCTGAACCTGCCGGCCGACGCCAAGGTGCAGCTCAAGAACGTGGCCGCGGTGCTCGTGACCGCGCAACTGCCCGCATTCGCCCAGCCCGGCCAGATGATCGACGTGACGGTGTCCTCCATGGGCAACGCCAAATCGCTGCGCGGCGGCACCCTCATCACCACGCCGCTCAAGGGCGCCGATGGCGAAATCTACGCGCTGGCCCAGGGCAACCTGCTGGTCGGTGGCGCCGGTGCGTCGGCCGGCGGCAGCAAGGTGCAGATCAACCACCTGAGCGCCGGTCGCATCCCCAGCGGGGCGCAGGTCGAGCGCAGTGTGCCGACCGCCTTCGCCCTCGGTGACACCATCGACCTCGGCCTGAACTCGTCCGATTTCCTGACCGCGCGCCGCGTGGCCGAGGCGGTCAATGCCCGCATGGGCGCTGGCGTGGCCAGCGCCGTGGACGGGCGCGTGGTGCGCCTGCGCGCGCCGGCCAACCCCGACGCCCGCGTGAGCTTCCTGGCCGAGGTGGAAGAGCTGCAGCTCGAAGCCACGATCCCGGCCGCGCGCGTCATCATCAACACCCGCACCGGCTCCATCGTCATGAACCAGGCGGTCACGCTCGGCTCCTGCGCCGTGGCGCACGGCAACCTCTCGGTCACCATCAGCTCCACGCCGGTGGTCAGCCAGCCCAACCCGCTGTCCAGGGGTGAAACCGTGGTGGCCGAAAAAGCCGACATCAAGATCAGCCAGGACAGCGGCGCCATCATCCAGATGGACGCAGCGCCGCAGCTGTCGGATCTGGTGCGCATGCTCAACGGCCTGGGCGCCACGCCGCAGGACCTGCTCGCCATTCTTCAAGCCATCAAGGCGGCCGGCGCGATGAACGCCGAACTCGAGGTGATCTAGATGAACACCCCTGGGTTGTCCAACCAACGCCTGGCCAGCGACCCCGGATCGCTCAACGCGCTGAAGTTCAGCGCGGGGCAGGAGGGCGACAAGGGCAAGGCCGCGCTGAAGGAAACCGCGAAACAGTTCGAGGCGCTGTTCATGCGCGAACTCATCAAGAGCATGCGCGAGGCGACCATGAAGTCCGGCCTGCTCGAGGGCGAGGGCGGCAACCTGGGCAACGACCTGCTCGACCAGCAGTTCGCCGTGCAGCTCTCCGGCATGCCTGGCGGTCTGTCGGGCGCCATCGAACGCCAGCTCAGCCGCCAGATGGCGCCGGCCGAACCGGCTGCCGCTGCCGATGGCGCGAAGGCCGCACCGGTGGCGAACGCCGCGCCCATGGCCAGCACCGTGTCGCGCGCTTCGGCCGGCACGCGACAGGCCGGTTTTGTGGACCGGCACAGCCAGTCCGCGGCCCAGGTGGCGCGCGAGTCCGGCATTCCGGCGAGCTACATGATTGGCCAGGCCGGCCACGAGACCGGCTGGGGCAAGAGCGAGATCCGCCACCGGGACGGCTCGCCCTCGTTCAACCTGTTCGGCATCAAGGCCACGTCCGCCTGGAAGGGCAAGGTCGCCGAGGTCACCACCACCGAATACGTCAACGGCACACCGCGCAAGACGGTGGCGAAGTTCCGCGCCTACGACTCCTACGCCGACTCGTTCCGCGATTACGCGCGCCTGATCACCAAGAGCCCGCGCTACGACCAGGTGATGGACCAGGTGGGTTCGGTGCAGGGCTTTGCGAGCGGCCTGCAGAAAGCCGGCTACGCCACCGATCCGCAGTACGCGGCCAAGCTCAGCCGGGCCATCAACATGACCCTGAGCCTGCAACGGGCGCAAGTATGACCACCCCGTTGCTTGCCCACTTCGTGAGTCACTGACATGTCCTCTGCCCTCAACATCGGTGCCAACGCGCTGTCCACCAACCTGGCGGCGCTGCAGGTCATTGGCCACAACATCGCCAACGCCAACACGGCCGGTTATTCGCGCCAGACGGTCAACACCCAGAGCGCCGGCTACCAGCAGCTCGGCGGCAACTATTTCGGCAAGGGCGTCGAGCTGGGCACCGTCTCGCGCTCGCACGACGCCTACCTCACGCGCGAAGCGCAGCTGGCCACCTCGGTGGCCGCGGCCGACGCCGAGCGCCTGGCCAAGCTCACCAAGCTCGAATCGCTGTTTCCCACCGGTGCGAGCGGGCTGGGCGCGGCCATGAACGACATGCTCAACGCCTGGGCGGACGTGGCGTCCGCGCCCTCCAACCAGTCGGCCCGCGTGGTGGTGATCGCGCGCGCCGACGAGTTCGCGGCCCGCCTGCGCGACACCGCCGGCCAGATGGACGCGCTGGCCTATGGCGCACAGCAGCAGGTGCAGAGTTCGGTGACGGCGGTCAACCGCCTGGCACAGGACATCGCCTCGATCAACCAGCGCATCATCGACACGGGGAGCTCGCGCGGCGAGCCGAACGACCTGCTCGACCAGCGCGACGCGCTGCTCAGCGAGCTCAACAAATATGTTCAGACCAGCACCGTGGCGGCCGACGATGGCAGCGTCAGCGTGTTCGTGGCCGGTAGCCAGCCGCTGGTGCTGGGGAGCCAGGCCAACGCCCTGGTCGCCACGCGCGACACCACCGACAACACGCAGTTGCGCGTCTCGTTCGTGCAGGGCGGCGTGACGCGCGAGCTGCCCCAGACCGCGCTCGGTGGCCAGATCGGCGGCGACCTGGAATTCCTGAACGAAGACCTGCCCGAGATGCAGAACCTGCTCGGGCGCATGGCGCTGGCGCTCAACACCGAGATCAACACCCAGCACAACCTGGGCGTGGACCAGCGGGGCAACCCTGGTGGCGACTTCTTCGCGCCCGCGCCAGATGTCGCCGGCCTGCCCGCCGCCAGCAACACCGGCACGGCGCAGATCCACAGCGAGGTCAGCGACCCGACCGCGCTGATGGCGTCGGACTACCGCATCCGCTTCGAGGCCGCCGGGGTCAGCATTGAGCGCCTGTCCGATGGCGTGAGCACCTCGTTTGCCAGCCTGCCCGCCGATCTGGACGGCCTGAGCTTTCAGCTCGATGCCGGCGCCGGCGCCGTGGGCGACAGCTTCCTGGTGCGCCCCTACGTGAACGTGGCGCGCGCCATGACCCTGGCCATCGGCTCGCCCGACAGCCTGGCCGCGGCCAGCCCGGTGGCCGTGACGCCCGGCACAGCCAACGCCAGCGGCCTGAGCATCGAAAGCCTGTACGCCACCGACCCTTCGGCCAACCTCACCGATCCGGTGAACATCACCTTCCTGGCCGACGGCAGCTTCACCGCCACCGGCCTGGGCCCGGGCAACCCGCCGCCCGACAACGTCGGCCCGCCCGCGAGCTACAACTACACGCCGGGCCAGCCGATCCAGTTCAACGGCTGGAGCCTCACGCTGCGCGGCAGCCCGAGCCCGGGCGACAGTTTCGACATCGCCGCCGCCCCGCCGGGCAGCACCCAGCAGAACGCCGGCAACGCCAAGGCGGTGCTGGCGCTGCGCGACCAGGCCACCTTCGAAGGCGTGGCGCTGGCCGACGGCTACACCAGCGTCTTGTCCCACCTCGGCACCCAGGTGCAGGGGGCCAAGTTCTCGGCCAGTTTTTCCGGCCAGTTGGCCACCAGCACCGAGACCGCACGCGCCGCGGTCTCGGGCGTCAACCTCGACGAAGAGGCGGCGCGGCTGCTGCAGTTCCAGCAGGCCTACCAGGCCTCGGCCAAGTTCCTGCAGATCGCGCAGAGCACGTTCGACACGCTGCTGCAGACCGTGGGCCGCTGAGCGCACGCACCCGAAGGAACCCCACCATGAGAGTCGCCACCGCCAACAGCTACGACAACACGATCGCCGCCCTGAACAAACGCCAGGCCGAGCTGTCCACTCTGCAGGAACACATCTCCACCGGCAAGCGGGTGCAGCGTGCCAGCGACGACCCGGTGGCCGCCGTGCTCTCCGAGACGGCGCAGAACCGCCTGTCGCGGGTCGAGGCGGACAAACGTTCCCTCGAAGCCTCGGTCACCAGCCTGACCCAGGCCGAGAGCGCGCTGGGCGACGCCGGCGAGCTGATCCAGGACGTGCGCGACCTGCTGGTGGCGGCCGGCAACGGCGGCTACAGCGGCAACGAATACAAAGACCTGGCGCAGCAGATCGAGGGCCTGCGCGAGCGCCTGCTCGGCGTGGTCAACCAGAAAGACAGCTTCGGCCGCACCCTCTTTGGCGGCCTGGGCGGCTCGTCCACGCCCTTCGTCGAGCTCTACGGCCCCAGCGGCGCCGGGGTGGTGCGCTTCGATGGCCAGCGTGGCCAGGAGGCCACCGGCGCCAACAGCCTGCCGCAGGCGCTGGACGGCAACGCGATCTGGATGCGCGTGCCCGAAGGCAACGGCACCTTCCGCCTCGACCTGCCGGCCGGCAACACCGGCAGCGTGCGCACCGACATGGGCCAGGTGACCAACCCCAGCGCGCTCACCGGCAACGACTACAGCATCGGCTTTGCCCAGGTGGCTGGCGTGATGCAGTACACCGTGACCAACACCACCACCGCCACGCCGGTGGCCGGCCAGGTCGGCGTGCCCTACACCTCGGGCAGCTCCATCGAGTTCGACGGTATGTCCTTCCAGATGCTGGGCCAGCCCGCCAGCGGCGACACGGTCGAGCTGCTCCCGGTGACGGCGCCGACCGATCTGTTCCAGGTGATGCAGAACGCGGTGGACGCGCTGCGCGGCGCCAGCACCGGCCAGACCGCCCAGCTCACGCAGACCATCGGTCGCTCGCTCACCGAGCTCGACGCCGGGCACGACCGCGTGCTGCTGGCGCGCGCCCAGGCAGGCGAATGGCTCAACCGCGGCGAGGCGGTCGATGCGGTGCTGTCCGACCGCGCCGTGGACCACGAGAGCGAAAAATCGCGCCTCGAAGACCTGGACATGATCAAGGGCATTTCGGACTTCCAGAACCAGCAGGTGGGGCTGCAGGCCGCGCTGCAGTCGTATGCGCAGGTGCAGCGCCTCTCGCTGTTCCAGTACATCGGGTGATGCATGCTCCACCACCACACGGTTCTTGACAGCGTCGCGCTGACCTACCAGCCGGTGTGGAACCGCCGCCGCCAGCTCGCGGCCGTGCGCTTGAACGTGCTGACCGTGCACCACGAGTCGGTGGACGCCCAGCACCTGATGCAGAACCTGGGCGGCGACTGGCCAGCGGCCGCGCCGCTGCTGATCCTCTCGTTCACCTCGGCCGCGCTGCTGGAGCAGGCCCTCAACACCGAGCCGGTGCACCACACCTGGATCGAGGTACCGGGCGCCTGGTTCACCACACCCGAAGGCATGGCCCGGCTGGCCGTCGCCATCCGCCGAGGCCACCAGTTGCTGCGCCACGCGCCGCTGGCCGATGTGCGCCGCGAAGTGATCGCGCCGCTCGACGTGCGCAGCCTGCTGAGCCCCAGCGCCGAAGAAGCGTTGGAGGCCCTGCGCTCCCGGCCGGTGGACGGCGCTTCCCCGGTGGTTCGCCGCAGCCCGATCGTGCCCGGCCAGTTGTACGAAGGCGTCTGCAGCCACGCGCTGGCCACCCACTGCCTCGACGAGGCCGAGGCCTGGGGGCTGGCGGGCTGGCCCGAAGACGACGTACTCCACACCTGGCGCCACCAGCCCATGGCCTGTGACGCCAGCGTGATCGCCCAGATCCGTCAGGCCATCGACCGCGACAGCTCGCTCGACCAGATCGAGCGCTTCGTGCGCCAGGACCCCGTGCTCGCCTACCGGCTGCTGCTGCTGGTCAACTCCGCCGCCTACGGCCTGAAGCACGAAATCGACTCCCTGCGCCACGCGATCATGATGCTCGGCTTCACCGCCCTGGGCACCTGGCTCTCGACCCAGCTCCCGGGCAGCGACACCGATGCCGCGCTGCACCCGATCCGCTATGCCCAGGTCATGCGGGCCCGCCTGGCCCAGCACCTGCTGGACCCGAGTTCCGAAGAAAACCTGCGTGCCGAGGTCTACCTTGCGGCCCTGTTCGCCCAGCTGGACCGCCTGGAACAAAAACCGCTGGGTGACCTGCTCAACAAGCTGCCGCTCTCGGGCCGCATCTACGATGTGCTGCTGCGCCAGGACGGTCCTTACCACCCTCTGCTCGACATCGCCCGCGCGCAGGGCGAATTCGATCGCCCGCACCAGTTGCCGGCCATCTGCGAACAACACGACATGGGTCTGGAGGTCGTCAACCGCGGCCTCATCCGCATGCTCGCCACCAGCCGCGACCACGGTGGTGCACCGGAGCCGGCGCACCGGGCCTGAAGGGCCGGCGCGGCAGCCAGGGGCGCGCTACCATCGCGCGCATGAACCCGTCGCCGACCTCTGCCCCCCACCACACCAGCGCGCTCGTCCTGTTTTCGGGCGGGCAAGACTCCACCACCTGCCTCGCCCACGCGCTGGCGCGCTACCCGCGCGTCGAAACGCTCGGCTTCGACTACGGCCAGCGCCACAGCGTGGAGCTGCAGGCGCGCCTGGTCGTGCTGCGCGAACTGCGCGAACGTTTTCCCGCCTGGAGCGAACGCCTGGGCGAAGACCACCTGCTCGACCTTGCCGTGCTCGGCAAGGTCAGCGAAACCTCGCTCACCCGCGACATGGCCTTCCGCATGGAAGAGAGCGGCCTGCCCAACACCTTCGTGCCGGGGCGCAACCTGCTCTTCCTCACACTCGCCGCCGCACTCGCCTACCGCCGGGGCATCCAGGTCATCGTCACCGGCGTCTGCGAGACCGACTTCAGTGGTTACCCCGACTGCCGCGACGACACCATGAAAGCCCTGCAGGTCGCGCTCAGCCTCGGCATGGACCACCGCTTCCTCATCGACACCCCGCTCATGTGGATAGACAAAGCCGCCACCTGGCGCATGGCGCAAGAGCTGGGCGAAGCCAGCGGCGTACCCGGCGGCGGGCAGGCCCTGGTGGACCTGATCGTGGAGCACACCCACACCTGCTACCTCGGCGACCGCGAACACCGGCAGGCCTGGGGTTATGGGTGTGGGAGTTGTCCGGCTTGTGAGTTGCGGGCGCGGGGGTGGGTGGGGTATATCGGGGAAGCGTGAGGCCTTGCCGTGCCTCGTTTTTCGTGAGTCAGCGGCGTTGGCCCCACTGACAACTTTGTCGAATACATCAAAAATGGGCCTCCTTATGCAAAAAATGGTCGCAGCACTGTTTCGTTTCGCTGGCTTTGCACTCGTGTTACGCGGATTGGTCTTCTTATCGCCACTGTCCGACCTGCTTCCGGTCACTTTTTCCCTGAACGATCTCAACCTCTTCAGCTCTGGTCCCAGTACAAGCTATTACCGCATCGTCCCGGTTGAACACTTATTCTGGATAGAAGTTTTGCTGATCGGAGCGGGCGCAGTCTTACTTTTGCTTGGGAGATACCTCCGTCGGCCTCAGCAATTTATATAGAGACGGCTTTGCACAGCCAACCTTCCCACATTTCGGAGCAAGGTCCAAGTGAACCTTAAACCTCAAAAGATGCACGCCGCTGAGCTCGTCCCCATGGCCGTTCCCTTCCGAGATGACGCTGTGAAGGTTGAGGGTGTGCGCTGGAGCGACAGCAGCTCAACCGTCATCGATCTGGTCTCGATGCGATCTGGTCGTCGAGGACGAGTCGAATTTCAGGATGACGTTGGACTAAGAGTTCTCGGGGAATTGGACTTAACAGGAATGTGGCTGGGCACTGACAGGGAGGATTTGAAGGCGACGTGGCTGTTTGAGGTTCGAGCTGGTGGCTGGTTTGATCTTGAGGCCACCCGAGACAACTTTTATACGCAGCACGAATCTCCTGTTCGAGAGTTTTTGATTGCCGGTTATCAGGAGTGCGTATCCGTCTTTTCGAGACTCGGTCCAATCGTTGTCGAAGTAGAAGGGGGCGCCTGATCCTGACAGCCCGGTACCCCGGGTTCAGCACCGGCCCCTTGTGCCCCACAGCCGGGCGCGAGCGCGCGGTCGGCCAGGCGCGAGCCGAGCACGTTGACGATCACCGCGCCGGAACTGTTGGTCGGCTTTCACAAGGTAGATTCGGGGCGGCTGTGCATGTCGTGGTCTGAGTCGGTGGACGAGGCGCTGTGCTTCGGCTGGATCGACGGTGTGCGCTGGCGCATCGATGACGGGCGTATTCGATCCGCCCCTGGGTTCGGCCTTTGCGCGCAACGCCGAGACCGGTGCTTTTCAACCCGCCGATGGACAATGACCCCACCATGCTGACCACCTTCCTCACCATCGCTGTCCTGCACTGGGTCGTTCTCGTGATCCCGGGCGTCAACTTCGTGCTCATCGCGCAGCTGGCTGCGGGCAGCACGCGCAGCGTCTCACTCGCGGCCGTGGCCGGCATCACCACGGTCACGCTGACCTGGGCGACGTTGGCGATCCTCGGCATGGGCGCGGTCTTCGCGGCCCATCCGGCGCTGCGCCAGGCGTTCCAGGTCGCGGGCGGTGCCTACCTCTGTTATGTGGCGTTCAAGCTCTGGCGCTCGCCCCCCGTTGTCGCGAGCGTCGAGGTGAAGCCGGTCACGACGAGCCGCGCTGCGGCGTTCCGCATGGGTTTCATCACCAACGTGTTCAACCCCAAGACCGCGCTGTTTTTCGGCAGCGTGTTCGCCACCGCGTTGCCGCCGTTGCCGAGCGTGTGGGTGCTGCTCGCGGCGGTGCTGCTGGTGTGGTTCAACGCCGTGGTCTGGCATGTGTTCCTCGCGCTGGCCTTTTCGCAGGGGCGCATCCAGTCGGTCTACCAGCGCTCGCGCGTGGCGCTCAACCGGGGCGCGGCCGGGCTGGTCGGTGCGTTCGGCTTGCGGTTGCTCTCGGTGACGCTGCAGGAATGGCGCGTGCGAGGCTAAGACCATGAACCCCAGCGCAGACGTCGCCTCGCTGATGCTGCTGTTTGAATACTGTTGCCGTGCGGATCACGGCCTTTTTTAAAAACTGTCACATGAAGCTGTCACTTTCACGTTTTCGCTGGCCCTTGGTGGCCTGTCTTTCTTCGGCGTTCCTGCTGGGCTGCGCCGGTCCCCAGGTGGCGAAGGAGGCCACGCCCGAATCAACCAAAGACAGGGGCGTGGTGGTCGTGTCCGTCACGCACGATGCGGAAACCGGTCGCCGGGCACGGGCACTGTTCACCCTCGACAGACAAGCCAAGCCGTTCGAGACGCGGCTGCTGCGTTCGGTGGAAGAGGTCATGGGGATTCCGAAGGGCAGCGACTTTGACGACGAGCGTGGCCGTGTCTATGTGCTGGACGTCGAACCCGGGGTGCACTCGGTGGATTCGTGGCAGTCCGCAGGTGACACGGTGCGTATCGTGCCGCGCAACGCGCTGCCGCCGCTGCGCTTTGAGGTCAAGGCGGGCGAGGTGATCTACATCGGCAACCTGAACCTGAACCACACCACAGGTCGCAACGTGTTCGGCATGTCCGTGATCGCCGGGGCGCTGCCGGAGGTTCGGGATCGCCATGATCTCGACCTGGCGATTGCCGAGCGCAAGGTGCCGGCGATCAAGGGCCGCGTGCAGGTCAGGCTGTTGCCGCTGGGCCCGTGGAGCGACGGGGTCGTTGAACGGAAGATCGAATCGGTGCCGCCCGCGTTGATGGTGCCGCCCGTGAAGCCGTGAAGCCGTGAAGCCGTGAAGCCGTGAACCACGCCACGGCGTGAGCCGGCAAGCTTTTTTCAGGGGCATGACACCAGTGGGTTCAAGTCTGAAGTGCAGCCCCTGCAACCCTGCAACCGGGTAAGGTCAAGGTCCGCAGGTGTCCACCAGCAGGACGAGCCACGCCAGCCGTTGAGCTCTTTTCTTGTTCGCCGGGCGGTTGCGCAACCCACTGGAAAGAGGACAGACCATGGCAACCACGATTCCCGATCTCACGACCGATGTCCTGCAGGCCTTTGCCGATGCCTGGAATCGCCACGACATCGATGCCCTCATGTCGTTCATGACCGACGATTGTGTTTTTGAATCTTCGGCAGGTCCCGACATCTGCGGCACCCGATACGCCGGCCGCGAGGCCGTTCGTGCTGGATTTTCAGAGGTCTGGGCGACCTTTCCCGATGCCCACTGGGGGCATGCGCGTCACTGGGTTCAGGGGGATCGCGGCGTCTCGGAGTGGACGTTCACCGGGACACGAGCCGATGGCAGCCGCGTGGAAGTGCAGGGATGTGACCTGTTCACTTTTCGGGACGGCAAGATCGCCTTGAAGAACTCCTACCGCAAGAACCGCCCACCGGCCAGCGCCGGTACGAACCAGTCGCGCTGAAGTCGCCCGGTGAGATGCCAGGCTTCCGGTGGTGAACCGGGGTCAGCGCACCCGAACCCGGCTCAGGCCGGGCCGCTCGCTGGCGGCGTCACGCGCACCGGCCCCTTGTGCCCCACAGCCGGGCGCGAGCGCCCATCCACCACCGCCCAGGCGAACACGCCCAGCCCGGCCAGGGCCAGCAGCGCGCCGACCCAGCCGGTCGAGGTCCAGCCCAGGCCGGCGCTGATGGCCACGCCGCCGAGCCAGGCGCCGAGCGCGTTGGCGACGTTGAAGGCCGAGTGGTTGAGTGCCGCGGCGAGCACCTGCGCTTCACCGGCCACGTCCATCAGCCGGATCTGCAGCGCCGGACCGATGGCGACCACGGTGCCGATGAGGAAGATGTTGATGGACCCCAGCACCACATGCTGTGCGGTGAAGACAAAGGCGACCAGCACCACGATGGACCACACCAGCATGCCGCCCACGGTGGGCATGAGCGCGCGGTCGGCCAGGCGCGAGCCGAGCACGTTGCCGATCACCATGCCCAGGCCGAACAGGGCCAGCACCACCGGCACGCCGGCCAGCGGCAGGCCGGCGACTTCGATCATGGTGGGCTTCACGTAGCTGAACACCGCAAACAGGCCGCCGAAGCCGATGGCGCCGATGCCGAGCGTGAGCCACACCTGTTTGTTGCGCAGCGCGTCGAGCTCGCGCAGCGGGCTGGCGTCGGCGGGTGCCGCGATGGCGGGCAGCTCGCGCTGGATCATGCCCGCGGCCAGCAGGGCGATGCCGCCCACCAGCACGAAGGCGGCGCGCCAGCCGAACAGCTGGCCCAGCCAGGCCGCCAGCGGCACGCCGAGCAGCGTGGCGAGCGTGAGACCGGTCATCACCAGGCCGACGGCCCGTGCCCGCTGGCCTGGCGCGGCAAGCCCGGCCGCCACCAGCGCAGCCACGCCGAAGTAGGTGCCGTGCGGCATGCCGGCGATGAAGCGCAGCGCGTTGAGGCTGGCGTAGCCCGGCGCGGCGGCGCTGGCGAAATTGCCCAGCGCGAACACCAGCATCAGCGCCACCAGCAGGGCGCGGCGCCCCCAGCGGGCGGCGAGCACGGCGAGCACCGGTGCACCGATCACCACGCCGAGCGCGTAGGCGCTGATGACGTGGCCGGCCTGCGGGATGGTGACGCCGATGTCGGCCGCCACCTCGGGCAGCAGACCCATGATGACGAACTCACCGGTGCCGATGGCGAAGCTGCCGAGTCCCAAGGCGAGCATGGCGCGGCCGGGGTGGGCGGCGGGGATGGAGGGGGACGTCGAGACAAGCTCGGAGGAGGTGGGGCTGGACACGGGCGGCGGGCGGGAAAGAGCTGGGCCACGCAGGTGACCTGGTGCGGAGGGGTGGGAGCGGGGCAGGCAGCGCTCAGGCT
Organism: Betaproteobacteria bacterium HGW-Betaproteobacteria-9; assembly: GCA_002842215.1. Lineage (GTDB taxonomy): Bacteria > Pseudomonadota > Gammaproteobacteria > Burkholderiales > Burkholderiaceae_C > Hydrogenophaga. The sequence continues at coordinate 157,759 of PHCC01000005.1, read as the reverse complement.
GTGTGCGCGAGCACGAGCCCGCGATGGTGCCACCGTCGGTGAAACCGGGTGCATAGGCTTGGTAGAAACCCTTGGTTCTGCACGTCCATGCGCGGCGCCCGCAGGCCGCGAAGCGGCACTGCCGGACGCTCAGGATGCCACGAGCTGGTAGCGCGGCGGTTCGTCGGGCCCGTGGCTGCCCGCCATGGGCTCCAGCGTCCAGTGCCGCTGGTGGAAGGCGGCCACCGTGGGCCGGTGGGCGATGGAGACCATGGCGCCGTTCTCTTTCGCCACCATGGCGTTCAGGTGTTCGTACAGCGTGCGCTCCGCCGTCTCATCCAGCGCGCTGCTGGCTTCGTCCACAAACAGCCAACGCGGTTTTTTCAGCAGCGCGCGCGCGATCGCGAGGCGCTGCTGCTCGCCGCCAGAGAGCTTCTGGCCCCAGGTGTCTTCGCGGTCGAGCTCGTCGGCCAGGTGCGGCAGCAGCGCATCGCGCAGGGCTTGCTGCAGCGCGGCGTCGGTGTACTGCCCGGCCAGTGCCGGGTAAGCCAGCGCGTGGCGCAATGCGCCGTTGGGGAAGTAGGGCCGCTGCGGCAGAAACATGACGCGGGTATCAAAGTCCGCCGGCCGGCGCACGCGGCTCTTCGCCCAGGGCCAGATGCCCGCGAGCGCGCGGAACAGGGTGGACTTGCCGCTGCCCGAGGGGCCTTTGATGAGCAGCGAGTCGCCCGCGGCCACCTGCAGGCCGGTCACGGCCAGCAGCTCGCGGCCGTCGGGCAGGCCGAGTTGCAGGCTGTCGATGGCCAGTGTGTCGGGCGCGCCGGTGGTGGTGTCGGTCGCGGCGGCGGCCACCGCGGTCTGCAGTTGTTGGAAGCTGGCCTCGAAGCTGGTCAGGCGGTCGGTGGTGGCGCGCCAGGCGGCCAGGCTGTCGTAGTTGTCGACGAACCAGGACAGCGAGTCCTGCACGCGCCCGAAGGCCGACGAGATCTGCATCAGCTCACCGAGCTGGATGGCGCCGCTGAAGAAGCGCGGAGCGGCCACGATGAAGGGGAACACCACGGCGGCCTGGCCGTAGCCGCTGGTGAACCAGATCAGGCGCTTCTGCATGCGGATCAGGTTCAGGTAGTTGGCCAGCACGGCGCTGAAGCGGCCGCCGATCTGCTCGCGTTCCACCGGCTCGCCGCGGTCGAGCGCGATCGATTCGCTGTATTCGCGCACGCGCACCATGTGGTGGCGGAAGTCGGCTTCCACGCGCTGCTGGCGGAAATTGAGCCCGATCAGCGGTCGGCCCAGGTAGTGCGCGATCACGCTGCCCGCTGCCGCGTAGAGCACCGCCATCCAGACCATGAAGCCGGGGATGGTGTAGGCGCTGCCGTTGTACGAAAACGCGAAGCTGCCCGAGAGCGTCCACAGGATGCCGACAAAGCTCGCCAGCGTGACCACCGCGTTGAGCAGGCCCATGGAGAGGCTCACGGTGTAGGTGGTGAACTGGTTGATGTCCTCGGAAATTCGCTGGTCCGGGTTGTCGGGAATCGAGTCCTCGGCCTTCGAGAAGCGCGCGAGCTCCAGGTGGTAGAAGGCCTTGTTGGCGAGCCAGCGGTCGAGGTAGTGCGCCGTCATCCAGGCGCGCCATTTGAGCTCCAGCAGCTGGGTGAGGTAGAAGCGGTAGACCGCGATGATGATGAACCCGAACGCGAGGTAGGTGAAACGCCCCAGCTCGCGCCAGAACACGGCGGCGTCCTTGTTCTGCAGCGCGTCGTAGAACACGCGGTTCCACTCGTTGATGAGCACCAGCATGTAGACCGCGCCGAGGTTGAGCGCGACGATGGCCGCCAGCAGGGCGCGCGCTTTCCACTTCTCTTCCGACTGGAAGTAGGGCAGGGTGAGCGCGCCGACCTTGGCGGCGAACTGGCGGAAGCTCTGGAGTTTGGACATGGGTTCGGTCATGGAGTCACCCGTTCGAGATGCCGCTGGCCACATGCCCGGATGGCACGTGCATCGCCGCCGATTCGATGTGGCCGGTCTGGTCGTCGAAGAAAAAGTCGGGTTCGAACTCGCGCAGGAACTCGCCCTTGGGCAGGCCGCCGAGGAACATGGCCTCGTCCACCTCGATGTTCCAGTCCATTAGCGTGCGGATGGCGCGCTCGTGCGCGGGGGCGCTGCGGGCGGTGACCAGCGCGGTGCGGATGCGCATGGCGCTCGTGCCTTCGGCCTGCAGGCGGTGCAGGGCTTCGAGCAGCGGCTTGAACGGGCCACCGGCCAGTGGTTGCCCGGCATGGGACGCCTCGTGGGCCTGGAAAGCCGACAAGCCTTCGGCCTGGAAGACGCGTTCGGCCTCGTCGGAGAACAGCACCGCGTCGCCGTCAAAGGCGATGCGCACCTCGTGCGGGTAGGCATCTCCGGCGTGCACCGATTGCGGGTACACCTGCGCGGCGGGCACGCCAGCGTCGAGCGCGGCGCGCACATCGGCCAGATGGGTCGATAGGAACAGGTTGGCGCGCAGCGGCCGCAGGTAGCGCCAGGGCGGCTGGCCGCGCGTGAAGCTGCCGCGCTGGATCGGCAGGCCGTAGTGTTGCGCTGAACGGAACACACGCATGCCCGAGACCGGGTCGTTGCGCGAGAGGATCACCACCTCCACCCGCTGCGTGTTCACATCGTTGAACGCCAGCAGCTTTCTCACCAGCGAAAACGCCACGCCCGGCTGGGCAGGCACCTCCAGCCGGTCCAGCTGCAGTTTCATGTAAGACCGGTCGTCGCCAGTCTCGAACAGGCGGTTCTCTTCTTCGAAGTCGAACAGCGCCCGCGAAGAAATCGCGACAACGAGCTGGCCGTCAAGCGTTACAGGCATGGGGAAAGTTCTCCGCGAACAAAACAAGAGAAGCGGCAAGCGTAGCCGAACAGCGAAGAGGCGCGACAAGAGAAGGGGAGTCCCGCCCAGAACGCGGCGGAACCGGCTTTGCCGGGCCGCACGCGTTGCCCCCTGGGGGGTGACGCGCCCTTAGGCGCGGCGCGGGGGGAGTCACCTCACCAGTTGATTCAGCTGAATGATCGGCATCAGCACCGCCAGCACGATCAGCATCACCACCGCGCCCATGCCCACGATGAGCAGCGGCTCCAGGATGGTGGCGAGGTGCATGGCGCGGCGCTGTACCTCGGCGCCGAGCTGTTTGGCGGCCCGGCCGAGCATGGCGGGCAGCTGGCCGGTCTGCTCACCCATGCGCGCAAACATGGCCAGCAGCGGCGGAAAACGTTTCTTGCTGGCCATGGCAGAGGCCAGCGGAGCGCCTTCGCGCACCAGCACCAGGGCGTCCAGCGCATCGGCGCGCATGGCCTGGTTGCTCAGGGTTTCGGCGGCGGTCTGCAGCGCACGAAGAATGGGCACACCCGCGGCCGCCAGCATGGCCAGGGTGGCGGCGAAGCGTGCCGCGTTGTAGCCGCGCGCGAGCTTGCCCACCAGCGGCAGGCGCAGCCAGGCGGCGTCCATGACCAGGCGCATCGCCGGCTGCCGCCGCGCCACCACCAGCCCGCCCGCGGCGGCGATCAAGGCGCCCAGCATCAGCCAGCCGTAGCTGCGCACGAAGGCGCTGAGGGCCAGCATCATCACGGTGAGGGTGGGCAGGGCGCGCTTGCTGCTGGCAAAGACGCCAGCCACCTGCGGCACCACATAACTGACCAGAAACACCACGATGACGATCGCCACGATGGTGACGATGGCCGGGTAGAGCGAGGCGGCGATGAGCTTGTTCTTGAGCGCCTCGCGTTCTTCCAGGTCGTCGGCCAGGCGTTCGAGCACGGTGCCGAGCTGGCCGCTTTGTTCTCCCGCGGCGATCACGCCGGTGTAGATCTCGGAGAACTCGCGCGGGTGCGCGCTGAGCGCGCGGGCAAAGGGCGAACCGCCGTTGACCTCGGAGCGCAGCGAAGCCACGAGGCGCTGCTGGTCTGCTTCCTCGGCTTCTTCGGCCAGCGCGGAGAGGGCACGTTCCAGCGGCAGCCCGGCCGAAACCAGGCCGGCGAGCTGGCGCGTCCAGATGGCGAGGCGGGTGGCGTTGAAGACACGCCCGCCCCAGAGCGTGATGTTGAGTCCGCTGCCCGCTGCCGACCCCTGGGCGTTGACCGCCGGTTCGACCAGCAGAGGCACCAGGGCGCGCGCGCGCAGTAGGCCGCGCGCAGCACGCGCGGTGTCGGCATCGATCAGGCCTTTTTGCGTGGCGCCCTGGGCGTCCAGGGCCTCGAAGGAATAGGCGGGCATGCGGTGATGTTAGCGCGGCCTGTCAACCGCCAGGACGCTACCACCACCGCTGCCCGCCTCCCCGACTCAGGTGAGTTCCAGGAGGGTGCGCAGGATCTGGCGGTGCGAGCCGAGCGCGGGCGCCATGGTCCAGCGTTCAAGCCGTTCGTTGCCGATGCGCACCATGCCGGTGTGCTGGTTGATGTCGGCGTCGAGGGCCTCGGTGTCACCGACAAAACCCAGCTTGCGGCGCACCAGGTCCACGTCCTGCGGCTTGCCTGTCAGGAAGGTCCAGCCGGGCTGGATGTCGTACTGCTTGATGTAGTCACGCAGTGCGGCACCGTTGTCGAACTCGGGGCGCAGGGTGATGGAGTACATGAAGACGTCCTTGCCCAGCCGCTTGCCCAGCGCCTGCTGCACCTGCTTGAGGTTGGCCGTGCTGGAGGGGCAGATGCCGGTGCAGATGGAGTACATCATGTTGATGGCGACCACCTTGCCCTTGAGCAGGTCGTCGTAGAAACGGACCTTGCGGCCGTTGTGGGTTTCGAGCACGACGTTGGGGAAGTAGTCGGCCAACGGGCTGCGTTGGGCAGAGGGGCGGACCGACCGGGCCTGGGCCACGAGGGGCATGAGGGCTGCTCCGCCGGCGAGGCGGAGCAGGTTGCGCTTGCTGTTCATGATGACCTTCCTTTCATGGAGGTTGAACGGGTTTCGGTCGGAGCTGTGTCAGGCCACCACGTCCCAGCGGGCCATCATGGCGTGGTCTTCGTGGGTGAGGTTGTGGCAGTGCAGCAGGTACTTGCCGGTGAAGTCCCGGAAGCGGATGAACACCTTGACCCGCTCATCGGGCTTCAGCACGATCACATCCTTGCGTCCCTGTTCATGGGGTGGTGGCGGTTTGCCGTTGCGCGAAAGGATGCGGATTTCCTCCAGGTGGATGTGCACCGGGTGGTGCCAGCTGCCGTTGCCGCGCAGCTCCCAGATCTCGGCGGTGTTGCGCTTGACGACGGCGGCCGCTTTCTCCGGATCGAAGATCTTCTTGTTGACGGTCCAGATGGCGTTGTCCTTGTCGAACTCCCATCTGCGGGTGCGCACCACGTCGTTGAGGTTGATGGGGGGCAGCTCGCGCAAGCGGGCGGGCACCTGGCTCACGTCCGGTTCCATGGGATCGGTGTCGACATCGAAGCGCAGCAGTTGTTCCCCCCGGCTGCTCAGGCCCTCGGGCCCTCGGCCATCCTTCATGAGCAGCCGGTTGACAAGATACAGGCGGGTGCCGTGCGGGTACTTGCTGAAGTCGATGACGATGTCGGCACGTTCGGCCGGCGCCAGGCGCACGGCGTTCATGGTCAGCGGGGCGGGTAGCAGGTTGCCGTCGTTGGCGATGTAGGTGAAGTTCTGGCTGGTGCTCCCGTTCATGAGGTAGAACTCGTAGAAGCGGGCCACGCTGGCGTCCAGCAAGCGGAAACGGTACTTGCGGCGCTGGACCTTGAAGTAGGGCTGGATCTTGCCGTTGACGGTGACCTTGTTGCCCAGGTGGCCCTTGTTGTCGATCAAGGGGTTGTAGTAGACGTACCCGCTCTGGTCGAACAGGAAGTCGGCAAACATCAGCGGGATGTCGTACTGCCCCACGCCACTGGGCAACCTCAGCGCCAGCGGGTTCGTGTCTTTCTCGTTGCCGGAGTCCACTTCGTCAAACATCAGGTAGAAGCCGGCCATGCCGCGGTAGACGTTCTGCTCGGTGAAGTCCAGGCGGTGGTCGTGAAACCACAGGGTGCCCAGGGCTTCGCGGGTGTCACCGATGCCGGCAGGGTCGGTGGAGAACCCCGGATAGTGGTTCATGAACAGGTGGTCCTTGAACTGGCCAGCGCGCGTGAGGCCGGGGCCGTAACGAACGGAGCTCCAGTAATCGCCAGCAAAACCGTCACTCTCCGAAGCACAGTGCAGGTTGTGTAGGTGAACCGAGATTTCGGGCGAGCCGTAGCCGACGGCATAGGGGTTGATGTCGTTGTGGAAACGCACCAGGCAGGGCTCGTCGTAGCGCGCCACGACGCAGGGGCCGGGGAAGGTCCCGTCGTAACCCCAGATGGTCTGGGTGGGCAGTTGTGGGTGGAAGGAATGCAGGGCCTCCTTGACATGGATGGTGTAGAGCTTCTGTGGCGCGGCGCCGGTCCAGGTCTGGTGCGGGTCGCGTCCGGCTTCACCCGCAACCGGATATAGGCTGGGTTCGGGGCTCAGCGAAGCCACAGTCTGTTTGGGGACGGGCACCGTCAGCGGCATCGTCCAGGGCGCGGTGGTGGGGCCTTGGGGCGGATCCCCTGCATGGGCCAGGCGTCCGGGCCGGGCGGCGACCAAGCCCGCAGCGGCGCTTGCCGCGCCCAGTTGTATGGATTGCCGCCGGTTCAGCCGCGGCCCAGTGGTTTGGGTGGTATCAGACATTTCATGGCTCCCGAGCTGGTGTGTGGGGCAAGGTCCGGGGGATGCCGGTGTCCTGCTGCCTGGGCGGGCTGACATGTTTGTCAGTGGGGTTCTGTAACGGCCGTGGGGGCTGGAGAAGAAAACACGCTTTTGATTACATGTGTGACCCGTTGACGTCAGTGTTTTTCGGGCGGCGTGGCGCGTCAATCAATAGAAATGGGTACGCAAGTCCTTGATGAATGAAAGGCTAATGTTCTCTAAAGTACTAATAAATGCCAAAACATTGGTACCTGAATGTCGCCGTCGCTCGATGAATAAGCATGAATTCACATTTGTCAGTTGTTTCAATGTGTTTGTGTCGTTATGTAACTTTTGCTGTTTTAAGTTTCAGGCGCCGGTTTTTCCTTTCCATGAGGGATGGCCCTGAAGGGGGCATTGGCCCCCCTTCAAAGTCATGGCTTGACGTCAAAGCGCAGCATCATGGCGTGGTCCTCGTGGGATAGGTTGTGGCAGTGCATGAGGTACTTGCCGGTGAAGTCCCTGAAGCGGATGAACACCTCCACCTTTTCTTCGGGCGCCAGCGTGTACACGTCCATGCGTCCCCGCTCGTGGGCCGGTGGTGCCTTGCCGTTGCGTTTGAGGATGCGCCCTTCCTCCAGATGGATGTGGATCGGGTGGTGCCAGTCGCCATGGCCGATCAGCTCCCAGATCTCGGCCGTGCCCCGCTTGACGTTGTGCGCGGCTTTTTCGACGTCGAATATCTTGTCGTTCACCACCCAGATGTCGTTGACTTCCTTCTTGAACTCGAACCGGCGGCGGTAAACCACCTTGTGCAGCTCAATGGGCGGCAGGGCCCGCAGCGTGGAGGGCACCCGGCTGACATCGGGTTCGGCGGGGTCGCTGTCGACATCGAAGCGCAACACCTGGTCGTTGGCGGTGAGTCCGGAAGGTCCCCGGCCGTCGGCCATGGCCAGGCGGTTGACCAGGAACAGCTGGCTGCCTGTCGGGTATTTGCTGAAGTCGACCACGATATCGGCGCGCGCGGCGGGCGGCACGCGCGCGTTGTTCATGGTCAGCGGAGCGGGCAGCAGGTTGCCGTCGGTGGCGATGCGGGTGAAGTTCTGGCTGGTGGTTCCGTTCATCAGATAGAACTCGTAGAACCGGGCCACACTGGCGTTGATGAGGCGGAAACGGTACTTGCGGCGTTCGACCTTGAAGAAGGGCTGGATCTTGCCGTTGACCGTGAGCTTGTTGCCCAGGTGGCCTTTCTTGATTTCGAGGGGGTTGTAGAGCACGTAGCCGCTCTTGTCCATCAGGAAGTCGGCGAACAGCAGCGGGATGTCGTAGCGGCCCACCCCGCTGGGCAATCTCAGGGCCTTGGGGTTGGTATCGTGCTCGTCGCCCGAGTCGACGTCGTCAAACAGCAGGTAGGTGCCGAACATGCCGCGGTAGACGTTCTGCTCGGTGAAGTCCATGCGGTGGTCGTGGTACCAGAGCGTGCCAAGCGCTTCGCGCGGGTCGCCGATGCCGGACGGGTCGGTGCTGAAGCCGGCGTAGCGGTTCAGGTAGAGATGGTCCTTGAAGGCGCCCGCACGCGTGAGACTTGGGCCGTACCTCGCGGTACTGAAGTAGTCGCCTGCGAATCCGTCGCTCTCCGAGGCGGCGTGCATGTTGTGCAGATGGACCGTGATCTCGGGCGATCCGTAGCCGATGGCATAAGGATCGATGTCGGCATGGAAGCGCACCAGGACCGGTTCGTTGTAGCGCGCCACGATCGTCGGGCCGGGCAACATGCCGTCGTAGGCCCAGACGGTGTTCATGGGCAGTTGCGGGTGAAACCCGTGCTGCGCCACCTGCGCGTGGATGTTGTAGAGCTTGCCGGGGCCTCCCGCCGGCCAGAACTGGTGCGCTGAGCGGCCGCACTCGCCGTCCCACGGGTACTGGGCAGGCGCGGGGTCGAGTGAAGCCACGTCCTGTTTGGGCTGGTACACCGGCAGCGGCTCGACCCAGGGGGTGGTGGTCGGCCCCACGGCGGGGTCCGGGCTTTTGGCAGGGGCTTCTTGGCTGAGCGGGATCGCCGAAGCCGCGGCAACGCCAGCAGCCCCCAACTGGATGGACTGCCGACGGCTGAGACGCGGCCCTTGAAGGGTTGTGGATTCAGACATGCTGTGACCTCCGGGCGGGTTGAATGAACCACCAGAAGATGCCTGGTCTGGCGGCCAGGACGGGTCTGTCACGTGTGTCCCGGGAAACGCCGGCTTCAGCAGCAGTGCACCTCCCCTTCCCGCGCATTTGTTTACATGTGTGATCCGCTGAGCACAGTTTTTGCCCGGCCCGTTTCAGCGTCAATCCATAAAACTGGTGACAACCTTGTCCGGCTCTTTGACACGGGCTGAATCGGAAAGACCTCGATTCTGAAGCTCACCAAGGCGCCAAACGTCGCTCAGGTCGGTGGTGTTGACAATGCCTGTGTCCCTCCGTCAACAGCTTGGTGACGATAGTTTCTGTAACTTTTGAGTCTGAAAGAAACACCATGAAGACACCTGTATCCAGGGCATCGATGCAGGCTTGGACACAGCAGACCCGGGGCGGGGCGTCGCCACCGGAACACTGTCAATCCCGCGTGGTGCGCAGGACTTCTTCCTGGCTGGTGACGCCGGTGTTCACCAGCCGCTGGCCATCTTCGCGCATGGAGCGCAGGCCCGTCGTCGTCGCCGCCGCCAGCAGTTCGCTTTCGGCCGCCCGGCTGTGGATCAGTGCACGGATCGGGTCGTCCACCACCAGCAGTTCGTAGACACCGGTGCGGCCCTTGTAGCCCGCGTTGCAGTGCGCACAACCGGGCGCGGTCCAGCGGCCGTTTTCGTCCTGTCGACGGCAATGCACGCAGAGTTTTCGCACCAGACGCTGCGCCAGCACACCCAGCAGCGAGCTGGAGAGCAGGAAGGGTTCGACGCCCATGTCGGTCAGGCGCGTCACGGCGCTCACCGAATCGTTGGTGTGCAGCGTGGCGAGCACCAGGTGGCCGGTGAGCGATGCCTGGATGGCGATCTGCGCGGTCTCGAAGTCGCGGATCTCGCCGATCATGATCACGTCCGGGTCCTGGCGCAGGATGGCGCGCAGGGCCTTGGCAAAGTCGAGGTCGATCTTGGGGTTGACCTGGGTCTGACCCACACCCGACAGCTCGTATTCGATCGGGTCTTCCACCGTCATGATGTTGAGCGTGCCGGCGTCCAGGCGCTGCAGGGCGGCGTAGAGCGTGGTGGTCTTGCCCGAGCCGGTCGGGCCGGTCACCAGGATGATGCCGTGCGGCTGCTGCACCAGGTGTTCGAACTGGGCCAGCACATCGCCCTGCATGCCCACGGCTTCGAGGTTGAGGCGGCTTTCGCTCTTGTCAAGCAGGCGCAGCACGGCGCGTTCGCCGTGAGCGCTGGGCAGGGTGGACACGCGCACGTCGACCGCGCGGGTACCGATGCGCAGCGAGATGCGGCCGTCCTGCGGCAGGCGTTTTTCGGAGATGTCGAGCTCGGCCATGATCTTCAGGCGCGAGATCAGCGCGGCGTGCAGCGCGCGGTTGGGTTGCACCACCTCGCGCAGCACGCCGTCGATGCGGAAGCGCACGCTGGAATGGCGCTCGAAGGGCTCGATGTGTATGTCGCTCGCGCCGTCGCGCGCGGCCTGCGTGAGCAGGGCGTTGAGCATGCGGATGATGGGCGCGTCGTCGGCGGTCTCCAGCAGGTCTTCGATCGCCGGCAGCTCCTGCATCATGCGGCTCAGGTCGGCGTCGCTCTGCACTTCGCTGACCACGGCGGCTGCGCTCGATTCGCCCTGGGCATAGGCCGCGCTGATGCGCTGCGTGAGCGTGTCGCCCGGCTCCCACAGGAACTCGCGCACCTCGTGGCAACGCAGGATTTCCGAGAGTGCCGAGAGGCGCTGCGTCTGCACGGCCGGGTCGGCCGCGGGTGTGCTGCTGCCCAGCAGGGTCAGGCCCTGGCCATCGTCTTCGAGCAGCCAGAGGTGCTGGCGTGCAAAGGCGTAGGGCAGCGGGTGTCTCATGGGATCAGTTGGCCGGGGCGGCGGGCGGTGTCGGCTGCGCCGCTTCGGGCGCGCGCTGGGGCGGCAGCACGGGCGCGGTGTTCACGCGAAGCGCGCTGCTGGGCACGGGCTGGGCGTCTTTCTGCGCGGCGCGCATGAGGTCGTAGCGGTCGAGCGAGAGGTTGGTCGTGGCACGCGCGTCGCGCAGCACCACCGGGCGCAGGAAGACCATCAGGTTGGTCTTCTTGCGGCTGCGGGTCTCGCTCTTGAACAGGTTGCCAAAGAAGGGCACATCGCCCAGACCGGGCACTTTTTCCTGGTTGCCCGCGTACTCGTCCTGCAGCAGGCCGCCCAGCACGACGATGCCGCCGTCGTCGACCAGCACGGTCGACTCGATGGTGCGCTTGTTGGTGATCAGGCCGGTGGCCGAGTTGATCGACGACGCCTGCACGCTGCTGACTTCCTGGAAGATGGTCATCTTGATGGTGCCGTTTTCGCTGATCTGCGGCTTCACGCGCAGGGTCAGGCCGACGTCCTGGCGCTCGATGGTCTGGAACGGGTTGACCGAGCCCTCGTTGCTGCCGGTGTTGGTGAACTGGCCGGTCACGAAGGGCACGTTCTGGCCGATCACGATCTTGGCTTCTTCGTTGTCCAAGGTCAGCAGATTGGGCGTGGACAGGATGTTGCCCTCGCCGTTCTGCTGCAGGAAGCGCGCCAGAAAACCAAGGATGTAGACGCCGTTGCGTTGCTGGGCGACGCCGAAATTCAGCCCGGTGCCGGGCGCTGTGATGCTGGCGGTGTCGCCCTGTGCGACGGGCAGCAGGTTGGTCAGGATGTTGTTGCCACCGGTGCCGAAGTTGGTGCCCATCAGGCCCACCACGCTGTCGCCAAAACGGCCCAGAGGGCCTTGCCACTGGATGCCGAACTCGGCCGCCTTGTCGGCGTTGACCTCGGCGATCAGGCTTTCCACGTAGACCTGAGCGCGGCGCCCGTCGAGCTGGTCGATCACCGCGCGCAACTGCCGGTATTGCGGCTCGGGCGCGGTGATGATGAGCGCGTTCGTGGCCGGGTCGGCCTGGATCTGCCCGCCGGTGGACGGGCTGGCGCTGGCGGCCACGGGCGCTGTGGCCTGCGGGCTGCCGGCGGCGGTGGACCCGGCCGCCGCACGGATGGCGACGGCGGTGGGGGCACTGGTCAGCGCACCGGCCCCGCCCGCGCTGCCCTCGCCGGCCATGGCCGCGCGCAACGTGGTGGCCAGCGAAGTGGCGTCGGCGTTTTTCAGGTAGACCACATGGATGTTGCCGCTCGCTTCCTGTCCCCGGGGCTGGTCCAGCTTGCTCACCAGCGAGCGCACCAGCGCCAGGCGCGCCGGGTTGGCCGCGCGCAGCACCAGGGTGTTGCTGCGCGGCTCGGCCACCAGCGTGGTCTTGTAGGCGGTGTCGGCGGCCTGGCCAGCGCCCACGGTGGCGGGTTCGATCAGGCGCGTGATCAGCGGGGCGATGTCGATCGCGATGGCGTGCTGCAGCGGGATGATCTCGACATCGGTGGCACCGGCCACGTCGAGCGCGGCGACGATGCGCCCGATGCGCTGCAGGTTGTCGGCGTAGTCGGTGATCACCAGCGAGTTGTTGCCGGGGTTGACGTTGATGGTGTTGTTGGGGCCGATCAGCGGCCGCAGCACGGGCACCAGGTTGTTGGCGGCCTCGTGGTTGAGGCGGAAGATCTGGGTCACGATCTGGTTCGACGAAGGCAGTGAGCTCACCGGGCCCGCGTTCACCGGGTTGCCCTGCAGCTTGGCATCGGCCTCGGGCACGATCTTGTACAGGCCGCCGGTGTCCACCAGGGCGAAGCCCAGCAACCGCAGCGCGGCGCTGAACTGGTTGAGTGCGGCAGCGGGCGACACGGGCCGGTCGGTGGACAGGCTGATGGTGCCCTTGACACGCGGATCCACCACCACGTTGCGCCCGCTGATGGACGCCATGGTGCGGGCGACCGCTTCGATCTCGGCGTCGACAAAACTCAGCACCACGGGCTCGTTGCGCCCGCTTTGCGCCAGCGCGACCGGCCCGGGCAGCAGGCACAGCACCAGGCTGCCGGCCAGGGTGAGCGTTCTCAGCAGACCCGCGGTCTGCCCGGGTTTCGGGTGGACCCGGGTGGGCTGGGCTCGGGAGGGTTTGCGGTTCATCGCTTGATCCTATCGCGAAGTGCTGGGCATCGGCAGCGCCACGCCTCAGCCAATGTTCAGAATCGAGCGCGGTCCCTGTCGGCGCCCGAGGATGTTGAGCAGGTTGTCCAGCGCCGGCTCGCGCCCGGGGGCGGCCTGGGCCTCGCCCTGGAAGCGCAGCCGTCCACCCACCCACTGGCCGCTGCCCTGCAGCCGCAGCCCGCCGCGCAGCGTGCTCAGGTTCAGCGTGGTGCTGTGGCCGCCGGCCGCGGCCTGCAGTTCCAGCCGGTAACTGCCCAGCGGGCGCAGGGTGGACAGGCGGGACGCCATGTCCAGCGCGTCCACGGTCAGGCCACCTTGCAGGCCCAGACGACCCTGCACCTGCTGCACGACCAGGCCGCTGGAGCGCAGCGCGAGCTGGCCATCGGGCCGCAAAGTGTTCCAGGGGGTGCCCAGACCCACCAGCAACACGGCGGGCCACTGGCTGCTGAAGGCGGCGACACGCAGTTCCATGCCCTGCCAGCCGGGCAGCAGCAGGATGTCCAGCGGCTCGGGTGAACAGCAGGGTGTGCTGAGTTGGAGCGCGACGGCTGGCTGGCCCGAAGCCCAGGCCGGCGCCAGCCGCCAGCGCAGCCCCTGGGGCAGGGCGCTCAGGCTGCGGCTGCCTTCGCCGCCAGTGAGCAGCAGGTCGGCCTGGCCCTGCCAGACGCTGCCGCGCGCGTTGACCAGTTGCACCTGGCCCGCGCTGGCGCCGTGCACGGCCGCGGCGAGCCAGCGCGCAGGCGCAAACAGCAGCATCGCCAGCAACAGGCCGAGGCAGCCGCCGAGCCAGGCCAGGCGCACGGACCAGCGGCTGCTCATCGTTCGTCCGACTGCAGACCGGGCCCCGCCAGCACCAGGTTCCCGCTCCATCCGGCGGGGTTCGCTTGCTGCTGGAGCCGGGCCTGCACCGGCAGCAGGCGGGCGTTGACGCGCATCTGGTTCAGCCACTGGGACAGGGCCTCAGGCGCGGTGCCCCGGAAGTTCACGCTCGCGCGGTCGCCCTGCACCGAGACCTGCGCGCTGCCACCCAGCTGGCTGGTGTATTGCTCCAGCGCGCGCAGCGTGGCGGCGCGGCCCGGCGGCGGGCTGCTGTTGAGCGAGCGCAGCTGTTCGGCACTGGCGGCCAGTTGTTGCATCTGCGCCAGTTGGGTGTCCAGCCGGGCATGGCGTTCGGGTGCCTGGCGCAGCGTGCTCAGGGCCGGCGCGAGCGCCAGCCACCACAGCAGACCCAGACCCACCACCCAGGCGGCGGCGAACACGGCACGCCGTTCGCGGGGTGACAGGCGTTTGAGCGCCGCGCCCAAGCCCTGTCCGAAACGGGCCAGGGCGGCGGTGGGTCGGGTGCGAGTGTTCATCGGTGTCAGGGGGTTGCCGGGCGCAGGGTGAGCTCGGTGTCTTTGAGCTGCGCCTGCCAGCCGCTGCGCTGCAGGGTTTGCTGCAGCGTTGGCAGAGCGGCTTCGCTGCCGGGTGTCACGGTGAAACGGCCTTCGGCGCTGCTGAAATCGATGCTGCTCAGTGCGGCTGCGGGGTCGTCGGTGGCCTGGCCCAGCACGCCGAGCATGGCCTCGAGGTCGCCGTGGGACAGCGTGCCGCTGGCCTGCTGCAGGCGGGTCAGTTCGCGCTGCATCTGCAAGGGGGCGTCGAGCACCAGCTTGACTTGCGGAAAGCTGCGCTGCAGCGTCTGCCCCAGGGCCTGCTGTTTGGCCGCGAGCACGCGCCGTTCCTGCCAGGCGGCGGCATTCAGGCCGATGAGTTGAACCACCAGCAGCGCGGCCAGCCCCCAGCGCGCAGGCCGCCAGGCCGGCGCGCTGCGCCACTGGCGCAGGGTCTGGCGCAGGCGCTGGCCGCGCCGGGCGGTGCTGGACAGGCTGAGGTCGAACTGCGCCAGATTCCATTCGGACTGGGCGCAGCGCAGCAGCCAGGCCGGCAGCGCCACGAGCTCAAAGCGCTGGCCGAGCAGCTGTTCGGCTTCGGCCGCGGCGGCGGGCTCGGCCAGCCACTGAATGGCGCCGTCGGGCGTATCGGTATCCCCCGAGGTGGGGGTGACCAGGGCCGCCACGCCTGTGCTGCCGGGTTGCAGCGGCGTGCAGACCACACCCAGCGCGCTCGCGCTCGCGAGCCAGGGCCGACCGGCCTGGTGGTGGGCCCAGTGAACGGTCGCAGGGGTCGCGCTGCGCGACGAGGCGAGGTGCGGCCAGATCGACGGCACGATGCGCGAGACCGGACGGCCGGCGTCCTCGAGGATTTGCAGCCAGGTCTTGAGCCAGGCCTTGTGGCAGGCGGCCACCCACACCGTCTGCCCGGATCGGCCACCGGGTTCGAGCGCGAAATGCAGTTCGGCGCTGTCACTCAGCAGGTGTTCTTCCAGCACGCCGTCGAGCACGGCTCGCAGCTTGGCATTGGCCACGCGGGGCAGGGTGGCGCGGTGCCAGGACACGGCGTGGGGTGGTAACACCAGCACCACGTCGTCGTCGGCGGGCAGCAGCGCGGCCGCGCAGGTGCCGTGTTCGGCCAGTTGTTGCCCGTTGCCTGAACGCGCCCAGTCCAGCGTCGCACCGGAGGCGGTGGCGCTGGCGACGGAGAACGATGTGGGTGTGAGGATCAGCACGTCGGGCCTGGGTCAGGGAAGGGTGCGCGCACGCGGGATGTTCTGCATTTTAGGGACCGGCCGCGTGCCGGCGGATCGCCCGTGGTGTCGCACACCCTGCCGGCGCGTCATGGGCGGGCGGCGACGCGCTCGCGCCACCGGACGTTGACGTTGAGTCCGCTGCGCACCACCAGCGAATGTTCTTCGGTCACGGTGTCGTCCAGTCGCAAGCGGACCCGGACCTCGAAAAAGCGGCTGCGCACATCGTGTTGCTGGCTGTTGACGGTCTCGCTGGTGGCGCCGGGAATGCGCGCCTGCGCGCCAGGCAGATCCCGGAAGGGCCGGTCGGCGCGCTCGCTGACCAGCAGTTGCGCCTGGGCCAGGTCCAGACCGGGGATGCTGGCGCTCAGTGCTTCGGCGCTGGCGGTGTTCAGGTTCAGGGTGCTGCGTTCGGGCAGCACCGTGACGTGGGGCTGCAAGGCCTTCAGGCTGGCCGGGCTCACCCCCAGCCAGCCGAGCTGCGCGAAGCGTGTCGGGATCAGCGGTGTCGGCGAGGGCTTGGGGTCGTTCAGCGCCAGGTTCGACGTGCTCAGCAGGGCCGAAACCAGGTTGTCGAGTTCTGCCTGTGGCCGGTCCAGCAACTGGTAGAGCTTGGTGAACGCCGCCAGATCGGGCGGCGAGACCTCGACCTGGGCTTTCGCGCCACTGCCGGTTTTGCGAACCAGATTCAAGGCGTTCAGGCGCGACTGTGCGTCGGACATCTCGCCCGACATGAAGGCCGGCATCATGTCGTCGGCGCTGTTGCTGTTGTTGTTCTTGTCGGCGGCCAGAAAGCTGGAGAGCTGGGCTTCTTCGAGCGGTGTGGCCCAGGGTTCGCCCAGGTGATCGGCGTGGCCGCTGTTGCGGTTGCCCCGGGCATCTTCCCGCAGGATCAGCCGTGCCCAGTCCAGCGCACCGGTGAGTATCCAGCTCGCCTGCACGCGCTGGCGTTCGGCCGCCTCCACCTCGGCCGAACGCCATTGTTGCCACACCGCGGCCGAGGCCAGCGTGGCGACCAGGGTCACGACCAGCATGGCCAGCAGCAGCGCCGCGCCGCGCTGGCGACTGATGAAGCCTCGGTGGCTCTTCATCTTCATCATGGCGATCCGGCCGTCAGCGTCGGACGCACCCAGTCGCGCACCAGCGTGCCCGAGAGGCCCTGCCCCGCGGACAGGCTGAGCTCCAGGCGCACCCCGTTGGGCAGCAGGCTCACGCCCGCCACGCCACCGCTTTCATTGCCGATGGAGGACAGCGGATTGCCCCAGGTGGCGCCGCGGTGGTAAAAAAGTTGCCAGCGGTCGATGCTGATCAGCGCGAGCGCGGTGTCGTTGACACCCGCCCCATCGCGTTGTTTTTCACCAAGTCCCCACTGCGAGGCCCGTTCCCAGGCTTGCGCGAGTTCGTCGCGGTGGCGCAGCGGCGGCGATTGCCAGCGCGTCCATTGCGGGCCGCCGGTGCCGCCGGCCGCCGGGTCCTTGCGCGTCCATGCGACCACACGGATGCCCGGACTCTGCAGTGCGTTTTCGGTGCTGTCGCGCCGGGTCAGGCGCAGCACGCGGCCGTCAAAATCCAGCGCGCCCAGTTCGCCGGTTTCGACCAGGGCGTCCAGATCGGCGCCCCACTGACCCAGTGCCGCCTGCAGCCGCAGGACCTCGTCGGCGCGCTGCTGGGTGATTTCCTGGGCGCGGTTCATGCCATCGAGCGAGCGCCAGCTGAGCAAGGCCAGCAAGCCCATCACCGCCAGCGCCACCAGCAGTTCAATCAGGGTGAAGCCTCGGTGCTGGTAGCGCGCCGACCCTCGACGCATGAAACAACGCCACCCAGAGGCACCGCCGGGCCGGCTTTGCCGGACGGCCAGTGCGGCCCCCCTTGAGGGGGGTGACGCGAAGCGGCGCGGGGGGTGTTTCATCTCAATACCGTCCCATCACCGTGGACAGGGTGAGCAGCCGCGCATTCACCCCTTGCACCGGCCCCTCGACCACGGCGTCGACGCGCCGGAAGTTGGGGTTCGGCGTCGGCAACACGGCCAGTCGCACCTGCAGCTGCCGTCCTGCCTGTTCGCAGGTGCTCGTGCTCTCGCCCACACCCGGCAGCTGGCGGTTCAGGCGCAGCTTGGTCAACTCGTTTTCGGCGCAGAGCTGGGCCAGCCATTGATCACTTTGCCGCTCCGCGGCGCGGGTGAGGGCGCCGGTGGCCTGCATGCCGGCGGCCAGCGTGATCGCCACCACCGCCAGCGCGACGAGGATTTCGATCAGGGTGAAACCCCGGGCACGGTGTTCACCAGAACGAGCGGAGTTCATGGCGCAGCGGCCTCGGGCAACACGGCGAACGGAGAGAGCCCGTCGGTGCCCAACGTCAGTTGGTGCGCGCCGTGCATTAGCCGCAGGCGCTGCGCCGCGATCAGGGGCTCGGGACCCAGCACCAGGCTGCTCGCTCCAGTGGGCTGGGCGATCTGCACCCGGGTCTCCGGGTGCAGCCAGCTGCGTTCCTGCGCCAGAGAAGCCGGCGCCTGCGGCCGCGCTGGCGCGCCCAGGAATTCGAACCCCTCCGCTGTCGGGCGCCAGTACACCGGCACACCGCTGCTGCGCGACTGGGCGCGCGCCGATTCAAGCAGCGCCGAGAGGCGCAGGGCTTCGGTTTCCAACCGGCTGCCGTCGTTGTCGCGCAAGGTCAGGCTCACGCCGGCCGTGGCCAGCGCCACGATGGCCACCACGACCATCAGCTCCAGCAGGGTGAATCCCCGTTGGATCGGGCTGGTGCGTGGCAGGGCCGACGGCACTTCAACACTCCTGCAATGCGTTCGGGTGCCCGAACCATCGGGATGGAGTCAACAGACCCCTTCGCGCTGCGTGCCTCTGCCCAGCGGGTGCCGAAGATCCGGCTACGCCGGTCCAAGGGCACCGTCCCCCTGGGGGGAAGCCGCACAGCGGCGCAGGGGGGAGTTTGTTCACATCCAACTGCCGACGTCGGCGTCGCGGCCTTCGCCACCCGGCTGGCCGTCGGCGCCCAGCGACAGCACGTCGACTTCGCCGTGCACGCCGGGGTTGAGGTACTGGTAAGGGCGGCTCCAGGGGTCACCCGGCAGCTTTTCCACATAAGGCCGCCAGTTGGGCGGCACCGGGTTGATCGTGGGCTTGACGAGCAGTGCGTTCAGGCCCTGCTCGCTCGTGGGGTAGCGCTGGTTGTCGAGGCGGTACAGCTTGAGCGCTTGCATCAGGTTGTTGACGTCGGTCTTGGCCGCGGTGACTCGCGCGTCGTCGGCACGATCGAGCACGTTGGGCACGATCAGCGCGGCCAGCACGCCGATGATGACCAGCACCACCATCAGTTCAATGAGCGTGAAGCCGCGCTGTAGCGAACGCCGCCAGGTGGGCATCAAAGACGTGGCGTGTGGGGACAGAGGGTGGTGTTTCAAGGCGATCTCCCGGGAGCAGATGGCTGGGGTGCGCCGGTCTGAACGGCATCCAGCGGCAGGCACACCCACAGAGGGTCGTGACAGGCGGTCGATCATAATGCGGCCATGAACAAACGGGCATTCTCCGGGCGCGTCTTCAACCCTGTGGCCAGTGCGGCAGCGGGCTGGACGGGTGGCCGTTTCTGGCCCGCTCTGGCCGCCGGCCTGTTCTGGCTGGCGGCGGGCCTGAGTGCCGGGTACTGGGCGCTGCGTGTGTGGGGGCAGGGTCCTTTGACCCCGCTGGCTGCGCTGGCGGTATCGGCGCCCCAGGTCGACGTGGCTGCGGTGGCCCGCGCGCTGGGATCGCGGCCCTCACAGGAGGTGGCCGAGGGCGCGCCGCCGCCGCCAACGACGCGTTACCGGCTGATCGGTCTGGCGGTCCGCCCAGGGCAGGACGGCGCAGCCCTGATCGCGATCGACGACCAGCCGCCGCGCCCCGTGCGGGTGGGCGATGTGCTGGAGGCGGGTTTGGTGCTGCAGTCGGTGAACGGCCGTGAAGCCCGGCTGGGACCCCAGCGCATCGGGCCCAGCACGGTGCAGCTGGTCCTGCCGAAGGTCGAGGACTGAAAGACCCCGGTTCAGCGCGCCAAGAGCCGCTGGGCCGCCTGCAGCAGGGGCCAGGCCAGCAAGGTGCCCACACCCTGGCCCATGCGCAGTTCCATGTCCAGCAGTGGCTGGGCTTGCAGGTGGATCAGCAGCAAGCGGTGGCCCGGGTCGGCCGACCGGTGGGCAAACACCAGGTAGTCCGCCACAGCAGGGACCAGGCCGCGCGCCACCAGCGCTGCCGCTCCGGCCACAAACCCGTCCACCAGCACCACGCGCCGCTCGCTCGCAGCCTGCAGCATCGCGCCGGCCATCATGGCGATTTCAAATCCGCCCATGGCGGCCAGCGCGTCCAGTGGCTTGACCGCTTTGCGGTGCCGGCTGGCGGCGGCGAAGAGTTTCTCCAGCTTGTGCTTCAGGCGGACCTCGTCCGGGCCGGCACCGACTCCACAGGCATCGCTCAGTGGCACCCCGCAAAGGCGCGACAGCAGCAGCGCAGCGCAGGATGTGTTGGCCACGCCGACATCGCCGAGGGCGAGCACGTTGCCGGGCAGGTGCTTCACCACGTCCATGCCTGCGTTCAACGCGGCAATGGCCTGCGGAACCGACATGGCCGGACCCAGCACCATGTTGCGGGTGCCGTAACCGATCTTGCGCAGCAGGAGCGGGACTTGCGACGGGGCATCGTCGGGCAGCAGGATGTGGGAGGCCACACCCGCGTCCACCACCGTCAGATTGAAGCCCTGCTGCTCGGCCAGGCTGTTGACCAGTGACGTGCCCTGCAACATGTGCAGCACGCGCTGGCGGGTGAGGCCCTGTTCAGACAGCGAAACGCCTTCGTCGGCAATGCCGTGGTCGCCGGCAAACACCAGCAACTGCGGTTGGTCGAGGCGGACCTGATCGAAAATCAGCGGGCTGGCGTGCTGGATGCCGGCCAGTTGCAGGGCCAGTGTTTCCATGCGGCCCAAGGCGTGTTCGGGCAGGTGCTCCGGCCGGAGCTGCTGCCGGAGGTACGACTCCAGTTCAGCGTCATCCGTGGGCTCCACCTGCGGCCATTGGGGTTCCGGCAAGGACGCTCCGTTCCGGGGTTCTTCAACCACTGTTTCAGTCCTTGCGTCCATGGTCTCGGTGCCTCAGCTTTTGAGAAACAGACGGTACACCGGATTGGCGGTTTCCTCGACGTACGGGTAGCCCAGTGTGTCGAGGAAGCGCGCAAACGCCTTGTCGTCCTTGGGAGGCACCTGGAGCCCAACCAGGATGCGGCCGTAGTCAGCACCCTGGTTGCGGTAGTGAAACAGGCTGATGTTCCAGCCCGGGCGCATCAGGCTGAGAAACTTGAGCAAGGCGCCTGGCCGCTCGGGAAAGACGAAGCGCAACAGACGCTCGTCCTGGGCCAGCGGTGAATGCCCACCTACCATGTGGCGAATATGTTCTTTGGCCAGGTCGTCGTGCGTGAGGTCCAGCGCCTCGAAACCCTGGCGCTTGAAATTGGCGGCGATCCGGGCCGACTCACCCTTGCCCTGCGTGGTCAGTCCCACAAAAACGTGCGCCGTGTCGGCGTTGCCGATCCGGTAGTTGAACTCGGTCACGTTGCGCGGACCGCCGGGCAGGCCACCAATGGTTTCCAGAAAACGTTTGAAGCTGCCGCGCTCTTCGGGGATGGTCACGGCGAACAGTGCTTCCCGCTCTTCACCCACTTCGGCGCGTTCGGCCACGAAGCGCAGCCGGTCAAAGTTCATGTTGGCGCCGCACAGGATAGCGGCGTAGGTCTCGCCTTTGGTCTTGTGCTTGGCCACGTACTGCTTGACAGCGGCCACCGCCATCGCGCCCGAGGGTTCCACGATGCTGCGCGTGTCGATAAAGATGTCCTTGATGGCGGCACACACCGCGTCGGTGTCGACCACCATGAACTCGTCCACCAGACCGCTGGCGATGCGGAAGGTTTCTTCGCCCACGAGCTTGACGGCCGTACCGTCCGCGAAAAGACCCACATCGGCCAGCGTGATGCGCTGGCCAGCCTGGACCGATTGCATCATGGCGTCGGAGTCCACGGTCTGCACGCCGATCACCTTGATTTCCGGTCGCACCGCCTTGATGTAGTTGGCCACACCCGAAATCAGGCCGCCGCCGCCAATCGCGACGAACACCGCGTCCAAGTGGTCCGAACCCAGACTTTGCAGCTGTCGCAGGATTTCCATGGCAATCGTGCCCTGGCCGGCGATCACGTCCGGGTCGTCAAAGGGGTGCACGAAAGTCAGGCCCTGCTTTTTTTGCAGCGCCACCGCGTGGGTGTAGGCATCGGAGTAGCTGTCGCCATGCAACACCACGTCACCACCGAGCGCCCGAACCGCATCCACCTTCACCTGTGGCGTGGTGGTTGGCATCACGATCACCGCGCGGGTGCCCAGCTTGTGGCCGCCCAGCGCCACGCCTTGGGCGTGGTTGCCGGCCGAGGCACAGATCACCCCCTTTTTCAGCTGCTCGGGTGTCAGCTGCGCCATCTTGTTGTAGGCACCGCGAAGCTTGAAGCTGAAAACGGGTTGCTGGTCTTCGCGCTTGAGCAGCACCGTGTTGTGCAGACGCCGGCCCAGGTTTTTTGCCGGTTCCAAGGCCGATTCAACCGCCACGTCATAGACCCGGGCTGTCAGGATCTTCTTGAGGTATTCGGCGGGTGTCAGCGTTGTGACGGGGGACGAGGCCGGCAGAGCGGCAGGGGCGGCGGGCTTTTTGGGGCTGACGGGCATGGTGTTTCCTCGGTGCTCATCATATAGAGCGCGCCAGTCGGCCAAAAAAAACCCGGACTGGAAGAACCGGTCCGGGTTTAAATCCACCCTTGGAGGGCAGAGGAGACAACCTTCAATACAATAACGCTAGTATAGCGCTCGCATGCTGCAACGCAACATCCTGAATCGTGAATTCGCTCCTTTTTAGGGAGCAGATTCCAAAATCGTCGTTTATTTCACATCTGGAAGCTTCATGGAATGCACCGTCTCCTGGACCGGCGCCACCGGCACCCGATCGCACATGGGTTTTGTGGCGGAAACCGGCAGTGGTCATGTGTTGGTGATGGACGGTGCTCCAGACGCCGCGAAACCTGAAAATGGCGGGGCCAACATGGCGCCGCGGCCCATGGAAACACTTCTGGCTGGCACTGGTGGCTGTACTGCCTACGACGTGGTGCTGATCCTGAAACGTGGCCGCCACGATGTTCGGGGCTGCAGCGTCAAGCTCAGCACCGAACGGGCCGAGACCGATCCCAAGGTCTTCACCAAGATCCACATGCATTTCACGGTCACCGGCAAGACCATCCCGCCCGCGGCGGTGGAGCGAGCCATTGCCATGAGTCACGACAAATACTGTTCTGCCAGCATCATGCTGGGCAAGACGGCGGAAATCACCACCGGTTTTGACGTGCTGGAAGTCTGAGCCCGTGCTGACGGCGTCTTCAGGCGCTCAGATCCGATGCGCCACCGTTGTCATCACACGGGCGGCAAGTCGCATCAGGCCTCTGACGGGTTCTGGCAACTCGGTGGCCCCCGCGTGTTGGGCCTCGCGGGCGTGGCGTGCTTCGTCGTCCTTCATCTGAGCCACGATGGCCCGTGAGGCCTGATCACCGGGGGGCAGGCGGTCCATGTGACTGGCCAGATGCGCTTCCACCTGGCGCTCCGTCTCCACCACAAAGCCCAGACTCACGCCCGGCCCAAAGCGCCCAGCCAGCAAGCCCAGTCCAAAAGCACCCGCATACCAGAGCGGATTCAGCAGAGAGGGTCGTGCGCCCAGTTCGTCCAGGCGCTGTCGCGTCCAGGCCAAGTGATCGGTTTCTTCTTTGCCTGCGGCCTCCAGCTGGACCGCCAGTGCCGGATGGGCCGTCCGTTGGTTGGACCGGGGTGAGCGTGCCGCCAGCGCTTGCGCGGTGTACAACGCTTGAGCGCACACCTCACCAACATGATTCACCCTCATCAGGGCGCCAGACAATATCCGGTCCGATTCGCTCAGTTGCTCGTCGCCACACTCGGGAACTGTGGGACAGGCGCGTGAGGCGCGAGGGTGCACAAAAATGGTGCGTAATGCCGAGTCGGCGGCATTGAGCAAGGCATCCATACGCAGATCTCCAGGGAGTGGGTTCGGTACCAATTGGGCCAAACAGAAGGCTATTTTCCCGCAGATAGGCGACGTACTTGGTATTTACCCTTATTTTGTTGGTGGTTCGAAATGCATTGGGGTGTACGGCTTGTCGCTTTTTTGCAACAAAGCTGTGCCCCGGTGGCTGAAAGCTTTGCATCGGGCTGCCCCTTCTGGTGCAATCGCAACAGCTTCCACGAACGGAGGTTGGCTCGAGGGCTTAAGACCCACGGCCTCTTATTCAACCTTGGAGATACTCTCAATGAAAAAGACCCTGATTGCTCTGGCCGCCGTGGCTGCCACCGGCGCCGCTTTCGCTCAATCTTCCGTGACCTTGTACGGCGTGGCCGACGTGGCCCTGACCAAGTCGACCGACACCTCCGCCGCTGTGATGAGCGCTGGCAGTTTGAACAACGGTACCAGCCGTTGGGGCGTGCGTGGCACCGAAGACCTCGGTGGCGGTCTGAAGGCCGGTTTCAACTTCGAGCAAGGTCTCAGCTTGGGCGATGGTTCCATCTCCACCGCCGGCGCTGGTGATTTTGGTCGTGCTGCCTGGATGAACCTGAGTGGCGGTTTCGGTGACCTGCGCCTGGGTCGCAGCCTGACCCCGTCGTTCTATGGCATCGCTGCCTGGGAACTGACCGGCACCGCCAACTACTCGGTCGTGGGCTCGCAGTTCGGCTTCCTGAACACCCGCAGTTCTGCCCAGATCATGTACACGACTCCCAGCATGGCCGGCTTCTCCGTCAGCTATGCTCACGTGCTCAAGGGCAACAACTTGGTTGGCGCCGTGGCCGCTACCGCCACAACTCCCGCTATCGCTGGTGTTGAGCGTGCGCGCAACAACCTGAACGCCATTTACCGCAATGGCCCGATCGTTGTGGCCTTCTCTTACGACAAGGTCCAGGATGCCGACGCCGGCAAGGTGCTGGGCGCCAGCTACGACTTCGGTGGCTTCAAGCTGGCCGGTTCTGTGATGGATCCTTCTGGCGTTGCCAAGGGCTTCACGCTGGGCGGCAGCACCACCATGGGCCCTGTGACCCTGACTCTGGATGTCGCACGCGACACCGAAGCCAAAGACACCGATCTGCTGGTTGAAGCCAAGTACGCTCTGAGCAAGCGCACCTTCACCTACGCAGCGATCGTTCGTGATGGCAAGGGTGAAGACGCCAAGAACTTCAACCACTTGGCTCTGGGCGTTCGCCACAACTTCTGATCTGACGCCGGCTTGCGCTGGCGACTGATCCGAATCAAAACCCCTGCCGGTTAGCCGGCAGGGGTTTTTTATTGGTGGTTTCGTTGCATGTGGTCTTATGGCTCACTTCTGGTTTCTTCTGGGGTATGTCGTTGTATCAAAAAACCGACAAACTTGAGCAAGCGTGGTCGTTTTTTGCGGGAAAACCCTTGTGGGGCCGAGAGCGCGGTTTAGTATTTGAAGCGTGATTTCGCTTCACAGCCGGTTTCGATATACGGGACTGGATTTTTCAAACAAGGAAACATCTCATGAAAAAGTCTCTGATTGCTCTGGCCGTTCTGGCTGCTTCGGGCGCTGCCATGGCCCAGTCCAGCGTGACCCTGTACGGTATCGCTGACATCTGGGTTGGCAAGGTCAAGGGTGAGTCCGCTGTTGCTGGCAGTGGCGGTGTGAACACCAGCCGCTTGGGCTTCAAGGGCTCTGAAGATCTGGGCGGCGGTCTGTCTGCCATCTTCCAGTTCGAGCAAAAGCTGAGCTTGGGCGATGGTTCGACCAACGACAAGCTGTTTGATCGTCAAGCCAACGTCGGCTTGGCCGGCGGCTTCGGTACCCTCAAGCTGGGTCGCAACTGGAACGCCATGGACGACATTTTTGGCGCTTCCAACAGCGGCTTTGACTCGGCTCTGTCGGCCGCTAACGTCTGGCAGAACAGCTACACCGGCGCCGCCGATGCACAGCTGTACTACGCTACGCCTGAGTTTGCTGGCGTCAGCGGTGCTGTGAGCTCCCAGCTGAACGGCAACGTTCCCGCTGGTGGCAAGCGTATCTCCGCTCTCCACGTGAAGTACGCCGGTGGTCCAGTGGCTGCGGCCCTCGGCTACGAAACGAACGAAGTCGGTCAGAAGGGTACCATGCTCAACGGCTCGTACGACCTGGGCGCTGCCAAGCTGCTGGCCAGCTACTACACGACCAAGGACACTGGCGGCGTTGCCGACGCTGAAGTGAACTCCTACCAGCTTGGCGCTGACATTCCCCTGGGCGCGTTCACGCTGTCCGTGGGTTACGCCAGCTCCAAGGCCGACGGTGCCTCCGAGAGCGACAGCGCCTTCGGTGTGGCCGCAGCTTACAGCCTGTCCAAGCGCACCATGGTGTACACCGGCTTCCGTGCTGAAGACCGCAAGGCCACCGGCGTCGACAAAGACTTCTTCGCTGTTGGCCTGAACCACAAGTTCTGATATCCCAGACGGCCCTGAGGCCGTTGGAATCGCAGAACAAAAGCCCCCGGGGATGTGTCCCCGGGGGCTTTTTCATTGGTGGGTTGGCTGTCTTACTGAGCGGTTCCAGCAACTGGCGTGGCTTTGGTTCCCGCCTTCTCAAGCTTGGGCTTGACGGGTACTGAGTTGGCCTGATGTGCGACACCATTGACGGTCAGACCTTCCGCTGACAGCTTCGCGGCGCGTTTTTCGCCAATGCCGGAAACCCGTTGGATCAGGTCTGCCCAATCCTTGAATTTGCCCACCTTGCGTTCGCTCAGAATGCGGGTCGAGGTGCCTGGACCAATGCCTTTGATGCTGTCAAGATCGGCTTCGCTGGCGCTGTTCACGTCAACGGCGGCAAATGCGCTGGCGGCGAACAGCGCGAGCAAGGCCATCATCATCTTCCTGATCATTCAAAACTCCCTGGATACAGATTGAAAAAGCGCTGTTGCTCGGGTTTGAGCTGGGCGCGACGTTGGCGTGTAACAAACACACCTAGACGAAATTTAGAGGAGTCGGCATTGAATGTCCCTCCCGCATTTGGGGGATACGGAGGATTCTTGGGTGAATGGGGTTGAACTTATAAGCAAATAGTTGTATATGTGAGACGCTGAAGCGCATCGAAGAAGCTTGCAGGGAAATCTCGCCGGTTTTGCGCCAACACGCCCTGACCATTGAACGGGCCGGGCCGGGCCGGGCCGGGTTGGGTCGGGCTGGGCAAACCTGTGGAGGT
Organism: Betaproteobacteria bacterium HGW-Betaproteobacteria-9; assembly: GCA_002842215.1. GTDB lineage: Bacteria > Pseudomonadota > Gammaproteobacteria > Burkholderiales > Burkholderiaceae_C > Hydrogenophaga. The sequence goes on along the minus strand of PHCC01000005.1, from coordinate 130,970 downwards.
GAAGTCGGTGTCCGGCTAGGGGCCGCTAGGGGTTAGTCCCGTTCTGGGTTGTGGAACGGTTGTTGCATAGTGCGGCTACTGCTATTCATTTAGATGTCAAGCAATGAAAACACCGCTCGTGCTCTGGTGTGCAGCACTGGCTGTTGGGGTCCGTATTCCCCGACTCAATCAGGTGATCCCATGGACCATAAAGAAAAACACCGAGGTGGTGCACCGCACCGACAACTGGATGGACTTGCGCCTCATCACGGTAAACTGATTTCAGTCAGCCGGCAGGGTGTCGCCCACCGGCTGGGTTGGCCCTCTTCTTCCCCACAAGATGTTCGCATTCATTCTTAGGCGCCTGGCGCAGGCTGTGGTGGTGATGGTCAGCGTGGCTTTGATCGCCTTCATGCTGTTCCAGTATGTGGGTGATCCAGTCGTCTTCCTGTTGGGGCAGGACGCCACGCCGGAACAGATTCGCGAACTCCGCGTCGACCTTGGGCTTGACCAGCCGTTTGTGGTGCAGTTCTGGCATTTCCTGGTCAACGCGGTTCAAGGCGAATTCGGACTCAGTTTGCGCCAGGGAGCCAAAGTGTCGCGCCTGATCGGTGAACGCTTGCCCGCTACGCTGGAACTGGCGTTGGTGGCTGGCGTGATGGCGCTGGCGCTGGGTATTCCCATGGGTGTGTACGCAGCGCTCAAGCGCGGCAGCTTCACCAGTCAGCTGTTCATGACGATCTCGCTGCTGGGGGTATCGCTGCCCACCTTCCTGATCGGCATCTTGCTGATCCTGGTGTTTGCTGTGCAACTGGGGTGGTTTCCCAGCTTTGGCCGTGGCGACGTGGTGCAGCTGGGTTGGTGGAGCAGCGGGCTGCTGACTGCCAAAGGCTGGCTGCACATCACGCTGCCGGCGATCACGCTGGCGATCTTCCAGCTCACGCTGATCATGCGGCTGGTGCGCGCCGAGATGCTGGAAGTGCTGCGCACCGACTACATCAAGTTCGCCCGTGCGCGCGGCCTCACCAACCGGGCCGTGCATTTCGGGCACGCCCTGAAAAACACCCTGGTGCCCGTGATGACGATCACTGGCCTGCAGCTGGGCGGCTTGATCGCCTTTGCCATCATCACCGAAACCGTATTCCAGTGGCCGGGCATGGGGCTGCTGTTCATCCAGGCGGTAACCTTTGCAGACATCCCGGTCATGGCGGCCTACCTGTGCCTGATCGCCCTCATCTTCGTGGTGATCAACCTGGTCGTTGACCTGCTGTATTTCGCCGTTGACCCGCGCCTGCGCGCCGACAAAGCGGGGGCGCACTGACATGCTGGCGCCCCGCATCAAGGCCCATGGGCGCGCCTTCGCGCACATCGCGGCTTATCTCCCGGAGCTCACCTCGTTGAGGCGCGATCTGCACGCGCACCCCGAAATCGGTTTCGAGGAGCACTACACCGCGCAGCGCGTGGTCGAGGCGCTCAAGGTGTGTGGCGTGGATGAAATCCACACCGGCATCGGCAAGACAGGGGTGGTGGCCGTGATCCACGGCAGCCAGCGCCAGAGTGGCCACATGATCGGCTTGCGCGCCGACATGGATGCCCTCCCCATGACGGAGCACAACGACTTTGCCTGGAAATCCCTCAAACCGGGCATGATGCACGGCTGCGGCCACGACGGTCACACCGCCATGCTGGTGGGCGCGGCCCGCTACCTGGCCGAAACGCGGCAGTTCGATGGCACCGCGGTGCTGATCTTCCAGCCCGGTGAAGAAGGTTTTGCCGGTGCCAAGGCCATGATCGAAGACGGTCTGTTCGACCGCTTCCCCGTGCAATCGGTCTACGCCATGCACAACTGGCCGCAGATGCGCCCCGGCACGGTGGGCATCAACCCCGGGCCCATGATGGCTGCGGCCGACCGCATCACGATCGATATCACCGGCAAAGGCGGCCACGGCGCGCATCCCTACCAGACCGTGGACCCGGTGCTGGTCTCGGCCCACATCATCACGGCGTTGCAAAGCATTGTTTCGCGCAATGTGCGGGCGATCGACAGCGCCGTGGTGAGCCTGTGCGCGATGCAGGCTGGCGACATGGGCGCGTTCAGCGTGATGCCGGGCAAGGCGACGCTCAGGGGCACGGTGCGCACCTTCAACCCGGAGGTTCAGGACCTGGTAGAGCGCCGGCTGCACGAGGTGTGTTCCGGTGTGGCGCTGGGACTGGGTGCCGCGGCCCATGTGAATTACGAGCGCATTTACCCCGCGACCATCAACAGCCGACAGGAGGCCCGGTTCGCTGCCGAAGTGGCTCAGAAGCTGCTGGGGCACGACCACGTGGACCGCGACCTGGAACCCAGTATGGGCGCCGAGGATTTTTCTTTCATGCTGCAGGTCAAGCCCGGGGCTTATCTGCGGCTCGGTCAGGGCGCCGAGAACGGCGTGGGCAGCTGTTTCCTGCACAACAGCCGCTACGATTTCAACGACGATGTGCTGCCGCTGGGCGCCGCGCTGCACGCCGGCCTGATTGAGCAGGGCATGCCGCTGGCCAGCGCCGACTGATGTTTTCCTTTTTCCCAACCACGCCTAGGAGCGACTCATGAAGTTCAAGCAAACGTTGACGGTCTGTGCAGCGACCGTTGCCCTCGCCACTCTGGGGGCCGCGCAGGCGCAAACCGTGCGCATCGGCAACCAGGGTGATGCGCTGTCGATGGACCCGCACTCGCTCAACGAGTCCTTGCAACTCAGCGTGACGGGCAATGTGTACGAGCCCCTGGTTACCCGCGGAAAAGAACTGCAGCTGGAGCCCGCGCTGGCCACCAGCTGGAAGCAGACTTCACCCAACGTCTGGCGGTTCGAACTGCGCAAGGGCGTGACGTTTCATGACGGCAAACCTTTCACCGCTGACGATGTGCTGTTCAGCTTTATCCGAGGGTCGGGTGACGGCTCGGACATGAAGAGCTACACGAACGACATCAAGGAAGTCCGCAAGATCGACGCGCACACGGTGGAGTTTGAAACCAAGGCGCCGTTCCCCATCCTGCCGGGTGTGTTGTCGTTCTTCTACATCATGAGCAAGCAGTGGAGCGAGGAAAACCAGGCCACCCGTCCGGTGGACCGCCGCAAGGGCATTGAGAACGCCGCGTCGTTCCGCGCCAACGGCACAGGGCCATTCCGCCTGCGCGAGCGCCAGCCCGGCGTGAAGTCCAGCTTCGTGCGCAACGGCAACTACTGGGGCAGGATCGAAGGCAACGTGGTCAACGTGGAATACACCCCGATTGGCAACGATTCGACCCGCGTGGCCGCGCTGCTGTCGGGCCAGGTGGACGTCATGGAACCGGTGCCGGTGCAGGACGTGGCACGCGTCAACGCCAGCGGCAAGGCCAAGGTGCTCCAGGGCCCCGAGCTGCGCTGGATCTTTCTGGGCATGGACCAGAAGCGCGACGAGTTGCTGTACTCCAGCGTGAAGGGCAAGAACCCGTTCAAGGACAAGCGCGTGCGTCAGGCGTTCTACCAGGCCATTGACATCAACGGTATTCAGAAAACGGTGATGCGTGGTGCGGCTACGCCAGCGGCTCTGCTGATTGGTCCGGGCATCAACGGCTTCGATCCGAGCATGGACAAGCGCCTGCCCTACGATCCGGAAATCGCCAAGAAACTGCTGGCCGAGGCCGGTTACCCGAATGGTTTTGAGGTCGGCATGAATTGCCCGAACGACCGCTACGTGAACGACGGCAACATCTGCCAGGCCGTGGCCGCCAACCTGGCCCGCATCGGTGTCAAGGTCAACCTGCAGGTGGAAACCAAGGGCACCTATTTCCCCAAAATTCTCAAGCGCGACACCAGTTTCTACCTGCTGGGCTGGTCGCCCAGCACCTACGATGCGCACAACGTGCTGAATGCTCTGATCCGCTGCGTGGACGACAAGGGGTCGGGCCAGTTCAACCTGGGGGCCTATTGCAACCCGAAGGTGGACGAACTCACGCTCAAGATCCAGTCTGAAACCGACCAGGCCAAGCGCAACGCCATGATCAAGGAAGCGTTCACCCTGCATTCGAACGACGTGGGTCATCTGCCGCTGCACCAGCAGGCCTTGGCCTGGGGTGTGGCCAACAACGTGCAGTTGACGCAACGGGCCGACAACCAGATGCCGTTCCGCTACATGAGCGTGAAATAAGGTCCCCCCCCTGCGCCGCTGCGCGGCTTCCCCCCAGGGGGACGCCTGCAACGGCCCGGCGGAGCCGGTTCCTCGCAGGCCCTGGATGGGCTTCCCTTCTGCGGCTGGTTCATACGCATCGAAAGCCCCCAATTGATTGCCTTTGTTCGCCGCTGGCTTGACAGTGATGTCGGCCACAGTTTCCGCACCTCGCCCACCGCCATCGTCGCGGCGGCGATCGCTTTCGTCTGCCTGTTCTGCGCGCTGTTTGCTCCTTGGGTGGCCCCGCACAACCCGTTCGACCTGGCCACGCTGGAGCTTTCGAATGCGCGTTTGCCGCCGTCGTGGAGCGAGGGCGGTGTGTCCCAGTTCCTGCTTGGCACCGACGACCAGGGGCGCGACATCCTTTCGGCCCTGATGTATGGCGCGCGCATTTCGCTGGCGGTGGGTCTGGCTTCGGTGGTGCTGTCCGTGGTGATCGGTGTGGCGTTCGGTCTGCTGGCGGGTTTTCTGGGGGGCTGGCTGGACGCCTTTCTCATGCGCCTGTGCGACGTGATGCTGTCGTTCCCCGCCATACTGGTGGCGCTGCTGATCGCGGGCGTGGGGCGGGCGCTGTTTCCGGATGCCCACGACTCGCTGGCCTTTGGTGTGCTCATCCTGTCGATCACGCTCACGGGCTGGGTGCAGTACGCGCGCACGGTGCGCGGTTCCACAATGGTGGAGCGCAACAAGGAATACGTGCAGGCCGCGCGGGTGACGGGCGTGGCGCCGCTGCGCATCATGCGCCGCCATGTGCTGCCCAACGTCATGGGGCCGGTGATGGTGCTGGCCACCATTCAGGTGGCCACCGCCATCATCACCGAAGCCACGCTGTCGTTTCTGGGTGTGGGTGCGCCACCCACTTCACCCTCGCTGGGCACGCTGATCCGGGTCGGCAACGACTACCTGTTCTCGGGTGAGTGGTGGATCACCATCTTCCCGGGCGCGATGCTGGTGCTGATCGCGCTCTCGGTGAACCTGCTCGGCGACTGGCTGCGCGACGCGCTCAACCCAAGACTCCGGTGAACCACGATGAGCCTGTTGCAAGTCAAGAACCTCGTTGTCGAGTTTCCCCACCGAAGGGGCACCTTGCGTGCGCTCGACGACATCTCCTTCGACATCGCACCCGGCGAAATTCTCGGTGTGGTGGGCGAATCCGGCGCGGGCAAGTCGCTCACCGGCGCTTCCATCATCGGCCTGCTGGAGCCGCCCGGGCGAGTGGCCTCGGGCGAGATCCTGCTGAACGAACGACGCATTGACAACCTGCCGTTTGATGACATGCGCAAGGTGCGCGGGCGCCAGATCGGCGCCATCTTCCAGGATCCGCTCACTTCGCTGAACCCGCTGTATTCGGTGGGTCGCCAGCTGATCGAAACCATCACCACCCACCTGCCGGTGAATCAGGCCGAAGCGCGGCAACGCGCCATCCAACTGCTGCGTGACACCGGCATCCCGGCGGCCGAGCAGCGCATCGACCATTTCCCGCACCAGTTCTCGGGCGGCATGCGTCAGCGGGTCGTGATTGCGCTGGCGCTGGCCGCAGAGCCGCAGCTGATCGTGGCCGACGAGCCGACCACCGCGCTGGACGTGTCGATCCAGGCGCAGATCATCACGCTGCTCAAGACCATCTGCAAAGACCGTGGGGCGGCGGTGATGCTGATCACGCACGACATGGGCGTGATCGCCGAGACCTGCGACCGCGTGGCCGTGATGTACGCCGGGCGCATTGCCGAGATCGGCCCGGTGCATGAAGTCATCAACCACCCGGCCCATCCATACACCGCCGGGCTCATGGCCTGCATTCCGGACATGAGCGTGGACCGCGAGCGCCTGCACCAGATCGATGGCGCCATGCCGCGGCTCAACGCGATTCCGGCGGGTTGCGCCTACAACCCGCGCTGTGACCGCGTGTTTGACCGCTGCCATGCCGAGCGCCCCGATCTGATGCCCGCGGGCGTGACCCGGGCGGCCTGCTGGCTGCATGCCGCAGCGCCGACCCTTGCGCAGGCGGTGGTGGCATGAGTGCGGACCTGACCGATCCAGCGGTGTTGCGCCACGAGCCAGAGCTGACTCCATCGCAGACACCCGTGCTCTCGCAAGCGGGACTGTCAGAGGCCCAGGCGCCGCTGGTGCGCGCGACCGATCTGGCCAAGACCTTCGACGTCTCGGCTCCCTGGCTCAACCGCGTGCTCGAACGCCAGCCGCGACAACTCCTGCGCGCGGTGGACGGGGTTTCCTTTGACATTCCGCGCGGCGAGACGCTGGCGCTGGTGGGCGAGTCGGGCTGCGGCAAGAGCACGGTGGCGCGCCTGCTGGTGGGGCTGTACGAGCCGACGCGCGGCGGCTTTGAGTTTGACGGGCAGGATGCCCACGCCGCGTTCAAGACGCCGGCGGGCCGCCAACTGCGTCGCCGCATCCAGATGATCTTCCAGGATCCGTATGCCAGCCTCAACCCGCGCTGGGTGGTGGAAGACATCATTGCCGAACCGCTGCGCGACCACGGCATCGAGACCGAACCCGTGGCCCTGCGCGCCCGCGTCGATGCACTGTTGCACTCCGTGGGCCTGTCGCCGCACGACCGTGTGAAGTACCCGCACCAGTTCTCGGGCGGGCAGCGCCAGCGCATCTCGATCGCGCGTGCGCTGGCCACGCAGCCCGAGTTTCTGGTCTGCGATGAGCCGACCTCGGCGCTGGACGTGAGCGTGCAGGCGCAGGTGCTCAACATCATGAAGGACCTGCAGCGCGAGCGTGGTCTGACCTATCTGTTCATCAGCCACAACCTGGCGGTCGTTCGTCACGTGAGCGATCGGGTGGGCGTGATGTACCTGGGCAGGCTGGTGGAACTGGCTCCCAAACACATGTTGTTCGACAGCCCGCGCCATCCTTACACCCGCATGCTGCTCGACGCCATTCCCAAGATGCACGACACCGGCAAGGCGCGCACGCCGGTTTCAGGCGAAGTTCCGAATCCGCTGAGCCCTCCGGCTGGCTGTGCGTTCAACCCGCGCTGCCCGCATGTGAATGAGCGGTGTCGGAATGAGCGGCCGGAGCTGCGGACTGTTGGTGGTGTTCGCGTGGCCTGTCACGCTGTTGAAGAAGGCCGGATCTGATTGGAGGCGGGCGGGCGTTGGCGCGGACAACGGGCGCTCCCCTCCGCGAATGTCCCCCGGCCTGCTGCGCAGACCTCCTCCTCAGGCAACGCTGAACGAGTCCCTCGCGGCGCGCTTGCCCCCAACCCAGGATGCCGTGGAACCGGCTTTGCCGGGCCACAGGCATCGTCCCCCTCCGGGGGAAGACGCCTGTGGCGCAGGGGGGCGTGAGCTGTGCGCAGCGCGCACGCTCACGCGTACCTTTTGCTCCGCAGGTTGTTCTTCATTTCCTTCAGCAGCGGCTGCAGCTTGCTGCCGCCGATGCGCAGTGCCAGACAGGTGGCCACCACGTCGATCACCATCAGGTGCATGAGCCGCGAGGTCATGGGGCTGTAGCGGTCGTAGCCTTCGGGGTGGTCGGCGGCGAGGTGGATGTGGCCGCCCGTGGCCAGGGGGGAGCCGCTGGCGGTGATCACTATCACGGTGGCGCCGTGCTTGCGCGCGATGTCGGCGGCGTCCATCAGGTCGCGCGTGCGGCCCGAATTGGAGACGATCACCAGACAGTCGCCAGGGCCCAGCAGCGATGCGCTCATCACCTGCATGTGGCCGTCGCTGTAGGCGATGGCGTTGATGCCCAGGCGAAAGAACTTGTGCTGCGCATCCTGCGCCACGATGCCCGAGTTGCCCGCGCCGTAGAACTCGATGCGGCCGCGGTTCTTGTAGGTGGCCAGCAGCGCATCGACCGCTTTTTCGATCGAGTGCGTGGACGCGTCGTTGCGGTACTTCAGGAACGCCGCCACGGTGTTGTCGATCACCTTGACCAGCACGTCGCCCACCTTGTCGTCCACGTCCACGCTGCGGTGGATGAAGGGCACGCCTTCGCTCACGGTACCGGCCAGTTTGAGCTTGAAGTCCGACAGGCCGTCGTAGCCCATGCTGCGGCAGAAGCGCACCACCGTGGGCTTGCTCACATGGGCCCGGTCGGCCAGTTCGGACACCGGCAGGCTGGCAAAACTGCGCGGGTCGAGCAGCACGAGTTTGCCCACCCGTTGTTCGGCGGGGGCCAGTGAGGGCAGGGAGGCTTTGATGCGGTCGAGCATGGGGGAACAATCGGGTTACGAAACCAGTTACATGGCGGATATGAAACCTTATTACACCCGATAATGACGCAATGAACCAGCTTGACGCACTCAAACAGCTCACCACCGTGGTCGCCGACACCGGGGACTTCAACCAGATCGCCGCCTTTTCACCCCGGGACGCGACCACCAACCCGTCGCTCATCCTGAAGGCGGTGCAGAAGCCCGACTATGCCCATCTGCTGCAGGACGCGGTGTCGAAATACCGTTCGCAAGGGCTGGACGAAACCATGAACCGCCTGCTCGTGAGCTTCGGCTGCGAGATCCTGAAACACATCCCAGGCCGTGTGTCCACCGAGGTGGACGCCCGCCTGAGCTTCGATACCGAAGCCACCGTGACGCGCGCGCGCCGCATCATCGACCTGTACCAAGGCGAGGGCGTGCACATCGACCGCGTGTTGATCAAGATCGCGTCCACCTGGGAAGGCATTCAGGCCGCCGCCCGCCTGGAGCGCGATGGCATCCACACCAACCTGACGCTGCTGTTCTCGTTCGCCCAGGCCGTGGCCTGTGGCCAAGCCAAGGTGCAGCTGATCTCGCCTTTTGTCGGCCGTATCTACGACTGGTACAAGAAGAACGCCGGCGCGAGCTGGGACGAAGCAGCGATGGCGGGCGCGAACGATCCGGGGGTGAAGTCGGTGCGCGCGATCTACAACTTCTACAAGAAGCACGGCATCGCCACCGAGGTGATGGGCGCGAGCTTTCGCAACGTGGGCCAGATCACGGCGCTGGCAGGCTGCGACCTGCTGACCATCAGCCCCGATCTGCTGGCCCAGCTGGCGGCCAGTGAAGCGGCCTTGCTCAAGGTGCTGGACGCTGAAGCTGCAAAGGCGATGGACATTCCGTTCGTGTTGTACGACGAAGCGGGTTTCCGCTTTGCGATGAACGAAGACGCGATGGCGACCGAGAAGCTGGCCGAAGGCATCCGCGCGTTCGTGGCGGACACGATCAAGCTCGAAGGCATGATGTCGTAACGGCACTGCCAACCAAACAAAAGGCCCCGCGAGGCAACTCGCGGGGCCTTTTGTTTTCGGAACTTTGCCGGCATGCGGAAATTAAGTTTGATCAACAAACTATGTCGGGTTTGTCCCTATTCGCTTTCGATCTGCGGCCCAGAATAATTAGTTTGTCGTCCTTACAAAATGCACTGTGCTGCATTGGGTGGAGCACGATGGCTCTGAGGGGCCTTTCCACAACCACGGGCCTGGCACAGGCCAAACCACCGGAGACATTGATGAAACTGAAGACAACTCTGACCGCCTTTGCGCTGAGCATGGCCGCTGCGGGCGCGTTTGCCCAGGTCGTGGGCGTGAGCTGGTCCAACTTCCAGGAAGAGCGCTGGAAGACCGACGAAGCCGCCATCAAGGCGCAGTTGGCCAAGGTCGGTGCCAGTTACATCAGCGCCGATGCCGGTGGTTCCCCGGAAAAGCAGCTCGCCGACATCGACAGCCTGATCTCCAAGGGCGCCAAGGCGCTGATCATCCTGGCCATGGACAAGGACGCCATCCTGCCCGCCGTGAACAAGGCCAGCCAGCGCAAGATTCCGGTGGTGGCCTATGACCGCCTGATCGAAGCGCCCGGCGTTTTCTACATCACCTTCGACAATGTGGAGGTGGGCCGCATGCAGGCACGCGCCATTTTTGAAGCCAAGCCCAAGGGCAACTACGTGATGATCAAGGGCTCGCCGACCGACCCCAACGCCGACTTCCTGCGTGGTGGCCAGCAGGAGATCATCGACGCCGCCGTCAAGAAGGGCGACATCAAGATCGTGGGCGAAGAATACACCGACGGCTGGAAGCCCGAAGTCGCCCAGAAGAACATGGAACAGATCCTCACCAAGACCGGTGGCAAGGTGGACGCCGTGGTGGCCTCCAACGACGGCACCGCCGGGGGCGTGGTCGCTGCCTTGAACGCCAAGGGCATCAAGGGCATTCCCGTTTCTGGCCAGGACGGGGACCACGCCGCGCTCAACCGCGTGGCCCTGGGTACGCAGACCGTGTCGGTCTGGAAAGACGCACGCGACCTGGGTCGCGACGCCGCCGCCGCCGCCGTGACCCTGGCCAAGGGCGACAAGGTGGCGGGCGCCCAGACCTGGAACGGTGGCGAGAAGAAGGTGGCCCTGCAGGCCCAGTTCCTCAAGCCGGTGCCGGTCACGGCCAAGAACCTCGACCAGGTGGTGAAAGCCGGCTGGATCAAGAAGGAAGAGTTGTGCAAGGGTGTGGACGCCGCCAAGGGCCCGGCCGCTTGCAAGTAAAAAAGCACCCCCTGCGCCGCTGCGCGGCTCCCCCTCAAGGGGGCGCGCCCACCGGCCTGGCAAAGCCAGTTCCGCGAGCGCCCTGCGGGGTTGCCCATCGCGCCGTCTACAGCGCGGTGAAGAACTGAAGAGCCCTTGAACCGCGGGCTGGGGTCGGCCCGCGGTTTTTCTTTGTGTCCTGCGGAGAACGCATGTGAATCCGTTTTTGAATTCGCTCAAACAGGCGGCCATCGATTGGCGCCTGGTGATGATGGGCGCGGTGCTGGCGGCCATTGCGCTGGTGTTCAACGTGCTGTCGGACGGCCTCTTCCTGTCGGCTGAGAATCTGTACAACATCGCCCAGCAGACGGCGGTGGTGGGTATCGTGGCCACCGTGGTGGTGCTGGTGATCGTGGCCCGGCACATCGACCTGTCGGTGGGTTCGGTCATGGGTTTCGTGGGTGTGCTGATCGCCACCCTGATGTACACCGCCGGCTGGCACTGGGTGCCGGCCTCGCTGGCGGGCCTGGCGGTGGCGATCGCGGTGTCGCTGTACCAGGGCGCGCTGACGGCCAAGCTGGGCGTGCCCTCGTTCGTGGTGACGCTGGGCGGCCTGATGTCGTTTCGCGGCGCGGCCTTCCTGGTGGCCGACGGCAAGACCCAGCCGGTGAACGACCCTTTTTTCCAGCGCCTGGGCGGTGGTTATGACGGCGCCATTGGCGTGGGGCCGAGCTGGCTGCTGGCCGCTGTGATCGTGCTGGCCCTGGTGGCGCTGACCTGGGCCAGGCGCCGGGCGAGGGCTTCTTACGAAGTGCCCAACAACCCGCTGTGGCTGGATGCTGCCATCGTGCTGGTGCCCGTGGCCATCGTGCTGGGCTTCGTGGCGGCCATGAACGCCTACCAGATCCCCGGCAAGGACGTGCCGCAGGGCGTGCCCATCCCGGTGCTGATCTGGGGCGCGGTGGCCGTGGTGCTGTCGTTCATCGTGCGCCGCACCCGCTTTGGCCGCTACATCTTCGCCATGGGCGGCAACCCCGAGGCCGCCGCGCTGGTGGGCATTCCGGTGCGCCGCGTCACGCTGATGCTGTTTGCGCTGCTCGGGGTGCTGATCACCATCGCTGCCATCGTGTCGATCGCCCGGTTGAACGCGGGCACCAACTCGCTGGGCACCAGCATGGAGCTGTTCGTGATTGCCGCGGCCGTGATCGGTGGCACCGCGCTGGCGGGCGGCAGCGGTTCGATCCTGGGCTCGGTGCTGGGCGCGCTCATCATGCAGAGCATCGACAGCGGCATGCTGCTGCTCGACGTGTCCATCGGCGTGCGCTACGTGATCATTGGCCAGGTGCTGATCGTCGCGGTGGTGTTCGACGTGATCTACCGCCGTGTGACGGGAGACGCATCATGAGCCCCCACGCTTCACCGCTTCGCGGGTCGCTGCCCCCCGGGGGGGCTGATCCGGCTTGGGGCGGCCCGGCGCCGGATCGACTGAGCGCACCGCTGGTGGAGATGCGCCAGATCGGCAAGGCCTTTGGCGGCGTGCAGGCGGTGGACGACGTGAGCATCAAGCTCTACCCCGGCGAAGTGGTGGCCCTACTCGGCCACAACGGGGCGGGCAAATCGACCCTGATGAAGATGCTGGCAGGGGCCTACCCGATCGACAGCGGCGAGGTGCTGATCAACGGCGAGAAGGCCCACATCCGCACCCCGGTGGACGCGCAGCGTTGCGGCATCGAGTCGATCTACCAGACACTGGCGCTGGCCGACAACCTGGACGCCGTGGCCAACCTGTTTCTCGGCCGCGAGCTGCTGACGCGCTGGAACACGCTGGACGACCACCGCATGGACGCGGACGCCCGCAAGGTGTTCCACCGCCTGAACAAGAACTTCAAGAACGTGCGAACGCCGGTGCGCCGCCTCTCGGGCGGGCAGCGCCAGGTGGTGGCGATCTCGCGCGCGATCTATTTCAATGCGCGCATCCTGATCATGGACGAGCCCACCGCCGCGCTGGGCCCCGAAGAAACCGCGATGGTGGGCAACCTGGTGCGCCAGCTCAAGGCCGAGGGCGTGGGCATCTTCCTGATCACCCACGACATGCCCGACGTGTTCGGCCTGAGCGACCGCCTGGCGGTGATGAAAAACGGCAAACTGGTGGGTAGCTACCGCACCGCCGATGTGACCGAGGACGAGGTTCTGGGCATGATCATCGCGGGCAAACAACCCGAGGGCAAAACGCAGACCCACAGCCTGTGAGTCCTGCCGCCTCCAGAACATGAAAACCATCGGCGACCAACAACTTGTCAAACGCATCAACCGGAGCGTGCTGCTGCGCCTGCTGCGCCGCCAGAGCGGGCTCTCCCGCGCCCAGCTGGCGCAGGAGAGCGGGCTTACCAAGTCCACGGTGAGCCTGCTGGTGCGCGAACTAATCGAGGAGGGCTGGATGACCGAGGGCGATGTGCCCGCAGCCCAGGGGCTGGGGCGCCCGTCCACCCCGCTGCGGCTTGACGGCAGCCGCCGCGGCATGATCGGCGTGGAGGTGGCGGTGGAGGCCTTGCGCGTGGTCGGGGTGTCGCTCACCGGCGAGGTGCTGTGTGCGCGGGAAGAGCCGTTGGCCGGTAGCGAGCCCGAGGCGGTGTGCCGCCAGGCCGCCGGTCTCGTGGCGCAGACCCAGGCACAGTTGGCCGGGCAGGGCGTGCAGCTCCAGGGCGTGGGGGTGGGCTTGCCCGGCGCTTTCGACGAGGCCAGCGGCATGCTGCGCTTCGCGCCCAACCTGGGCTGGCGCAACGTGGATTTCGTGCCCCTGATCACCCAGGCGCTGGACCAGGCGGGCGTGCCCCCGGTGGCGGTGCACGTGCAGAACGAAGCCGACACGGCGGCCCTGAGCGAATACGAGTTTTCCGAGGGCGACGCCCAGGACTCGCTGATCTTCGTGACCTGCGGCGCCGGTGTGGGCGCGGGCATTGTGCTCAACGACCGGCTGTTCACCGGCGTGCAGGGCATGGCCGGCGAGATCGGCCACAGCATCCTGCAGATCGACGGGCCGCTGTGCTCCTGTGGCCGCCGGGGCTGTGCCGAAACCTTCTTCGGCGCCCGCGCCCTGACCCGGCTGGCCGACCCGTCGCAAGGTGGGCAGGCCCTGGGCGTGGTGCTGCAAAACCTGTGGACCACCTTCAACCCCAGCGCGCTGGTGGTCGGTGGTCCTTCGTGCGAACGGTATCCCGGCATCGTGCCGGTGGCGCAGGCCACCTTGCAGGGTTATGCCGCCAGCGCCGGCATGCCCGCGCCCCCGGTGCGCGCCGCGCGCTACGGGCTGCTGGCGTCGGCCGTGGGCGCGGCCGCGCTGGTGCTGTACCACGACCTGCGACCCATGCATGCGCCAACACCCGCTGGGGCCACTCGCGCCACGGACGCCCCCGAAACCCCTTCAATCCCCAACCCGTAACCCCTATGTTCATCGGTATTGATGTCGGCACCTCGGAAGTCAAGGTGCTGCTCCTGGCCCCCGACCACAGCGTGGTGGGGTCGGCCGGCGCCGCCCTCACGGTGTCGCGCCCGCAGCCCGGCCACAGCGAACAAGACCCGCACGACTGGTGGGCCGCCACGCAGGCCGCGCTGGCGCAGTTGCGCGCCGCCCACCCGCAGGCCTGCGCGGCGGTGCAGGGCATTGGCCTGTCGGGCCAGATGCACGGCGCCGTGCTGCTGGACGCACAAGACCAGGTGCTGCGCCCGGCCATCCTGTGGAACGACACGCGCTGCGCCACCGAGTGCACCGAGATGATGGCCGAGCTGCCCAGCCTGCCCGATCTGGCCGGTACCCTGGCCATGCCCGGCTTCACCGCGCCCAAGCTGCGCTGGGTGGCCCGCCACGAGCCCGACATCTTCCAGCGCGTGGCCAAGGTGCTGCTGCCCAAGGACTACGTGCGGCTGATGCTCACCGGTGAGTACGTGACCGACCTGTCGGACGCCAGCGGCACGCTGTGGCTGGACGTGCGGCAGCGCAACTGGTCCGACGCGCTGCTGGCGCTCACCGGTCTGACCCAGGCCCACATGCCCCGGCTGGTGGAGGGCAGCGCCCCCGGCGGCTATCTGAAGCCCACCGTGGCGCAGGCCCTGGGCCTGCCCGCGGGCATCGTCGTGGCCGGCGGTGGTGGCGACAACGCCGCCAGCGCCGTGGGCATGGGCGCGGTCGACGCGGGTCAGGGCTTTCTGTCGCTGGGCACCAGCGGCGTGCTGTTTGTCGTCACACCCAGCTACCAGCCCAATGCCGCCAGCGCCACCCACGCGTTCTGCCATGCCGTGCCCGACCGCTGGCACCAGATGAGCGTGATGCTGTCCGCCGCCAGCGCCCTGCAGTGGGTCAGCGGCCTGCTGGGCGCCTCCAACGCGGGCACGGTGGCGGATCAGGCGGCAGCGCTGACGCTGGCCGAACGCGCGGCGTCGCCCCTGTTTCTGCCCTACCTGGGCGGCGAGCGCACCCCGCACAACGACGCGAAGGTGCGCGGCAGCTTCCATGGCCTGGACTTCGACACCGACGCCGCCCGGCTGGGATACGCCGTGATGGAAGGCGTGAGCTTTGGTCTGAAAGACGGCCTGGCCGCCCTCAACGCGGCCGGCAGCCGGGTCACCCGCCTGTCGCTGGTGGGCGGCGGCGCCCGCAGCGCCTGCTGGGCGCAGCAACTGGCCAGCGCGCTGAACACCGAGGTCGTGACCCACGGCAGTTCCGCCGTGGGGGGTGCGCTGGGCGCCGCGCGCCTGGCCTGGCTGGCCACCGGGGCGCCACAGAGCGCCGTGTGCCAGAGCCCCGCCGTCCTGGCCAGCTACCACCCCGATGCCGCCGAGCAGGCCTTGCTCGAACCCCGTTACACGCAGTTCCGGTCCCTGTACCGAACGGCGTGATGCCTCCCCACACCCTTTCCTTGTCCACCGAGAACGCCATGAGTTCCTATTTCGCCGACATCGCCCCCATCGCCTACGAAGGCCCCCAATCCGCCAACCCCTTGGCCTTCAAGTGGTACGACAAAGACCGCCTGGTGCTGGGCAAGCGCATGCAGGACCACCTGCGCTTTGCCGTGTGTTACTGGCACAGCTTCTGCTGGAACGGCCTGGACCCCTTTGGCGGCGACAGCTTCCAGCGCCCCTGGCAGCACATGGCCGACCCGATGGCGGCGGCCAAGGCCAAGGCCGACGTGGCGTTCGAGTTCTTCGCCAAACTGGGCGCGCCCTACTACTGCTTCCACGACCGCGACGTGGCCCCCGAAGGCGCCACCCCGCGCGAGAGCGTCAACCACCTGCACGAGATGGTGGACGTGCTGGCCGCTAAGCAGGAGGCCACCGGCATGAAGCTGTTGTGGGGCACGGCCAACCTTTTTTCACACCGCCGCTTCATGTCGGGCGCGGCCACCAACCCCAACCCCGAAATCTTTGCCCTGGCCGCGCTGCAGGTGAAGGAAGCGATGGACGCCACGCTCAAACTCGGCGGTGAAAACTATGTGTTGTGGGGCGGCCGCGAAGGCTACGAAACCCTGCTCAACACCCGCATGGGTCAGGAACTCGACCAGATGGGCCGCTTCCTCAACATGGTGGTGGACTACAAACACAAGATCGGCTTCAAGGGCACGATCCTGATCGAGCCCAAGCCGCGCGAACCCTCCAAGCACCAGTACGACTTCGACACCGCCACGGTCTACGGCTTCCTGTGCCGCTACGGCCTGGACAAGGAGATCAAGGTCAACATCGAGGCCAACCACGCCACGCTCTCGGGCCACAGCTTCGAGCATGAAATCGCTACCGCGCTGGACCTGGGCATCTTTGGCTCCATCGACATGAACCGCGGCGACATGCAGTGCGGCTGGGACACCGACCAGTTCCCCAACAACATCCCCGAAACCGCGCTGGCGCTCTACCTCATCCTCAAAGGCGGCGGCTTCACCACCGGTGGCCTGAACTTCGATTCCAAGGTGCGCCGCCAGTCCATCGACCCCGAAGACCTGTTCCACGGCCACATCGGCGGCATGGACGTGTCGGCCCGCGCCCTGTTGATCGCCGAAAAAATGCTGCAGGATGACCAGCTCGGCCAGTTGGTGGCGCAACGCTACGCCGGCTGGGCCACGCCCTTCGGGCAGGACATCCTCACCGGCAAGATGGGCCTGGACGCCGTGGCCGCCCACGTGGTGGCCCGCAACACCGACACCGCGCCGGTTTCGGGTCGCCAGGAACGGCTGGAGAACCTGCTCAACAGCTATCTCTAGATGAAACACCCCCGCGTCGCTTCGCGCCACCCCCTCAAAGGGGGCGGCACTGGCCGTCCGGCAAAGCCGGTCCGGCGGTGCCTCTGAGTGGGGTCGTCGCAGCGCGGTGAACCGAGATGCAAGAACGTCACAGCGAGGATGTCATGAAGCCAGTCGTGTGGGGGGTGCTGAGCACCGCGAAGATCGGGCTGGAGCACGTGATCCCGGCCATGCTGTCCAGCCCGCTGGTCGAGCTGCGCGCCATCGCTTCGCGGTCCTTGCCGTCGGCCCAGGCCGCCGCGCAGTCGCTGGGCATCGCGCAGGCCCACGGGAGCTACGAAGCACTGCTGGCCGACCCGGCCATCGAGGCCATCTACAACCCGCTGCCCAACCACCTGCATGTGCCGATGACGTTGGCGGCGGCTGCGGCCGGCAAACACGTGCTGTGCGAAAAACCCTTCGCCCTCAGCGCCGACGAGGCCCTGAGCGTGAAAGACGCCGCATCGAGGGTGCTGATTGAAGAAGCCTTCATGGTGCGCCACCACCCGCAATGGCTTCGTGCCCGCGAGCTGGTGCGGGCCGGGCGCATTGGCACGCCTCGTGCGGTGCAGGTGTTTTTCTCGTACTTCAACGAAGACCCCAGCAACGTGCGCAACCAGCCCGGCATTGGCGGCGGTGCGCTGTACGACATCGGCTGTTATGCGGTGCTGGCCGGGCGTTACCTGTTTGAGGCCGAACCACTGCGCGCCATCTCACTGGTGGACCGCGACCCGGTGCTGGGAACCGACCGCCTGACCAGCGCGCTGCTGGACTTTGGCGGCACCAGGCAGCTCAGCTTCACGGTATCCACGCAGAGCGTGCCGTTCCAGCGGGTGCAGGTGGTCGGCACCACGGGCCGCATCGAACTGTTCGTGCCCTTCAACGCCGCACGCGACGCGCAGATGCGCCTGGCGCTGGACGAAGGCGGGCAGCGGGACGGCAGCAGCATCACCATGGAGACCTTGCCCCTGGCCGACCAGTACCGGCTGGAAGTAGAAGCCTTCTCGCGCCGCCTGCGCGAGGGTGCCAACCCCGGCGCCAGCAATGGCCTGAACGACGCGGTGGCGCAGGCGCGCGTGATCGATGCCCTCTGGCAGTCCGAGCGCAGCGGGCGCTGGGAGCCGGTGGCCTGAGCGGGCCGTGCGCCGTTGGCCGCGCACATGGCACGCATCAGCCCAAGACACGGCAGTCCACGAACGCCTTGGGCGCCAGCATTTCGGTCGGCAGCAGATCGAAATAGCGCCTGATGGCCCGCGACGCGTGCGAAGCGTCGTAAAAACCACCGGCGCTCACCAGGTGGGTGGCGCTTTGGCTCTGCCCGCGCTGCTGCGCATCGCAGGCACTGGCGGTCACCTGGTACAGCCTGGCCCAGGCCAGGTAGCTTGAAAGCGTCATGCCCACCTGCTGACGAAACTGCTTGCGCACGTGTTCGGCAGACAGGCCCAATTGACTGGCCAAGGCCACCGGGTCTGCTCGCCCCTCGCTGTGCTGGTGCAAACCGGCGCGCAACCCGGTCAGCCGTGCATCGACCCGCGCCGCGCCGCCCGAAAGCGCAGCCACCTCGCCCACCACACCGGCCACCCACCGGCTGACATGCGCGGCACCCACGTCTCCTTGACACAGGGCGTCCAAAGCCATGCCGTGCCGCGCCATCAACTCGCCATCCGGCCAGACCACCACCCCTCCCTGAGCGCGCTGCTGCAGGCAAACCCCCACGTCAGACAGGGGGTCCATGTACAGAAAGGCCAGCGCGCGACGCCGGGACAGCCTGCTCCACACACCACTGGCATGCAACAGCACCGGGCCGCAAACCTCCACCTCATCGCGCAGCCCCAACATGGCAGGGTCACCCGCCGACCCGAACACCAGTGCCGGCGCAACGTTCTCGGAGAGATTGAACGCGAGGTCGGGATCGGCGTACATCAGCCAATCGTTGCCCAGATAAACCACCCCGGATATGGCATGCAGCGCCGACATCGGTGTTTCCCCTCGGTTCCCCGTGGCGTACAAGACGCCGGATTTGCACCTTCCTAGCATGGCCCAAGCCCGCTGCACAGGGCTGGCTGCATAGGGCAGGCCAGCAGTGCATGAGCGGCAATTTCCTTGCAAGGAAGCACATTGATGACACCCTCATTCTGCACAACCCCGTTCACACCCTGGACGTCCCGGCGCAACCCCGTTCGCACCGCCGCCAAGGCATTGCCCAAGACAGCCGCGCTGATGGGCGCCCTGGCCAGCGCCTTTATGTTTTCCGCCCACGCCAGCAACAAGATGCCCGCACCGCCTTCGGCCCGGCCATTGGCCGAGTCCTGCGCCAGCTTTGTGCCCCACCGGTTGCCTGTCAACGCGAAGTTCGCCAAGACCGAACTGCGGCCCGCGCAGACCGTGCCCGAAACACACTACGGTTCCCAGGAGCCCATTGCCATGCCCCGCGCCTGCATCGTGCGTGGGACCATCGTGTCGTCGCCGGGCTCCACCATCCACTGGGCCGTGGAACTGCCCGAGGGCACCGACTGGAACGGCAAGGTGCTCACCCTGGGCGGCGGCGGGTTTGACGGTTTCATGCCCACCGACGACCCCTGGCACGTGAAATACGTGCTGGGCAAGGCCGCGCTGCCGTTCGTGCGCATCAGCTCCGACTCCGGCCACCAGACGGAAGACTTTGCCTGGGGCAAAGACAAGACCGCATTGAAGAACCACGCCTACGAAGCCAACCACCTCGCCTTGCAAGTGGGCGCGCACATTGCCACCCAGTTCTATGGCAAAGCCCCCACCCGGCGCTACATGGTGGGGCACTCCAACGGCGGCCGTTCGGGCCTGATGGCGGCCAGCAAGTACCCCAACGACTACGACGGCGTGCTGGCCATGTCCCCCGCCATCAGCCAGCAAGCCCACCAGGTCAACCTGGGCAACTTCAACCGCTGGATCTACGGCCACAACGCGGACGGCAGCAAACAGGCCAATCTGCCCGAGCGGGCCAACTGGATCAGCCCCGGCAAATCGGCCCTGTACGCCGCCGCCGAAATCAAGGCCTGTGACAAGCTGGACGGTCTGGAAGACGGCATCATCGGCAACGTGGAAGCCTGCAACTACGTGCCCACCGACCTGCTGTGCAAGGACGGCGTGGCCGGCGCCAAGGACGACAGCTGCCTGACCACGGGCCAAGTCGAAGCCATCCGCCTCAACTACGCCGACAAGACCGTGCCCATCACCCTGGCCAACGGCATGACGGGCTACGAACGCTACGGGCGCGGCGGTGCCGCCACCGGCGACTGGCAGGTTTATGCCTTTGGCTTTGAGTACGACGGCGACTTCCTGAAAAAAGGCTTCAGCTACATCGCGCCCACCGCGGTCATCCAGACCCTGACGGGCTCCATGGAAGCCGACTCCATCAGCCACGACCCGCTGACCCTGGCACCCAAGTGGCAGGCCCTGTCCAGGGTGATGGAGCCCAAGGCTTCACTGAAGGCGTTTGGCACGCGCGGCAAGCTGCTGGTGTGGTATGGCCTGGCCGACACCTGCGTCTCGGTGTACCGCACGGCAGCCTACCTGGACCAGGTGCGCAAGGACAGTGGCAGCGCCGCTTTCGATGGCTATGCCCGGTTTGTGAGCTCGCCCGGCATCGGGCACGACCTCACAGGCCCAGGCGCAGCCCATGCCGACCTGGTGACCGCGCTGGTGGACTGGGTGGAAAAAGGCATCGCGCCCGACCAGCTTGTGGCCGCTGGCACCACCGCCACCGGAGCCACGTTTGAGCGGCCGCTGTGCCCCTACCCCGGCTACCCCCAATACAAGGGCAGCGGCGACCCGTCCCAGGCCAGCAGCTTTAGCTGCGCGGCACCTTGACGACGAGGCAGGCGAACGCCGGTGACTTCAACCCAGCATGATCCGCACATGGCGTTGATCTTCTTGCCCAATGGTCATGACGGACTCTTGGCCAGATACCTGCCGAGCACGACGCGCAGGAATCGATGGATGGTTATTGGAGGTTGGTTGCGCGCTTGTTCCTCCGCTGAATGACCGTGCGAGTTCTCTCTCTATTTTTCGCCATGGCAAAGAAAAACCCCGCGAGTCGCCTCGCGGGGTTTTTCTTTGGGGGTTCGTCGACTTGCAGTGATGCATTCCGACGCAGCATGAGGGCCTAGCGCAAGGCGCATGGGCGCTGACAGTAGCAACGCTACGGCAAGCCCATGCGACGCGGCGATCGGCCCTCAGGCAAGGAGAGCCAGAGCAATTACATGCCCATGCCGCCCATATCACCCATGCCACCCATGCCGCCACCACCCATGGCAGGCGCGTCATCCTTCGGGGACTCGGCCACCATACACTCGGTCGTCAGCATCAGGCTGGACACCGAAGCGGCGTTCTGCAGCGCGGTGCGGGTCACTTTCGTCGGGTCCAGAATGCCCATTTCGATCATGTCGCCGTAGGTGTCGTTGGCGGCGTTGAAGCCGTAGTTGCCCTTGCCAGCCAGGATGGCGTTGACCACCACGCTCGGCTCGCCACCGGCGTTGGCCACAATTTCGCGCAGGGGCGCTTCGATGGCTTTCAGCACCAGCTTGATGCCAGCGTCCTGGTCAGCGTTGTCACCCTTGATGGTGCCAGCGGCCTGGCGCGCGCGCAGCAGGGCCACGCCACCACCGGCGACGATGCCTTCTTCCACCGCAGCGCGCGTGGCGTGCAGGGCGTCTTCGACGCGGGCCTTCTTTTCCTTCATCTCGACTTCGGTGGCAGCGCCGACCTTGATCACGGCCACGCCGCCGGCCAGCTTGGCCACGCGCTCTTGCAGCTTCTCGCGGTCGTAGTCGCTGGTGGCTTCTTCGATCTGCACGCGCACTTGCTTCACGCGGGCTTCGATGTCAGCGGCAGCACCGGCGCCGTCGATGATGGTGGTGTTTTCCTTGCCCACTTCGATGCGCTTGGCCTGGCCCAGATCGGCCAGGGTCACCTTTTCCAGCGTCATGCCGACTTCTTCGGCGATCACTTTGCCGCCGGTCAGGATGGCGATGTCTTCCAGCATGGCCTTGCGGCGGTCGCCGAAGCCAGGAGCCTTGACGGCCACGACCTTCAGGATGCCGCGGATGGTGTTGACCACCAGCGTCGCCAGGGCTTCGCCTTCGACGTCTTCGGCAATGATCAGCAGCGGACGGCCGGCCTTGGCCACTTGCTCCAGCGTGGGCAGCAGGTCACGGATGTTGGAAACCTTCTTGTCGTACAGCAGCACGAAGGGGTTGTCCAGCAGGGCGGCTTGCTTTTCCGGGTTGTTGATGAAGTAGGGCGACAGGTAGCCGCGGTCGAACTGCATGCCTTCGACGACGTCGAGTTCGTTTTGCAGCGACTTGCCGTCTTCCACGGTGATCACGCCCTCTTTGCCCACTTTGTCCATGGCGTTGGCGATGATGTCGCCGATGCTGGAGTCGGAGTTGGCGGAGATGGAGCCGACCTGGGCAATTTCCTTGCTGGTCGTGGTGGCCTTGGAGGCCTTCTTCAGCTCTTCGATCAGGGCTTCAACAGCCTTGTCGATGCCGCGCTTCAGGTCCATCGGGTTCATGCCGGCGGCCACGTACTTCATGCCTTCGCGCACGATGGCCTGGGCCAGCACGGTGGCGGTGGTGGTGCCGTCACCGGCGTTGTCCGAGGTCTTGGAAGCGACTTCCTTGACCATCTGGGCGCCCATGTTCTGGAGCTTGTCCTTGAGTTCGATTTCCTTGGCCACGGACACACCGTCCTTGGTCACGGTGGGGGCGCCGAACGAGCGCTCGAGCACCACGTTGCGACCCTTGGGGCCCAGGGTGACCTTGACCGCGTTGGCCAGGATGTTCACGCCTTCAACCATGCGTGCGCGGGCTTCGCCGCCGAAAATGACGTCTTTTGCTGCCATGTTGATTTCTCCGGATTCAGTAAATGGGGATGGATGAGAGAAGAATTACTTCTCGACGACTGCGAACAGGTCGTCTTCTTTCATGACCAGCAGTTCGTTGCCATCGACCTTGACGGTCTGGCCGCTGTATTTGCCGAACAGAACGCGGTCGCCGACCTTGACGTTCATGGCGGACAGTTCGCCCTTGTCGTTTTTCTTGCCGGGACCGACGGCCAGGATTTCGCCCTGGTCGGGCTTTTCAGCAGCGGCGTCGGGGATGACGATGCCGGAAGCGGTCTTGGTTTCGCTGTCGATACGTTTGACGATCACGCGATCGGCGAGAGGACGAAGGTTCATTGCATCTCCTGAGATTGAACGGATGAGGGGTTGGGTCAGTCGGTCAAGACCGACCGCAAGGGTCGGGTATGGCCCGCTGATCGACTGGGAGCAAGGTGTTAGCACTCCACTCCAGCGAGTGCTAATGATAAGGGCGCTTCGGTGGTATTTCAAGGGGCGTAGCGGTTTTATCCCCGTCCAGAGGGTTTTCATGAGTTGGTGTCATATTTGTCGTTTTACTGATTTCCAGATCCGAAAATGGTTCACCAGGTGTTGCAAGTCCTTGATTCTTGGTGATTTCGTGAACTGGCACGGTTCTTGGAACAGGGGCCGGTGCGCACACCAGTCTGGCGTTCGGCGCCAGACACCCCACACAGCGGCACCCGCAAGAAAGCACCTATGTCCACGACCACCGCCAACCAACCCCTGGGCCCCGTGCCCGAGGATGAGCCCAGCGAGCATGAGGTTTCGCTCTACGAGTCGCACAAGAAAATCCACCCGCGTTCGGTCTCGGGCTTCTTCACCCGTTGGCGCTGGGCCATGGTGTGGGTCACGCAGATCGTTTTTTATGGTCTGCCCTGGCTGAACTGGAACGGCCGCCAGGCCATCCTGTTTGACCTGCTGTCACGCCGGTTCTACCTGGGTGGGCTGGTGCTCTACCCACAGGATTTCATCTACCTCACCGGTTTGCTGGTGATGGCGGCGCTCTCGCTCTTCCTGTTCACGGCCGTGGCCGGGCGCCTGTGGTGCGGCTACGCCTGCCCGCAGACGGTCTACACCGAGGTCTTCTTGTGGATCGAAAAAAAGATCGAGGGCGACCGCTCGGCCCGCATCCGGATGGACGAGGCGCCGCTGTCAGGCGTCAAGGCTGGCCGCAAGGCCGTCAAGCACACCGCGTGGATCCTGTTTGCGCTCTGGACCGGTTTCACTTTCGTCGGTTACTTCACCCCCATTCGGGGTCAGGCGGCTGACGTGGTGTCCGGTTCGCTGGGCGCCTGGCAGACCTTCTGGATCTTCTTCTACGGCTTTGCCACCTATGGCAACGCCGGTTTCATGCGCGAGCAGGTCTGCAAATACATGTGCCCCTATGCACGCTTCCAGAGTGCCATGTTCGACAAGGACACCCTGATCGTCACCTACGACACCACCCGAGGCGAGCCGCGTGGTTCGCGCGGCAAGAAGGTGGACCCGAAAGAAAAGGGCCTGGGTTCGTGTGTGGACTGCACCTTGTGCGTGCAGGTCTGCCCCACCGGCATCGACATCCGCAAGGGCTTGCAGTACGAGTGCATCGGTTGCGGCGCCTGCGCTGACGTGTGCGACGACGTGATGGACAAGTTTGGTTATGCCCGCGGCCTGGTCAAGTACTCGACACAAAACGCCATGACCGGCGGCTGGGACAAGGCGCAGATCATCCGCCGGGCGCTGCGCCCGCGGGTGCTGATCTACACCACGGTGCTGACCGCCATCGCCATCGCCGTCGGTGTGAGCCTCTACAGGCGCGTGCCGATGAAGGTGGACGTGATCCGGGACCGTGGCGCACTCGCCCGCATGGTCGAACAGGGCCGCATCGAGAACGTGTTCCGGCTGCAGATCATGAACGCCACCGAAGCGAAACAGGTGGTGGAACTGGGCGTGGACGGCATGGATGGCATCGTGATCGCTTCCGAAGCCAGGGTGGAGGTGTTGCCGACCGAGGTGCGCACCCTGGCTGTGCGGGTGCAGGTGCCACCGGGTGCGTCCAGTGGTTCGCACCCCATCGTGTTCAAGTTGCAGTCCACCACCGAGGCAGCGATCCAGCTCGACGAAAAATCGGTCTTCCTGGTGCCACGCTGACACCGTTTGGGCCGGGTGGTCTGTTGTGGGGACGGCCTGTGTGCGGTTTCAGAAGTGAGCGAGGTAGCCACCGTCCACCACGAGCACCTGGCCGGTGACGTAACTGGCCGCGGGACTCGCCAGGAACACGGCCGCCCCGGCGATTTCATCGGGCTGCCCCCAGCGGCCGAGTGAGCTGCGTTGGCGCAGCCAGGCCAGCGTCTGGGCGTCTTGCTGCATCGCGCTGTTGGTCTCGGTTGCGAAGTAGCCCGGTGCGATGGCGTTGACGTTAATGCCCTCGGGTCCGAGTTCAGCGGCCAGAGCGCGGGTCATGGCTTCCAGGCCACCCTTGCTGGTGGTGTAGGCGGCGTCGCCGGCGCGGGCAATGGGGCCAGCGATGGAGGTCACGTTGATGATGCGCCCCCGACCCTGGGCGCGCATCGGTTGCGCGACTTCCCGGCACAGGTGCCAGGCGGCAACCAGGTTGGTTTCGAGCAGGTCGCGCAGGGCCTGGGCAGGCAGTTCGGTCAAGGGCTGGCGTCGGCGCTGGCCGACGTTGTTGACCAGGATGTCGATGCGGCCTTCGCTGGCCAACACTTGGGTAACGGCGCGGGTGGCGGCTGCCTCGTCGCCCACGTCAAAGGGCAGCGGGTGGGCGCTGCCGCCGTTGCTCTGACCGGCGTCCTTGCACCGAGCCACCGCAGACAGCAAGCTCACGGGGTCGCGGCCGTTGAGCCACACGCTGGCGCCATGGGCCGCCAGAGCGCAGGCCATGGACAGCCCGAGGCCGCGGCTGGCGCCGGTGACGATGGCGGTTTGCCCATGCAGGGCGAACAGGCTCTGCAAAGATGGACGGGGAATGGCGGTGGGATCGGCTGGGTTCACGCGCTCATTGTGGTGGCGCGAACCCGTCGGTTTCAGGATCGAGCGCCGTCAGATCGACAGTTCCGCGAGTGACGACTTGGGAAAGTCCAGCTCGTGTTCCAGACCCTCGAAAGGCAGGGTGAAGTAGAAGGTGCAGCCTTCACCGGGAGCGGTTTCGGCCCAGATACGGCCGGCGTGGCGTTCGATGATGCGCTGGGACAGCGCGAGGCCGGTGCCATTGCCCTCGAAGTCCATGGAGTGGTGTTGCCGCTGGAACATCACAAACAGGTTGTGGGCTTTTTCCAGATCGAACCCCACGCCGTTGTCATGGATGAAGAAGGTGCGTCCGCCCACCGGGTTGACCTTCCAGCCAATTTCGATGCGGGCGTGTTCGCGGGTGCGGGTGTATTTCACGGAGTTGTTCAGCATGTTGCTGAACACTTCGGCCAGCAACATCGCATCGCCGCGCACGACCGGCAGGTCTCCCTCCACCACCCATTCGATCGAGCGATGGGGATTCTCCTGCTTCAGGTGGGCGATCACGCCGTCGAGCAGCGGCGCCAGCGGCACCGGCTGCGCCTCGATCGCCACCCGCCCGAGCCGGGCGTATTCGAGCAGACCCTCGATCATGATGCTCATGCGCTTGCTGGCCTTGGCAATCGAGTTGAGGTATTGCAGCGCCAGGCTGTCGCTGGATTCGCCCATCTGCTCCTGCAGCAGGCTGACAAAGCTGGCGATGTGGCGCAGCGGTGCGCGCAGGTCGTGCGACACCATGTGCGAGAACACGTCGAGGTCCTTGTTGGCCGCCACCAGTTGCTGCGTGCGTTCGGCCACGCGTTTTTCGAGTTCGCGGTTGAGGTCGTTCATCACGTCCTCCAGACTCTTGGCTGCGGTCATGTCGCGCGTGATGCTGGACAACCCCTGCAGCTCACCCGCTTCGTTGCGCAGCGCGGTCAGCACGGTGTGGGCCCAGAAGCGCGAGCCGTCGTCGCGCAGCCGCCAGCCGCGGGTTTCCCATTGACCGTGGGATTTGGCCAGGCGCAGAACCTGTTCCGGATTCACCTCGTCCTCGCCAGCGTTGTCGGTGGCCAGCAGCTTGGTGTAGGGCTCACCCAGCATCTGGGCGCGGGAATGGCCGTGCAGTCGCTGGGCGCTCTCGGTCCACTCGGTCACCGCCCCGTTTTCGTCCACGAAGTAGATGCAGTGGTCCTGTATCGCATCGACCATCAGCCGGTAGCGCTGCTCGCTCTGGAACAGCTCGGCGCTGCGTTCCCGCACCCGTTCTTCCAGATCGCGGTTGGCTTCGAGCACGAATTCCTCGGTACGTCGGCGTTCGCTGATGTCGTGCATCTCGATGAAGATGCCTTCGACCATGCCGTGCTGGAAGTCGGGGATGTAGTGGATTTCATAGAAGCTGGTGGTGCCGTCGTGGGCGAGGCGCTCGGCTTCGAAGTTCTGCGGTTGACCGCTGAGTGCCTCGGCAAAGTGCGGCAGGATCTCGGGCATCAGCTCGGCGCGCACCACCTGACTCAGGTGGGTGCCGACCAGTTCGCTGGGCATCTTGCCGTAGCGGCGTGCGTGTGCGGAATTGGAGAACCGGCAGATCAGGTCTTTGTCGTAGTAGGCCAGCCGCACCGGGATACGGTCGGTGATGGTCTGCAGGAAGCCGTCGTGAGCGGCCACGCGTTGTTCAGCGGCTTTGCGGTCGCTGATGTCCATCACAGTGGTGTTGGTATGCAGGAAGGCGCCGTGCTCGTCGTTGACAGCGGTCGACGAGAACAAGGCCTGGAACCGTGTGCCGTCTTTGCGTTGCACCTCGATCTCCATAGGCAGCGTGTGCCCAGATTGCCTCAGCGATTCCATGCGCGCCTGCAACAGACCGCGCCACGAGGGGTCGATCAGTGCGAACAGATCCAGTTCGTTGATCACTTCTTCGCGCGCATAGCCCAGCCAGTTCAGCAGCGTCTGGTTGATGTTGACGAGGCGAAGGTCGGCGTCCAGCGACAAATGGCCGCTGGGTGCTTGCTCGTAGAGCGACTGGGCACGCGCCAGTGCGCGTTCCAGCTCCTGGGTGCGCTGGGCCACCAACCGCTCAAGTTCAGGGTTGGCGAGGTCGTTCCGGTCCAGGCCGTCAGTGGTATCCATGGTTGAAAGCTCCAGGTCGTTGCGGTGCACAGCGGTTCAATTCTGTACCGTTCA
This sequence comes from Betaproteobacteria bacterium HGW-Betaproteobacteria-9, assembly GCA_002842215.1. Lineage (GTDB taxonomy): Bacteria > Pseudomonadota > Gammaproteobacteria > Burkholderiales > Burkholderiaceae_C > Hydrogenophaga. The sequence continues at coordinate 103,014 of PHCC01000005.1, read as the reverse complement.
TATCGGACACCGGGAGGAAAAATTCAGGCCTGTGCGTGCTACTCAAGCAATACAACACCATTTTTAAAGTCAAAAAAACCCCCAGTGGCAGACCTGGGGCTTTTGGACGTATGTTGGTGCTTGCTTACATAACCAACGAATGTTTATGGTCTTTCTCACACTGGGTCATGGTGCATCCCTTGTTGTGGATTTCATGGGATGCGTCAAAGAAGCCGGCTTTACAGGCCGGCCGCTGCGCGCAGCGCCTGCGCTTTGTCCGTCTTTTCCCAGGCGAACTCGGGCTCTTCGCGGCCGAAGTGGCCGTAGGCGGCGGTCTTTTCGTAGATCGGGCGCAGCAGATCCAGCATCTGGATGATGCCTTTGGGGCGCAGGTCGAAGTGCTCGTTCACCAGCGCGGAAAGCTTCTCGTCACTGATCACGCCCGTGCCTTCGGTGTAGACCGTGATGTTCATTGGCTTGGCCACGCCGATGGCGTATGCCACCTGGATCTGGCACTGCTTGGCGAGACCGGCGGCGACGATGTTCTTGGCCACGTAGCGCGCGGCGTAAGCGGCCGAGCGGTCCACCTTGCTCGGGTCCTTACCGGAGAACGCGCCACCGCCGTGCGGGCAAGCGCCACCGTAGGTGTCCACAATGATCTTGCGGCCGGTCAGGCCACAGTCACCCTGCGGCCCGCCGATGACGAAGCGGCCGGTCGGGTTGATCAAGTACTTGGTGTTCTGCAGCCATTCCTTGGGCAGCACCGGTTTGATGATTTCTTCGATGATGGCTTCGGTGAACGAGGCCTTCATCTGGTGCTGGTTCTCGCTCTGGTCCGGGCTGTGCTGGGTGGACAGCACGACGGTGTCGATGCTGTGCGGCTTGCCGTCCACGTAGCGCATGGTCACCTGGCTCTTGGCGTCGGGCCGCAGGAAGGGCAGGCGGCCGTCCTTGCGCAGCTGGGCCTGGCGCTCCATCAGTCGGTGCGCGTAGTAGATCGGCGCGGGCATCAGTTCGGGCGTCTCGTCGCAGGCGTAACCGAACATCAGACCCTGGTCACCGGCGCCGGTGTTGAGGTGATCGTCAGACGCGTGGTCCACGCCCTGGGCGATGTCGTTCGATTGTTTGTCGTAGGCCACCAGCACTGCGCAGCCCTTGTAGTCGATGCCGTAATCGGTGTTGTCGTAGCCGATGCGCTTGATGGTGTCGCGCGCGACCTGGATGTAGTCCACGTGCGCGTTGGTGGTGATTTCACCCGCGAGCACCACCAGGCCGGTGTTGGTCAGCGTCTCGGCGGCCACGCGGCTGCGCGGGTCCTGCTTGAAGATTGCATCGAGGATCGCGTCGGAAATCTGGTCAGCCACCTTGTCGGGGTGGCCTTCAGAGACGGATTCGGACGTGAAGAGAAAGTCGTTCGCCATGTATAAACTCCAGAATTGGTTGATCGGCGTTGCCGGTCTTCTGGGTTCGGCGAACGCTTTAGCGGAATTTGTGAATCGCCCCGCAATTAGTTCAATAACTCGGCGATGTCAGGATTTTAGATCAAGCGTGGGTTTCGGTAGCCGTGCTGCACACCATGCCCTGTTGCCGCCACCGGTTGTGCGCCCACCACCGGTATATTTCGACGGCCATGCTGGCCTCTTGAGCATTTCGTGACCGTCCTCTTTCAACTGCTTTTCCGTTTTTTTTCACACATGCCGCTGCCTGTGCTGCACGCAGCAGGCTGGATGGTGGGCTGGCTGAGCTTCCTGTTGTCACCCCGCTACCGGCGCCGCTTGATGGCCCATGTTCGCCAGGCCGGTTTTTCCCGCGGGGTGGCGCTGGCTTCGGTGGGCGAAGCGGGCAAGATGGCCGTAGAAACCACCCGGTTGTGGTTGGGAGCCCCGATGAAAGTGGGCTGGGAAGGGGCTTCCCTGATCGAAGCGGCGATGGCCCACGGCTCTGGCGTGCTGTTCCTGACGCCCCACCTGGGTTGTTTTGAAATCACGGCGCAGGCGGTGGCGCAGCGTTTCGGTGAGCGCATGACCACCACCGTGCTGTTTCGCCCCTCGCGCCAACCCTGGCTGCGGGATCTGGTGGCCCATTCCCGTGAGCGCCCGGGCCTGTTGACGGCGCCGACCACGCTGGCCGGCGTGAAGCAACTCATCAAGGCGCTCAAGACCGGGCAGGCCGTGGGGCTGCTGCCGGATCAGGTGCCGCCCGCGGGCCAAGGAGTTTGGGCGCCGTACTTCGGGCGTGAGGCCTACACCATGACCTTGTCGGCCCGCCTGGCACGGACGCCAGGCGTGCAGCCGGTGTTGATCTGGGGCGAGCGGCTCTCCTGGGGGCGCGGGTTCCTGGTGCATGTGCGCCCCTTCCCGGGCCTGGCTGAGCACGGTCTGAGCAGCGACCCGCAAACGGCAGCCAGACAGATCAACCAGGCCATGGAGATGCTGGTGCGAGAATCGCCGGCCCAATACCTCTGGTCGTACGATCGCTACAAGCAACCCCGTCCACCCGAGTCCCCGGACACCGGCGCTAAGCCCCAGCGCTGAAACGGCCCGGCGCTCACCGCAGTCATTCATGCCCACAATCCCCCCCCCAACTCATCACAGTCCATCGGGCTCCAAAACCTGGGGTGGTCGACTGGGCGTGGGTTTCATGCGCTTGCTGGCCCTTTTGCCCTTGTCATACGTGCGTGGTCTGGGCTGGCTGTCGGGGCAGGTGTTGCATCTGGTGGCTGCTCGGCGCCGGGGCATTGCTCGCACCAACTGGGCGCTGTGTTTCCCTCGGGACAGCGAGGCTGAGCGTAACCGCGCTGTGCGCCGGCATTTTGTGTATTTCGCGCAATCCTGGCTGGACCGGAGCTGGGTCTGGGAAGCCAGTGAAGCGGTGACCCGACGTCGCCTGAGGCTGGTCGGGGCGGTCCATGAACTGGCCACCGACGGGCCGATTCTGGTGTTCGCGCCGCACTTCGTGGGACTGGACGCCGGCGGGACCGCACTGGCTCTGGGGTTTCCGCGCAAGTTCATCAGCCTGTACGCCCGGCAACGCAATGTGGCCGTGGATCAGTGGATTCGGGCGGGTCGGCTGCGGTACGGCTCGGTCAGGCTGGTCGAAAAGCACCAGAGCATGCGCTCGCTGGTGCAGGCGTTGCGCGCGGGGGAGGTGCTGTACCTTTTGCCGGACATGGACATGGGGCCGGCGGAGTCGGTGTTCGTTCCGTTTTTCGGGGTGAGCACCGCCACCGTGCCCACCCTGCCGCGGCTGGCCCAGATGGGACGTGCGCGCGTGGTGCCAGTCATCAGCCGGATGACGCCCAGCGGTTACGACGTGGAGGTGCTCCCCGGCTGGGACGGCTATCCCGGTGGTGACGCGGTGGCCGATACCGCGCTGATGAACCACTACCTGGAACAGATGATCGCAACCATGCCTGAACAGTACTACTGGGTGCACAAACGCTTCAAGACGCGACCGGCGGGTGAAGCGTCTCCCTATGGACGTCGTTGAATACGGCGGCAACCCGGTGAGCGTCTGACGGCGAGTGCCGCCCGATCGGCTGAGCTCAGTCCAGTGCCGGAGGTTCGTCGTCTTCTTCTGCAACCGCTGGGGCTTGTTCCAGGGGCGCCACGGGCTCGCCATGGGTCCAGTCCCACAAGAGCCTCGCCATTTCGTCCAGTCCCTGCTTCTTCAGAGCTGAGAACAGGCGGGCCTCACCACCGCCGCACTGCAGCTTCGCGATCGAGAGAGCCTTGTTGGCCTCAGCACGCGTGAGCTTGTCCGACTTGGTCAAGAGGATCACGAACTTCAGGCCGCTCTGCACCCGGGGGCGGATCACGTCCAGCAGAATTTCATCCAGCTCGGTCAAACCCAGGCGGGGGTCGCACAGCAACACCACGGCCTTGAGGTTTTCGCGCGTCATGAGGTAGTTGCCCATCACGCGCTGCCAGCGCAGCTTGGCTTCGCGCGGCACAGCAGCGTACCCATAGCCCGGCAAGTCGGCCAGCACGGCGTCGGTCTGTCCCTGCTTGCCCAGCGAGAACAGGTTGATGCTTTGCGTGCGCCCAGGCGTCTTCGACGCAAAAGCCAGGCGCTTTTGTTGGGTCAGTGTGTTGATGCAGGTGGATTTGCCTGCATTGGAGCGACCCACAAAAGCCACCTCGGGAACATCCAGCGTGGGCAGGTGTTCCAGCTGGGGCGCCGTCGTGAGAAATCGGGCAGTGTGCAGCCATCCGTGCAGGCTCTTGATATCGGGACGCGCTGCGTTTTCGACGCCCTCGGGCCCATGCACGTTGGGGGTGCTGGATGGGGTGGTGTCCGAGGCGGTGGCGGTATTCTTGACTTGAGTCATTTGGGTATCCTGTGAGGCATTGTAAAATCGAATGCTGTACGGCACGAAAGCCGCGAACTTCTTCAAACCGACGCGTCGCAAACGACGCCGCCCCGACATGAAATTGCCCGTTTCTTTCCTTTGCGTGGCTGCCGCTGCAGCCCTGTCGTTCAGTGCACATGCGCAGTCGGTCAAACCCGATGCTGCCAAGGGTGCCACCACCTATGGGCAGGTTTGTGTGGCCTGCCACGCAGCCGACGGGAATTCGGTGATTCCAGAGAATCCAATGTTGGCGCAGCAGCATCCAGAGTACCTGGTCAAGCAGCTGCTGGAATTCAAGTCCGGCAAACGGGCCAACCCGATCATGCAGGGCATGGTCGCGGCGCTGTCCGATGATGACATGCGCAACATCGCCTGGTGGCTGGCCGATCAAAAGGCACGCGAAGGCTTCGCGACGGACAAGGACTTGGTTCGATTGGGTGAGCGCATCTACCGCGGCGGTATCGCTGATCGCCAGATCGCGGCCTGTGCGGGTTGCCACAGCCCCACCGGCGCCGGCATTCCCTCACAGTATCCGCGCTTGAAAGGGCAGCACGCCGGTTATACGGCGACCCAGCTCAAGGCCTTCCGGGACGGCACGCGTGCGAACCACATCCAGATGACCGGTGTGGCCGCCAAGTTGAACGACCGAGAAATCCAGGCGGTGTCGGATTACATTGCTGGCCTGCGCTGACCGGGCAGGTGCTTAGCCCCGAGGTTTCCGGGGATATAAGCGTTGGTTAATATTTGGCGTCACAATGCGGGTTTATCTTCCTTTGCATTGAACCGCCACACGAACAAAGCATCACATCAGGGCGCGTTCTGGGTTGTTCCAGATCCGCCCTTTTTGTTTTTTACGACGCCTAAATGACCGTATCTACCCAAGGCCTGCAGATCCGCACCGGGTCGCGCTTCGCCAGTCAGCTGGTTGAGCTGTTGTCGTCCATGCGGTTTGCGATTTCGCTGCTGACGGTGATCTGCATCGCGTCGGTCATCGGGACCGTGGTCAAGCAACACGAACCCCTGAACAACTACGTCAACCAGTTCGGCCCGTTCTGGTCCGATGTGTTTGGCAGTGCCCGGCTGTTCACGGTCTACAGCGCCTGGTGGTTTCTGCTGATCCTCGCGTTTCTGGTGGTCAGCACCAGCCTGTGCATCGCGCGCAACACGCCCAAGATCCTGGTGGACTTCAAGGCCTACAAGGAAAACATCCGCGAGCAGAGTCTCAAGGCTTTTCCGCACCGGGCCGAAGGCGCGCTGCCTGAAATGCCCGAATCAGCGGCCAACCGCATCGGTCAAACCCTGCTGGGTTCTGGTTGGAAGGTCAAGCTGCAGTCGCGGGAAAGCGCGGGCGGTACCGGCTGGATGGTGGCTGCCAAGGCGGGATCCACCAACAAGATCGGCTATCTGGCAGCACACAGCGCGATTGTGCTGGTTTGCCTCGGTGGCCTGCTCGATGGCGATCTGGTGGTGCGTGCCCAGATGTGGTTCAACGGCAAGACGCCGTTCACCGGTGGCGGCCTGATTGCCGATGTGGCCCCTCAGCACCGCCTTTCTCCCAGCAACCCGACGTTCCGGGGCAACCTGCTGGTGACCGAGGGTACCACGGCGGGCACCGCGATCCTGGCCCAGTCCGATGGCGTGCTGCTGCAGGATCTGCCGTTTTCGGTCGAACTCAAGAAATTCATTGTCGAGTATTACGACACCGGCATGCCCAGGCTGTTTGCCAGCGACATCGTGATCCACGACCACGAGACGGGTGAGAAAAAGGAGACGCGGGTTGAAGTGAACCATCCCGCCAGCCACCGCGGCATCAACATCTACCAGTCCAGCTTCGACGATGGCGGTTCGCGCGTCAATCTGCAGGCTGTGCCCATCAACGGGCCGGCCAAGGCGTTCGAGGTGTCGGGCGTGATCGGTGGCACGTCTGCGCTGAGCAATGGGGACCAGAAACTCACGCTGGAGTACACCGGCCTGCGCGTGATCAACGTGGAGAACTTTGCGAACCAAGGCGATGCTTCCGGCACGGACGTGCGCAAGGTCGACCTGCGCAGCTCGATCGAGAGCCGCCTCGGTTCGGGTCACAAGCCGGGTGCCGAAAAAACCTTGCGCAACGTGGGCCCCAGTTTCAGCTACAAGCTGCGCGACGCGGCGGGCCAGGCGGTGGAATACAACAACTACATGCTGCCCATGGAGATCGATGGTTCGCGCATGTTCCTCTTTGGCATGCGTGAAACGCCGTCCGAGCCCTTCCGGTACCTGCGCATCCCTGCCGATGATCAGGACAGCATCGATGGTTTTGTGCGTCTGCGCGCGGCCCTCGTCGATCCGGCGCTGCGTGAACTGGCCGTGCGCCGTTACGCGGTCTCGGCGGTCGAAGCGGGGCGCACCGAACTCTCCGATGCACTGCAGGTGTCTGCCGGTCGGGCGATTGGCCTGTTTGCCGGCGCCGAAGCCACCGAGGCCCCTGCGGGTGATCCGCCCATCAAAGGGGGGTTGCAGGCGGTGTCGGCGTTTCTGGAAAGCAACGTGCCCGAGGCCGAGCGTGAGCGCGCCAGCGATGTGCTGGTGCGCATCCTCAACGGAACGCTGTTCGAGCTGTTGCAGGTCAGTCGCGAACGGGCCGGTCTGCAGCCGCTGGAGCGCAGTGATGCCACGCAGCAGTTCATGACGCACGCCGTCATGAGCCTGAGCGATGCTTTCTATTACCCGGCCCCGATGACCTTTCAGCTCAAGGATTTTGAGCACGTGCAGGCCAGTGTGTTCCAGGTGGCGCGCGCGCCCGGCCAGAGCATCGTGTACCTGGGTTGCGTCTTGCTGATCCTGGGTGTTTTTGTCATGCTTTATGTGCGCGAGCGCCGCGTGTGGGTGTGGCTCTCGCCAGCGGGCGCAGGGCATTCGCAGGCCACGATGGCGCTGTCGTCCAACCGCAAGACGATGGAAGCCGATCAGGAGTTTGAAGTGTTGAAGTCCCAGTTGTTGAAGGTGCCCTCATGAATACCGCTACCCAGACCTTTGAACTCAAGCGGGGCCAGAACGGCTCCGGCCTGGAGCCCGGCTATTTCGCGCGCCGCAATGTGTGGGACTGGCTGTTCGCTGTTCTCGTGATAGCGGGCGCGGTGTGGAGTTTCATGCGCTACAGCCCAGCCATGGACGTCTACGAAAAGGCCATTCTGGCGGGTGCGGTCCCGGCAGTGATCTGGCTGGGCTGGTTCTGGCGACCCCTGCGTGTGCTGATGGTGGTGGTGGCGGTGCTGTCTTTGCTGGCCATCTCGCTGTACCAGACGCCGGAAGGCACGGCCAATCTGGCGCGCGCCGACCAGGTGTTCATGCTCAAGTACTTCATCTCCAGCCAGTCGGCCATTCTCTGGATGAGCGTGCTGTTCTTCATGAGCACCATCTTCTACTGGGTGGGGATGTTCACCCGTGCGGGCAATGCGTTCGAAGGCCTGGGGTCGCGCCTGGCTTGGGTGGCTGTGACGCTTGCGCTGGTGGGCACCATGGTGCGTTGGTACGAGAGCCACCAGATTGGTGTCGGCATTGGTCACATTCCGGTGAGCAATCTGTACGAGGTGTTCGTGCTGTTCTGCTGGATGACGGCGGCCTTTTACCTGTATTACGAAGAGCAGTACAACACCCGTTCGATGGGCGCTTTCGTGATGCTGGTGGTGAGTGCGGCCGTGGGCTTTCTGCTCTGGTACACCGTGGTGCGCGAAGCCCACGAGATCCAGCCGCTGGTGCCCGCGTTGCAGAGCTGGTGGATGAAGCTCCATGTGCCAGCCAACTTCATTGGTTATGGCACGTTTGCACTCTCGGCGATGCTGGCGTTTGCCTACCTGATCAAGCAGAGCGCCAGTGAATCGCGCTGGTACAAGCTCGCGCCGTTGTGGTTGCTGGGTATCGTGCTGTGCTTTGAACCCATCGTCTTTCGCACGTCGGCAGCAGAAAAGGGCGGCAGTTACTGGTTTGTGTATTTCGGCATTTCGGCGCTGATCGTGGCCACCATCCTGTTCGGCCGCCGTCGCATTGCCGAGCGTCTGCCGAGTTTTGAGGTGCTGGACGACGTGATGTACAAGGCCATCGCAGTGGGCTTTGCCTTCTTCACCATCGCGACGGTGCTGGGTGCTTTCTGGGCCGCCGAAGCTTGGGGCGGCTACTGGAGCTGGGACCCGAAGGAGACCTGGGCGCTGATCGTCTGGCTGAACTACGCCGCTTGGCTGCACATGCGCCTGATGAAGGGTCTGCGTGGCACCGTGGCGGCCTGGTGGGCCTTGGTGGGGCTCGCGGTCACCACCTTCGCTTTCCTGGGCGTGAACATGTTCCTCTCGGGCTTGCACAGCTACGGCGAGCTGTGAGGTTCTGCGGCCTCTGAATCCCGTATCGCTCCGGGATGCGGGCGGCGCAGAATTCGGTGCGAGCGGGGGCTCGATGACGCGGGCAGGAACTTGGTAAGAAATCCCCGGCTCCTACGACTGACCTGAACCACAGGAGCCTCTCATGATCATTCGTTCTGCCGACACCGCGTACCACCATCCTCGATCGAGCGAAATCACGTCGCGGTCCACCTATCTGGGGCGGCGGGAGTGGCTGCAGCACCTGGCTCTAGGGGCTGGCGGTGCGGCGCTGGCCGGTTGGGCATCGCGGGACGCCCTGGCCGCTGTGGCCCGGCCCGGCAAGCTCGCCGCGCTGACGGGCGTCTCTTCTACGTTGCCCGGTGCTTCGACGGTGGAAAAGCTCACCGCTTACGAGCACGCGTCGACCTACAACAATTTCTACGAATTCGGCACCGACAAGTCGGATCCCGTGGCGCGAGCCAAGTCGCTGAAGACGAGCCCGTGGACGGTGTCGATCGATGGCTTGGTGAACAAGCCCCGGACCTACGGGCTGGAGGATCTGCTCAAGCTGGCTCCCATGGAGGAGCGCATTTACCGGCTGCGCTGTGTGGAGGGCTGGTCCATGGTGATTCCCTGGATGGGCTATTCGCTGGGTGCGTTGATCCGGGCGGCGCAGCCGCTGGGCAGCGCGAAGTATGTGGAGTTCGTGACTCAGGCCGATAGGGACACCATGCCGGGCCTGCGCTCAAGCGTGTTGCTGTGGCCGTATGTCGAGGGCCTGCGTCTGGACGAGGCCATGCATCCTTTGACGCTGCTGGCGTTTGGCATGTATGGCGAGGTGTTGCCGAACCAGAACGGCGCGCCGGTGCGCCTCGTCGTTCCGTGGAAATATGGTTTCAAGAGCGGCAAGTCGCTGGTGAAGATCCGGTTTACTGACAAGGAACCCGGTACGGCCTGGAATATCGCGGCACCGCAGGAGTACGGCTTTTTCTCGAATGTGAATCCCGACGTGGCCCACCCGCGCTGGAGTCAGGCCACCGAGCGGCGCATTGGCGAAGAGGGCGGCCTGCTGGCCAAACGCCGCAAGACCCTGATGTTCAACGGTTACGAGCCCCAGGTGGGGCAGCTTTACGCGGGCATGGACCTGCGCAAGTTCTTCTGAACTTTTCAGGCATTGCATTCGCAACGCAGCATTTGTGGACGTCCGACTTTCCGCTGATCCTTCAGTCCGATCTGGTGCGGTGGACTCAGTCACCGCGCCGCGCAAGGCAGGGTCGCGCTTGAACCGGTGGCTCTTGCGCCGCACAGCCAAACCCTTGCTGTTTGTTCTGTGGAGCCTGCCGGTTGTCTGGCTGTTCTGGGCCGCCTGGAACGACCAGCTGGGCGCCAATCCGGCCGAAGCCCTGATCCGCTCGCTGGGTGACTGGACGCTTCGAGCACTCGTGCTGGTCTTGCTGGTGACGCCCTTGCGCGTGATGGCCGGCTGGCCTGCGTTGGCCCGGTTGCGGCGCATGCTGGGGTTGTTCGTGTTTTTCTACGCCAGTCTGCACCTGCTGGCCTACGCCTGGTTTGACATGGGTTTTGAATGGCGGGAGGTGCTGGCCGATCTGGCCAAGCGGCCGTTCATCCTGGTCGGCTTTCTCTGCTGGGTGTTGCTGCTGCTCATGGCCGGCACTTCGTTCAACCGGGCCATCCGGTCGTTGGGGGCTGCGCGCTGGAGGTTGCTGCACCGCAGCGTGTACGCCGTGGCCTGTCTGGCGGTGCTGCACTTCTTCTGGATGCGCAGCGGCAAGAACGACTTTGCTGAAGTGGGTGTTTACGCGGTTCTGCTGGCCTTGTTGCTGGGCTGGCGTGTATGGGAACGCTGGCGGCCCAGAGACCAGCTGGGGCGTTGAATATGCTTGAGTTGGCGAACGGGGTGCTGGGCAGCGCTTTCACGATCGCGACCACGACCACGACCAGGACCAGGACCAGGACCAGGACCAGGAAACTTTGCGGCCCCGGATTGACAGCCCCGAAAGCAAGTTCAGCGCTGCGGCGACTCGTCCAGCGAATCGGTCGCGTTGGGGGCCGTGTCCGCTGGTTTCGGCGCTGCAGGCCGGGCCTCGGGTTGCGCGCCGGGCAGGTACAGCGGACCCTTTTGACCGCAGCCGGCACCCGCCACGCTCAGGGCAACCAGAATCGTGCCGCCGGCGATACGGACATGTGCGAGCGCTCCGCCTAGAATTCGATGCATCTTCATAGTGGGTGCATTGTAATGACCGATATCGAATATCTGGATCGCGCCGAGGCCTTGCTCCGCGCCATTGAACTGGCCTGCGACCGCATCAACGATGAGACTGCCGCGGACATTGACAACCAGCGCGTGGGCGGCATGGTGACTTTGACCTTTGCAAACCGCAGCCAGATCATCGTGAATTTGCAGAAACCGCTGCAAGAAGTCTGGATGGCGGCGCGCGCGGGGGGGTTTCACTACAAGTACGACGGTGCCCAGTGGATGGACAGCAAAGGGCAGGGCGAATTTTTTTCGCACCTGTCCCGTTGTGCAACCGAGCAGGCGGGCCAGCCGCTGACGTTCAGTTCCTGAACAGGTCCAGGATGGTGCGCCGGTCTTCGGTGGCGTTGGGCTGAGTGGCGGCCTCTGTGGGCGTGACATCGCTTTCAACCTGGCTACCGGGCCACGGATCCTGCAAGCCCAGGCCATGCACACCCTGGCCAGGGCCAAATTCCTCGTAGTACCAGTCGCCACCGACACGAATCACGCCCGACGGCGGTTTGTACTCAACCACTGGCACCCCTTTGAGCGCTTCGGCCATGTAGTCGATCCAGATCGGCAGACTCAGGCCGCCACCGGTTTCGCGGCTACCCAGATTGCGTGGTGTGTCGTATCCCACCCAGGCTGTCGCCACGAGGGAAGGGTGGTAACCCACGAACCAGGCGTCCATGGAGTCGTTGGTGGTGCCCGTCTTGCCGTAAACGTCCGGCCGTTTCAGCGTTGCCTGGGCGCGCGCAGCGGTGCCGGTTCGCGTGATTTCCTGCAGCAGGCTGCTCATGATGAAGGCGTTGCGTTCGTCGATGACTTGGCTTGATGCGTCCACTGCTTTGGGTGGTTCATCAAAAAGCACTTTCCCACGTTGTTCAACCACGCGGGTGATCAGGACGGGTGTGACGCGATGACCGCCGTTGGCAAACACGGCGTACCCGGTAGTCATTTGCATCGGAGTGACCGTACCGGCGCCGAGTGCCATGGTCAGGTAGGGAGGGTGCCTCTCCGGCGGGAAACCGAACCGGGCGACCCAGTCCTGCGCGCTCTTTGTTCCAACGAGTTGTAGCACGCGGATCGACACCATGTTCTTGGACTTGGCCAGCGCGCGACGCACCGACATCGGGCCCTCGAACTGTCCGTCATAGTTCTTGGGTTCCCAGGGCTTGCCACCGGTTTGCTCGGCGCTGTAGAAAAGCGGCGCGTCGTTCACCACGGTCATCGGCGTCAGGCCTTTTTCAAGCGCAGCAGAGTAGATGAAGGGCTTGAAGCTGGAGCCCGGCTGGCGCCAGGCCTGGGTCACGTGGTTGAACTTGTTCTTCTGGAAATCGAAGCCACCGACCAGCGCGTGCACCGCGCCGGTGTTGGGATCCATAGCCACGAAGGCAGACTCGACCTCGGGCAACTGGCTGATGCGCCACCCGTTCGCAGAAGTTTTGACCACCCGAACCAAGGCCCCCGGGCGGAGCTTGATCGAAGGATCGGCCTTTTCCGCTAGTCCCGATTGCACGGGGCGTAGCCCTTCGCCGGTGACGGCGAAGGGCTCGCCATCCTGGCGAACCACCACCACCTTGCGAGGCCCGGCTTCAAGCACGACGGCAGAGAGCAGGTCACCGTTGTCGGGGTGCTCGGCCAACACGCTATCAATCACATCTTCACGCGTGGCCTTGTCTGCCGGCAGGTTGACGAAGAGTTCGGGGCCGCGGTATCTTTGACGGCTCTCGTAGGTGAGGATGCCACGCCGCAGAGCCTGGTAAGCGGTTTGTTGTTCGCTGGACTGAAGCGTGGTGGTGACGGTCAGTCCGCGGGTGTAGGCCTCTTCGCCGTATTGGGCGACCATGGACTGGCGAACCATCTCGGCAACAAATTCACCGTGAACCCGTTCAGGTCCTCCTAACGGTCGAAGTCTGAGTTCTTCGACCCGGGCTGATCGGGCCTCTTCGGCGGTGATGAACCCGTTTTCGAGCATGCGATCAATGATGTGCAGTTGCCTGACACGTGCGCGTTTGGGGTTGGAAATGGGGTTGTACGCCGAAGGCGCTTTGGGTAGGCCCGCCAGCATGGCGGCTTCGGCAATGCTCACGTCCTTGAGCGGCTTGCCGAAGTACGTCTGCGACGCGGTGGCAAAGCCATAGGCTCGCTGACCCAGAAAAATCTGGTTCATGTAGATCTCTAGGATCTGCTCTTTGGTCAGCAGGTATTCCAGCTTGAATGTGAGCAGCACCTCATAGATCTTGCGGGTGTAGCTCTTTTCTGCCGACAGGTAAACGTTTCGGGCCACCTGCATCGTGATGGTGGACGCTCCCTGACTTTTCGCCTGGCCCAGATTGGCCAGCACCGCCCGGAGCATGCCTCGGTAGTCCACGCCGCCATGCTCGAAAAACCGGGCGTCCTCAATGGCGAGGACGGCATTCTTCATGACATCGGGAATGTCTTTTATCGGCAGGAGGCTACGGCGTTCTTCGCCGAATTCGCCGATCAGCAGGCCATCGGCTGTGAGCACCCGAAGGGGCAGCTTGGGCCGATAGTCGGCCAAGGCGCCCACATCGGGCAGATTGGGATAGGCCACGGCCAGTCCGATCCCCACCCCGAACAAGAGCGCAACCAAGGCCGCCAGCACCAGCCCTGTCAGACTTGCCAGCACGCGTCCAAGCCACGCCAGCAGACCCGTCTTCTGGGAGTCGGTGAGCTCGGACGAGCGGGAGGCGGCGGGATCGTTTTGAAGCATGCGAACAGTCAAGGCGAGGGAGGCAGATTATAAAAATCGGCCTGTTGTGAAGGTGTCAGATCAGAAGCCGTTATTGTGAGTTGTTGTGTGTTTCTTATCTTTCTGCGTGCCGTCAGTCTGCCGGGAGAGGTTGGTTTGCGTATGCTTTTGGCAACGTTCTCTTTTGTGTCAAAGGTAGAAAATCTTTGCTGCACAAGGGGCTTGCTGCTAGCATTCAAGTGAAATCTTAAGTCTGGCGCCTTGCAGCGCTTCTATTTTTTGGGGGTCACCTTGATCTCATTGGGGTCGTTTTTCAGCCGTGATCCGGCGCCGTTGTTGGGCATCGATGTCAGCTCGTCCAGTGTCAAACTGGTCGAGTTGAGCCGTAATCGCTCTGGCGATTTGGTGTTGGAGCGTTGTGCCATCGAGCCCTTGGAGCGAGGGTGGATCACCGATGGGAACATCGAAAAGTTCGATGAAGTCGCCGAGGCTGTGCGCCGGGTTGTCCGCAAAAGCGGCAGCAAGACCAAGAATGTAGCCATGGCGTTGCCTGCATCGGCCGTGATCACCAAAAAAATCGTTCTCCCTGGTGGACTGTCTGAAAAAGAGCTAGAGGCGCAGGTTGAGTCGGAGGCCAACCAGTACATCCCCTTCTCGCTCGATGAGGTCAGTCTCGATTTTTGTGTCGTTGGGCCAAGTGCCAACTCGGTCGGAGATGCCGAGGTTCTGATCGCGGCTTCACGCAAGGAAAAGGTGTCTGACCGGCAGGGACTCGCTGAAGCCGCAGGCCTCAAGCCGGTCATCATGGACGTCGAGCCCTACGCCTCCCGGATGGCAGCTGGGCGGGTCATTGAAACACTGCCCAATCAGGGTGTGGACTCTCTGGTGGCATTGTTTGAGGTGGGTGCCTTGACCACCAGTATGCAGGTGATGCGCAACGATGACGTGCTGTACGAGCGCGATCAAGCTTTTGGAGGCGCCCAGTTGACGCAGTTGATCGTGCGTCAGTATGGGTTTTCTGCCGACGAGGCTGAGGCCAAGAAGCGATCGGGCGACTTGCCTGATGACTATCGATCAGCCGTCCTGAACCCTTTCATTGAAAGCATGGCACAAGAAATCGGGCGCGCTTTGCAGTTTTTCTTCACCAGTACCCCCTACAACAAGGTTGACCACATCTTGCTGGCCGGTGGCAGTGCGGCATTGCCTGGCTTGATCGAAGGAGTCACCCATCAGACTTCGTTTGCCTGCATGGTGATTAATCCGTTCGATGGCATGGAAATGGCTTCCAGCGTACAGGCACGAAAAATCGCGCGTGAAGCTCCATCCTATCTAACCTCCACTGGCTTGGCGTTGCGGAGGTTTTACCAATGATTTTGATCAATTTGCTGCCTCATCGTGAGGCTGCGAGAAAAAAGCAGAAAGAGCAATTCTTTACACAGCTCGGGCTGTCTGCCCTGCTTGGTGGCATCATCTGCGGTGCGGTATTCACATGGTATCAAGGGCAAATTGCGGAACAGCAGCAGCGGAATTCGTTTCTTCAAAGCAAGACGAAAGAGCTGGATGCTGAAATTAAGGATATTGCGAGCCTTCAGGCGCAAATTGCATCTTTGCGGGCTAGGCAAACCGCTGTAGAGGGGCTGCAGGCGGACCGAAACATGCCGGTACACCTGCTTGACGAGCTGGTGGCGCAGCTGCCCGACGGCATTTATCTGAAAAGCATGAAGCAAGAAAATCAAAGTGTCTTGCTGGAGGGCGTGGCCCAATCTCAAGAGCGGGTTTCTGAATTGTTGCGAAATCTTGCGAACAACTCCTCTTGGCTCGGAAAACCTGAGTTGATCGAAATCGTTGCAGCCAACGCAACTGGTTCTAATCGCGAGCAACGCAGGGTATCTAATTTCAAGATCAGAGTGGCTCTCAATCGCCCCGCTGGTTCGAATGCCGTTGGGCAGGGTGCTGCGGGAGCAGCGTCTCCAGCACCAGGAAAAGTCTGATCGAGGTAATTATGGCTCTATCACCTACCATCAACCTCGATTTCAAATCGGTACAGGATTCGCTTCAGAAGCAGTTTTCCGGCCTTGACCCCAACGATCCTTCTTCCTGGCCATCGCTGCCGCGGAATCTTCTCTACATAGTTGTTTGTGCCGCTGTTATTGCCGGTCTTTGGTTTTTTTGGCTAAAGGCTGTTGATGAGGAGTTGTTGGCTGAGCAAACCCGCGAACAACAGTTGCGAGAAGACTATCGAAAAAAACTCGTTCAGGCGGTCAATCTGGATGCGTTGAAGAAGCAGCTTGAGCAGGTTCAGCAGTACGTTAACCAGTTAGAGAAACAGCTTCCTAGCAAGGCAGAAATGGATGCCTTGTTATCGGATATCAATCAGGCTGGCTTGGGTCGCAGTTTGCAGTTTGAATTATTCCGCCCGGGTCAAGTCTCGGTGAAAGAGTATTATGCGGAACTTCCGATTGCCGTTCGTGTAACAGGTGGGTATCACGATATTGGATTATTCGCAGCAGACATCGCTAACTTGTCTCGTATTGTGACCTTGAATAATCTTTCGCTTGCGCCAGTCAGGGACAGGGATGGCATCCTGACCATGGATTGCACCGCTAAAACATTTCGATATCTCGATCCAGAGGAAATCGAACTGCAGCAAAAAGCTGCGTCGGCCAAAAAAACGCCCAAAGGAGTGTCTAAATGATGCGGCGCATGTTAGGTGGCCAAGTGGGCGTTGCGTTGCTGGTTTTTTCACTGGTATTGCTGCCGGGGTGTGGGAGCTCTGAGCAGGAAGAGTTGAGCCTCTGGATGCAAAATGAGAGAAACTCCATCAAGCCTGATGTCAAGCCAATTCCAGAGCCCACAAAATTTGAACCGTATGCCTACGGAGGTGAGCGCCTTGTGGAACCTTTCAGTAGCGAAAAATTGGCGAGCATTCTGCGCGGAGGACAGGCGCTACCCGCTGGGAATTCTGCTTTGATCGATGCAGAGATGAGTCGTCGGAAACAACCCTTGGAGGCTTTTCCGCTGGATACCATGTCGATGGTTGGCAGTCTGAATCGTGCTGGACAGCTCGTTGCCTTGGTGAAGGTAGATCAACTCCTTTACCAAGTGACCCAGGGCAGTTATCTGGGGCAGAACTATGGACGGGTGTTGAAAATTACCGAGAATGAAATCACCCTGCGCGAAATTGCGCAGGATGCGGCGGGTGAGTGGATTGAGCGTCCAGCGGCATTGCAGTTACAAGAGGAAGTTTCCAAATGACAAAATCTTATAGCGTGACCATCTCTGAGTCAAAAGAGCGGAGTCTGCGCAAGCTTTCACTGTTCATGGCCATGGCCATGACTTCATTTCTGGTCCATGCTCAAAATGCGATCCAGTCGTTGACTGGTGGCATGCAGGCTGGTGTGGAGGTTGTGCGTATCGACACGACAGAGGCTTTGACCGCACTGCCAACCGGATTCACGATCCAGTCGCCTGCTCGGATTGCATTGGATTTCCCAGGTGTGGTGAATGCCATGGGCAGAAGTACCGTGGAGTTGAATCAAGGAAATTTGCGATCGGCCAACGTGGTTCAGGCGGGAGATCGAACGCGGGTGGTGATCAATCTGAAGCAACCTGCTGCATATCAAGCCAAGCTGGATGGAAAATCGTTGTTGCTGGTTCTAGATCGGACGGAA
Organism: Betaproteobacteria bacterium HGW-Betaproteobacteria-9; assembly: GCA_002842215.1. Classification (GTDB taxonomy): domain Bacteria; phylum Pseudomonadota; class Gammaproteobacteria; order Burkholderiales; family Burkholderiaceae_C; genus Hydrogenophaga. The sequence continues at coordinate 85,712 of PHCC01000005.1, read as the reverse complement.
GCAGCCGGTGCGCCACCGCCAAGCGGCCCTGCTGTGTTTGCCCAAGTGCAAACCGATCATACGGTTGCACTCAAAGACATTGATTTTCGAAGGGGTGTAGGTAATTCAGGGCGGGTGGTGGTTGATCTTGCGAGCAACCAGGTCGGTGTCGACATCCGCCAGCAGGGCAAAGACCTTGTCGTGGATTTCTTACGAACTTCGTTGCCAGAAGGATTGAACCGAAAACTGGATGTGACCGATTTTGGAACGCCTGTCCAGAGCGTGGTTACCAGTCAGATTGGCGACCGTGTTCGCATGGTGGTTACACCTAAGGGCAACTGGGAGCACTCGGCATACCAAAGTGACAATCAGTTTGTGCTTGAGGTTCGCGAGCAGAAAGTTGACGAATCCAAGCTCACTCAGGGACCTGGGTATAACGGTGAGAAATTGTCTCTCAATTTCCAAAATATTGAAGTTAGGTCGCTGTTGCAGGTTATTGCTGATTTCACTAACTTCAATATTGTTACTTCGGATTCAGTAAGTGGAGCCGTGACACTGCGTTTGAAGGATGTCCCTTGGGATCAAGCTCTGGACATTATTCTTCAGGCCAAGGGTCTGGGGATGCGGAAGAGCGGAAATGTTCTCTGGATTGCGCCTCAGGATGAGATTGCGGCCCGGGAGAAGCAAGAGCTTGAAGCAAAGGCATCCATTGAGAGCTTAGAGACGCTGCGTACTCAGAGTTTTCAAATGAACTATGCAAAAGCAAGTGACGTGGCGGCACAATTGGTGGCTTCTGGAGGCGCCGGAGCTGGCGGCGCGGGTGCTCGCATACTTTCTGGGCGTGGAAGTGCAATCGCTGAGCCTCGAACCAATCAGCTCTTTGTGACTGATGTACCGTCGAAACTCGAACAGGTGCAGCAATTGATCAGCAAGCTGGATATACCAATCCGGCAGGTTTTGATTGAAGCGCGCATTGTGGAAGCCGATGATCGTTTCGGACGCTCACTGGGTGTTCGACTCGGTGGAAGTGATTTACGTGGCGTTCGAGGAGGTGATGCAGGATATGCGGCGGGTGGGCAGAATCGTGTTGCTATTGGCGGTAGCTACAACGCTGTTTCTAGTACGACGGTTGAGTCCGAAAACGTGCTCGATACGATCAATACAAGTTTCGTGAATTTGCCCTCATCTGGTGCTGGTGGTTTCGCTCCGGCAGCTTTTGCACTTTCTTTGTTCAGTTCGGCTGCTAATCGTTTCCTGAATTTGGAGATTTCTGCTTTGGAGGCAGATGGACGAGGAAAAATTGTTTCAAGCCCGCGGGTGGTGACGGCCGACCAAGTAAAAGCGTTGATTGAGCAAGGTACGGAATTTCCTTATCAAACGGCAACGTCCAGTGGTGCAACCGCGGTGGCATTCCGAAAGGCCAACCTCAAGCTGGAAGTGACTCCGCAAATCACGCCAGAGGGTAGTATTATTCTTGATGTCGATATCAATAAAGATAGCCGTGGAGAAACCACGGCAGCCGGTATCGCAATCAATACAAAACATGTTCAGACCCAGGTGCTTATTGAGAATGGTGGAACGGTGGTGATTGGTGGTATTTTTGAGCAGAATGAAACCGAGGATGTCACCAAGGTCCCACTGTTTGGAGATATTCCAGTGGTTGGTAATTTGTTTAAAAACAAAAATAAGACGGCAAACAAATCGGAGTTGTTGATTTTTATCACGCCGCGCACGATTGGTGATCGAGGCGTATCTCGGTAGTCTTATAGAGATTGATCATGAAAAAATTCAGTTTGTTTTCTCGAGTTGTGACAATTTCAATTTTGTCGATTGCAGTTGTTGCCTGTGGTGGCGGCGGAGACGTAGCGGGTGATACGGAAGAGTTTTTTACAAACCCCGATGAATGGAAGGTCGCTTCCTTGGGTTGTGGGGGCGGCGCTCAAGTCGTTGTCACGATAGTTGGAGGCACCCCTCCCTATAGGGTCCACAATCCGTTCCCACGTGGACTTCAAGTGGATAGAACAGAGGTCAGCGGGAAAGACCCGAAGTTCCGTATAACTACACTGGGCGGTTGTATGGAAACGGTGCCTGTTTTGGTCCTTGATTATCATTCTCGCACCACGGAAATTGAGATTACAGTTGAAGAACCCGAAGAAACGGCCCAGTAGGTTTATGTGTTTGTTGCTTTCAGTCAGTTGGTGTTGTAATTATTTTTTCTAAGTTTTGTTGCAGTCGGATAGATGGACTCTTGAAATACGATTGCAATGATGATCATCCTGTGCATCTGCCGCTGTTGATTTCCTTGGTGGGGTTGCCTGGGTCTGGCAAGACAACCGTTGGTCGCCAATTGTCTCGGCGGCTTTCGGTTCCTTTTTTTGACTCTGATCATGTGATTGAGCAGCGTCTCGGATGCTCGATTCGCGAGTATTTTGATCGAGAAGGTGAAGACAGCTTTCGTGATCTCGAGGCTGCTGTGATCGAAGAGTTAACGCTGGGGGAGCCCTGCGTGCTGTCGACCGGTGGGGGCGCCGTGTTGCGCGCGGCGAATCGAACTTGTCTTCGCGAACGCAGTCAGGTGGTGTATTTGAGATCTTCGCCCGAGGAAGTTTTTCGACGTCTTCGGCACGACCGAAACAGGCCCCTTCTTCAGGTTGCGGACCCACTTCAGCGGCTTCGGGATCTGTTTGTACAACGGGACCCGTTGTACAGGGCGACTGCGCACTATGTGATCGAAACAGGGCGACCCTCCGTGTCATCCCTCGTCAACATGATCATGATGCAACTGGAACTGGCCGGCGCAGTGAAAGATGTTTTAACACCTGGGCAAGACACCAGGAGGACCTGACATCAGGTCGCAGTGCAAGTGGGGTCGTCTGTGGGCTGCCTTTCTACTTGTTCTTGGAGGCTCTACACTCTGGCCCCATGCACGAGACCACACCATCAGCGACGCAATCCCCCGTTGAAATCCACTTGGGTGAGCGGAGCTACGACATTGCCATTGGCGGTGGCCTGCTTGGGTCGCCACACAGTTACGCCGGCCTGCCCCACGCCAAGACTGCGCTGATCGTGACCAATGAGACGGTTGCGCCGCTGTACCTTCAGACCCTGGCCGACGCCTTGAAAGGACGGTATACGGTGGTGAGTCAAGTGGTTCTGCCTGATGGTGAGGGTTACAAAACCTGGGCCACTCTCAATCTGATATTCGATGCCTTACTTGAACAGGGTTGTGACCGCAGAACGGTGTTGTTTGCCCTGGGTGGAGGTGTTGTCGGGGACATGACCGGCTTTGCCGCAGCGAGTTACATGCGAGGGGTGCCTTTTGTGCAGGTCCCCACGACCTTGCTGGCCCAGGTTGACTCCTCGGTGGGGGGGAAAACCGGCATCAATCATCCGTTGGGCAAGAACATGATTGGTGCGTTCTACCAGCCGCAGCGGGTGATCTGCGATCTGGATACGCTCAAGACGTTGCCCGAGCGAGAACTGAGTGCAGGCTTGGCCGAAGTCATCAAGTACGGACCCATTGCCGACGCGGCTTTTCTCGACTGGATCGAGACAAATCTGGACAAGCTGCGAGCCCGTGATCCCGTCGCATTGGCTTTCGCGATTCGGCGCAGCTGTGAAATCAAAGCCCATGTGGTGGGTGCTGATGAACGAGAGGCCGGTCTTCGCGCGATCCTCAACTTCGGTCACACCTTTGGCCACGCCATTGAGGCGGGCATAGGATATGGGCAATGGTTGCATGGTGAGGCGGTGGGTTGTGGCATGGTCATGGCTGCGCGCCTGTCGCAGCGGCTTGGCTTGATCGATGCCACGTATGTGGATCGTCTGACCCGTTTGATTGAGCGAGCCGGACTGCCCGTTGTGGCGCCCGTGCTGGATGCTCAGGACAACGCGGGCCGCTACCTTGCTTTGATGCGTGTGGATAAAAAGGCAGAGGCTGGGGAGACCAAGTTTGTGTTGATTGACGGCTCCGGACAGGCGGTCGTCCGCAGCGCACCAGACAGCTTGGTGACCGAGGTGATCCAGACCAGTTGTCGCCAGTGAGCACCCGGTGTCTGCAGGTGGTGGCAGGCCGGATGGTGACATGGGCTTCGGGGTGCACATGAACAACGGAATGGGCCTTGCGCCTTACGCGTGTCACCCCGACTGCAGCAGGGGCCGGCGTTTCAGCGAACCCGAAGCACCCACGCGAACAGCGTTTCAACGGGACCGCGATCGCATCATCCACAGCACGGCTTTTCGCCGCCTGGTTTACAAGACTCAGGTGTTTCTGAACCATGAGGGTGACCTGTTCCGAACCCGCCTGACCCATTCGTTGGAGGTCGCACAATTGGGTCGAAGCATCGCCCGTTCGCTGGGGCTGAACGAAGACCTCGTGGAAGCGGTTGCGCTGGCGCATGACTTGGGCCACACACCGTTCGGACATGCAGGCCAGGATGCTTTGAATGCCTGCATGAAAAACCTGCCTTCATCGCAGAATGCGCCTCACGCGAGTGAACAGGCGGGCTTTGAGCACAACCTCCAGAGCTTGAGGGTGGTCGATACGCTGGAGGAGCGTTACCCCGATTTCGACGGATTGAACCTCACTTTCGAAACCCGGGAGGGCATTCTGAAGCACTGTTCTACGGCGAATGCAAAACGTCTTTGCGCCCAGGATGCTTCCGGCGTGGCGGTGCGCTTCTTGACCGGTGGTTCTCCTTCTCTGGAAGCGCAACTGTGCAACCTGGCTGATGAGATTGCCTACAACGCGCACGACATCGACGATGGTGTGCGCTCCGGTTTGCTGAGCATGGAGCAGCTTGAGGCCGTGCCCCTGTTTGCGCGGTATCACCGGCTGGTTCTGGAGAAGCACCCCCGACTCGACGGCCGCCGGCTGTTGTTCGAGGTGATCAGGCGGATGCTCAGCGATCAGGTGTACGACGTGATCGACACCTCGCGCACAAATGTCAGGGCATCAAAGGTCGGCTCAGTGGATGACGTGCGGGCACATGGCACCCTGGTGTCATTCTCAGAGGCGATGCGTGACCAGTCCATGGAGCTGAAGCAATTCCTCTTGCGCAATCTGTACCGGCACCCGCAGGTGATGGAAACAACCGAACGGGCCCGGCGTGTCGTGACGGAGCTGTTTGCCTTCTACCTCGCTCAGCCTCATGAGCCTCCAATGAGTCACCAGCCCGACACACACCGGGCGCGGGCCGTTGCCGACTACATCGCTGGCATGACCGACCGCTTTGCGATTCGAGAACACGAGCGCCTCAGCGGTAAGGTGCTCTTTCCTTGACAGTGCCTGAATCCGCGTTCGTGTCCGAGCGCAATCCTATGGTGTTGGCGGCGGTTGTGGTCGGGGTTGGCGTCGTTTGCGCGCTGCATGTGGGCAAACTTCCGGTGGCCATCCCTGTGTTGCAGGCCTCTTTGGGGCTCAGTCTTCTTCAGGCAGGGTTCCTGTTGTCATTGGTTCAACTCGCCGGGATGACTCTGGGCCTCCTCGTGGGGTTGATGGCCGATCACCTGGGACCGCGGCGCGTGATGCTGACGGGTCTGGGATTGCTGGCATTGGGCAGTGCGCTGGGTGGTTTGTCGACCGGGGTCCGAGGGCTGCTGGCGACCCGGGTGCTGGAAGGGCTGGGATTCCTCTTGGCCGTGCTGCCCGCCCCGGGCCTGCTGCGCCGACGGGTCCATGACCCGAAAACGCTCGCGCGGGCACTCGGTTGGTGGGGCGCGTACATGCCACTGGGCACGGCGACAGCACTTTTATGTGGCGCGCCGTTGTTGGCGCTGATCGGATGGCGTCCGGTGTGGCTGTCGCTGGCCCTGCTGACGTTGCTGGCCTCCATAGGACTCGTGACCCAGGTTTCGGGTGACTCTGCAAATACGGCGGGTGCCTGTCCGATGGTAGCCGTAAGAGCGCTGAGTCCATGGACCCGCGTTCAACAGACGCTGGTTGCCCCGGGGCCTTGGCTGGTTGCGCTGGCTTTCTTTCTGTATTCGGGACAGTGGTTGGCGGTGGTGGGATTCTTGCCCACCATCTACAACCAGGCAGGCTACAGCGGCGTGGTGGTTGGGGTTCTGACGGCGCTCGCCGCGGGCATCAACATGGTGGGGAACATCGGTGCAGGCCGGTGTCTGGCGCGTGGCATGCGTCCCGGCGTGTTGTTGTCAACGGCTTACCTGGCCATGGCGCTGGGGGCTGTCGTGGCCTTCGGGGCGCAAGGTCATCCGGTGTGGCAATACCTGGCCGTGCTGGTGTTTTCCGGTGTGGGTGGTCTGATCCCGGGCACGCTGTTCAGCTTGGCCGTCGTGTTGGCGCCAGGTGAGGCAACGGTCTCCACCACAGTGGGCTGGATGCAGCAGTTCTCGGCACTGGGTCAGTTTCTCGGGCCACCCTTGGTGGCATGGGTAGCCACGCAGACAGGGGGGTGGCACTGGACCTGGGTGGTGACGGGCAGTTGCTCATTGCTCGGCATCGCGTTGGCTGCCTGGTTGCAGCGCGCCTGGGCAGATCGAGCCCTGCGCTGACAGCAGCGCGTCCGCTGACGGCGGAACATGGCATTCGTGAGATGAAAAAATGGGGTCAGAATCTACACCCTGTTCACCTCGTTGACCGGATTGCGCAATGGCCCGTTTACCCCGCCTCACCCTGCCTGGTCACCTCCACCATGTGATCCAGAGGGGAAACAACCGCCAGTCCATCGTGCTGGACGATGCCGATCGCACGGCGCTTCTTGACGCGGTGGCCGAGAACGCCAAAAAGTACCAAGTCGCGTTACACGCCTATGTGCTGATGGACAACCACGTTCATCTTCTGCTCACGCCCGAGACCGCAGACGGCGTGCCTCGCATGATGCAAGCCATCGGCCGGCGTTACGTGCGTCACTTCAATGCCCGACATGGACGCACAGGAACGCTGTGGGAAGGCCGCTACAGATCGACTCTGCTGCAGGCGGAGCGCTATTTGCTGCCCTGCATGGCCTATCTGGACCTGAATCCGGTGCGTGCCGGGTTGGTGATCGATCCCGTGCAATACGCCTGGTCCAGCCACAGGCATTACGTCGGGCAGGGTTCCGACCGGCGCATCACCCCCCATCCGGCTTACTGGCACCTGGGCAACACGCCTTTTGCACGGGAAGCGGCATACGCCGAATTGGTGCGTTCCGGATTGAGCGCAGCGCAAGTGACCGTGATAACCAATGCGCTGCTGCATGGGTGGGCGCTTGGGGAGACCGACTTCATGACTGCACTGCAGGCGAAAACCGACAGACGGGTGAGCAAGGGCAAACCGGGTCGACCTCCTTCGCGACGAACATCGGCCAGCGGTTGATCAAGATGGTCAATCAAATCAAGGGTTTGTACCTCGCTTTGATATGTCCCTTATTATTTCTTTGATCTCTTTTATTGCATTTAATATAAACCTGACCCTATTTATTCAACTTGGCATTTTTGTTGCATTGCACTAAGCTCTGCAACCCGCGAATTTTGTTTTCATGCCCTCGAACCGAGAAGGAAGCGCCATGACCACGGCAGCCGAACAGCAGCAACTCCAGCAACAGGGTCTGTACGACCCGGCCAATGAGCACGACGCCTGTGGCGTGGGCTTTGTCGCTCACATCAAGGGCGAGAAGAGCCATGCGATCGTGCAGCAGGGTCTGAAGATTCTTGAAAATCTGGACCACCGCGGCGCAGTGGGTGCCGACAAACTCATGGGTGATGGAGCCGGTATCCTGATCCAGTTGCCCGATGCGCTCTACCGCGAGGAAATGGCGGCGCAGGGGATCACGCTGCCGCCGCCCGGCGAGTACGGCGTTGGCATGATCTTCATGCCCAAGGAGCACGCCTCCCGCCTGGCCTGTGAACAGGAAATGGAGCGCGCCATCGCTGACGAAGGCCAGGTGTTGCTGGGCTGGCGCGATGTGCCGGTCAACAAAGACATGCCGATGTCGCCCACCGTGCGCGAGAAGGAGCCCATCCTGCGCCAGGTGTTCATCGGCCGCGGCAACGACGTGATCGTGCAGGACGCTCTGGAGCGCAAGCTCTACGTGATTCGCAAGACCGCCAGCGGCCACATCCAGTCGCTCAAGCTCAAGCACAGCAAAGAGTATTACGTGGTGAGCATGAGCAGCCGCACGGTGATCTACAAGGGCCTGCTGCTGGCCGATCAGGTGGGCACTTATTACAAGGACCTCCAGGACACCCGCTGCGTGTCCGCCCTGGGTCTGGTGCACCAGCGCTTCTCGACCAACACTTTCCCTGAGTGGCCGCTGGCCCACCCGTACCGCTACGTCGCGCACAACGGTGAGATCAACACCGTCAAAGGCAATTACAACTGGATGAAGGCGCGCGAAGGCGTGATGTCTTCGCCGGTGCTGGGCGCCGACCTGCAGAAGCTGTATCCGATCAGCTTCGCCAACCAGTCCGACACTGCCACCTTTGACAACTGCCTGGAGCTGCTGACCATGGCGGGCTACCCGCTGGCCCAGGCCGTGATGATGATGATCCCCGAGCCTTGGGAACAGCACACCACCATGGACGTGCGCCGCAAGGCTTTCTACGAATACCACGCCGCCATGATGGAGCCCTGGGACGGCCCGGCTTCCATCGTGTTCACCGACGGCCGCCAGATCGGCGCGACACTGGACCGCAACGGCCTGCGACCCTCGCGCTACTGCATCACCGATGACGACATGGTCATCATGGGTTCCGAGTCGGGCGTGCTGCCGGTGCCGGAAAACAAGATCGTGCGCAAGTGGCGCCTGCAGCCCGGCAAGATGTTCCTGATCGATCTGGAGCAGGGCCGCATGATCGACGACGAGGAGCTCAAGGCCAACCTCGCCAACACCAAGCCCTACAAGCAGTGGATCGACAACCTGCGCATCCGCCTGGACGACGTGGAAACGCCGGTGGCGGGTGAAGCCGCGCAGGAGCTGCCCATCGGTCAGACCGAGCCGCAGTCCACTGGCGCCGAAAGCGTCACGCCTGAGTTGCTGGACCGCCAGCAGGCCTTTGGCTACACGCAGGAAGACATCAAGTTCCTGCTCAGCCCCATGGCCGCGAACGGCGAAGAGGGCATCGGCTCCATGGGCAACGACAGCCCGCTGGCCGTGCTGTCCGACAAGGACAAACCGCTCTACAACTATTTCAAGCAGCTGTTCGCGCAGGTGACCAACCCGCCGATCGACCCGATCCGCGAAGCGATCGTGATGTCGCTGGTGTCCTTCATCGGCCCCAAGCCCAACCTGCTGGACATCAACCACGTCAACCCGCCGATGCGCCTGGAGGTGAGCCAGCCGGTGCTGGACGTGGCCGACATGGCCAAGCTGCGCGACATCGACGGCGTGACCCAGGGCAAGTTCCGCAGCCACACACTGGACATCACCTACCCGGTGTTCTGGGGCCGCGAAGGCGTGGAAGCCAAGCTGGCGTCGCTGTGCGCCGAAGCGGTGGACGCGATCAAGAGCGGCCAGAACATCCTGATCATCAGCGACCGCGGCGTGAGCGCCACCCAGGTGGCGATCCCCGCGCTGCTGGCGCTGTCCGCCATCCACCAGCACCTGGTGCGCGAGGGCTTGCGCACCTCGGTAGGCCTGGTGGTGGAGACCGGCACCGCACGCGAAGTGCACCACTTCGCCGTGCTCGCCGGCTACGGGGCCGAAGCCGTGCACCCCTACCTGGCGATGGAAACCCTGGCCGCGATCTGCAAGGACCTGCCGGGCGACCTGAGCGCCGAGAAGGCGATCTACAACTACGTCAAGGCCATCGGCAAGGGCCTGTCCAAGATCATGTCCAAGATGGGCGTGAGCACCTACATGTCGTATTGCGGCGCCCAGCTGTTCGAGGCCATCGGCCTCAACAGCGAAACGGTGGACAAGTACTTCTCCGGCACGTCCAGCCGCGTCGGGGGCATCGGCGTGTTCGAGATCGCCGAAGAAGCCATCCGCATGCACAAGGCGGCCTTCAGCGACAACCCGGTGCTCGCCACCATGCTGGACACCGGCGGTGAATACGCCTGGCGTGCTCGCGGAGAGGAGCACATGTGGACGCCCGACGCCATCGCCAAGCTGCAGCACAGCACGCGCGCCAACAACTGGAACACGTACAAGGAGTACGCCCAGATCGTCAACGACCAGAGCAAGCGCCACATGACGCTGCGCGGTCTGTTCGAGTTCAAGCTCGATCCGAGCAAGGCGATTTCCATCGACGAAGTTGAGCCCGCCAAAGAGATCGTCAAGCGCTTCGCCACCGGCGCCATGTCGCTGGGCTCGATCTCCACCGAGGCCCACGCCACGCTGGCCGTGGCCATGAACCGCATCGGCGGCAAGAGCAACACCGGCGAAGGCGGCGAAGATGCGCTGCGCTACCGCAACGAACTCAAAGGCATCCCGATCAAGCAGGGCCAGACCATGTCCGACCTGCTGGGCAAGGACACCTTCGAGGTCGACTACGTGCTGCAAGCCGGCGACTCCATGCGCTCCAAGATCAAGCAGGTGGCCTCGGGCCGTTTCGGTGTCACAGCCGAGTACCTGAACAGCGCCGACCAGATCCAGATCAAGATGGCGCAGGGCGCCAAGCCCGGCGAAGGTGGCCAGCTGCCCGGCGGCAAGGTGTCGGACTACATCGGCAAGCTGCGCCACAGCGTGCCGGGCGTGGGCCTGATCTCGCCCCCGCCGCACCACGACATCTACTCGATCGAAGACCTGGCCCAGCTGATCCACGATCTGAAGAACGTGGCGCCGCACAGCTCCATCAGCGTCAAGCTGGTGTCCGAGATTGGCGTCGGCACCATCGCCGCGGGCGTGGCCAAGTGCAAGGCCGACCATGTGGTGATCGCCGGTCACGACGGCGGCACCGGTGCTTCGCCCTGGTCGTCGATCAAGCACGCGGGTTCGCCCTGGGAAATCGGCCTGGCTGAGACCCAGCAGACCCTGGTGCTTAACCGCCTGCGCAGCCGCGTGCGTGTGCAGGCCGACGGCCAGATGAAGACCGGCCGCGACGTGGTCATTGGCGGCCTGCTGGGTGCCGACGAGTTTGGCTTCGCTACCGCGCCGCTGGTGGTTGAGGGCTGCATCATGATGCGCAAGTGCCACCTGAACACCTGCCCGGTGGGCGTGGCCACGCAAGACCCGGTGCTGCGCAAGAAATTCACCGGCAAGCCCGAGCACGTCGTCAACTATTTCTTCTTCATTGCCGAAGAAGCGCGCCAGATCATGGCGCAGCTGGGCATCCGCAAGTTCGATGACCTGATCGGCCGTGCCGACCTGCTGGACACCAAGCAGGGCATCGAGCACTGGAAAGCCAAGGGCCTGGACTTCAGCCGACTGCTGGCCATGCCGGCGGTGCCCGCCGACGTGCCGCGCCTGCACACGCAGAACCAGGAACACGGTCTGGAGAAGTCGCTCGACAACATACTGATCGCGAAGAGCCGCCCCGCCATCGACAAGGGCGAGAAGGTGCGCTTCATGGAAGCCGCGCGCAACGTCAACCGCTCGGTGGGTGCGATGCTCTCCGGCGCCGTGACCCAGGTGCACGCCGAGGGCCTGCCCGACGACACCATCCACATTCAGCTCGAAGGCACGGGCGGCCAGTCGTTCGGCGCCTTCCTGTGCAACGGCATCACGCTGTACCTGATCGGCGAAGCCAACGACTACACCGGCAAGGGCCTCTCCGGTGGCCGTGTGGTGGTGCGCCCGAGCCTGGACTTCCGCGGTGTGGCGACGCAGAACATCATCGTGGGCAACACCGTGATGTACGGCGCCACCAGCGGCGAAGCCTTCTTTGCCGGCGTGGCCGGCGAGCGCTTCGCGGTGCGTCTGTCGGGCGCCACCGCGGTGGTGGAGGGCACGGGTGACCACGGTTGTGAATACATGACCGGCGGCACCGTGGCCGTGCTGGGCAAGACCGGGCGCAACTTCGCCGCCGGCATGAGCGGCGGCCTGGCCTACGTGTACGACGAAGACGGCCAGTTCGCCAAGCGCTGCAACACCGCCATGGTCAGCATGGAGAAGGTGCTGAGCACGGCCGAGCAGGAAGCCACCATGGACAAGGCGATCTGGCACCGGGGCTTGAGCGACGAAGCGCAGTTGAAGAAGCTGCTCGAAGACCACAACCGTTGGACCGGCAGCAAGCGCGCACGCGAACTGCTTGACACCTGGGGCGAGTCGCGCGGCAAGTTCGTGAAGGTGTTCCCGAACGAATACAAGCGTGCCCTGGGCGAGATCAACGCCCGCAAGACGGCCGCGACCGCCACCACCAAAGCCCAGGGCACGGCGAAGCAGGCCACGGCCGCCGCCAAATAAGCCCAGACACACGGATACGAAGGACCAACATCATGGGAAAAGTCACCGGCTTCATGGAATACGAGCGTCTGGAAGAGGGCTACAAGCCCGTGCCGGAGCGCCTGAAGCACTACAAGGAATTCGTCGTCGGTCTCGATGACAGCCAGGCCAAGCTGCAGGCCGCGCGCTGCATGGACTGCGGCACACCGTTCTGCAACAGCGGCTGCCCGGTCAACAACATCATTCCGGACTTCAACGATCTGGTTTACCAGGCCGACTGGAAGAACGCGATCACCGTGCTGCACAGCACGAACAACTTCCCGGAGTTCACCGGCCGCATCTGCCCCGCGCCCTGCGAGGCCGCCTGCACGCTCAATGTGAACGGCGAGGCGGTGGGCATCAAGTCCATCGAACACGCCATCATCGACAAGGCCTGGGCCGAAGGCTGGGTGCAGCCGCAGCCGCCCCGGATCAAGACCGGCAAGAAGGTGGCCGTGGTCGGCTCCGGCCCGGCAGGCATGGCCGCGGCGCAGCAACTGGCGCGCGCGGGTCACGACGTGACCCTGTTCGAGAAGAACGACCGCATCGGTGGCCTGCTGCGCTACGGCATTCCCGACTTCAAGATGGAGAAGAGCCACATCGATCGCCGTGTCGAGCAGATGAAGGCCGAAGGCGTGGTGTTCCGCACCGGTGTCATGGTCGGCGAGCTGCCCAAGGACAGCAAGGTCACCAACTGGGCCAGAGAAACCGTCACGCCCGAGCAGCTGCAGAAAGATTTTGACGCCGTGCTGCTGACCGGTGGCTCCGAGCAGAGCCGCGACCTGCCGGTTCCAGGCCGCGACCTGGACGGCATCCATTTCGCCATGGAGTTCCTGCCGCAGCAGAACAAGGTCAACGCGGGCGACAAGCTCAAGGGCCAGTTGCGTGCGGACGGCAAACACGTCATCGTGATCGGCGGTGGCGACACCGGCAGCGACTGCGTCGGCACCAGCAACCGCCACGGCGCGGTCAGCGTGACCCAGTTCGAGGTGATGCCCCAGCCGCCCGAAGTGGAAAACAAGCCCCTGGTGTGGCCCTACTGGCCGCTCAAGCTGCGCACCAGCTCCAGCCACGAAGAGGGTTGCACCCGCGAGTTCGCCATCTCTACGAAGGCCTTCAAGGGCGACAAGGGCAAGGTCACCGGCCTGACCACCGTGCACGTCGAAATGAAAGACGGCAAGCTGGTCGAAATCCCTGGCACCGAAAAGGACTACAAGGCCGACATGGTGCTGCTGGCGATGGGCTTCGTGAACCCGGTCGCCAGCATCCTGGATGGCTTCGGGGTCGAGAAAGATGCCCGCGGCAACGCCAAGGCCAGCACCGACTTCACGGGTGGCTACGCCACCAACGTGCCCAAGGTGTTTGCGGCCGGCGACATGCGCCGCGGCCAGAGCCTGGTGGTGTGGGCGATCCGTGAAGGCCGTCAGGCCGCACGTTCGGTGGACGAGTTCCTGATGGGGTTCTCCGACCTGCCACGTTGATTCCTAGGGTTTCCTCGCTATGAAAAAGGAAGAGATCGACCCGCGTGCGACAATGCGCAGTCATTTTTCCTGGCCCCATGAGCGACTCCACCTTCATTGATATAGATCATGTGACGTTTGGCTACGACAGCCGCCGAATCATCCTGAACGACCTCTCTCTGCGATTTGCGCGCGGAAAAGTCACGGCGGTGCTCGGTGGTTCCGGCTGCGGCAAGACGACCTTGTTGCGCCTGATCGGTGGCGTGCATGCCCCCAACAGCGGGCGCGTGGTGTTTGATGGCGAAGTCGTGAACACGGGTGACAAGCGCCAACTGTTCCGTCTGCGCCGCCGCCTGGGTATGTTGTTCCAGTTCGGCGCCTTGTTCACCGACCTCTCGGTGTTCGACAACGTGGCCTTTCCGCTGCGTGAAATGACCGATCTGCCGGAGCCGCTGATCCGCGACATTGTGCTGATGAAGCTGAATGCGGTAGGCCTGCGGGGTGCGGCGGGGCTGCGCATCAGCGAGGTGTCGGGCGGCATGGCGCGGCGCATCGCTCTGGCGCGGGCCATTGCACTGGACCCCGAGCTCATCATGTACGACGAGCCCTTCGCCGGGCTGGACCTGGTTTCCATGGGCGTTGCGGCCAAACTCATCCGGACGCTCACCGACGTGACGGGCGCGACCACACTGCTGATCTCGCACGACGTGCCCCAGTGCATGGCGATCAGCGACTGGGTGGTGCTCATGGCCACCGGCGGACGCATCGTGGCCCAGGGTACGCCGGCCGAGCTGATGGCCAGCGCCGAACCCGAGGTGCGACAGTTTGTTCGCGGCGAGCCCGATGGTCCGGTCAAGTTCCACTACCCGGCGCCGCCGGTGGCGGTTGATTTCGGTCTGGAGGCTTCGTGATGAATCCGCTTCAGCATGTGGGTCGTCGAGCCCTGGACGTGTTCGCGGCCTGGGGTCACGGCGCCGTTTTCTTCATGGAGCTGATCAAGGCCGTGCCCGCTGGACTGGCCCGTTTTGGCCTGGTCGTGACGCAGATCCACGCTATTGGCAACCGTTCGCTGGTCATCATCCTGGCCTCTGGCCTGGCGGTCGGCTTTGTGCTGGCCCTGCAGCTCTACAACACCCTGACCAATTTTGGTGCCGCCGAGTCGCTGGGCCTGGTGGTCAACCTCTCGCTGGTGCGCGAACTGGGGCCCGTGGTCACGGCGCTGCTGTTTGCCGGCCGCGCCGGCACCTCACTCACCGCCGAGATTGGCCTCATGAAAGCGGGCGAACAAATCGCGGCCATGGAGTTGATGGCGATCGACCCGCGCAAGCGGGTGCTGGCGCCGCGCTTCATCGCCGGCGTCATTGCGATGCCCTTGCTGGCCGCATTGTTTTCCGCCATCGGCATTCTGGGTGCCTGGGTTGTCGCCGTTGGTTTGATCGGCATTGATGCGGGCAACTTCTGGTCGATCCAGCAAAACGGTGTGGACGTGTGGCGCGATGTCGGCAATGGCGTGGTCAAGAGCGCGGTGTTTGGCGTCATCTGCACGGCCGTGGCTTTGTACCAGGGCTATGAAACCGAAGCCACGCCCGAGGGCGTTGCCTACGCGACCACACGCACCGTGGTGACGGCTTCGCTGGGCGTGCTGGCAATGGACTTCATCCTCACCGCCCTGATGTTTTCGACCCCCTGATCACTGAGCAGTTGACGTATGAACAAAAGAAGCACTGAAATCCTTGTTGGCCTGTTTGTCGTGCTGGGCGCGCTGGGCCTGCTTTTCCTGGCCTTGAAGGCCGCCAACCTGGGCAGTTTCACCAACGGTGGGGAAACCTATGTGGTGCAAGCGCGGTTCGACAACATCGGGGGTCTGAAGGCGCGTGCGCCGGTGCGTTCCGCAGGCGTGAATGTTGGCCGTGTCACCAGTGTCGTGCTGGATACCCAAACCTACCAGGGCCTGGCCACCATGGAGATCAACCAGAATGTGGTGTTCCCCAAGGACTCCTCGGCCAAGATCCTGACCTCCGGCCTGCTCGGAGACCAATACATCGGTATCGAGCCAGGAGGCGACATCAACAACCTCAAGGGTGGCGACATGATCACACAGACCCAATCCGCCATGGTCCTCGAAAACCTGATCGGACAGTTCCTGTTTGACAAGGCCGCTGGCGGCGGTGAGAGCAAGACACCGTGAGTGTTGCACCGTTCGGGTGCGCCATTTGAGGCTGGGAGCAGAACATGAAAAACAGAACTTTTGAGCGCTGTTCGGGCGCGCTGTGCCGCTGGACAGCAGCTGCGCTGCTCGGTCTGTTGTTGGCCGGTTGTGCCACTGGGCCGAATGCAAATCCGCGGGATCCCTGGGAGCCGTTCAACCGCCAGGTGACCGAGTTCAACGACGCGGTGGATGGTGCGGTGCTCAAGCCGGTCGCTACCGTTTATCGCGACATCACGCCCGACCCTGTGCGGACCGGCGTGAGCAACTTCTTTGAGAACCTGCGTGACGGCTGGTCGTTCATCAACGCGTCGTTGCAGTTGCGCCCGCGCGAAGCGGTCGAAAACTTCATGCGTTTCAACGTCAACACCTTCTTCGGACTCGCCGGGGTGCTGGATATCGCGTCCGAGATGGGCATCGAGCGCACGCGGCTTGACTTCGGGCAGACGCTGGGCCGCTGGGGTATTCCTTCGGGTCCTTACCTGGTGCTGCCGATCTTCGGGCCGTCGTCGGTGCGGGATGCGGCGGGTTTCACCATTGAGGCACGCGGGGACTTCGTGCAAGGCCTCTCGGATGTGGCGCTGCGCAACTCGCTGTACGCGCTGCGGGCCGTGGAAACGCGGGCCAACCTGCTGCGGGCCACCACGATGCTGGATGGCGCTGCGCTGGACAAATACAGCTTCACCCGCGACGTGTACCTGCAGCGCCGTGAGAGCCAGATCGAAGACCTGAAAGACAAGGGCATCGGTTTGCAGAACGGCGACTGACGACACACTGATACCAAACAATTACATGCCGGATACACAAGCGCGGAACCGCTGACTTAAAGTGCCCTCACACGTGGGGTGACGGTTCCCCAGTCCGGTGGACCACCGCTACATAGAAGGAATTTCAGATGATGCAACGTCGACAATGGATATCCCGTTTGCTCGCAACCAGCGCGCTGCTGGCCAGCCCGCTGGTTGCCACACAGGCTTTTGCCGCCGATGAGGCGCCCGATGCGCTGGTCAAGCGCATTTCCGGCGAGGTCATGGATGCCGTGAAGGCCGATGCCGCGATCCAGAAGGGTGACATCGGTCGCATCGTGACCTTGGTCGACACCAAGATCATGCCGAACGTCAACTTTTCCCGCATGACTTCGTCGGCCGTGGGCCGCTATTGGCGCCAGGCCACTCCCGAGCAGCAGAAGCAGCTGCAGGACGAGTTCAAAATTCTGTTGGTGCGCACCTATGCGGGCGCACTGGGCGAAGTCAAAGACCAGACGCTGAGTTTCCGTCCCTTGCGTTCCAGGCCCGAAGATACCGAGGTCGTGGTGCGTTCGGAAGTCCGCGGGCGGGGCGAACCCATCCAGCTGGATTACCGGCTGGAGAAGACGCCACAAGGCTGGAAAATTTACGATCTGAACGTGTTGGGGGTCTGGCTCGTCGAGACCTATCGCACCCAGTTCGCCCAGGAAATCGGTGCCAAGGGGATCGATGGCCTGATCGCCACGCTGACCCAGCGCAACAAGGCCAGCGCGCCCAAAGCGGGCTGAACTCATGAGCGACGACAGCATCATGGTGTCGGCTGCTGCGGCACGATTGCCGCAGCAGCTGACCCTCAATGAGGCGGTGCAGACCCTGGAACAGCTCGGTACTGCGCTGGCCAGTCAGACGGCTTCGACCTTGCAGATCGATGCGGGCGGGCTGGAGGTGTGTGACTCATCGGCCGTTGCGGTTTTGCTGGAACTCCGTCGGCGACTGCTGGCGCAAGGCAAAACCCTGCAGGTCACTCACATTCCTCAACGTTTGCGCGATCTCGTGGGGCTGTATGGCATGAGCGAGTTGTTGCCCGGCTGAGGTTGCGGGCGGCCGTGCATGCGTGGTCAGCCCCAAGGGGCAAGGCAGGGCTGTTGGCCCTGTACCCGCAGAGTCGTTGCGCGCAGGCTTAAAATACAAAGCTGTCCCGCCGTGATCAGATGTCCTGGTCAGGGCCGGTGATCTCGTGGTCCCGCACCCGCAATGCCTGCAGTTTCATTTCAGAACGTCTCCAAGATCTATCCTTCTTCCCGCGGCGACCTGCATGCGCTCAAGGCGGTGTCATTCGATATCCAGTCCGGTGAATTTTTCGGGTTGCTGGGCCCCAACGGAGCTGGGAAAACCACCCTCATCAGCATCCTCGCCGGGCTGGCCAGCGCCACCGGTGGGCGCGTGCTGGTGAAAGGACACGATGTTCAAACCGACTACCAGGCTGCGCGCCGTGCGCTCGGTGTGGTGCCGCAGGAACTGGTGTTTGATCCCTTTTTTAACGTGCGTGAAGCGCTGCGTTTCCAGTCGGGGTATTTC
This sequence comes from Betaproteobacteria bacterium HGW-Betaproteobacteria-9, assembly GCA_002842215.1. Lineage (GTDB taxonomy): Bacteria > Pseudomonadota > Gammaproteobacteria > Burkholderiales > Burkholderiaceae_C > Hydrogenophaga. Next base: position 67,438 of record PHCC01000005.1, on the reverse strand, counting down.
GGCATCCGCCACAACGACGCCTGGATCGACGAGTTGCTCGCGGGCCTGGGCCTGACCGATAAGGCTGGCGCCAACATGCGCCAGCTTTCCGGTGGCATGAAGCGCCGTGTGCTGGTGGCGCAGGCGTTGGTGCACAAACCGCCGGTGATCGTGCTCGACGAGCCCACCGCAGGCGTGGACGTGGAATTGCGCCAGACCCTGTGGCATTTCATTTCCCAGCTCAACAAACAGGGCAGCACGGTGCTGTTGACCACCCACTACCTGGAAGAGGCCGAAGCGCTGTGCAACCGCATCGCCATGCTCAACCGCGGGGAAGTGGTGGCGCTGGACCGCACCTCCGAACTGCTCAGGCGTGCGGCGTCGAACGTGCTGCGCTTCAAGACGGATGACGCGCTGCCCGACGATCTCGCGGCGATGGCCCGGGTCACCGGGCGTGTGGTGCAACTGCCCGCCGACGACGCGCAAGCGGTGGAACGCATTCTGTCCAGCGTGCGCGAAGCCGATGTGCATGTGGAGGACATCGAGATTCGCAAAGCCGATCTGGAAGATGTGTTCATCGAGGTGATCGAAGGCAGTAACTCGGCGCACCGTGCGCAGGAAGGGGGGGCGCCGCCGGGCCGTCCCAAGGCGGAACGCGCCCCCATGGGGGGCCGCGAGGATGCGCCAGTGCCGAGCGTGGGGGCGAATTCACCATGACCGGCTGGCAAATGCTCTTTTACAAAGAGATCCTGCGCTTCTGGAAAGTGGGTTTTCAGACCGTGGCCGCGCCGGTGATCACCGCCATCCTGTACATGATGATCTTTGGTCACGTGCTCGAAGACCGGGTTCAGGTCTACGAGTCGGTCAGCTACACCGCGTTCCTGTTGCCCGGTCTGGTGATGATGAGCGTGCTGCAAAACGCGTTCGCCAACAGCAGCAGCTCGTTGATCCAGAGCAAGGTCATGGGCAATCTGGTGTTTTTGCAGCTCACACCGCTGTCGCACCGCGCCTGGTTCGTGGCCTATGTGGGTTCGTCCGTGGCGCGTGGTCTGGCCGTCGGAGCAGGGGTGATGCTGGCGACCTGGTGGTTTGCCCGACCGTCCTTCGAAGCGCCGTTGTGGATTCTCGTGTTCGCGTTTCTGGGGGCTGGCCTGTTGGGGGCGCTGGGGCTGATTGCCGGCCTGTGGGCAGAGAAGTTCGACCAGATGGCCGCGTTCCAGAACTTCATCATCATGCCCATGACCTTCCTCTCGGGCGTGTTCTACTCCATCCACTCCCTGCCAGATTTCTGGCAAACCGTGAGTCACCTCAACCCGTTTTTCTACATGATCGACGGCTTCCGCTATGGGTTCTTTGGCGTCAGCGACGTCTCGCCCTGGCTGAGCCTGGGCCTGGTCGGGGGTGCGTTTGTTCTGGTCAGTGCCGTGGCACTGCACCTGCTGCGCACTGGCTACAAAATCCGCCACTGATTTCATCAAATGCCATGACCGCTGACCAACTGCAACAACTGATCGCCGCGGGCTTGCCCTGCGAGCACCTCGAAGTCTCCGGCGACGGCCGACACTGGTCGGCCGTGATCGTGTCGCCCGCTTTCGAGGGCATGCGCGCCATTGCCCGCCACAAGCGGGTCTACGCCACGCTGGGCGAGCGCATCCAGAGCGATGAAGTGCACGCGCTGTCGATGAAGACCTACACCCCCGCCGAATGGGCGGCGAAATGACTCCCCCCGCGCCGCTTCGCGTCACCCCCCAGGGGGCGTCACCTGCAGCCCGGCGAAGCCGGTTCTGCGGCGACCTGGACCCGCGCGGTGCAGTGGTTGTTGTCCAGTACTACTGAAAGACATCTCCCCCATGGACAAACTGCGCATCACCGGTGGTCGCCCCCTCAATGGCGAAGTGACCATATCCGGCGCCAAGAACGCGGCCCTGCCCGAGCTGTGTGCCACCTTGCTCACCGCCGAACCGGTGACGCTGACCAACGTGCCGCGTCTGCGCGATGTGGCCACCATGCGCCTGCTGCTGGACAATATGGGCGTTCAGTCTGAGACGCACGGCGAGCGCGGTGGCATGAGTTTTCGGGCGCCCGATTCGCTGAAGCCCGAAGCGCCCTATGAGCTGGTCAAGACCATGCGCGCTTCGGTGCTGGTGCTGGGTCCGCTGCTGGCGCGTTTTGGTCACGCCAAGGTGTCCCTGCCGGGTGGCTGCGCCATCGGCTCACGCCCGGTGGACCAGCACATCAAGGGCCTGCAGGCCATGGGTGCCGAGATGCATCGCCACCGACATGATCACCGTAACCGGCACCGAAAACTTCCTCATGGCCGCGGCGCTGGCCGAGGGCGAAACCTTGCTGGAGAACGCCGCCCAGGAGCCTGAGATCACCGATCTGGCCGAGATGCTGATCGCCATGGGTGCCAAGATTGAAGGCCACGGCACCAGCCGCATCCACGTCCAGGGCGTGGACCGTCTGCGCGGCTGCACCCACCAGGTGGTGGCCGACCGCATCGAGGCTGGCACCTTTTTGTGTGCGGTGGCCGCCACGGGCGGTGACGTGATCCTGCGCCACGCGCGGGCCGAACACCTGGACGCGGTGATCGACAAGCTGCACGACGCGGGCGCAGAAATCGAAGCCGGTGAAGACTTCATCCGCGTTCGCGCCTCGGGCCGCCTGAAGGCGCAGAGCTTCCGCACCACCGAATACCCGGGTTTTCCGACCGACATGCAGGCCCAGTTCATGGCGCTCAATTGCATTGCCACGGGTTCGAGCAAGGTCACCGAAACCATCTTTGAAAACCGTTTCATGCACGTCAATGAGCTGGTGCGCCTGGGTGCGAAGATCCAGACCGATGGCAAGGTGGCGGTGGTCGAAGGCATTGACAAGCTGTCAGGCGCCATCGTCATGGCGACCGACCTGCGGGCCTCCGCCAGTCTGGTGATTGCCGGTCTGGTGGCCGAGGGCGAGACCATCGTGGACCGCATCTACCACCTGGACCGTGGCTACGACCAGATGGAAGCCAAGCTGCGCGGCATTGGCGCAGACATCGAGCGCATCAAATGAAATCCACCCCCGCCGCGCTGCGCGCGACCCCTTCAAAGGGGCAACACCTGCGGTCTGGCAAAGCCAGTCCCGCGGTGTTCTGGGTTTGCGGGGTCACGTCTGTTGGAGTGAAGTTTTGATTACCTTAGCCCTGTCCAAAGGCCGCATCTTTGACGAAACCCTGCCGCTGCTCGCTGCTGCGGGTATCGAGGTGCTCGAAGACCCGGAAAAGTCGCGCAAGCTGATCCTGCCGACCAACCAGCCCGGCGTGCGCGTGGTGCTGGTGCGGGCCACGGACGTGCCCACCTACGTCGAGTACGGCGGCGCCGATTTGGGCGTGACCGGCAAGGACACGCTGATCGAACACGGCGGTCAGGGCCTGTACCAGCCGCTGGACCTGCAGATCGCCAAGTGCCGCATGAGCGTGGCGGTGCGCAACGACTTTGACTACGCCTCGGCCGTGCGCCAGGGCTCGCGCCTGAAGGTGGCCACCAAGTACACGGCGATCGCGCGCGAGTTCTTCGCCAGCAAGGGTGTGCACGTGGACCTGATCAAGCTCTATGGCAGCATGGAACTCGCGCCGCTCACCGGCCTGGCCGATGCCATCGTCGATCTGGTGTCCACCGGCAACACGCTCAAGGCCAATCAGCTGGTTGAGGTCGAGCGCATCATGGACATCAGCTCGCGCCTGGTGGTCAACCAGGCCGCGCTCAAGCTCAAGCAAGCCGCCATCCGTCCCATCCTCGACGCCTTCTCCAACGCCATCGAAAGCAACGCTGTTTCGTCATGAACCTCACTGCCGCGCCCCTCCGCCTGTCCACCACTTCGGCCGATTTCGAGGCACAGTTCGCGGCCCGGCTGCATTGGTCGGCGGACATGGACAGCGCGATCGAGCAGCGCGTCGCAGACATACTGGCCGACGTTCAAAAGCGCGGCGATGCGGCGGTGCTGGAATACACCGCGCGATTTGACGGCCTGAGCGTGGACAGTCTGCAGGCGCTGGAGCTGAACCAGACCGAGCTCAAAACCGCATTCAATGGCCTGCCCGCCGCCCAGCGCGACGCGCTGGAATCGGCCGCGCGCCGCGTGCGCAGCTACCACGAGGCACAGAAGAAGGCCAGTGGCGAGAGCTGGAGCTACCGCGACGAAGACGGCACCTTGCTGGGCCAGAAGGTCACGCCGCTGGACCGCGTGGGCATCTACGTGCCCGGTGGCAAGGCGGCGTATCCGTCCAGTGTGCTGATGAACGCCATCCCTGCCCATGTGGCGGGTGTGGCGGAAATCATCATGGTCGTGCCCACGCCGGGTGGCGAGAAGAACCCGCTGGTGCTCGCCGCAGCCTACGTGGCCGGTGTCACGCGCGCCTTCACCATCGGCGGCGCGCAGGCCGTGGCCGCGCTGGCCTACGGCACGGCCACCGTGCCCAAGGTGGACAAGATCACCGGCCCGGGCAACGCTTACGTGGCAAGCGCCAAGAAGCGCGTCTTCGGTGTCGTGGGCATCGACATGATCGCCGGTCCGAGTGAAATCCTGGTGCTCGCCGATGGCAGCACGCCGGCCGACTGGGTGGCGATGGACCTGTTCAGCCAGGCCGAGCACGATGAACTCGCGCAGAGCATTCTGCTCTGCCCGGACGCGGCCTACATCGAAGCCGTGCAGGCTGCCATCGACCGCCTGCTGCCCACCATGCCCCGCGCGGCCATCATTGCCAGGAGCCTGAACGACCGCGGCGCGCTGATCCTCACGCGCGACATGGAAGAGGCCTGCGCCATCAGCAACCGCATCGCGCCCGAGCACCTGGAGGTGTCGAGCCACGAGCCGCACCGCTGGGAACCGCTGCTCAAGCACGCTGGCGCCATCTTCCTGGGGGCCTACACCAGCGAAAGCCTGGGCGACTACTGCGCCGGCCCCAACCACGTGCTGCCCACCAGCGGTACGGCCCGTTTTTCCTCCCCGCTGGGGGTGTACGACTTCCAGAAACGCAGCAGCCTGATCGAGGTCAGTGCCACCGGCGCGCAAACGCTGGGCACTATCGCCGCCGAGCTGGCCTATGGCGAAGGCCTGCAGGCCCACGCCCGCGCCGCCGAGCTGCGTCTGAACGAAGTTCCCCCCATGCGAGTCGCGAAATGAACGCCATGAACACCCCGAACCCGCTGCGCTTCATCCGCCAGGACATCCAGTCCATGCACGCCTACGCCATCCAGGACTCGGCTGGCATGGTCAAGCTCGATGCGATGGAGAACCCGTTTTCACTCACCCCCGAACTGCAGCAGAAACTGGGTGAGCGCTTGGGTGCTGTGGCGATCAACCGCTACCCCGGCGGCCGCATCGACGAACTGAAGCAGGCGCTGGCGCGCTACGTCGACCTGCCCGAAGGCTGTGACCTGATGCTGGGCAACGGCTCGGACGAGCTGATTTCCCTGCTGGCCATGGCCTGCGACGTGCCCGGTTCGTCCATCCTGTCGCCCATGCCCGGTTTCGTCATGTACGCCATGGGTGCACAGCTGCAGGGCCTGGCCTTCCACGGCGTGCCACTCACGGCCGATTTCGAGCTGGACGAAGCCGCCATGCTGGCCGCGATGCGTGCGCACCAGCCCGCCATCACCTACATCGCCTACCCCAACAATCCCACCGCCAACCTGTGGGACGCGGGCGTGATCCGCCGCCTGATCGCCGAGGCCGCCACGTTCGGTGGGCTGGTGGTGATGGACGAGGCCTACCAGCCGTTCTCCAGCCGCAGCTGGCTCGACGAGATCCGCGCCCATCCGGCGGCCAATGCCAACGTGCTGCTCATGCGCACCTTGTCCAAGTTCGGCCTCGCCGGTGTGCGCCTGGGCTACATGCTCGGACCGCAAACGCTGGTGCACGAGGTGGACAAGCTGCGTCCGCCCTACAACGTGAGCGTGCTCAACGCCGAGTGCGCGCTGTTTGCGCTGGAGCACGCCGATGTGTTCGCGCAGCAAGCCGCTCAGATCCGCGAGCAGCGGGCGGTGTTGATCGATGCGCTGGCCCGGATGCCGAGCGTGACACCGTTCCCCAGCGACGCCAACATGGTGCTGGCGCGTGTACCCGATGCACAACGCAGCTTCGACGGCCTGAAAGCGCACGGCATTCTGGTCAAGAATGTTTCTAAAATGCACCCATCATTGGTCAACTGCCTGCGCCTCACGGTCGGAACCCCCGCCGAGACCACACAACTGATCAGCGCCCTGCAACAATCCCTATGACCGTCATGTCCTCCGTTTCCCCTGCCGCTGCCGCCGACCGCGTGGCCGACGTCCAGCGCAACACCGCGGAAACGCAGATCAGCGTGCGCATCAACCTCGACGGTTCAGGTGCGGCGAAACTGTCCACCGGCATTGGTTTTTTCGATCACATGCTTGACCAGATCGCCCGCCACGGGCTGATCGATCTGGACATCCAGGCCCAGGGCGATCTGCACATCGATGGCCACCACACGGTAGAAGACGTGGGCATCACGCTCGGCCAGGCCTTTGCCAAGGCCGTGGGCGACAAAAAGGGCATCCGTCGCTACGGTCACGCCTATGTGCCGCTCGACGAGGCGCTGTCGCGCGTGGTGGTCGATTTCTCGGGCCGTCCCGGCCTGCACATGCGCGTGCCGTTCAAGAGCGGCATGGTCGGCGGCTTCGACACGCAGCTCGCCTTCGAGTTTTTTCAGGGTTTCGTCAACCATGCCGGTGTGACGCTGCACATCGACAACCTGCACGGTGAAAATGCCCACCATCAGGCCGAGACCGTGTTCAAGGCCTTTGCCCGCGCGCTGCGCATGGCGCTGGAACGCGACGCGCGCCTGGGTGACGTGATTCCCTCGACCAAAGGCTCGCTCTGAGTTTTTCTGCTTCCTCGCTCCGATGAAATCCAAGACAGTCGCCGTGGTGGACTACGGCAGCGGTAATCTGCGCTCCGTGTCGCAGGCCGTGGTGCATGTGGCCGCTGGCAGCGGTCTGGATGTGCTCGTCACCTCCGATCCCCAGGCGGTCTTCGACGCCGAACGCGTGGTGCTGCCCGGGCAGGGCCACATGGCCGACTGCATGAACGAACTGGCGGCTTCCGGTCTGCAAGAGGCTGTGTTGCATGCCGCGGCGAACAAACCGCTCTTTGGTGTCTGCGTGGGCATGCAGATGTTGCTCGACCGCAGCGAAGAAGGTCCGACCGATGGCCTGGGTCTGATTCCGGGCGAAGTGGTGCGTTTCCGCCTCGAAGGTCGCCTGCAGGCCGACGGCAGCCGGTTCAAGGTGCCGCAGATGGGCTGGAACCAGGTGTTCCACCATCTGGGCCGCGGTGCGCCACATCCCCTGTGGGCTGGCATCGATGACGGTGCCTATTTTTATTTTGTGCACAGCTACTACGCGCACCCGGCCAGTCTGCAGCATTGCGTGGGCGAGGCCGACTACGGCGGACGGTTCGCTGCGGCGATCGCACGCGACAATATTTTTGCGACCCAGTTTCACCCCGAAAAGAGCGCCGATCAGGGGCTGGCGCTCTACCGCAACTTCCTCCACTGGAATCCCTGAGTCCTTTCGCTTGTATTGACACCATCATGTTGCTGATTCCCGCCATTGATCTCAAAAACGGCCAGTGCGTTCGCCTCAAGCAGGGCGACATGGACCAGACCACCGTGTTCGGCGAAGACCCGGCCGCCGTGGCGCGGGGCTGGGTCGACAAGGGTGCGCGCCGCGTGCACCTGGTGGACCTCAACGGGGCCTTTGCGGGCAAACCGAAAAATGAACAGGCCATCCGCGCCATCCTCAAGAGCATCGGCTCGGAGGTGGACGTGCAATTGGGTGGCGGCATCCGCGATCTCGACACCATCGAGCGCTACCTTGACGCTGGCCTGCGCTACGTGATCATTGGCACCGCCGCGGTGAAGAACCCGGGGTTCCTGCAGGACGCCTGCACCGCCTTCGGCGGTCACATCATCGTGGGTCTGGACGCCAAGGATGGCAAGGTCGCCACCGATGGCTGGAGCAAGCTCACCGGCCACGAGGTGGTGGACCTGGGCAAGAAGTTCGAAGACTACGGTGTCGAATCCATCATCTACACCGACATCGGCCGCGACGGTATGCTTTCTGGCATCAACATCGAAGCCACCGTCAAGCTGGCACAGGCGCTGTCCATTCCCGTGATCGCCTCGGGTGGTCTGTCCAACCTGGAAGACATCCGCAAGCTCTGCGATGTCGAGGACGAGGGTGTCGAGGGCGTGATCTGTGGTCGATCCATTTACAGCGGTGACCTCGATTTCGAAGCGGCGCAGAATCTTGCTGACGAGTTGAACGGCTGAGCATGCTTGCCAAACGCATCATCCCCTGCCTCGACGTGACCGGTGGCCGCGTGGTCAAGGGCGTCAACTTCGTGGAGCTGCGCGACGCGGGCGACCCGGTGGAAATCGCCGCTCGCTACAACGAGCAGGGTGCGGACGAGCTGACCTTCCTGGACATCACCGCCACCAGCGATGGGCGCGACCTGATTCTGCACATCATCGAAGCCGTGGCTTCGCAGGTGTTCATCCCGCTGACCGTCGGTGGTGGTGTGCGCACGGTGGAAGACGTGCGCCGCCTGCTCAACGCGGGTGCGGACAAAACCAGCTTCAACTCGGCGGCGATTGCCAACCCGCAGGTGATCCGCGACGCGTCAGACAAATACGGTGCGCAGTGCATCGTGGTCGCCATCGACGCCAAGCGCCGCCACGGCGACGATCTGGCTGCTCGCGGTGAGGGCTGGGACGTCTACAGCCACGGTGGCCGCAAGAACACCGGGCTTGACGCGGTGACTTGGGCGAAGCAGATGGCCGACTTCGGCGCCGGCGAAATCCTGCTCACCAGCATGGACCGCGACGGCACCAAGTCGGGCTTCGATCTGGCACTCACCCGCGCCGTGGCCGACGCGGTGGATGTGCCGGTGATTGCCTCGGGCGGCGTGGGCAACCTCGACCACTTGGCCGATGGCGTGCAGCAGGGCGGGGCGGACGCCGTGCTGGCCGCCAGCATTTTCCACTATGGTGAATACACCGTGGCCCAGGCCAAAGCGCGCATGGCCGAACGCGGCATACCGGTGCGAATCTGACCGCAAGCGATTCAAGTGTTACGCGGAGGGGTGTTCTGCCACTGCCGCTCCATCCGGTCTTCCAGTTCGCCGATGCTCGCCTCCAGACCGTTGCCGGATTGTTCGATGACCCGGGTCAGCACAGCCTGTGATTGCTCAATCTTCTGCTGCACTTTCTCCGACAATTCCAGTTCACGCGCGGCCGCGGCCTGCGTCTCGACTTGCAGGTACTGGCGCAGTTCGGTGAAACGGGACGCTTCGGCCTTGTCGGCCAGATGGCGCTGTTCGGTTGCCTCGCGCGTGATGCGTCGCACTTCCATGAGATGGACCGTCTGGTAATAAACCAGCGTGAGCAAAAAAACCACCAACACCAAGGTCAGCATGCCCAGCAGCACCAGTCCCAGTGGGGCCTGTACCTGGGTGAATCCGAAGTTGAGCGCTGTGGGTTGCAGAATCTGTTCGAAATTGAGGGCTACGAAACCTGCGATCAGCAGAATGAAAAAGATGAGGATGAGCGTTCGGATCTTCATATCGGTGTCCTCTGGGTGAACCCGTCTCTGGAGTAGAGCAGGTGTTGAGATAAACCCATCCTACCGGCAATCGGCCTGCGCCTCTGTCGGGTGCCGCACACATGGTAGATTCCCGCTATGAAATGGTTGGACGAAGTGAAATGGGACGCCCAGGGGCTGGTCCCGGTGATCGCGCAGGAAGCGGCCAGCGGCGATGTGCTGATGTTCGCCTGGATGAACCGCGAAGCGTTGCAGAAAACAGCCGAACTCGGCCGTGCGGTGTATTTCAGCCGCTCACGCAACAAGCTCTGGTTCAAGGGCGAAGAGTCGGGCCATGTGCAGACGGTGCACGACATCCGCCTCGACTGCGACAACGACGTGGTGCTCCTTAAGGTCACGCAGCTCGGCCATGAGCCGGGCATCGCCTGCCACACCGGGCGCCATAGTTGCTTCTACCAGCGCCATGAAAACGGGCAATGGCACGCGGTCGATCCGGTGCTCAAAGACCCCGAATCCATTTACAAATGATCCCCATGTCTTCCACCGATGCCCTGGCGCGCCTGGCCGCCGTGATTGAAAGCCGCAAGCCAGCAAATGGCGGTGATCCCGAAAAGAGTTACGTCGCTCGCCTGCTGCAAAAAGGTCCGGACGCCTTTCTGAAAAAGATTGGTGAAGAGGCCACAGAAGCCGTGATGGCCGCCAAGGACTGCGACCACGGCGGTGACGGTCAGAAGCTGGTCAATGAAGTGGCCGATCTCTGGTTTCACTGCATGATCGCGCTGGCGCACTATGGCAAGGCTCCGTCCGATGTTGTGGACGAGCTTTCCCGGCGTGAGGGCCTGAGCGGTCTGGAGGAAAAAGCGCTGCGCAAGGCGGTGGCGCGTGAGGCCGAGTCCAAATCCTGAAAGGATCTGAGATGAGCGACATCATTGACGTCGAAGCGGTTGACAGCGAAAAAGCCGAGTCGCTCAAAACCATCGGCTGGGTCAGCTACCTGCTGCATCTGATCGTGGCTGTGGCCGCGGTCATTCCTGGAGCGCAAGTGGGCGCTGGACTGCTGATCGTTGCGTTGATCATCGATCTGGTGAAGCGGTCCGACGCCGAAGGCTCCTGGCAGGCCAGCCATTTCTCATGGCGCATCCGCACTGTGATCTGGGCTGGCGTGCTCTACGTGGTGACTTTCCCGCTGTTTCTGTTGTTGTACCTGCCGGGTGCGATCGCCTGGGCCATCATATCTATCTGGTTCCTCTACCGCATCGTCAAGGGCATGGTGCGCATGAACGCCAGCCAATCCCTGCCCGACTGACCATTCCTACCCATGAGCACGCACGACCCGGACTGTATTTTCTGCAAGATCATCGCTGGCCAGATCCCCTCGAAGAAGGTGTACGAAGACGAGGACCTGCTCGTTTTTCATGATATCCATCCATGGGCGCCGGTTCATTTTCTGATAGTCCCCAAAACACACATCGCTTCGATGGCCCAGCTCACACCCGAGCATGAGCGCCTGATGGGGCGCATGATGGTGCTCGCACCGAAACTCGCTCTGGAACAGGGGTGCAATCCGTATCCCGATGGTGGATTCCGCATGGTGTGCAACACCGGCACCGAAGGTGGGCAAGAAGTGCGGCATCTGCATGTGCACATCATGGGCGGACCACGTCCCTGGTTGCGGGGTTGACAACGGCTGCGGTGGGTACTTGGCGGAGGCGCGGGAATTCCCTTTGAGGGGCTTCTGAACTCTGACCCGGGCTTAGAATCCCACCCACAGCGTCCAACGCTCTATTTCTATATCTGGAGAAAATTATGGGTTCCTTCTCGATTTGGCACTGGCTGATCGTGCTGCTGATCGTCGTGATGGTGTTCGGGACAAAGAAGCTCAAGAACATTGGCTCGGACTTGGGTGGAGCAGTCAAGGGTTTTAAGGATGGCATCAAGGAGGGTGGCCAGAGCTCGGCTGACGCCACCCCGACGCCTCCTGGTCAGGTGACGCAAGACACGCGGGCCGACAAAAACACCATCGACGTCGAAGCCAAGCAAAAAAGCTGAGTTTGTGACACCTGCGGTTGTTCTCTGAACCGTTGTGACCTCGGCGCGGGGTGGACCCGCGCCAGCCTTGATTTCCGGATGGCCGACACATGATTGATCTGGGCATTTCCAAGCTCGCCCTCATCGGGGCGGTGGCGCTGATCGTCATCGGTCCTGAAAAGCTGCCCCGCGTGGCGCGCACCGTGGGCGCTTTGCTGGGCAAGGCCCAGCGCTACGTTTCAGACGTGAAGGCCGAGGTGAGCCGTTCGATGGAGCTTGAAGAGCTCAAGAAGATGAAGGAGTCGGTCGAGAGTGCTGCCCGTGATGTCGAATCGTCGGTGCAGACCGGTGCCGGTGACTTCGAAAAATCGTGGTCCGAAGCCACCGCCGGCCTGGACGGCAATACGGCCTCTTACGATGAGGCGCTGGGCTCCATCGGCTCCGACCTGCACCCGGCCTACAAGCACCCCAAGAAGAACTGGCGCATCAAGCAGAAGGCCATGCCCCAGTGGTACAAGGCCCGCACGGGCATCCGTACCCGCACCCAGTCGGGTGCCGCGCGCGTGGCGCGTTTCCGTCCTCGCTCCACTACCGCTCCCCGTTGATGTCCGACCCCAAAGATTCCACCGACGAGCTCGCCGGTTCCGAGCAGCCTTTTGTCCAGCACCTGATGGAGCTGCGTGATCGGCTGCTCTACGGCATTGTGGGATTGGCCATCTGCATGGCGCTGCTGGCCTTCTGGCCGGGCCCCAGTGGGCTGATCGACCTGATCGCGACGCCGATCAGGGCCCACATGCCACCGGGTGCCAAGCTGATCGCAGTGGGCGTGTTTTCTCCGTTTTTCGTGCCCATCAAGGTGCTGGCCATGGCGGCCCTGCTGCTGTCGTTGCCGTGGTGGATGTACCAGATCTGGGCCTTTGTGGCCCCGGGCCTTTACAGCCATGAAAAGCGCTTTGCGATTCCACTGATCGTGCTGGGCAGCCTGCTGGCCTACGTGGGCATTGCCTTTGTGCAGTTGTTCGTGCTCGACAAGATGTTTGGCTTCATCCAGCAGTTCACACCCGCCAGCGTCGCGGCCACGCCCGATATTGCGTCGTACGTGGAAGCCATTCTGTCGCTTTACCTGGCCTTTGGTCTGGCGTTCCAGGTGCCCATCGTGGTGGTGTTGTTGGTGAAGACAAACATGGTGACGGTTCAGAAACTCAAGGAGTTTCGCGGCTATTTCATCGTCGTCGCGTTTGTCATCGCCGCTGTGGTGACGCCGCCGGACGTCATTTCACAGCTCGCGCTGGCGGTGCCCATGTGCCTGCTGTATGAAGTGGGCATCTGGGGCGCGCAGTGGTTCATCAAGAACACCGCTGCGCCTGAAACGCCAGCTGAAGACGCGCCCGCGAAGTGATTTGATTTTCCGTTGGGTGGCCCGGTCTGATCGGTGGGGCCAGTGCCAAGCTTGGATTTCACTCGACCTGTCGGGATGGCGGGGTGCGCTTTCCAGGGGTGATGTCAACGCTGCTTTTTCCGTCCTTGCGCACGACATCCAGCTTGGCCGGCGTGCCCGGTTGAAGCGAGGCAACGGCAGACAGCAATTGCGCCACATTGGTGACATTGCGACCCGCGACACCCACGATCACATCCCCAGGCCGGATGCCAGCCTGCGCAGCCGGTCCATTCTGCAACACGCCGGTGATGATGACGCCCGTGCCTGACGCCAAACCAAAGCTCTCGGCCAGCTCCGGCGTCAGGTCCTGAGGCTCCACGCCGATCCAGCCGCGAGTGACCTGACCATCGCGCACGATGGCGTCCAGCACGCTGCGTGCGGTCGAAGTTGGAATGGCAAAACCGATCCCCATGGAGCCACCTGAGCGCGAGTAGATGGCGGTGTTGATCCCCATCAGGTGGCCATTGGTGTCCACCAGCGCGCCACCCGAGTTGCCTGGGTTGATGGCCGCATCGGTCTGGATGAAGTTTTCAAAGGTGTTGATGCCGAGCTGTGTGCGTCCCAGCGCGCTGACGATGCCGCTGGTCACGGTTTGGCCTACACCGAAAGGGTTGCCGATGGCCAGAACCTGATCCCCAATGGCAAGAGCGTCGGAATCGCCCAGCGTGATCACCGGCAGATCCTTCAAGTCGACTTTCAGAATCGCGAGATCGGTTTCGGGATCGGTCCCGATCACCTGAGCTGCGCTTTTGCGACCATCGTTGAGGATGACCTCGATCTGGTCGGCTTCTTCGATCACATGGTTGTTCGTCAGGATGTAGCCCGCGGGGCTGACGATCACTCCGGAACCCAGACCCGCCTGGGGCTGCGTATTCCCCTGTTCACCGAAAAAGAAGCGGAACCAGGGGTCTGCATTCTGGCTCCCGACCTCTGCGGCTTTGCTGGTATTGATGCTGACCACCGCAGGTGAGGCGGCACGCGCGGCAGCGCTGAAACTGTTGGTCGCTGGCAGGGCATTTCTCGGTGCGGGGGCCTCCAGCACAGGGACCACCGAGGCGAATGTGGGTTGGCGGTTCAGCCACTCGGGCTTCAGCGTGGCGACTACAAAAAGAGCTGCCAGCAGCACGGTCACGGATTGGGCAAAAACCAGCCAGAGTCGTTTCATGTCGGATCGGGAATTTCAGGTCAAGGGTTGCGGCCACTTGGGAGTGGGTCATGCCGCTTGACCTCATTGTGCTGCATATGGACTCTTGTGTTCAGAGTTCAGCCCGCTTGATGCACGTCAATGCGGGTGATGTCCACACCGGTTGCAATGGCGGTCTATCAAGCAAGGAATGGAGTACCCAATGAAAGCCATGGCGGATCTTTTTTCAACCGATTACGGCCTGTTCAGCATTGCCGGCATCCTCTTCATGATCGGTATGGCGATCTGGTTTTACCGCTTTTTCATGCGAAAGATGGCTGAATCCGAGCGTGCCCAAGGCGCTCAGCGCTGAGTTTCGCGCGCTCGAGTGGGCCCGCATCAGGGCGCCGCTCAACACAGGGGCTGTCAGAATAAGGCCAGTACTTGGCAGGCGCATCGTGCGTTTGCCGGACTTGTACCCTTGCTGACCCCCTGCTCATGAACTCCTCAGGATCTCACGTCACTCGCACGACCCTGCTGTCGTCTTTTGACGGGCTGTTGCAGCCCGCGTTGTTTCGCGACCATGGCCCCAATGGGCTGCAGGTGGAGGGGCGGGGCGAAGTGAGGAAGCTGGTTTCCGGTGTCACCGCGAGCCTGGCTTTGATCGATGCCGCCATCGCGGAGAACGCCGATGCCATCTTGGTCCACCATGGACTTTTCTGGCGAGGGCAGGATGGGCGGGTCACCGGATGGATGAAGCAACGCCTAGCGCGGTTGCTGGCGCACGACATCAACTTGTTTGCCTACCATTTGCCGCTCGATGCCCACCCCTCGCTGGGCAACAACGCGCAGTTGGCCCGACATTTGGGTATTGAAGTGCAAGAGGGCCCCGAGAGCCGGTTTGGTGAGCAGTCTCTGGGCTTCCTGGGGCTGTATTCCATGGCTTCTGCGTCCGCGCTGGCTGAGCATGTCGCCCAGGCGCTGGGCCGGCCGGTGACCCTGGTGGCCGAGCCGGACCGACCCATTGAACGAATTGCCCTGTGCACTGGCGGTGCTCAAGGGTATTTCGAATCCGCCATTGCGGCAGGCGCCGACGCGTTCATCACCGGAGAAATCTCAGAGCCACAAGCCCACTATGCCCGGGAATGCGGGGTGGCTTATATCGCCTGCGGGCACCATGCCTCCGAACGTTACGGCGCACCCGCAGTGGCCGGCCATGTGGCCGCAGAGCTGGGTTTGCAACACGTCTTTATCGACATTCCCAATCCGGCCTGAACCAGGGAGGCGGTATGAACTCGTCAAAGCAAGCGTCAACCGCACCGCGCATCCCCGTGTTGGTGACCATGGGCGATCCGGCGGGCATTGGACCCGAAATTATCGCAAAAGCTTTGCGCGAGCGGCCAGAGCTGCAGCGTCAGCTGGTGGTGGTGGGCGACATGGCAACGCTGGAACGCGCGGCGCTGGCAAACGATGCGAATGATGATCGTGCGACGCTGGGTTTTGTCCAAATTCCCGACCTCTCGCCCTGGGGTGAAATGACTGAGGGTCGTGTGTCTGTCATTCAGGCCTGCAAGTTGAAGCAGCCTGTAGCCTGGGGGCGGATAGACGCCCTGGCGGGCAGGGCAGCGGCTGATTGCATCCGGTTTGCTGCCGAAGCGGCGCTCAAGGGGGAGGCCAGGGCGGTGGTGACCGCGCCCATCCACAAGGAGGCGCTGGCCGCGGCTGGGGTCTCGCACCCGGGCCACACAGAGTTCCTTCAGGCGCTGGCTGCCGCGCACCAGGGTGTGTCCGTTGACGCCTTGCCAGTGCGCATGATGCTGAGTTGCCCCGGGCTGAGCACGGTGCTCGTGAGCATCCATGTTTCGCTGCGGCAGGCGCTGGAGGCGGTGACGGTGGAGCGCATCTTGCAGACGCTGAGGATCACGAACGGGCATTTCCGCCTGTGCGGCCTGCCGCTGGCGCGCATCGCCGTGGCGGGGCTCAACCCGCACGCAGGTGAAGGCGGGCTGTTTGGGCGGGAAGAGCTGGACATCATCGCGCCGGCCGTGCAACAAGCGGTGCAAGAAGGAATGCAGGTCAGCGGGCCGCACGCACCCGACACGGTGTTCATGCGGGCCCGTCAGGGCGGTTTTGATGTGGTGGTGGCCATGTACCACGATCAGGGACTCATTCCGGTGAAGCTGCTGGGGCTGGAGCATGGTGTGAACACCACTTTGGGACTGCCGTTTGTGCGCACCAGTCCCGACCACGGTACGGCCTTCGACTTGGCCGGAACCGGGCGTGCGAGTGCCGCCAGCTTGTTGGCAGCGATCGACGCCGCGCTGCAGATGACTGCGTCAAGTCACACATGAAAAAAATGAGAGGAGCCGCGCCAACGCGGCATCTCTCCCCACGTGTAATCCAGCGAGCGTTTACTTGCGCAGGCTGTCGCGGATCTCGCGCAGCAGCACCACATCTTCAGGGGTGGGTGCAGGCGCTGGAGCAGCTGGTTCTTCGCGTTTCATGCGATTGATCTGTTTGACCATCATGAAAATGATGAACGCGAGAATCAAGAAGTTGATGGCGACGGTGATGAAGTTGCCGTAGGCTAGGGTAGGCACGCCCGCCTCCTTGAGCGCAGCCAGTGTGGGTGCTGTGCCTTCAGGTACCGTGCCCAAAACGACGTAAAGGTTGGCGAAATCCAGTTTGCCGAAGATGGACCCCACGATGGGCATGATCACGTCTTCCACCAGTGAGCCGACGATTTTGCCAAACGCGCCACCAATGATCACGCCGACAGCCAGGTCGATCACGTTGCCTTTGACGGCAAATTCCTTGAATTCCTGCATCATGCCCATGCCGACACCTCTGAAGATGGTTGAACAACTGCCTGGCCACTTCCTGTGCCAGTGAAATCATTTTCCCATGGGGCGCGTAGGTGCTGGTCTTTCAATTCCAACCACTGACTCAGGTCAACAGCCGGGTTCCGGTGCCGAGCCACAATACGGCGCGAAGTGCCTCGGTAGCCAAAAATGGCCTTGTTACGCTCCGGTACAATGCAGGGTTGCCCCTAGTATTTCCGTCACGAACCGTCATTGAAAGATCCTCATGAGTGAAGCAACCGTTGATGCGACTGTGGACAACAGCCGCCGCACGTGGCTGATCACATCCTGCGCCATGGGTGGTGTGGGAGCAGCTGCCGTCGCCGTTCCTTTTGTGAGCACGTTTCAGCCTTCCGAGCGAGCCAAGGCGGCAGGGGCGGCTGTTGAAGTGGATATTTCCGGCCTGTTGCCCGGCACCAAGATGGTGGCCGAATGGCGTGGCAAGCCCGTCTGGATCATGCGCCGCAGCGAACAGCAGCTGGCCGATCTGGAGAAAATCGAGCCACAGCTGGCCGATCCCAATTCGGAGCGCAAGTCGGTTCCGACTCCCGCTTACGCGCTGAACCGTCACCGCTCGATCAAGCCCGAGGTCTTTGTCGGCGTCGGCATCTGCACCCACCTGGGCTGCTCGCCCGGCGACAAGCTCACGCCCGGCCCGCAGCCATCGCTGCCGGACGACTGGGTTGGCGGCTTCCTGTGTGCCTGTCATGGTTCCACTTTCGACGTTGCCGGTCGCGTGTTCAAAAACAAGCCGGCCCCCGACAACCTGGAAGTGCCGCCCCACTACTACCTTTCAGACACAACGCTGCTGATTGGCGAAGAAAAGGCCTGACCGGCACCCGCAGGCAACCGACCACAGAGGCAATCCATGGCTGAATTCAAAGAAATTTCCCCCGACGCCCCGCTGGGCCAGAAAGCACTGAACTGGGTCGATAACCGGTTCCCGCTGTCCAAGCTCTTCAATGAGCACATGGCCGAGTACTACGCACCAAAAAACTTCAACTGGTGGTACATCTTCGGCTCGCTGGCCCTGCTGGTGCTGGTGATCCAGATCGTCACCGGCATCTTTCTGGTGATGCATTACAAGCCCGACGCCAACCTCGCGTTCGCCTCGGTCGAGTACATCATGCGCGACGTGCCCTGGGGCTGGTTGATCCGCTACATGCATTCCACAGGCGCATCGGCGTTCTTCATCGTGGTCTACCTGCACATGTACCGGGGCCTGATCTATGGTTCTTACCGCAAGCCGCGTGAACTGGTCTGGGTGTTCGGCTGCGCCATCTTCCTGGTGCTGATGGCTGAAGCCTTCATGGGCTACCTGCTGCCTTGGGGTCAGATGTCCTACTGGGGTGCCCAGGTGATCGTGAACCTGTTTTCGGCCATCCCCTTTGTTGGTCCCGATCTGGCTCTGCTGATCCGCGGTGACTTTGTGGTCGGTGATGCCACGCTCAACCGTTTCTTCAGTTTCCACGTGATCGCCGTGCCGCTGGTGCTGCTGGGCCTGGTGGTGGCGCACATCATTGCGCTGCACGAAGTGGGCTCCAACAACCCGGACGGCGTAGAGATCAAGGGCCCCGGCGCACCGAGAGACGCCCATGGTCATCCGGTCGACGGCATTCCCTTCCATCCCTATTACAGCGTGCACGACATCTTTGGCGTGTCGTTGTTCCTGATGGTGTTCTCGGCGATCGTGTTCTTCGCGCCCGAGTTCGGCGGCTACTTCCTGGAGTTCAACAACTTCATCCCGGCCGATCCGCTGGTGACGCCGCTGCACATTGCGCCGGTCTGGTACTTCACGCCGTTCTATTCGATGCTGCGTGCGATCACCAGTGAAATGATGTATGCCTTGATCGCCTGCGTTTTGCTGGGCGCGTTGCTGGGCGTGGCCAAAGCCAAACTCAGCCTCGTCATGAAGGGTGCTGTGGTGGGTGGTGCCGTGGTGCTCGTGGCGCTGATGATGGCCATTGACGCCAAGTTCTGGGGTGTGGTCGCCATGGGTGGCGCCGTGATCATCCTGTTCTTCCTGCCTTGGCTGGACAACAGCCCCGTCAAGTCGATCCGCTACCGCCCGAACTGGAACAAGTGGTTGTATGCCGTGTTCGTCATCAACTTCCTCATCCTGGGCTACCTGGGTGTGCTGCCGCCGTCGCCGGTGGGTGAGCGCGTTTCGCAGGTCGGTACCCTGTTCTACTTTGGCTTCTTCCTGCTGATGCCCTGGTGGAGTCGGCTCGGCGAGTTCAAGCCGGTGCCGAGCCGCATCAACTTCAAGCCTCACTGAGACACACCAGCACAAGCGGAGAATCAAGCAAATGAAAAAAATCCTTCTGGGCTTTGCACTGGCTCTGGGGCTTTCGGCCAGCGCACTGGCTGCAGGCGGTTTTGGCGTGCCGATTGAAAAGGCGCCCAACCGAACCAACGACGTGGCCGCGCTGCAAAACGGCGCCAAGATCTTTGTCAACTACTGCCTGAGTTGTCATTCGGCGGCCTTCATGCGCTACAACCGACTGCGCGACATTGGCCTGACCGACAAACAGATCGCAGAGAACCTGACCTTCGCCACCGACAAGATTGGTGACACGATGAAGGCGTCGATCGATCCCCGCCAGGCGAAAGAGTGGTTTGGTGCCAATCCGCCCGACCTGACCGTGATCGCGCGCTCGCGTTCCGGTGCGGGTTATTCCGGTGCAGACTACCTCTACACCTTGCTGCGCAGCTATTACCGCGACGAAACCAAGCCCACTGGCTGGAACAACCTGGTGTTTCCGAACATCGGCATGCCCCATCCGCTGTGGGAGCTCCAGGGCGAGCGCAAGCCCGTCATGGAAAAAGTGACCAGCCATGGTCACGAAGTGGACGTGCTAAAGAGCTGGGAGCAGGGCAAAGCGGGCACCTTGAGCGCCGCTGAATACGATCAGAATGTGGGCGACTTGGTGGCCTACCTGCAATGGATGGGCGAACCAGCCCAAAATACCCGGGTGCGCCTGGGCGTCTGGGTGATGCTCTTTCTGGCGCTGTTCACCGTGGTGGCATGGCGTCTGAATGCCTCTTTCTGGAAAGACGTCAAGTAACTCACGCACCGCTTCGGGCTTCCGGTTTGATCCGAATGGCCTGAAAATCCACAGTGGTTGGCCTGTTGCCGCACACGAGCGGTCAGGTCGGCCACTGTTTTTGCATTAAGGAGACTCCTCTATGATGGTTTTGTATTCGGGCACGACTTGTCCCTATTCCCACCGCTGCCGCTTCGTCCTGTTTGAGAAGGGCATGGATTTCGAGATCCGCGATGTGGACCTGTACAACAAGCCCGAAGACATCAGCGTCATGAACCCATATGGCCAAGTGCCCATTCTGGTTGAGCGTGACCTGATCCTGTACGAATCGAACATCATCAACGAGTACATTGATGAGCGTTTCCCTCACCCCCAGCTGATGCCCGGTGACCCCGTGGACCGTGCACGTGTGCGGCTGTTTTTGCTGAACTTCGAGAAAGAGCTGTTTGCCCACGTGTCCGTGCTGGAATCTCGCAGCACGAAAGGCAACGACAAGGCGCTGGAAAAGGCACGCGCCCACATCCGTGACCGCCTGACCCAGCTTGCGCCGGTGTTCCTGAAGAACAAGTTCATGCTGGGTGACAACTTCTCAATGCTCGATGTGGCTATCGCGCCGCTGCTCTGGCGGCTGGACTTCTATGGCATCGAACTGAGCAAGAATGCAGCGCCGCTGCTCAAGTACTCCGAACGCATTTTTTCGCGTCCGGCCTACATTGAAGCACTGACGCCTTCTGAAAAGGTCATGCGCAAGTGATGGGTCGTGGCGGCTTTCGCCATCACCTGTTGACGAGACAGACCTTCATACATCCATGAGCCTCCCTGATCAGGACAGCCCTTCCACCCGTCCTTACCTCATCCGCGCGTTGCACGAGTGGTGTGTCGATAACGGGTTTTCACCCTATATCGCCGTCCAGGTGGATGGGTCTGTGAAGGTACCGATGGAGTTTGTGAAGAATGGCGAAATCGTTCTCAATGTGAGTTTCGACGCGACCAGCTCGCTGCGTTTGGGCAATGAGTTCATCGAATTCAAGGCACGGTTCGGTGGCGTTGCACGGGAGATCGTGGTTCCCATCGATCACGTTGTTGCGATCTATGCGCGTGAAAATGGACAAGGCATGGCGTTTCCTGCACCTGCTGCGGGCAGCTTTGCCGGTCTCCCGCCTTCGGATGCGGTGTTGGCGCCTGTTCGAGTCGAGGACGCCGAGCGGGCCAATCTGCGCGCGGTGCCCAGTGATCAAACGGCAGAGGCCAAGTCTGCGGCGACGGATGAACCGCCACCCCGTGGTCCGAACCAGGGTGGTGGGCGTCCGACGCTCAAACGGGTCAAGTAAAATCAACAACTGAATACCCGCCGCTTTAGCTCAGTTGGTAGAGCACTCGCCTTGTAAGCGATAGGTCGTCTGTTCGAGTCAGACAAGCGGCACCATTTGAAGGGTGTTCGGGTTTCGTTGTTGCGAGGCAGTGGCTACTCTCTGCGCAAGGTTCAGCGTTGAGGTGTCTGCACCTTGATTCGAATACTGCTGACGCGGGCGCCTTGGTGCGTGAGGGTCTGCTGCAGGGCCGGAAGCAACTGGCGCAATTTGGTTGAGGCGGCGGCGCTGCTGACCAGCAGACACCATTCGGTTTCATGTATGGGGCCGGCTTGAACCTGTCGCCGCAGTGCAGCCGGAATCAGGTGCTGGATCTGTTCCAGGCACCGTTGGGATTCACGGATTCGTTCGCGCAACGCGGTCAGCGTGGGGGCGGCACTGGCAGCTTGTTCCAGGCTGAACTGGGTCTGAAATCGGTGTTCGGGCATGGGGTATCTCGGGGCTGACCCGTTACCGTCAGAAAGGTTTGAAACGTGCACATCATTATCACGGATGCCTGGCTCGCCAAGAGTCGGGCGTTGCACCTGAACGGTATCAGACTGGTTGCCATGGGAGCGTTCGCGTCCTTGTTGTTGATGCTGGGCGCGGTGGCTGCCTACCACTGGGTCTTTCTGGAAGGTGTTCGCCAGGGTTGGCCCGGTTTTGGTTCTGTTGCGCGTTTGGTGACCCAAGGAGAACTGGACTCCAAGGAGCTTTACATGCGAGAGAACCTGGATGCGATGGCGCGCAAGCTGGGCGAAATGCAAGGCCGCATGGTGCAAATTGAATCGCTAGGCGAGCGTGTGGCGGGCTTGGCGGGCATCAATCCCCAGGAATTCAAGCTTCCTGCGGGTTCAGGCGGTGCTCTGGTAGGCGGTCGTGATCTGACGGTCGATGAACTGATGGCGGCCATGGATCAGCTCGACCGCAACACCGGGTCGAGAGTCGATTGGTTGACCGTGGTGGAATCCCGCTTGTTTGATCAGAAGATCCTGCGCACCATGGTGCCCACCGAGGAGCCTGTGCAGGGGGTCCAGGTGGGCTCTCCTTTCGGTTTCCGCATTGATCCCATCACCGGACGTTCGGCCATGCACACGGGACTGGATTTTCCCGCGGACACGGGGACCCCGATTCTTGCTGCGGCTGGTGGTGTGGTGGTTGTGCAGGAGGCCCACCCCGCCTATGGGAACATGGTGGAAATCGATCACGGCAACGATCTGATCACCCGCTACGCACATTCCTCCCGCGTGCTGGTCAGGAAGGGCGACATCGTCAAGCGCGGGCAGAAGATCGCAGAGGTCGGCTCCACCGGTCGATCGACAGGACCTCATTTGCACTTTGAGGTCTGGGTATCAGGGGTTGTGCAAGATCCCAGGCGTTTCCTGGACGCGGGTGAAAACCTCGCGGCGGCGCAGCTGGCACCGAGAGGTCCTCGCAAGCAGTGAGTGCGTCTTGGTGCGCCAGTTAAAATCCCTACTTTGCTCTTGAAAGAGCAGCAATTGCAGGCACATCAGGGGTTTACCGCCTTTGTGCCGCAACCGCTGGCAAGAGCCCTCCGATTCCCTTTTACCTGTCCCGCACGTCTTGGCACGTTGTCGGTGCAGGCCCGCATGTATGGCCACAAACATTCTCACCAAAATATTTGGTAGTCGCAACGACCGCTTGCTCAAGAACTATCGCAAAACGGTGGAGCGGATCAATGGCCTTGAACCGCAGTTCGAAAAACTCAGTGACGAAGACATCAAGGCCCAGACCGAAGTTTTCAAGCGCCGCATAGCGGATGGTGAGGCGTTGGAGTCGGTGTTGCCGGAGGCGTTTGCGTTGGTGCGTGAAGCCAGCAAGCGTGTGATGAAGATGCGCCATTTTGATGTGCAGCTGGTCGGTGGCCTGGCATTGCACCATGGCAAAGTGGCTGAAATGCGCACGGGTGAGGGCAAAACGCTGACCGCCACGCTGCCGGTGTACCTGAACGCGCTCACCGGCAAAGGTGTGCACGTGGTGACGGTCAACGACTACCTGGCCAGTCGCGATGCCCAGTGGATGGGCAGGCTGTACACCTTCCTCGGACTCACGGTGGGTATCAACCTGCCGCAGGCGCCGCGCGAAGAGAAGCAGGCTGCCTACCGCGCCGACATCACCTACGGCACCAACAACGAATACGGGTTCGACTACCTGCGCGACAACATGGTCTACGAGGCCGGTGACCGCGTGCAACGGGGGCTCAACTACGCCATCGTGGACGAGGTGGACTCGATCCTGATCGACGAGGCCCGCACGCCGCTGATCATCAGTGGCCAGGCGGAAGACCAGACGCAGGTCTACATGGCGATCAAGCAACTGATCCCGCACCTGACCCGCCAGGAAGGCGAGGCCGACCCGCGCACCGGTGAGGGCGTGACCAAGCCGGGCGACTTCACGGTTGATGAAAAATCGCACGCGATCCACATGACCGAACAAGGTCACGAGAACGCCGAGCGCCTGCTCAGCCAGGCCGGCCTGTTGCCCGAGGGCGCATCGCTCTACGACCCGGCCAATATCGCCCTGATGCACCACCTGGTGACCTCGCTGAAAGCACACCACCTCTATCACCGGGACCAGCACTACGTGAACCAGGGTGGCGAGATTGTCATCGTGGACGAGTTCACCGGGCGCCTGATGTCGGGCCGCCGCTGGAGCGATGGCCTGCACCAGGCGGTGGAGGCGAAGGAGGGTGTCGCGATCCAGCCGGAAAACCAGACGCTGGCATCCATCACGTTCCAGAACTATTTCCGCCTGTACGGCAAGCTCTCGGGCATGACCGGTACGGCCGACACCGAAGCCTACGAATTCCAGGAGATCTATGGCCTGGAAACCGTGGTGATTCCGCCCAACCGGATCAGCAAACGCACCGACCAGCTCGACCGCGTCTACAAGACGACACCTGAAAAATACACTGCCGCCATCGAAGACATCCGCGAGTGCCATGAGCGTGGTCAGCCGGTGCTGGTGGGGACTTCGTCGATCGAAAACTCGGAAATCATTGCAGCGCTGCTGGTGAAGGAAAACCTGCCTCACGAGGTGCTCAACGCCAAGCAGCACGCCCGCGAGGCCGACATCATTGTCCAGGCCGGGCGCCCCGGTGCCATCACCATCGCCACCAACATGGCGGGTCGCGGCACCGACATCGTGCTCGGCGGCAACCTGGAGAAGATGACCGCAGCCATTGAGGGTGACGAGTCGCTCGACGAAGCGACCAAGGTTTCGCGCGTCGAATCGCTGCGCCAGCAATGGCAGCTGGACCACGAAAAGGTCAAGGCACTGGGTGGCTTGCGCATCATCGCCACCGAGCGCCACGAGAGCCGCCGCATCGACAACCAGTTGCGCGGGCGCTCGGGCCGCCAGGGCGACCCGGGCTCATCGCGCTTCTACCTGAGCTTGGACGACTCGCTGATGCGGATCTTCGCCGGCGACAAGGTGCGCGCCATCATGGAACGCCTGAAGATGCCCGAGGGCGAGGCGATCGAGGCCGGCATCGTCACGCGCAGCATCGAGAGCGCGCAGCGCAAGGTTGAGGCGCGCAACTTCGACATCCGCAAGCAACTGCTCGAATACGACGACGTGTCGAACGACCAGCGCAAAGTGATCTACCAGCAGCGCAACGACATCCTCGATGCGGAAAGCCTGCGCGCCCAGATCGATTCGTTGCGCGATGGCTGCTTCACCGACCTGGTGCGCGAGTACGTGCCCGAAGGCAGTGTGGAAGAGCAGTGGGATCTGCCGGGTTTGGAGCGCGTGTTGCGCGAGCAGTGGTCGGTCGATGCGCCGGTGGCTTCGTGGGTTTCGGATGCCGAGTCCATCGATGCCGAAGAGATTGTCGAGCGTGTGCTGGTCGCGGCCAAGGGCGTGTTTGATCAGAAGGTCGGCATGGTGGGAGAAGAGAATTTCACCCAGTTCGAACGCATGGTGCTGCTGCAGACCATCGACAGCCAATGGCGTGAACACCTTTCGGCGCTGGACTACCTGCGTCAAGGCATTCATTTGCGCGGCTACGCGCAGAAACAGCCAAAACAGGAATACAAGCGCGAAGCTTTTGTGCTGTTTGGTCAGTTGCTCGACAGCGTGAAGAACGATGTCAGCCGCATCCTCATGAATGTGCGCGTGCAGTCGGCAGAACAGATCACCGAAGAGGCGGAGCAGATGGAAGCACGTGGCGAACAGATCGCCAATGTGACCTACACCGCGCCCACTGAAACGGGCGACGTCGAGAGCCGGCCCGGCGCAGGTGATGCAGGTCCTGCAGGCAGTGACCCTGCCGTGGCGCGTGTTGGGCGCAACGACCCATGTCCGTGCGGTAGTGGAAAAAAATACAAGCACTGCCACGGTTTGTTGACTTGATCCCCCTTGCGCGGCTGACGCCACCTCTCAGGGGGACAACGCCCGCGGCCTGGCCAAGCCAGTTCCTTGGAGGTCTGACGTGAATACCCTTCGATCTTTGCGTTTTTCAATCTGGAGTCTGTTGCCATGGCTGTGAACTACACCGCACCCCAAGCTGAGGATCTGTTGCCGGTTGCCGGTGTGCGCATTGGCGTCGCCGAAGCGGGGATCCGCAAGGTCGGTCGCAAGGACCTGACTGTGTTTCTCCTGGATGAGGGCTCTGCAGTTGGCGCTGTTTTCACGCAAAACCGCTACGCAGCGGCGCCAGTACAGGTGTGTCAGGATCATTTGGCGGCGGGGCAGGGCATCCGTGCCATGGTCATCAACACGGGCAACGCCAATGCCGGGACGGGGGAGCCGGGGCTGCAGAACGCGCGCCAGACCGCCAATGCCATGGCGCTGGCTCTGGGCGTGCAACACGAGCAGGTGCTGCCCTTTTCCACTGGCGTGATCATGGAGCCCTTGCCTCTGGACCGTCTGCTGGCTGGACTGCCTGCTGCGTTGTCGGATGCTGGTGGCGCGGAGGGTGCCACCGGTTCGCAATGGCTCAAGGCGGCTGAGGGGATCATGACCACCGACACCCTGCCCAAAGCCATCAGCCGCCAGACTGTGGTGGGTGGCAAGACCGTGACGGTGAGCGGCATTGCCAAGGGTGCGGGCATGATCCGGCCCAACATGGCGACCATGCTGGGCTACGTGGCCACCGACGCAGCCGTGGCGCCTGCCTTGATGAACACGCTGGCCAAGCGCTTGGCCGACAGTTCGTTCAATCGCGTGACGGTGGATGGAGACACCTCCACCAACGATTCCTTCGTGGTGGTGGCCACAGGCCAGGCCGGCAATGCATTGGTAGCTTCGCTGGACAGTGCCGAGGGGCAGGCCTTGCTGGTTGCACTGACCGAGGTGGCCCAGTTTCTGGCCCACGCCATCGTGCGTGATGGCGAAGGCGCAACCAAGTTCATCACCGTGCGGGTGGAAGGTGGCGGCTCATCTACCGAATGTCTGCAAGTCGCTTATGCGGTGGCCCATTCGCCGTTGGTCAAGACGGCCTTTTTTGCCAGCGATCCAAATCTTGGCCGCATCCTGGCGGCGGTCGGGTACGCCGGCATTGCCGATCTGGATGCCACCCGGATCGAGCTGCATCTGGGTGACGTGCACGTGGTCACGGCGGGCGGTCGCCATCCGGACTACCGCGAGGAAGACGGCCAGCGCGTGATGAAGGAAGCCGAGATCCTGGTCCGCATTGGTCTCGGCCGCGGGACAGCGGTGGAGACGGTCTGGACGTGCGACTTCAGCCACGACTACGTGACGATCAACGCCGACTACAGATCTTGACCCTCTCCCGCCGCGCTGTGCGCGGGCTCCCTTAGGGGGCGACATCTGCAGCGTGGCAAGGCCGGTTCTGCGATGTCTCGGGAAGGTTTCCTTGTGCGCTGAGGGCATGCGATGAACGAAAAATTTGAACGCCTGATCGAACGGGCCGAACAGCTGATCACCCGCATTGAAGCGGTGCTGCCCCAACCGCTGGGTGCGCCGGACTGGAAGGCCTCGGTGGCCTACCGCTACCGCAAACGCAGCACTGGCCACGGCGTGCTGGAGCCGGTGCGGCATGTGGCCCACATGCGCCTGGACGACCTGCAGGAAATTGACGGTCAGAAAGACAAGATTCAGCGAAACACCCTGCAGTTCGTGAAAGGTCTGCCGGCCAACAACGTGTTGCTGACCGGGGCACGTGGCACCGGCAAGTCGTCGCTGGTCAAGGCCTGTCTCAATGAGTTTGCAGGTCAGGGCCTTCGACTGATCGAGGTGGACAAAACCGATCTGGTGGATCTGCCCGACATCGTCGATGTGGTGGCCGATCGTCCCGAACGCTTCATCGTGTTTTGCGATGACCTCAGCTTCGAAGATGGGGAGCCCGGCTACAAGGCGCTCAAGTCGATTCTGGATGGCTCGGTATCTGCCGCCGGGCAGAACGTCTTGATCTACGCCACCAGCAACCGCCGCCACCTGCTGCCCGAGTACATGAAGGAAAACCTCAGCTACACGCACACACCCGACGGTGAAGTGCATCCGGGCGAGGTGGTGGAAGAAAAAATTTCTCTGTCCGAGCGCTTTGGTCTCTGGGTGAGCTTTTACCCGTTCAGTCAGGACGAGTACCTGAGCATCGTGGCTCAGTGGCTTTCAGCGTTCGGCATTTCGCCCAGTGACACTGAGGCGGCACGGCCTCAAGCTTTGGTCTGGGCACTGGAGCGCGGGTCCCGCAGTGGCCGCGTGGCCTACCAGTTTGCCCGCGACTATGCGGGCACCCATGCCGCAGGAAATGCCTGACCGGTGCCCTGGCTAAAACCATGAACGATCCGGTGCTGGTGGTGGATGCGGAACGTTCGCGCGACACGTCGCCCGAGCGTCCAATCGTTGACGTCGCTGTCGGGGTGTTGATCGCACCCGGCGGTGAATTCCTGCTCACGAGCCGACCCGAGGGTAAGGTGTACGCGGGGTATTGGGAATTTCCGGGCGGCAAGCTGGAAGCTGGAGAAACGGTGGAGCAGGCCTTGCGCCGCGAGTTGATCGAAGAGATTGGCTTAACGATCGGCGCCGCATTGCCTTGGCGCGAAAAACTGGTTGATTATCCCCATGCCCTGGTGCGGCTGCACTTCTGCAAGGTGCATGACTGGTCGGGTGAGTTGCAGATGCACGAGGGCCAGGCGTTTGCCTGGGAGCGTTTGCCCGCTCGCTGCTCACCGGTGCTGCCCGGCACGGTACCGGTGCTGGAATGGCTGATGGAAGAGCAGGTCACCTGAGTCGGTCAGACGCGGCGTCAGCCCAGGTCAGCTCTGCTCAAAATCGGGATCGGTGTTGGGGGTTTGTTCAGGCAGTTTGAAGCGTTCGCTGGCCCAGGCTCCGAGGTCCAGGTTCTTGCAGCGCTCACTGCAGAACGGTCGGTAGATGTTGCTGGGAGCGTAGATGCTGGGACCGTTGCAGGCCGGGCATGCAACGGTTTTCACGGTGAATTCGGGTTCCGGCATCAATGCTTCAGGCGCAGAGCGTCAACTCGAAAGATGCATCTTCCTGGGCCAGATGCAGGCGTTCGTCGTCGCCCTGGCGCATCAATCGAACCGACAGCAACAGCCGGTTGCCGCTGATTTCCGGAATCAAACCGAATGAGGGATTGATGCCGAGACGCAGCAGCTGAAAAGTTCGACCCTGGGGCAGATTCTGTTGGAATTGACCACCCGGAGCCACCACCTTTTGCGGTGAACCTGAATCGCGCAGCATCTTCAGCAGCAGAACAACCGCTTCTGCCAGGGGGGTCAGTGTCTGGACCCAGCGCTGCAGATCGGCTTGACGCTGCTTGACGCTGTGATGTTGCCAGTGGAAGTAGGCTGGGAGGTCGAATTCGCAAGTGCCACCGGGGATGCCGATGCGGCTTCTGATGCTCATCAACCAGTCGTTTTCGGTCAGGGACAGACCGGTTTTTCCAGGCAGGTTGTTGAGCTGGGCAAAGCAGGTGTCGAGTTGCGCGATGACATCGTCCAGAGCGCGCTCAGAGATCGCCGGGTTGCCACGGTAGCTGTTGAGCTGCTGTTTGTGCCGCTCAATGTCTTTGAGCACATCCGACTTCATGTCGACCCGGGATGCGACATCCATGATCTCGAAAATGGTCTGGATGGCAAAGTGATGGTCCAGCGCCTGGGTGCGGGGCAGCAGTTCCGCCAGTCGCAGGAACAGGTGCTCCAGCCGCAGATAGGTGCGAATGCGTTCGTTGAAGGGGTATTCGTACAGGATCACGGCGGCTGGGGTTCGCAGAAGGCGTTGGTATGCAGGCCTTTCATCATAGCCCGATCTGATCAGCGAGCTGCCCGACGGTTCGTCGCAAAGGCTCTGTCTCATTGCCGTTGTTGAAGATCACCAGGTCTGCTGCGGCGAGTCGCTCCTCGCGCGGACTCTGACTGTTGATGATGCCTTCGATTGCTGTCCGGTCCAGGCCGCTGCGCGAAGCCACCCGACGAATCTGTGTTTCTGTCTCGCAATCCACCACCAGCACGAGGTCCAGCTGGGGTCGCCAGCGGGGCGATTCCACAAGCAGCGGCACGTCAAACACCAGGCAGTGGGATGTGGCGGCTTTCGCCTGGCGCTGGACTTCCTGAGCGACCAGCGGGTGCACGATAGACTCCAGCAACCGACGGGCATCCGGGTTCGTGAAGACATGTTCACGCATGCGTTGGCGATCCAGTGAACCGTCTTGCGCTATGAAAGTCGGGCCGAACGATTGCACCACGGCAGGCATGGCGCTGCCACCGGGTTGGGTACACGCTCGTGAGATGGCATCGGCATCAATGACAATGGCGCCGCGTTCCTGCAACAGCTGTGCCACCGTGCTTTTTCCGCTGCCGATACCGCCCGTGAGCCCCAGTCGCAGCGCTGGACGCATGGCCGCCATGGTCAAAGTCCGATGGCGGCGAGAATGGACGAGGGGCCGAAAATCATGGCCGTCAGCCCGGCAAGCGCCAGAAAGGGACCGAAAGGAACGTAGCCACCCTCGCGCAGCTGACGGAATACTTTGAGTGCGATCCCGATGGCTGCGCCGATGAGCGACGCCATCAGGATGACGGGGATCAGCGCCTGCCAGCCAAACCAGGCGCCGAGCGCGGCAAACAACTTGAAATCGCCATAGCCCATGCCTTCTTTGCCCGTGGCCAGTTTGAAGGCCCAATACACCATCCACAGGGAGAGGTAGCCAGCCACAGACCCCCAGAGTGCTGCGGTCAGGGTGGTGCCGCTCAACCCCAACGCTGCTGCGCAAAGACCGGCCCACAGCAGGGGCAGGGTGATGTCGTCTGGCAACAAGGTGGTGTCCCAGTCGATGCAGGCCAAGGCCAGGACGGCCGCTGCAAAACCACTCCAGGCCAGCGCGGTCCAGCCCAGTCCCCAGCGCCAGCCACACCAGGCAAAGAGTGCTGCATTGAGCAATTCGATCAGGGGGTACCGTGGGCTGATACGGGCTTCGCAGCTGGCGCATCGACCGCGCAAGGCGATGTAGCTTAGGATCGGGATGTTCTCGAACCAGCGGATCTGGTGTCCGCAGTGCGGGCAGCGTGAACGGGGCACCATCAGGTTGAAGCGTGGCGGCGCTTCCACCGTCGAAAGGGCCTCGGATGAATGGCCTTGAATTTCGGCACATTCGGCCGCCCATCGCAGTTCCATCATCTTGGGCAGACGGTGGATCACCACGTTCAAGAAACTGCCCACGAGAAGCCCGAGCGTGCCCAGCGCCAGGGCGTCGAGCGCCTCCACCATCAGCATCAAACCACTTGACCCAGTTTGAAGATCGGCAGATACATCGACACCACGATGCCTCCGATGATGGTGCCCAGAATGACGATGATGATGGGTTCCATCAGGCTGGACAGTCCTGCGACCATGTCATCCACTTCTGCCTCATAAAAATCGGCTGCCTTGCCCAGCATGTGGTCGATGGAGCCGGACTCTTCACCAATGGCGCACATCTGCAGGACCATGGAGGGAAAGAGGTTGGCATTCGTCATGGCGTTCGTCAGACTGGTTCCCGTCGAGACTTCCTGCTGGATTTTGTCGGTGGCGATCGCATAGACGGAGTTCCCGGATGCACCGCCCACAGAGTCGAGTGCTTCGACCAGCGGGACGCCGGCCGCAAACATGGTGGACAGGGTGCGCGTCCATCGGGCGATCACGGATTTTTCGACCAAGGTCCCGAAAATGGGCATTTTGAGCATCAACCGATCCATGAAGCGTTGCACCTTTTCGTTGCGTCGCCAAGCCTGCATGAAGAAGTAGAAGCCGCCGCCCAGACCGCCAAAAATCAGCCACCAGTATTCGGTGAAGAACTCGCTCATGGCGATGACGAACAAGGTGGGGCCCGGTAGATCGGCTCCAAAGGAAGTAAACACCTGCTTGAAAGACGGGATCACGAAAATCATGATCACGGCCACGACCACAAAGGCGACGATGATCACCGAAACTGGGTACATCAATGCCGACTTGATCTTGGACTTGATGGCTTCGGTCTTTTCCATGTAGACAGCCAACCGATCAAGCAGCTCTTCCAGAATACCGGCGGCCTCACCCGCTTCAACCAGATTGCAATACAAACTATCGAAATAGAGCGGGTTTTTCCGGAATGCAGCACTCAGCGAAGTGCCGGTTTCGACGTCGGACCGGATGTCATTGAGCAACTTCGAAACGCTGGGATTGGGGTTGCCCCGGCCGACAATATCGAAGGCTTGCAGCAGGGGAACACCCGCCTTCATCATTGTGGCCAGCTGCCGGGTGAAAATGGCAATGTCTTTGGGCTTGATGCGCTTGCCGGAGCTCATCCGCCGCTTTTTGATCTTGCCGGGGACAATGCCTTGCCGCCGCAACGCCGCCAGAACCTGGTTTTCACCAACGGCTCTGGTTTCCCCCCGCACCTGTTTGCCGTTGCGGTCCTTGCCTTCCCATTCAAAAACAAAGTCCTTGACGCTTTTGGATGCTGCGGTTGCCATGTGGTCCTCGGGTTGTGGGTCTGTACAGGCTTAATCGTTGGTGACGCTCAAGACTTCTTCCAGAGAAGTCATGCCTTGCCGTACCTTGAGCAACCCCGACTCGCGCAGGGTCCGCACACCTTCTTTGCCGGCCTGTTGCGCGATATCGAGCGCACTGCCACCCTTGAGGATGATGCGCTGGATTTCCTCCGAAATGGGCATGACCTGGTAGATGCCCACCCGACCCTTGTAGCCGTTGTTGCAGGCAGAGCAGCCCACTGGCTTGTAGGGTGTCCAGGTGCCGTCCAGGTCTTCCGGCTTGAACCCCGCGTCGATCAGCGCCTTGCGTGGCACGTCGAGCGGCGCTTTGCATGTTGGGCAGAGCCGGCGTGCCAGGCGTTGCGCCGTGATCAGGATCACACTGGAAGCGATGTTGAACGTGGGGATGCCCATGTTCATCATGCGAGTGAGAGTGGTTGGGGCGTCGTTGGTGTGCAGGGTCGAAAGCACCATGTGACCCGTTTGTGCAGCCTTGATGGAGATGTCCGCCGTTTCCAGGTCCCGGATCTCGCCAACCATGATCACATCGGGATCCTGACGCAAGAAGGCCTTGAGCGCTGCAGCAAACGTCAGGCCAGCTTTTTCGTTGACGTTGACCTGGTTGACGCCTGGCAGGTTGATTTCCGAGGGATCTTCCGCCGTGGAAATGTTGATGCCCGGCTTGTTCAGGATGTTCAGGCAGGTGTAGAGCGACACGGTCTTGCCCGAGCCGGTCGGACCTGTGACCAAGACCATGCCGTAAGGGCGACCGATGGCATCCATCAGACGCTTTTTTTCTTCAGGTTCGTAACCTAGGGCGTCGATGCCCACCTTGGCGCTGCTGGGATCCAGGATACGGATCACGATCTTTTCACCAAACAAGGTCGGCAGGGAGCTGACCCGGAAATCGATCACCCGATCGGGGCCGACCTTGAGCTTCATTCGCCCATCCTGGGGAACACGCTTCTCGGATATGTCCATGCGGGAGATCACCTTGATGCGCGAGGCGAGCTTGTCCTTGATGGCTATGGGTGGTGAAGCAATCTCCCTGAGCTCGCCGTCGATGCGAAATCGCACCCGATAGTTGTGCTCATAGGGTTCAAAGTGCAGATCGGAGGCGCGCATGTTGAACGCGTCCAGCAGCATCTTGTGAAGAAATTTGACAACAGGGGCGTCATCGACTTCAGACGACAGGGTCTTGTCGCTGGTTTCGGTGACAGCCGCATCGGCTGTCATCTCGTCGAACTCGAAGTCGCCGCCGATGATGTTGTCCATGGCCTCATTGGCCGTGGTCGACTGGGACTCCACCAGCTTGCTGAGCTTGTCGAATTCGGCAATCACCCAGTCGACACCCATCTGGGTGGCGAACTTGATCTTTTCGGCCGCCTGTTGATCCGCTGGGTCGGCGGTGGCCACCATAAGGCGGTTGTTCCGCTTGCTGAGCACAACGATGCGAAAGTCCGCACAAATCTTGGCGTCCAGCAAGTCCTTGGGCAGGCGCTGCACGTCAATGGCGTCCAGATCCAGCAGCGGCGCGGCAAACGCGGTCGACATGGTGTGCGCCAGATCGTAGGCAGACACCGCACCAGAGCCGGTCAGTTCAGCAATGAACGTGGTTCGGCCACTTTGCGCCTTCTTGTAAAGGTCTTCAGCAGCCTTTTGCCCCAGCTTTCCCGCGGACACCAAGGCGCGCCCCAAGCCTGGCAAAGCCATGGTGGAGGTATCCTGGATCACTGTATCAACAGACGCCATAGAGCCGTAATCTATCGTAAATCAATGACTTGGCGGCCAATATTGACGCAACTTGTGCTGAATTTGCCGATTCAGGCACTGTGGTCGTTGTATCCAGGTTGCGAAACCACCAGCAGCGACCCTTGAGGAGGTCGCTGTGGCGTTGGTGCCGATACCGAATGTGGTCGGGGTGAGAGGATTCGAACCTCCGGCCTCTACGTCCCGAACGTAGCGCTCTACCTGGCTAAGCTACACCCCGATGGACCTGTCAGGTCAATCTTCTGGCGGCTGAAGTACCGCCGTTCGCTGTGATCAGGAGCGTCGCTCCATCAATCCAGCGGGCAATTGTAGCAAAGCCGCGCTGTAGTCATTGACGGGCAGCATGCGCGCAGCGTCCATGGCTCTCTGGGCTTCAATCATGGCGCTTTGGCGTGCGGATTCCAAGGCGCCGTTTTTTTCGATGATGGTCAAAATATCAGTGAGGTGGGTGAGGTCGCCCTCTTCGATGGCCTTGCGGAGCACCGTTTTCTCGGCGGGGGTCGCTGTGCGCAAGGCGCAGATGATGGGCAGCGTGACCTTTCCCTCGCGCAGATCGTCGCCGAGGTTTTTGCCCAGTTGATCTGTGCTGCCTTCGTAGTCGAGGACATCGTCAATGACCTGAAAAGCAGTGCCCAGTGCTTGTCCATATGTGGCGCACAACGCCTCGACCCGTGCGTCCGAGCCTGCGAGGATGGGCGCGAGTCGCGCACTGGCTTCGAAGAGTTTGGCCGTTTTTGATCGAATGACGCGCAGATAGGCAGCCTCGTCCAGGGAGGCGTCGCGCATGTTCACCAGTTGCAGCACCTCTCCCTCGGCAATCACGTTGGTGGCGTCCGAGAGCACTTGCATCACGCGCATGTCGTTGACGTCCACCATCATCTGAAAGGCGCGTGAGTACAGGAAGTCACCCACCAGCACGCTGGGGGCATTGCCGAAGCGTTCGTTGGCCGTTGCGCGGCCTCGACGCAAGGTGGATTCGTCCACCACATCATCGTGCAGCAAGGTGGCTGTGTGGATGAATTCCACGACCGCGGCCAACGTGTGGCGATGGGGGGTCTGACTGCCCAAGGCGCCGCTGATCAACAGCAACAGCGCGGGGCGCAGACGTTTTCCTCCCGCTGAAATGATGTACTGGGCGACCTCCCTGACCAGAGGAACTTCGGTTGTCAAGCGTTCGCCAATCACCTGGTCGACCCGTTGCATGTCTCCCTGGATGATGTCCAGCGGGTTTTTCATGGAGATTTCAGATTGGGTCAAGATAGGAGCGAGCGGTGAGCTGGGTGCGGGATGGTGGTGACAGGGATTATAGAAACCGAGTGGGCGCTGTTTTGCGCCCCTAAGGGCATCATGATCGCCGCAGGTCCGTTCAGGCTGGTGGCGCTTGATCGAGCAAGCTGGTCATGCTAGAATATTGGGCTCGGTGGAATTTCGTCTTCCGAGATTCCATTCGTGGAAATTTTTCAAGAGGTTCATATGTACGCGGTCATAAAAACCGGTGGCAAACAGTATCGTGTTGCTGCTGGCGAAAAAATTAAAGTAGAACAGATTGCTGCGGATGTGGGTCAAGAGATCGTGTTTGATCAGGTTCTGGCAGTCGGCAACGGCAGCGAGATCAAGGTTGGCACTCCCTTGGTTTCCGGCGCAACGGTCACAGTCACGGTTCTGGCTCACGGCAGGCACGACAAGGTTCACATCTTCAAGATGCGCCGTCGCAAGCACTACCAGAAGCGCCAGGGTCACCGTCAGAATTTCACCGAACTGCAGATCTCGTCGATCGCAGCCTGAGGAGTAGGTCAGCATGGCACAGAAAAAAGGCGGCGGCTCAACGCGAAACGGGCGCGATTCCAAGCCCAAGATGCTCGGCGTGAAAGCGTTTGGCGGTGAACTGGTCAGCTCCGGTTCCATCATCGTGCGTCAGCGCGGTACCAAGTTCCACCCCGGTGTGAACGTGGGCGTGGGCAAAGACCACACCCTGTTTGCCACGGCCGACGGTCATGTCAGCTTCGCCATCAAGGGCGCGTTGAACCGTCACGTGGTGAGCATCACGCCCGTCTGAGGCGGGGTGTCCTGGTGCTGCCGGATTGATTCCAGGCGGTGCTCCAGGCGCAGGTGATGTCCTGATTGCAAAAGGCCCGCCCATGCGGGCCTTTTGTGTTTGTTTATCGCAGGAATACAGATCATGAAATTTGTGGACGAAGCCACGATCGAAGTCGCCGCCGGTGATGGCGGCAACGGCTGCGCGTCGTTCCGGCATGAGAAGTACAAAGAATTTGGCGGTCCTGACGGCGGCGATGGCGGCCGCGGCGGCCACCTGCTGGCGGTTGCCGATGCCAGTCTCAACACCTTGGTCGATTTCCGCTACACGCGCCGCTTTGAAGCCGGGCGTGGCGAACACGGCAAGGGTTCGGACATGTTTGGCGTCAAGGGCGACGACATCGTGCTCAAGATGCCGGTGGGCACCATCATTGCCGACGCCGAAACCGGTGAGTTGCTGCATGAGTTGCTGGTGCCGGGTGAGGTGATCACGATTGCGAAAGGCGGTGATGGTGGTTTCGGCAACATGCACTACAAAAGCTCGACCAACCGCTCGCCGCGCCAGAAGACGCCGGGCTGGGCCGGTGAGCGCAAGGTGCTGAAGCTGGAGCTCAAGGTGCTGGCCGATGTGGGGTTGCTGGGCATGCCCAACGCCGGCAAGTCGACCTTGATCGCGGCGATCTCGAATGCGCGCCCCAAGATCGCCGACTACCCGTTCACCACGCTCTATCCCAATCTGGGGGTGGTTCGTGTGGCTCCCGAGAAGAGTTTTGTGGTCGCCGACGTGCCCGGTTTGATCGAAGGCGCGTCCGAGGGCGCAGGCCTCGGTCACCAGTTTCTGCGCCATTTGCAGCGCACGCGCTTGCTGCTGCACATTCTCGACGTGGCGCCGTTTGACGCTGGTGTCGACCCGGTGGTGCAGGCCAAGGCCATCGTCGCCGAACTCAAGAAGTTTGATCCCAAGCTGCACGCCAAGCCGCGCTGGCTGGTGCTCAACAAGCTCGACATGGTGTCGGCGGACCAGCGCGAGGCCCTGGTCAAGGACATCGTCAAGCGTCTCAAGTACAAAGGCCCGGTGTTCGAGATTTCTGCACTGACGCGTGAGGGATGCGAGCGCCTGATTCAGGGTGTCTATGAGTACCTGGCCAAGGAATTCCAGTCGCACCAGGCACCGGTGGATGTGGATCCCCGATTTGTTGAAGATCCCCGCGGTCTTTGAGACCGCACCTCCGCCACAGCAATGGATGAAGTGAGCCCATGGCAGCAGTTGAAATCCGTTTGAACCCCAGTCTCGATCAGTCTGGGGTCTTCAAGTCCGCCCGGCGCATCGTCGTCAAGGTGGGCTCCAGTCTCGTCACCAACGAAGGCCGGGGCCTGGACGAAGAGGCCATTGGCCAATGGAGCGAACAGCTGGCTGCCCTGGTGCAGCAGGGCCTTGAGCTGATCATGGTCAGCAGCGGTGCTGTGGCCGAAGGCATGAAACGCCTGGGCTGGAGCGAGCGCCCGAAGGAGATCAACGAATTGCAGGCGGCAGCCGCCGTTGGCCAGATGGGTCTGGTGCAGATGTACGAGAGCAAGCTCAGCGCCTGCGGCGTGGGAAGTGCCCAGGTGCTGTTGACGCACGCCGATCTGGCCGACCGTGAGCGTTACCTCAACGCCCGCTCAACCTTGCTGACCCTGCTGCAGCTCGGTGTGGTGCCGGTGATCAACGAAAACGACACCGTCGTCAACGACGAAATCAAGTTCGGCGACAACGACACCCTGGGAGCGCTGGTCGCCAATCTGGTTGAGGCCGATGTGCTGGTGATCCTCACCGACCAGAAGGGGCTCTACACGGCCGACCCTCGGCGCGACCCGAGCGCGCGGTTTGTCGATCTGGCCCGGGCTGGTGACCCCGAACTCGAAACCATGGCCGGCGGCGCGGGTTCCGGCATCGGCAAAGGCGGCATGATCACCAAGATCCTGGCCGCCAAACGCGCGGCCGGCTCGGGAGCTTCTACCGTCATCGCCTGGGGGCGTGAACCGCAGGTGCTGCTGCGCCTGTGCGCCGGAGAAGCCATCGGCACCTGTCTGGTGGCGGGAACACCCAAGAACCAGGCGCGCAAGCGCTGGATGGCCGACCACTTGCAGTTGCGCGGCTCTGTGCGGGTCGACGACGGCGCTGTGCAGAAGATCCTGGGGGAAGGCAAGAGTCTGCTGCCGATCGGCATGACGGCCGTCGAGGGCGAATTTTCCCGCGGTGATGTGATCGCGGTGCGCGACGGAGCGGGCCAGGAAATCGCGCGCGGCCTCGCCAACTATGCGAGCTCGGAAGCGCGCCTGTTGTGCCGCAAGTCTTCAAATGACTTTGAGCGTTTGCTGGGGTACGTGGCGGAATCCGAGATGATCCATCGCGACAACCTGGTGCTGTCGCGCAGCTGACCCAGCGCGACGCCGCTGCGTTTCACAGCGGTCGTGGCATGTCGACGTTGCTCGAATCGCCAGCGCGCAGATCGCCCTGCGGATCGGGGTCAAAGCTCGCGCCCGGGGGCAACTCCATACACGGTGGCGCTCCACTTGAATACGCCGCATGGGGGCCATCGTCCAAGCCCCGTTGGCGTCCGGCACCCCGCAGGTAGCGATTGCGATGCTCGTTCCTGGGCAGGTAGCGCGCGAGTTCGGTCAGCGCCATTTCGTAGACGCCGCGCTTGAACTCCACCACCACGTCCAGCGGCACCCAGTAGTCGTGCCAGCGCCAGGCGTCGAACTCCGGGTGGCTGGTGGCGCGCAGGTTGAGATGCCAGTCCTGCGCCACCAGACGCAGCAGGTACCAGATCTGTTTCTGACCCTTGTAATGACCCCGCGCATCGCGGCGGATGAATCGGTCCGGCACTTCGTAGCGCAACCAGTCCCGCGTGCGGGCGACGATACTCACGTGCTCGGGCATGAGGCCCACTTCTTCGTGCAGCTCGCGGTACATCGCCTGTTCGGGCGTTTCGCCCCGGTCGATGCCACCTTGCGGAAACTGCCAGGAGTGGGAGCGAATCCTCTTGCCCCAGAACACCTGGTTTCTCTGGTTGAGCAGAATGATGCCGACATTGGGCCTGAAGCCTTCTCTGTCAAGCATAATCAACCCCAAATTTTTTGAACTGTCTGGATTATGCATCGCCCCTTGCGGCTTGCGAAGTGATTGCCCACCCGTTGCACCGCAATGAGGGGTAAATCCCGATGCCCGACGGGCATCGCCGACGCTGATCCGGCCCCACCAATTCTGTTTGAACGACCCACACTGCCCCACGGCAGCCGTACCCATGAAAGCCTCCCAGTTCTTTATTTCCACCCTCAAGGAAGCCCCGGCCGATGCGGAGGTGGTCAGCCACCAGCTCATGACCCGCGCCGGCATGATCAAGAAGCTCGGCGCCGGCATCTACAGCTACATGCCCATGGGCTTGCGCGTGATCCAGAAGGTGGAATCCATTGTGCGCGAAGAGATGAACCGTGCTGGCGCCGTCGAGCTGACGATGCCGGTGGTGCAGCCGGCCGAGCTCTGGCAGGAAACCGGGCGCTTTGACAAGATGGGGCCCGAGTTGCTGCGCATCAAGGACCGCCACGGGCGCGACTACGTGGTGCAGCCCACCAGTGAAGAGGTGGTGACTGATATCGCGCGGCAGGAGCTGCGCAGCCACAAGCAGTTGCCGAAAAATTTCTACCAGATCCAGACCAAGTTCCGCGATGAGCGACGGCCGCGGTTTGGCTTGATGCGCGGTCGCGAGTTCATCATGAAGGACGCCTACAGCTTTGATCGCGACGAAGCCGCTGCCAAGGCGAGCTACCAGGTCATGGCGGCGGCCTACCGCCGCATCTTCGACCGATTTGGCTTGCGCTACCGCGCGGTGGCGGCCGACAGCGGCGCCATTGGCGGCGACCTGAGCGAAGAGTTCCAGGTGATCGCCGCCACGGGTGAAGACGCCATCGTCTACTGCCCCACCAGCGACTACGCAGCCAACATGGAGAAAGCCGAAGCGCTGATGCCTGCCGGACCACGCGCGACCGCTGCCAATCCGATGGTCAAGACGCCGACGCCAGGCAAGAGCACCTGCGCCGACGTGGCCGAGTTGCTGGGTGTGCCGCTGGCCACGACCGTCAAGTCGCTGGTGCTGGCGACCGACACGCTCAACGAGGCCGGTGAGATCGTGAAGAGCCAGGTCTGGCTGCTGCTGCTGCGCGGCGACCACGACATGAACGAGGTCAAGGTCGGCAAGGTGCCGGGTCTGGACGCCGGGTTCCGTTTCGCCACCGTGTCCGAGATCGAGGCGCATTTTGGCTGCAAGCCCGGCTACCTCGGACCCATTGGCCTGAAACTGCCGGTGAAGCTGGTGGTGGACCGCGAGGTGGCGGTGATGGCCGACTGGATCTGCGGCGCCAATCAACCCGACTTTCACATGACCGGTGTGAACTGGGGTC
The DNA here is from genome assembly GCA_002842215.1 of Betaproteobacteria bacterium HGW-Betaproteobacteria-9. Taxonomy (GTDB): domain Bacteria; phylum Pseudomonadota; class Gammaproteobacteria; order Burkholderiales; family Burkholderiaceae_C; genus Hydrogenophaga. The sequence continues at coordinate 26,809 of PHCC01000005.1, read as the reverse complement.
GCGACCTGCCCGAACCCGAGCTGGTGGCCGACCTGCGCAACGTGGTGGAGGGCGATGCCTCTCCGGATGGCCAAGGTGCCCTGGCCATTGAGCGCGGTATCGAGGTGGGCCACGTGTTTTATCTGGGCACCAAATACAGCAAGGCGATGGGTGCGACGTTCCTGGGTGAAGACGGCAAACCTGCGCCCTTCGAGATGGGTTGCTACGGCATTGGCATCACGCGCCTGCCGGCGGCGGCCATCGAGCAGAACCACGATGAGCGCGGCATCATCTGGCCCGATGCGATCGCTCCGTTCACCGTGGTGATCTGTCCTATCGGCATGGACCGCAGTCCCGAGGTGAAAGCCGCCGCCGAGCAACTGCATGAGCAACTCGTGGCCGCGGGCGTGGATGTGCTGCTGGACGATCGCGGCGAACGCCCGGGCGCGATGTTTGCCGACTGGGAGCTGATTGGTGTGCCACACCGCGTGACCATCGGCGACCGTGGCATCAAGGAAGGCCAGATCGAGTACCAGCACCGCCGCGATGCGGCTGCGACCAAAGTGGCTACCGCCGAGGTGCTCGATTTCCTGAAGGGCCGGATCGCTGCATGAAGGCTGGGGTCGGTCCTGTGGCACCGTTCGACACCGATCCGCTGCGGCGTCGCGACTGGCTGGCCGGCGCCGGGGCCCTGGGATTGGGTGGCCTCGGTCTGCTGGCCGCAACGGGCAGTGCCTGGGCCGGTCGCCAGGTCGAAGAACCCCTGGCCGACTCGGTGCGTTCGGTGCTCAGCGCGGCCATTGCCAACAGTGCACCGCCGGTGCCGGAGTTCACCGATACCGAAAAGCGGCTGTCGCACCTGCGCTGGCTCGGCGCCATGAGTGACCGGCTCAAGAAGCGCAAGCCCGACTTCCAGACCCGCATCGAGTTTCTGCAGACCGTCTGGTACGAGACGCGCCGCGCCGGGCTGGACACCACGATGGTGCTGGGGCTGATCCAGGTCGAGAGCGCGTTCCGCAAATTCGCCATTTCGCGCGTGGGCGCGCGGGGCTACATGCAGATCATGCCGTTCTGGTCGCGCCTGATTGGCGACGGTGACCCGTCCCGGCTGTTCAACATGCAGACCAACCTGCGTTTTGGCTGCGTGATCCTGCGTCATTACCTGGATCGCGAGCGCGGTGACACCTACCTGGCGCTGGGCCGCTACAACGGCAGCCGCGGCCGGCCGGAGTACCCGAACGCGGTGTATGCCGCCGCCCGCAACTGGATCCACCCGGACGCCTGAGTCCGGGCCTTCGTGTTGCCTGGTTCGCTGGTGGCGCCTACTGCAGGAACCCGATCCGCGACTTGCCGTTGCCCGATTTCGGAAGGTCGTCGACGGCCACGCTGTAGCGGTTGTCGAGCCGGGCGTTGCCAAAGGCGGTGACGAGGGCGCGGCGCATTTCGCGGGGCGCCAGGCAGGCCAACTGGTCCAGCACATCGTCCGCGGGTTCCGGGTCGAAGCGTTGTCCCCAGTCGTGTTCGCCGAGGATGCTGCGGTACAGGTGGGCCGCGATCTTGCGTGCGGCTTCGGGCGAGGGCGCTTCGATCTCGTACACGTTCATGCGGTTGCGGATCGGCTCGGGAATGGCGCGCTCGTTGTTCGCGGTGGTGATCCAGATCACCTGGCTGGCGTCAATCGGCACTTCAGCGAACTCGTCCACGAAGTTCTGCGCCGTGTCGTGCTCCAGCAGGCTGTACAGCGCGCCCAGCGGGTCGTATTGCGCGTCGGCGCTGGCTTTGTCGATTTCGTCAACGACGATCACCGGGTTGGCGTACTGGCCGTCCACCAGGGCCTCGAACACCTTGCCGGGTTTGGCGCCCTTCCACTGCGACGAGGACCCCGACAGCAGCCAGCCAGCCGTCATCGAGCTCATCGGGACCAGGCTCATGCTCGTGCCCAGCAGGTCGGCGATCTGTTTGGCGAAATGGGTCTTGCCCACGCCGGGTGGCCCGAGCAGCAGGATGGGGGTGACCTCCAGGCTGTCACGGCTGTCCTGACTGAGGGCCACGTGGCGCTTCACGTCGTCCAGTACCTCACCAAAATTGGGCAGCAGGTCGTAAAGCGGTGCCATGTCAGGCACACCCGAAGGTTTGACAGCGAAGCGCTGGGGGCCGCGTTCGAGCATGCGTTGCCAGGTGTTGCGCAGGCCCTCGTATTCGCGCTCGTTGCCGCTGGCCTGCAGGTGGGCCAGCTTGCGCTCGACCTCGTCGGCGCTGAACACGCTGCGCATCCGGGCGATGGGCAGTCCGAGGGAGGGTGAAGCGACCAGGCTGCGTGAGCTCATGGGGTTCTCCTGTGGGGTTCGGCGATGCTTTCATTCAAGCACAAGACATGCCAGAGCTCAATGCAGGAAAAGCCGGAATAGAGCACCGCTTCACGAGGTTTCGGGCGCCAGCGTGTCAAAAGGCGCAGGCCAGAAAGCACAAAGCCACCCGGAGGTGGCTTGGGCAGGGCGGCAAAGGGGCTTCAGGCCTGGCCGTTGATGACCTGCTGCAGTTCGCCCGACTCGTACATCTCCATCATGATGTCCGAACCGCCGATGAACTCGCCTTTGACGTAGAGCTGCGGGATGGTGGGCCAGCTGCTGTAGGTCTTGATGCCCTGGCGGATGCCTTCGTCTTCCAGCACGTTGACGGTCTTCACCGTCTTGGTGTCGACGCCGCAGGCTTTCAGGATCTGGATGGCTCGGCCGGAGAAGCCGCACATGGGGAAACTGGCATTGCCCTTCATGAAGAGCACGATGTCGTTGGATTTGACCAACTGGTCGATTTGGGTCTGGGCGTCGCTCATGGCAAAAACTCCTGATCTGGACGGGCCGATCGTGGCCCGGAAAAAGGGGCGATTATCGCTGCTGTGGCCAGATCCCGCCGCTGCACCGCTCAATGCCCGCGAGGTCGCAACGGCTGGCGACGTGACCGAACCCTTGCTGAACCAGCAGGGCGCGCACGGCGGCGGCCTGATCGTGCCCATGCTCCAGCAGCAGCCAGCCGTCCAGGGCCAGCGCGGCGGGCGCGCTGGCGATCAGCATTCGGATGTCGTCCAGCCCGTCGCGACCCGAGGTGAGTGCGCTGAGCGGTTCGTGGCCGAGGGCCGCGAGGTGCGGGTCGCCTTCGGCGATGTAGGGCGGGTTGCTGGCGATCACGTCAAAGCGCTGGCCGGGCACGGCCCGCAGCCAGGAACCCGCATGGAAGTCCACCGCCAGACCCAGGCGCTCCGCGTTGGAGCGCGCCACGGTCAGGGCGTCGGCGCTGGCATCGGTGGCGGAAACCGCCACATCGGGCCGCTGCGATTTCACCGCCAGGGCGATGGCGCCGCTGCCGGTACCGAGGTCCAGGAAGCGGGGGCGAGCGGGCGGTGGTGCCAGCAGGTCCAGCGCCCACTGCACCAGGGTTTCGGTATCGGGCCGGGGTACGAGCACGCGCGGGTCCACCTGCAGGCGCAGGCCGAAGAAGGCTTTTTCGCCCGCCAGGTAGGCCACCGGCTCGCCGGCCAGGCGGCGGCGCACCAGTTCGGCGTATCGCGTTGCGGCGTCGGCGGGCATGGGATCGGTGTCGTGCGCCAGCAGCCAGGCGCGGTGATTCAGGTCGCGGCCCAGCGCCAGCAGCAGCAACATCTGCGCGTCGAGCCGGTCCAGGCCCTGTTGCTGAACTTGTACCAGAGCATCTCGGAGGTTCCGCTCGGTGTTCACAGGCTGTTCCGCTGTTCGAGCTCGGCCAGCAGCTCGGTGCCGCGCGCCACCTGCAGGGCGTGGATCACGTCGCCCAGGTCGCCCTCCATCACCTGCAGCAGCTTGTAGAGCGTGAGGTTGATGCGGTGGTCGGTGAGTCGACCCTGCGGGAAGTTGTAGGTGCGGATGCGGTCGCTGCGGTCGCCGCTGCCGATCAGGCCCTTGCGGGTGGCGGCTTCCTTGGCGGCGCGTTCGCTGCGGTCCTTTTCCTGCAGGCGCGCGGTCAGCACCTGCAGCGCCTTGGCCTTGTTGCTGTGCTGGCTACGGCCGTCCTGGCATTCGGCGGTGATGCCGGTGGGCAGGTGGGTCACGCGCACGGCCGAGTCGGTCTTGTTGATGTGTTGTCCGCCCGCGCCGCTGGCGCGGTAGGTGTCGATGCGCAGCTCGCTCGGGTTGAGCTTGATGGCCTCGGCCTCGTCGGGTTCGGGCATCACGGCCACGGTGGCGGCGCTGGTGTGGATGCGGCCCTGCGTTTCGGTGACTGGCACGCGCTGCACGCGGTGGCCGCCCGATTCGAAGCGCAACTTGCCGTAGGCACCGTGGCCCACGATGCGCAGCACCACTTCCTTGTAGCCGCCGAGTTCGCTGGGCGACTCGCTCACCACCTCGACCGTCCAGCGCTGGGCTTCGGCGTAGCGGGTGTACAGGCGCGCCAAGTCGCCGGCGAACAGGGCCGACTCGTCGCCGCCGGTGCCGGCGCGGATTTCCATGAAGGCGTTGCGCTCGTCGTCCGGGTCTTTGGGCAGCAGCAGTTGCTGCAGTTCGGCGTCCAGCGTCTCCAGATCGGCGCGGGCGCTCTGGATTTCCTCTTCGGCCATCTCGGCCATGTCCGGGTCCTGCAGCAGCTCGGTGGCCGAGGTTTGATCGGCTTCGCGCTGCAGGTAGCGGTTGAAAACTTCAACCACGGCGCCCACCTCGGCGTGTTCCCGGCTGAGCGCGCGAAAGCGGTCCATGCTGTCGACCACGTCGGGCGCGGCCAGCAGGGCGTCCAGCTCGTGGAGCCGGGCGCGTTGGCGCATCAGGGTGTCGCGGACGAAGGGTTTCATGGAGCGGGGGAAAAAGGTTCGTGGGTGCCGCTCAAGCGGCGAGGGGCTGACCCGCTGGGGCGGCCAGCGCGCGGCGGTAGGCCGGGGCGCTAAGACTTGCGCGGTGGCTTGACGGGGTCGTCGCGCAGGAAGAGGCGCGAGACGGTCTGCGCGGTGGCGGCGCGCGTGTCGGCATCGCCCGCGCGCAGTTCGGCCAGCGTGCCGTGCAGCATCTTTTGCGTGAGGCCGCGCGACATCGCCTCCAGCACCGCGTCGACCGGTTCGCCCCGGGCGAGCAGCTTTTTGGCGCGCGCCATTTCGGCACTGCGCCAGGCGTCGGCCTGGGCGTGGATCTGCTGGATCAGCGGCACCATGCCGTTGGCCGGGTTGCGCTGCTCCATCCAGTGCATGAAGCTGAGCACGCCCGCGTCGATGATGGCCTCGGCCTGCGCCACGGCGGCCTGGCGGTTGTCCTTGCCGGTCTGTACCACGGTGGCGAGGTCGTCCACCGTGTAGAGGTAGACGTCGCTCAGGCCTTTGACTTCGATTTCGATGTCGCGGGGCACAGCCAGGTCGACCATGAACATGGGGCGGTGCTTGCGCTTCTTGAGCGCGCGTTCGACGGCGCCGAGCCCGATGATGGGCAGGGTGCTGGCGGTGCAGCTGACCACGGCGTCGAACTCGTGCAGGCGGTCGGGTATGTCAGCCAGGCGCATCACCTCGGCACCGAAGCGGCCGGCGAGCTTTTCACCGCGCTCCAGCGAGCGGTTGGCGATCGCCATGGCCTTGGGTGTCTTGGCCGCAAAGTGGGTGGCGGCGAGTTCGATCATCTCGCCGGCACCGACAAACAGCACCTTGATGTCTTTCAGATCTTCGAACAGCTGGCTCGCCAGCCGCACCGCGGCGGCGGTCATGCTGATGGAATGGGCGCCGATTTCGGTCGAAGTGCGGACCTGCTTGGCCACCGCGAACGAGCGCTGGAACAGCTGGTGCAGCGTGGTGCCCAGGGCGCCAGCTTCATCGGCGGCGCGCACCGCGTCCTTCATCTGACCCAGGATCTGGGCCTCGCCCAGCACCATGCTGTCGAGCCCGCTGGCGACGCGGAAGGCATGGCGCGCGGCCTGGTCTTCGCGCAGCACATAGGCGTGGTCACGCAGCACGTGGGTGCTCACGCCGCCGGTGTGGGCGAGCCACTCCAGCGTGGGCTCCACGGCGGCCTGATCGCCCGCGCCATAGAGCTCGGTGCGGTTGCAGGTGGAGAGCAGCGTGGCCTCGGGCTGGCGCGCCAGACTCTGGCGGTAGCCGTTCAGCGTGGGCTGGATCTGGTCGAGCGCAAAGGCAAACCGGCCCCGCAAATCGAGCGGAGCCGTGTGATGGTTGATGCCGAGGGCCCAGACAGACATGGCCCGATTATAAAATTGCCGGCTCTTTGACGTTCCGGCATGCCCAACATGACATTTTTCGCCCTGCTTGGGCACCTCGCCAACTTCGTCGCGCCGGCCCTGGTGATGGCCGCCCTGCTGTGGCTCGGGCCGCGCATCGGTCGCGGCAAACGCGCGGTGCGCTGGCGGCCGGCGGTCGAGGTGGGTGTGCTGGCGGGGGCGGGTGTGCTCGTGCTGCTGGGGGGGCTGATCCTGTTTGGCCGCGACGGCAAGATGTTCACCTACGCCGCGCTGGTGCTGGCCCAGGGCACGCTGGCCTGGTGGATGCGGGCCAGGTAGCTGAAACACGCTCGCCGCGTTTCAGGCGGGCGGGAAGACATCCACCCGGTCGGTGATCAGGCCGTCGATGCCCAGTGCCAGCAGCCGCTGCACCGAGGTTGCTTCGTTGACCGTGTAGGCCAGGGTGCGCAAACCCGCCTGGTGCACCTGGGCCAGGTTGCTGGCCTGCCACAGGTCCTGATCGCAGATCACCGCTTGGCAACCGAGCTCGATGGCGGTTGCCAGCCAGCCGGGCCACAAGGTTTCCAGCAGCAGGCCACGTGGCAGTTCGGGCTGGGTCTCGCGCGCACCCTGCAATGCTTCGGGCTCAAACGAGGTGAGCAGGGGAGGCGTTGCCGCAGGGCGCTGCGCCCACAGGCGGGCGGCCTCTTGCGCGACAACCCGGCCGGTCTCCCGCGCCAGACCTGTCGTGGGCTTGATCTCGATGTTGAGCTGCCCGCCATTGGCCAGGCAGAAACGCGCCACCGATTCGAGCGTAGCCAGCGGCTCGCCCGCATAGGCTGGCGAGTGCCAACCGCCGGCGTCGAGCCGGCTCAGCGCCACCCAGGCCCGGTCGCCACCCAGGCCCTGGCCATTGGTGGTGCGGTCCAGCGTGTCGTCGTGCAGCAGGAACACCACGCCGTCGGCGCTGAGCTTGGCGTCGCACTCAAACATGCGGTAGCCGCACTCCGCACCGACCCGGAACGCCGCCAGGGTGTTTTCGGGGGCCAGCTGGCCGGCACCGCGGTGGGCGATCCAGCGGGGATAAGGCCAGGGCGACCGTGTTGCCGGGTGGCTCTCGTCGGGGGGCGGCGCGTGGGGCGTTGTCATGCCTCGGATTGTCGCTGGCCGGTCTGTGCATCGAACCAGTGCATGCGGTCTTCGCGCGGCCGGGCGTGGATGGTGCTGCCGATGGCGGGCGCACCCTGGTCTTCGTGGGTGCGGATGATGAGCATCTCGTCGCCCAGGCGCGCGTGCACCAGACGCTCGGCTCCCAGCAATTCCACCGTCTCCACCTGCAGTGCCCAGCCGCTGTCGCCGATGTCGATGTGTTCGGGGCGGATGCCCAGCAGGCTGCCGGGGCGCCCGCCCGGCGCGTGCTGGAGCAGGTTCATGGGCGGCGACCCGATGAAGCTGGCCACGAAGGTGGTGGCCGGGCGTGTGTAGACCTCTTCGGGGGTGCCGAACTGTTCCATCTTGCCGGCGTTCATCACGATCATGCGCTGCGCCAGCGTCATGGCTTCGACCTGATCGTGTGTGACGAACAGCGAGGTGATGCCGAGCTCCCGGTGCAGTTTCTGAATCTCCAGCCGGGTCTGGGCGCGCAGCTTGGCGTCCAGGTTGGAGAGGGGTTCGTCGAACAGGAAGACCTGGGGTTGGCGCACGATGGCGCGGCCCATGGCCACGCGCTGGCGCTGTCCGCCCGAGAGTTCGCGCGGCTTGCGCGTCAGCAGGTGGCCCAACTCCAGGATGCCGGCGGCCTTGTCCACACGCTGCTGGATCTCGGCGATGGGCACCTTCTTGATCTTCAGGCCATAGGCCATGTTGTCGAACACCGTCATGTGCGGGTAGAGCGCGTAGTTCTGGAACACCATGGCGATGTCGCGCTCGGCCGGCTCCAGCGTGTTGACCACGCGATCGCCGATGCAGATGTCGCCACTGCTGACCTCTTCCAGGCCGGCCACCATGCGCAGCAACGTGGATTTGCCGCAGCCCGAAGGTCCGACGATGACGATGAACTCGCGGTCGGCGATCTCGGCGTTCACGCCGTGGATGACTTGCAACTCGGTCTTGCCGGTGCGGTAGCGCTTGACCACGTTGCGCAGGGAAATGGATGCCATGGAAATCTCTGTTGTTGTTCGGTGACGGGGCGGCCTACTTCTCGGTGTCCACCAGGCCCTTGACGAACCAGCGCTGCATGAGCATGACGACCAGCGCCGGCGGGATCATGGCCAGCACGGCGGTGGCCATCACGATGTTCCAGTCGGTGGCGGCGTCGCCGCCGCTGATCATGCGTTTGATGCCGATCACCACCGGGTACATGCTCTCTTCGGTCGTCACCAGCAGTGGCCAGAGGTACTGGTTCCAGCCATAGATGAACTGGATCACGAACAACGCGGCGATCGAGGTGGTGGACAGCGGCAGCAGCACGTCCTTGAAGAAGCGCATCGGGCCCGCGCCGTCCATGCGCGCGGCCTCCACCAGTTCGTCGGGCACGGTCAGGAAGAACTGGCGAAACAGAAAGGTGGCGGTGGCCGAGGCGATCAGCGGCACGGTGAGGCCGGCGTAGGTGTTGAGCATGCCCAGGCTGGCCACCACCGCGTAGGTGGGCCCGATGCGCACCTCCACCGGCAGCATCAGCGTGACGAAGATCGCCCAGAAGAAGAACATCCGGAACGGGAAGCGGAAATACACGATCGCAAAGGCCGACAGCAGCGAGATGGCGATCTTGCCGACCGCGATCACCAGCGCGGTGATCAGGCTGACCATCATCATCCGGCCCACGGGCGCATTGGAGGCCGCGCCCATGCCGGTGCCTTGCAGCGCCGCGGTGTAGTTCTCGATCAGATGGCTTCCTGGCCACATCGACATCGGTGCCTGCAGGATTTCGGAGGCGGTCTGCGTGGAGGCGACAAAGGTCACGTACAGGGGGAAGGCGACCACGAACACGCCCAGAATGAGGACGGCGTGCGACAGCACGCGCAGCCAGGGATTGCGTTCAACCACTCAGCAACTCCCCATAAGCTTGCAGCGTTCCTGCCGGTTCGGCGATGCTTGAAGAACAATCAACATCAGTACTGCACCTTCTTTTCGACGAAACGGAACTGGATGATCGTCAAGACGATGACGATCACCATCAGCACCACGGACTGGGCCGCCGAACCACCGAGGTCGAGTGCCTTGAAACCGTCGTAGTACACCTTGTAGACCAGGATGGCGGTGTCCCGCCCGGGCCCGCCCTCGGTGGCCGCGTCCACGATGGCGAAGGTGTCGAAGAAGGCATACACCACGTTGATCACGAACAGGAAGAACGTGGTGGGCGAGAGCAGCGGGAACTGGATGGTCCAGAAGCGCCGCCAGGGGTGTGCGCCGTCGATGGCCGCAGCCTCGATCAGCGATTTCGGGATACTTTGCAGGCCGGCCAGAAAGAACAGGAAGTTGTAGGAGATCTGCTTCCAGACGGCGGCAATCACGATCAGCGCCATGGCGTGGTCGCTGTCAAGCAGGTGGTTCCACTCGAAACCCAGGCCGCGCAGCGCAAAGGAGACGATGCCGATGGAGGGCGCAAACATGAACAGCCACAGCACGCCCGCCACAGCGGGCGCCACGGCGTAGGGCCAGATCAGCAGCGTGCGGTAGATCAGCGTGGCCTTGACCACCCGGTCGGCGAACACCGCCAGCAGCAACGAGATGCCGATGCCCAGACCCGCCACCAGCACCGAGAAGACGGCGGTGATCTTGAACGAAGCCAGGTAGGTGGGGTCGTTCAGCAGGTTGGCGAAATTCTGCAGGCCCACCCACTCGGTCGACAGGCCAAACGCGTCGGATTGCTGGAACGACTGCAGCAGCGCCTGTGCGGCCGGCCAGAAAAAGAAGATGGCGATCACCGCCACCTGGGGAGCCAGCAGCACCCAGGGCAGCCAGGACGAGTGGAAGACGACGCGTTTTTCAGAAGCCACGGTTTTTCATCAAAAATCCCCCGTCCGGGTGACTGGACGAGGGAGACGAGAAGACAAGGGCGGGCCGAGGTCCGCCCGGATCACCCTCAGTTAGCCTTCTGAAAGCGTTCCAGTTGTTCGTTGCCGCGGCTGACGATGGCGTCAAGGGCTTCCTTGGCCGACTTCTTGCCGGCCCAGACCTGCTCCAGTTCCTCGTCCTCGATGGCGCGCACCTGGATGAAATTGCCCAGGCGGATGCCGCGCGATTTGTCGGTGGTCTTGCGGATCATCTGGTTGACCGCCACGTCCGTCCCGGGGTTTTCCTTGTAGAAGCCGGACTTCTCCGACACTTCGAACGCCGCCAGCGTGATCGGCAGGTAGCCCGTACGCTGGTGGCTCTTGGCCTGGATCTCGGCATTGGTCAGGTAGTTGAAGAACGCGGCCACGCCCTTGTATTCGGCAGGCTTCTTGCCACCCATGACCCACAGCGACGCACCACCGATCACCGTGTTCTGCGGTGCGCCGGCCACATCCGGGTAGAAGGGCAGGGTCGAAATGCCGAAGTCGAACTTGGCATTCTTCTTGATGCTCGCGTAGGTCGAGGATGAGGCCGTGGCCATGGCGCATTCGCCGGAATAGAAGGCCGCATCGGCCTTGTTGCCGCGGCCACGGTAGATGAACAGGCCCTGCTTGGCCATGTTGGAGAGGTTCTCGATGTGGCGCACGTGCAGCGGGCTGTTCACGGTGATGCGTGAACTGGTGCCGCCAAAGCCGTTGCCCTTGCTGGCGAACTCGGTGTTGTGCCAGGTGGAAAAGCTCTCCAGCTGGGTCCAGCCCTGCCAGCTGGTGGTGAAGGGGCAGCTCACACCCGAGGCCTTGAGCTTGGCCGCGGCGAGCACCACCTCAGGCCAGGTCTTGGGTGGCTGGTTGGGGTCCAGGCCGGCCTTCTTGAACAGGTCCTTGTTGTAGTTGAAGACCGTTGTCGAGCTGTTGAAGGGAAAACTCAGCATCTGGCCATTGGGGGCGGTGTAATAGCCGACCACGGCCGGGATGTAGGCCTTGGGGTCGAACTTGTAGCCCGCGTCGGCGAGCACCTTGCCCACGGGCACCACGGCGCCCTTGGCCGCCATCATCGTGGCGGTGCCCACTTCGAACACCTGCAGGATGTGGGGGGCATTGCCGGCACGGAAGGCGGCCACGGCAGCCGGCATGGTTTCGTCGTAGGTGCCCTTGTACGTGGGCACAATCTTGTATTCCTTCTGGCTGGCATTGAAGCCATTGGACAGATCCAGCACCCAGTCGTTCAGGCCACCGGTCATGGAATGCCACCATTGAATCTCGGTCTGGGCGTGGACCGGACCGCTCATGAGGGTGGCGAGGGCCAGCAGGCCGGAGAGTGGGATGAGTTGCTTGCGCATGAAGTGCTCCTTTGTGGGGGTACGGAATGCCGCAGGGTATCGGCCTCGTGTGACAAAAACATTGCACATGCGTTTCCATGGCGTGACAACGGGGGTTTCCACGAGGGAGGTGGGTGTTTGTTGCGCTGCGGTACCATCTTGGGTTCTGTACTGTCATGCTGGCGACTGCCACACACATGAACGCTCCCACGCCGCTTTCGCTCCTCGTTACCGCCGCCGACGACGCGCCACGCCTGCGCGAGATTCCGTACAACTACACCTCCTTTTCGGACCGGGAAATCGTGCTGCGGTTGTTGGGCGAGCGGGCTTGGGGCCTGCTGGACGAGTTGCGCGCCGAGCGCCGCACCGGCCGTTCGGCGCGCATGTTGTACGAGGTGCTGGGTGACATCTGGGTGGTGCAGCGCAACCCCTATCTGCAGGACGATCTGCTGGACAACCCCAAGCGCCGCGCCGCGCTGGTAGATGCCTTGCACCACCGCCTGGGCGAGGTGCAGAAGCGCCGCACGCCACAGGACGATGCTGCGCGCGACCAATCGGTTGGCCAACTGCTGGAGGCGGCCAAGGGAGCGGTGGACACGTTTGCCCGCTCGTTTGAAGACATGGCGGCGCTGCGTCAGCGCGCCACCAGGGCGCTGCGCCGCCTGACCGCCAAGGACAACATCAAGTTCGACGGCCTCTCGCGTGTCTCGCATGTGACCGATGCGACCGACTGGCGTGTGGAATACCCGTTTGTGGTGCTCACGCCCGACACCGAGGCCGAGATGGCCGAACTGGTGCGCGGCTGCTTCGAACTCGGCCTGACCATCGTGCCGCGCGGCGGCGGCACTGGCTACACCGGCGGCGCGATCCCGCTGACCTGGAAGAGCGCGGTGATCAACACCGAAAAGCTCGAAGCCATGACCGAGGTGGAGTTCGTGGTGGTGCCCGGACACGCCGAACCGCTGCCCACGATCTGGACCGAAGCCGGCGTGGTGACGCAGCGCGTGGCCGATGCCGCCGAGCGCGCCGGCCATGTGTTCGCGGTGGACCCGACCTCGGCCGAGGCCTCGTGCGTGGGCGGCAACATCGCCATGAACGCCGGCGGCAAGAAGGCCGTTCTCTGGGGCACGGCGCTGGACAACCTGGTGAGCTGGCGCATGGTGACGCCGCAGGCGCAGTGGCTCGAAGTCACGCGCCTGGACCACAACCGCGGCAAGATCCACGACGCCGAAGTGGCCACCTTCGAGCTCAAGTATTTCGAAGCCAATGGCAAGACGCCGGTGCGCACCGAACAGCTGGTGATCCCGGGCTCGACCTTCCGCAAGGAAGGCCTGGGCAAGGACGTGACCGACAAGTTCCTCGCCGGCCTGCCGGGCATCCAGAAAGAAGGTTGCGATGGCCTGATCACCAGCGCGCGCTGGCTGGTGCACCGCATGCCCGAGCACGTGCGCACCGTGTGCCTGGAGTTCTTCGGCAATCCCAAGGACTGCGTGCCGTCCATTGTGGACATCAAGGATTTCATGTTCGCCGAGATGAAACGCCCGGGCGGCGCCATCCTGGCCGGCCTGGAACACCTGGACGACCGTTACCTGAAGGCGGTGGGTTACGCGACCAAGAGCAAGCGCGGCACGCTGCCCAAGATGGTGCTGGTGGGCGACATCGTGGGCGACGACGCCGACGCGGTGGCCCGCGCCACCAGCGAGGTGATCCGCCTGGCCAACGGGCGCAGCGGTGAAGGCTTTGTGGCGATCAGCGCCGAGGCACGGAAGAAATTCTGGCTCGACCGCAAGCGCACCGCGGCCATCAGCAAACACACCAACGCCTTCAAGGTGAACGAAGACGTGGTGATTCCGCTGCCGCGCATGGGCGAGTACACCGAAGGTATCGAGCGCATCAACATCGAGCTCTCGCTGCGCAACAAGCTCAAGCTGTGCGAGGCGCTGGAGGCCTTCTTCGCCCGCGGCCAGTTGCCGCTGGGCAAGACCGACGACGCCAACGACATCCCCAGCGCCGAGCTGCTGGAAGACCGCGTGCAGCAGGCGCTGGCGCTGGTGCGCGAGGTGCGCTCGCTCTGGGCCGGCTGGCTGCGCGATGTGGACTCGCTGTTCCCGCAACTGCAAGATCACTCGCTGCGTGCCAGCTGGAAGGCGCAGATCCGCGCGCCCTTGCAAGGCATTTTCACCGGTGCGGCGTTCGGCCCGATCCTGGCCGAATGCACGGCGATTCACCAGCGCGTGCTCAAGGGCCGGGTCTGGGTGGCGCTGCACATGCATGCCGGCGATGGCAACGTGCACACCAACATTCCAGTGAACAGCGACGACTACGAGATGCTGCAGACCGCGCACGAAGCGGTGGGCCGCATCATGGTGCTGGCGCGCAGCCTGGACGGCGTGATATCGGGCGAACACGGCATCGGCATCACCAAGCTGGAGTTCCTGACAGACGACGAGCTGCGCCCGTTCGCCGAGTACAAGGCCAAGGTGGACCCGGAAGGGCGCTTCAACAAGGGCAAGCTGCTCCGCGACCTGTCGGGTGTGAAAGGCCTCGCCTCTGACAGCAGCCTGCGCAGCGCGGATCTCTCCAACGCCTACACCCCCAGCTTTGGCCTGATGGGCCACGAGTCGCTGATCATGCAGCAGAGCGACATCGGCGCCATCGCCGATTCGGTCAAGGACTGCCTGCGCTGCGGCAAGTGCAAACCGGTCTGCGCCACGCACGTGCCGCGCGCCAACCTGCTCTACAGCCCGCGCAACAAGATCCTGGCGACTTCGCTGCTGGTCGAGGCCTTCCTGTACGAAGAGCAGACGCGCCGCGGTATCAGCATCAAGCACTGGGAAGAGTTCGAGGACGTGGCCGACCACTGCACGGTTTGCCACAAGTGCCTGTCGCCTTGCCCGGTCAAGATCGACTTCGGCGACGTGACCATGAACATGCGCAACCTGTTGCGCAAGATGGGGCAGAAGAGTTTCCGCCCGGGCAACGCCGCGGCCATGTTCTTCCTGAACGCGACCAACCCCGAGACCATCAAGTTCATGCGCTCGGCCATGGTGGACGTGGGCTTCAAGGCCCAGCGCCTGGCCAACAACGTGCTGAAACTTGCCGCGCGCAGGCAGACCAGCGCGCCGCCGGCCACGCTCGGCCCGGCGCCGATCAAAGAGCAGGTGATCCACTTCATCAACAAGAAGATGCCCGGTGGCCTGCCGAAGAAAACGGCGCGCGCCTTGCTAGATATTGAAGACAAAGACTATGTGCCCATCATCCGCAATCCGGTGGGCACGACGGCCGAAACCGAGGCGGTGTTCTATTTCCCTGGCTGCGGCTCGGAGCGCCTGTTCAGCCAGGTGGGGCTGGCCACACAGGCCATGCTCTGGCACGCGGGCGTGCAGACCGTGTTGCCGCCGGGTTATCTGTGCTGCGGCTATCCGCAGCGTGGCTCGGGCCAGTTCGACAAGGCCGAAAAAATCATCACCGACAACCGGGTGCTGTTCCACCGCGTGGCCAACACGCTGAACTACCTGGACATCAAGACCGTGGTGGTCAGCTGCGGCACCTGCTACGACCAGCTGCAGGGCTACGAGTTCGACAAGATCTTCCCCGGCTGCCGCATCATCGACATCCACGAGTACCTGCTGGAAAAAGGCATCACGCTGCCGGCCGGGCAGGGCGGTTACCTGTACCACGACCCCTGCCACACACCCATGAAGCTGCAGGACCCGATGAAGACGGTCAAAGCGCTGGTGGGCAACAACGTGGTCGAGAGCAAGCGCTGTTGCGGCGAGAGCGGCACGCTGGGCGTGACCCGGCCGGACATCTCGACCCAGATCCGCTTCCGCAAGGAGGAAGAGATCAAGAAGGGCGAGGCGCAGCTGCGCGCCGCCGGCACCGTGGGCGCCCAGGCCAACATCAAGATGCTGACCTCGTGCCCCAGCTGCCTGCAGGGCCTGACGCGCTACGGCGATGACCTGAACAACGGTCTGCTCGAAGCCGACTACATCGTGGTCGAGATGGCCAACCAGATTCTGGGCAAGGACTGGTTGCCCGAGTACGTGGAGCAAGCCAACCAGGGCGGCATTGAACGCGTGCTGGTCTGATCACAGTCAACCAACCGGAGACAGCCATGGCAGGACTCGACAAAAACACCCCGACACCGCAGGACATCACGGTGCACAGCCAGTCGCGCGTGCTGCAGGTGAGCTTTTCAGATGGCAGCGACTTCCGCATCCCGTTCGAACTGATGCGGGTGTTTTCGCCTTCGGCCGAAGTCCAGGGCCACGGCCCGGGCCAGGAAGTGCTGCAGACCGGCAAGCGCGAGGTCGGCATTCTGGCGCTGGAGGCCGTGGGCAACTACGCGGTGCAGCCCACGTTCAGCGACGGTCACGACAGCGGTATTTATTCGTGGGACTACCTGTATTTCCTGGGCAGCCAGCAGGACGCGCTGTGGGCCGACTACCAGCAACGCCTCCTCCAGGCGGGGGTTGACCGCGACGCCGCCATGCCGGAGAAAGCAGGCTCGGCCTGCGGAAGCCACTCACACTAGGAACGGATTGCGCCATGGCATCTACCCATTTCGGTTTCAAGACGGTTGACGAGCGTGAAAAGGCGCAGCACGTGCGCAGCGTTTTCGATTCGGTCGCGCCCAAATACGACGTGATGAACGACCTCATGTCGGCCGGCCTGCACCGCGTCTGGAAGCGCTACACCCTCACCGTGGCCAACCCGCAGCCAGGCCAGCAGGTGCTGGACATTGCGGGCGGGACGGGCGACCTGTCACTGGCTTTTGCCGCCAAGGTTGGCCCGACAGGTCGCGTGGTGCACACCGATATCAACGAGGCCATGTTGCGCGAAGGCCGCAACCGCCTGCTCGACAAAGGGGTCGTGCTGCCCACCATGGTGTGCGATGCCGAGAAGTTGCCCTTTGCCAGTGAGTCGTTTGATTTTGTGTCTGTGGCCTTTGGCCTGCGCAACATGACCCACAAGGAACTTGCACTGGCCGAGATGCATCGCACGCTGAAGCCGGGCGGCAAGTTGCTGGTGCTGGAGTTTTCCCGGGTGGCCAAACCGCTGGAGAAGGCTTATGACTGGTATTCGTTCAATATCCTGCCGAAGCTGGGCAAGCTGGTGGCGAACGACGAGCACAGTTACCGCTACCTCGCCGAGTCCATCCGCATGCACCCGGGGCAGGAGGAATTGCGGCAGATGATGAAGGCGGTGGGGTTCGGGCACGTGGACGTGCACAACCTCAGCGCCGGTGTGGTGGCCTTGCACTTGGGCATCAAGTGTTGATGCAGCAGGTTTTTTACGTCAATTGAGGGATGGAACAATGAGCAGGTTGTGGTCGGTACTGTTGGTCTGCGCGATGGCGCTGGGGGCGCATGACGCCTCGGCCAAGCGCATGGGAGGTGGCTTGTCCATCGGCAAACAGTCGGGCAATGTGACCCAGCGCTCCACGGCGCCAGCGACCCAGCCAGCCACGCCGCAGCAGGCACCGGCTCAAAACGCAGCGACCCGGCCGACCACGCCGGCGCCCGCCGCCGCAACTGCCCCCAAGCGTCCTTGGGGCGCCATGCTGGGTGGCTTGGCCGCCGGTCTCGGCTTGGCCTGGCTGGCTTCCTCACTGGGTCTGGGTGAGGGCTTTGCACAGTTCCTCATGCTGGCTTTGCTGGCGGTGGTGGTGATCACCGTGATCCGCATGGTGATGCGCCGGGGTTCAGCGGCAGCCAAACCGTCCGGACTGGTCTACCAGGGTGCGGGCGCCTCGGACCTGGCGGCGACGCCGCGGGGCTACAGCCCGCAGAACGTGGGCAACGACGCGTCGGCCCGTCCCTGGGAGAGCGGTGGCCCAGCGGGTGCTGGTGGTTCCATGATCGGTTCGGCGCTGGCGGGTTCCCGCTCCTGGGGCGTGCCCAGCGACTTCGATGTCGAGGGCTTTCTCAAGGCCTCCAAGACCAACTTCGTGAGCCTGCAGGATGCCTGGGACCGATCCGACATGCCCAGCCTGCGGGCCATGATGACCGACGGCATGCTGGAGCAGATCAAGGGCCAGCTGGCCGAGCGCGAGCAGACCAGCGGCAGCAGCGTCAACAAGACCGATGTCGTGATGCTCGAAGCCCAGTTGCTGGGCATTGAGGAACTGGACGACGGTTACATGGCGAGTGTGGAGTTTTCCGGGATGATCCGGGAAGACGCTTCGGCCGGCCCCAATCCGTTCCGCGAAGTCTGGAACATCACCCGGCCCAAGAGCGGCTCGGGCGGCTGGCTGGTGGCCGGGGTTCAGGCGCTTCAATAACGGTGCCTTGGCGGGATGGTCCCGCGTTATCCGTCAAAATCGGGGGGTCATGAAAAATGTACCCCCCGTTTTTTCGTCCGGTGCCGACAGCGGTAGCCGATCGCCCCTGAGCTTTTTGCAGTCCCTGCTGGGCAGCATCCGTCCGCCCGACTGGGTGGTGGACGAGCTGCAGAACCGTCTGGTGCTGTTCCTCAACCACGTGCTGATGCAGGAGTTGCAGGCACAGGAACGCCTCAAGCGCCAGAAGGGCAAACCGGTGCGGGTGCAGTGGGGCGACTTCCACCTCACGCTCGCTGCCACGCCCGCCGGTCTGCTGGAGCGCCCGGTCGCGGATGCCCAGCCCGAGCTCACCGTGTCGCTGACCCAGACCTCGCCGTTTGCGCTGGCCCAGCGTGTCATCGCCGGCGACAAGCCGGGCGTTGACATCCAGGGTGACGTGCAGCTCGCCGCCGAAGTCGCCTGGCTGGTGGACAACGTGCGCTGGGACGTGGAAGAAGACCTGTCCCGAGTGGTGGGCGACGCCACCGCGCACACGCTGAGCCGGTTTGCGCGCGCAGGCGCCCAGGCTGTGAAGGCGTTTGCCGCGCGCCTGCCCGAAGGCTTCCCGCCACGTCCGCCCTTCGCATCGCCAGCCGGCTCCACGCCCGAAGCGGCCGCGCCGACAGCGAATGCGGATACCCCGGGCGGTGGCGGTGGTGCCGCATGACGCGTCTCTTTCGCGGCGCTTTCATCGTCTGGGTGGTGCTGCGCTACGGGCTCGATGAGCTCGTGCTGTCCAGCTTCCGGCATCCCACGCTGCGGCTGCTGACCCGCCTCGTCTCCATCGGTCGCAATCTGGACAGCCCTCGCGGCGAGCGGCTGCGCGAGGCGCTGGAGCGGCTGGGGCCGATCTTCGTCAAGTTTGGCCAGGTGCTCTCGACCCGGCGCGACCTGTTGCCGCCCGACATTGCCGATGAGCTGGCCCGCCTGCAGGACCGCGTGCCGCCCTTCCCCAGCGCCGTGGCGGTGGCCACGATCGAGCGCGCGTTCGGCAAGCCGCTGGACGCTGTGTTCACCCACTTCGACCAGGTGCCAGTGGCCAGTGCTTCCATCGCGCAGGTGCATTTCGCGACCTTGCGCGATGGCCGCCATGGTGGGCGCGAGGTGGCGGTGAAGGTGCTGCGGCCCAACATGCGGCCGGTGATTGAAAAAGACCTGAGCCTCATGCGCATGATGGCCGGCTGGGTGGAGAAGCTGTCGGCCGACGGCAAGCGCCTCAAGCCACGCGAGGTGGTGGCCGAGTTCGATAAATACCTGCACGACGAGCTGGACCTGTTGCGCGAAGCCTCCAACGCCGCCCAGCTGCGCCGCAACATGCAGGGACTCGACCTCGTGCTGATCCCGGAGATGCTCTGGGACTACTGCCACACCGAGGTGATGGTGATGGAGCGCATGAACGGTCTGCCGATCAACAAGGTGGACGAGCTGCGCCGCCGGGGTGTGGACATTCCTAAGCTGGCGCGCGATGGCGTGACCATCTTCTTCACCCAGGTGTTTCGCGACGGCTTCTTTCATGCCGACATGCACCCGGGCAACATCCAGGTCAGCGTCGATCCGGCCACGTTTGGACGTTATATCTCGCTCGATTTCGGCATCGTCGGCACGCTGACTGAGTTCGACAAGGAATACCTGGCGCAGAACTTCACGGCCTTTTTCCGACGCGATTACAAGCGCGTCGCCGAGCTGCACATCGAGAGCGGCTGGGTGCCGTCCGACACCCGGGTGGACGAGCTGGAGTCGGCGATCCGCGCGGTCTGTGAGCCGTACTTTGACCGCCCGCTGAAAGAAATCTCGCTGGGCATGGTGCTGATGCGCCTGTTCCAGACCTCGCGCCGCTTCCAGGTGGAAATCCAGCCGCAACTGGTGTTGCTGCAGAAGACGCTGCTGAATATCGAGGGGCTGGGCCGCGATCTGGACCCGGAACTGGATCTCTGGAACACCGCCAAGCCGTTTCTGGAAAAGTGGATGGTTGAGCAGGTCGGACCGCAGAAACTGTTGCAGCAGCTCAAGGCCGAGGCGCCGCACTACGCCAAGCTGCTGCCCGCGCTGCCGCGCCTGGTGCACGACTTCCTGCAGCACAAGCCGCACGAACTGCGGCGAGAACTCGATGAGCTGCTGGCCGAACAGCGCCGCACCAACCGGCTGCTGCAGGGGATCGTCTGGGGCGGGGTGGGCTTCCTGATGGGTCTGCTGTTGATGCAGGTGCTCACGCGGGTGCGACTCTGGTAGACGCTGCCGGTGGTGGGCCTGGTTTTGCCGGTCCTTGCACATCCGGGAACCACCCCCAATTTATAATGACGGGTTTTGTTCTTCTACCCTTCGGATCGGGCTCGACGGGCCGGGTGTGATTCCCACCCGCGGTCCGTTTGTCCTCCGAAGCGATCCCGGCTCTCATGCAGCCGGTCACCTACAGGTTCCGCCATGCCGATTTATGCCTACAAGTGCGCGTCCTGCGGCCATGCCAAGGACGTGTTGCAAAAGATGTCCGACGACCCGTTGAGCGTCTGCCCGGCCTGTGGCCAGGCCAGTTTCCAGAAGCAGGTCACCGCCGCCGGCTTTCAGCTCAAGGGCTCGGGCTGGTACGTGACCGACTTCCGCGGTGGCAACGGCGGCAAGGCCGCACCGGCCGTGGCGGGGGCCGACAGTGGTGCCAGCGCACCGGACGCGGCTGCCAAGCCGGCGGGTGAGGCCGCCGCCAGTCCGGCACCTGCCACCAGCACAGCGACTACAACGACACCCGCTGCGGCTCCGGCAGCCAGCTCGACCCCCACCTCTTCGACCTGAGTTCGCTCCCGATGCCTTCCTTGCGCAAATGGCTGCTGGCTGGCCTGCTGGTCCTGGTGCCCCTGATCATCACCCTGTGGGTGCTTGACTGGGTGGTGGGCACGCTCGACCAGACGCTGCACATCCTGCCGCAGAGCTGGCAGCCCGACCAGCTGTTCGGCTTTCACATTCCCGGCCTGGGCGTGATCTTCGCGCTGGTGGTGGTGTTGTCGATCGGGGCGCTGGCTTCCAACATCATCGGCAACAAGCTGGTGCACTGGTGGCATGCGCTGCTGCACCGCATCCCGGTGGTGCGATCCATCTATTCCGGTGTCAAGCAGATTTCCGACACGCTGTTTTCCGAGAAGGGCAATGCGTTTCGCAAAGCGGTGCTGGTCCAGTGGCCGCACGCCGGGATGTGGACCATCGGTTTCCAGACCGGTGCGCCCAATGGCGAGGTCCTTGCGCACCTGCAGTCCCAGCCGGGCCGCACCGGCGATCACGACGAATTCCTGAGTGTGTTTGTGCCCACCACGCCCAACCCCACGGGTGGCTATTTCGTGATGGTGCGTCGCAGTAGTTGCCTGGAGCTGCAGATGAGCGTGGACGAAGCGCTGACCTACATCGTCTCCATGGGCGTGATCGCGCCCGGTGCCCCCAAAAACACCTTCCCCAAAGTGGCAGCGCCCGGCGCGACCACCCACCCGACCTGATGACTCCCCGCCGTACAACACGGCGAACCTGCTGAAAGAAAAACCGATATGGCCATGCGCTCCCACTATTGCGGTCTGGTGACCGAAGCCCTGCTGGGCCAAACCGTGCAACTCTGCGGCTGGGTGAACCGCCGCCGCGACCACGGTGGTGTGATCTTCATCGACCTGCGCGACCGCGAAGGGTATGTGCAGGTGGTCTGCGATCCGGACCGCGCCGAGATGTTCAAGACCGCCGAAGACGTGCGCAACGAGTTCTGCGTGCAGGTCACCGGCCTGGTGCGCGCACGCCCTGACGGCACGACCAACGACAACCTGAAGAGCGGCAAGATCGAAATCCTCTGCCACGAACTGAAGGTGCTCAACGCCTCGGTGACGCCACCGTTCCAACTGGACGACGACAACCTGAGCGAAACCACGCGCCTGACGCACCGTGTGCTCGACCTGCGCCGCCCTTACATGCAGAACAACCTGATGCTGCGCTACCGCGTGGCCATGGAAGTGCGCAAGTTCCTCGACGCCAACGGCTTCATCGACATCGAAACGCCGATGCTGACCAAGAGCACGCCCGAAGGCGCGCGCGACTACCTGGTGCCCAGCCGCGTGCACGATGGCCACTTCTTCGCGCTGCCGCAGTCGCCCCAGCTGTTCAAGCAGTTGCTGATGGTGGCCGGCTTCGACCGCTACTACCAGATCACCAAGTGCTTCCGCGACGAAGACCTGCGCGCCGACCGCCAGCCCGAGTTCACGCAGATCGATATCGAGACCTCGTTCCTGACCGAGGAAGACATTCGCGACATGTTCCAGGGCATGATCAAGACCGTGTTCCAGAACACCCTGGGTGTGGACCTGGGCGAGTTCCCGGTCATGGCCTACAGCGAAGCCATGTTTCGCTTCGGCTCCGACAAGCCCGACCTGCGCGTCAAGCTCGAATTCACTGAGTTGACCGACGTGATGGCCGACGTGGACTTCAAGGTCTTCAGCGCGCCCGCCACCATGAAGAACGGCCGCGTGGTCGCCCTGTGCGTGCGCGGCGGTTCCGAGATCAGCCGCAGCGAGATCGACGCCTACACCGAGTTCGTCAAGATCTACGGCGCCAAGGGCCTGGCCTGGATCAAGGTCAACGAAGTGGCCAAGGGCCGTGACGGCCTGCAAAGCCCGATCGTGAAGAACCTGCACGACGCGGCCGTGGCCGAAATCCTGAAGCGCACCGGCGCGCAGGACGGCGACATCATCTTCTTCGGTGCCGACAAGGCCAAGGTGGTGAACGATGCCATCGGCGCGCTGCGCCTGAAGATCGGCCACAGCGAGCTGGGCAAGAAAAACGGCCTGTTCGAAGCCCGTTGGGCACCAATGTGGGTGGTGGACTTCCCCATGTTCGAACACGACGAAGAAGCCGACCGCTGGACCGCCGTGCACCACCCCTTCACCGCGCCGAAAGACGGCCACGAAGACTGGATGGTCACCGCGCCCGAGAAGTGCATCGCCAAGGGTTACGACATGGTCTTGAACGGTTGGGAAATCGGTGGCGGCTCGGTGCGTATCCACACCGCCGCGGTGCAGCAAAAGGTGTTCGACGCGCTGAAGATCACGCCCGAAGAGGCGCAAGTCAAGTTTGGCTTCCTGCTCGATGCGCTGCAGTACGGCGCGCCGCCCCACGGTGGCCTGGCCTTCGGCCTGGACCGCATCGTCACGCTGATGACCGGTGCCGAGTCGATCCGCGACGTGATCGCCTTCCCCAAGACCCAGCGTGCCCAGTGTCTGCTGACGCAGGCGCCGAGTCTGGTGGACGAGAAGCAGCTGCGCGAACTGCACATCCGCCTGCGCAACGTGGATCTGGCCAAGCCGGCCTGATCGCTGACGGTTACAAAATGGAAGGGCGCTGGTTCAGCGCCCTTTTTCTTTGTCTGGAACTGCACGATGAGCTCGAACCGCCGTTTCAAGATCCCGTTGTCCGTGCTGGTGGTGATCCATACACCGGCGTTGGAGGTGTTGCTGATTGAACGCGCCGATGCGCCAGGATTCTGGCAGTCGGTCACGGGTTCAAAAGATGCCGAAGACGAGCCGTTCGAGGCCACGGCGGTGCGCGAGGTTTGGGAGGAGACCGGACTGGATGCGCGTGCTCCCGGTCATGTATTGACGGACTGGGCGCTGGAAAACGTCTATGAGATCTATCCGCAGTGGCGCCGCCGTTACGCGCCAGGGGTGACGCACAACACCGAGCGTGTTTTCGGCCTGTGCATTCCGCAGCCAGTGACCGTGAACCTCAGTCCGCGGGAACACTGCGCGCAGCGCTGGTTGCCGCTGCTGGAGGCCGCCGACCTCTGCTTTTCGCCGTCCAACGCCGAAGCGGTGTTGTGCCTGCGATCCAGACTGTGCTGATTCAACTGACTGAATAAGCAATTTTTGGACCTGGATGATTGTGCGGAAGGGTTCGGCGGCGCGGTGCTATGCACACGCAGTTGAGTCAAAAGTTACGAAAAACCTTAAAAATTTGAACTTTACTGCTTCAGTTGACGCCAATTGGTGCCTCTTTTGGTAACCTCGCACCCAGAACTAAAGTAACAAATGGGACTATTAGTTACTTTTAGTTGCGTTGGAACCTCCACTGAGCAGCATGAACAAGTCACACAAATCGATCTGGAACGAATCCTTGGGAACCTACGTGGCTGCGGCGGAAACCGCCAATGCCACGGGACGAAAGACATCGTCCGGTCGCAAGGCGCGGCGCGTTCCGCTGCGAGCACATGCAGGTCAGTTGGCGCTGGAGCAGCGCATTGTTTTCGATGCGGCCCTGCCAGCCACGCTGGTGGAGGCCCAGACCGAAAGCGCGGCGGGACAGGATCCTGTGCTGGCTGCGCTGGATCAACTGGAGGCTGAAGACGCGGAGGTAGACGCTGCTGCTGTACAGACGGCGGTGGAGACAGCCGAACCGGTTTCTGATGGGCCGGAAGCCGCAACCGCGGTTGATGAAGATGAGGCCGAGACAGGGGAGGTCGTGGAGGTTGCCGAGACTGGGTCCGAAGCAGCGATTGACGAAAGTCTCGAGGCGCCGGTGGCGGACGAGCCTTTGGAGGGCGTCACTGAAACTGAGATGGTCGAGGCGGTTGAACCCGAGCGCACGGAAATCATTTTTGTCGATTCGATCGCCGAGGGCGTCACGGAATACCTGGACACCCATCCCGGCGAGGTCTATGTGCTCGATCCGGATCGTGACGGTGTTGAGCAGATCGCCGAAATTCTGCGAGACCGCGAAGGGGTGGACGCGATCCATATCGTCAGCCATGGCGCCGATGGGCAGCTTTTCCTGGGATCTGGC
This sequence comes from Betaproteobacteria bacterium HGW-Betaproteobacteria-9, assembly GCA_002842215.1. GTDB lineage: Bacteria > Pseudomonadota > Gammaproteobacteria > Burkholderiales > Burkholderiaceae_C > Hydrogenophaga. Next base: position 2,162 of record PHCC01000005.1, on the reverse strand, counting down.
ACGCTGAACACGGGCACCCTCGCGAACGCCTACGGTGATGAAATGGATGTCATCGCCGCGGCCTTGAGCGATGACGCGGACATCCTGATCTACGGTTGTGACGTGGCGTCCACGGAGGCCGGCGTTGAGTTGATGCAGGGCCTGTCCGATGCAACGGGTGCGGATGTGGCCGCGTCCACCGATGCGACCGGAGCGGCAGAGTTGGGCGGTGACTGGGTGCTTGAGGCCCAGGGTGGTCAGATTGATACGGATGCCCTGGACATTGCGGCTTGGCAAGGTTTGCTGGGCACATCGATCTCCATCACGGGTGCCAATGTCACCAACAGCGGGCTGGGCTTTACCACCGTTGCCTACAACCGAGATGGGTCGGTGGGAACGGTTGCTGTGAGAGCCGGCACGCCCCCCGGCTTCGGGGTGGCTGCTGCCCAACTCAGTGGAGACCCGGCAGAGATCGGTGAGCAGGGTGGGCAGGCTGAACGCCTGGAGATCACTTTCGCCGGCACGGTAACCAGCGCGAACGTATGGTTGGCCTGGCAGAACCCCAGCGAATCCGCTCTGGTGAACTTCTACCAAGGTACAACACTGGTCGGTTCGTGGTCACGAACCGGTGGTACCGATACGATCGATGGACCGTTCACGATGACAGCAACGGGGGGAGTCCCGTTTGATCGCATGGTGTTCACGGTTCCCACCAGCAACGCGTTCGCCGAAGACGACTACCTGGTCAATCGGGTTGACTTCGTGCTCATGCGTCCACCGGTGGCCCAGAACGATGCTTTCACGACAGGTGAAGACACGGCTGTCAACGGTAACCTGTTTGCCAACAATGGCAGTGGGATCGACAGAGATCCCGATGGCGACAGCTTCACGGTGACGGCCCACACCAATCCGGCCAACGGCACAGTCGTCGTCAACCCTGGCGGCAGCTTCACCTATGCGCCCAACGCCGACTTCAACGGCACGGACAGCTTTACCTACACCATCACCGATGCCGACGGTGGGACCAGCACGGCCACGGCGACCATCACGATCACGCCGGCGAACGACCCACCGGTGGCCGTGGACGATGCGATCACCGTGGTCGAAGACACGCCGTTCACCTCGGTGGTGGACCTGGACGCCAACGACACGGACCTGGATGGTGACGGCCTCACGGTGGTGCCGGGAACCTTCACGACCACCGCGGGTGGAACGATCGTGATCGCGGCCAATACAGCCTGACGGTGGTGCCCGGTACGTTCGCGACCACGGCCGGTGGCAGCATCGTCATCGCCGCCAACGGCAGCTACACCTACACGCCGCCGGCGAACTTCAATGGCAGCGACTCGGTGGACTACACCGTGACCGACGGCTCGGCCACCGACGTGGGCACGCTGAACATCACGATCACGCCGGCCAACGACCCACCAGTGGCCGTGGACGATGCGATCACCGTGGTCGAAGACACGCCGTTCACCTCGGTGGTGGACCTGGACGCCAACGACACCGACCTGGACGGCGACAGCCTGACGGTGGTGCCCGGTACGTTCGCGACCACGGCTGGTGGCAGCATCGTCATCGCCGCCGACGGCAGCTACACCTACACGCCGCCGGCGAACTTCAATGGCAGCGACTCGGTGAACTACACCGTGACCGATGGCTCCGCTACCGATATCGGCACGCTGATGATCACGGTCACGCCCGCCAACGACCCACCGGTCGCGGTGGACGACAGCATCACGGTCGCAGAGGACACCCCGTTCACGTCCACCGTCGATCTGGATGGCAACGACACCGACCTGGATGGTGATGCCTTGAGCGTGGTGCCCGGGACCTTCACGACCACCGCGGGCGGGACCATCGTGATCGCGGCCAACGGCAGCTACACCTACACGCCGCCGGCGAACTTCAATGGCAGCGATTCGGTGGACTACACCGTGACCGACGGCACGGCCAGCGACATTGGCACGCTGAACATCACGATCACACCGGCCAATGACCCGCCGGTCGCGGTGGATGACGCGATCACCGTGGCCGAAGACACACCGTTCACTTCGGTGGTGGATCTGGACGCCAACGACACCGACCTGGACGGCGACAGCCTGACGGTGGTGCCCGGTACGTTCGCGACCACGGCCGGTGGCAGCATCGTCATCGCCGCCAACGGCAGCTACACCTACACG
>PHCC01000004.1 GCA_002842215.1 Betaproteobacteria bacterium HGW-Betaproteobacteria-9 | reverse complement strand
TCCATGGCGGCCTGCTTGTTGCGGGCCTGCAGGCGGTGTTTGACTTCGCGCTCCAGGTTTTTCTTGATGTCAGCGCGCAGGCCTTCGACCGTGCCTTCGGCGATGCCGAGCGACTTGGCCAGGGCTTCGTCCACGTCGGGCAGGTGGGCGGCTTCGATCTTGTTGACCGTGACCAGGAAATCGGCGGTCTTGCCAGCCACGTCCTTGCCGTGGTAGTCCTCGGGGAAGGCCAGCGGAAAGGTCTTGGACTCGCCCGACTTCATGCCGCGCACAGCGTCTTCAAATTCCTTGAGCATCTGGCCGTCGCCGACGATGAACTGGAAGCCTTCGGCCTTGCCGCCTTCAAAGGCCTCGCCGTCGATCTTGCCGGCGAAGTCGATGGTGACGCGGTCACCGTCGGCTGCGGCCTGGTCCTGTGCGCGTTGCGCGAAGGTGCGGCGCTGCTTGCGCAGGATGTCCAGCGTGCGGTCGATGGCTGCGTCGTCCACTTCGGCCGAGATTTTTTCGACTTCAGCGGTGGACAGGTCTTCGATCTTGACTTCGGGATACACCTCGAAGACGGCGTCAAAAGCCAGTTGGCCTTCGGGCGATTCTTCCTTTTCGGTGATCTTGGGCTGACCAGCGACGCGCAGCTTGGCTTCGTTGGCGGCGGTGGCAAAAGCCTCGCCGACCTTGTCGTTCATGACTTCGTAGTGCACCGAGTAGCCATACTGCTGGGCCACCACGCTCATGGGCACTTTGCCGGGACGGAAGCCGTCCATCTTGACCTTGCGAGCCACGTCCTTGAGGCGCTTGGTCACCTCGTTCTGGATCACGTCGGCCGGCAACGTGAGCGTGATCTTGCGCTCGAGCTTTTCCAGGGTTTCAACAGTCACGGTCATGGCTTTCTCCAAAAGGATGTCGGTCAACCAGCCACTCTGGCCAACCGGAAAAAATCTGTTCGTCTGAGAGGTGGTGCGCGGGGGGGGACTCGAACCCCCACACCATTGCTGGCGTCAGGACCTAAACCTGGTGCGTCTACCAATTTCGCCACCCGCGCGCCTGACACTCGGGCAAGTCACAGCAACGGTTGAGGCTGTGAGACTTGGAACCCCGCTTTTCGGCAACCTTCTATTGTAGCGGTTGGTTGCCCTCGCCTTTCGCCACTGACCCAACGGCGTCCAGACGCTGACGCAGCGCCCGCACAGCGCTCCCCGGTGTGGTCAGCACGGGTAGGTCCACCGCTTGCTGCACCGCCGCCTGTGCGCGCGCCATGCTGAACTGGGCGAGCGCAATGACGTTGCAGCCCTGACGGGCCAGCGCCTGCGCGGCCAGGACCACTTGCGCGTCGTGCCCAGCCGTGTCGCCCGCGTTGAGCGCGGCGAGCGCACCACCGGCGAGCTGCGTGCGGAGATCGGTTCCCGCCGGAAACTCCGGCGGCATCGATGCCAGCGTGGGGGCGAACGAAGCGATCAATCCGATCCGTCCGCCCAGCGCCACCGCCTCAGCCACCATAGCTTCGTTCGGTTTGAGCACGGGCATGTGGGGCCGCTTCGTCGCCACCGCATCGATGCACGGCCCGAAGGCCGAGCAGGTAAACAGGATGGCCTGCGCGCCCGTGCCTTCGGCATAGGCAGCAAGCGTCTCGAAGCGCTGGTGCATCGCTGCATCCAGCCCCTGCTCGCTGCGCGCCAGATCGGCCGACAGGCTGTCGTCGAGCAGGTTCATGCGCACCGCCTCGGGCCAGGCGTGCTGCAGCTCGTGATTGATCGGCGCTACCGAATGCGCCAGCGCATGAATGAGCGCGATGCGGGTCATGTCGGCACGCCTTCGCGGGGCCGGCGGGCCCTTTGCAACCCCATCACCATCAACAACAAGGCCAACGAGGGCAGGAACAACCACTCTTTGGCCGGGCGTTCGGCCGGCACCTCGGCCGACACGATGCGGAAGCCCTGCTCCATCCCCAGCTTTTCAGCCGGGCTGCCAAACTTCACAGCGGCAATCAGCAGCTCGTCGCCTTGTGCCATCACGGTCAAGCCCGCGCTGGCCATGCGCTCGCGAGCGGTGCCGGGCTCGCCCAGGGGCAGCAACACGCCTTTGCGGATGTCATCGCCGTTCATGTTCATGCCTTCGATCCAGACGCGCTTGCCCGAACCGGCAGGAGCTTGTTCAATGAGAGACGTCATCTGGGCAGCGGGCACTTCGTCAAACGGCGGGTACAGCATGTCCCACCAGTAACCGGGGCGGAACAAGGTGAAGGTGATCAGCAACAAAGCCAGGGTTTCATACCAGCGCGACTTGACCAGGAAAAAACCTTGCGTGGCCGCGGCGAACACCAGCATGGCCACGGTGGCACTGACCACGGTGAGGATCAGATGAAACGGTCCGTCCAACCCGATCAGCAGCAACTGGGTGTTGAAGATGAACAGGAACGGCAGGATGGCCGTGCGCATGCTGTAGTAGAAAGCGGTGATACCGGTCTTGATGGGGTCTGCGCGCGCAATGGCCGCCGCCGCAAACGACGCCAGACCCACCGGCGGCGTCACGTCGGCCATGAGGCCGAAATAGAATACGAACATGTGCACCGCGATCAGGGGCACGATCAGACCACTCTGCGCGCCCAGCTCCACCACCACCGGCGCCATCAGCGTGGACACCACGATGTAGTTGGCCGTGGTGGGCAAGCCCATGCCCAGGATCAGGCTGATGAGCGCCACCAGCACCAGCATGAGCATCAGGTTGCCGCCCGATAGCAGCTCCACCAGTTCGGTCATCACCAGCCCAACCCCAGTCAGCGATACCGTGCCCACGATGATGCCGGCGGCCGCGGTGGCCACGCCGATGCCGATCATGTTGCGAGCGCCGGTGGCCAGGCCATCCACCAGGTCGACAAAACCCTGCCGGGTGGCAGCGCCCAGGCCGCCGTGCCCGCGAAACGCCGCGATGATGGGCTTTTGCGTGAGCATGACGAAGATCATGAAGAGCGTGGCCCAGAAGGCGGACAGGCCTGGCGACATCTGCTCAACCATCAGGCACCAGATCAGCACCACCACCGCCAGCAGGTAGTGCAGGCCGGACTTCACGGTCGGCCCGGTTTCAGGCAGTTCGAACACGGGGGCGTTCGGGTCGTCCAGCTCCAGGGCGGGCTGTCTGGCGCCAAACCAGAGCAGGCCGACATAGCTGGCCAGCAGACCGGCGCTGACCACCCAGATGGCGGTGTCGCCCATGGCGGTCTTGATCCAGCCAATGCCCCAATACACCGCACCGGAGAGCACGATGAACCCGGCCACGGTCATGGCAAACGACATCAGACGCTGGCCGGCCGTGGCCGTGCCGCGGCGCGGCAGTCCGACCATGTTGGCCTTGAGGGCCTCCAGGTGCACGATGTAGAGCAGTGCGATGTAGGAGATGATGGCCGGCAGGAACGCGTGCTTCATCACCTCGATGTAGGGGATACCGACATACTCCACCATCAGGAAGGCGGCCGCGCCCATCACCGGCGGCATGATCTGGCCGTTCACCGAGCTCGACACCTCGACCGCACCGGCCTGATCGGGTCGGTAGCCGACCCGCTTCATGAGCGGGATGGTGAAGGTGCCGGTTGTCACCACGTTGGCGATCGACGAGCCAGAAATGATGCCGGTGGCCGCCGAAGACAGCACCGCCGCCTTGGCCGGGCCACCGCGCATGTGTCCCAGCAGCGCAAAGGCCGACTTGATGAAGTAGTTGCCGGCACCTGCCTTGTCGAGCAGCGAGCCAAACAGCACGAACAGGAAAATGAAACCACTGGACACGCCCAGTGCAACACCGAACACGCCTTCGGTGGTCAGCCACTGGTGGCTCATGGCGCGGTTGAGCGAGAAACCGCGGTGGGCGATCATGTCGGGCATGTAAGGCCCGCCAAAGGTGTAGCCCAGAAACACGAGCGCCACGATCACCATGGGCAGGCCCAGCACGCGCCGGGTCGCTTCGAGCAGCAACACGATACCGACCGCGCCGGTGTAGACGTCCATCGTGGTCGGCTGGCCGGGCCGGGTGGCCAGTTCGTTGTAGAAGAGGAACAGGTAAGCGGCACAGAAGGTGCCGACCAGGGCGAACACCCAGTCGGTGACAGGCACATGGCCGCGTGGTGAGCGCCGGAACGCGGGGTACGCCATGTACGACAGAAACACCGCAAAAGCGAGGTGGATGGCGCGGGTTTCGGTGTCGTTGAACACGAGAATGCCCAGGCTGAACGGCAGCGGCGAGGCGATCCAGAGTTGGAACACAGACCAGGCCAGTGCGACGGCCAGCAGCATTCGGCTCATCCAGGGGCCGGGCGAGCGACCGCCGGTGTCGTTGTCGGCAACCAGCTGGTTGACGTCGACTTCGGGTGCGGTGGGGGTGTTCATGCGGACTTGTGTGTTGTGGTGATGAAAAAGAGACCAACAAAAAAGCCCTGACGGGTCAGAGCTTTTTTGCGGCGTCAGTCCGGGAGGACCGGGGCGGTCAGCAGGACCTTACATCCAGCCTTTTTCCTTGTAGTACTTCACGGCACCGGGGTGCAGCGGGGCCGACAGGCCGTCCTTGATCATGTTTTTCGGATCGAGACCCACGAAAGCCGGGTGCAGTTTCTTGAACTCGTCGAAGTTCTCGAACACGGCCTTGACCAGTTCGTACACCGCCACGTCGGGCACTTTGGCCGAGGTCACGAACGAGGCCAGCACGCCGTAGGTGGGCGTGGGGTTCGGGTGTCCGGCGTACAGGCCGCCGGGGATGTTGACCTTGGCGTAGTAGCTGTTGGCCTTGACCAGTTTGTCCACGGCCGGGCCGGTCATGGGCACGAGCTTGGCGCCGCAGGTGGTGATCGGGTCCTGGATGTTGGCGCTGGGGTGACCCACGCCGTAGAAGAAACCGTCGATCTTGTTGTCGCACAGCGCGGCCCCGTGTTCGTCGGCCTTGAGCTCGGCGGCCAGACCGAAGTCGCTGATCTTGCCACCGCTGCTGGCCAGGTATTCGTCCATGGCGGCGCGCGTGCCCGAGCCAGGGTTGCCGACGTTGAAACGTTTGCCCTTCAGATCGTCAAACTTGGTGATGTTGGCTTCTTTGCGGGACAACACGGTGAAGGGCTCGGGGTGGATGGAGAACACCGCGCGCAGGTCGGTGTGCTTGCCGTCCTTCTCGAACTGTTTGGCGCCGTTGAAAGCGTTGTACTGCACGTCCGACTGGGACACGCCGAAATCGAGTTCGCCCGCCTTGATGGTGTTGATGTTCACCACCGAACCGCCGGTGGACTCCACCGAGCAGCGAAAGCCGTGCTTGGCGCGGTCCTTGTTGACCAGCCTGCAGATGGCACCGCCCGCGGCGTAGTACACGCCCGTCACGCCACCCGTGCCGATGGTCATGAACTTCTGCTGTGCCTGCACCGGGGCCAGGGGGGCCGACAGCGCCAGAACGGCGGCAGCGAGCGAGAAGTGGGAAGCGGTGGCTTTCAGGGATATGGTCATGCTGACTCCTTGTGATTGAACGAGACGAACCGGGCGCCCTCGTGAGGCGAAACCGGAAGGGACATGGGCCAGCCCGCATGGGACACAGCGGGTGGGCCATCGGGTCCAAGGCAAGCCTCGATGCTACCCCGCTGTCACACGGGGTCCGACCGGGTTTCACCTTGGGTATTGCATCTGTAATGATTCCGTCAGAAAACTTATACAACAAGCCGGCGCGGTAGGCCAATGCCCCTCAGGCTATCGCGGCCATGGCCCGGTCCATGCTGCTGCGCAGGCGCGTCACGATCTGGCCGAGGTCGGCTTCGGTGGCGATGAAGGGCGGTGCCAGCAGCACGTGGTCGCCGCAGCGCCCGTCCACCGTGCCGCCCATGGGATAGACCATCAGGCCGTCGGCCATGGCTTCGCTCTTGATGCGCGCATGCAGGCGCCGCGCCGGGTCGAACCACTGCTTGGTCGCACGGTCGGCCACCAGCTCGATGCCCCAGAACAGGCCGCGCCCGCGGATGTCGCCCACGTGCGGGTGATCGCTGAAGGCCTGCTGCAGCAAGGTCTGCAGCGTACGCCCGCGCGCCTTCACCTGGTCGAGCAGCTCGTCGCGCTGGATCACGCGCTGCACCGCCAGCGCCGCCGCACAGGCGACCGCATGGCCCAGGTAGGTGTGGCCATGCTGGAACAGCCCGCTGCCCTGGCGAAAGGCCTCCACCAGTCGCCCCTGCGCCAGCACCGCACCGATGGGCTGGTAACCGCCACCGAGGCCCTTGGCGATGGTCAGCAGGTCGGGCACCACGCCCTCCTGTTCACAGGCGTGCAGCGTGCCACTGCGGCCCATGCCGCACATCACCTCGTCCAGGATGAGCAGGATGCCGTGGCGGTCGCACAGCTCGCGCACGCCCTTGAAGTACCCCGGCACGGGCGTGAGCACGCCAGCGGTGGCGCCACCGATGGTCTCGGCCACGAAGGCCATCACGTTCTCGCCGCCGAGCTGGTCGATGGCCGCGGACAACTCGGCCACCAGCCGCTCGCCGTATTGTTCGGGCGTCTCATCGGCCCGCCGGTCCCGGTATTCGTAGCACGGAGCGACATGGGTCACGTCGATCAGCAAGGGTTTGAACTGTTCGCGCCGCCAGGCGTTGCCGCCCACCGCCAGCGCGCCCAGCGTGTTGCCGTGGTAACTCTGGCGCCGGGCGATGAAGTGGCGCCGCTGCGGCTGGCCGATCTCCACGAAATACTGCCGCGCCATTTTGAGTGCCGCCTCGACGGCTTCCGAGCCGCCGCTGACGAAATACACGTGGCTCATGCCGGCCGGGGCGGATTCGATCAGCACATCGGCCAGTTCTTCGACCACGGCGGTGGTGAAGAAACTGGTGTGGGCGTAGGCCAGCCGATCGATCTGCGCATGCATGGCTGCGATCACGTCGGGGTGGCCATGGCCCAGGCACGAGACCGCTGCACCGCCGGAAGCATCCAGGTAGGACTTGCCTTGTGCATCGGTGAGGGTGATGCCTTGTCCGCTCACGGCCACGGGCAGATCGTGGTGCAACTGGCGATGGAAAACGTGGGTGGGATTCATGCGGCAACGAAAGATGGAAAGGACGGTCTGCGCAGTTTACGGAGCAGCGCCCGCCGCCGGGAATGCTTTTTTGTTCCCGTCCCATGCCCGCGGTTTATGGTTGCATCGCACCAGTGGCCCCTATGAGTTGCGGGCATGGTCGTCGATGAGAAGGGCATTTTTCAAAACGCCGCCTTCTGCCTACAGTGGGGGCCATGAGCTACAACCCTCCTCCCATGCAGCACGTCTGCGTGCTCGGCGCCGGCATCGTCGGTCTGGCCACGGCCTGGCAACTGCACCGCGACGGCCACCAGGTGACCGTGGTCGACAGCGCGCAGACCGGCGCTGGCGCCAGCGGTGCCAACGGCGCACAACTCAGCTATTCCTACGTGCAACCACTGGCAGACCCTGCCCTGTGGCTGCAGTTGCCCAAACTGCTGCTCGCGTCCGACTCGCCCCTGAAATTCCGCCTGCGCATGGACCCGCACCAATGGGCCTGGGGCCTGCGGTTCCTGGCCGCGTGCCGCGGCAGCGTCTCGCGCCGCACCACGGCCAGCCTGCTCACGCTGGCGGCCGAGAGCCGCGCCGCCTTCGAGCAGCTGATGGCGCAAGAGGCACTGGCCTGCGACTTCTCCGCCACCGGCAAGCTGGTGCTCTACCCCGACGCGTCGGCCTTCGCTGGCGCGCGCCGGCAGATGGCGCTGCAACGCCACCTGGGCACGGTGCAGCACGCCCTGTCGCCGGCGGAGGCGGTGGCGATCGAGCCCGCACTCGCCCATCACGCGGCCCATTTCGCGGGTGCCATCCACACGCCGAGCGAGTGCGCCGCCGATTGCTTCAAGGTGTGCGAGGCGCTGCAGTACCGCCTGCAGGCGCTCGGCGTGCGTTTCATGTTCCAGACCGAGGTCACGCGCTTGGTGCGCGTGGGCACGCGCATCGTGGCCGCCGAAACCCGCGCGGGGCCCATCGAGGCCGATGCCTTCGTGGTCGCACTCGGCAGCGGCTCGCGCCGGCTGGCCGCCCCGCTGGGGCTGGACGTACCGGTTTATCCCTTGAAGGGTTACAGCATCACCCTGCAGGCCAGCGAGGCCGCTGGCGCGGCACCGCGCGTGAACGTGACCGACGCCGCGCGCAAGGTGGTGTTCGCCCGCATCGGGAACCGCTTGCGCGTGGCGGGCATGGCCGAACTGGTGGGCCACGACCGGGCCATTCCCGCCGACCGCATCGCGTCGCTCGTGGCCAGCACGCGCGCACTGTTCCCGCATGCCGGCGGATTCGATGATGTCCAGCCCTGGGCCGGCCTGCGACCGGCCACGCCCACCGGACTGCCGGTGCTGGGGCGGCTGCCGGGTTCGCCCGCCAACCTGCTGTTCAACACCGGTCACGGCGCCCTGGGTTTCACGCTGGCGTTCGGCAGCGCGCGGCGCGTGGCCAGCGCGCTGAACGTGTAGGGCGCTGCCTTATCCCACCTGCTGCAGTGCCTGCTGCATGCAGCGCGTGAAGGCGCGCGTGGTCAGCGAATTCGGTCGCGCCATGGGGCGCAGCATGTGCACGGTGGTGGGCAACTCGGGTTCGAGCATCAGCACGTCCACCCGCTCGGGATCGGCGGAGGCCGCGGTGCAGCCTTCCACCAGGGCCACGCCCACGCCATGGTGCGCCAGCGCCAGTGCAGCGTGGTAGGTCTGCACGGTCATCACCTCCTGCAGGCCGGCGCCACTGTCGCGCACGGCGTGCGCGAGCAGGATGCCCAGCGGGTCCTGCCCGTCGAGCGCGATCACCGGCAGCGTGGACAGCTGGGCCAGGGTGATGGTCCCGGCCTTGAGCTGTCGGGCGGGCAGCAGTCCCTTGGGCACCACGCAGACCACGCGCCGTTGCGCCAGCTGTTCCTGCGCCAGCGCGGGGTGGGAAACGGCGCTGAAGACGTAACCCACATCGGCCTCCTGCAGCACCAGCGAAGAGACGATCTGCGGCGAGTGCAGCGCCTCGTGGTGCACCACCACGGCAGGATGTTTCTCGCGAAACAGCCGCATGGCCCGGGGAAATATCTCGTAGCTCAGCGCCAGCACGGTGAGCACACGCAGCTCGCCCTTGCCGCGCCCGGCCTTGAGGCTGGCCGAGAGGCGTTGCACATCCTCGAGCTGGTTGAAGAGGCGTTCGATGTGCGGATAAAGCGCCTGCGCCTCCACCGTCGGCCGCAGCCGCCCGCCCTCGCGCTGGAAGAGCTGGAAGCCGAGCTGCAGCTCGGCGTGTTGCAGCGTGCGGCTGACGGCCGGCTGCGTGACGTTGATCATGCGGGCCGCCGCACTCACGCTGCCGGTGAGCATGACGGCGTTGAAAACTTCGATGTGTCTGAGGCGCATGCAACATTGTGGCGTCAGCGCCAGGCGTTTCCACCAGAACACCGCGGAACGGGCTTTGCCCGGCCGCAGGTGTTGCACCCTGAAGGGGGCTGAGGGCCGCGGCTCCGAGCCTGCCTGCGCAGGCTTGGACAGCCCGAAGAAGCATCGCTACTGGCGATGCTGCGGCCTGCAAGGCACGCCGCAGGCGACGCGGGGGTGTTACCGCCTGACCCGGAACCAGGCCGCGTACATGGCAGGCAAGGCCAGCAAGGTCAAAACGGTGGCCACGATCAAACCGCCCATGATGGCCACGGCCATCGGCCCCCAGAACACGCTGCGCGAGAGCGGGATCATGGCCAGCACGGCCGCTGCAGCGGTGAGCACAATGGGCCGCATGCGGCGCACAGCGGCTTCAACGATCGCGTCCCAGGCCGGCACGCCGCGCGCACGGTCCTGCTCGATCTGGTCGATCAGGATCACCGAGTTGCGCTGGATCATGCCCATGAGTGCGATCACGCCCAGCAGGGCCACGAAACCGAACGGCCGGTTCAGCAGCAGCAGCGCGCCGGCCACGCCGGCCAGGCCCAGCGGGCCGGTCAGGAACACCAACACCGAACGACTGAAGCTCTGCAGCTGCAGCATCAGCAGCGTGAAGGTGATGAACAGCATGATGGGGATGCCGGCGGCGATCGACGACGAACCCTTGCTGCTTTCCTCCACCGCGCCGGCCACCTGCACCTGGTAGCCCGCCAGACCGCGGCCGGCCCAGCTGTCGCTGATCTGCTTCAAGGCGGGCTGCAGCTCGGCGGTGACGGTGGCGCCCTGCAGGCCCTCGACCACATCGCTCTGAACGGTGATCGCGTAGTCGCGGTTCTCGCGCCAGATCACACCTGGCTCCCATCCCGGTACCGGCCGCGCGATCTGCAGCAGCGGGATGTTCTTGCCGCTGGCGGTGGGCAGGTAGCCGTTGCCCAGGGCAGAGAGGGAGTTGCGCTCGTCCAGCGGCTGGCGCAACACGATGTCGATCAGCTTGTCACCGTCGCGGTACTGGCCCACGGTGCTGCCCGTGAGGTTGGTGCGCGAGGCCTGCGCAATGGACTGGCTGCTCACGCCGAGCGCGCGCGCCTTGGCCTGGTCCACCTCCAGGCGCAGCACCTTGACCGACTCGTTCCAGTTGTCGTTCACGCCGCGCGTGTTCGGGCTCTGGCGCATCGCGGCCTTCACCTCATCGGCCAGACCGCGCAGCACCGCGGGGTCGGGCCCGACGACGCGGAACTGCACCGGGTACGGCACCGGCGGCCCGTTGGCCAGCAGTTTCACGCGCCCGCGCACCTCGGGGAACTCCGTGGCCAGCAGGGCCGGCAGCTTCTTGCGCAGCGTTTCGCGGGTGGCGAGATCCTGAGGCAACACGATCAATTGCGACACGTTGGACTGCGGAAAGATCTGGTCGATCGGCAGGTAGAAACGCGGCACACCCGAGCCCACCCAGCTCGTCACGCTGGTCACACCGCTCTCGCGCGCCAGGCGGTTCTCCAGCCGCTGGCTCACCTCGTCCATGGCTGTGATGCTGCTGCCCTCGGGCAGCCACACGTCCATCAGGATCTCGGGGCGGCTCGAATCGGGGAAGAACTGCTGCTGCACCTTGCCCATGCCCACCATGCCGAGCACAAAGGTGGCGATGGTCAGGCCGATGGTGATCCAGCGGTGCTGCACGCACCAGTTGACCAGCGCGCGGAAGCGCACATAGAACGGACCGTCAAACACTTCGTGTGCCGGGCCCACATGGGGCTTGACCTTGAGCAGCCTCACACCCAGGTAAGGCACGAACATCACCGCCACGATCCACGACAGCACCAGCGCGATCACCGTGACCGCGAAGATGGCAAAGGTGTATTCGCCCACGGTGGAGTTCGCCATGCCGATGGGCAGGAAGCCGGCCGCGGTGATCAGGGTGCCGGTGAGCATGGGCATGGCGGTGGCGTCCCAGGTGAAGGTCGCCGCCTTCATCATGGTGTAGCCCTCTTCGAGCTTGCGCACCATCATTTCCACCGCGATGATCGCGTCGTCCACCAACAGGCCCAGCGCGATGATCAGCGAACCGAGCGAGATCTTGTGCAGGCCGATGCCCCAGTACTGCATGGCCAGGAAGGTGATGGCCAGCACCAGCGGGATGGTGATGAACACCACCAGGCCAGGGCGCACGTCCAGCACATAGCGGCGCAGGCCACGGCCACCCGGGCGCTTGTGCAGACCGAGCGCCAGGAAGCTCACCGCGAGCACGATCACCACGGCCTCGATCAGCACCTTGACGAATTCGCTCACCGAACGCGCCACCGCGGTCGGCTGGTCCTGCACCTGCACCAGCTTCATGCCGGCGGGCAGGTGCGCCTCAATGTCGATCACCGCGCCTTTCAGGGCCTCGCCCAGTGCGATGATGTCGCCGCCCTTGGCCATGGAGATGCCCAGCGCGATGCTGTCTTCCCCGTTGTGCCGCACCTTCACCTGCACCGGATCCGCATAACCCAGGTGGATGTCGGCGATGTCGCCCAGCCGCAGTTGTGTGCTATTGGCGGCGCGGATCGGCATGGCGCGCAGCTGTTCCGACGAGTTGAACGCACCGCCCACCCGCACCTGCACCGCGTCGCCCGGCGCCTGCACCGCGCCCGCCGATTCGACCGCGTTCTGCTGGCCCAGCGCGGCCAGCACCTGGGGCATGTCCAGCCCCAGCACCGCCAGGCGCTTCTGCGAGATCTCGACGTACAGCTTTTCATCCTGCACGCCAAACAGCTCGACCTTGTTCACGTCTTTCACGCGCAGCAGGCGCTGGCGCACGTCGTCGGCCACCTGCTTCAGATCGGCGGGCGAAAAGCCCTCGCCCTGCAGCGCGTAGATGACACCGAAGACATCGCCAAATTCGTCGTTGAAGAACGGCCCGACCACACCCTGCGGCAACGTGCTGCGCATGTCGCCGATCTTCTTGCGCGTCGTGTACCAGATCTGCTGTACCTCGTCCGGCGGCGACGAGTCCTTGACCTGGAACAGCACCACCGACTCACCCGGCTTGGAGTAGCTGCGGATCTTGTCGGCGTAGGGCACCTCCTGCAGCGTCTTCTCGATGCGGTCGCTCACCTGCTCGGCCATCTGCTGCGCCGTGGCACCCGGCCAGTAGGCGCGCACCACCATGGCGCGGAAGGTGAAGGGCGGGTCTTCGTCCTGCCCGAGCTGGAAGTAGGCCGCCACGCCCAGCAGCATCAGCACGATCATCAGGTAGCGGGTGAAGGCCTGGTGGTCCAGTGCCCACTGCGAGAGGTTGAATCGCGAGACCCAGGAGCGGGCCCCGTCGGCGGGGTTCGGGTGGTGATCGCTCATGCCGTCCTCACTGCGCAGCGGGTGCGGCGAAACGCGTCACCTTCTGCCCCGGCGAGAGCACATGCGTGCCCGCAGCCACCACCTCTTCGCCCGGCTTCAGGCCCTCGGCGATCACGATCAGGTTGCCATTGGCCCCCGCCACCACCACCGGGCGCGGCTGCACGGTCTGGCTCGCGGCGTCGAACACCCAGACCGCGCTGCCGTTCGGCTCGCCCGAGACCGAAGCCATCAGCGCGCTGGTGGGCAGCTGGATCATCGCGGGCACGGCGCCTTCCGGCGTGGCCAGTGTCACATAGGCGGTCGCACCCAGGGGCACCGCCGCCCCGTCCGGCAGCGACAGCTTGACCTGGTAGGTGCGTGTGGCCGAGTCTGCGCTCGCCGCCACCTCACGCACCACGCCCCCGAGCGGGGCTCCGTCGCCGGGCGCACCCGTGGCCGTCGCCCACAGGCGCACCTGCGCAGCCTGGCCCACGCGCAACTGCGCCAGCCGGTCTTCCGGCACGGCAAACACCACATCGCGGGCGCCATCGCGCGCCAGGCGCACCACCGGCGTGCCCGCGGCCACCACCTGGCCCACCTCGGCCTCCACGGCCAGCACCACGCCGGCCGCATCGGCCAGCAAGCGGGTGTAAGCGGCCTGGTTGCCCTGCACCGCGCCCTGCGCCTGGGCCTGGCGCAGACTGGCTTCGGTGGCCTGCAGCGTGGCCTGGCGGCGCTCGATTTCAGCCCCGCTCACAAAGCCCTGGGCCTTCAGATCGGTGAAACGCTTCAGGTCGGCCGCGGCCAGATTGCGCTGCGTCTGCGCCGCGCTCACCTGCGCCTGTGCGGCCTGGCTGGCCAGGGCCAGGTCGTTCGCATCCAGTTGCGCCAACAACTGCCCAGGCTTCACGCGCTGGCCCACCTCGGCCGGGCGCTGCAGCAGCTTGCCCCCGACCCGGAAGCCGAGCCGCGACTCGACCCGGGCCCGGACCTCACCGGCGTACTCGCTTTGAGCGCCCACGCCCGCGGCCACCACGGTGATCAGCTTGACCGAGCGGATCGGCTCCTGGGGCGCTTCCGGCCGCGAGCAGGCGGCCAGTGCCAGCGCGGCGGTCATGGCAAAGACAAAATGCGGTGTTTTCATGACGTTGCAAAGTTCCGTTGAAATCAGGCAGGGAAATGCTTAAAAACTGGGGCACCGAATCCTGTGATCCGACGCGTCCGAGTTAATGACTGACCGGTTAGTAATCAAAATTGTAGTTCAATCGAGGGACGCCGGGGCGCCCGGAGCAGCCGACACTCTGCACAATGCGGTCCTTTGGTGTCCCCAGACACTGGCAGGCCTGACACCCGCCCTGAAACGCCACCCTGCCGAGCGCCCATGACCCATCTGCCCCGGACCGCCGAAACCACCACCGCGCCCCTCCCGGGCGCTGCGCCGCTGTCTGCCGGCGTCGGGCACTATGAAAACTTCCCGGTCGCTTCGCTGCTGTGCCCGCCTGCCCTGCGCCCCGCCGTGATGGCCATCTACCACTTCGCCCGCACGGCCGACGACATTGCCGACGAAGGCGACGCCGATGCCACGCAACGCCTGGCCGAACTCGCCGCCTACCGGCAGGCGCTGCAAGCGAGCCTCACCAGCGGCGAGCCCCTCCCCGCCCGATGGAATGGCGTTTTCGCGCCGCTGCGCGAGGCGATCCAACAGAACAACCTGCCGGCAAATCTGCTGCACGACCTTATCAGCGCCTTCGAACAGGACGTGCGCCACACCGCCGCCGGGCACCACTACGCCGACACCGCCGAGCTGCTGGACTACTGCCGCCTCTCGGCCAACCCGGTGGGCCGGCTGCTGCTGCACCTGTATGGCGTGGGCGACGCCCCCTCGCTCGCCCGGAGCGACCAGATCTGCAGCGCGCTGCAACTCATCAACTTCTGGCAGGACATCAGCGTGGACCTGCCACGCCAGCGCCACTACCTGCCCACCGACCTGCTGCAGCGCCACGGCCTGCCGCGCGAAGCCTTCGACGCCAGTGCCAGCTCCGATGCCGCCACCCAGGTGCGCATGGCGCAGGCGGTCGCCACCCTCTGCGCCCAGGCACGCGCCCTCATGCAGCAGGGAGCGCCACTCGCCCTGCGCATCCCTGGGCGCGCCGGCTGGGAGTTGCGGCTGGTCGTGCAAGGTGGTCTGCTCGTCCTCGACAAGATCGCCGCCCTGCAGCACCGCAGCTGGCAGCAACGCCCCCGGGTGGGTGCCCTGGACCTGCCCCGGCTGCTCTGGCGCGCCCTGTGCATGCGCTGACCCCCAACGGATCCGCCCCCATGAACCCGAACCCCCGCTCGCCCTTCCAGGAAATCGCCATGCGACGCTTTCAACACCCGACCCTGGTCGCTGCCCTGCTCGGTTGCTGCCTGTCCCTGCCCGGCTGGGCACAGCAGAGCCCCGAACCGGCCCCGCAGCCGGCGGTGCCGGCCCGCACCAGCGTGGGCGTGGTCCGGCTGGACACCGTCTGGATCCAGCCCGAGCGCGAAGCGCCGGCCCATGTGATCGCGCGCAACGAATCGAAGCTCTCCGCCGAGGTCTCGGGCACCTTGCTGCGCTGGACCGCCGATGTGGGCGCCCAGGTCGCGCGCGGCCAGGTGCTGGCGCAGATCGATCCGCGCGACGCCGAGCTGGCCGTGCAGCGCGCCCAGGCCGCACTCGACGCCACCCAGGCGCGCCTGAAACTGGCGCAGGCGCAGCTGCAGCGCTCGCGCGATCTGGTCGCCCAGGGATTTTTCTCGAAGGAGGCACTGGCCCAGCGCGAGACCGAAGCGACGCTGGCGCAGACCGAAGTCAGCGCCAGCCGCGCCCAGCTCGCCACCGCCCAGCGCCAGCTGGCCAAGACCACGTTGCGCGCGCCTTTCGCCGGCAGCGTCAAAGAGCGGCTGGCGCAGACCGGCGAAGCGGTGGCACCCGGCAGCGTGCTCTACGTGCTCAGCGAATCGGGTGCGGCGGAGCTGCAGGCCACGCTCAGCCCGGCCGACGTGCCCGGCCTGCGCGCCGGCAGCGAGCTGAGGTTCGTGACCACCGGGGAGGCTGTGCCGGTGAAGCTGCTGCGCGTGGGCAGTACGCTGAGCGCGCCGGCACGCACCCAGACCGCGCGCCTGGCCTTTGCGCAGACCGCCGACGTTTCGCCACCGCCTGCCGGCACCAGCGGCACGCTGCGCTGGCGCGAGTCGCGGCCGCACCTGCCGCCAGCCCTCATGGTGCGCCGCAATGGCGGCCTGGGGGTGTTCGTGCAACAGGGCAGCGGTGCGCAGGCCACGGCCCGTTTCGTCACCGTGCCGGGCGCCCAGGAAGGCCGGGCCTCGCCCCTGCCCGCCACGCTGGGCGGCGACACGCTGGTGGTGGTGAATGGCCAGGCCGCGCTGCAACCGGGCGTGGCCATCGAGGTGAAGCCGGTCAGCGGCCGTTCGGCGAACTGAACCAGGACGCCCCATGAAATTCATGCGCGCCCTCCTCACCAACCACCCGCTGGCCAACATCGCCTTTGTGGTGGTGATGCTGCTCGGGCTGGTCAGCTACAACACCATGCCGCGCGAGCAGGACCCCGAGATCAACTTCAACTGGGTCAGCGTCACCGCGGTGCTGCCGGGCGCCAGCGCCGAAGAGGTCGAGCGACTGGTCACCAACCCGCTGGAAGACGCGATCAAGGGCGTGGCCGACGTGCGCTTCGTCATCTCCAGTTCGCGCGAGAACATCTCCAGCATGCTGGTGCGCTTTCGCGAGATCAACGAGCGCACCTTCGACAAGCGCATGGCCGACCTGCGGCGCGAAATCCAGAACAAGGCCACCAGCGAGCTGCCGCGCGAAGCCAAAGACCCGATGATTCTGGAGATCACCACCAGCAATGGCTTCCCCACCGCCGCGCTGATGCTGATGGGCCAGGCCGACGACGAAACCCTGCGAGTCAACGCGCGGCGCATCAAGGCGGACCTGGAGCGCATCACCGGTGTGGACCAGGTCTACGCCTCGGGCCTGCGCGACCCGGAAATCCTCATCAGCCCCAACGCCCAGGCGCTGGCCGCGCGCGGCCTGCTCGCCTCCGACGTGGCCGACGCGGTGGCCGCGTGGTGGCGCGACACCTCCGGCGGCACGCTCAAAACCCAGGGCGGCGCCTGGTCCATCAGCGTCAAAGGCGTGATGACCGATCCGCAGGCACTCGAAGGCCTGCCCGTCACCTCGGCCCAGCGTCCCGGCGTGGCCGCGCGGCTGGGCGAGGTGGCCCGCATTGAACGCGCACGCGCACCGGCGGCGCAATACGCCGCGGCCGATGGTCAGAGCGCCATCTCGCTGGCCGTGACCAAGAAGTCGGGCACCAACACCCTGGACCTCGTCGACGCGCTCAAGACCTACATCCAGAACCAGAACAGCGTGCTCGAAGCGTCGGGGCTGAGGCTCGTGCTGACCGACGACCAGACCGTGCCCACGCGCGACGCCATCGGTGTCATGGAAACCAACGCCCTGGTGGGCATGCTGATGGTGCTGGCGGTGTGCTGGGTGTTCCTGGGCTGGCGCATCGGCCTGCTGGTGACCATGGGCATCCCGTTTTCACTGCTCGGCACCTTCGCCGTGCTGGGCACCCTGGGCCACACGGTCAACGTGTCGGTGCTGCTGGGCGTGGTGATCGCGCTGGGCATGCTGGTGGACGACGCGGTGGTGGTCGTCGAGTCCATCTACTACCGCATGGAGCGTGGCCAGCAGGCCCTGGCCGCGAGCCTGGACGCCATCGGCGAAGTGTGGAAACCCGTGGTGGCTTCGGTGGCCACCACCATGGCGGCCTTCCTGCCGCTCATGCTGCTGCCCGGCATCATGGGCAAGTTCATGTTCGTGATCCCCTTCGTGGTCACACTGGCGCTGGCGATCTCGCTGATCGAGGCGTTCTGGATGATGCCCGTGCACGTGACCGCGATCGGTGTGCGCTTTGATCGCCCTTCGCGCGTGCAGGCCTGGCGCGAACGCTTCAACCGCGGCATCCGCCTGCGCTACGGGCAGGCGCTGGGTTATGCCCTGCGCCGACCGAAGCGCTTCGCCCTCGTGGGCGTGACCGCGGTGGCCGCGGCGGTGGCCCTGATGGCGACCGGCATCATCCGCGTGCAGTTTTTTGCCTTCGATCCGATACGCGCCTTCTATGTCAACGTCGACATGCCCCAGACCGCGGCGCTGGAAGACACCCTGGCCGAAACCCAGCGCGTCGAAGCCGCGGTGCGCGCGCAACTGCGTGGCGTGGGTCTGGACGGCGAAGCGCGCGCCGTGACCAGCACCGCCGGCCTCAAGTTCACCGAGACCGAACCGGTCTACGGCGACCTGTACGGCCAGGTGTTTGTCTCGCTCAACCCGCGCACCGACGGCTCGCGCGAGGTCATGACCGTGATCGAGGACATGCGCACGACCATCGAGAACCTGCCCGGACCCGGCCGCAAGAGCTTCACCGCCCTCGCCGGCGGCCCGCCGGCGGGCAAGGCCATCAGCATCAAGGTGCGCGGTGACGAGTTCGAGCCGATCCAGCGTGCGGCCGATGCCCTGAAGACCATCGTGGCGGCCATACCCGGCGCCAAGGATGTGCAGGACGACAACCAGCCCGGCCGTGCCCAGCTGCAGTTGCAACTGGACCCCGATGCCGTTCGCGATGCCGGCCTCAACGCCGCACTCGTGGCACGGCTGGTACGCCTGAGCGTGGATGGCGAGGTCGTCGCCTTCACCCGCGACGGCGGCGACAAGATCGAACTGCGCGTGCGCTCCGACCAGGCCCTGCGCGAGGCCGACAACCTGCGTGTCGATCCAGCCAGCCTGCTCGACGAACCCATCGCCCTGCCCAACGGGCAGACCACCCGCCTCGGTGCCCTGGTGCAGGCCGAGGCCACACCGGGCCGCGGCTTCATCCGCCACCACAACCTGCGCCGCACCACCACGGTGGAAGCCAACCTCGACAAGGCCATCACCGACACCACGGTGGCCAACGCCATCGTCAAGGCCGAGTGGGAAAAGATCCGCGCGCAGCACCCCGGCATCGACCTCGACTTCTCGGGCGAGCTCGAAGACATCGAAGAAAGCCTGGACTCGATGCAGGTGCTGTTCCTGCTGGGCGTGGGTCTGATCTACCTGATCCTTGCCGCGCAGTTCAAGAGCTACTGGCAGCCGTTGATGATCCTGGTCACCGTGCCGCTGGCATTCACCGGCGTGGCGTTTGGCCTGGCGATCTCGAACAACCCGCTCTCGCTCTACACGCTCTACGGCGTGATCGCGCTCACCGGCATCGCGGTCAACTCGGCCATCGTGCTGATCGACGCCGCCAACGACCGCATGCAGCGCGGCATGAGCACCATCCACGCCATCATCCAGGCCAGCCGGCGGCGCGTGGTGCCGATCCTGATCACCACCACCACGACCATCGGCGGCCTGTTTTCGCTGGCGTTTGGCCTGGGCGGCCAGAGCCTGCTCTGGGGCCCCGTGGCGGCCAGCATCGTCTGGGGCCTCGCGTTCTCCACCGTGCTCACGCTGTTCGTGGTGCCGCTGCTCTACCTGGGTTTCATGCGCCCGAAAGCGGCCCGCCCGGCACGCCGTTGGTGGCACAGGCGGCGGCGAGCCGCGGCCTGAGAGCGGCCCTCAGCCTTGCAGGCTCCGTTCGCGTGCCTGCGGACTCTGGCCCCGCCCCCCGATGGCGTGCGCGCTGTCGAGCACGCCCCAGTCCGAGGGCACGGCGCTGTCCGCCTCGTCCGGCAGCTGGAAATAGAACGTGGCGCCCTGATCAACTTTCGAAGTCGCCCAGATGCGCCCGCCATGGCTCTCGACAATGCGGCGCACCAGGGCCAGGCCGATGCCTTCACCCTGGAACTGGGGCTCGCGGTGCAGCCGCTGGAACATGCCGAACAGCTTGTGGGCGTGTTCCGGATCGAACCCGATGCCGTTGTCTCGCACAAAGAACACCCGACCCTCCTGGTGCGGGTGCCAGCCGATCTCGACCTCGCTGATGTCGCGATGCCCGGTGTATTTGAGTGCGTTGTCCAGCAGGTTGACCCAGACCTCACGCAGAAGCACCGCGTCGCCCTGGATCGCCGGCAAGTCTGGCGCGATGCGCCACTGGATGTTGCGCAAGCCCGCGTCGTCGTGCAGATCCACCACCACCTCGCGCAACATCGCATCCAGATCGACGCGTTCGATGTTCAGGCCTTCGTTCCCCATGCGCGAGAACGACAGCAAGCCCTCGATCAGGTTCTGCATCCGGCCGGCGGCCTGCGTGATGCGGTCGCAGTAGGTCAGACACTCGTCGACCGAGCCCGAGGCCAGGTTCTCCCGGATCAGCTGGGCCAGACCAGCCACGTGGCGCAGGGGTGAACGCAGGTCGTGCGAGAGTGCGCAAGAGAACTCTTCGAGCGCCCGGCTCGACGCTTCCAGCTTGCGGGTGCGCGCCAGCACCAGCTGGTTCAGCTCTTCGTTGCGCTGCCGCTTTTCTTCCAGGCGCGCCTTGTAGAGCGTGATGTCCTGGACCGACCAGCTGCGCGGTGACTCGCACCGGCCGTCGGCACAGTCCGGTACGGCACGGCAACGCACCCAGCATTGCTGGCCCTGCAGACCGATGACCCGGAACTCCAGGTCGATGTCCTCGCCGGCTTCCACCCGGGCCGCCAGACTGCGCCGCAGATCCGCCACGTCCTCAGGCATGGCGAACGCCAGCAAGCCCTCGAAGTCGCGTGGTTCCCCGTCCGGCGCCATGCCGAGGATGCGGAACACCTCACTCGACCAGCGGGGCCGGCCCGACTCCACTTCGGTGTCGATGCGTCCCAGCCGGGCCAGGCGCTGCGCCACCTCCAGGCGCTGCTTGAGCTCCGCGGTGTGGCGCTCCTGCTGACGGCGTTCCGTGATGTCGGACTGGATCGACAGGTAGGCACACACCTCGCCATGGGCGTCGCGAATGGGCTCGATGTTCAGCGCCACGTGGTACGGCTCACCCGACTTCTTGTGGTTGACCAGTTCGAAATTGGAAACCGACTGCCCCTGCCGCATGAGAACGGCCAGGCGCGAGCGCTCCACCGGGCTGGTCTGCGGGCCATGCAGCAGTTCACCCGGCCGCTTGCCGATGCACTCGGGCAAAGACCAGCCCGTCACCCGCGAGTAGGTGGCGTTGACCCATTTGATGCGCCGCTCGCGGTCGGTGACCACCACCATGTTGGTGCTGCCGTCCACCACTTTCTCCAGCATGCCCAGCCACAGCGTGAGGTCGTCGATTGCCCGTGCGTCGTTCATGCCCGGTATTTCGACACAGATAACAAGGGGGTGAAAGCAAACCGATACAGAAAAAGTTCCACATCCGCAACCAATGTGACGCGTCACGCATTTCCTGGGCGACACCCCTCGGCAGCCGAAATCACCAGGCCCGGAATCGCCCCGCCTTGCAGAAAAAACCAGAGCACTGCGGCCAACAAGCACAAATTAGAGAGGTCTCCCACCATTGCCTTCCCCGTCACTTGAGTAACCGCAATACGCAACCATCTCATCAGTGAGAAAAATGAAAAAACAAAGTGATCCAGAGCGCATTTCAAAGAGCGCCATCCGCATTTTCACGAAGCAAACGCTCGCTTAATTCAGGTAGGCAACAACAGACCCCTTTCGTTTCCCGAACGCTCCCGGGAAAAGAGGGCCCGGCACGAACAGACCGACTGCACGAGGATTCAGGCACATTGATGGGAACACTCCAGAACCAGACCGGGACCACCAAGTCTCCTGCCCAACTGGCCCGCTGCCAGGTGTGCGCCACACGCCCGGTCTGCATCATGAGCTGCGTGGGCGAGAGCACGGCCCAGACCCTCGCGGGCGTCATCCATGAACGCCCGTTCCGCAAGTCGGACCTGGTGCAGGTCGAGGGCGAGGTGGCCGACCACATCGCCATCATCAAACTGGGCATGGTCAAAGCCATGCGCAAGGGGGCGGGTGACAGTGAGCGACCCGTGGCATTGTTTGGCCGCGGGCAGCTGATCGGCGCCTACGCCCTGCTGGGCCAGCGCAACCAGGTCGGCGCCAGGGCGCTCTCGACAGGTCGCCTGTGCGTGATCGACATCGCGGCCCTGTACCGCCTGGGTGTCATCGACCGGATTTTCCTGGGCTGCGTCTACGCCATGATCTCGAACGCTTTCGGCCATCTGGCCGACTGGGCCCATGTCATGCGCATCAAGGGCATTCAGCAACAACTGCTGGGGGCCCTGCAACTGATGTCGAAGGACCAAGGCAACCAGTTGATCCGCCTGCCCAGCCACGTGGCGCTGGCCGAGCTGCTCTCGACCACGCGCGAATCGGTGGCACGCAACCTGCGCCTGCTGGAACAGCAAGGCCTGCTGAACCGCCGGGACCGCTGGCACTGCCAACTCTCCGATCCGAAGATCGTCAACGTCGCGCTGCCGCCCGCCAACAACCCCTGACTACGCCGCTGGCCCTGTACGCGCACCCGGCGCTTGCGATGGTGCGGGGTGGAACGCCCGCACGCGATCGACGAGAACGGCTGATTACACTCAGGCAACCCCGCCTGAGCTCATGAATCCCCAAGACTACGTTCAACAAAAAGCCGCTGCCTCGGGCAGCAGCTTCTATTACGCCTTCCTGTTCCTGCCGCCCGAGCGCCGCGCCGCCATCACGGCGTTCTACGCCTTCTGCCGCGAGGTGGACGATGTGGTCGACGAAGTGACGGACCCCGGCGTGGCGCAGACCAAGCTCGCCTGGTGGCGGCGCGAGGTGGCGCAGGCCTTTGCCGGCGAGAAGAACCACCCGGTGATGCAGGCGCTGATGCCGCACACCGCCCGCTACGGCATCGAAGCGCGGCACCTGCTGGCCGTGATCGACGGTTGCCAGATGGACCTGGACCAGAACCGCTACCTCGACTTCGCCAACCTGCAGCAGTACTGCCACCTGGTGGCAGGCGTGGTGGGCGAAGTGGCGGCCCGCATCTTCGGCCAGACCCAGGCGCAGACCACCGCCTACGCCCACCGGCTGGGCCTGGCGTTCCAGCTCACCAACATCATCCGCGACGTCGGCGAAGACGCGGCGCGCGGGCGCATCTACCTGCCGGTGAACGAGTTGCAGCGTTTCGACGTGAAGGCGCACGAACTCATCAAACGCGGCGCCGCGCCCGGTATGGACACCGCCGACTTCCAGCGCCGTTTCCTGGCCTTGATGCGGTTCCAGTGCGAGCGCGCCCTGGCCACCTACGACGAAGCCCTGGCCCTGTTGCCCGAAGCCGACCGCCGGGCGCAGAAGCCGGGTCTGATGATGGCCAGCATCTACCGCACCCTGCTGCAGGAAATCACCTCCGACCCGCTGCTGGTGCTGACCCGGCGCGTGAGCCTGACGCCGCTGCGCAAGTTCTGGCTGGCGTGGAAGGTGCAGGCGCTGGGGCGGCTTTGAACATAAAAACCGCCATCGTCGGCGCAGGCTGGGCCGGCATGGCCGCGGCCGTGGCAGCGGCCGAAGCGGGCGCCGATGTGACGGTGTTCGAAGCCAGCCGCACCTTGGGTGGCCGCGCCCGCGCATTGCATGTGCAACGGCCCGACGGCCAGTCCCTCACGCTCGACAACGGACAACACATCCTGATCGGCGCCTACAGCCAGACGCTGGCGCTCATGCAAAGGGTGGGTGTGGACCTGGACCAGGCCCTGCTCCGCCTGCCGCTGGCCCTGCCCTACCCGGACGGCAGCGGCCTGCAGACCCCCGCCTGGGCGGCGCGCTGGCCGGCCCCCTTCGATGCGCTGGCGGCGATCGCCACGGCGCGCGGCTGGTCGTGGGGCGAGCGCCTGGCGCTGGTCCGTGCTTCGCTCGGCTGGCAGCGGTCCGGATTTGCGTGCCCGCCTTCGATGACCGTGGCCGAACTCTGCGCCCGCCTGCCGGCGCGCGTGATGGATGGGCTGATCGAACCGCTGTGCGTGTCGGCCTTGAACATCCCGGGCGCGCAGGCCAGCGCGCAGGTGTTCCTGAACGTGATGCGCGATGCGTTGTTTGGCGCGGGCCATGCCGGGCTGGGCGCATCCAACCTGCTGCTGCCGCGCACCGACCTCTCGGCGCTGATGCCCGACGCGGCGGCGCAATGGCTGTCGACCCGACACCCGGACACCGTGCGTCTGCGAACCGGCGAACGCGTGCTGGGCCTGAGCCCTCAGCGCAAGGCGTGGCAGCTGACCACCGCGGAAGGCGCGGAGACCTTCGACCGCGTGATCTGGGCCACGGCCGCCGGCCCTGCCGCACAGGCCATGGCGCAGGCCGCATCCGAGGCGGGTGCTGCGGGTGACACCGGCACCGCGAGCCAGCTCGGCGCCTGGTCGCGCACCACCGCAGCGCTGCGTTTCACCGCCATCACCACCGTCTACACCTGGGCACCCGGCGCACGGCTGGCCGCGCCCATGCTGGCGTTGCCCGCCGATCCCGACGCGTTGCGCGCCCCGGCGCAGTTTGTGTTCGACCGTGGCCAGCTCACACCGCACGACGCGGCGGCGCAAGGCGTTCTCGCCTTCGTGTTGAGCGCCAGCGAGGGCGAGCGCGACGCGCTGCAGGCGCGCGTGCTGCAGCAGGCCGCGGACCAGTTGGGCCTGAACGGCCTGCAGGCGATCCAGACGGTGGTGGAAAAACGCGCCACATTCGCCTGCACGCCCGGCCTGCAGCGGCCGGCGGCGACCATCGCGCCGGGCCTGTGGGCAGCGGGCGACTACGTGGACGGCCCCTACCCCGCCACGCTCGAAGGCGCGGTGCGCAGCGGACTGGCGGCCGGCCGGGCGGTTTGACATCGGCGCTTGCGCAGCGCCCGGCGTTCCGCACATCATGAAACCTTGCCACCCACGAGACGCCTCATGAACGCCACGCCCCTGAAGCCCGAGCAACTGCGCCTGAACATCGACCCGGCCACGCTGGGCTTTGCCGATACCTCGGAACTGCAGACCACCGAGCTGCCCTGGATCGGGCAGGAGCGTGCGCAGAACGCCGCCCGCTTCGGTCTCGCTATGGACCAGGCCGACTACAACCTGTTCGTGCTGGGTGAGGTGGGCAGCGGGCGCTCCTCGCTGCTGCGCCAGCTGACCCAGGCCGTGGCGGCGGGGCGCCCGGTGCCGCCCGACCTGTGTTAC
Organism: Betaproteobacteria bacterium HGW-Betaproteobacteria-9; assembly: GCA_002842215.1. Classification (GTDB taxonomy): domain Bacteria; phylum Pseudomonadota; class Gammaproteobacteria; order Burkholderiales; family Burkholderiaceae_C; genus Hydrogenophaga. The sequence goes on along the minus strand of PHCC01000004.1, from coordinate 151,167 downwards.
CTGCACAACTTCGACGCCCCCGAGCGGCCGCGCGCCCTGCGCATGCCCGCCGGCCAGGGCCGCGAACTGCGTCAGCTCATGACCCGGTTCTCGCGCGGGCTGCAGACTGAGATACCCCAGCGCCTGGGCAGCGAAGATTTCAAATCCGAGAGCGGGCGCATCCGGGCCGCCTACCAGAGCGAGGAAGCCAAGGCCTACGCCGAGCTGGACACTTTTGCCGAATCCCTCGGCTTCAACCTCTTCCGCGAGTCCGGCCATCTGGTGTTCACCCTGATGGGGGACAAGGGCAGCGCGCTCACCGAAAACGAAGCCCGCGCCCTGTCCAAGGAGCGGCGTGCCGAGATCGACAAGGCCGAAGAGGCGCTGCGGCAGGAAATCGCACGTTTCCTCGACAAGACCCGGCCCATGGAGCGCGTGATGAACGAGGCCCTGGCCGCGCTGCGCCGCCAGGTCGTCAAGCCCTGGCTGGACCACGAGATGCAGGAGATCCGGGTCAGCCTGAAGAAACAGATCAAGGACTCGGTCAAGCTCGGCAGCTACCTGGAACAGGTGCAGCACGACGTGCTGGAGCACATCGAACTCTTCATCGCGCAGGACAGCGACGACGAGGTGCGCCAGGAAGCGCTGACCCAGTTGCTGCTGGGCTACCGTGTGAACCTGGTGGTGGACAACGCGGGGCGCACGGGCGCACCGGTGATCGTGGAAGACAACCCGGTCTACCACACCCTCTTTGGCCGCATCGAATACCAGGCCGAAGAAGACATGATGCTGACCGACTTCTCGCGCGTTCGGGCCGGCAGCCTGATCCGGGCCCACGGCGGCTTCCTGCTGCTGCACCTGCGCGACCTGCTGTCCGAGGAACTGGTGTGGGAGAAGCTGCGCCGCTTCCTGCGCTCGGGCCGGGTGCAGATTGAAGAGCCCGGCAATTCGCCCATGCCGATGGCGGCGGTTTCGCTGTTGCCCGAGGCGGTAGACGTGGCGGTGAAAATCGTGCTGATCGGCTCGGTGGAGGAGTACTACGCGCTGCAGGAAGGTGACCCGGAGTTTTCGCGCCACTTCCGCGTCAAGGTGGATTTTGCCGAAAGCTTCCCCGCCAGCGACGACACGCGCGCGGCCAGCGCGCTGTACGTGGCGCACACCTGCCGCAAGCTCGGTCTGCCCCATTTTTCGGCGGCTGCCGTGGCGCGGCTGCTGGAAGACTCGCACCGCGAGGTCGACGACCAGGCCCGCCAGAGCGCCATCTTCGCGCGCACCGAGGCGCTGGTGGCCGAGAGCGCCGCGCTGTGTCGCGCACGCGGCGCCGTCCTGGTGGAGGCGCCGGATGTGGACGCCGCCCTGACCGCCCGGCGCCAGCGCCACGACTACCCCGAGCAACGACTGCGCGAATCCATCACCGAAGGTGAACGCCTGATTTCGCTGCAGGGCGCGCGCGTGGGCCAGATCAACGGCCTGACGCAGATCGATCTGGGCGACTGGCGCTTCGGCCTGCCGGTGCGCGTGACGGCGCGCAGCCACGCGGGCACGCGCGGCCTGCTCAACATCGAACGCGAGGTCGAGATGTCGGGCCCGATCCATGACAAGGGCGTGCTGATCCTGCACAGTTACCTGACGGCGCTGTTTGCGCACCTGACTCCTCTGGCGCTGAACGCATCCATCGTGTTCGAGCAGGAATACCAGGGTGTGGAGGGCGACTCGGCCTCTTGTGCCGAGCTGTTTGCTCTGCTTTCATCGCTCTCGGGTGTGCCGCTGCGGCAAGGCATCGCCGTGACCGGCGCGCTCAACCAGCACGGTGAGGTGTTGCCTGTGGGCGGTGTGAACGAGAAGATCGAGGGCTGGTTCCGCGTCTGTGACGCGGCGGGTCTGGATGGCACGCAGGGTGTGCTGCTGCCGCAGCGCAACTTGCGCCACCTGATGCTGGACCATGCTGTGGTGGATGCCGTGGCCCAGGGCCGCTTCCACATCCACACCGCCAGCCACGTCGGAGAAGGCCTGGCGCTGCTGAGCGGCATGGACGCCGGCATCACCGATGACGCGGCAGGCCCCTACCCGGCAGACAGCCTGCTGGGGCGCTGCGAACAGACCCTCAAGGCTTACCGGGAAGCCTGCCGGCAAGCCGTTGCGGACACGAAAACACCGTGGAGCCCATGACCCATCGATCAACACCACGCATTTTTTCGGGAACCTGTGGCGCCTGATGCCCTCCCACCCTGTTGATCGTTCAACCCCAAGAGAAGGAGCCCCCGCGGATGACACGCACCCATCGCTTTCGAAACACCCTCGCTGCAATCGCCACCGGGCTGGCACTGCTGACGGGCCACACCGCCAGCGCCCAGAGCATGGTCAGCGTGAAAGGCAACGTCCTGAACATGCGTTCGGGGCCCGGCACAAACACCGAGGTCCTGTGGGAACTGCGAAAAGGTTACCCACTCAAGGTGGTCGCCCGCCAGGGCAACTGGCTGAAGGTCAGTGATTTCGAAAACGACCGCGGCTGGGTGGCGCGCTCACTCACGGGCCGCACGCCGCACCACGTCGTGAAATCCCGGGTCGCCAACATCCGCTCCGGCCCCGGCACGCAGCACCGCATCGTTGGCAAGGCCGAATATGGCGAGCTGCTGCGCACGCGCGAGAAGCGGCCCGACTGGGTGCGCGTGGAGCGCGACAACGGCAAGACTGGCTGGATCGCCAAGCGCCTGTTGTGGGGCTGGTGAGCGGGTCTGGCATCCATGAAAAAGGCGGTCTCTGAGTCCGCCTTTTTCATGGCGTCTGCCGGTCATGCCGACAGCTTGGCTGCATCAGCGGCTCTCGGCCGTTTCCACCTCCGGCACAGGCTCCGGATTCGGCGGCACGATGGCCCCGATGATGTCGCTCATGCTGATGGTGCCCAGGTGTTTGCCCTTGCTGTTGACCACATTGGCGGCCTCTTTGCTTTCCGCGCTCAACTGCCGGGCCGCTTCTTCGATGACCAGGCTCGGGTCCACATCCGGGCCATCGACACGCGATCCGGACAACATCAGCGTGCGACAACGGATCACGCGGCCACGGTTCACATCGCGCACGAAACTGGCGATGTAGTCGTCCGCCGGCTTGAGCACAATCTGCTGGCCGGTGCCCTGCTGCACCACTTCGCCGTCGCGCAGGATGGCGATGCGGTCGCCCAGGCGCAAGGCTTCGTCGAGGTCGTGCGTGATGAAGACGATGGTCTTGCCGATCTCCTGCTGCAGGTCCAGCAGCACGCTCTGCATGTCGCTGCGGATCAGCGGATCGAGTGCGGAAAACGCTTCGTCCATCAGCAGGATCGGCGCGTCGTTGCTCAGCGCACGCGCCAGGCCCACACGCTGCTGCATGCCGCCCGAGAGCTGGTTGGGGTAGTTGTCTTCGTAGCCCTTGAGGCCGACCCGCTCGATCCAGCGCATCGCGTTCTCGCGCCGCTTCTTGCGCGCCACGCCCTGCACCTGCAGGCCGTACTCGGCGTTCTCCAGCACGGTGAAGTGCGGGAACAGCGCGAACTTCTGGAACACCATCGCCGTCTGTTCGCGGCGAAACTGCAGCAGCTCGCGCTGGTTCATCTTCACCACGTCCACTGGCTGGCCGTTCACCTGCACCAGCACCTCGCCGGCCGTGGGGTCGATGAGGCGGTTGATGTGCCGGATCAGCGTGCTCTTGCCGGAGCCTGAGAGCCCCATCACCACCTGGATGCCGCCCGCGGGCATGTCGATGTTGATGTCTCGCAGGCCCAGCACGTGGCCGTGCACATCGCGCAGCTCCTGCTTGCTCATGCCCTCGCGCACCGGCCCGAGGAACTTGTCGGGCGTGGGGCCGAAGATCTTGTAGAGATGGCGGATCGAAATGCCGGCGGGCGCGGCCAACTGCGCAGCTTGTTCAACCATGGACCACCTCCAGGTGACGCTGCAGGCGCTTGCCGTAGGCCTGCGACGTGCGGTCAAAGATGATGGCGATGCCGACGATGGCCAGGCCGTTGAAGATGCCCATGGTGAAGTACTGGTTCGAGATCGCCTTGAGTACCGGCTGACCCAGCCCTTGCACGCCGATCATGGACGCGATGACGACCATGGCCAGCGACAGCATGATGGTCTGGTTCACACCGGCCATGATGGTCGGCAGCGCCAGCGGCAACTGCACTTGGTGCATCTTCTGCCAGGTGGACGAGCCGAACGCGTCGGCCGCTTCCAGCAGGTCCTTGTCGACCAGGCGGATGCCCAGGTTGGTGAAGCGGATCACCGGCGGAATCGCATAGATCACCACCGCGATCAGGCCCGGCACGCGGCCAATGCCCAGCAGCATCACCACCGGGATCAGATAAACGAAGCTCGGCATGGTCTGCATCACGTCCAGCGTGGGGTTGACCACCTTCTGCAGGCGGTCCCAGCGGCTCATGGCAATGCCCAGCGGCAGGCCGACCACCAGCGCGACCACGGTGCAGACGAAGATCATCGAGATGGTCTTCATCGTGTCGCTCCACATGCCGAAGACGCCGATCAGCAGCAGCGTGATCACGGTGCCGATCACGATCTTGAGCGAGCGCGATGCGAGCCAGGCGATCAGCGCGATGCCCCCCACCACGAAAGGCCAGGGCGACTGGGTCAGCAAGCGCTCTGAGGCCAGCAAAAATTCGCGCAGCGGATCAAACAGCCGTTCCATCATCTCGCCGTGCTCGCGTGTGAAGGCGCGAAAGGCACCATCCACCGCACGCCGGATTTCGCCCAACGCATCGGACCCGAGCGAGGGAAATTCTTTTAACCATGCCATGTGAAGCTCCTTGGTTCGGTCGGAAAAACGCCCAGCAAGCCGAAGGCCTACCGGACGCACGAAAGCTCACTGCGCCCGCACAGGCGCCGTGAGCTTCGCATCGGGCACGCTTCAGAGCGAAGCCTTGACCTTCTCCGCCACTTCAGGGCTCACCCAGCCGCTCCAGACCTCGGGCTGGGTCTTGAGGAAGTGCGCCGCGCCATCGGCACCGGTGGCCTGGTTCTCGCTCATCCAGGCCAGCAGCGCGTTGACCGTGTCGTTACCCCAAGAACGCTGCTTGAGGTAGTCAATGGCCGGGCCACCGGCTTTCTGGAAACGGTCGGTGACGACCGTGAACACCTCGGCACTGGCCCAGTCGTTCTTGGTCGGCTTGTCGCAATCGGCCACGGCGTTGCAGGCCTCGAACGCTGCCTTGTCGTGCGGCACCCCGGCGTCGAGCTTCACCATGTCGTATTTGCCCAGGATGGACGTGGGCGCCCAGTAGTAACCCAGCCAGCCTTGCTTGCGCTCGTAGGCCTTGGCAATGGAGCCGTCCAGGCCGGCGGCCGAACCGGTGTCCAGCAGAACGAAGCCTTGTTTGGCCGCGTCCCAGGCCTTGAAGGCGTTGACGGTGGTGAGCTGGCAGTTCCAGCCCGAGGGGCAGTTGTGCACCACCCCTTTCCCCTTGTTTTCAACCGAAGGAAACAGCTCGGGGTGCTTGAGCGCGTCGTCGATCGTCTTGATCGAAGGGTTGGCGTCGGCGACGTATTTCGGGATCCACCAGCCTTCCACGCCGCCGTCTTTCAGCGACTTTGCGGCGTAGTGCAACTTGCCTTCTTTCACGGCCGCGTCCAGCGGCTGGCGCACGGCGTTGATCCAGGCTTCGGGCGCCACGTCGGGCTGGCCCTTTTCCATCATCGCGGTCAGTGTGGGCATGGTGTCGCCCGGCACCAGCTCCACTTCGCAGCCGTATCCCTTGGACAAAATGATGTTGTCGATGTGGGCCAGCACCTCGGCCGACTGCCAGTTCATGTTGGCCACGGTGACTTTGCCGCAAGCCTGGGCAACCGCTGCTTCGGGCGCCGCTGCGGCCGCCGGAGCGGCTTCTTCTTTCTTGCCGCAGGCGCTCAGAGCCAGGACGGTCGAGAGAACGGCGAGTGAGAGATGGGGGGTGTGGGACATGGTTTTCTCCGGGTTTCGGGTGGTGGTGTCCACCGACGCACTGCGCCACTGGATGCGATGCACATCCAACAACCTGAAGAAAACGAACGCTGCTGCAAACGAGGTGACCAGCCGCTCAACCAACAGGACGTTGGATTGAACTGAGCCTGCCAATATACTTTTTTATCTAATCCGCACGCAAATACTGAGGTTTTTCATATAACGGTATCCGAGTGCTTCACTCGACATTTCAAGCCTCGCCAAGCGCTTTGGCCGCGAGGTGGGCAGGCCGCTCGGTGCAACGCACGATCCATTCGTGCGAGAGTGGGTGCGCAGCCATCAGGCCGCGCGCAACGCGGGCCCAGTTCAGCACGCTGGCGACGCACAGATCGGCCACGGTGAAGCGGTCCGCGGCCAGATGCGATTCACCACGCGCTTGCTGAGTCTGCAGGTGCCGCTCAATCACGCGCAGTGCCACCACCAGGCGTTTCTCGGCGGCAGCGGCCAGCTCGGGTTTGCGGCGTTCGGCGGGCATCACCAGGCGGTGCATCAGCACGGTAAGCGCATCGGCCTCGCATTCGTTCACCGCCCAGAAGCTCCAGCGCAGCGCCTCGGCGTCTTCTCGGGCATTGACGGGCGTGATGCTGCGGCCATCGGGCTGGCCATGGTGGCGCGCGATGTAGAGCGCGCAGGCCATGCTCTCCCACACCACCACCTCGCCCTCCGGCCGCGCATCCACCACCACCGGTATGTGACCGTTGGGGTTCAGCGCCAGGAATTCCGGGCGGCGCGTGGCACCGCCCTGGAAAGGCGTGGGCACGTGGACGAAGTCCAGACCGAGTTCGGTGGCGGCCCAGAGCGGACGCACCGCGCGCGAGGCGGGGATGCCGTGGATGGTGAGACTCATGGAATCAAGATGAGGAAAGTTCAGCCCAGCGCGCGGCACAGGGCCAGCAGCTCGGACACGGTGATGTGGGGCGCCAGCGGTGCGTGGTCCCAGGCCTGGCCTTCGCGGTTCACCCACGCGAGCTGCATGCCAGCGTTCAGGGCACCCACACCGTCCAGGTGCGCGTCGTCGCCGATGTGCAGCACCTGCGACGCCTCCACGCCGGCGGCCTGCGCCGCCGCATGGAAGATGCGCACATCGGGTTTGCCCACGCCAAAGGCGCCAGCGTTCAGCGACGCGTGGAAATGGGCGCCGATACCGACGCGGTGCACGTCGGCGTTGCCATTGGACAGAGCCACCACCGGAAATCGGCTGGCCAGGAATTCGAGCGCGGGCAGCGCGTCCTCAAACAGCTCCACCCGGTGCCGCTCGGCAAAAAACACCTCAAAGGCGGGCTCCGCCAGCGCCGGGTCTTCGCCCGCGCGCTGCAGCAGCCAGCGGATCGACTCGCGGCGCAGGCCGCTCATGTCCAGCGCCAGGTCGGGTCGCATCGTCGCCATCTGATTGCGCGCCTCGCGCAGGGTGTTGCGGTCGCGGCCGAGCGCGGCGGTGGCGGGCGCATGCGCGTCCAGCCAGGCCTGCAACTGGCCTTCGGCACGCGTGATCGTGGGCCAGATCGGCCAGAGCGTGTCGTCCAGGTCGAGCGTGATGGCGCGGATGCGCGAGACGTCCAGGCCAGCGTCGTTCACCGGCGGCGCGGGCAAGCGAGATTCGGGGGTGTTTATCGGAGTACCTCCGCCTTTTAGGCTGCGGTGCGAGCTTGTTTGGGAGCGGCCCGGCACGCGCTCATGTCTGCGGGAGAATAGCGCATGGCATTCCAACAAGAACCTCCCTTCTCCCATGGCCAGTCGGCCGGTACGGCCGTTGTGCTGTGCAACCTGGGCACCCCCGACGAGGCCACCGCCCCGGCGGTGCGCCGCTACCTCGCCGAGTTCCTGGGAGACCACCGCGTGGTGGAGATCCCCAAGCCGATCTGGTGGCTGATCCTGCACGGCATCATCCTGCGCACCCGGCCAGCCAAATCGGCCGCCAAGTACGCCAGCGTCTGGACGGCCGAGGGCTCGCCGCTCAAGGTGTGGACAGAAAAGCAGGCCACCCTGCTGCGCGGCTACCTGGGCGAGCGCGGCCACCAGGTCACGGTGCGCTACGCCATGCGCTACGGCAACCCGTCGATTCCTGCGGTACTCGACGAGCTCAAGATGCAAGGCATCACCCGCGTGCTGATCGTGCCGGCCTACCCGCAGTACAGCGGCACCACCACCGCCAGCGTGATCGACGCCGTGGCCAACTGGAGCCTCAAGATCAGAAACCTGCCCGAGCTGCGCTTCATCAACCGCTACCACGATGATGCTGGCTACATCGAAGCACTGACGAAGAAGATCCGCGCCCACTGGATGCACCACGGCCAGGCCGAGCAGCTGGTGATGAGCTTTCACGGCGTGCCCGAGCGCACCCTGCACCTGGGCGACCCCTACCACTGCGAGTGTCACAAGACGGCGCGCCTGCTGGCCGAACGGCTGGGTCTGGCGAAAGACCGCTACAAGGTCACTTTCCAGTCGCGCTTTGGCAAAGCCAAGTGGCTGGAGCCCTACACCGAACCGACGCTGATCGCGCTCGGCCAACAAGGCGTTAAAAGCGTGGACGTGGTCTGCCCGGGTTTCACCAGCGACTGCCTGGAAACGCTGGAAGAGATCAACATGGAAGCGCGCGAAGCCTTCCTGCACGCGGGCGGCCAGGAGTTCCGGTACATCGACTGCCTGAACGACAGCCCCGACTGGATCCGTGCCCTCACCGATCTGGCCGAACGCCACCTGCAGGGCTGGCCCACACAGCACGCCGACGACCCGATGGCGCTCAAGGAAAGCCGGGTGCGGGCGCTCGCGCTGGGCGCCAAGGACTGACGCGACACCTCGGTGCCCTGGACTTCATCATGAACAAACTGCCCGCCCTCTTCACCCTGTGCGCCCTGGCCAGCCTGGCGGCGGGCTGCTCCACGCAGACGGCCTACTACAGCGGCCAGGGCTGGCATCGCCAGCAGTGTTTCAAGATCGAGGACATCCAGCAACGGCAGCGCTGCCTGAAGAGTGCCAGCACCTCGCACGAGGACTACCAGCGCGAGGTCGAAGCCCTCCCGTCCAGGCCCTGATCTCAGGCTCTCAGTGCACACCTACTAGGAAGCGCTGCACCAGATCCAGCTGTTCCGGCACATTGAGCGCCGGCGCGTGGCCACAGCCGGCGATCGTCACCACCAGTGCACGCGGCCCACGGTCGCGCATGGTTTCGGCGGTGTCGGCCAGCAGCAGGTCAGATTCCGCACCGCGCAGGCACAGCACCGGGATGTGAATGCGGTCGTAGGCGTCCCACAGCTCGTAGTCCGCCGGATGCACGGTGAACTGCATCACCATGGCCGGGTCGTAGTGCGGTGTCACGCGGCCATTGGGCAGGCGGCGGGTGGAGCTTTCGGTGAGCAGCTTCCACTGAGCGTCGCTGAGAAAACCATAAGGCTTGTAGACGGTGCGGAAATACTGTTCCAGTTCCCCCACGGTGGCAAACGAGGCCGGGTTGCCCGCGTAGCTGCGGATGCGCTCAACCGCGGCATCGGCCAGCTTGGGACCGATGTCGTTGAGCACCAGGCGCTGGATGCGACCCTGCAGCGGGCCGGCCGCGCACACCATGCCGATGGCGCCACCCATGGAGGTGCCGACCCAGTGGAAGGCTGCCAGCCCGAGCTGGTCCACCAGCGCCGTGGCGATGCGCGCATAGAAGCCCAGGCAGTACTCGGTCTCGGGTGTCGGGCTCCATTGCGACAGGCCGCGACCGATGGTGTCGGGGCAGATCACGCGGTGACCGAGGGCGCTCAGGTGCGCGGCCAGTGCGTCCATGTCGCGCCCGGTGCGCGCCAGGCCGTGCCAGGCGATCACGGGCACCGATTCGGCCACACCCGGCGCCGGCGCCCAGTCCATGAAATGGATCTCGCGGCCTTCGCAGTGGAGGTAACGCGACTGGGGAACGACAGCGGTGGTGTTCATTTCAGGCCCCTGAGTTTCGCGAGCACCGAACGCTCGCGCAGCTTGCCGACGATGCCGGTGGGAAAGTAATAAACGGACAGCACGAACAACACGCCCATCCAGAGTAACCAGCGGTCGGGGGTGAGCAGCGCGGGCAGCAGCGGGATGCCGGCGGTGGCCTCGCCCGCCAGGCGCAGCAGGTCCTGCAGGTAACTCTGCGCCAGCACGAACAGCACGCTGCCGATGAGCGCGCCGTAGAGCGTGCCCATGCCGCCGATCACGACGATGAGCAGGATGTCCAGCATGATCTCGAACGAGAGCGAGGTGTCGGGCCCGTTGTAGCGCAGCCAGAGCGCGAGCAGGCAGCCCGCCAGCGTGGCGAACGCGGCCGAGAGCACGTTGGACAGCGTGCGGTAGACCACGGTGCGGTAGCCCAGCGCCTCGGCGCGGAAGTCGTTTTCGCGGATGGCCTGCAGGACGCGACCGAACGGCGAGTTCACGATGCGCAGGATGGTGAGGAAGATGGCGCAGACGCTGACGAAGATCAGGTAGTAGGTGATCAGCTTGCCGTTCAGATCGACCTCGCCCAGCGGTGTCACCAGCGGCTCTTCGGTCAGCGTGAAGCCGGGCGAGAGCAGCTCGGGCACGCTGAAGCTCAGGCCGTCTTCACCGCCGGTGAAGTCCGACAGCTGCGAGGCCAGCGTGAGGAAGGCCGAGGCCACGGCCAGCGTGATCATGGCGAAGAAGATCGCGCGAACCCGCAGCGAAAACAGGCCGATCATGAGCGAGAGCACCAGCGAGACCGCCAGCGCGCACACCACCCCCAGCGCGATCGCACCCCAGGACGGCTCTTCGACCGCGTTGAGCGAAATCGCCACGCCGTAGGCCCCGATACCGAAGAACATGGTGTGGGCAAAACTCACGATGCCGGTGTAGCCCAGCAGCAGGTCAAAGCTGGCGACCAGGGCCACGAACACCAGCACCTTGGCCGCCACGTTGAGCGCCTTCACGCCCGGGAACAGGAAGGGTGCGAACGCCAGGCCCAGGAACAGGATCACCAGCAGCGCGGCGAGCCAGCGGCTTCGCGGGAGGTCGTTGGAAAGGAGACGGTTCAACATGGGCAAACCTCGGAGATCGGGGAAGCTGCAGCCAGGGCAGCCGCGGAACCGGCTTTGCCGGGCCCAGGCTGCGCCCCCTGGGGGGTGACGCCGAAGGCGGCGCGGGGGGTGTTCATCTGTTCGTCACTGGATAGACACCCTGCGGCCGCCACAACAGGATGGCGACCATCAGAGCGATGTTCGAAAACAGCGCCACCTTGGGCACCAGGAAGCCGGTGTAGTTGGCCATCAGGCCCACCAGCAGCGCGCCGATCAGCGCGCCCAGCGTGGAGCCCAGGCCTCCGATGATGATGACGATGAAGATCAGCACGTTCACCTGCGCGCCCATCTGCGGGATCACGCTCTGCTGGTACAGGCCCCACATCACACCGCCCAGGCCGGCCAGCGCCGAACCGGCCACGAAGACACCGACGAACAGGCGCCGGATGCGGTAGCCCAGCGACTCGACCATCTCGCGGTCCTGCACGCCGGCGCGGATCAAGAGGCCAACCTTGGTGCGGTTGAGCGTCCAGACCATGGCGGCGAACACGGCGGCCCCCACCAGCACGGCCAGCAAACGGTATTTCTCCACCGCAGCATCGCCCATGAGCACCGCGCCACGCAGCGCCTCGGGCAGCGGCAGCGGAATCTGCTCCGGGCCCCAGATCACCTTGATCAGTTCCTCGCCGATGATCATGCCGCCCATGGTGATGAGGATCTGCTTCAGGTGCATGCCGTACACCGGCCGGATGATCAGGCGCTCGAACACCAGACCCAGCGCACCCGCCACGGCCATGGCCACCAGCATCGCGGGAAACAGCGCCATCAGGTTCAGCCACAGGCTGTCGGCCGTGGTGTAGCTGCCCATGCTGGCCAGCACGGTGGTGGCCACGAAGGCACCGAGCGCGATGAACACGCCGTGGCCAAAGTTGAGCACGTCCATCAGTCCGAACACCAGCGTGAGACCCGAGGCAATGATGAAGACGATCATGCCCATGGCCAGCCCGGCCACGGTGAGCGTGAGCCAGGTGGAGGGGCTGCCGATGGCGGGCAAGGCGGCCAGCGCGAGCACCGGCACCAGGGCCATGGGTTTCCAGTCCATCTCTTTGAACAAACTCATTGATGTGCTCCGAGTGAGAGGCCCAGCAGTCGCGACTGCATCGATTCATCGGCAGCCAGTTCGGCCATGGAGCCGCTGTGCACCACACGTCCGTCGTCCATCACGGCCACCGTGTCGCCGAGCTGGCGCGCGAAGTTGAAGTTCTGCTCGACCAGGAGGATCGTGGTCTGCGCCGCCTTGAGCTGGCGGAAGGCTTCGATCATGTTCTGGATGATGGCCGGCGCCAGGCCCTTGCTGGGCTCGTCGATCAGCAGCAGCTTGCGCGGCTCGACGATGGCGCGCGAGACCGCCAGCATCTGCTTCTGCCCGCCGGACAGCTTGCCGGCCGGGTGGCTCCAGAACTTTTTCATGGCCGGGAACAGGCCGAAGATCCATTCGAGCCGCGTCGTGTCGATGTCGTCCAGCGTGCCCGCGCCGCGTGCGGCCAGCAGCATGTTTTCGCGCACCGAGAGGTCCGAGAAGATGCCCATGCTTTCCGGCACGTAGGCCACGCCGCTGTGCGCGATGTCGGGCGTGGGTTTCTGTGTGATGTCCTGGCCGTCGAGCACCACCGTGCCCTGGCTGGCGTGCCACAGGCCCATGATGGTGCGCAGCGTCGTGGTCTTGCCCGCGCCGTTGCGGCCCAGCAGCATGGTCAGCTGGCCCTTCGGAACCACGAGGTCCACGCCGTGCAGGATGTGGTACGCGCCGATGTGGGTGTGCACCCCTTGAAGGGTCAGCAGGTTGCTCATGCGGTCACCTCTTCTTCGGGGTTGATGCCCAAATAGGCCTGCTGCACCACCGGCGAAGCGATGACGGTGGCCGGGTCGCCGTCGGCCACCAGCTCGCCGTTGTGCAGCACGATGATGCGGTCCGACAGCTCGCGCACCACGTCCATCTTGTGTTCGACCAGCAGGATGGTCTTGGTCTTGTCGGCCTTGAGCTGGCGGATCAGGTTCAGGATCACGGGCACCTCGTCCACGCTCATGCCGGCGGTGGGTTCGTCGAACATGAACACCTGCGGCTCCAGCGCCATGAGGATGCCGACCTCCAGCTTGCGCTGGTCGCCGTGCGGCAGGCTCGACGCCAGCGCGTCGCCCTTGTCGGCCAACGCCACGGCTTCGAGCACCTCGTCGGCGCGCACCACCAGGTCGCGCCGGTCGCTCCAGATGCGCCAGAGGTTCAGCCCCGCACCCGCCCTCGCCTGCACCGCCAGCCGCACGTTCTCGCGCACCGTGAGGTTGGGGAACAGGTTGGTGAGCTGGAACGCCCGGCCCAGCCCGGCCTGCGCGCGGGCCGGCGCGCCCAGCGAAGAGACGTCCACCCCGTTCAGGCGGACGTTGCCCGCCGAGGCCCGGATCTGCCCCGAGATGAGGTTGAAGTAGGTCGTCTTGCCAGCACCATTGGGGCCGACGATGGCGGTCAGCGTGCCCGGCGCGAAAGCGCAGGACACGGCATTCACCGCCACGTGCCCACCGAAGCGGACCGTGAGATCGCGTGTTTCAAGCATGAAGTCTCCGACAGGGAGAGGAAGTCTGGGCGCGGCCAGTGCCGCGACCTTCGGGAACACGGTGGAACCGGCTTTGCCGGGCCACTCGTGTTGTCCCCCTTTAGGGGGAAGCCGCGTTAGTGGCGCAGGGGGTTGCGCCGTATAGAGCGCAGGGGGTCAAGCGCGCTCAGCGCTTGTTTTTAATAGGTACATTCATGTCCGCCGGCTTGATCTCGCGCACAAGTTCAGGCACGCCCCATGGGAATGCCGGGTCCACCTTGATCTTGAAGTGGTACATGCTCTGCATCGCCTGGTGGTCTTCCTTGCGGAAGGTCATGATGCCCTTGGGCGTCTCGAAGCTCATGCCTTCCATGGTCTTGATGAGCGTGTCGGTCTTGGTGTCGCCATTGGTCTTCTTGAGCGCGGTCACCACCGCCATCGCAGCGCTGAAGCCACCGGCGGTGAAGAAGTCGGGCGGGCTCTTGAACTGGCTGTAGTGCTGGGCCACCATGGCATCGTTGACCGGGTTCTTCGGAATGCCGAAGTAGTAGTACGTGGCGCCTTCCATGCCGGGGAAGTTCTTGTAGTTGGCCATCGCCGGCAGGATGTTGCCGCCGGTGGCAATCTCGATGTTGTAGCGCTTGAGGTCGAGGTCGGCGATCTTGAACGGGTTGCCCGCGCCAGCCCAGATGATGAAGATCACCTTGCGGCCCGGCTGGTCCTTGAGCTTGTCGATCAGGCGCTGCGCACCGGCGGTGAAGTCGGTGGTGCTGGTGGGCAGGTATTCCTCGTGCACGATCTTGGCGGTCTTCACCGCGTCCTTGAAGGCCTTCACGCCGTCGCGGCCGAAGGCGTAGTCCTGCGCCAGGGTGGCGATGGTCGTGCCCGCCTTGTCCAGCGCCACGGCGTTGGAGATCGCGTCCTGGCTGCTGTTGCGCCCGGTGCGGAAGATGTACTTGTTCCACTTGTCACCGGTGATGGAGTCGGCCACGGCGGGCTCCACCAGCAGGATCTTCTTGTATTCCTCGGCCACCGGCAGCATGGCCAGCGCCACGCCGGAGCCGGTCGGGCCCACGGCGATGTCGGCCTTGTCGTCGGCGAAGGCGGCAGCCAGCTGGGCCTTGCCCACGTCGGGTTTGAACTGGCTGTCTTTCTCAATCACCACCAGCTTCTTGCCGCCCACCATCATCGTGCCACCGGTGGCGTAGTTCAGGCCCATCATCAGGCCCGTGTGGGTCTGCTTGGCGTAGGCTTCGAGCGGGCCGGTCTTGTCGTACACGTGGGCGATGCGGATCTCGCCTTTGTTCGACTGGGCAAAGCCCAAGGTGGCGGTGCAGGCGAGCGCGATGACCGCCAGGCGGCGGGTGGTGTTGTGCATGTCTTGTCTCCTGGTTGGAAGTGTCACAGCGCGTGGCGCCGTGTCTTTCACATTGCAGGGTCCGTGCCAGGGAGACAAGTGTTTGATTTCAAACAGATTTTTCGACGATGACTTGGCTTCTGTCTGAGTTTCAGACAGTCACGGGTGAATACTCATGTCTACTATTCAGACACTTGTCTGAATTTCAGACAAGTCCGCAGAACCCGCCGGGGCACCCAGCTTGTCGTACAGGCTGGCGCGCGAGATGCCGAGCAGGCGCGCCGCCGCAGCCCGGTTGCCACCGCTGCGCTGCAGCGCCGCCGCGATGGCACGCTGCTCCAGTTCGGCGATCTGTTGCGGCAGGGGCCGGGTGTCGGCACCGCCCGCCGCCAATGCCTGCGCGGGAGCGGGCACCACGGCGGGCTCGATGCGGTCCAGCCCCGATTCGCGCAGCACCGTCTCCACCTGCTGCGCCGCGATCTGCGGCGAGTCGCTGCGCAGGGCCAGTTGCTCCAGCACGTTGCGCAGCTCGCGGATGTTGCCGCGCCAGGGCTGGGCCGCGAGCAGCGCACGGGCGCAGGGCAGCAGGTCGATCTGCTCACCCGCGCCGCGCGCGGCAATGTCTTCGCACAGGGCTTCGATCAGCAAGGGCATGTCGTCGCGCCGCTCGCGCAGCGGCGGCACCCGGATCGGCAGCACATTGAGTCGGTAATACAGGTCTTCGCGGAAGCTGCCCTCGCGCACCATGTGCTGAAGGTCGCGCGAGGTGGCCGCCACCACGCGCACGTCAAAACGGACCAGTTTGTTCGAACCCAGCGGCTCGATCTCGCCCTCCTGCAAGGCGCGCAGCAGTTTGACCTGCACCGACATCGGCATGTCGCCCAGCTCGTCCAGAAACAGCGTGCCGCCGTCGGCCAGTTTGAACTTGCCGTCGCGGCCCTTCTTGTCGGCCCCGGTGTAGGCGCCGGGCGCCACGCCGAAGAACTCGGCCTCCAGCAGCGTGTCGGGAACGGCCGCCATGTTCACGCTCACGAACGGCCGCCCCGCACGCGGCGACGCGGCGTGGATGGCGTGGGCCAGCAGTTCCTTGCCGGTGCCGGTTTCGCCCAGCAGCAGCACCGGGCTGCTGGAAGACGCCGCGCGCCGCGCCTGGCGTTTCACCTCCAGCGCGCCCGGGCTGGTGCCCACGAAACTGGCGAAGGTGTATTTGCTGCGGCGCTGGCTGGCCAGCTCGCGCCGCGCGTCGCTCAGGTCCTGCTCCAGTCGCGCAAACTTGGCGATCAGCGGCTGCAGCGTGGTTTCGGGGTGGTCGAACAGCACGATGCCCAGCACGCCGATCACCTCGCCCGCGTCGTCGCGCAGCGGGATGCGGCTGACCACGAAGGTGCCGGCCTTGTTGGTCAGCAGGTCGATCAGGATGGGTTTGCCGGTGGCCAGCACCTGGTGCATCTGCGTGTTCTGCACCACGCTGGAAACCGGGTGGCCCACGAAGTCTTCTTCGCGCTCGAAGCCCAGCGCCGGCAGGAAGCGGCGGTACTGGTCGTTGATCCAGACCACCCGCCCTTTGCGGTCCACCAGCATCATGCCCTCGCTGACGTTGGCAAACAGGTCGAACATGGAGCGTGCGGCCAGCTCCAGGATGCTCTGGGCGTCGCGCGGAAGGCGGGTGTCGGGGATCATCCCCGCATGGTACGACTTGATGTCAGCCCAGCAGCCCCAGCGCAGCCAGATTTCCTCGCACCTGCGCCGCCGTCTCGAAACGCACCCCGCGCCAGCCGATGGCGTGGGCCGCATCGATGTTGCGCTGCGCGTCGTCGATGAACACCGGCGAGGGGTCGCTCAACGCCAGCCGCTCGGTCACCGTGTGGAAGATGGCGGGGTCGGGCTTGATCAGCGCCACGCGGGCCGAGAAGATGCCGTCCTCGAACCAGTCGGCGAACGGGTGGTCGTCCTCGATCCAGCGCGCCAGCCCGTGCGGCATGTTCGAGAGGTAGACCAGCCGGTGGCCGCGCGCCTTGAGCTCGTGGATCAGCGCCACCGTGTCGTCCTTGACGCGCATGTGCGGCGCCAGTCCGTCGATCACCGCCATTACCTCCTCCACCGCCAGCCCGGTGCGGGCGGCGATGCGCTGCGCCAGCCCCTCGGGCTCCACCTGCCCGAGGTCGAACTGCGCCCAATCGCCGTCGTGGTCGAAGGTCTGGAAGATCTCGCGCACCCAGTGCGCCGCCTCGGTCTCGTCGCGCGCCCGCGCGGGCAGCACCTGGCGCATCAGCGCCGTCGGCTGCCAGTTGAACACCACCCCGCCGAGGTCGAACACCACCGTCTCTGTCGTCATGCCTGGTTTCCGTTTCTCTGTTGTGTGAAGGGTTCAGGCGGCCACGACGGTCACGCCGTGCTCCTTGAGCGTGAGGCCCAGTTCTTCACCCAGCCGCCATTCGCGGTCCACCTGCGGGCTGACCACGAAGATCGGGCCCAGCTCGGTCTGCACCGTGAGTTCCTGGAACGAGCCCAGGTAGGCCTGCTTGAGCAGCTCGCCGCCCAGTCCGCCCGCCTCGCGCGGGCCGATGGACCAGGCCTCGGGCCGGATCGCGGCCTTCACCGGGCCGGGCGGCAGGCGGTGGCGCGGCTGCAGCCGGATCGGGCCGAAGCGCACCGAACCGTCGGACTCGCTCACGCCATCGAACAGCATGGCCTCGCCCATGAAGCCGGCCACGAAGGCGCTAGCCGGGCGCTCGTACAGGTCCTGCGGCGCGCCGGCCTGGGCGATCTGGCCCGCGTCCATCACGATGATCTGGTCGCTCACCGCCAGCGCCTCGCTCTGGTCGTGCGTCACATAGGCCACCGTGAGGCCCAGGCGCTGCTGCAGGCTGCGGATCTCCTCGCGCATGCTGCGGCGCAGCCGCGCGTCCAGGTTGGACAGCGGCTCGTCGAACAGCAGCACCGCGGGTTCGATCACCAGCGCGCGCGCCAGCGCCACACGCTGCTGCTGGCCGCCCGAGAGTTCGCTGGGCAGGCGCGCGTCCATGCCGACCAGGCCGACGGTCGCCATTGCGGCCCGCGCCCGCTCGGCGATCTCGGCCTTGGGCAGACCGCTCACGCTGAGGCCGTAGCCCACGTTGTCGAGCACGCTCATGTGCGGGAACAGCGCGTAGCTCTGGAACACCATGCTGACGTTGCGCTCGCTGGGGCCGAGCGAGGTGACGTCGCGGCCGTCGATCAGGATCTGGCCGCCCGAGGGCGATTCCAGCCCCGCGATCATGCGCAGCGTGGTGGTCTTGCCGCAGCCCGAGGGGCCGAGGATGGTGGTCAGCGTGCCCTTGGGCACGGTGAAGTCGATGCCCTTGACGATCAGGGGCGCGCTGGCGCCGCCGTAGCGCTTGGTCACCTGGCGGAACTGGATGCCGTGTGTGGTCATGGCGGTTTCCTTGGAATCAGTGGCCGCCCGCGCGGCGGCCGAGTTGCCGTTCACCCACCAGGCGCTGCACCAGCGCGGTGATGACGGACATGAAGATGATGAGCACCGTGCAGTAGGCGAGCGCGAGCCCGTACTCGCCATTGCCGACGCGGCCGATGATGTAGGTGGTGGACAGCTCGTACTTGGCCGAGACCAGGAAGATCACGGCCGAGACCGTGGTCATGGAGCGCACGAAGCTGTAGATCAGCGCCGCCGTCAGCGCCGGCTTGAGCAGCGGCAGCACCACGCGGCGCAGCGTGGTCAGCGTGCCGGCGCGCAGCATGAACGAGGCCTCGTCCAGCGAGCGGTCCAGCTGCTTGAACGCCGCCGTGCCGGCGCGCACGCCCACCGGCAGATTGCGGAACACGTAGCACAGCACGATGATCAGCCCGGTGCCGGTCAGCTCCACCGGCGGCACGTTGAAGGCCAGGATGTAGCTCACGCCCAGCACCGTGCCCGGAATCGCGAAGGTCAGCAGCGCGGCGAACTCGAAGCCCGCCTTGCCGCGGAACTCGGTGCGCGCCAGCAGCCAGGCGATCAGCAGGCCCAGGAAGGCGCAGACCGGCGCCGCCATCGCCGCCAGCGAGGCGGTGGTGAACAGCGAGTTCCAGGCCGTGCCCGCCCACACCAGGCCGTGTTCGCCCCACTGAAGATCGAAGGCGCCACGGAAGTGGTCCAGCGTGAGCGTGTAGTCGCGCCCCCAGGTCTTCACAAAGCCGCCCGCGAACGCGAACAGGTAGACCACCACGGTGAACACCAGCCAGGGTCCGGCCACGCCGAAGCACAGGCGCCGCACGGTGTCGGGCAGCGGCATCGGCAGGCCCGCGTCGCCCTTGCCGGTCACGGTGGTGAAGCTGGTGCGCCCGAGCAGCCCGCGCTGGATGAAGAACACCACCAGCGCGAACAGCGTGAGCACCAGGGCCAGCGCGGCGGCCATGCCCGGGTCCAGCGAGGCGCCGACGATGGCGAAGAAGATCTCGGTGGACAGCACGGCGTAGGAGCCGCCCAGGATGATGGGGTTGCCGAAGTCGGCCATGCTCTCGATGAAACCCACCAGGAAGGCGTTGGCCAGCCCCGGTTTGAGCAGCGGCAGCGTCACCGTCAGGAAGGTGCGCAGGCGGTCGGCGCGCAGGGTCTGCGCCGCCTCTTCCAGCGATGGGCTCACGCCCTGCACCACGCCGCGCATGATCATGAAGGCGATGGGTGTGAAGGCGAACATCTGCGCCAGCCAGACGCCGAACACGCCGTAGAACCAGCGCGAGGGCGCCACGCCGAAGGCCCATTCCATGAACTGGTTGTAGAGGCCCGCGCGGCCGAACAGCAGGATCAGGCCCAGGCCGACCACGAAGGGCGGCGTGATGATGGGCAGCATCGCCAGCACGTTCAGCGGCTTCTGCAGCCGCGTGCCGCCGCGCTCGGCCCACAGCGCCATCAGCGTGCCCATCACGGTCGTGCCGGCCGCCGTCAGCAGGGCCAGAAACAGCGTGTTCCAGGCCACGCCGCAGCGCGTGTCGGCGCTGACGCAGCCCAGGCCCCAGATGCGCTCGGTCGCCAGCCGGTCCACCAGCGAGCCCGGCGCCCACAGGCCCATGTCGTCGTACAGCGCCGAGACCATCGAACGCAGCACCGGGTAGACCACGAACAGCGCGAGCAGGCTCACGCAGCCGACCACCGCGCCCGCGACAAACACGTCGCCGCGGAAGAACCCCAGCCGCGCCACGCCCGCACCCAGCAGCATCACCAGGCAGGCGATGGCCACGAAGCCGCCCCAGCCCATGCCGAACTGGCCGCGCTCCAGCGGGCCGAACCAGGCCTCCAGCGTCGCAAAGCTCCAGCCGGGTGCGCCGATGGCGAAGCCGCTGGCCAGCAGGCCGGCCAGGCCCAGCAGCGCGCCGGCCACCAGCACCCCGCCCTGCACCCGCCCCACGGGCAGCAGCAGGCCGGCGCCGGCGATCAGCAGGCCGGCCAGACCGGTCCAGAGCCAGGGCCGCCCGTGCAGGGCCGCCTGCACCACGCCGCTGGCGGTGGCGTCACCGCCCCACACGCCGGGCAGCGCCGCCCAGAGCGATTCTTGTTGGAGGAAGTACCAGGGCAGCAGCGCGTAGGCGGCCAGCCCCAGCAGCGTCCAGGCGGCCAACGCCCGCCCGGACCGCGAGGTCAAGGTGTTCATGCGGAATTCCGGAGCGGGTGAGGGTGAGGGTCAGCGCGGCAGGCTGTTGACGTCTTTTTCCCAGCGCTGGATCAGGCGGCGGCGCTCTGCCGTCTGGCCGTACTTCGCGTAGTCGTAGTTGATCAGCTTGATCTTGCGGAAGTCGGGCACGCGCGGGTCGACCTTGGTTTCCTTGTTCGACGGCAGCTGGAACTGCAGCGTCGCCGCGCCCAGGGCCTGGGCCGAGGGCGTGAGGGCCCATTCGTAGAACTTCTTGGCCGCGTCCAGGTTGCGCGAGCCCTTGATGATCGACATCGAGCCGATCTCGGCGCCGGTGCCGTCCGACGGGGTGATGGTCTCCAGCGGGAAGCCTTGCGCCTTCTCGCCCGGGCCGTCGTGCACGAAGCTGATCGAGATGGTGGCCTCGCCGCGCGCCACCGCCTTGATCGGGCCGGTGCCCGAGCGGGTGTAGGCGCCGATGTTGCCGTGCAGTTTCTTCAGGTACTCATACGCCTGGTCTTCGCCCATGAGCTGCACCAGCGTCGCGATCATGGTGTAGGCGGTGCCGCTGGAGGCCGGGTTGGCCGACTGGATCTCGCCCTTGTACTCGGGCTTGAGCAGGTCGGCCCAGGTCTTGGGCACGGCCAGCTTCTTCTTGGCCAGCAGCTCGGTGTTGTAGCCAAAGCCCAGCGGGCCGGAGTAGATGCCCACCGTCTTGTAGCCCGACTGCGCGGCCTGCTTCTGCGCCCAGTCGTGCAGCTTGGGCAGCGTGGGCGACTTGTATTCCATCGACAGGCCTTGCTCGGCCGCCTGCAGGTGCGGGTCGCCGGTGCCGCCGAACCAGAGGTCGGTCTTGGGGTTGGCGCGCTCGGCCATGATCTGCGCGATCGCCTCGCCCGAGCCCTTGAGCGTCATGTTGACCTTCACGCCCTGGCTCTTCTCGAAGGTGACGGCGAGCATGTTGCACCAGGCTGCCTGGGCCGAGCAGATCAGGTTGAACTCGCTGCTCTGGGCCTGCGCGGACAGCGCGGGCAACAGCAGGAAAGGGGCGGCAAGCCAGAGGGTCTTTTTCATGGATTTTCTCCTTGGATGGACGGGGATCGCAGTGGTTGGAAACGGGTGGGGCGAGCGGTTCAAGGCCCTTCGGGCATGGCCGTGGCGCCGGTCATCAGCACGCTGACGCCGGGGCCGTCGAGGAAGACGCTGACCGGCGCGCCCACCTGCAGCGTCTGGCGCTCGTGCTGGCGGTGCACCTGCAGCAGGCCCAGCGCGGTGCGCACGCGGTAGTGCGACTGCCGGCCTTCGTAGGCGTGCGATTCGATGCGGCCGGCCAGGCCCTGCCCGCTGGCCGGCGCCAGGCGCCAGGCCTCGGGTCGCACCACCACGCGGGTGGCGCCGCGGCGCCGGGCGTGGCCGGTGTTCACCGTCAGCGGGCCGACGCGCAGGCCGCCCTGGCCATCGGCCTCGGCGTCGAACACCGCGGCATCGCCCATGAAGCCGGCCACGAACTCGGAACGCGGGCGCTCGTAGATGTCGCGCGGGCTGCCGACCTGCTGCACCTGGCCGTCGCGCAGCACCACGATGTGGTCGCTGACCGCCATGGCCTCGTTCTGGTCGTGCGTCACGTAGACCACCGTCAGGCCCAGCGACTGCTGCAGGCCGCGGATCTCCTCGCGGATCTGGCGCCGCAAGCCGGCGTCGAGGTTGGACAGCGGCTCGTCGAGCAGCAGCACCTCGGGCGCCAGGGCCAGCGCGCGCGCCAGGGCCACGCGCTGCTGCTGCCCGCCCGAGAGCGAGGCCGTGCTGCGGGCTGCCAGCGCCCCCAGGCCGACCTGCTCCAGCGCGGTCTGCACCCGCGGGTCGCGCGCGGCGGCGGCGCTGTCCAGCCCCAGGCCGTAGCCCACGTTGCCCTGCACGTCCAGGTGCGGGAACAGCGCGTAGTTCTGGAACACCATGCTGATGGGCCGCTGGTCCGGGCCGGTGCCGGTCACGTCGCGCTCGCCGATGAACACCCGGCCCGCGGTGGGCTGCTCCAGCCCGGCCACGATGCGCAGCAGCGTCGACTTGCCGCAGCCCGAGGGCCCGAGCAGCGTGGTGAGCTGGCGCCGCGCAAACCGCAGCTGCACGCCGCGCAGCGCACGCGTGCCGTCGGCAAAGGTTTTTTCCACCGCCTCCAGGCGCACCGCGTCAGGCATGCGAGCCCCCTGCCCCGGCCGGCGCCAGGTTCCAGCGCACCACCGCGTCGACGCCGACCACCCGGTCGTCCTGCACCCGGTTGAAGAGTTGCACCTGCGCCTGCATGGACTCGGCGATCTGGCGGCAGATCGACAGGCCCAGGCCGATGCCGGTGCCGCCCGCGGCCGACTGGAAGGGCTCAAACAGCCGGTCCATCACCGCGGCATCAATGCCGCCGCCGTTGTCCCAGATCACCAGCTCGGCCTGGTCCGGCAGCACGCGCACCACCATGCCCAGCGCCGAGCCGCGCGGCGCGTGGTGGATGGCGTTGGACAACAGGTTGCGCAGCAGCTCGCCCAGCATCCAGGGGTCGGTGGTCAGGCGCACCGGCACCGACTCGAAGAAAAAATCCAGCCGCTTGCGCGCCAGCAGCGGCCCGAACTCCAGGCACACGGTCTGCGCCACGGTGTCCAGGTTGACTTCCTGCCAGTGCCCCTGCGCCACCAGCTGCTCGACCTTGGCCAGCGAGAGCAGCTGCCGCACCAGCTCGCTGGAGCGGTCGACAGTCGCGAGCATCTTGGGCAGGGTGTCCTTCACCTCCAACTGGTCCGACATGGCACCCTGCAACTGCGTGCGCAGCACGGCGAACGGCGTGCGCAGCTGGTGCGAGGCATCGGCCAGAAAGCGGCGCTGCTGCTCGGTGGCGGCGCGCTGGCGCTCCAGCACACCGTGCACCGCGCCAGACAGCGGCTGCAGCTCGGCCGGCACGGGGCGCGGGGCGCTACCACCCTCGCCGGCGTTGAGCTCGTCCTCCAGATGACGCAGCGGCGCCAGCGCTCGCCCGGCGCACCAGGCGAACAGCGGCAGCACCGCCACCAGACGCAGCGCGCCGCCCCACAACGGCGCGGCCGCCAGCTCGGGCAGGAAGGCCTGCAACAGCAACTCAACCAGCAGCAGGCACAGCGCCAGGCCCAGCAGCAGCCGGGCCGTTATCGACCAGGGCCGCGCGGCGGTTGCGGACGGTGTCGACACGGTGCCGGTCATGCTCGGGGGTGTGGAGGGAACAGACGACGCCATGTGCAGCTCAGACCGCGACCGGCCCTTCCGTCATCGCCTCGTCGATCATCAGGTAGCCCACGCCGCGCAGCGTCACCAGCTGGGCGCCCGAGCCCTGGATGCGCTTGCGCAGGCGGTGCACCAGCACCTCGATGGCGTCGGCGCCCACCGGCTCGTCGCCGAACACGGCGTGGTGCAGATCTTCCTTGCCGACCGCCTGCCCCGGCCGAGCCAGCAGCGCCTTGAGCAGGGCCAGCTCGCGGCTCGACACGTCCAGCGGCGTTGCGCCGCGGAACACGGCGCCGGTGGGCTCGTCGACGCGCAGCAGTGCGCAGCGCAGTTCCGGCGCGCCATGGCTGCGGCGCACCAGCGCCTTGAGGCGGGCCGCGAGTTCCTCGATGTCGAAGGGTTTGGTCAGGTAGTCGTCGGCTCCCTCGTTGAGGCCGAGCACCCGGTCCTGCACCGCGCTGCGGGCGGTCACCACCAGCACCGGCACCTGCGAGCCGCCGTCGCGCATCAGGCGCAGCACCTCCATGCCGTCCATGCCCGGCAGGCTCAGGTCCAGCAGCACCACGTCGGGCTTGCGGCGCCGGAACATGACCAGCGCCTCCGCACCATCGGCGCAACGCGTGACCTCGAAGCCCCGGCCCTGCAGCACGCGCCCCAGCGCATCGCCCAGGGCCAGATCGTCTTCCACCATCAGCACTTTCATGCCAACGATGATGCCCGGCGGGCCCGCCGGACCGAATAGAGGAAACCTTAGAGAAACACGAAAGCCGGACGAAATATTCGTCCGGCTTTCAGGCGACCCGCGCAGCGGCGGAGCGTGGGGGTCTTGTTCACGACCTGCGATGCCAAGCCAGCAAGCGAGGCGTCACCAGCACCAGCACCACGATGGCCAGCAGCGTGGCCGACATGGGGCGTTCAAAGAACACCGCCAGACTGCCTTCGCCGATCGACATGGCATTGCGGAACTGCGCCTCGGCCAGCGGGCCCAGGATCAGGCCCACGATCACCGGCGCGGTGGGGAAATCGAACCGGCGCAGCACCACGCCTACCAGCGCCAGACCGAACATGATGAACAGGTCGAACGAGCTCTGACGCATGCCGTACACACCCACCGTGGCGAAGATCAGGATGCCGGCGTACAGCGGCGCCTTGGGAATCTTCAGCAGCTTGACCCACAGCCCCACCATGGGCAGGTTGAGCACCAGCAGCATCACGTTGCCGATGTAGAGCGAGGCGATCAGCGCCCACACCAGGGCAGAAGAGGTCTCGAACAGCTGCGGCCCGGCGTTGATGCCGTAGTTCTGCAGCGCGCTCAGCAGGATGGCCGCCGTCACCGACGTGGGAATGCCCAGCGTGAGCAGTGGCACCAGCGTGGCCGTCACGGCCGCGTTGTTGGCGGCTTCGGGGCCGGCCACGCCTTCGATGGCGCCGGTGGTGCCGAACTCCTTCTTGAACTCGGGGTCGGCCAGCTTGCGCTCCGTCGCGTAGCTCAGGAAAGTGGGGATCTCGGAGCCACCCGCGGGAATGGTGCCGAAGGGGAAGCCGATGAAGGTGCCGCGCAGCCAGGCGGGCCAGGAGCGCTTCCACTCGGTGCGCGTCATGTGCGCCTTGTTCATCTTGTTCAGGCTGGCCTCGCTCTTGCCTTCGTACAAGGCGTTGTAGAGCGCTTCGGTGACGGCAAACAGGCCCACGGCCACCAGCACCACTTCGACGCCGTCCAGGAATTCGATGACGCCGCCGGTGTAGCGCACCTGGCCGGTGATCTGATCCATGCCCACCAGACCCAGCGCCAGACCGAAGAACAGCGCCGTGATGCCGCGCAGCGTGCTCTGCCCCAGCACCGCGCTCACGGTGGTGAAGGCCAGCAGCATCAGGCAGAAATACTCGGGTGGCCCGAGCTTCACGGCGAACTCCGCCAGGATGGGCGCGAACAGCGTCACCAACACCGTCGCGATGCTGCCGGCCACGAATGAGCCGATGGCCGACGTGGCGAGCGCTGCACCGGCGCGTCCGCTCTTGGCCATCTTGAAGCCTTCGAGCGCGGTCACCATGGTGCCGGTCTCACCGGGTGTGTTGAGCAGGATGGAGGTGGTCGATCCGCCATACATCGCGCCGTAGTAGATGCCGGCGAAGAAGATCATCGACGCGGTGGCCTCCACCTGACCGGTGATCGGCAGCAGCATGGCCACCGTGACCGCCGGGCCCAGGCCAGGCAGCACGCCGATGGCGGTGCCCAGCGCGCAGCCGGCCAGCGCCCACAGCAAATTGATCGGGGTGCCGGCGGTCACAAAACCGCCGATCAGGTTGTTCCAGGTTTCAAGCATGGTGAATTCCTTTCAGATCCGTCACACGGCTCACAGCCAGCCGGTGCCCGTGAGGCCCGGCAGGTTGACGGCGAGGAATTTGGTGAACAGCCAGAAGGTGGGCGCCGAGATCAGCATGCCGATCACCGCGTCTTTCACCGTCTGCATGGCGTTGCCCGCGGGTTTGCCTTCGCTGATGCGCAGGCCACGCACCGCCAGCGTGAAGCACATCGCACAACTCAGGATGAAACCGATGGTGGTGATGAGCGCCGCGTTGCCCAGGATGCCGGCCGACACCCAGACCATGGCGTGCCAGTCGCCGCGGGCCGCGCCCGAGGGCTCGGGCATGTTGCGGAAGCCCCCGGTTCGCACTTCCCAGATCAGCAGCACGCCGCACAAGCCCATGGCGGCCGACACCACCCAGGGCAGGAAATCCGGGCCGACGCCCGCATAGCCCGCGTCCGACGGGATGTTGGCCGCGCCGTAGGCCAGTCCGGCGGCCAGCAGCACGGCGGCAATGCCCAGGGCCAGCTGGCCGGGGCTGTGATCCGCGCGCGCGGGAGAATCTCGGGAATCGGTGGTTTTCATGGGGGCCTCCAAAAAAAAGGCCGCGACAGAATGTGCCGCGGCCGGTGGGCAGCGCGCCGTGCACGGCGCTGCCGCGTCAGGCCATGCCGGCGCGCACCATGGTGGCACGCAGGCTGGAGAAATCGCGGTCCACGAATTCGTCGAAGGCCTTGCCGGTCAGCAGCGCGGGCGTCCAGTTGTTCTTGACCAGAGCCTCCTGCCAGGCCTTGCTCTTGGTGGCCTTGACGATCATCTCGGTCAACGCGTCGCGCTGCGCCGGGGTGATGCCGGCCGCGCCGTACACACCGCGCCAGTTGCCGATCTCCACGTTGATGCCCTGCTCCTTGAGCGTCGGCACGTCGATGCCTTTCACACGCTCGCCGGAGGTGATGCCGATGGCGCGCATCTTGCCGCTGTCGATGTACTGCTGGAACTCGCTGTAGCCACTGCCGCCGATGGTGACGTTGCCGCCCAGGATGGCCGCCACGGCTTCACCGCCGCCACGGAAGGGCACGTAGTTGATCTTGGCTGCGGGCACGCCCACCGACTGCGCGATCTGTGCCGCCGCGATGTGCTCGGTGGCACCGCGCGAACCGCCGCCCCACTTGACGCTGCCCGGGTCTTTCTTGAGCTGTTCGACCACGTCCTTCATGGTCTTGAAGGGCGAATTGGCCGGCAGCACGAACACGTTGTATTCGGTCGTGAGGCGGGCAATCGGCGTGAGCTGGGTCACCGACACCGGCGGCTTGCCGGTGATGATGCCGCCCAGCATGACGGCGCCCATGACCATCATGGCGTTCGGGTCGCCCTTGGAGCTGTTGTAGAACTGGGCCAGGCCGATCGCGCCCGCCGCACCGCCCTTGTTTTCAAAGGTCACCGAGTCGGCCACCTTGGCGTCGCGCAGGGCTTCACCCAGGGCGCGGCCCGTGCCGTCCCAGCCACCGCCCGGGTTGGCAGGAATCATCATCTTGACGTTGGCAGCGGCCCAGGCCAGGTTCGGCAGAGCGCCGGCAGCGGCCATGGCGGCCAGGGATCTGAGGAAGGTGTCACGACGCATGTGAAGTCTCCATTGGGTGTTGATCGACGGAGCCTATGTTCCTGTCGCACGCTGTCAATCGGCTGTCCAACAACCTAGGAGAAACCCTAGTCTGCCTGGGCACCCCTGTGAGTTGCCTGTGCTGCCGATAATCGAAGCCGAATGAAACTGCTGCTGATCGAAGACAACCCCACCATGCAGACCACGCTGCAGCGCACGTTCGAGCGGCGCGGCATGCAGGTGCTCACCTGTGGCGACGGTGCGCGTGCGCTGGCGCTCTGGCAGGCCAGCCTGCCCGACGCGGTGCTACTCGACCTGAGCCTGCCCGGGCGCGACGGCCTGCAGGTGCTGGGCGACGCGCGCGCCGCCGGCCTGACCACGCCGGTCATCATCCTCACCGCGCGCGGCACCGTGGGCGACCGCATCATCGGCCTGAACACCGGCGCCGACGACTACCTGCCCAAGCCCTTTGACCTGGACGAACTCGAAGCCCGCCTGCGTGCCCTGGTGCGCCGCTCCGCCAGCGCCAGCGAAGCCGTCAACGGCCCGACCGGTCGCACCGCCGTCTGGTGCGGCATGCAGCTCGACAAGGACAATGGCGCGGTCTACTTCGAAGGCCAGCCACTGGAACTCGCGCCGCGCGAGCTGGCCCTGCTGCGCGCCGTGCTGCAGAAGCCGGGCCATGCCATCGCCAAGGAGCGACTCACCGAGCTGGTGTTCCCGGGGGAAAGCCAGGTGCAGCCGGAGGCGATCGAGGTCGTGGCCTACCGCCTGCGCAAGAAGATCGCCCACACCGGTGCCCAACTGGTCACGCTGCGTGGCCTGGGCTACCTGTTGAAAGCCACGACGTGAAGCCCCGCTCTCTGTCGCTGCGGCGCACCCTGCTGCTCGGCATCCTGCTGCCGGTGTTCGGCTTCGTGCTCATCAACACCGTGGTGCTCTACCGCCAGGCGCTGGCCGCCGCCGACACGGCCTACGACCGCACCCTGCTGGCCACCGCCAAATCGCTGGGCGAACAGCTGGAGGTGGTGAGCGGTGGCGCGGGTGCGCGGGTAACGTCATCGCTGGCCTACTCCGCGCTGGAGGCTTTCGAAGCCGACAACCGCAGCCGCATCTTTTACCGGGTCAGCGGGTTTGCCGGCGAGATGGTCTCCGGCTTTGAAGACCTGCCGCCAGCCCGCCAGCGCCTGCCCGACCAGAAGATCTACGCCGCCCTGGTGCATTTCTACGACGACCAGTACCGCGGCGTGCCGGTGCGCATGGCGGTGCTGCTGCAGCCCGTGGCTGGGGTCGCCGGACAGGGCATGACCACCATCCAGGTGGCCGAAACGCTGGAGCTGCGCCAGACGCTGGCGCGCCAGATCCTCATCGACACGCTGTGGCGCCAGGCGGCGCTGGTGATCGTGATCGCCGGCGTGGTGGTGTTCGTGGTGCAAAGTGCCACGCGTCCGGTGCGCGCGCTCAGCCACGCGCTCTCGGCGCGCAGTGAAAACGACCTGTCGCCCCTGCCCACCGACAGCGCCCCGCGCGAGCTGCTGCCCCTGGTGGAGGCCACCAACCAGCACATGCAGCGCCTGTCGCAGTTGCTGGAACACCAGAAGCGCTTTGTGCGCGACACCTCGCACCAGCTGCGCACGCCGCTGGCCGTGCTCAAGACCCAGGTGCAGTCGGCGCGCCGGGGTGATGTGGAGCCACAGCTGGCACTGGAGGAAATCGGCCACACGGTCGAACGAGCCACCGAACTGGCCAACCAGATGCTGGCGCTGGCCAAGGTCGAACAACTGCGCCAGGAGACCGACGCGCCGGTGGTGGACTGGGCCGACGTGGTGCGCGCCGTGGGACTCGATCTCTCGCCACTGATCGCCGAACACGCGCTCGACTTCTCGCTCGATGTCGTCAGTGCGCGGGTGCGCGCACACGAGTGGGCGCTTCGGGAACTCAGCCGCAACCTGCTGCACAACGCCATCAAGAACACCTCAGAAGGCTCGCGCCTGGCGGTAACACTGGTGCGCGACACCCACACCGCGGCGCTCACCATCAGCGACAGCGGCCCCGGCATCTCGGCAGCGCTGCGCGAGCGCCTGTTCCAGCCCTTCGCCACCGACCCGCAGCGCGCCGGCTCACCAGGCAGCGGCTCGGGTCTGGGCCTGGCGATCTGCCACGGCGTCACGCTGTCGCTGGGCGGCAGCATCGACCTGATCAACCGCGAAAACCACGGACAGGTCCTGGGGCTTGACGCGACCGTCCGCCTGCCGCTGGCCTCCACCTGAACCATGCAAACCTTTCGATGAAGAACGTCCCGTCCACCAGCGCAGGCAGCGGCAAGATCCGGCTCGACAAGTGGCTCTGGGCCGCGCGCTTCTACAAGACCCGCAGCGTGAGCTGCGAAGAAATCGACAAGGGCCGTGTGCGGCTCAATGGCCAGCCGGTCAAACCCTCGCACGACGTGAAGCCGGGCGACACGCTGGAGATCCGGTCGGGCCCCATCGTCCGCACCGTGCTCGTGCGCGCGCTCAGCGGCGTGCGCGGCCCGGCCCCGGTCGCCGCCCTGCTCTACGAAGAAACCGCCGAGTCAACAGCCCAGCGTCTGGCCGCCGCCGAACAACGCCGGCTGGCGCCCGAGCCAGCCCACAGCCTCACCCAGGGTCGCCCGACCAAACGCGACCGACGCCACATCGAAGGCCTGCGCGACGAGGGTAAGGCCCCGGGCTGGAATCAACGCTGGAGCGCTTCGCTGGACGACGACTGATCGTCGAGCGGTCGGTCAGTTTTTTCGAGTGCCCAGCCACACCACCGTGGCCACCACCAGCAGACCACCCGCCACCTGCACCGGCGCGATGCTCTGCCCCAGAATCGCCCAAGCCAGCATCAGCGCGAAGATGGGTTCGATGTTCATGATGGCCGAATTGCCCACCACGCCCAAGCGCGGCAACACGGTGAACATGACGGTGAAGGCCGTGCCATACAGGACCGTGAGCCCGAGCAGGCCCAACCAGCCCGCCACAGCCACGGGAAAATGGAACCCGCCCTGTGTCGCCACCCCCGCCAAGGCCAGCACCGCCACGATGCCCATGGTGCTCGCGGTGCGCAGGCGGCCATCCAGATCGGCCGTCTCGTGCTGGGTCAGCACCAGCGCGAGTCCGAAGGTGGCCGCCGCCGTGAGCGCGAAGGCCACGCCCACGCCAATCTGCGCCCAGTGACCCGAGGCACCCAGGCCCGAAGCAGCGCCGGACACATCGAGCGCCAGCGCCAGACCCAGCAACATCACCGGCATCGCGCGCACCATGCGCGCTTCGGGTCGGTGGCCGTAGACCACCCGTGCCCAGAGTGCGGTCCACAGGGGATAGGTGTTGAACGCCAGCAGCGCCAGCGCCACCGGCAGGCGGGCCACCGACGAATACAGACACAGGCTCTGGACACCGACCAGCAGGCCGATCACGGGCAGCGCCCTGCGGTGCCGCTGATCGAGCCGCACCGGCACGCGGAACCAGCGCAGCAGAAATGCAACCACCAGCGCCGTGACCCCGCTGCGGAAGACCACCGCGGTGGCGACATCGACACCGTTGTCGAAAGCCATGCGTGCCGCCACGTGGTTGGCCCCCATCATGAAGGCGATCAGCAGCAGCGTGGCAAAGGCGGCGCGCGACAGCGCCGGGCGTGCAGAGGAAGACATGCGCAAAAGGTCCTTGTGCGGGCGTCCCAAGAAAAAACCCGTTCCAGCTTGCGCTGAAACGGGTTTCTCTGATTGGCGGAGCGAGAGGGATTCGAACCCTCGATGAGGCTCTACACCCCATACTCCCTTAGCAGGGGAGCACCTTCGGCCACTCGGTCATCGCTCCGGAGCCTCATATTATGCCTCAAGTTGCCCCCTCTCCCGAGGGAACCGGGGCGGTGGCTGCCGACTTCAGCCTGCGATGCTGTCTTCGGTGCGGTCCAGATCGAACTCGCGGTGCAGTGCGCGCACGGCCAGCTCCATGTACTTCTCGTCGATCACGACCGAGGTCTTGATTTCCGAGGTCGAGATCATCTGGATGTTGATGCCTTCGTCGCTCAGGCACTTGAACATGCGGCTGGCCACGCCGACATGGCTGCGCATGCCGATGCCGACGATGCTGACCTTGCAGATGCGGGCGTCGCCCACCACGTCAGCCGCGCCCAGCTCGGGCACGACCTTGCCCTTGAGCAGGTCCATGGCCTTCTGGAAATCGTTGCGGTGCACCGTGAAGCTGAAGTCGGTCTTGCCGTCCTTGCTCAGGTTCTGGATGATCACATCGACTTCGACGTTGGCCTCGGCCACCGCGCCGAGGATCTGGTACGCGATGCCCGGCTTGTCGGGCACGCCGAGCACGGAGATCTTGGCTTCATCGCGGTTGAAGGCAATGCCGGAAACGACGGCTTGTTCCATTTGTTCGTCTTCCTCAAAAGTGATCAGGGTGCCGGAGGCGGCTTCTTCATTCAGGTCGATGTCCCAGGGCGTGAAGCTGGAGAGCACGCGCAGGGGCACTTTGTACTTGCCGGCGAATTCCACCGAGCGGATCTGCAGCACCTTGCTGCCCATGCTGGCCATTTCCAGCATCTCTTCAAAGCTCACGCGCAGCAGGCGGCGCGCTTCGGGCACCACGCGCGGGTCGGTGGTGTAGACACCGTCCACGTCGGTGTAAATCAGGCATTCGGCCGCCTTCAACGCAGCGGCCACGGCCACGGCCGAGGTGTCGCTGCCGCCACGGCCGAGCGTGGTGATGTTGCCATCCGGGTCCACGCCCTGGAAGCCGGTGACGATGACCACCTTGCCGGCGTCCAGATCGGCGCGCACGCGCAGGTCATCAATCGATTCGATACGCGCCTTGGTGTAGGCGCTGTTGGTCTTGATCGGCACCTGCCAGCCGGCGTAGCTCACCGACGCCATGCCCTCGGCCTGCAGCGCAATCGCCAACAAAGCCGAGGAAGCCTGTTCGCCAGTGGCGGCCAGCATGTCGAGCTCGCGGCCGTAGGCGCTGTCGGTCTTGCTCGGGGCCAGCTCTTTGGCCAGGCCCAGCAGGCGGTTGGTTTCGCCGCTCATGGCGCTGGGCACCACCACCATCTGGTGACCGGCCTTGTGCCACTTGGCCACGCGCTTGGCCACGTTGCGGATGCGCTCGGTCGACCCCATGGAGGTGCCGCCGTACTTGTGAACAATCAAAGCCATCGGGTTGGATTGGGTTGGAAAGATCGTTGAAACAGGAGCCGCGCCGCCGGGGCGTTGCGGTGATCCTGCGGGGCGCGAAACGCGCTTGACAAAGCCTTGGAATTATATCGGCGAGGTGCCAGCCAGGCGGGCAAAGGCCAGATGCCCGTCTTCGCGCGTCACGAAACCGCTGGCCACCTTGATGCGGATGCGGTGGCCCCGTGTTCGGCAATCGGCAATCTGGGCCAGCAGCTCGTCCAGCTGGGCGGCGCTGGCGGCCACGCCTGCACTGCAGCGCAGCCAGTGGCGCAGCGCATTGGCCTGGCGCTCGCGGCTCAGCAACTGCAGACCCTGGATGGCGGGTGGCATCCCGGTCTGCGCCAGATCGATTCGGGCCAGATCGTCGAGCAACACCTGCGCCTGTGCCGCGTGACCCGCACTGCGCGCCAGCAGGGGGCGAAAGCCGGGGAAACAGGTCTCCCAGGCCGGCATCAGGATCGCACGGATGCGGTTGCGGGTGTAGCGCAGGTCGGTGTTGGTCGGATCGTCCACAAAGGCATGCCCTGCCGTCTCCAGCCATTCGCGCACGGCCCGGGACGGCAAGCCCAGCAAGGGACGGCCAAACACCACGCCGTGCCGCTGAAACCGGTCCGGCATGGCCGCCAGACCGGGCAGTCCCGCACCGCGGCTGAGCGCGAGCAGCAGGGTCTCGGCCTGGTCGTCGGCGTGCTGCCCGAGCAGCACCACGGATGCGCCCGCCTGTAGGGCCATGTCGGCAAGCGTCGTGTAACGCACGTCCCGCGCAGCGTCTTCAGGGCTCTGACCCGGAGCGTGGGCCGCATGCACCCGGCGCACCTGCAGCCCGACGCCATGGAGCTCGCAAAAACTGACGGCGAGTGCTTCAAAGCCGTCGGCCGCCGCCTGCAGCCCGTGGTGCACATGCAGGGCCTGCACCCTGCCCGGCCAGCGATGCTGTGCCGCCAGCAACAAGGCCGTGGAATCGGCACCAGCGCTGTAGGCCACCGCCACCGTTGTTGGTGATGCGCCGGCGTCCGCGCACGCGGGCAACCAGCGCGCACACCACGCCGCCAACGCCTGCTCGCAGGGGTTGGCGGGTGCAGATGGCACACTCACCTCAGCGCTTGTCCGACTTGCTCTCGGCCTTGGTGTCGGTGTAACGGCCGTAGCTGTTGAGGCGCGCGTAGCGGCGGTCCACCAGCTCCTTGACCTTGAGATCGGCCACCTGGCGCCAAGCGTCGGTCAGTGCGCGTTTGAGGAAAGCCGCCATCTGCTTGTGGTCGCGGTGCGCGCCACCCACCGGTTCGTTGACGATCTTGTCCACCAGGCCGAGCGCCTTGAGGCGATGTGCGGTGATGCCCAGTGCATCGGCCGCATCGCTGGCGCGGTCGCTGGTCTTCCAGAGGATGGAGGCACAGCCCTCAGGGCTGATCACCGAATACACCGAGTACTGCAGCATCAGCACCTGGTCGGCCACCGAGATGGCCAGGGCGCCGCCCGAGCCGCCTTCACCAATGATGGTGGAGATGATCGGCACTTCCAGTTGCGCCATCTCGAAGATGTTGCGGCCGATCGCTTCGGACTGGCCACGTTCCTCGGCGTCGATGCCGGGGTAGGCACCGGGCGTGTCCACGAAGGTGAACACCGGCAGCTTGAACTTCTCGGCCAGCTTCATCAGGCGCAGCGCCTTGCGGTAGCCCTCGGGCTTGGTCATGCCGAAGTTGCGCAGGCCGCGCTCCTTGGTGTCGCGCCCTTTCTGGTGACCCAGCACCATGCAGGGCTGACCATTGAAGCGGGCCAGGCCACCGACGATGCTCAGGTCGTCGGAGAAATGGCGGTCACCGTGCAGCTCCTGGAAGTGCGTGAAGATTTCCCGCAGGTAGTCCAGCGTGTAGGGGCGATCCTGATGCCGCGCGATCTTGGTGATCTGCCAGGGCGTGAGGTGGCTGTAGATGTCTTTGGTGAGCTGCAGGCTCTTGCCCGACAGCTGCTCGATCTCGGCGGAGATGTCGACCGCCGATTCGGACTGGACATAACGCAGTTCTTCGATTTTGGATTCGAGATCAGCAATCGGTTGCTCGAAATCGAGAAAGTTCTTCTTGGCCAAGGTGTGACTCCTGTGGTCTTGTGGCGACCCTTCCGCGGTCCGCATGCAGGCGGCTCGCGGTTCCGTGTCCTGAAGCATCAGGACGGTGTTTCAACGACGTCTTTTGGTATCAATAGGCCACAGGGGCCGGGTCCAGCGAGCGCCAAATATACCAAGTCGCCACACTGCAGAACGGCGCCCAGGTAGCGGCCACTTCGCGTATCTCGCTGCGACTCACCGGCTCACCCGAAAAATAGCGGCGGCTGATGCCGTTCTGCAGGCCCACATCGTCCAGCGGCAGCACGTTGGGCCGCATCAGGTGGAAGATCAGGAACATCTCGGCGGTCCAGCGGCCGATGCCGCGGATCGCCACCAGCTCGGCGATGATGGCCTCATCGTCCATGTCGGCCCAGGCATTCACATGCACCTGATCGTTGGCAAAGTGCAGTGCCAGGTCCACCAGGTACTCGACCTTGCGGGCCGACAGGCCTGCCGCTCGCATGTCGTCCACCTTGAGCTTGAGCACCTGGGCGGGCAACATCTTCTTGGGCAACACGGCAAAACGGTCCCAGACCGATTGCGCCGCTTTCACGGAGATCTGCTGGCCGACGATGCTGCGCGCCAGTGTGACGAAAGCATCCCCCCTGGACTGCAGGCTCACACCGGCATGTTGCGGAATGAGTTTTTTCATCACCCGGTCGCGCTTCATGAGGTGGCGGCAGGCCTCCTGCCAGTACAACGGTGCATCGGGTCCCACATCGGGCAACACAGACGACGCCATCAGCTGCGCTCCCAGGTGGTGCCCGTGGCACCGTCCTTCAGCGCAACTCCCTGCGCCAGCAAGTCCTGGCGTATGCGGTCGGCTTCGGTGAAGTTTTTCGCCGCCTTGGCGGACGCACGGTCCGCGATCAACGCCTGGATCGTCGCCTCGTCCAACCCACCTGCTGCAGCACCACCGCCCTGCAAATAAGCCGCCGGATCGCTCTGCAGCAGTCCCAGCGTGCCACCCAGGGCGCGCAGCAGCCCGGCCAGGGCAACGTCCTTGCTGCGGTTGACTTCGCTCGCCAGATCAAACAGCACGGCCACCGCTTCGGGCGTGCCAAAGTCCTCGTCCATCGCGGCGCGGAAGCGCTGGGCAAACGGATGCGACCAATCGATGGTGTCCACCGGATCGACGGACACCAGCGACAGGGCGGTGTACAGGCGTTTGAGGGCGGCGCGCGCGTCGTCCAGATGCGCGTCGCTGTAGTTGAGCGGACTGCGGTAGTGGGTGCGAACGATGAAGAAGCGCACCGTCTCGGCGTCGTACTTGGCCAGCACCTCACGGATGGTGAAAAAGTTGCCCAGGCTCTTGGACATCTTTTCGTTGTCGACCCTGACAAAACCGTTGTGCATCCAGAAGCGCGCCAGCGGTTTCCCGCTCGACCCCTCGGACTGGGCAATTTCGTTTTCATGGTGCGGAAACTGCAGGTCGGCACCGCCACCATGGATGTCAAAGGACTCACCCAACAGCGCGCAGCTCATGGCCGAACACTCGATGTGCCAGCCTGGGCGCCCGGGGCCATATGGGCCTTCCCATCGGGCTTCCGAGGGTTCATCGGGCTTGGCGGCCTTCCAGAGCACAAAATCCAGCGGATCGTTTTTATCACTCGCCACCGCCACGCGCTCGCCAGCGCGCAGGTCGTCGAGCGACTTGCCCGACAACTTGCCATACCCCGGAAACCGGCGCACCGCGAAGTTCACGTCACCATCCTGAGCGCGGTAGGCCAGGCCTTTCGCCTCGAGCTGGCCGATCAGTGACAGCATCTGGGGCACGTAGGCGGTGGCACGAGGTTCGAAACTGGGCGCCTCGATGCCCAGCGCAGCGATGTCCTTGTGCATGGCCAGCGTCATCTCATCGGTCAGTGCTCGAAGCGTGATGCCTCTGGCGAGCGCACGCTGGATGATCTTGTCGTCGATGTCCGTGATGTTGCGGACATAGGTCACCCGGTAGCCACTGACCTTGAGCCAGCGCTGCACCACATCAAAGGCCATCATCATCCGGGCGTGCCCGATGTGGCACAGGTCGTAGATGGTCATGCCGCAGACATACATGCGCACATGACCGGGTTCCAATGGCTCGAACGGCTCCGGACGACGGGACAGGGTATTGAAAATGCTCAGGGTCATGGAAACAAAAATCAGGCAGCGTGCGCAAGCAAAGGGGAGCAAGGGCCGAACACAGCGCCTTCCGTCTGCACCTGCCAGCAGGCGCGGAGTGGCACAAAAGATCGGGAGCAGTGGGTGCGAGCGGGCCGAACGTCACACCCGACCGGCGTCAGGAAGCCATTGGACTTACACCCTCAGATACAATCTGTCAGTATAGCCAGCTTGGTCTTGAGCGAGCACACACAGACAGGCGCTATATTCATGTTTTCAGGCCCGCTCGCGGTCTTCGATTTGCCCGCATTCGCTCTTCTGAGGTCCCATGCATCACCCCGTCAAAACTTCGTCCATGCTGTCCACGTCAAGTCGCGGCGGCACCTCCACCCTGGTCACCTCCCGGCTGCGCCTGCTGGCACTATCGGTGGCGGTTTCGGCCGCACTGGGGGCTACCGTGGTCATGGCCCAGACCGACGATTACGCCGAGGTGAACCGCCTCATGCGGGCCGGGCAACTCAGCGAGGCTTTGAGCAAGGTGGATCAATACCTCACCAGCAAGCCCCGCGATCCCCAGATGCGCTTTCTCAAAGGCGTGATCCAGACCGAAGGCGGCAAACACAGCGATGCCATTGCCACTTTTTCCAAGCTGACCGAAGAATTCCCCGAGTTGCCCGAGCCCTACAACAACCTGGCTGTTCTTTACGCCGGACAAAGCCAGTTCGACAAAGCACGCGCAGCCCTCGAAATGGCCATCCGCACCAACCCCAGCTACGCCACAGCCCATGAAAATCTGGGTGACGTGTACGCCAAGCTGGCCAGCCAGTCGTACAGCAAGGCACTGCAACTGGATTCCGGCAACACCGCCGTAGCCCCCAAGCTCAGCCTGATCCGCACCCTGTTCAGCGCCGACGCCAAGGGAGGTGCCCGCCCAGGCGCGGCGCCGGCTCCGACGGCGGCAGCGCCCGTTGTCACCGCACCCCTGGCGGTGACCAAGCCCGCAGTCCCGGCACCAACGCCAGCTCCTGCTGCTTCAGGCAACGCCGAAGCCGCGGTGGAAGCCGCCGTGTCCTCCTGGGCCAAGGCCTGGTCCAGCAAGAACATGCAAGGCTACCTGGGTGCCTACGCCGGCAACTTCACGCCCCCCGGTGGCCAGGCTCGTGGTGCGTGGGAAGCAGACCGCAAGGCCCGCATCGTGCCTCGCTCGCGCATTGGCGTTGAAATCAGCGACCTGTCGGTATCGGTTGATGGTGATCGCGCATCGGCCAGCTTCAAGCAGGACTACAGCTCCGACACGCTCAATGTCACCAGCCGCAAAAAACTTGATTTCGTCAAGAGCGGTAGCCGTTGGTTGATCGTGCGCGAATCCACGGGTTCCTGATGGCCGGTCGGCGGTACTTCCAGCACGGCCACGCCAGCATTCCCACCGCCAACCTGAGTTCTGGCATTGGCGGCCTGCTGCGCCCGACCACTGGACTGGCCGTTCTGGCTGCGTTGGCGCTGGCCATCGGTTTGATCAGTTCCTGCGTGGGTCCGGTGGGCTTGTCTGGCGGTCTGTTGGACCGGATGACCGCCGTGGTCACCACCGCCGATCCAGCCAATGCATCATCCGCTCCGTCCATGCTCGACAACGCGCTGAGCAAGGTTCAGGACGCAGCCCAGTTGCTTGGAACGCCAAAAACAGCGTCCGGCCTGCAGTCCAGCCCGCTCTCCGGCGAAGCCCTGCAACAGGTGATGCCGCTGATGGGCCAGGCCGAGGCCCGCCTCATTGAGATCTACCAGTTGATCAGCCAAGGACTGGCGCGCGAAGCACTGAGCAAGGCCGACACACTGGTGCGTGACCATCCGAACTTTCATCTCGCACACCTGGTGCATGGCGACTTGCTGAGCCTGCAAACGCGCCCGGTGCACAAGCTCGGTGATGTGCCCGACACGAAGGCGCTGGCCGCCTCTGAGCAACTCAAGACGCTGCGAGAAGAGTCGCACCGCCGGCTGCGCGCCCTGATGGAGCGCCCACCCGCCGGGAGCATCCCTGCCCAGTTCCTCGCCCTGTCGTCGCAGAGCCGGCATGCCATCGCCATCGATGCCTCGCGTTCGCGCCTGTACCTGTTTGAAAATCAAACTCCCTCGGTGTCAGGCAGCCTGATCGCAAAAGCACCCCAGTTGCACCTGGTGGGTGATTTCTACATCTCCGTCGGGCTGTCCGGCATCGAGAAAACCGTTGAGGGTGACAAGCGCACGCCGCTGGGCGTTTACTACATCACCAGCAACCTCAACCCGGACAACCTGCCCGACCTGTACGGCGTGGGTGCACTCCCGATCAACTACCCCAACCCGCTCGACGTGCAACGCGGCAAGACCGGCAGCGGTATCTGGCTGCATGGCACGCCAAGGGAGCAGTTTGTGCGTGCGCCCCAAGCCTCCGATGGCTGCGTGGTGCTGTCCAACCCGGATCTGGAGCGGCTGCTCAAGACCGTGCAGATCCGCACCACGCCGGTCGTGATCGCGCCCGAACTTCAATGGGTGCAACCCGAGGCACTCGACACCGAACGTCAGGCCTTTGAGGCGGCCCTGGAGGCTTGGCGCGTTGCCAAGAGCGAAGGCAATCTGGGACAACTCAAGGGGTTTTACTCCAGCCGATTCCTGAACCAGGGCCGCGATCTGGCCCAATGGTGGCCGCGTGTCGAGAGCGAACTGCGTCCCGTTAAAGGCCCCCGGGAGCTGCAGCTCAAGGAGCTCTCCCTGCTTCGCTGGCGCGATGCCCAGGACACCATGGTGGTGACCTTTGGCGAGGTTCCCTTGGGCCAATCCCGAGGCGTGACGCGGCGACAGTACTGGGCGCTGGAACGCGACCAGTGGAAAATATTCTCGGAAGGTACCCTCTGATGCAAAACCCGTCTTTCATGCCACGCCCATTGCGTCGTCATCTGGTTTCCCTGCTCGTCGCGAGCGCTGCAGGGGCCTTGTTCCCGGTGGCCGCCTGGGCCCAGGGCACGCCCGCAGCCGAGGCGCCCAAGGTGCGCCTGAGCACCTCCATGGGTGACATCGTGCTGGAACTGTATCCCGACAAGAGCCCCAAAACGGTCGAGAACTTCCTGCAATACGTGCGTGACAAACACTACGACGGCACGGTGTTCCACCGCGTGATCAACAACTTCATGATCCAGGGCGGCGGTTTCAACGCCGATTTCCAGCAAAAGACGACCCGTGCGCCCATTCCGCTGGAAGCCAGCAACGGATTGAAAAACGACCGCGGCACGATCGCAATGGCCCGCACGCAAAACCCCAACTCCGCCACGGCACAGTTCTTCATCAACGTGGTGGACAACGCCGCCTTGAACGCCCCCAACCCCGACGGCCATGGTTATGCCGTTTTTGGCAAGGTCACCGCAGGCATGGATGTCGTGGACAAAATCAAGCTCGTTCCAGTCGGCAACCAGGGCATGCATCAGAACGTGCCCAAGACACCCCTCACCATCCTCAAAGCCACTCTGGAGAAATGAACATGGCCAATCCTCAAGTCGAACTGCACATCGCCAACTTTGGCATCGTCACGCTGGAACTGGACGCCGAGAAGGCCCCGCTGTCCACCGCCAACTTCCTGTCGTACGTGAACAAGGGTCACTACAACAACACGGTGTTTCACCGCGTCATCCCCGGCTTCATGGTGCAGGGTGGCGGCTTCGAACCGGGCATGAACCAGAAGCCTGCCGACGCACCCATCAACAACGAAGCCAACAACGGCCTGAAGAACGAGCTCTACACCGTGGCCATGGCGCGCACCAGCGACCCGCACTCGGCCAGCGCCCAGTTCTTCATCAACGTCGCCAACAACGGTTTCCTCAACCACACCGCTCCCAGCGCGCAGGGCTGGGGTTACGCCGTGTTCGGCAAGGTGGTTGCCGGTTCGGACATTGTGAAAAAGATCGAGGGCGTGGCCACGGGTCGCAAAGGCTTCCATGACGACGTGCCCAAGGAAGACGTCGTGATCGAAAAAGCCGTCGCCATCTGACCATCGCCATCTGATGGCGGGGGCCCCCTGCCCTGTCCCCATGCCAGAAACGACCCCCGACCGCTTCGCCACCCTGCGCGCACCCGCGCACTGGCAAGCGGTCGATTTCATTTCTGACCTGCATTTGCAGGCCGCAGAACCCGCCACGCTCACCCTGTGGCAGCACTATCTGCAACAGCCCCCTGCGCAGCGGGCTGATGCGCTGTTCATCCTGGGTGATCTCTTCGAGATCTGGATCGGTGACGACGTGCTGGCGCCTCAGGCGCCAGACACCACACCGTCCTTCTGGCACACCTGCGCCCGGCTGCTGCGGGAGCACAGCCGCCACACCCCGGTGTATTTCATGCACGGCAACCGCGATTTCCTGCTCGGCCCCCACGCACTGAGCGCCTGCGGGATACAGGGGCTCGACGATCCGACCGTGCTGGAGCTTCAAGGCCAGCGCTGGCTGCTCAGCCATGGCGACGCCCTGTGCCTGGCCGACACCGACTACCAGCAGTTCCGGGCCGTGGTGCGTTCCGCCGACTGGCAGCGTGATTTCCTCGCCAAGCCGTTGAGTGAACGCGAGGCGATCGCCCGCGGACTGCGCGAGCAAAGCGAGGCCCGCAAACGGGACAGCGCGCACGATCCCAGCCTCTGGGCTGACGTGGATGCGGGTGCGGCCAGAGAGTGGCTGCAGGCGGCCGGCTCACAGACCTTGATACACGGCCATACCCACCGCCCGGATCAGCACGACCTGGGCCAAGGCTTTCGGCGCGTGGTGCTCAGCGACTGGGATTCGACAGCCCTCCCACCG
Organism: Betaproteobacteria bacterium HGW-Betaproteobacteria-9; assembly: GCA_002842215.1. Taxonomy (GTDB): domain Bacteria; phylum Pseudomonadota; class Gammaproteobacteria; order Burkholderiales; family Burkholderiaceae_C; genus Hydrogenophaga. The sequence goes on along the minus strand of PHCC01000004.1, from coordinate 109,300 downwards.
CGTGCCGAAGTGCTTCGCCTCAGCGCGCAGGACGGACTGCAGCGACTGCCCCTGTGTTGAAGCCGGTGACCCGTTTGCTGCAGCGCTGGCTGCCCAGGCGCTGGCGCAGCCCTTTGCCACTGCCCGCGGCACTGTGGCGCGATACGCTGAGGCAATACCCCTTCCTGGCCGAACTCAACACCACCGAACAGACTCGCCTACGGCAGCTCTGTGGCCATTTCCTGCTGGAGAAGGAGTTCCACGGTGCCCACGGCCTGCAGGTCACCGATGCCATGGCGCTGAGCATCGCGGCACAGGCCTGCCTGCCGCTGCTGCACATCGCCGGCCCGACCGCCCGGAACCTCCGCAACCCGATCGATGCACTGGACTGGTACGACGACTTCGTGGGCATCGTGGTGCAACCGGGTGCTGCTGTGGCCATGAGGGAGTCCATCGACGCCGCGGGCGTGGTGCACCGCTACCGCGAGGTCCTCGCGGGCGAGGCCATGGACCGTGGTCCGGTGATGCTGAGCTGGGAAGATGTGGCACAAGCCGGTCAGGTGGCCGGCAGCGGAAGCAACGTGGTGATCCACGAATTCGTGCACAAGATGGACATGCGCGGCATGCAAGCCGGCGACACCCCCGATGGCGCACCCGCGATGACCCAGGGCTTGTGGGGCTCGACCCATTCGGCACAGGCCAGACAACACTGGCGCCGGACCATGACCGAGGCCTACACACAGTTTCGTGAAGCGCTGAACCTCGCTGAACGTTTTGGCGGCGCCCCCCCTTGGCTGGACGGTTATGCCGCCAAGGACCCGGCCGAGTTCTTCGCGGTGACCTGCGAGGCCTACTTCGTCAACCGCGAGCGCTTCGCCCTCGAATGCCCGACCCTGCTACCGCTGTACGACGGGTTCTTCCGGGCTCACCCGCTGTAAACGGCCACCGCCCACCTGGCCAGGCAGGCGGTCGCCACACCTCCGTGTCTCTCAACGCTTAAGAAGGATCTTGAGCGCGTTCTGCAGGCGGCGCGCAGCGCCAGTGTCAAAACCACCGGCCAGCACGCGGGACACATCCTGGGCCCAGGTATCGGCCGGCGCGGCTTCGTGGCGGCGCGTGAGCAACTGCAGTTGCAGCATGCGGCGGGCATCCAGCAGTTCGGCCGGCGTGGGCACTTCGGCCGCCATCTCCAGGCGCAACAAGGCATCGGCAGGCACCGCGGCTGGGGCCCCTCCGTTCAGGCTCTGGGACCACGCGCTGCGGGTTGCCGCGTTGACCCGCGAACCCAGCGCCTGCGCCGTCGGCAACTGCGACGCATCGCGCTGCTCCCAAGCGGTCAGCAGCTGGGTCAACACCTCGCCGTGCGCCTGCGCCGCGAGCTTGCGCAGCGCCGCTTCGGCATGTTCGATCGCCTGACGCTGGGCACGGAAAGCGGCATCCCCCAGGCGCGGACCCCGCGGCTCGCGGTCAAACCGTTCGCCGCCGCGCCCGTCGCGGACATCTCGCCCGTCACCACGGCCGCCAAAACCACCCCGTGCATCGCGGCTGTCGCGGCCCGGAGGACCCCGGCGGTCATCACGTCCGGCGGGTTCGGTCTTTTTCATGCCCGGCCGGTCATCGCCACGCACCGCCACGATCTTCTTGGGCGGGGCGGCGGGCTTGGCGGGTGCCGGGGCCCCGGCGACTTCGCCTTCTGCATCGGTCGGCGCTGAGCCGTCAGCTGTTGGTGCCATCAGCGGTTCTTCCGCCTTCACGTCGGTGGCGTCGGCCTCGGCAGGCGTGGCAACGGCATTCGCCCCGCCACGAGCAGGTTCAGCCGCAGCCTCCGCCTGACCGCGCAAGGCGGCTTCCAGCGCCGCCATGGCGGCGCGAATCTGTTGGGCGTCGCCGCTCGCGCTGGCGGCATCAACCGCTTGCGACGCCTCCAGAACGCGCTGGTCGTGGGCATTGAGTGCCGTGGACGCCTTCTCGCGCTCGCTGCTCTTGCGGGCAAAGGCTTCGTCAATGGGTTGGCGGAAGGCCTCCCACAACTTTTGTTCCTGTTTGCGCTCCAGCGGCACCGCGTGCGCCTCGGCCTGCCAGCGCTGCTGCAGCGCCTTGACCGCGTCAATGCGCAACTGGGGCGCTGCGCCCATGGCCTTGGCTTCGTCGATCAGGGCACGGCGACGCTCGACGCTTTGTGCCTGCGCGGCTTCGAGTCCGGCGTGCGCGGCGTGCATGGCGGTTTTCCAGAGCGGCTGCATTTCGGCAAACGCTTTTTCGCTCAGGTGACCGGCTTCCCTCCAGCGCTCGGAAAACGCGTGCAGCTCACGCACCTGGGCTTTCCAGTCGGTGCCTTGCCCGTGCGTGGCGGTCCAGACCTTGAGCTCTTCAATGATGGCCATGCGCTGGGTCTTGTGGGCCTCCGCCTGCTGACGGACCTGGGTCAACCAGACTTCAACGCTCTTGTGCGCCTCGGTGCAGGCTTCGTCAAAACGCTTCCACAGCGCGTGGTTGGGCTGACCACCCTGGTCGGTCGCCTTCCATTGATCGCGCAGGCTGCGCAGGGTCTCCTGCATCTTGCGCCCGCCCAGTCGCTGGCCCTCAGGCGGCGCCAACAATGCCTCGGCCTTTTTCACCAGCTCTTCACGCAGCTGATCGGCACGCCAGCGCTGCCAGTCTTCCAGATCACCGGCCTGGGTCAGCGCCGCGTGGGCGCGAGCTTCCAGCTCGGGACCAATGAGGCGGGCGTGCGACTTCAGCACCGCACGCACATCGGCCGCGGCCTTCGGCGTGGCTTTTCCATGGCCCTCGGCCAGCTCTCGCTCCAGCACACCCAGGGCTCGATCCAGCTCTGCGAGCACCTTGGCCCGGCGCTCCTGGGCGGCCTGGGCATCATGAGCGGCTTTTTCGCCCGGCACCGCAGCATCCATACCGCGCGCAGCACGCAACTCATCCGCCCACACCGGCACGGCCGGTAACGGCGCCTGCGGGTTGGCATCGGCTGCGACCGCCTGGGCCAAGGCCGCTTCAAAAGCCTCCCAGACCAGTTGCAGCTGGCTGCGCGACGCCTGGAGCATGGGGGGAAACTTCGGTTCAACGCTGGGCCACTGGGCATCGTCGGCCAGGGTACTGGCCTGTTGTTGCCACTGCGCCACGTCGGTGCGCAGCGCTTCGGCACTCTGCTGGGCTTCGCGCCACGGCTTGGTCGACATCACCTCGATGCGTTGAGCCATCAACACCGCCGACTCACGCTCCACCTGAACACGGTGCTGCACATCCTCAATCGCCTTGACGCGTTCGGCCAGGGCCTGCTTCAGCCCGGCCAACGGCTCGCGCGACAACGGAGCGCCCGCCCGGGCGGCATCGCGCTGCCAGGCCATGGCATCGGCCAAGTTCAAACGGGACTGCCCGATGAGGGCCTCGGCCTTGACGGTCCATTCGGCGGCAATGTGTTCCTGGGCCTTCAAACGCTTGTGTTCGTCCAGCTTTTCCTTCAGCGGCTTGGCCGCACCCCGGTCGCGCTGCGACAGCTCCTTGAACACCTCGGTCATCTGCTCCAGACCTGGTTCGCCGGCCAGCCATTCGCGGATACGGGATGCGCGCTCGCCAGAAGTGGGCGCAGAAAACGCGCCACCGGTCAGGGCATCCAGGGGGTGTGCGGCGTTGGCAGGGGCTTGCTTGGAGCTGGCGGGCGTGTTCACGGCAGATTCCGGGGCATTGGACTGGGGGGGACTTCTTCGCAGGGAAAACAGCGACATACAGGGATCGTTCTAGATATAGGGGCCGGCGCATGAGTGCCTGGCGAAGCCCGTATTGTCGCTGCTGTTGCTGCACATGCCGATCAGGCAGACCCAAAAACAAGAAACCCCGGTGAGCAGAACCCACCGGGGTTGACGGCGGGCAATTTGCACTTGCCGTCAGTTTTGGCGGAGGGAGTTGGATGTCTCTCCAGCCTGGAAGCAACAGATTGCTCCCGTTTGGAACCGGTTGGCGGATGCTCCGCGTCACCGGTTTGATGCCCATCCACGACGGGCAACTGAAGATTAACCGGGTTCCTGATCCGCTTCAAGGCATCCCACCGGCCGACGTCATGGAAATTTTCAATCGCGATCGGCGCGTGATGAAAGTCACCCGGTTAACAGCAGTAACAACGCCCGATCGGACCCAAATCGACCAGCGGTACCCCTGGGACGCTGACCGGCGAGCACCGCTGATCCGGGCTGGCATCCGTGCTAGCACGGAACACAAAAAGGGGCCAACACCTCCACTACATATACCTTTTAGTATTTATGAATCAAGTTTTAAACATTGACTTGATATTAAACTCCCCCTAACATTCGCCGGTTTTGCCCTTCAGGGTAAACCCGAGCCGCTGACCCAGCAGGGTCCATCGAACGCAAGGCTCACAAAGCCCGCCTCGATGAGGTGCCCAGCCAGCCGCACAGACCCACCCGGTCACCGCGGCACCGACAGGAGAGACATCATGAATGACACCACCACCCGCCACCACAAGAGCACCCCAGGTGCCAAGGCATCCCTCAACACCGCCCTGAGCGACGTGGTCCAGGGCTGCCTCGCCATCACCCACAACAGCGTTGCGCTGCTGGGCACCGTTCTCGCCGTGGGCCTGATCACGCTGGCCGCGCGCCACGACCTGCGCAGTGACGCCGAGCAACACCTGCTGGGCTGGCTGCAGCAGCGCCAGGTGGCCGCCGCTCCCGTGGTCGCGTTCGAACCCGAACCCGATGCCGTACAACGGGTAACGGCCGTGCAGCCCACCCAACTGCCCAAGCAACAGGCCAACGTGGCGTTCTGGCTGAGCCGCAAGTACCGGGTTGCTCCGGAACCGCTGGGGGTTCTGGTGGCCGAAGCTTTCGAGGTAGGCGAAAAGGCGCGGATGGATCCGACCCTGATCCTGGCGGTGATGGCCGTGGAGTCGCGCTTCAACCCGTTTGCCCAGAGCCCTGTCGGTGCGCAAGGCCTGATGCAGGTGCTCACGCGCGTGCACACTGAAAAATACGAAGACTTTGGTGGCCAGCTGGCGGCGTTTGACCCCGTCTCCAACCTGCGGGTGGGTGCGCGGGTGCTGCAGGACTGCATCAAACGGGCAGGATCCATCGAAGGCGGTTTGCGCCTGTACGTCGGCGCGGTCACCACAGATGGCAGTGGCTACATCAACAAGGTGATGGCCGAACACCTGCGCATCCAGAGCGTGGCGCTGGGCAAGCCCATGCCCACCCGCTTCCCCAGCTACAGAACCATACCGGTCGTCGCGCCCGTCGATGCCGAGGCAATGCCAACGCCCGACGTCACCGAACTGGAAGCGGCCGACGCTGCCCCCCCCGTTGCGGAAACCGTGGCCCCCCTGCTGCTGGCCAGTTCGTGATCCCAGGCTGGGTCCGGGAATATTGCCCGCTCGGGACGCCTGGTCGCCCTGCTCGGATAAACTAGACCCCGTACGCAACTGGCGATAGGCACTCAAGGTGCGGGGCTCGCTGCCCACCCTTCGGTGCTGACGTGGCCCCCCTGCCCCCCATCCGGGACACCAGGGACAACCACTGGGAAGCGTGCCACCTGGCTGCCAAGACAGGTGATCAGCCGTTCGCCTGGGCAGCCCCTGCCGTCGTCACCCGCTGACGCGCGCCGGGATCCACGTTACCCAAGACTGCCAACCATGTACGACCGCAACATCCTCATCGAGCAAACCGACCCCGAGCTGTTTGCCGCCATCCAGGCCGAAAACGCGCGCCAGGAACACCACATCGAGCTGATCGCCAGCGAGAACTACGCCTCGCCCGCCGTCATGGCCGCCCAGGGCACCCAGCTCACCAACAAATACGCAGAAGGCTATCCCGGCCGTCGCTACTACGGCGGCTGCGAATACGTCGACATTGCCGAGCAACTGGCCATCGACCGCGTGAAGCAGATCTTCGGCGCCGACGCGGCCAACGTGCAGCCCCACTGCGGCGCATCCGCCAATGAAGCCGTGTTCCTCGCCTTCCTGAAACCCGGCGACACCATCATGGGCATGAGCCTGGCCGAGGGCGGCCACCTCACCCATGGCATGCCGCTGAACATGTCTGGCAAGTGGTTCAACGTGGTCAGCTACGGCCTGGACAAGAACGAAGCCATCGACTACGAGGCCATGGAAGCCAAGGCGCGGGAAACCAAGCCCAAACTCATCATCGCTGGCGCTTCAGCCTACAGCCTGCGCATCGACTTCGAGCGCTTCGCCAAAATTGCCAAGGAAGTCGGCGCCATCTTCATGGTCGACATGGCCCACTACGCCGGCCTGATCGCCGCGGGCGTCTACCCGAACCCGGTGCCGTTCGCCGACGTGGTGACATCCACCACCCACAAGAGCCTGCGCGGCCCGCGCGGCGGCATCATCCTGATGAAGGCCGAGCATGAGAAGGCGATCAACAGTGCCATCTTCCCTGGCCTGCAAGGCGGCCCGCTGATGCACGTGATCGCTGCCAAAGCGGTGGCCTTCAAGGAAGCGCTGCAACCCGACTTCAAGGCTTACCAGCAACAAGTGCTGACAAACGCACGCATCGTCGCCGAAACCCTGGTTTCTCGCGGCCTGCGCATCGTCAGCGGCCGCACCGAGAGCCACGTCATGCTGGTCGATCTGCGCGCCAAAGGCATCACCGGCAAGGAAGCCGAGGCCGTGCTGGGCAGCGCCCATATGACGATCAACAAGAACGCCATTCCCAATGACCCGGAAAAGCCCATGGTCACCAGCGGCGTGCGCATCGGCACCCCCGCCATGACCACCCGCGGCTTCAAGGACGAAGAAGCCCGCCTGACCGCCAACCTGATAGCCGACGTGCTGGACAACCCGCGCGACCCGGCCAACATCGAAGCCGTGCGCGCCAAGGTCAACGCGCTGACGGCCCGCTTCCCGGTTTACCGTTGAGCAGCCACCGCAGCAAGGTGCCTTTGAAACCATGAAATGCCCTTTCTGCGGTCATCTGGAGACCCAGGTCGTCGAAACCCGGATCTCTGAAGACGCGGACTTCATTCGCCGCCGCCGCCAGTGCGGCCATTGCGAAAAACGCTTCACCACCTACGAACGGCCGGAAGTCAGCTTCCCGGCCGTGGTGAAGAAAGATGGCCGACGTGTCGACTACGTGCCGGCCAAATTGCGGGCGTCCTTTGCACTGGCGCTGCGCAAACGTCCGGTCAGCACCGAGCAGGTGGACGCGGCCATCGAGCGCATCGAAGAAAAGTTGCTGAACCTTGGCGCCCGCGAAGTCCCGGCCACCCGGCTCGGCGAAATGGTCATGCGCGAGCTCAAGAAGCTCGACAAAGTGGCCTACATCCGCTTCGCCAGCGTCTACCGCAGCTTTGAAGACATCGACGAGTTCCGGGCGCTGGTGGACGAAGTGCGTCGTTGAACGCACTTTGTTGCGCGCAACCGCTCCCTCACGCGCCTGGTCTTTGCAACAAATTTGCAACAAAGCAAGTCAATATTAGTTCTTTAGTGCAAATATGTACCTAATTTTTTGCCATGAATATAAATTCTAAGAATTTATATTCATGGCAGGGCGAGGTATTTAGATGCAAGACACCACTCGTGGGCGCATCCACGGCGGCTTCACACTTGTGGAGTTTTTGGTCACCATTTCCGTACTGGGACTCCTGCTGAGCTTGGCATTGCCCTCCTTTGCACAAATGCTGGCCAACTGGCAAAGAGATCGAGCCACCAAAGCCCTGACCACACATCTGCGCCTTTCCCGAACGCTGGCCATCAAATCCACCCGACATGTGGTGCTCTGCAACAGCATCGATGGCGATCAATGTTCACTCAGCGACGACATGGAATGGAAGAGCGGCTGGATCGTCTTCCAAGACCTCAATCAGAACAACCAGCGTGACACCACCGAAACCATCGTTGCGAGCGCGCCGAGCTTGCAGGGCATTCTTTCACTGAGTTCCAACATAAAGGCCAAGCGATTTGTCTTCAAACCCTCGGGCATCATGGCCTCGGGAATGAGTACTCTGCGTGTCGTCCCACGAACTGGACAAACCCAAAAAATCACCCTGAGCCGCATCGGCAGGGTCAGGCTGAGCATGGAGAAGGATTCGTAAAAGCAAGAGCGTCCAAAAATGTCAAGCATTGAAAGTGCCGTGCGACGTGAACGAGTGAATGCTTTTGACCGCTGAGGTGGCCTAAACAGACCGCATGTCAGTCACCCCACACCCCTGAATTTGCAGGCTTGTACATTGCAGTCAGGAGTAAAAAATTGAAAACCGCCGCCGTTTACCATCAATCTTCAGAGCGTGCTCAACGTGGGTTCACGCTCGTTGAGCTGCTGGTCACACTGTCCGTACTCGCTGTACTGCTCTCACTCGCCGTACCCAGTTTCAGCGAAACCCTCCGCGGGTGGCGCCGCGACAGCGCCACCAGAGCCTTCACCACCCATCTTCAACTCGCCCGCACTCAGGCTATCAAGGCTTCCCGCAAGGTCATCATGTGCCCCAGTTCAGATGGTGAGTCCTGCACCGCCGACAGCACCGAATGGAAAAACGGCTGGCTGGTTTATGTTGACCTTGACAACGACGGCGCTATTGACACCGGCGAAGAGATTGCAGTGCGCACGGCGCTGTCAGGCGTCGCCAGCATGAGCGGCACCGATGCTGTTGAGGAACTGATCTTCTTGCCCAGTGGCCTGATGGGCTCCAGCGCAACCACGGTCACGGTGAAGCCATCAGGCAGCACTTCGACCAAAGTCAACGAAATCGCCATCAGCCGGGTGGGGCGTGCACAGGTCACTTCAAAAGACCAGAGCTGAACCATGAATCAACGTCAACAAGTCACTCCCATGCCGTTCAACCCTTCTGCGCGACATGAAAAGGGCTCCAGCTTGCTCGAAGTGATGGTGGCCATCTTGCTCGTATCGGTCGGGCTACTGGGCATCGCCGGGCTTTCGTCTGCGACATTCAGCTACAACAAGGCGGCACAACTGCGACTCACCGGCTTGGCCCTGGTCAACGACTACGCTGACCGTGCTCGCGTCAACGTGTATGGGTATGACCTCGGTGGATACGACCTCACCCTGAGCAGTACCGCCACTGCACCCACGCAGAACGCCGACGAAAAGTCTGACTCAAAAGCGGCAGCTAACGCCGTGGCCCTGGCGGATCGGGCGCACTTGCTCACCGAAGTCGCCGCCCGACTCCCTCAGGGCAAAGCCGTTGTGGCTTCCACCCCCTCCGCTGGCGCCCGGGACCTGGACATTTGGTTGCTCTGGAAAGAACCGCAACTTGAAGAAGTGGACGAGGACGACGACCCCGCTGGCTATGCCGCTTTTTCGCTGTTCAAACAAGGTCAGGACAATTGTCCAAGCGACCTCTCCGAAGACGATTTGGCCGTCTACAGCTGCATGTATTTCAAGGTGGGCCTGTGAAACTCAAGTACGCTAAACACATGGCTCGAACCGGTCGCCGGCAATCCGGCGTGACGCTGGTAGAGCTGATGGTTGCCATGACCATCGGTATTTTCCTGCTCGGCGCTGTGTCCATCATTTACGTGACCACTTCAGCCAGCTCTCGCAGCAGCACGCTGGAATCCCAGATGAACGAAGATGCCAGCCTGGCGCTGGAGATCCTTCAGCAACAGGTCCGTCTGGCCGGCTTTTCCACGGTTGACAACGATGGAAAACGAAAGTTCTCCGGCTTTGCGCTTCGCGGGTGCGACGGTGGATTCGACAAGAGTGGAACGGCAGACAACAACGGAACCACCGAATTCGGCTCCCTGGCTTGTCCTGCTACGCCCACCACAGCTGACGCCCTTGCGGTGCGCTATGAAGCAACCTCTCTCAACAGCCAGACCGCCAAAGACGCCAGCGACACCGACCGACCGGCCAACTGCAGCCACAACGGCATCACGCCATGGGTTGCCGGCGCTTCAGAAGGCAGCGCGGCCAGCATCTCTTTGGCCGACAACCGCTACTACATCGCCGACGATGGCGGCGTGCCAACCCTCTATTGCAAAGGGCGCGACGGCAGCGCTACCGATGGTTTCAGTGCAGCGGCCGCGCTGATTCCCAATATCGAAGACATGCAGATCCAGTACGCCATTACTAACACTCCCACCGAGGGTGAAGTGCTGCCCCATCAGGTAACTGCTTATGTCGAGGCTGAAGACTTGGTCAACTGGTCCCGCGTTGCTGCCATTCGCATCTGTCTGATTGCCCGCAGCGCCCAGCCCGTACCCGTTGGCGACAACACCAAGACCGAGCTGGGCACCTACCGCGACTGCGCTGGCACAGCGCAAACGAACGAAGACCGGTACCTGCGGCGCGCCTATGTGACCACCATCCAATTGCGCAACATGCGCCCCGGCCTGCCAGCGCCCTATGCCATCAATGAAGATCCTTGGGCTTACTTGTCTGAGGGAGAGTGAAGTGCCATCCGTCAACGCATCCTGCCCTCAAGACTTCAGAACGATGAGCACCAAACGCTTCGGTTCACGTGTCAATTGCCGCGACCAAGAGGGCGTGGTCTTACCCATTGCCTTGATCATGTTGGTCATCATTTCGTTTGCTGGCCTGATGGCTGCACGCAATTCGGCCAGCTACGAACAATTCTCCAACAATATGCGCACCAACCAGCTGGCGCGTCAGTCCGCAGAAGCGGCACTGCGGCATTGCGAACGGGTGGCGATTGATTTCGCGGAAGAAAATGCCGACCCCTTTTACACCACGGATGTCGGAAAAATCAACAAGACAGTCATAACGTCTGACGACCAGATATCCAATGGTGCGTGGAACACAAAAAGCAACTGGATTGCCAGTGCGGCAAATCTGATTGAAGTGTCATTGGAAGGCGGCAGCAACGTGACCGAAGGCGCGAATGACAGATACGCCAAAAACAAGCCCACCTGCATTATCCAGGCGCTGGTCAATGACCGATTCCTTATCACCACACGCGGGCTTTCCAATGATGCCGAGGTGGACAGCAGCAGCGGTCAACTGACTTCGGGGGCAGAAGTCTGGCTTCAATCCATTTTGACTTCTGGTGTTCCGATCAAGTCGGCAGCTGGTGGCAACGAATAAACGAAAAAATCCTGACCAGAGAGGTAGCACATGACCGCTTTCAACATACCTTCGCGTAAAACCTATCAATGGGTGATTAGTGTCATGGCTGCGTTGATGTTCGCAGCATCGTCAAATGTCTTGGCACAACCAGCACAGAAGCCTTTGCTGGCTTCGAGCACCGGTGCGAAACCCAACCTCATGATCGCCTTGGACAACTCCGGGTCCATGGCATTCCCTTTTCATGAGTCTTATGGCATTACCTCGGATGAGGAGTATGAAGCCAAATATTGTCCGTCTCCATACTCGAGATCTTCATCGACCAACGCCACAACATTCAACAATGGTGTGGGTGACGAGGCCAATCTTTCTGGAACAACATACACCTGCTACGAGCGCTACAGAGCTTGCAGCTTTTGCTCGTGGCAAACCAGAGCATGGACCAACGTTGCACTCCCTTACTCCCCTGCCAAAAAGGTGGGGAAGTGGTCCGCACAGCGTTCTGCGGACGTCAACCCCATTTATTACAACCCACGCATCACCTACCACCCCAGAGTCGATGCCAACAACGATCCACTGGTGCCCAGCGATGGGATTGTGTTTGTATCCAACCAGAACAGCGACATATTTGAATCGCGCTCGTACCGAAACGACGCCAACACCAGCTTGGTTCGGTTGCGGAGCACCTTTTACGCAGCCACGCCAGACAACACGGGCTGGACGCAATACGTCTGGACAGGGAACAGTGGAAAAAGCGTCCCCAGACATGAAACCTATACAGCCACCGACGCCAACACTCCTGGCTTCACCTACGCCTATTGCGATGAAGTTGTGACCGTGGGCGGCTTACAGGTCGATTGTGCTCAGCCAAGAAAAGTAACAATCAAACCCGGTACACCCGCAACAATCACATTGCCCAGCGGTCATGCAAGGACCGATGTCGGTTGTGCCAACAACGAATGCACCAACGCAGCCGAAATCACCAATATCCTGAATTGGTTTCGGTACTACGGCTTTAGGGCACCGGCTGTGGTCACAGCGATTGGTCAGGCGCTAGCAAATTCAGATTTCAACAACCAGTTGCGCCTTGGCTACATCAACATCAATGAACGCAGCAATACGACGACAAGGGCAAATACGCTGACGCCCGGCGTCGACACGGGCAACGTCGGGTTTATGCGCGGCGTGCGCATGCACAGCCTGGGCAGTGCCGACACCCAAGCCATCTACACGTGGCTTTACGATCAGGATGGCACCATCAACCGGTCATCCAACTCAGGTGCCGACCCTACGTTCTCCACAGATGCGGCAAGACGCTTCATCCCTAACGGTGGTACACCGCTGCACAACGTCATAGACAAAGTGGCGGCCTACTACAAGGTGGGAACGGGTGCGACCGAAAATCCCTGGGCAACCAACCCCGCCCAGTTGGCCAGCACCAGCAATCCGGAAATGAGTTGCCGCCGTTCGTTCAACCTGCTGTTCTCTGACGGTGCGTGGAACGCTGGGACTACCACCATCTCAGGGTTGGACTACGACAACACCGACGGCAACACCACCACCGGCACCTTCACCCGCACACTGCCCAATGGCAGCACAGAGTCCTTCAGATACCGTCGCAACGGCATCAATACCGAGGCTGGCCGAAAGAGCTACGTTCCCTACCCCAGCACCGCCACCAGCGGCCTGGCCGACCTGACAGCACAATACTACTGGCACACCGACCTGCGCACAGCACTGAGCAACGAAGCCCAGACCCGGCCCGGACAGCCCGCTTTCTGGCAGAACATGACCACCTACACCGTGGGCTACATGGTCCGTCCCAGTGGCGACGTCCAAGACGCCACCAGCGGCTTGACCTTCGAACAGATTGAGAAATACCAGACCGATTACGCCTCACTGGGCTATGCAGCCTCGACCAAACCCAGTTGGGTGACGGGCAACGTCAACGCAACAACAGCCAGCGATCAGAATCGCGTGGATGATTTCATCCAGGCAGGGTTCACTGGTGGTGGCCGAGGATTCAGCGCTCAGTCTGCCGACGACGTGCGCGATATCTTCAACACCATTCTTGCGGACATTCTCAACGCCGCCGGGCGCGACGCCGGCGTGGCGGTGAGCACCGACACCAGCGACACAACCACCATTGCCGGCCGATTGAAATACAGCGTGAGCTACAAGACCGTGGACAACTCGGGTGATATCGTGGCGCAGGAGCTGGATGCGGATGGCAATGTCGTCCGCGATACAGACGACCTGCCCATCACGAAATGGAGTGCGGCGCAGAAGCTCCCCGCCTACAACCTGCGCGAAGTCTTCACGTACTCGGATGTTGACAAAGGTACCGAATTCAAAGGCAATTTCTCCAGCCTGCCAGGCGATGTGCGGGCCTCCCTCAAGTACGGTCCCGACGCTGATCGCGTGGCCAATGACGCCAGCTTTGTGAACTACCTGCGCGGACTGGACCCGGTCGCCGATACCGATGGCAAGCTTTTTCGTCAGCGCGCCAGTAAATTGGGTGCGATGGTGAACCCGCCCTCGATTTACATGGGTGGGGCGCGAGACTTTGCCTACGACCTCTCAGGCTCGGTGGAAGGCAGCGGCTCCTATCTGACTTACGCCGACAGCAAAAGGGCGCTGCCTGCATCGTTGCTGGTGGCCACCAATGCCGGCGTGGTCCACAACCTGAACGCAACGACAGGCGATGAATTGGCGGCTTTCATGCCCCGGCGAAGCCTCAAGCGCATGCTGAACTACGCCCGTGATGACTACACCTTCGAATACACGCTGGACGGTCCGCTGAGTGAACACGACATTTACGACGGAACCGACTGGAACCACCTGGCGGTCGGAACCGGCGGTCGGGGTGAACGCCTGATCTATGCCCTGCGCGCACCACTCAACGTCACGGCCACGTCCAGTGATCGCATTCCAGAAAAAGAAGACTTCCTGTGGGAAGTGGGCCCGACCAAAGGTCCCCAAACCGTGGGTGACACTTCCGAAGCCGACACCATCAACACCAGCAGCTTCGCGCTGGGCCACATGACGCAGCCGGCACGAAGCGGCCAGACCGAAAACGGCGAGTGGGTGGTGGTGCTCAACAGCGGGCACCACAACGGGTTCGACGACGGCAGCCGCCATGGCCTGCTGGTGCTCAATGCCTTGACCGGCGACACCATTCGCCGCATCCCCTTGCCAGCGGCCTACTCCGCCAAGCGCGGGTTGAGCGGAGTCACGCTCGTTCGAAACGCCGACAAACGCATCGTGGCGGCGTACGCTGGCGATGCCAATGGCAACCTGTGGCGCTTCGATTTGCGTGGCGAGCCCACCTCATGGGCGGTGTCTTACGACAAGCCGATGTTCACCACGGCCAACAACCGCCCGATCTATGGTGCACCGGCGTGGCAGGCCCATCCCAAAGGCGGCACGATTGTGGTGGTGGCAACAGGCATGCTACTCGATGAAACCGATGTGGGAGACACCGCCACCAATGAAGCCATCTACGGCATCTGGGACCCGACCGTCATCGGCGAAGATGATGAATCCCCATTCACGCCGGTTGAAGTGTCCGACCTGTTGGTGCAGAGTGTCCGCACCGGCACAGATCAGGTTGGCATTTTGGGCACTTTTTCCACCACAACTAAAGCCAGCATTGACTGGAGCACACACAGAGGGTGGACCTTTGCGCTGGGGCATACCCATGAGGGTGAACGCAACATCGACCAGATTCGCAACGTCGGCAACAGTGTGTTCATCAACACCACTGTCATCAAAGCACCAGACGATACAGACGCCGAAACCTGCAGCGCTGCAGGTCTGCCATTGAACTACCTCTACGGTCTCAGGGCCTTGGATGGTGCGACGCAGTATTCCTTCGATGTGAATGGAGACGGCAAACTGGACAACGTGTCCATGGTGCTGCTGGACAACGGCGGATTTACGCGCGGTGTGGCGTTTGCCAACATCACTAAAACCGAGTCCACCGACGTAACTCGGGAACAAGACGGCATTGATCGCCTCTCAGGCGAAGCGCCCACAGAGCCGCAGAAGTGCACCAATATCATCAAGAAGGGCATCGGCACGGAAGAAGGCGCGCTTGGCCTGGGTGTTTATTGCCCGGTATCTGGTTGGAGCCGCAGCCAATACCAACTCAGTACACCGCCATCCAACTGAGTCCACAATTGAACATTGCTCGTATGAAACCACGCTTATTCACCACTTCCCATCCCAGGAACCTGAAGGGCTTCACCCTGATCGAGCTCATGATCGTGGTGGCTATCATTGGCATTCTCGCTGCGGTGGCCTACCCGTCGTACCAGGAGTCGGTGGCAAAGTCCCGCCGCGCCGATGCGCAGCGTGCCTTGATGGACGCTGAACAATACCTGCGCCGCTACTTCAGTGCAAAGGACACCTACGTGGGTGCTGAGTTGCCAGTAGCCTTGACAAAGTCGCCTCGAGAAGGCGGTGCGGCTTACACCATTGCGTTGTTTGAAAGCGATGCAGAGGTTGATGAAGCCACCGCTGCTTCGACCTTCGAACTCCGGGCAACCCGCACCGGCAGCATGGCCAACGATCGCTGCGGTGACTTGACGGTCACCCAAACAGGTGCCAAGAGCATCAGCGGCAACGCAACAGGTACGTCGCTAGCCGATTGCTTCAAAGGCTCTTGAGCTGGTGATCAAGAGCGCATCTGACGGCGAGGGTTCAGCCAACGGTCAGCACGAGCCTGCAAATGCCGCGCTGGCTCTTGCATCGAAATCCCTCCGCCTCTCCAACCCCAACCCCCGCGTCGGCTGCATCCTCACCGCCCCCAGTGGCCGGGTGATCGGTCAAGGCCACACCCAACAAGCCGGCGGCCCACATGCGGAGGTCATGGCCTTGCGGGATGCGCATGCGCGTGGTGAGTCCGTTGAAGGCGCCATCGCCTGCGTCACGCTGGAGCCCTGCTCGCACCACGGCCGTACACCACCCTGTTGCGACGCCCTGATCGCCGCCCGTGTCGCGAAGGTCGTCGTGGCCACGAGCGACCCCAATCCGCTGGTGGCCGGTCAAGGCCTGGCGCGCCTGCGGGCGGCCGGCATCCAGGTGGAACTGCTGCCGCCAGACAGCGAAGCCGCTCGCGCCTCGCGCGAACTCAACATCGGCTTCTTCACCCGCATGATCCGGAAAACGCCCTGGGTGCGCATGAAGGTTGCTGCCTCGCTGGACGGCAGCACGGCGCTGGGCAACGGGGTGAGCCAGTGGATCACCGGCGAAGCCGCGCGCACCGATGGCCATGCCTGGCGCGCCCGCGCCTGCGCGGTGCTGACGGGCATAGGCACCGTGCTCGAAGACGATCCCATGCTGGATGTGCGGCTCGTGGACACGCCGCGCCAGCCGCACCTGGTGGTCGTCGACAGCCGGCTGGAGACGCCGCTGACCGCCCGCCTCTTCGGCGCCCCTGCTCAGAATCTGACGCGCAAAATCCTCATCTATTGCGCAGCCACCGAACCGCAGAAACAGGCGGCGCTGGAGGCCCTGGGTGCCACGGTGGTCTGTCTGCCTGGCCCGCAGGGCAAAGTGGACCTGGCCGCGATGCTGCGCGATCTGGGTCAGCGCGAAGTCAACGAGCTGCATCTGGAAGCGGGCCACAAGCTCAATGGGTCGTTCGTCCGCGAAGGCCTGGTGGACGAACTGCTGCTGTATCTCGCTCCTCTGCTGCTGGGCACCGGCGGCCACGGCATGGCCGGTTTCGGCCCGCTGCAGTCGCTGAATGACGGCTTGAAGCTGGCTTTTCATGCCATCGATCCGATGGGTGAAGACCTTCGGATCGTGGCCAGGGTACGCGGCCGCGACGCCTTTCTGCACGCCTGAACGCCCCGTTTGCCCTAGGCAGGCACCCCTTTGGCGCCCGGCCGCCGGGCATTTCTGCCTTTCCAGTGACCCTCGGCCGGAAAGCGCGTGCAAACCCTGCGAAAATATGCGCCTATGTTTACCGGCATCATCACCGGCGTGGGGCGTATCGCCGACCTCCACGCTCAGGGCAGCTCTTTGGACCACGGCAAGCGACTCACGATCGAGGCGCCTCCGGGTTACCTTGACGACGTGGGTCTGGGCGACAGCATCGCGCACAACGGTGCCTGCATGACCGTGACCACGCTGGACGCACCCCACCACCGCTACACCATCGATGTGTCGGCCGAATCGCTGGCCTGCACGGCCGGTCTGGCAACGGTAGGCAACCGTGTCAACCTTGAAAAGGCCTTGCGTGGCAACGACCGGCTCGGCGGCCACATCGTTTCTGGTCATGTGGACGGCATCGGTACCGTGACGCGCTTTGCCCGGGTTGGCGAAAGCTGGGAACTGCGGGTGATGGCGCCGCCCGAGCTCGGCAAATACCTGGCCTACAAGGGCTCCATCACCGTCAACGGCGTGAGCCTGACAGTGAACCAGATACAAGACGGCGCCGCGGGCTGCGAGTTCAGCATCAACCTCATTCCCCATACGGTGGAAAACACCTCGCTCGGCCAGTTGGCCGATGGCAGCCAGGTCAACCTCGAAATCGACACCGTGGCGCGCTACGTGGAGCGCATGCTCAGCGCTTCCGGCACCCAACCCAAGGACCCTTCAGCATGAACGCCCCCGAAACTCTGGCGCCGGTCGCCATCTCCCCGGTGGAAGACATCGTCGCCGACATGCGTGCCGGTCGCATCGTGATCCTCGTCGACGAGGAAGACCGTGAAAACGAGGGCGACCTGGTGCTCGCCGCCGACCACGTGACGCCCGAAGCCATCAACTTCATGGCGCGCTACGGTCGCGGCCTGATCTGCCTCACGCTCACGCGCGAGCGCTGCGAACAGCTCAAACTCCCGCCCATGGTCGTGCGAAACGGTGACAAAAAAGGCACGGCGTTCACGGTATCGATCGAGGCCGCGGAGGGTGTGACCACCGGCATTTCGGCGGCCGACCGCGCGCGCACCGTGCAGGCCGCCGTGGCCCCGAAAGCACAGGCCGACGATCTGGTGCAGCCCGGCCACATCTTCCCCCTGCAGGCCGTTGAAGGCGGCGTGCTCATGCGCGCCGGCCACACCGAAGCCGGTTGTGACCTCGCCGCCATGGCCGGTTGCTCGCCCGCCTCGGTGATCTGCGAAATCATGAAGGACGACGGCACCATGGCCCGCCTGCCGGACCTGCAGTTGTTCGCGGCCGAACACGGTCTGAAGATCGGCACCATCGCCGACCTGATCGAGCACCGCAGCCGCACCGAAAGCCTGGTGCAGAAGCTCGGCACCCGCAGCCTCAACACCGCCTTTGGCGAATTCACCGCCCACGCTTTCCGTGATGGCCCCAGCGGCGCCCTGCACCTGGCGCTGGTCAAAGGCCAGTGGGCGTCCGACCAGAGCGTGGCCGTGCGCGTGCACGAACCGCTGTCCGTGCTGGACGCGCTCGAAGTCGGCCGCTCCATGCACAGCTGGAGCCTCGAAGCCAGCCTGCGCCACATCGCCGAATCCGGCGCCGGCGTCGCCGTGCTGCTCAACTGCGGCGAGACGGCCGCTCAATTGTTGGCGCAGTTCGAAGGCACCGCGCGCTCGGCGCAAGCGCCCGAGCGCGGCCGCATGGACCTGCGCACCTACGGCGTGGGTGCGCAGATCCTGCGCGAATGTGGCGTGCACAAGATGCAGCTCATGGGCAACCCGCGCCGCATGCCCAGCATGACCGGCTACGGCCTCGAAATCACCGGATACCTCAGTCGCAACGCCTGAACTCCCTCACCCGTAACCAGAAAGAAAACCCCATGTTCGGCGCAGACAAAGGCACCCACAACCTGCTCGATGGCAAGAAACTCGCCATCGGTATCGTGCAGGCCCGCTTCAACGAAAGCATCACCGATGCGCTTTTCAAGGCCTGCCACGCCGAGTTGCTGGCGCTGGGCGTGCAAGAAAAAAACATCACCCATGTGAAGGTGCCCGGCGCGCTCGAAGTGCCCTTGGCCCTGCAGGCCCTGGCCGAGCGCGACGACTTCGACGCCCTGATCGCCCTGGGCTGCATCATCCGCGGCGAGACCTACCACTTCGAACTCGTGGCCAACGAATCCGGCTCGGCCGTGACGCGCCTGGCCCTGGACTACCAGGTCCCGATCGCCAACGCCATCCTCACCACACAAAACCTGGAGCAGGCGGTCGCCCGCCAGGAAGAAAAAGGCCGTGACGCGGCACGCGTGGCCATCGAAATGGCCCACCTGCTGGAAGACATCGGCTGACATGAACGACACCACCTCGACCACCACCAGCGCGCCCAAGGCGCGCAAGGCCGCCGACAAATCGGCCCGCACCCGCGCCCGCGAGTTCGCCCTGCAGGCGCTCTACCAGCACATGGTGGGCCGCAACGAGGCCAGCGACATCGATGCCTTCACGCGCGACCTCTCCGGCTTCCACAAGGCCGACAGCGTGCATTACGACGCCCTGCTCCACGGCTGCGTGACCCAGGCCGCGGCACTCGACACGCTGATCACCCCCCTGCTCGATCGTCCGCTGGTCGAACTCTCGCCGATTGAGCGCGGCGTACTCTGGATCGGCGCCTACGAACTCCAGCACTGTCTCGACGTGCCCTGGCGCGTGGTCATCAACGAATGCATCGAACTGGCCAAATCCTTCGGTGGAACCGACGGCCACAAATACGTCAACGGGGTGCTGCACCAGCTCGCCGCCCAGCTGCGGCCGGCCGAGATCGCCGCCGCTCCGAGCAAGGCGCCGGCGCGCAAGCCATCGGGCCCGCGCAGCGACGGCGCCGACGAAGCCTGAGACCGGAACACCAGCCACAGCATGCGGATTTCCCAACGTGCCCAGCGGGTCGAGCCCTTTTATGTGATGGAGCTGGCCAAGGCAGCGGCCGACATGGCGGCCGGAGCCCGGCTCGGCGACCGCCCGATGATCACGCTCAACATCGGTGAACCCGACTTCACCGCACCGCCCTTGGTGCAGCTGGCCGCCGAGCGCGCCATCCACGAGGGACGAAGCCAGTACACCGCGGCCACCGGCCTGCCCGCGCTGCGCCACGCCATCAGCGGCTGGTACGCAACGCGCTTCGGGCTGGCCATCGACCCGGGCCGCATCGTGATCACCGCGGGCGCATCGGCAGCCCTGCAACTGGCCTGCCTGGCGCTCATCGAGGCCGGCGACGAGGTGCTGATGCCGGACCCGAGCTACCCCTGCAACCGCCAGTTCGTGCAGGCGGCCGAGGGCAGGGCGGTGCTCATTCCCTCCGGCCCGGCCGAGCGCTTCCAGCTCAGCGCGGCCCATGTCGAAGCGGCCTGGACGCCCGCCACACGCGGCGTGCTGCTGGCCTCGCCGTCGAACCCCACTGGCACCAGCATCGCGCGCGACGAGCTGGAACGCATCGCCCGCTTCGTGCGCGAGCGCGGTGGCGTGACGCTGGTCGACGAGATCTACCTCGGCCTGAGTTACGAGGATGACTACGGTCACAGTGCGCTCGGCCTGCCCGACGGCCTGGGCGATGAGGTCATCAGCGTCAACAGCTTCTCGAAATACTTCAACATGACCGGCTGGCGCCTGGGCTGGCTGGTGTTGCCGCCCGCGCTGGTCCCCGTGGTGGAACGGCTGGCGCAAAACCTGTTCATCTGCGCCAGTACCATCGCGCAACACGCGGCGCTGGCCTGCTTCGAGCCAGAGAGCCTGGCGGAATACGAGCGCCGCCGCGCCGAGTTCAAGGCCCGACGCGACTACTTCATCCCCGAACTCAACCGCCTCGGCCTTACGGTGCCGGTCATGCCCGACGGCGCGTTCTATGCCTGGGCCGACGTGAGCGGCCTGTGCGAGCGCTGGGGCATCCCGCCGCAGGGCGCGCGCGCCGACGAAGGTGGCAGCTGGGCTCTGGCCTTCGAGCTGATGAAACGCTGCCAGTTGGCCACCACGCCCGGTCGCGATTTCGGCAACGCGGACCCCGGGCGCTACCTGCGGTTTTCCACCGCCAATTCGATGGCACAGTTGCGTGAAGCGGTGGCCCGGCTGGAGGCGGCCCTGTGAAAGGGACGCAAGTCGAAACCCCTGCCCAGCCGCCGGGCCGCCCCAAGGCGGGGTCGGCCCCCCTGGGGGGAAGCGACCCGCAAAGCGGCGGAGCCCCGGATCGTGACCAAGAGGCGCGAGACGCAAGAGGGCAACATTTCACCTGGCCAGTCCGCGTGTACTGGGAAGACACCGATGCCGGCGGCATCGTCTTCTACGCCAACTACCTGAAGTTCTTCGAACGCGCCCGCACCGAGTGGTTGCGCGGCCTGGGCATCCAGCAGCAACGCCTGCGTGAAGAAGTAGACGGCATGTTCGTCGTGACCGACACCCAGGTGCGCTACCTGCGGCCGGCCCGCCTGGACGATTTGCTTTTGGTTACCGCCCGTGTGCTGGAAGTCGGCAAGGCCTCCCTCACAATCAGGCAGACTGCGCTCCTGAAAGCGCAGCAGGTTGGCGAAACCGATGTGCTGCTCTGTGAAGGCAGCATCCGCATCGGCTGGGTGAATACCGCTACCATGCGGCCCCAGCGCATCCCCTCCGCGGTGCTGGATGTCATGCTGTTGCCGAGCACCCCGAACCCCTGAACCTTTCCCCTTCCAACCACTCCGAACGACATGACCCAAGAACTCTCCATCGTCCAGCTGCTGCTCAACGCGAGCTGGGTGGTCCAGGCCGTGGTGTTGCTGCTGGTGGTGGTGTCCATCGTCAGCTGGGCCGCCATTTTTCGCAAAGTCTTCGCGCTCAAACGGGTGAACGCGCACAACGAAGATTTTGAGCGCGAGTTCTGGTCCGGAGCCAACCTCAACGACCTCTACGCCGCTGCCGCCCAGAGCGCGCGCCACGGCGGCCCGCTGGAACGCATCTTTGCCAGCGGCATGCGCGAATACCAGAAACTGCGCGAACGCCACATCACCGACAACGGCACCCTGCTCGACGGCGCCCGCCGCGCCATGCGCGCGAGCTTCCAGCGCGAGCTCGACGTGATGGAAGCCAATCTCTCCTTCCTCGGCACGGTCGGCTCCGTGGCGCCCTATGTCGGCCTGTTTGGCACCGTCTGGGGCATCATGCACGCCTTCACCGGCCTGGCCGCTCTCGCCCAGGTGACGCTGGCCAGCGTGGCGCCCGGCATCGCCGAAGCCCTGGTCGCGACCGCCATCGGCCTGTTCGCCGCCATCCCCGCGGTGGTGGCCTACAACCGCTTCGCCCACGACATCGACCGCGCGGCCAGCCGCATGGAAACGTTCATGGAAGAGTTCTCCAACATCCTGCAGCGCAACCTGGGCAACCAGTCTGCCTCCGGTCACTGACATGGCAGCGTCGTCCCGTCGCCCACGGCGCACCAAGAACGAGATCAACATGGTCCCGTTCATCGACGTCATGCTGGTGCTGCTGATCATCTTCATGGTCACGGCGCCACTGATCTCGCCGAGCCAGATCGATCTGCCCAGCGTCGGTCAGGCCAACGCACAACCCAAGGATTTCGTGCAGGTCATCATCGACAAGGACGAGGGCATCGAGGTGCGCGAAGGCCTGTCCAACAAAGACGGCCGCAGCATCAAGATGACGCAACTCGCCGAGGAAGTGCGCAAGCTGCAGGCGGCGTCAGAAGGCGGTGAAGCCGACAAGGTCCCCGTGGTCATCAGCGCCGACAAGGGCATCAAGTACGAGACCGTGGTCAAGGCGATGGACACCCTGCAGCGCGCGGGTGTCCAACGTGTCGGCCTGTCGGTCCAGACCTCGCGTTGACCCATTCCGCCATGCAGATCACCGCCGACACCCACGACCTCAAGCCACCTCGCCCGGGCCGCTGGTTGGGGCCCGTCGGCCTGGCGCTGGTGGCGCATGCCCTGCTCATGGGCGCGCTCACATGGGGCGTGCACTGGAAGGACGAACCGCTGGTTTCGTTCGAGGCCGAACTCTGGTCCGCCGTGCCGCGTGAAGCCGCACCGCGTGCCGTGCAGCCGCCCCCACCACCGCCGCCACCGCCGGAACCCGAGCCACGGCCCGAACCCAAACCCGAGCCGCGCCCCGCACCGCCGCCCCCGCCAGCGGTGAAAGAGGCCGACATCGCCACCGCACAGGCCAAGAAGAAAGCCGAAGCCGAGAAGCAGGAACTGGCGAAAAAGGCCGAAGCCAAGCGCAAGGCCGAGCTGGAAAAAGAAAAAGAGGCGAAGAAGAAAGCCGCCGAAAAGCTCGCCCAGGAAAAGAAGGCCGAGGAGCAGAAAAAGAAACTGGCTGAGCAGAAGAAGAAGCAGGAACAGGAACGCAAGGCAGCCGACCGCCGGGAAGAGCAGCTCGCAGCCAAGATGCGGGCCGATCAGATGGCCCGGATGATGGGTCAGGTCGGCGCCAGCGGAAGCCCGGACGCTCGCGGTTCTGCTGCCCGATCAAGCGGCCCTTCGTCAGGCTACGGTAACCGGGTGCGTGAGCGCATCCGCCCCAACATCCGCATCTCGCAAGAGCTTCCCCGGAATCTGTTGACCGAGATTGAAGTTCGGACCTTGGCCGATGGCACCATCTCCTCGCGCCGCGTGGTGAAAAGCAGTGGCAATCCCGCCTGGGACGATGCCGCCCTGCGCGCCATCGACCGCACCGGTAGCCTGCCCCGCGACACCGATGGCACCGTGCCATCGCCGATGATCGTGGAGATGCGCCCGCTGGACTGAGCGCCTCTGCTCGCGCTCCGCGCTGCTGTTTCAAACGGGAGCACTTTCGCCAGGTCGTGATGTGACGACAGTGCTTGTGGAGGCGGCCCGCAGCTTGACCGGGTGCCTGGACCGGGCCCGGTCCAGCCGGGTGTTCATGGCCTCAAAGTGCCGGGGCAGGAAGCGGCTCTTTTTGCCCATCTCGGTACTCAAATCTGGCAGGACGCGGATCTCGAACGGATCGGTGCCGTTGATGACGGCCACCGGATGGAAGGGGCGCCCCTCCTGAAGCCGGACCGGAACCACCGCGGCAAGGTGCGGCGCAGCCTCCGTGAACAGCGAGCAGCTGGGGTCGCAGAACGAGGCATCGGCCGCGTGCCAGCGCCCGCCGAGCCGGGCCGCTGCGAAGTGGTGTTTCACATGGGAGCGCATCTGCGCGCGCCAGCCATCGGGCATCAGCGAGCCCAGGGTGCCCATGTCGAGCGGGGCCTCGACAAACCCCGCCTCGATGCCCGCCGCGCGCATCAGCGCCACCTGCAGGTTGGCCTTGGTTGTGCACAGGCCACTGCCCCGCGCCAGGGTGTCCGACGCCAGCTCCTGCCAGAGGCCAAACCGGTAGGGCATGGACTGAACGAAACGGAAGATGGCTTCGGCGGTGTCGGCTGGCGTGGTGCATTCCAGCGAGCGCGCCAGCTGGCGGATCGTTGGGTGTCCGTGATCGCACAGGGCTTTCGGATCGGGCAACTCATCTGGAAAGCGAGCGCTGAGCTCGAACCGATCGACCGCCAAGAGGGCCTCGGCCCAGGCGCTGCGCAAGTGCTCAGCCGCAGCCGACCGCCAGATCGTCTGGGTGGCGTCGAGACTCCAGACCAGGGTGTCGGGGTCCAGCGCCTGCCGCGCCGGGCCCCGGGCGGCGAAGTGGTTGCCCGGCCCCCACCAATCCCCGCCACCGGCCAGCCGCCCGGCGAGCACCAGGTGCACCGGGCGCCCGCCGTGGTTCGGCAGCGTCTGCCCCGGCTGGAGCCGCTGCACGGCGCCCAGGTTGAAGAGATGGCTGGTGCGGAGCCCCAGATGCAGGCCCAGCGGTGAATCGCCAAACAAAGACAACAGAACAGCGCGCGGCGGCAGCCCCGATGGATGCGACATGATGTTTCCTCCCTGACCAATCTGACCGCCTTGTGAGGCGGCTCTGGAAGCCATTCTTCCATTGGTCAGGAAAGCCGCCATGCAAACCTTGCTGGCGCGCGCAAAACCCTGCCGGACCGGGCGAAGCAGACCCGCTCAGTCAGCGATTGGCGTGGTTCCGACGCCCGCGAGCACGTCCTGCAGCACACGCTGGAGTTCGGCCGCATCCACCGGCTTGTGCAACACGGCGGCAAACAGCGAACTCACCAGTTCGGGTGCGATCTCGTTCACATGCCCGCTCATCAGCACAATGGGCGGGGGTGACGCGGTTGCGTGGATACGCTGCGCCAGCCCCACACCGTCGAGCCTGGGCATGGACTGGTCGGTCAGCACGACATCCCAGCGCTTGCCGGTCTGCACGAACTGCGCCCAGCCCTCTTCCCCGTCGCGCGAGCGGGTCACGTTCCAGCCCTTGCGCTCCAGCAGAGCGCTCCAGGCGTGGCGCACCAGTTGGTCGTCGTCCACAAACAGGAGCTGGCGCCCCAGACCGGCCTCCCCGCCGGGCACGGTGAGCGGGTCGACCGCTGCATCGCGACGGCTGGCGGGCAGGTAAAGATAGAAACCGGCGCCTCCGTCGGGCTCGTTGCGCAGCCCGATGCCGCCGTGGTGACGCACCACGATGCCCTGTGCCACCGACAAACCCAGCCCGGTGCCGCGCCCCTTGGGCTTGGTGGTGAAGAAGGGTTCGAACACCCGGTCCAGGTGCTCTGGCGCAATGCCGGTGCCATGGTCGCGCACGGACAGCACCAGGTAGTGACCGGCCTCCAGACCGGCCGCGCCAGGCCGCACGGCATGCACCGGGAGCAACGGCAGGTCCAGGGCATCCAGCGTGAGTTCGATGCGGCCCCTTCCCTGCATGGCGTCGGCGGCGTTGATCAGCAGGTTCACCAGCACCTGCTGCAGTTGGGTGGGGTCGGCGTCGACCTCGTCGTCGTCCACCCGGTAGTCCACCACCAGTTCGCAGTCGCGCGTGAGGCCCGAAGCCACCATCTGCCGGGTTTCCTCGATCAGGTTGGTCCAGTGCAGGCGCCGCAGCTTCGGCGGGGTCTGGCGGCCAAAGGCCAGCAGCTGGCGCATCAGGCCATCGGCGTAGCGCGTCGCTTTCAGGGTCTGCTGCAAGGCTTCGTGGCTGGGGTGTTCGGTGTCCGGCAGGTCTTCGACAGCCAAGCGGACCCAGCCGGTGATGGCGGCCAGCGAGTTGTTGAAATCGTGCGCGATGCCGCCGGTGAGGCGGCCCAACGCTTCGGTTTTCTGGCTCTGCATGAGCTGCATCTGCAGCGCTTCCTGGTTTTCGTGGGCGACGCGCTGTGCTTCGGCGTCGAGCTGCACCCGCTCCAGCAGTCGGTTGATGCCCTCCCCCAGCGCGCTCAGTTCGTCCTTTCCGGACACCTGCAGGTGGTCCGTCGCCGTGGGGCCGCGTTCCGTGATGCGCTGCACGTCATGGTGCAGGCCCTGCAGGCGGCGCAGCAACAGGCGATCGAGCAGCAGGACCAGCAGCAGACTGGCCAGCAGGCCCGCCAGGGCGGACAGGGCCATGCCGGTCAGGCTCAAGGACTGCGCGGCCAGGAACAGCTGGCGGTCCAGGCTGAGCACCATTTCGGCCACGGGCCGGCCTTGCTGGTCCTGCAGCACCGCGTGCAGATCCTCGTGCTCATCGTCCACCGGCGCCAGGTGCGTCAGTTCACCCCCGTGGCCGGGGTCGCCGAACGACAGACGCACCGGCATCATCAGCAGCTCGCTGAAACGCTGCAGTTCGACCTCGTCAAAATGGCGCAGCATCAGGATGGCGCCGTGGGCGACATCGTCCGGTTTGCCGGGATCACGGATAGCCGATGCAGTCACCAGGTCGAGACGGCCGTCCTGCACGCGGTAGGTCTGCAGCATGGTGCGCCCACTCGGATCGGCGAGCACCGGGGCCATCATCTCCCGCAGCGCCAGGACGCGTTCCGGCGACACCGGCGCGAGCTCGGTTGACGGCCCGACGGCCAAGCTGGACAGGGGGTTGCCCTTGGCATCAACAATCAGCACCTCGGAAATGCGCAGGTAGCCCATGTTGCTGGTGTCGAAGTTGTCGTCCACGAAGTCGGGTTTGCGCCCCTGGGCAAAGGACACGGCATCGACCCACTGGGCATAGTCGCGCACGGTGGCACTCAGTCCCTGCACTTGCTGGCTCAACAGGCGGCTGGCCCGATCGCCTTCACGCGCGGCGCGATCACGCTCCAGTTGGGAAAACGAATCGCCGACCAGCCAGCGCACGCCGAACATGGCGGCCAGGGAGCAGAGCCCGACGGTGACGAGCACCAGCGCCCAAGCCTTGTGTTGTAGTTTCATGGTTGCCCGAACTATCGACACCTGCGGACCGGTATTGAGGCACACAAGTCCCCATAACGTGACACAGGTCGCGCCGGGGTCGCTTTTATGCGCCAGAGAATGCACCTGCTCGGTGCAAGCCCCTCAGTCGAACACAATCTCGGCGCGCCGCTCGTGGGCCTGCGCCATCCAGCTGGCCAGCGCCGCGTCGGTGGGGAAAAACAGCGCGCGGTCATCCAGCTGCAGTTCACACCGGGCGCCGGCGCGTTGCAGCGCCAGCCGCACCGGCAGGCCGCGCACCAGTTCGCCCTGGTCGGTGGCTTCGCGCTTGGGCGGGTACGTGTTCACCAGCTCGGCCACCGCCGGTGCATGGCCATTGACCGCCACCCGCAGGTATTTGCCAAAACGGCAGCGCGCCGCGGCCAGGTCCCAGATCTGCTGGATCTTCAGCCTCAGGCCACCCGAAAAACGGTCCGGCTGGGCCACGGCCTGCACGACGATGAGTTCATCGTCTTTCAACAGGTTGCGGTGCAGGTTGATCAGGTTCTCGTCGGCGCTGATTTCCAGCACCGCGGTCTTGTCGTCGAGCTTGAAGAGCGCGAGCTTGCCGCGTTGCCCGTTGATGATCCGGAAGTCGGTCACGATGCCGGCCAGGATCACCGGATCGCGGCTCTCCTTCACGTCGCCCAGCTCGGTGCGGGCAAAACGGCGCACCTCGCGCTGCACCTCGTCAAACAGATGGCCCGAGAAATAGAAGCCGAGGGCAGTCTTCTCCAGCGTCAAGCGCTCTTTCACACCCCAGGGCGTGGTGGACACCAGGTCGGGCTCCTGCGTGCTGGAGCCGTGGTCGTCCCCGCCCATCATGTCGAACAGGCCGCCCTGGTTGGCGTTGGCCACGCTGGCAGCGGCGAAGTCGAACGCCACCTCCACCGAGGCCAGCACCTCGGCGCGGTTCAGGTGCAGCGAGTCGAAGGCCCCGGCCTTGATCAGCGCTTCCACCGTGCGCTTGTTCAGGCGCTGGCGGTCCACCCGGCGGCAGAAATCGAACAGGCTCTTGAACGGGCCGGTCTCGGCACCGTTGGGGCCTTCGCCGCGACCTTCGCGCGCCGCCACAATGGCGTCGATGGCCTGCTGGCCCGTGCCCTTGATGGCGCCCAGGCCGTAGCGGATGGATTTGTCTGTGATGGGCTCGAAGCGGTGGAACCCGCGGTTCACGTCGGGCGCTTCGAAGCTGATGCCCATCTTCTTCGCGTCTTCCCACAACACCTTGAGCTTGTCGGTGTCGTCCATTTCCACCGTCATGTTGGCACAGAAGAACTCGGCGGTGTAATGCACCTTGAGCCAGCCGGTGTGGTACGCGAGCAGCGAGTAGGCGGCGGCGTGCGACTTGTTGAAGCCGTAGCCCGCGAACTTCTCCATCAGGTCAAAAACCTCGTCGGCCTTTTCCTGGGAGATGTCGTTCTTCGCCGCACCGGCGCGGAAGATGGCGCGGTGTTCGGCCATCTCCTCGGCCTTCTTCTTGCCCATCGCACGGCGCAACATGTCGGCACCACCGAGCGAGTAGCCGCCCAGGATCTGCGCGGTCTGCATCACCTGCTCCTGGTAGACCATGATGCCGTAGGTCTCACTCAGCATCTCGGCCACCAGCGGGTGCGGGTACTCGATCACCTCGCGCCCGTGCTTGCGCGCCACGAAGCTGGGGATCAGGTCCATGGGGCCCGGGCGGTACAGCGCGTTGAGCGCGATCAGGTCTTCGAGCCGGCTGGGTTTGGCGTCTTTCAGCATGCCCTGCATGCCGCGGCTTTCAAACTGGAACACGGCCTCGGTCTGACCGCGCGAGAACAGCGCATACACACGCTGGTCGTCCAGCGGAATGTCTTCGAAGCGGAAGTTCTCTTGGCCCCGGTGGCGCTTCATGATGAACTCGCGCGCGATCTCCAGGATGGTCAGCGTGGCCAAACCCAAGAAGTCGAACTTCACCAGGCCGATGGCCTCCACGTCGTCCTTGTCGAACTGGCTCACCGCCGATTCGCTGCCCGGCTGCTGGTAGAGCGGGCAGAAGTCGGTCAGCTTGCCGGGTGCGATCAACACGCCGCCAGCGTGCATGCCGATGTTGCGCGTCATGCCTTCGAGCTTCTGAGCCAGCTCGATGAGCGTCTTGACGTCGTCTTCCTTCTGGATGCGTTCGGCCAGCACCGGCTCCATCTCGATCGCGTAGTTGTTCTTGTCGCCGTCCACCTTCGGATTCGGCGGGTACTGCAGCGTGACCGACATGCCCGGCTTGTTGGGGATCAGCTTGGAGATGCCGTCGCAAAAGCCGTAGGAGAAGTCGAGCACGCGGCCCACGTCGCGGATCGCCGCGCGCGCGGCCATGGTGCCGAAGGTGGCGATCTGGCTCACGGCGTCCTTGCCGTAGCGCTCCTTCACGTAGTCGATCACGCGGTCGCGGTTGGACTGGCAGAAGTCGATGTCGAAGTCGGGCATGGACACCCGCTCCGGGTTCAGGAAGCGCTCGAACAGCAGGTTGTACTGCAGCGGGTCCAGGTCGGTGATGAGCAGCGCGTAGGCCACCAGCGAGCCGGCACCGGAGCCCCGGCCCGGTCCCACCGGGCAGCCGTTTTCCTTGGCCCACTTGATGAAGTCCGACACGATGAGGAAGTAGCCCGGGAAACCCATCTTCAGGATGGTGTTGAGCTCGAACTCCAGGCGCTCCACGTAGCGCGCGCGCACCTCTTCGCGCTTGGCCTCGTTCGGGAACAGGTGGCGCAAGCGCCCTTCCAGCCCTTCGTACGAGACGTGGCGGAAATAGTCCTCCACCGACATCACCACGCCGTTGACCGGCGGGATCGGGAAGTTGGGCAGTTGCGGCTTGCCCAGCACCAGCGTGAGGCTGCAGCGTTTGGCGATCTCCAGCGTGTTGGTCACGGCGCTGGGGATGTCGGCGAACAGCGCTTCCATCTGCGCCGCACTCTTGAAATACTGCTCGCGCGTGAAGCGGCGCACGCGCCGGTTGTTGCCCAGGATCTCGCCATCGGAAATGCAGACGCGTGCTTCGTGCGCCTCGTAGTCGTCGGGTTCCAGGAACTGCACCGGGTGGGTGGCCACCACCGGCAAATGCAGCCGCGCCGCCAGCTGCACGGCGGCCGTCACATGGCGCTCGTCGTCCACGCGGCCGGCGCGCTGCAGCTCGATGTAGAAGCGGTGGGTGAACAGGCCGGCGAGCTTCAGCGCCACGTCGGCAGCGCGGTTCGCATCGCCCTGGATCAGCGCCTGCCCGACCGGTCCGGCCTGCGCGCCCGAGAGCATCAGCAGACCGCCGTTGAGTTCTTCCAGCCATTCGCGCTGGACCAGCGCCCCGCCCCGGCCGTCGCTGCGCGTCCAGGCGCGCGCCAGCAGCTCGCTCAGGTTCAGATAGCCCTGCTTGTCCTGCACCAGCAGGATCACGCGCGGGGCGGCCGGCTGGTGGCTGCCAGGCATGGCGTTCGGGGTTTCTTCGGTGAAGCCCTGCAGCATCACCTCGGCACCCAGCAAGGGCTTCACGCCCTCGCCGCGAGCGGCCTTGTAGAACTTGACCGCGCCAAACAGGTTGCTCAGGTCGGTGATCGCCAGCGCGGGCTGGCCATCGGCGGCCGCGGCGGCCACCACGTCGTCGATGCGGTTGGTGCCGTCAACAACGGAGAACTCGGTGTGCAGGCGGAGGTGGATGAACATCGGTCTAACTTGTCTCGGGGTGGATCGGCGGGCGAAGCTCAAAGCCCTTCAAGGCGCTTTGTCCGAACGCTGGGCCTTCCAGGCGCGCACGGCGTCGGCCATGGTGGCTCGCTTCTCTTCGGGCAAGGCGCGGCGGCGCCAGAGGTATTCGCCCACGAACATCAGCGCGATCAACGGTCCACCCAGCAGGTTGGCAAAGAGGGACCAGGCCGCCACCGGTGCGAACAGAAACAGCAGCGTGGAAATCAACGCCATGCCGGCAAAGAAAACGCACCAGGCCAGGGTGACCTGGCGGGTGTAGGCGGCCTGTGCGGGCGAGAGCACGCCGCCGTGCACGCGCCGCGCCATCTGGGTCACCAGCGACTCGTCCGGGCCCATCAGGGTGCGCCCGAAAAAGACCGACAGCAAAAGATAGACGCCCAGATGCTCCACGTAGTAGAGCAGCGCCACCTGGCCCTTGAGGAACGGCCACGACACGACCAGCCCGGCCAGCACCGCAGCCCCGGCCAATGCACCCAGCCAGCGCGAGGGCAGACGCCACAGGCCCAGTGCCAGCGCCACGCTCATGGGCGTCAGCGCCAGGGCAGCCCCCCAGCCGGAAGACTCGTTGCCGGTGCTCGTGTAGTGCGCCGTCACCGCCCAGACCACGGTCAGCAGGGCCACGCCGAGGCCGCGAACCCAGTTCCACACCATCGACGTGCCGCCCTTCCCAGGGCGCGCAGGCCCGGTCCCACTGGCCACCACGTCGGGCAGCAGGACTTCAACGGAATCGGACGGATGGGATGACATCGAGAGGGGGACGTTCGGTCGTGGGGTGGAGGGGCGCGTCCCGACAGCTTGGGCGCACCGTGCGGGTGTCGAAGCTGCACTTGAAGGCACCGCGACAAGCCCGGATGGATGGAACGTCGATTTTAACGAGTCCCCTGCTCGGCCTGCCAAAACGCCGCAAAAGCGGTGACCCTTTGAGGCGATACTCCTGTGATGGGAAACACACCACCGCTTCACGACGTCGTCATCCTCGGTGGCGGCCTGGCCGGGCTCACGCTGGCCATGCAACTGAAACGGCGCGAACCGGACATCGACATCCTGGTGCTGGAGCGGCGCGCTCACCCGGTTCCCGAGGCCATCCACAAGATCGGCGAATCGTCCGTCGAAATCGGCGCGCACTACTTCGACAAGGTGCTCGGCCTCGGTGAACACCTCAGGGAACGGCAGTTGCGCAAGTTTGGCTTCCGCTTCTTCTTCTCCGAAGGTCGGCGCGACATCGACCAGGTCACCGAGATTGGGGCCAGCCGCCACCTCTCGGTACCCAGCTACCAGATCGATCGCGGCATTTTCGAGAACTTCCTCGCGATCGAAGCCCAGGAACGGGGCATCCGCTTTGTCCAGACTGCCATGGTGCGGCAGGTCGAGCTGACCAGCGCCGAACCGGCCTCCCAGACGCCGCATCAGGTGGTCTATGAACACCAGGGCGCACAGCACACCGTCAACGCGCGCTGGATCGTGGACGCCTGTGGCCGGGCTGGCTTGCTCAAACGCAAGCTCAACCTGGCCGAGCTCAACGACCACCCGGCCCACGCGGTCTGGTTCCGCATCAAGGACCGCATCCACATCGACCACTGGAGCGACAACACCGCCTGGCGCGAGCGCTGCGACCCGCAGGCGCGCTGGCTCTCGACCAACCACCTGGTGGGCGCCGGCTACTGGGTCTGGCTCATCCCGCTGTCGTCCGGCTCGCACTCGGTCGGCATCGTGGCCGACCCGGCGATCCACCCGCTGGACCGCATGGACACGTTCGACAAAGCCATGATCTGGCTGGAGCAGTACCAGCCCCTGCTGTTCGACGAACTGGACCCCAAACGGGACCTGCTGCAGGACTTCGCCTTTTTCAAACGCTTCTCCTACGGATGCAAACAGGTTTATTCGGCCGACCGCTGGGCACTCGCCGGTGAAGCCGGCCTGTTCCTCGACCCGTTCTACTCGCCGGGCAGCGACTTCATCGCCATCAGCAACACCTACATCACCGAACTGATCGCCATGGACCGGCGTGGCGAGCGGCTGGGTGCGCGTGCACAGATCTTTGACCAGCTGCTCCATTCGTTCTACGACAGCACCATGGTGCTGTACCAGGACCAGTACCCGCTGTTTGGCGACCCGGAGGTGCTGCCGGTCAAGGTGATCTGGGACTACACCTATTACTGGGGCGTGCTGGCCCAGTTCTTCTTCCACCAGCGCCTGACCGACCTTTCATCGCTCGCCGCTTTGCGCAACGAACTGGCCGAGTGCCAGCAACTCAACGTGGCGGTGCAGCTGTTCCTGCGCCAGTGGTCGCTGGTGAGCCAGAAGCGCAACCCGGCGGTGATGCTCGACCAGGCCGAGCTACCCTGGTTCGCGGAACTCAACCGCAGCCTGAACGACGATCTGGACACCGAAGGCTTCCTGGCACGCATCCGCGAATCCCACGTCCGACTGAAACAGCTGGCTGGCGAGATCATCCTGCGGGCCCAGACCGACCATCCGGACATCCAGGCCGGCGAACTGACCGCGTTGCTGCCGGCGACCGCTGACGCGGGATCGTTGTCGAGCAGCGCCCGCATGCTGCCCGAAACCGTCTTCTGAAGCGCCGGACCCTGCCTCATCGCGGTTGACCCGCCGCCCGCTGTTCGCCAGGGCGGAAAGACTATCATTCGGGGCTTCCAGCCGCCCATCAACGCTGTCCGCCCGTCGGCATTTCAAAGTCTTATCCCATGAATCCAAAGGCCCAGGGGGAACCAGGCCCCACCTGCGACGTGCTCGTGATCGGCGGCGGCCCCGCCGGCTCGACCGTGGCCAGCTTGCTGGCCGAAAAGGGGCACCACGTGGTGGTGCTTGAAAAGGCCCACCACCCCCGCTTCCACATCGGCGAATCGCTGCTGCCGGCCAACCTGCCGCTGTTCGAAAAGATGGGCATCGCCGACCAGGTCAAGGCGATCGGCATGCACAAGCCCGGCGCCGAGTTCGTGTCACCCGATCACGACTGCACACAGACGTTTCATTTTGCCGATGCCTGGGACAAGTCCATGCCCAGCGCCTACCAGGTCCGGCGTGCAGACTTCGACGACATCCTGTTCCGCCACGCCGCCGGCAAGGGCGCACAGATGTACGAAGGCGTCAAGGTCACGAAGGTTGATTTTCTGGCCGAAGGCGGTGCCGACGTCACGGCCCGTTGCGACGACGGCCACGAGATGCAATGGCGCGCGCGCTTCGTGATCGACGCCTCGGGGCGCGACACCTTTCTCGCCAACCGTTTCAAGATCAAGCAGCGCAACCCGCGCCACAACAGCTCGGCCGTGTACGCGCACTTTGACGGCGCACAACGGCGAGAAGGCGCAGATGAAGGCAACATCACCATCTTCTGGTTTGCCCACGGCTGGTTCTGGTTCATTCCCCTCACCAACGGCACCACCAGCATCGGCATGGTGACCTGGCCGTACCACATGAAGACGCGCGGGCAGCGCAGCCTGCAGCAGTTCATGATGGACAACATCGCCACCTGCGAACCGCTCGTCGAACGCCTCAAGGACGCCCGCCAGGTCAGCCCCGCGGAAGCCACCGGCAATTTCTCCTACGTCTCGCAGAGCAACCACGGCCCCAGCTACCTGATGCTGGGCGATGCCTACGCCTTCATCGACCCGGTGTTCTCATCCGGTGTCTGGCTCGCCATGCACAGCGCCGTGGTGGGTGCCGACACCGTCGACACCTGCCTGCGCGAACCGCGGCGGGCCGGTGCCGCGCTCAAGCGCTTCGACCGCGTCATGCGCCACGGGCCGCGAGAGTTCTCCTGGTTCATCTACCGGGTCACCAACCCCATCATGCGCGACTTCCTCATGGGTCCCAGGAACGTGCTGCGGGTCAAAGAAGCGATTTTGTCGGTGCTCGCGGGCGACGTGTTCGGCAAGACGCCGATCTGGCGCTCGATTCTGGTGTTCAAGGCCATGTACTACACCGCCAACATCCTGCAGCCCAAACGCGCGTTCATGGCCTGGCAGCAGCGTCGGTTCAACATCCGCAAGGTGGACGACTCCGCCCTGTACAACGCATGAGCGCCGCGCCGGGCCGCTCCCAAGCAAGCTCGCTCCGCAGCCCGCAGGGCGAAGGTACTCCAATGACGCTCCCACACCGCCGCCCCGCATGGCCTTCCCTGCGGCAGTTTGCCGCCTGCGCCTTGCTGCTGTGCGGTGCCGGCCAGACCGCGCACGCTACGGAAGA
Organism: Betaproteobacteria bacterium HGW-Betaproteobacteria-9; assembly: GCA_002842215.1. GTDB lineage: Bacteria > Pseudomonadota > Gammaproteobacteria > Burkholderiales > Burkholderiaceae_C > Hydrogenophaga. The sequence goes on along the minus strand of PHCC01000004.1, from coordinate 74,194 downwards.
AAAGCCCCTGTGGGAAGCCGGCATCGGCGTGGCCACGGTCAGCTTCCCCGCCTACCGGGGATCTGACCAGCGCCACAACTTTCTCCTGCCGACGCCCTACTTCGTCTACCGCGGCGAGTTTCTGAAGGCCGATCGCGACGGCGTGCGTGCGCAATTGTTCGACTCGGACCGCGCAGAACTGACCTTCTCTGCCGCGCTCTCGCCGCCGGCCTCCAGCGATGACATCCGCGCGCGCGCGGGCATGTCGGACCTGAAGGCCAACTTCGAACTCGGGCCGCAACTGAACCTGACCCTGTGGCGCACGCACGATCGCAGCCGCGAGCTCAAGCTGCTGCTGCCCCTGCGCGCCGCCTTCACGCTGGAAAAACAGTCCCGAAGCCTGGGCTGGGTACTGCACCCCAAGCTCAACCTGGACATCAGCGACCTGTCCGCCTTTCCCGGCTGGAACCTGGGGCTGCAGCTCGGCCCCCTGTTCGGCGACCGCAAACAGCACGACTACTTCTATGGCGTCGACGCGGCCTACGCCACCGCGGATCGCCCGGCCTACGCGGCCGGTGGCGGGTTCGCGGGCATGCAGGCTATCGTGGGCGTGTCCAAGCGCTACCCCAAACACTGGGTCGGTGCCTTCCTGCGCTACGACAACCTGAACGGCGCCCGTTTCGTGGACAGCCCCCTGGTGCGCACCCGGAACTACGTCGCCGCCGGTGTGGCGGTGTCCTGGATCCTGGGTGAATCGACGACGCGCGTCCTGGTTGATGAGTGAGCGCCACCCGCCGAACGGTCCGCTGTGGACGCTGTATGAGCATGTCGCCATGGTCATCGGGCTGGGCAGCCTGGCCGCGCTGTGCCTGGCCTGGCTGCCGTTCGCCATGCTGCTACACCCGCTGCTGCCACGCACGGTCGGCCAACGCCTCGGCCGCCGCGTCATCATGGGGGGTTTCCGCATCTACCTGCGCCTGCTCAGCACCCTGTGTGCCTGCCGTTTTGACCTGAGCGAGCTGGACACGCTGCGCGATCAGGGGTCGTTGATCATCGCCGCCAACCACCCCTCCCTGCTCGACGCGGTGCTGATCGTATCGCGGCTGCCCGACGTGGTCTGCGTCATGAAAGCGGCCCTGATGCTGCACCCTTTGTTCGGGTCGGCGGCGCGGCTGGCGCGCTACATCCGCAACGACGGCATGGTGCAGATCGTGCAGCAAAGCCGCGAAGCCATGCAGACCGGCGCGCAGGTGCTGATCTTCCCTGAAGGCACACGCACCAAGGCCTTTCCGCTGGACCCGCTGACCCCGACGCTGGGACTGATTGCCCGGCGCTCGGGTGCCCCGGTGCAGACCGTGTTCCTGGAGTTTTCGACCCCCTACCTCGGCAAGGCCTGGCCCCTGTTCCGCAAGCCCACACTGCCGCTGCACTGCCGCGCCCGCCTCGGTCGCCGGTTCGATGCGCCCACCGACCACGCTGCCTTTACCCAGACCCTGGAAGCCTACTTCCGGCAAGAATTGACGCCCCCCGTGCCAACCGCCACCCATGCCTGAGACCACGCCTACCCCATCGACCACCCACCTGGTCCTGATCCCCAGCTACAACCCCGGACCGCAGGTGCTGGAAACCGTGCGCCAGGCGCGCGCGCAATGGACGCCCGTCTGGGTGGTGGTGGATGGCAGCACCGATGGCACCGACCGCAGCCTGCAGGCCCTGGCCCAAGGCGACGAGGGCCTGCGCATCATCGTGTTGCTGGAAAACCGGGGCAAGGGATCGGCCGTGCTCGAAGGCATCGGCCTGGCCGCCCAGGCCGGCTTCACGCACGCGCTCACCATGGACTCCGATGGCCAGCACCCGGCCGACCTGATCCCCACCTTCATGGCCGCGTCGTTGAAGGCGCCCCAGGCCATGGTGCTGGGCAAGCCGGTGTTCGGCCCCGAAGCCCCCGCCCTGCGTGTCAACGGCCGCAAAGTGTCCAACGGCTGGGCGAACCTGGAAACGCTGTGGATGGGCATCGGCGACTCGCTCTACGGATTCCGTGTCTACCCCATCGCGCCGCTGGCCCGGATCATGCGGGCCAACCCCTTCATGCGGCGTTTCGACTTCGACCCCGAGGCGGTGGTGCGGCTGTGCTGGGCCGGCGTGCGGCCGATCAACATCGACGCGCCCGTGCGCTACCTCAGCGCCGAAGAAGGCGGCATCTCGCACTTCAAATACCTGCGCGACAACACCCTGCTCACCTGGATGCACACCCGGCTGTTCATCGGCTTCTTGCTCCGTTTGCCTCTGCTGGTCTGGCGACGTCTTTTTGGATCGGATCACTGACATGAACAACCCCAGCCAAGGAAAAGGCGCGCTCAAGGACGACCCGCGCCTGCGCCCCTATTTCCAGAGCGAAGGCGAACGGCGCCAGCTCACCCAGACCATGTTCAACGAGGCCGCGGGCGGCTACGACAATGCCGAGAGCCTGACCGCCCTGGGCAGCGGCGCCTGGTACCGGCGCGACGTGCTCAGGCGCAACGGCCTGTCCGCCGGCATGACGCTGGTGGACGTGGCGGCCGGCACCGGCCTGGTCACGGTCGCCGGGGTCGAGCTGGTCGGTCCGACGGGCCGGGTGATCGCGGTCGACCCTTCGCCCGGCATGCTGGCCGAGCTGCGCAAGAAGGTGTCGGTGGAAACCATCGAAGCCTTCGGCGAGGCCATTCCCCTGCCCGACGCGCAAGCCGACTTCGTGTCCATGGGCTATGCGCTGCGCCACGTGGACGACCTGGACCGGGTGCTGTCCGAGTACCTGCGCCTGCTCAAGCCCGGCGGCAAGGTCTGCATCATGGAGATCAGCCGCCCGCGCGGCCGCCTGCTGCGCGGCCTGCTGCGCTTCCACATCTCGGTGCTGGTGCCGCTGATGGCGCGGCTCACCGGCCGGCACGCCGACGTGCAGAAACTCTGGGCCTACTACGGCGACACCATCGAGGCGGCGCTGGACCCCGAGACCATCATGGACGCCCTGCGGCGCGCCGGCTTCGCCGACGTGGGCTGCTCGGTGTCGTTGGGCATCTTCCGCGAGTACACCGGGGTGCGGTCGGCGTGAACACCACCGAGATTTTCCTGATCGCGATGCTGATCATCTTCAGCATCCCCTGGCTGGTCTGGCGGGTCTTCAAGACCGACTATTTCGCGCCACTGGTGGTGGTGCAGATCGTCATGGGCATCGTGCTCGGCCCGGGCGTGCTGGGCCACTGGTTCCCCGCCTACTACGAATTCGTCTTCACGCCCACCGTGGTGCATTCGCTCAACGGCATCGCCTGGTGGGCGGTGATGCTGTTCGTGATGATCGCGGGCGTCGAACTTGACCTCGGCAAGGCCTGGCAGCACCGGCGCGAAAGTGGCATCACCGCCGGCCTGGCGCTGGGGGCCCCGCTGTTGCTGGGCTGCGGCGCTGCCGCTGTGTTGCTGGGTTTTGACGGCTGGATGGGGCCGAAGGCACAGACCTGGCAGTTCGTGGTGGGCATCGGCATGGCCTGCGCCGTCACCGCCCTGCCGATCCTGATCCTGCTGATGGAGAAGCTCGACATGCTGCGCCAGCCGCTGGGCCAGCGCATCCTGCGCTACGCCAGCCTGGACGACATCGCGATCTGGGGCGTGCTCGCGCTGATCCTGATGGACTGGAGCCGCATGGGCAAACAGCTCGCCTTCCTGATCGCCTTCGTGGTGCTGGGCCTAGCGTTTCGCCGCCTCATGGCCTGGCTGGACGAGGCGGACCGCTGGTATGTGGCACCGATCTGGCTGGCCCTGTGCGGCCTGGGTGCGGACTGGGCGGGTCTGCATTTCATGGTCGGCGCGTTCCTCGCCGGCGCCATCATGGACGGCCACTGGTTCAACCAGGAAAAGCTCGACCTGCTGCGCCACCACGTGCTGCTGGTGATGATGCCGGTGTTCTTTCTCTCCACCGGCCTGCGCACCAACTGGGCGGTGGGCGGCACCGAAGTGTTCGCCGCCGCCGCGCTGCTGCTCGTGGCCTCGGTGGCCGGCAAGCTGATCGGCGTGCGCATCGCCGCACGGGTGCTGCGCTGGGCACCGGGTGATGCGTCGATCATCGGCTGGCTGCTGCAGACCAAGGCGCTGATCATGATCATCTTCGCCAACATCCTGCTGGACAAACAGGTGATCACCAGCGAGGCCTTCACCGCCCTGCTGCTGATGGCCGTGGCCAGCACCATGCTGACAGTGCCGATGGTGGAGCCACAGATGCGCCGCTCGCGCGCGCTGGCGGGTTCAGCCGCTCGAAACAGCTGAAGTCGTGAGGATCACGCGCCGCTGCAGCCGACGCGCTCGACCTTGATCGAGCCCATCACCGACACGCCTTTGGCGGCGTTCTCGCCGCTCATGACGGTGGTGCCGCTGCTGGCCGAGGCCAGGCGGGCGCCGCAGTGCAGCTTGATGTCCATGCCGCCCATGACGTTGACGGCCGCGCGCAGGCAGTACCAACCGTTGGGGTTGAGCAGCTCGATTTCCGAGCCACCCATGACGTTCACGCCCGGGTTCACCATGATCAGGCTCGGACCCGGCGTGACCTCGCGGTCAGCCGTGCCCTGGCCAATGCCGAACACCTTGACCGACGTGGCCAGCGTCCTGTAGGCGGGATTGGGGCCGAAAGGGTGTTCGCCCCAGGCTTTCAGGCAGGCCTGCAGCGCACCACTTTCGCTGTCCTGGGCCTGCGCCAGTCCGCTGGCGCCGCCCAGGATCAGACCGGCGATCAGGACGCTGCGGGTGAAGCGGTTGCGGTGGTGTGTCATGGGGTTGAGGCTCCTTGGAGTGTGGTCACGATGCGATCAGATCATCGCGCCGTTGATGGAAATCACCTGCCCGGAAATGTAGGACGCGCGGTCCGAGGCCAGGAAGGCCACCAGGTCGGCCACTTCTTCCGGGCGGCCCACGCGCTGCATCGGCACCAAACGCTTGACCATGTCGGCATCAAACGTGCCTTCGATCATGCTGGTGGCGATGAGCCCCGGCGCGACCGCATTCACCGTCACGCCGCGGCTGGCCAGTTCCAGCGCCAGCGACTTGCTCGCGGCGTGCAGCGCGCCCTTGGCGGCCGAGTAGTTCACCTGCCCGCGGTTGCCCGCCACGGCGGCGACCGATGAAATGCTGACGATGCGGCCCCAGCGGGTGCGCATCATGGGCATGGTCAGCGGCTGGGTCACGTTGAAGAAGCCGTTGAGTGACACGTCGAGCACGCGGTCCCACTGCTCGCCGCTCATGCCGGGGAACACCGCGTCGTCGTGGATGCCCGCGTTGTTCACCAGAATCTGGATCGCACCCGCCTCGGTCAGCGCTTCCAGCGCAGTGGCGGTCGCCGCACGGTCGGTGATGTCGAAGGCCACAGCCTCGGCGCTGCCGCCATCGGCCACGATCTGCGCCGCGATGGCCTGCGCCTTCTCCAGACCGCGGTTGGCGTGCACGATGACATGGTGGCCGTCGGCGGCCAGTCGCTGGCAGATCGCGGCGCCGATGCCGCCGCTGCCGCCGGTGACCAGGGCACGCCGGCTTTTGCTTGAAGAAGTCATAAGGTTTGAGCGTCGAGCACCACCGAGGCCCGGCCCTCGATCAGGCATCGCTCGCCGTGGTGGATGTGAAATTGGTAAAGGATGAGCCGCGCATCACCCGAGAGGCGCTCAGCGGTGATCCGCAATGGCCCGGCCTGGTCGTCCAGTCGGTCAACGTGCAGGCTCAAGCCGCGCACGCTGGTGAGGTAGCCCTGGGTGGGCGCAGCGGCCGACTGCGCGAGCAAGGCGCCGTGCACGGCCATGGCCTGCGCGGCGTACTCCACGCCGGTCGCCGCGCCCAGGCGTTCCGCCGCGCGAAGAGGATTCAGGGGGTCGGTGTGGCTCAGCGCTTCGCAGACGATGCGCTGCTCGCGCCATTCGAGCACGTTCTCCAGCAGGCACATACTGCCCTGATGGGGAATGTGCGCGGCGATCCATTCGTGGTTCAGCACGGTTGCAGGTCCACCTGAAGCTGCATGGGCGCTAGGTAGTCGAGCACCACCGGGCCGGCCGTGCCACGCGCCAGGCGCTGCAGCAAGGGCATAGCGCGCATGGCCGGGATGTTCTGGCGCAGCCCTTCGAGAGCCGCGTCCTCCAGCACATCGGCGGGCGCCCGGCTGGGTGTGACCGTGATCGACACCAGCGAAGCCTCGCTGCGCTGCGCACTGAGCAACAAGGCCACGCCGCCGCAGTCGGGCGTGTCGCGCTTGGCGTGCAAGGGTTCGGGGTATTCGCTGTCGTAGGCCACCAGCAGCACCGGCTGGCCGTCCAGGCCCACCTGGGCCAGGGCGTCGAGCAGGCCGGCGCCAAAGCTGGCGTCGAACGCACCGAGCACCTGGCAGGGCGCCATGCTGCGCGTGGCGATGCCCCAGTAGCCGGCGGCCGCGTTGTGCACCGAGTTGTGAAATCGCGTGGGCGAGATCTGGCGATCCTCGCCCGCGAGCTGCTCACACAGCGAATGGCAGTTGTGGCCGTCGGCGCCCGAGGCGGCGAACACGGTGGCCAGCGTCGACGCGTCGGCGCCCGCCTGGGTCACGGCCTCCTGCCCCACGCCCAGGCTGAGCCGGATGACACGGCTGGCGCGGCGGCGCTCGGCCGGAGGCAGCAGCAAGGGCACGGGCAGCACCGACGGCGATGCCTCGTAGGCCCGCTCACCGCGCAATACCGCCGCAGCGGTAGCCCAGTCGGGCAGTCCGGGCGCGATCAGACCGATGCCGTTGATCCACGCTTGCAGGGGTTGAGCTTTCATTCCGCGATCCCCAGCACCAGGCTGCAGTTGCTGCCGCCAAATCCGAACGAATTGCTCAGCGCGCAGCGCAGCGGCGCGTCGGCGCCGTGGAGCTGGTAGCGGATCGGTATGGCCGGGTCCAGCGCGCCGGTGCCGGGGCTGCCGGGCAGGCGGCCATCGGTCAGCGCCATGGCGCAGATGATCGCTTCGATCGCGCCCGCCGCGCCCAGTGTGTGGCCCATGTAGCCCTTGGTGGAGTTGCCGGGCACGGTGTTGCCGAACAGCGCACTCACCGCCTGGCCTTCGGCCGAGTCGTTGGCGGGCGTGGCCGTGCCGTGCAGGTTGATGTAATGAATGTCGCCGGCGCCCAGGCCCGCCGAGCGCAGCGCGGCTTCCATCGCCAGGCGTGCGCCCAGGCCCTGCGGGTGTGGCGCCGACATGTGGTACGCGTCGCTGGACTCGCCCGCACCCAGCAGCAATGCGGTGCCCGGCGCAGGCCGGTCCGGGCGCTCCAGCAGCGCGAAGGCGGCACCCTCGCCGATGGAGATGCCGTCGCGCGCCGCGTCGTAGGGCCGGCAGGGTTGTGACGAGGTCAGTTGCAAAGAGGCAAAACCGTACAGCGTGGTCAGGCAGAGGGTATCGACGCCGCCCACGATGGCCGCGTCGATCTGGCCCAGCGCGAGCTGGCGCGCCGCCGCGGCAAACACCTTGGCGCTGGACGAGCAGGCGGTGGAGATCGCCATCGCCATGCCCTCCAGACCGAAGTAGTCGCGCGTGAACTCGGCGAGCGAGAACGCGTTGTGCGTGGTCCGGTAGTGAAAATCGTCGGGCAACGCGCCGCTGACCGGATCGCGCCGCCGGTAGGCCAGCTCAGTCTGCAGGATGCCGGCGGTGCTGGTGCCCAGGAACACGCCCACACGATCGGCGCCGTATCGAGCGACGGCCTCACGCACGCGCTGCGCGAACCCGTCGGTCTCCAGACCCATCAGGGTCAGCCGGTTGTTGCGGCAGTCGTAGCGGGCCAGCGCCTCGGGCAGGCGCTGCGCGTCGACCCCAGCGACCTCGCCCACCCAGGTGTCGAGCGTCACCGATTCAAAGGCACAGGGAGCGAGTCCCGAGCGCTCGGCGCGCAGGCCCTCGCGGTTGGCCTCCAGACCTCGGCCCAGGGCGGTGGTCAATGTGTAAGCGGAGAGTTGCAGTGGGGTCACGTGAGGCGGCGGATCGTCTAAACCCGCAGTGTAGAGGAAGGCACCGATCAGACCGGCACCCGGCACACCAGCATCACGTTCGCAAAGGGCTTGCCTTCGCTCATGGGTTCGGGTTCAACCTCAAAGCCCAGCGCGGTCAACATCGTCTGCCACTCGGCCAGGCTGCGGCAGTACAGGCGCGGCGAACGGCGGCTGCGCGCCAGGGTCACCGCACGGTCCACCCAGTTCGACACCAGAAAGGGCCAGCCCGCTTCGGCGTCACCGACACGGGTGAGAAACAGGCCTCCGGGCGGCAGGGCCGCGCGAATGCGTCGCAGCAGGCGCTCTTGTGAGGCGGGGTCCACGTAGTGCAACGCATCGAGGATGGTGACGGTGTCCACCTGACCGACATCCACCTGGGTCATGTCGCCCTGCTCCACCTGCACCAGCGGGTGGTGGCCGCCGAACGCCGCCACCGCGCGTTCGACATCGCGCGACATCAGTTCAACGCCGCGCAGGCTCTGGAAACGCGGCGCGGGCGCCCAGCCGGCCGGCCACTGGCCGCGCTCCGACAGGCGCTGCGCCGCCAGCAGCCAGGCGAACAGGCAACCCTGCCCGCAACCGAGGTCGAGCAGCCGCCCGCCCCTGGACAACAGGCCGCGCCGCAACAGCTCCCGGAAGATCGGGTCGCCGCCCAGCTTGCCCCAGGCGTGGAAAAAAGCGAAACGGCCTGCCACCCAGAAGAGGCGGCTCGCGTCGGCGCGCAGGATTTTCAGAAACACCCGGGGCGCTGGCCCAGCGCCGCCCTGCGAGCCTGCTTGGGAACGGCCCGGCGCTTCGCTCATGCCATGGCCTGCTGAAGCGTCACGGCCCGCAAGGACCCGGCTTTCAGCCGGTCGAGCAGCAGCGGCAAGGTGGCCAGGATGACCGGTTGGCCTTCCGGCGTGAGCGCGGCGTGACCGTCGTGCATGAGCAGGATGTCGCCGGGCCCCAGACCCCGGGTCAGGCGCTGCAGCACCTGCTGCGGGCGCCCGTCGCGCGTGTCGTAGGGCCGGCGCGTCCAGGCAGCGAGCTGCAGATCCAGACTGGCCAGCACCGGTTCCAGGAAGGGGTTGCGCAGGCCGGCGGTCGGTCGAAAAAACAGCGGGACCTGGCCGGTGATGTCGCTCAGGCTGGCCTGGGCGGCCGCGACGTCGGCACGCATGCGCCGGGGGCCGAAGAGGGAAAACGCGTTGGAGTGGGAGTCGCCGTGGTTCTCGACCCGGTGACCGCGTGACACGATCTCGCGGCAGAGCGCCGGGTGGGCCCGCGCGCGCCAGCCGATGCAAAAAAAACTGGCTTGGGCGCCGGCCGCGTCCAGCAGGTCGAGCACGCGCGGCGTGACCTCGGGGTCGGGCCCGTCATCGATGGTCAGCGCCAGTTCGCGCCGCGCTTGTGCGGCTACCGGCAGGTGCGTCAGATTGGGGCCGAGCAGGCTGGAGCGGGGCAACAGACCGGCCACCGTGATCACCGCGTGGTTGAGCGCCACGGCCCCCAGAGCCCAGGGCCAGACGGCTGGCACGGCCAGCGTGCCCAGCGCGGCCCCCGCGTGCAGCAGCGCAGAGGCTTTGATCGCAGAGGGAACGGTCCAGGGCCGGCTCATGGCAACGCCGGGAAATGCCCCAGGTCCAGAAAATGCTGCCACAGCGGCAGCCAGACCGCCCAGTCGTGTTCGCCCGGCAAGGTGATGTGGGTCGCTTCGGGCATGTGCCGGGCGAGCAAGCGCATGCCATCGGCAAAACGGTCCTGCGCCCCATAACCCATGAACACCGGCACCTGGGGCAAGGGCTGCTTGAGCCACTGCCAGAGGCGCACGTCGGGGTCGGTTTGCTGGTCGGCGCCGGCCTGCCAGGCGTCGAGCCCGCCAGCGCGATCGATCGCGTTGGTGGTCAGCCGACCGCCCGCGTAGGGGGCGAGCAGGCACAGGCCGTGCACCTCGCCCGTGCGCCCGGCCAGGCAGGACAGCGCCAGTTGACCGCCGCGCGAAATGCCCCCCAGCCACACCCGCCGGTAGCGCGCACGCGCTGGCGCCAGCCAGTCCTGTTCCAGGCATCGGAGCGCCAGTTGGTTATCAGCGCCCTCGGCGTGCAGGTCGGGTGCGATCAGGTCCAGCGCCAGACCCCGCTGCTGCACCTCGGCAAACAGGCCCGCCTGCACCATGTGCTGCGGCGTCATGAGGGCCCCGGGCAGCATGAACAGCACGCTGTCGGCCCCGCAGAGCTGGCTTTCGGTCGGATTCATCGATCCGCTGTCGCCTTCGGATACACCAGCACCGCCGCCAGCAGCAGCGACATCAGCGCGCCCGGCCCCACGGTGATGCCGATGGCGTTGAGCACCGGCACGTTCGACGTCGCCAGGGCCCCAAAGCCGATCGCGGTGGTCACGGTTGCGACCGACAGGGACATCAGCGTGGCCGCGTCCAGCGGTTCGCCGCCCGCCGCGCGGTCAAAGAACAGCGCGTAGTTGGAGCCCACGGCCACGGTCAGCAACATGCCCACCAGGTGCAGCAGATGCAGGCGCTGGCCCGACAGGTGCAGCGCCGTGATCACCACCATCACCGTGATCACCAGGGTCAACAGCACACGCAACAGACGTCCGGGTGAGCGCAAGGTCACAGCGAGCAGCACCACGATCGCTAAAAAGCCCAGCAGGGACAGCCGAACCGCCTCACCCACGTAACCGCCGTACAGCGATTCGAACTCGGTCTTGAGGTCGACAAACACCGCGCCACTGCCCGCCAGCGCCGCGCGCAGGCGCTCGACCGGCAGGCTGGCGTCGGGCGCACCGGGCGCCGGACGCAACGGCATCATCACGTTCCAGCCGCCGTCCTGGCCGGGCATCAGCATCGAATCCACCGCCAGCGCCAGCGCGCTGCCATCGAGATCGGCGCGCTGCATCACACCGGCGGTGCGTGCCGCTTGCACGTCGGCCACAAACGGGCCGAGCCGGGACGCGGACAGGGGCGAGTCGACCAGCGCCGACTGCAGCCGAGCCTGCAGCACCGGCGCCTCGGGCAGGCTGGCCAGGCGTTGCTGCTGCAACTGGGCGCTGGGCAAGAAGCGGGCCGGGCTGTCGTAGCCGCCGATCACGCCCTCTTCCACCAGCCGGTCCAGCTGCTGGCCGGCCCGCTCGGCCGCCTGCAGCGCCAGTTCAGGACTTTTTGCGTGGATGCTGACCAGGTAGCGGGCATCGGGTGCGGCCAGGTCGTTGCGCATGCGCGCGTCGTTCTCCGCCTCGGCCTGGCTCACGGTCGACAGCGCCGAGAGATCGGCGTGCCAGAGCTTGTCGCGCTGCTGCCAGAGGTAGCCCAGCGTCACAAGCGCCAGCAAGCCCACCACCGCACGCAGCCGCCAAGCCTGCCCCAGCAAGGCATGAACCCGGTGCACCCAGGCTCCGGGCGCCGGCACCTCGAACGCGGTTCCTGCCAGCACAGGCAGCACAAAGCGCGTCACCAGCGCCGCCGTCACCACGCCGGTCAGCGCATACAGACCCAGCTGGGACAGACCGGGGAAGCCCGAGAACAGCAGGGCGCCAAAGCCCAGCGCCGAGGTCAGCACGCCCAGCCTCACCGTGGGCCAGAACTGCCGGCGCCAGGCGGCCAGGCCCATGCGCCCGGATTGCACAAAAAAGTAAATCGCGTAATCCACCGCTTCGCCGATCAGGGCCGTGCCAAAACCGATGGTGATACCGAACACCGTGCCATGCACCAGGCTCACCACCACCACGCCGGCCAGTGCGCCGCTGAGCATGGGCAACAGACCCAGCGCCAACAGGCGCGGCGAGCGGTAGACCCAGAGCAGCACGCCAGCAATGCCCAGCATGCTGATGAGGAAGAGTTGCGAGGTCTCCTTCTTGATGGTCTCCCGCGACTGCACGGCAAACTGCCCGGGGCCCGACATCTGCAACGCCAGTCCGGCATGGCCCGTGGCCTGCACGGCCTGCGCGAAGGCCGCACGCACACCGTCGATCGCGGCCGCCTGGCCGTCGGTGTCCGAGCCCAGGGCACGCGTCTGCAGCAGCAGCATGGCGCGTTCGCCGTTGCGCGAGGCCCAGACACCCTCGCGCATTTGCGGTTGCGACGCTGGGTTGAGCTGGCCCAGCACGGCCAGCACCTCCCCCGTGGGGTCGTTCAACAGATACGGCTTGAGCAACAGACCGGCCGGCGACGAGAGCAGGTCGATGGTGTCGGTCACGGCGGACAGCAGCCCCTCTTCGGTGAAGCGCTCAGGGGTCATCGCGGGGCTGAGGCGGTAGCGGTGGCGCAGCAGCACATCGCGCTCACCTTCCAGCCCGCCCGCTTCGCCGTTCTGCACCGACACATAGGCCGGATCACTGGCCAGGCGTTTGCGCAGCTCGCGCGACACGGCCGCGCGCTGCACGGCATCCCCGCCACCCACCGAAACCATCAGCAGGCGCGAGACCGTGCCGTCCCGCAACTGCCCGGCGAGCGCCTGCTGTTCGGCACTCGGCTTTGAGGGCAGGAAAAACGACATGTCGGCCGAGAAACGGCTGTTCCACACGACGGCCACGCCGGCCAGCATCATCGCCAGCCAGACCAGAAACACCCGGACCGCAGCCGACCTCATTGAACCTCGATCGGTTCGATGCTGATTTCCGAACGGTCTCCGTCGACCTGCAGGTACTCGATGTGGCGGACCTGGTTCTTGCCGCCGCTGACGGTGATGCGCTGAAGCAGTGCGGCGATGGCGGGTTCGCTCGGGACCAGTGTCAACACCCACTGGCTGCTCTCGCCTTGCAGGTTGAGCGTGTAGTTCTGTTCCAGCGACTTGCGGTTGCCCGAGAGCGTGCTGCGGATGCTGTCAACGAACGCCAGTGCTTCCGGGCGGCTCTGCAGGTTGATGGTGAGCTTGCGCTGGCCGCGCTCCATGCTGAGCACGTCTTTGTCCAGCACCATGGTTTCCGCCTTGGGCAACAGGGTGCGCTTCTCCAGCCGGTCGGGCGGGCTGTAGACCATTTCGCCGCTGGCCTGCACCGGCTTGTCGAGCAGGGCCACGTGGCGCTTTTCGACGAAGCGCGCGCGTCCGCCCTTTTGCCCCGCCAGATCGGTCATCAGCTGGTCGATGTCGTAGGCCGCGTGCGCGGCCGTCAAGACACCCAGCCCCGCCAGAGCCAGCACGACGGAACGCAGAAGCACTCCCCAAGGCAGCCGTGGAACCGGCTTCGCCGGGCCAGAGGCTGCGCCCCCCCTCGCAGAAGGGGAGAAGGCGCGCAGCGACGCGGGGGGGTTGTTCATGATTTCCAGAAGTCGAAAAAGTTGAACCAGTTGTAAGGCGCCAGTCTGCACAGACGGGCGAGGCTGTCGGCGTAGGCCTGCACCGCTGCCTTGATCGCCGCGTCACGCCCACCGCGTTCGATGGCCGAGAAGTCGGCCAGCTGTTCGAAATGCAGCTGGTAGCGGTTGCCCCCGAGGTACAGACCCGCCATGAGGAACACCGGCCGCTTGAGCATCGCCGCCATGCGCCAGGGACCCAGAGGGAAAGCCGCCGCCTGGCCCAGGAACTCGACCGGGATCGTGGCGTCATCGCTCAGCGAGCGGTCGGCGAGCATGCCCACCAGATACCCTTCGTCGAGCTTGTCGCGCACCTCCAGCATCGACTCCAAGTGTCCCAGGGAGATGATATCTTGCATCGCCTTGGGGTTGATGGCCGCGAGCGTGGCGTTGAGCTTGCGCGCGTTCTGCTCGTACATCAGCATGGCCACGCGCAGCCCCTTCTTCCCACGCCCCATGGCACGCAGCACCTCAAAGCTGCCCAGATGGGCCCCCATGAGCAGCGCACCGGGCTGTTTTTCAATCGCTGCCAGCAACGCCTGGTCGCCCTTGACCTCGATGTCAAACACGTTGAAGCGGTCGTTCAGCAGGTAGATGCGGTCGTGGATGGTGCTGGCGAAACTGAACACGTGGCGGTAGCCGTCGCGCCAGCCCGCGTAGCGGCCCAGGACGCGGTGCAGGTAGGCGCGGCTCGCACGGCGCGCCGCGGGCGCAAACAGCACGAAATAGACGGCAATGCCGTGCAGCACCAGACGCCCCACCCGCCGGCCGAACGAAAGCGAGATCCAGACCATCAGGCGCAGGATGGCCAGGTTGCTGCGTTCCTGGCGCCGCATCCACTCGGGCTGTGCGTCGGTGTGACGGGGCTTGTTCGTCATGACGCTGCCGGCTGCAGACTGCCCGAAGCGACATCGCGATCACCACAGCGCACCACAAAAGACAGTCCGCCACGCGCCCCGTCCTGCAGCGTGAACACCAGTTCGTCATCCGGTCCGCAGGGGCTGAGGAACTTGGCCTGCGCAACCTGCCAGGCACCGCCCGCGAGCCCCAGGTGCGCTTGCGCCAGCAGCACGGCCTGATCCAGCAGGACCACGCCGGGCACGATGGGATGACCCGGAAAATGCCCGGCAAAGGCCGGGTGGTCGAGCGGCACGCGCCAGACCCGCTCAAGCAAGACCATGGCCCAAGCGTTCCTGGTAAAGCGCCAGCAGCGCCGTGCGTGGCAGCTTGCCGGTGCTGTTGCGGGGCAGCGCGTCAACCAGCACCAGCGGTCGCGGCAGGAAGACCCGGTCGATGCGCTGGCGCAAGGCGCGCTGCAGTGTGTCCGCCGACACACCGGGGGCCACCACGAATGCCGTCAGCCGGGTGATGCCTTCGACCTCCTCGTCCGCGGAGTCGGGCAGAAAAAAGGCGCCGTCGAGCACGCCATCGATGGCACACAGCTGGTGGTTCAGGTAGGCCAGCGAGCTGCGTTTGCCCGCGATATTGATCAGATCGGCATGCCGGCCGTGCAAGAGAAAACCGCCCTCGCCCTGGAGTTCGATGATGTCCGAGAGCGGCACCCGGCCTTCCACATGGCCCTCGCGCGCATAGGTGGTGTCGTTCTCCTGCTCCAGCACGACGCCCGGCAGCAAATGCCACATGGGGCCGTCGGTGGTGCGCCGGCAGGCCAGCTGGCCCGACTCCGTCGAGCCGTAAATCTCGTGCACCGGAGCCCCGCTGCGCTGCTCGGCGCGCGCAGCGAGTTCGGCGCCCAGCGGCGCGGTGGCGGACAGGCACATGTCCAGCGCAGGCCAGTCCAGATCGGACGCCAGCAAGGCCGACAGGTGGAAAGGGGTGGTCACCAGCATGCGCGGCCGCGGCACGGCCTGCAGCGCATCCACCACATCCTGCGGGTAAAAAGGCTTGCCGCTCCAGAAGCTGCAGCCGCCGTGCAGTGCCAGCAGGAAGGTGGACTCAAAACCGTAACTGTGTTGCACCGGCACGGTGCCCACGAGAACCGTTCTCTGGCCAACCAGACCGAGCCCTTCAGCCTCGGCCCGCCCGTTCTGCACCAGCCGACCCCAAGTCTTGGCGTGCGGCTGCGGCAGGCCGGTTGAGCCCGAGGTGAACAGGATCGCGACCACGCGGTCGGCGTCCACCATCGGCATCGCTTGAGCGGGTGCACAGGGCAAGGCAGCCAGGTCGGGAAAATCGATGCAAGGCAGGTCGGCGACGTCGAACGGACCATCCACCACACCGAACGCACCGGGATGCTCCTGCGCCAGCCGCTGCAAGGTGACCCCCGAGTGCGAGGCCGGTTGCAGGCTGGTCTTGCCCGCGAGCACGCAGGCGGCAAACAGCACGGCGAAGTGGTACCGGTCTTCACACAGGTTGAGCACCCCCTGGCCCGCAGGCAACACACTGGCCACCGCCTGGGCATCGGCCAGGAAGTCGCGCACCGTCACCGGACCCGAAGGACGCCAGGCGAGCACGTCGTCCAGCCCGTGAGCGCTGATCAGGGGCAGCCCGTTCATGCGCCGCCAGCCTGAAACCGCCGACAACCCCTGGCTCGCGAAACGCCCCAGGTCATTTGGTGCGCTGGCTGGCGATATGGGTCGTCAGCGCACGCAGGGACGCGTAGATCTTGTCGTTGTTCTCGTTGTCCGAGCGCAGCTGGAAACCGTAGTGCTTGGAAATGACGAGCGAAATCTCGAGCATGTCGATCGAGTCGAGACCCAGCCCCTCGCCGTACAGCGGATCGTCGGGTTTCACGTCCTGGGGCTGCACGTCCAGGTTGAGGGCCTCCACGATCAGCGCAGCCACCTCACTCATGAGGTCTTCAAAAGAAACGCTGGCAAAATTTTCAGACATGGGGATTCTCGGGTTGTCAGTGGGTGTGCGTCGGGGCGGCGGCAAAAACCAGCACGGCATTGCTGCCACCAAACGCAAAGGAGTTGGACAAGGCAGCGCGCAGACGCGTCTGGCGACGGCCCTCGACCACATGGTCGACCCCCTCGCAGGCCGGGTCAAGCCGGCCTTCCAGGTGCGCCGTGGGCGGTATGGCCTGCTCGCGCAGCGCCAGCACGGTAGCCAGCGCCTCGATGGCACCCGCTGCGCCCAGCAGGTGTCCATGCATGGACTTGGTGGCGCTCACGGGCAGCGAGGGTGCCCGATCGCCAAAGACCTGGCGCAGGGCCGCGATTTCCACCGGGTCACCCTCCTGAGTGGCGGTGCCGTGGGCATTGACGTAATCGATGTCATCGGGGGTCAGCTCAGCGTCTCGCAAGGCGGCCTGCAGTGCACGGGCCTGACCCTGGGCGTCGGGGCGCACCAGGTGGCTGCGATCACAGCTCGCACCGTAACCCACCATCTCACCCTGGATACGGGCGCCACGCGCGATGGCGTGGTCCCAGTCTTCGAGCACCAGCGCCGCGCCGCCCTCGCCCAGCACCAGGCCGCGGCGATCGGACGAAAACGGCCGACAGGCCGAAGGCGAGGTCTGCTCGTTGCCCGGCGAGATCAGGCGCATGGCCTCCCAGGCGCGCGCCACGCCATAGGTTTGTGTGCCGTCGGAGCCGCCCGTGATCGCCACCGTCGCCTCGCCCGAGCGCACGCGCCGGAACGCTTCGCCGATCGCCACAGAAGACGAAGCGCAGGCCACGGTGTGGCTCATGCTCACCCCGCCCAGACCGAGCTGGATGGACAGGTGCGCATTGACGGCGTTGTTCATGCCCATCACCACGCCCAGCGGCGACAGGCGCTCGCGCCCGTTCTGCCACATGTCACGGTAGCCTTTTTCGAAGGCCATGATGCCGCCCAGCGCCGTGCCCCAGATGCAGGCCCAGTCGTTGCGTTGTTCCAGATTGGCGGGCAGGCGCTCAAGCCCGGCGTCTTGCCAGGCGTCGAAAGCCGCGGCCACACCCAGATGGGCAAAACGCTCCATCATGGCAGCGAGCGGTTTGCCCAGCGCTGCCACCGGGTCAAACCCGGTGCAGCTCACAAACGGCATGGACAAGGGCCTGGGCTTGTCATCGGTCTGGAGGTAGCTGACCGCAGAACGACCCGCGAGCAGGTGTTCAAAAAAATGGTCCACACCTCCGCCGTAGGGGCTGACCAAACCAAGCCCCGTGATGGCCACCCGGCGCCGAATCATGATGCGGAAGCTTTGGCTGCGCGCAGGGAATCGATCAGTTTCACCATCTCACCGACAGACTTCGGGATCGCCACACTGGAGTCGATAGAAATCCCCAGGCGGTCTTCCGCCTCGAACATCAGCTCGGCGAGCATCAGCGAGTCAACACCCAGGTCAGCGAGCAACGCATCAGGAACCACCGCCTCGGGCGCTGCGCCCAGGCGATCATGGAGAAATTGGCGGATCAGTTCGGTCGATTGCATGGCATACATTTCATGGCTGGCTGTCTTGCTCGACCCCGACACCCGGTAACGAATGCCCGGCAGGTCCGGCCGGTTGGCGAAGTGCTTCAACCCGGGCGCAGACTGCCGATCAGCGCGTAATTTTCAGTGATTTGATTGTACAGCCGGCACAATGCAGGCTGTTCCTCTCCGCTCCCCACCATGACCCCTCCTCCGCGAGACGCCGCACGCGCACAAGTGCCGTTTGTTGCCATGCCAGCCTCCGAGATCACGCCTCGCCCGACCGGGACATCGGGCTGGCTGCGCAGGCTCGGGCGGCGGTTTGTCATCCACTGGCCGCTCAAGGCGTTTGGCACCACGGCTTTCATGGGGTTGTTTTTCTGGAGCTATTTCTGGATCCTGGAGCACCCGCGCAGCGTTGCCGTGGTCATGCCACAAATCTGGCTGGACCACTGGGTCGGCTTCGTACCGTCCGCGTTCCCGATCTACGTGTCGCTCTGGTTGTATGTGTTCCTTCCGCCAGCGGTGATGGGCAACCTGCGTGCGCTGGTGTGGTTTGGCGTCTGGGTGGGGGCCATGTGCCTGTTCTGTCTGGCGCTCTTCTGGTGGTTTCCGACCCAGACACCGCTGGTCAACATGGACTGGAGCCTGTACCCCGGTCTGGCGGTCGTCAAGGGGGTGGACGCGGCCGGCAACGCCTGCCCTTCGCTGCATGTGGCTTCGGCGGTGTTCGGCCTCTGCTGGATGCACCGCATCCTGGCCCAGCTGCGTTCACCCGCCGTGCTGCGGTGGATATCGGCGGTGCAGTGTGTGGCGATCGTCTGGTCGACCATGGCCACCCTGCAGCATGTGGCCCTCGACGTGTTTGCCGGTGTCGCCGTGGGCCTGGCTTTCGCGGCCGCCTCGCTCGCCCATGTGAAGAACACCGCAGAGCCGACCGCCGCTTCATAAGCCCCGCCGGGGGTGTTTCGCTTCAGTCGCGCAACACGCGCAAGACGTCCGAGTGGAACTCGCGGCTGTAGAGAATGGCCACCACCGTCAGCGTGCCCAGCACCATCGCCAGCGGCGATACGAACCAGGCCAGCGCGGCAAACGAAAAGTAATACGCACGCAGACCGTCGTTGAAGGTTTCGGCGGCGGCGCCCACCATGGCGGCCGCGCGATCGGCGTACTGGTTGCGGTCGAACTTGCCCGATTCAAAATCTTCGGGTGGCGGCATCGCGCCGATCACCAGGGCGACAAAGGTGTACTGGCGCATGCACCAGGAAAAGCGGAAAAACGCATAGACGAAGATCGCCACCAGCACCAGGATCTTGAACTCGAAAACGATCAGCGAGGTGGCCTGCGCAAATGGAATTTCGCTCATCAGCTCGGAGGCCTTGTCGGTCGTGCCCAGCAAGGCGAACAGACCACCGATCACCAGGATGGAGGTGGACGAGAAAAAGGCCGGCGTGTTGGACAGAGTTTGCGTGATCAGGCCATCGAGCATGCGCGGGTCGCGCATCGCAGCCTGGCGCATCCAGTAGGACCGGTAGCGGTTGGTGGTCACCAGCAGAGAGGAACGGCGGCGCCCCCAGACCTTGGCGAACCAGGCATAGCCCACCCACAAGGCAAAAAAGCAACCCAGCGCCAGCCAGTCTGCCCAGGGGAGGATGTCGAAGATCTTCATGCGGCGGATGTTAGCCGCACGAAGCCGCCAACCGGCCGCTCAGCCCTTGAATTTTGCCGCCACCTCGGCGACACGCGCCCCGAACAGGCGCGCCGTTTCCAGATCACCGGGCAGCATCTCATTGGCGCTCGCGTCCGACGGGCTTTGTGCGATCGCGCCGCTGTACGACACCAGGTAGTTCACATCGTCGCGCTGTGCAGCCTTGGTGTTGCTGGGCATGAGGCCCTGGCTCACCCAGATCATGCCGTGCTGCATGGACAGCGTGAACAGGTAATGCAGCGTGGACAGCTTGTCGCCGTTCATGCCGGCGCTGTTGGTGAAACCGGCCGCGAGCTTGTCTTTCCACTGCTGGGAAAACCAGGGTTTGCTGGAAGCATCGGCGAATTTCTTGAACTGCCAGCTCACACTGCCCATGTAGGTGGGTGAACCCATGATGATCGCGTCGGCCGCGGCCAGCGCTTCCCAGCCGCCTTCGGGCAGATTGCCGTCGGCGTCGATGGCGATCAGTTCGGCCCCTGCGCCACTGGCCACCGATTGCGCCATGCGCTGGGTGTGACCGTAACCCGAGTGGTAAACCACAACAACGTTTGCCATTGGAGACCTTTCAGAAAAGCGCCGCAGCGCGGGTGGGGAAAAGGGACTCGAAGATCACTCAGGCCGAACGGCGGGCGTCCAGGCTGAAGGCCCCGGCACCGAAAGCCGCGAGTGCCAGCAGGCCACCAGTCACACCGACGTTCTTCATGAACAGCAACTGCTGCATGAACTGCTGCTCGGCCGGCAGGGCCCAGTAGTTGTGGAAGAAGAACGAGGCGCCCAGCGTGAACAGCGCCAGAGCCACGGCCGCCCAGCGCGTGCCGAAGCCGACGATCAGCGCCAGACCACCCAGCACCTCCACCGCAATGGCCACCACAGCGGCCACAGTGGGCATGGGCAGGCCCACCGATGCGATGTAACCGACCGTACCGGCAAAACCGGTGATCTTGCCGATGCCGGCGGGCAGGAACAGGGCCGCCAGCAGCAGGCGGGACAACAGGGCGAGGGGGTTTTGCAGGGTGTTCATGGAAATGTCCTTGGAATGAAGTCTGGGTGGGTCAAAGAGCTGGTCTGTGCGTCAGGCCACAAGGTCAAACACCAGCACCTCGGCGTCTTCGCCGCGGGCCAGGGTGAGTCGCTCGGCATCGGCGATCAGCGCTGCGTCGCCGGCCTGCAGGCGCTGGCCGTTCACGTCGAGCGCGCCGCGCACCAGGTGCACATAGGCCTTGCGCTTCGGGTCCAGCGCCAGCTCGGCGGTTTCACTGCCGTTGAAGAGGCCGGCGTACAAGGCAGCGTCGGCGTGGATGCTGACCGACCCGTCGGCACCATCGGGCGAGGCCACGAGGCGCAGCTGGCCGCGCTTCTCAGTCTCGGCAAAGCTCTTCTGCTCGTAGCCGGGATCGATGCCCTTCACATTGGGTTCGATCCAGATCTGCAGGAAGTGTGTGGTCTGGTCGGGTGCGTGGTTGAACTCGCTGTGCCGCACGCCGCTGCCGGCGCTCATGCGCTGCACGTCGCCGGGCGGGATGCCCTTGACGTTGCCCATACTGTCCTTGTGCGCCAGATTGCCCGACAGCACATAGCTGATGATTTCCATGTCGCGGTGACCGTGGGTGCCGAAGCCGGTGCCCGGGGCGATGCGGTCTTCGTTGATCACGCGCAGATTGCCCCAGCCCATCCAGGCGGGGTCGAAATACTCGGCGAACGAAAATGAGTGGAAGCTCTTGAGCCAGCCGTGGTCGGCGTAGCCGCGGGCGTCGGAGCGTCGGATCTGCATCATGGTGTCTCGTCCTTTCAAGGGGGTGGTGCCGGCCGGTTGCGGGGACGCAGCGGCTGGCATGGGTTGAATTGTGGAACCGCCACCCCCCGGAGTGTTTGCACGGTTTTGATGGCATCATTCAATTCAATTGAATACACCGATTTCGCAAGCACCATGGCCAGTCCCAGCCCCCGCGCCGCACTTTCCCCCGAAAACCTCGGTCTTCTCGAAGCCGTCGCACGGCTCGGCAGCATGGCCGCCGCAGCGCGAGAACTCGGCATGGTGCCCAGCGCCCTGACCTACCGCATCCGCCAGATCGAGGACGCGCTCGACGTGCTGCTGTTCGACCGCAGCGCGCGCCGCGCCCAGCTCACCCCCGCCGGCGCCGAGCTGCTGCGCTCGGGGCAGTACCTGCTGAACGAACTCGATGCGGTGGCCCAGCGTGTCAAGCGCGTGGCCACCGGCTGGGAGCCACAGATCACCATCGCGGCCGACGCCATCATCGCCCGCGCCACCCTGTTCGAGCTGTGCGAGGCCTTTTACGCCGAAGGCACGCCCACACGGCTGAAGCTGCGCGCCGAAACGCTCTCGGGCACGCTCGAAGCCCTGCAAAGCGGCCAGGCCGATCTGGCGCTCGGCGTGCCCAGCGAGATGGCGCAACCCGAAATCCAGACCGCGCCGCTGGGCAGTGTCACTTTTGTCTATGCGGTGGCACCTCACCACCCGCTGGCCTCGGCCACACACAGCCTGTGCGACGAAGAGCTGCGCGTGCACCGCGCCGTGGCCGTGGCCGACAGCACCCAGCGCGGCAACGGTGTCACCCACAACCTGCTGCCCGGGCAGGACGTGCTCACCGTGCCCACCATGCAGCACAAGCTCGAAGCCCAGCTGCGTGGCCTGGGTGCGGGCTTCCTGCCGCTGCCGCTGGCGCAGCCCTTCATCAACGCCGGGCGCCTGATCGTGAAGACCGTGCAGCGGCCCAACCGCAGCATCCGCCTGGCCTACGCGTGGCGCCAGCCGCGCAGCGCAGGCGACACCGGGCGCGCGCTGCGCTGGTGGCTGGAGCGCCTGCAGCACCCGACCACGCGTACCGCCCTGCTCAGCAACCACCACCAGATTTGATGCAAACGGGGCTCACGCCACCATGCAGGCTGCTACAGTCAACCTCAACCGCCCCGCAACACCAAGCCCAAGCGCACCGAGACATGACCACCAGCAAAAAAACCCGCGCCCCGTCCGCTGCCGCCAAACGCCAGCCGGCCAGCCCTTCCAGAAAAACCAAGATCACCACACCCCTGCACTTCGCGGTGGTGGGCGCCGGCATGGCCGGCGTGGCCTGCGCACGCACGCTGCTTCAGGCAGGGCACCGGGTCACACTGCTTGAAAAGAGCCGTGGCTTCGGTGGCCGCATGTCCACCCGCCGCAGCGAATTCGGCGGCTTCGACCATGGCGCTCAGTACTTCACCGTGCGCGACAAGCGCTTCGCCCAGGCCCTGCTCACGGCCCAGACCGTGGTGAGGCCCTGGAGTGCGAACACGGTGCGCGTGCTCGACGAATTCGGTCACGTGCTGGCCAGCTCTCCGCCCCCATCCGAGCCGCATTTTGTGGCCACCCCCGGCATGAGCGGCCTGGTCGAGCATTGGGTCCAACCCCTGGCCCACCCGGAGCTTTATGGCGACTTGCCCGCGCGCACGCTCACCGAAACCCGCGTCACCCACATCGAACGCGATGTGCTGCATCCCGAGCAGTGGCAACTGCGCACCGAAGACGCCGAAGGCGGCCAGCATGTGCTCGGCGGCTTCGATCGCGTGGTGCTCGCCATTCCGCACCTCCAGGCCCACGACCTGCTGCTGGTCTCCGGCCACTCGCCCGAGCTGCGCCAGTCCCTGGCTCCCGTGCAGGTTGCCCCCTGCTGGACGCTCATGGTCGCCTACCCCCAGGCCATGCAACCCGGCCTGCCCCACATCGGGCCCCAGTGGAACGCCGCGCGCAGCGTGCACCACCGCATCAGCTGGCTGGCGCGCGAGAACAGCAAGCCCCGCCGCGAACCGATCGAACGCTGGACCATCCAGGCCAGCCCGGAATGGTCCAGCAAACACCTGGAAGACGATGCCGAGCGCGTCAAGGCCAAGCTGCTCAAAGGCTTCGCCGAGATCACCGGCATCCGCGCCACCCCGACCCACGCCGTGGTGCACCGCTGGCGCTTCGCGCAGACCCAGCAACCGCTGGGCCGGCCCTATGTGTACGACAAGTCGCTCGGCATCGGCCTCTGCGGCGACTGGTGCCTGGGCCACCGCGTGGAAGACGCCTTCGTTTCCGGCCTGGAGTTGGCTCTGGCCATGGTGTGAACGCGTCGCGGGTGAAAACCCATGACAGTGCTTTACAGGGGTCGCTTCGCGCCCTCCCCCACCGGCCCGCTGCATGCGGGCTCGCTCGTGGCGGCGCTGGCCAGCTGGCTTGACGCCCGTGCCCACGGCGGCATCTGGATCGTGCGCATCGAAGACGTGGACACGCCGCGCTGCGTGCCCGGTGTCGACCGTCTCATCCTGCAGCAGCTCGCCACTTGCGGCCTGGTCAGCGACGAACCCGAGGTCTGGCAATCAGAGCGGGGGGCGCTCTACCTGCAGGCACTGAACCAGCTCGTCGCCAAGGACCGTGCCTACCCCTGCGGCTGCTCGCGCAAGGACATCGAAGCGGCTTTGCAAGCGGCAGGGCTGAACCGCGAGCGCCACCACGCGGCCGTCTACCCCGGCACCTGCCGCCCCGAAAACGGCGGGCTGCAGGGCAAGCCCGCGCGCGCCTGGCGCTTTGCGGTGCCGCACGAGCCGGCTGTCATGACATGGACCGACCGCCGCCTGGGCCCGCAGGCGCAGAACGTGGTCCACGAGGTCGGTGACTTCATCCTGCGACGCGCCGACGGCCCCTGGGCCTACCAGCTCGCCGTGGTGGTGGACGACGCCGCGCAGGGCATCACGCACGTGGTGCGCGGTGAAGACCTGGCCGACAACACGCCGCGCCAGATCGCGCTGCAGCGGTCGCTGGGCCTGCCCCTGCCGGCTTACCTGCACACCCCGCTGGTGCTGGGCGCCAACGGTGAAAAGCTCAGCAAACAGAACGGGGCCCAGGCGCTGGACCTGGGCGAACCGGTGCTGGCGCTGCAACGGGCGGCCGCGACGCTGGGGTTGCACACGGTTGCCGGATCGGTGCCGGAAGCCCTCCAAGCCTGGATCAGCCAGTGGAAGGACGGGTTCAGCCTTTGCGCCCGCCCATGACCAGCAACAGCCCCCCCACCGCGATGGCACCGATGCCCGCCCACAGCGGCACATTGACCGTCTTTTTTTCCTTCACGGTCAATTCCAGCGGCCCCAGCTTCACCGCGGTGGTGTCCTGCGTGTAGCTGAAGCCGCCGTAGATCAGGGCCAGTGCGCCGCCAGCGATCAGGACCAGGGCAATGAGTTTGGTGGCGTTCATGGGGATTTTCTGAAAAGGTTGTGGAGTCGTTCACCCCCATTCTGCCCCCGACGGGAAATCACGGTGCGCGCCGCGCCACACCGAGCCGGGCTCCTACAATCTCCCTCCCCTCTCGCGCCGCACCATGAACCCTGACATCCCCGACAACGCCACCGCCGACCAAGCCCCCCCTCCCGCCGGAACACCACAGCCCGATGGCGTGCCCTTCATGCGCGTGATCAAGAGCTATGTGTTGCGGGCCGGACGTACCGGCCCGGGCCAGGCACGCGCCTACGAACAGTTCGGGCCTCAGTTTCTGCTCAACTACGACGCCAGCCAGACACTGGACACCACGGCCGCCTTCGGCCGCGCTGCGCCACTGATCATGGAGATCGGCTTCGGCATGGGCGGCGCCACCGCGCACATCGCCACCGTGCGCCCTGGCGACAACTTCCTCTGCTGCGAGGTGCACGAACCCGGCGTGGGCGCGCTGCTCAAGCTCGTGGGCGAAGCGGGCCTGCAGAACATCCGCATCTTCCGCCACGACGCGGTCGAAGTGCTTGACCACATGCTGCCCGAGGGCAGCCTGGACGGCGTGCACATCTTCTTCCCCGATCCCTGGCACAAGACGCGGCACCACAAGCGCCGCCTGATCCAGACCCCGTTCGTGAACCGCCTGGCGCGCCACCTGAAACCGGGTGGTTACCTGCACCTCGCGACCGACTGGGAACCTTATGCGCAGCAGATGCTGGAAGTCCTGAGTGCCGAGCCGCTGCTGAGGAACACGGCCGCGGCCGGCAGCGACGGTTACGTCCCCAAGCCGGACTACCGGCCCTTGACCAAATTCGAGAACCGCGGCATCAAACTGGGCCACGGCGTGTGGGATCTGGTGTTTGTGCGCGCCTGAATTGGAACACCCCCCGCGCCGCTTCGCGTCACCCCCCTCAAGGGGGGCGGCACTGGCCGTCTGGCAAAGCCAGCCCGGCGGTGCCTGCGGGTGGCGTTGTTTCAGGCGGTGAGGGTGGTGCTCCGGCGCCGTGGAAAACGGATACGGAACATCGGGTCAATCGTCCTCGGCTTCGTCCGAGTCCAGTGCCGCGTCAGCCCCTGCACCGATGAGCTGGCCGCCGATGCGGGCCGTGCCGACCGCCGCGTCCACCGCGAGGCCGGCCACCCCCACCACCGCCGATGCCGCCACATCGACCGCGGCCACCACCGCGCAGCCGCTCAGCAGCAGGCTGCTCACACCAAGCGCCAGCGCCAGGCGGGCACGGATGACGGTGTCGGAGAGGTTGGCGGCTTTGATCACGGCGGGGTCCTGTGGTGAAGGCGCAGAGAATACCCGCATTTCCTTCGCTCACCCTCCTCCGCCATGGCCCGATCCACCAAGAACCCGCTCATTCCCGCCCGCGACGGTGTGTCGCCCAGCTGCGTCGCACTGCCAGGGGTCAAAGCCGGGGATCAGCGCTGGCCCGGCGTGATCGACTTTCTGGACGAGCGCCTGCCCACGGTGGGTCGCGCGGCGTGGGCCGAGCGGCTGGCCACGGGCGCGGTGCTGGACGAAGCGGGCCAGGCCGTACCGCCCGAGGCGCCGTACCGGGGCCATACGCGGCTGTATTACTACCGCGAGCTGCCAGACGAAGGGGTGGTGCCGTTTGAAGAAACGGTGCTCTACCAGGACGCGCACCTGGTGGTGGCCGACAAACCG
This sequence comes from Betaproteobacteria bacterium HGW-Betaproteobacteria-9, assembly GCA_002842215.1. Lineage (GTDB taxonomy): Bacteria > Pseudomonadota > Gammaproteobacteria > Burkholderiales > Burkholderiaceae_C > Hydrogenophaga. The sequence continues at coordinate 47,950 of PHCC01000004.1, read as the reverse complement.
CACTTTCTGCCCGTGACGCCGGGCGGGCGCTATGTGCAGCAGACTTTGCTGGTGCGCCTTCAACGCAAGCTCGGCCTGCCACAGCTGGCACCGCTGCACCGCATTGATCGCGAAACCGCCGGGCTGGTGCTGTTTGCCGTGAATCCCGCCGAGCGCGGGACCTACCACGCGCTCTTCAGTGGGCGAACCATGCAAAAGACCTACGAGGCCATCGCGCCGGCCACCGACGCATGGACCTGGCCGCGCACGAGCAGCAGCCGCATCGTGGAACACCCGACCGATTTTTTCCGCATGAACGAGGTGGCTGGTGAGCCGAACAGCGAGACACGCATCGATGTGCTGGAGCGGCGCGGCGACTGGGCGCGCTATGCGCTGGAACCCGTCACCGGCAAACGCCACCAGCTGCGGGTGCACATGAACGCGCTCGACCTGCCCATCGTGGGCGACCAGCTCTACCCGACCGTGCTGCACGGGCCGGACGAAGCGGAAGATTTTGCGAACCCGTTGCGCCTGCTGGCGCGAGGCATCGCGTTCACGGACCCGGTGACGGGCGCGCCGCGAGCCTTCCGGAGCCAGCGCGCGCTGGACTGGCCCGGCTGATGCCGTTCAGCTTTCAGCCAGCACCTGCGCCCGGAAGCGGGCCGGGATGGGCGCCACGCGCCGGGTTTCGCGGTCGATGAACACGATGCCGATCTTGCCTCGCGCCACCTCGCGGCCCGATTCCACGTTGTCCATCCGGTAGACCAGGTCGAAACCGTACTTGTTGGGGTCCTGTGGCAGCAGGCTCACCCGCATGGTCTCGCCATGAAAGCCCTCGGCCTTGTACTGCGCCACGATGTCGCCGACGACGATGGGATGGCCGGCGACATCGGACTCGGTGTAACCCAGGGACTTGAAGTAACGCACCCGGGCTTCAGACACCAGCGTCAGCAGTTGCGCGTTGTCCAGGTGCCCGCCCTGGTTGACGTGGCTGATGTAGATCGACATCTCCGTGCTGAAAGCGAAGTGATCGGGCAGATCGATCTGGATACGCGGCATGGCTTCAGGGTCCCGGGCAATCGCTGACAGGCGCGCAAGCGATCACACCCGCTCGGCCACCCAGGCCTGCACCGAAGCCAGCGCCTTGGGCAGGCCACTCGCATCGGTACCGCCGGCCATGGCCATGTCGGGCTTGCCACCGCCCTTGCCGCCCACCTGCTGGGCCACAAAGTTCACCAGCTCGCCGGCCTTGACCTTGCCCATCACATCGGCGGTCACACCCGCAGCGATCTGCACCTTGCCGCCGTCCACGGTGGCCAGCACGATGGCCGCCGACTTGAGCTTGTCTTTCAGCTTGTCCATGGTCTCACGCAGGCCCTTGGCGTCGGCCCCGGCCAGCACCGCCGACAGCACCTTGATGCCCTTGACCTCGACCGCCTGGTTCACCAGCTCGTCGCCCTGCGCCGAGGCCAGACGGCTCTTGAGCGCGCTCATTTCCTTCTCCAGATCGCGCATCTGGTCCAGCAGTGCGCCCACACGCGCGGGCACCTCGCCGGGCGTGACCTTGAGCGTGCCGGCCACACCACCGAGCGTGGCTTCCATGCCCTGCACGTAGGCCAGCGCGTTCAGGCCGGTCACCGCTTCCACGCGGCGCACGCCCGCAGCCACACCGCCTTCTGCGGTGATGGTGAAGAAGCCGATGTCGCCCGTGGCCCCGACGTGCGTGCCACCGCAGAGTTCACGGCTGGAGCCGATGTCGAGCACACGCACGGTCTCGCCGTATTTCTCGCCAAACAGCATCATGGCGCCGGTCTTCTGCGCCGCTTCGATGTCCATCACGCGCGCCTGCGTCGCCGCGTTGGCCACGATCTCGGCGTTCACGCGCTGCTCGATCTCTCGGATCTGCGCGTCCGTCACCGGGGCGTTGTGCGTGAAGTCGAAGCGCGTCTTGTCGGCGTCGACCAGCGAGCCCTTCTGCTGCACGTGCGTGCCCAGCACCTCGCGCAGGGCCTTGTGCATCAGGTGGGTGGCGCTGTGGTTGCGCACGGTGGCGGCGCGCCGGTCCAGGTTCACGCTGGCACTCACCGTGTCGCCCACGGCGAGCGTGCCCTGCTCCATCACACCGTGGTGGCCGAACACGTCGGACTTGATCTTCTGCGTGTCGCCCACAGTGAAACTGGCCGAGCCGCTGGTGATCACCCCTTCGTCACCCACCTGGCCGCCGCTCTCGGCGTAGAACGGGGTGGTATCCAGCACCACGACGCCCTGCTGGCCGGCCTTGAGTTCGGCCACGGCCGTGCCGTCCAGGTACAGCGCCACCACCTTGGCGGGGGCTTCGAGCTGTTCGTAGCCCACGAAGACATTGCCAGCGCCGGTGTATTCCAGCGCCTTGTCCATCTTGAACTTGCCGGCCGCACGGCCCGCTGCCTTCTGTTTTTCCATGGCGGCGTGGAAGCCCGCCTCGTCCACACTCAGGCCGCGTTCGCGGCAGACGTCGGCGGACAGGTCGAGCGGGAAACCGTAGGTGTCGTGCAGTTTGAAGGCCACTTCACCTGGCAGTTGTTTCTCGCCTCCGGCCAGGGCTGCGTCGAGGATTTCCATGCCGTTGGCCAGTGTCTCGTAAAAACGCTCTTCCTCCGCTTTCAGCACCTCGGTGATGCGCTGGGCTTGCGAGGCCATATTGGGGTACGCCTCACCCATCATGCGCACCAGATCGGGCACCAGCTTGTGGAAGAACGGCGTCTTCTGACCCAGCTTGTAGCCGTGGCGGATGGCGCGGCGCACGATGCGACGCTGCACGTAGCCGCGGCCTTCGTTGCTGGGGATCACACCGTCGCTGATCAGGAACGCGGTGGCGCGGATGTGGTCGGCGATCACCTTGAGCGAGGGGTTGGTGAGGTCGGCGGTGCCGGTCTCTCGGCCTGCGGCCTTGATCAGCGCGTCGAAGATGTCGATCTCGTAGTTGCTGTGCACGTGCTGCAGGATCGCGGCCAGGCGCTCCAGGCCCATGCCGGTGTCCACGCAGGGCGCGGGCAGCGGCGTGACGGCGCCGGTTTCGTCCATATTGAACTGCATGAACACGTTGTTCCAGATCTCGATGAAGCGGTCGCCGTCTTCGTCGGGGCTGCCGGGCGGGCCGCCGGGGATGTGGTCACCGTGGTCGTAAAAGATTTCCGAGCAGGGGCCGCAGGGGCCGGTGTCGGCCATCATCCAGAAGTTGTCGCTCTTGTAACGGCCGCCCTTGTTGTCGCCGATGCGGATCACGCGCTCGGGCGGCAGGCCGATTTCCTTGGTCCAGATGTCGTAGGCCTCGTCGTCCTCTTCATACACCGTGGCCAGCAGGCGCTCAGCCGGCAGCTTGTAGACCTCGGTCAGCAGCTCCCAGGCCCACTTCAGGCTCTCGCGCTTGAAGTAGTCACCGAAGGACCAGTTGCCCAGCATCTCGAAGAAGGTGTGGTGGCGGGCGGTGTAGCCCACGTTTTCCAGGTCGTTGTGTTTGCCGCCGGCGCGCAGGCAGGCCTGCACCGACGCGGCGCGCACGTAGTTGCGCTTGTCGGTGCCGAGGAACACATCCTTGAACTGGACCATGCCCGAGTTGGTGAACATGAGCGTGGGGTCGTTGCCCGGCACCAGCGGGCTGGACGCCACCACGGTGTGGCCCTTGGAGGCGAAGAAGTCCAGGAAGGTCTTGCGGATGTCGGCAACGGAGGCTGGGCGGGTCATGTCGGTGGTGCTTCGTGCAGGTTCTGAACAGCTTTACATTATCGCCCGACGGGCGTCCGGGGCGCCGAGCGCGCCTGCGGGCAGGCAGCTACCGGACGTGGCCAACGCCGCCCGGCGCATGCCCTTCGAGCGTGGGGCGCACGGCCGTCAGGAAATTGCTCAGCGACTCCGGCAACACGGCGCCTTTGCGCCAGGCCAGACCCACCTCCAGGTGCGGCAGTGCGTGGGCCAGCGGCCGGGCTTCGATGCGATCGCCCTCCAGTGACCACGGCCGGTACAGCATGTCCGGCAACACCGAGCAGCCGGCGCCGGTGGCCACCAGGCTGCGCACGGCTTCCACCGACGAGGTGCGGATCAGCACCGTGGGGTCCGCACCGCCGGCGTTCCACAAGGCGGTGGTGGCGTCACCCAACTCATCCACCTGCAGCAACACCAGCGACTGCCGGGCCAGCTCGGTGGCCTCGATCTTTTCCTCGCCCGCCAGGCGGTGGTTGACAGGGAGCCACACCCGCCAGCCCGAGCGCAGGATGGTTTCGGTCTCCAGCGCCTGGCGGTTTTGCAGTTGGGACACCACGATCAGCGCCACGTCGAGCTCGCCGCTGATCAGCAGGTGCTCCAGGTAGTCGCGCCGGTCTTCGGTGATCTGCACCTGGATACGCGGGAACACGCGGCGAAATCGGTCGAGCAGAAACGGCAGGTAGTAGCCCACCATCAGGCTGGTCACGCCCACGTTGAGGCTGCCGGTGACGGTGTGCGGCCGCGAGGCCAGGGCGTCGCGCGCGTTGCGCATGGCCACGTCGATCTGGTGCGCATGGCGCAGAAACTGGTGTCCCGCGTGCGTGAGCGACATGCCGCGGGCCCGGCGCTCGAACAGCAAGGTGCCCAGATCGGCCTCCATCTGCGCGATGGCCTGCGACACGACAGATTGCGAAACCCCCAGCTCGTGGATGGCGGCCGAGATGGAGCCCGATTCCGCAACCGCTATGAAATACCGAATGCTCTTGAACGAGGTGCTCATCGGGTCATTTCGCCCTTTCAGGCACTCTTTTGGACCGATTAAAGGGTAAACCCGCAAATGCACCGCTTTGAGGCACAGGGTAACCCCCTAAAAAAGCGTTTCCTGGTGCGAGGTTTCTGTTTTACCGATGGATTCTATTGTTTGCCCGGTATGGTTCTGCACAGGGGCAATACCTAAGATGCCTCTCAGGCTCGCACCAGCGCGCCCCAACCACCCCTGTCAGGAGTTCCTATGTCCCAGACCCGCACAATTCTGTTTGGTTTGCTGGCGGTTGCCTCCGCCGCATCCAGCCTCGCAGCCCCGCCCAAGGCCATTGGCAAGGGCGAGGGACAGCTCAACATCATTGCCTGGGCCGGCTACATCGAACGCGGCGAAACCGACAAGGCCTACGACTGGACCACCAGCTTTGAAAAGGCATCGGGTTGCAAGGTCAACGTCAAGACCGCCGCCACCTCCGACGAAATGGTGTCCCTGATGAAAGCCGGTGGCCACGACATCGTGACCGCCTCCGGCGACGCCAGCGGACGGCTGATCGCCTCCAAGCTGGTCCAGGAGGTGGATGTGGGCCTGATGCCCAGCTACAAGAACATCGACACCCGCCTGCAGAACGCCGCCTGGCACACGGTGGACGGCAAACACTACGGCGTGCCTTACCAGTCGGGCCCCAACGTGCTGATGTACAACACCGACGTCTTCAAGAAGGCGCCCGACTCCTGGTCGGTGGTGTTTGAAGAGCAGAAACTGCCCGACGGCAAGTCGAACAAGGGCCGCGTGCAAGCCTACGACGGTGCCATCTACATCGCCGATGCGGCGCTGTACCTGATGTCCAAGAAGCCCGAGCTGGGCATCAAAGACCCCTACGAGCTCAACGAAAAACAGTACGCCGCCGTGCTGGAGCTGCTGCGCGGGCAGAAGAAACTGACCCACCGCTACTGGCACGACGCCACGGTGCAGATGAACGACTTCAAGAGCGAGGGCGTGGTCGCCTCGGGCTCCTGGGGCTTCATGGTGAACTCGCTCAAGGGCGAGAAGAAGCCCATTGCCTCCGTGGTGCCCAAGGAAGGTGCCACCGGCTGGGCCGACACCACCATGTTGCATGTGAACGCCAAGAACGTGAACTGCGCCTACCAGTGGATGGAGCACCAGCTCAGCGACCAGCTGCAGGCCCCTCTGGCCGAATGGTTTGGCACCGTGCCTGTCACCCCGGCCGCCTGCAAAGCCAAAGCCCCCGGCGGCAGCGACTTCTGCAAGGTCAACGGCTTTGACGACCTGGCCAAGATCAAGTTCTGGAAGACCCCCCAGGCCAAGTGCGCCTCGCAAGGCACCTGTGTCCCGTACGCCAAGTGGGCGATGGACTACATCGCGATCATGGGCGGAAGGTAAGAGGCATCACCCCCCGCGCCGCTTCGCGTCACCCCCCTCTCTCGCCTTCGGCGGGAGGGGGACGGCACTGGCCGTCCAGCGAAGCCGGCCCGGCGGTGCCCTGGGCTGGGGGAGCCGTCGCGCCTCGTGCTGATGTTTGCTCCGACGCCATGGACCACTGAACCGAACCGCATCCCTGATTGAAGATTTCTGCATGACCGACGCCATCGAGTTCAAAGACGTGTCCAGGCACTACGGCGACGTGAAGGCGCTGGATGGTGTCAGCTTCACCGTGAAGGAAGGTGAATTCTTCTCCATGCTGGGGCCTTCGGGTTCCGGCAAGACCACCTCGCTTCGGCTGATGGCCGGCTTTGAACAACCGACCCATGGCAGCCTGACCCTGATGGGCCGGGAAGCCTCGGGCACGCCGCCTTACGAGCGCGACGTGAACACCGTGTTCCAGGACTACGCGCTGTTCCCGCACATGAACGTGCTGGACAACGTGGCCTACGGTTTGATGGTGCGAAAAGTGCCCAAGGCCGAGCGCCACGCCCAGGCCCGCGAGGCCCTGGCCATGGTGGCCCTGCCCGACCACGCCGAACGCACGCCGGCCCAGCTCTCGGGCGGCCAGCGCCAGCGCGTGGCGCTCGCACGGGCCCTGGTCAACCGGCCGCGCATCCTGTTGCTGGACGAGCCCCTGGGCGCACTGGACATGAAGCTGCGCGAGCAGATGCAGGTCGAGCTGAAGGTGCTGCACCGCAAGCTGGGCATCACCTTCGTTTACGTCACGCACGACCAGGGCGAAGCGCTCTCGATGTCGGACCGCGTGGCGGTGTTCAACCAGGGAAAGATCGAGCAGATCGCCAGTCCACGCGAGCTCTACCACCAGCCCCGCACGCGTTTCGTGGCGGACTTTGTCGGCAGCGCCAACGTCATCGACACCGCTCTGGCGCAAACGCTCACCGGCAGGCCACAGGCGTTTGCCGTGCGCCAGGAAAACATCGCTGTGCACCGGGCGGGGGCCACCCCTTCCGCCGGTCGCCGGCAGGTGGAGGGCGAGGTGCTCGCGATCCAGTTTCTGGGCGCCAGCCAGCGGCTGGAGGTGCAGGTGGGCCAACAGGTGATCACCGCCCTGCAGGCTGAAGGCGAAGCCGCGTCGGCACTGGCCGCCCACACCCAGGCGGGCCAGCGGGTTGCGCTCAGCTGGGCGCAGCAGCACATGGTGATGCTGGACGCCTGAGAGGCTGTGAGGACATCGGCCATGCGCACCCTCTCCAACTTCTTCTACCAGCGGCGCACGCTCACGCTGCTGCTGATGCTCACGCCGCCGCTGCTGTGGTTTGGCGTGGTGTACCTGGGCTCGCTGCTGACGCTGCTGAGCCAGAGCGTCTTTGTGTTCGACGACATGAGCATGTCGGTCGTGGCCGAGTTCACCACCGACAACTTTGTCAACCTGCTCGTTCCCGCCAACCTGGACATCGTGCTGCGCACCCTGGGCATGGCCATCGCCGTGACGCTGGCCACCGCGCTCATCGGCTTTCCCATGGCCTGGTACATGGCCCACCACGCCGGTCCGGCCGAGAAGGGCTTTTTCTATGTCGGCGTGATGCTGCCCATGTGGGCCAGCTACATCGTCAAGGCCTACGCCTGGACCGTGCTGCTGGCGCAGGGCGGCGTGATCTACTGGGTGATCAATGCGCTGGGGCTGCAAGGCGTTCTGCAGGCGGTGCTGTCCATTCCGGTCATCGGCGGCGACACGCTCGCCACCTCCAACCTGGGCCGCTTTCTGGTGTTCACCTACATCTGGCTGCCCTTCATGGTGCTGCCCATACAAGCCGCCATCGAACGCGTGCCGGCCAACCTGCTGCTGGCCTCGGGCGACCTCGGTGCCCGCCCGTTCCAGACCTTCCGCACCGTGCTGTGGCCCCTCGCCTTCCCGGGCGTGGTCGCGGGCTCCATCTTCACCTTCTCGCTCACGCTGGGCGACTACATCATTCCCCAGCTGGTCGGTCCCTCGGGCCTGTACATCGGCAACATGGTCTACACCATGCAGGGCACCATCGGCAACATTCCCATGGCCGCGGCCTTCACCTGCGTGCCCATCGTGCTGATCACGCTTTACCTCGCCATGGCACGCCGCCTGGGGGCCTTCAATGCGCTCTAAATTCACACCGCTGCGCCTCGCCGCCTACGCGGGCCTGGCCTTCCTGCACCTGCCCTTGCTGTTCATCGCGCTGTACGCCTTCAACAGCGCCGACAGCAACTACAGCTTCCCCATGGAAGGGCTGACCCTGCGCTGGTTCGCCCGCGCCCTCGAACGCACCGACATCCATGAGGCGATCTACCTCTCGCTGGCGGTGGCGGCGATGGCCACCGTCATCGCGATGGTGCTGGGCACACTCACCGCCGCGGCCCTGAACCGCGACCGTTTCTTTGGCAAGGACGCGTTCACCACCATGCTGATCCTGCCGATCGCCCTGCCCGGCATCGTCACCGGCATTGCCTTGCTCTCGGCCTTCAGGCTCATGGAGGTCAACCCGGGTTTCTGGACCATCGTGGTCGGCCACGCCACCTTCTGCGTGGTCATCGTGCACAACAACGTGGTGGCCCGCCTGCGGCGCCTGCCCAGCCGTTTGTGGGAGGCATCGATGGACTTGGGTGCCGACACCCTGACCACGCTGCGCCACATCATCCTGCCGCAGCTCGGCACCGCCCTGCTGGCCGGCGGCATCCTGGCCTTCGCTTTATCAGTGGACGAGCTGATCGTGACCACCTTCACCGCCGGCACCGACAAGACCCTGCCCATCTGGCTCATGGGCCAGCTCGGGCGCCCGCGCGAAGCGGCCATCACCAACGTGGTGGCGCTGGCCATCATGGTCATCACCATGCCGCTGATCCTGCTGGCCTGGCGCCTCACCCGCGAAGGTGACGCCAGCCCGAACGCCCGCTGAACACCCCGCTCCCTTCCGCTCTGTTTCAACCCCACCTCTGGAACCCGACATGGCTGCCACCCGATTCACCACCCAACTCCTGATCAACGGCCACAGCGTGGCCGGCGAAGGGCGCGTCGAACCCATCCTCAACCCCAGCACGGGCGAACTGCTGTGCGACGTGCGCGAGGCCAGCGCCGACCAGCTGCGCCTGGCGGTGGACGCGGCCAGCGCCGCCTTCCCCACCTGGGCCGCTCTCACGCCGCGCGACCGCAGTGCCTACCTGTTCAAGATCGCCGATGCCATCGAAGCCCATGGCGACGAACTCGCCATGCTGGAATCGCTGAACTGCGGCAAGCCCCTGTCTGCCGCGCGCAACGACGAAATCCCCGCCATCGCCGATGTCTACCGTTTCTTCGGCGGCGCCATCCGCAACATGTCGGGACCGCTGGCGGGCGAATACCTGCCGGGCCACACCAGCATGATCCGGCGCGACCCGCTGGGCGTGGTGGCCTCCATCGCGCCCTGGAACTACCCGCTCATGATGGCCGCCTGGAAGCTCGGCCCCGCCATCGCCATGGGCAACACCGTGGTGCTCAAGCCCTCGGAAAACACGCCGCTGACCACGCTGCGCTTCGGCGAGCTGCTGGCCAGCATCCTGCCCCCGGGCGTGGTCAACATCGTGTGCGGCCGGGGCGACTCCGTGGGCGCGCCGCTGATCCGCGACCCGCGCATCCGCGTGGCCTCGCTCACGGGTGACGTCTCCACCGGCAGCAAGATCATGGAAGCCGCCGCGCGCGGCATCAAACGCACCCACCTCGAACTCGGCGGCAAGGCCCCGGTGATCGTGCTCGACGACGCCGATCTCGGCAGCGTGGTCGAAGGCCTGCGCACCTTCGGCTACTACAACGCCGGCCAGGACTGCACCGCCGCCTGCCGCGTCTACGCCACCGACAAGATCTACGAGAAGCTGGTGGCCGACCTGAGCAGCGCCGTCTCATCCATCAAGGTGGGCAGCCAGCAGGAACCCGGCGTCGAGATGGGCCCGCTGATCTCGGCCCGCCAGCGCGACCGCGTCGCCAGCTTCGTGGACCGCGCGGCCCAGCTGGCCCACACCGAGGTCACGGCCGGCGGCAGCACGGTGGGCAACAAGGGCTTCTTCTACAAACCCACCGTCATCGCCGGCGCGCTGCAGGAAGACGAGATCGTGCGCAGCGAGGTCTTCGGCCCGGTGGTGTCCATCACCCGCGTGAAAGACGCGGAGCAGGCCGTGGCCTGGGCGAACGATTCCGAGTACGGCCTGGCCAGCTCGGTCTGGTCGAGCGACGTGGGCACCGCCATGAACATCGCTGCCCGCCTGCAGTACGGCTGCACCTGGGTCAACACCCACTTCATGCTGGTGTCCGAGATGCCGCACGGCGGCATGAAACACTCGGGCTACGGCAAGGACATGTCGGTCTACGCGCTGGAAGACTACAGCTGCGCACGCCACATCATGGTGAAGCACTGAGAAACACCCCCTGCGCCGCTTCGCGGCTTCCCTCTCTCTCGCCTTCGGCGGGAGGGGGACGGCACTGGCCGTCCGGCAAAGCCGGCCCGGCGGTGCCCCTGGGTGGCGTTTTTTCTTGCGGTTCGGGTCGCGCTCCGGCGCCGTGCAAACCTGAGACTTCGCAGTTCGGGCATCGGCCCAACACCACGCAAAATAATCAGCCCTTGCTCTGCGCTTTCAAAAACGCCAGCACCTGTGGCTCTTCGGTGAACGCCACGTTGAAGCGGAACCAGGGGCTGGGCTGCAGGTCGGGCGCGAACAGGTGGCCGGGGCCGAGCAGGATGTCCTGTTCCGCTGCCTTGTAGGCCAGCTCGGTCGCGTTGGCGATGTCGGGGTGACGTGCCCAGAGGAACATGCCGGCCTTGGGCTCGCAGAACAGTTCGAAACCCAGGTTCTCCAGCTGCTGCGCCACGCGCTGGTGCGCCTGCGCCAGGCGCTCGCGCAGGCTGCGCAGGTGTTTGCGCCAGCGCCCGTCGACCAGCGCGCCGTAGGCGAGGCGCTCGTTGAACTCCGAAGACGTCAGGCCCGAAATCATCTTGAGCTGGGCAAAGTCTTCCAGCAGATCGGGGGGCGCGGCCAGGAAGCCGACGCGGATGTTGGGCGAGATGGTCTTGGAAAAACTGCTGATGTAGACCACGCGCTGCAACTGGTCCAGGCTGGCGAGCGAGGGGCGCGGCTCGGGGTCGAGGTCGGCGTAGATGTCGTTTTCCACCACGGTGAACTGGTGCTGCTCGGCCAGTTGCACCACGCGGTGCAAGTGCGCGAGGTTGGCCACCGAACCGGTGGGGCTCTGCAGGCGCGGCTGGGTGAAAAACACCTTGGGCTGGTGTTCCAGCACCAGGGCTTCGAGCGCGGCCAGGTCGTAGCCGGCCGGGGTGCGCGGCACGCCGATCAGTTTCGCGCCCAGGAAACGCAGTGAAAACAGCAGGTTGGGGTAGCCGGGGTCGTCCACCAGCACCGGATCGCCCGGGCGCACCAGGCGGCGCGCCACCAGGTCCATGGCCTGGCTGGAGCCCTGCGTGAGCAGCACCTGGTCGGCGCTGACGGCGATCTCCTGCTCTGCGAGCAGGTCGCGCACCAGCTGGCGCAGCGGCGCAAAGCCCTTGGGTTCGCCGTAGCCGCCCAGGTCCACGTTTTCGGCCGCCAGCGTACGCAGGCTGCGGCGCAGGCCTTCTTCAAACAGCCAGTCGCCCGGCAGCCAGCCGCAGCCCGGCTTCATGCGCAGCGCGCGGGCTTCGAACACCCGGCGCAGGTACCACATGGAGTCGAAGTTGTAGTTGGCCGTCTCGGCGGGCACCGTGCCGGGCGCCTGCGGCGCCACGCCTTCGCGCTTGCGCACGAAAAAGCCCGAGTGCGGGCGCGAGACGAAATAGCCCAGCGCGACCAGCCGGTCGTAGGCATCGACCACGGTGTACACGCTCACGCCGTGGGCGTGGGCGAACTGGCGGATGGAGGGTGCCTTGGAGCCCGGGCGCAGGTTGCCGCTCTGGATCAGGTCGCGAAACCCCTCGACGATCTGCACCACGAGCGGGCTGGTGCTTTTGGGGTTCAGGGTGAACATGGGGCGCTATCAGGGTAAATGTGTACAGGTCCGTAGGGCTGCACAGTGCATCGCTGTGCAGGCACTGTCTGTATATGTTACTGGTGGCCCGCGAGCCCTACAGTCCGCCCCAGTCTGAAATTTCTTCATGATCGGAGCCCCCTGCATGCAACGCGAATCCCAAGCCACCAACGCCCTGCTCATGGCCCGCCGTCAGGCCGCCATCCCCCGTGGCGTCGGCCACAGCCACCAGATTTTCATCGCCAAGGGCGAAAACGCCGAGATCTGGGACGTGGAAGGCCGCCGCTACATCGACTTTGCCGGCGGCATCGCCGTGCTCAACACCGGCCACCGCAACCCGGCCGTGATCGAGGCCGTGAAGGCCCAGCTCGACCAGTACACCCACACCTGTTTCCAGGTGCTGGCCTACGAACCCTACGTGGAACTGGCCGAGCGCCTGAACGCCAAGGCCCCGGGCGACTTCGCCAAGAAAACCCTGTTCCTGACCACCGGTGCCGAAGCGGTGGAAAACGCCATCAAGATCGCGCGCGCCCACACCGGCCGCTCGGGCGTGATCGCCTTCACCGGCGGCTACCACGGCCGCACCCTGCTGACCCTGGGCATGACCGGCAAGGTCGCCCCGTACAAAACCGGCTTCGGCCCGTTCCCGGGCGAAATTTTCCACGCCCGCTTCCCGAACGCGCTGCACGGCGTGAGCGTGGACGATGCGATCGCCTCGGTCGAATCCATCCTCAAGAACGACATCGAAGCCAGCCGCGTGGCGGCCATCATCATCGAGCCGGTGCAAGGCGAAGGCGGCTTCAACGTGGCGCCGCCCGAGCTGATGCAGCGCCTGCGCGCGCTGTGCGACCAGCACGGCATCCTGATGATCTGCGACGAGGTGCAAACCGGCGCTGGCCGCACCGGCACCTGGTTTGCCTGTGAACAGAGCGGCATCGCCCCCGACCTGATCACCCTGGCCAAGTCCATGGCCGGCGGTTTTCCGATCTCGGCCGTGGTCGGCCGGGCCGAGGTGATGGACGCGCCCGCCGCCGGCGGCCTGGGCGGCACCTATGCCGGCAGTCCGATGGCCTGTGCCGCGGCCCTGGCCGTGCTCGACGAGTTTGAGAAACACGACCTGCTGCAGCGCAGCCGCGACGTGGGCCAGCGCATCACCGCCAGCCTGCAGACGCTGGCGAAGAAGCACCCCTGCATCGCCGACGTGCGCGGCCTGGGCGCCATGGTCGCCATGGAGCTGTGCAAGAACGGCGACGTGCACCAGCCCGATGCCGACCTGACCAAGGCGCTCGCCGCCGAAGCCACCAAGCGCGGCCTGATCATCCTGACCTGCGGCACCTACGGCAACGTGGTGCGCATCCTGGTGCCGCTGACCGCCAGCGACGCCGTGCTCGATGAAGGCCTGGCGATCATTGCTGCCTCGCTCGACGCGCTGCAAGGCGCATGAGCTCCAACGATCAGCCCCCAGACGGCGCGAGCAGCGCGGCACCCCGCCCGCTCGCGGGCGTTCGTGTGCTCGACCTGTCGCGCGTATTGGCAGGTCCCTGGGCCGGTCAGTTGTTGGCCGACTACGGCGCCGAGGTGCTGAAGGTGGAGCGCCCGGGCGCTGGTGACGACACGCGCAGCTGGGGTCCGCCCTGGTGGGGCGAAGGCGCCGACCGGGTGGCCGCGTATTTCGTCTGCGCCAACCGCGGCAAGCGCTCGGTGGCCATCGACATCGCCAGCGCCGAAGGCATTCAAAAGGTGCGTGAACTGGTGCGCGAGGCGGACGTGCTGATCGAGAACTACAAGGTCGGCCAGCTCGCCAAGTACGGTCTCGACGCCACCAGCCTGCAGGCCATCAACCCGCGCCTGATCTACTGCTCGATCACCGGCTACGGCCAGAATGGCCCGCTGGCGCACAAGGCCGGCTACGACTTCGCGATCCAGGCCGAAGCGGGGCTTATGAGCATCACCGGCAACAAAGGCGAAGAGCCGCAGAAGGTGGGCGTCGCCGTGACCGACCTGATGACCGGGGTCTACGCCACGACCGCCATCCTCGCCGCGCTGCACGAGCGCGCACGCACCGGCAAGGGACGCCACATCGACGCCGCGCTGTTCGACGTGCAGGTGGCCATGCTGGCCAACCAGGCCAGCAACCAGCTGATCGGCAACAAGACACCCACACGCATGGGCAACGCGCACCCGAACATCGTGCCCTACCAGGTGTTCCCCACACGCGACGGCCACATGGTGCTGGCCGTGGGCAACGACGGCCAGTTCGCCCGCTTCTGCGAGGCCTGCGACCACCCGGAAGTTTCGCGCGACGCGCGCTTCTCGACCAACCCGGCGCGCGTGGAACACCGCGCCACGCTGGTGCCGCTGCTCACCGGCTGGACGATGCAACGCGACACGGCCGACTGGGTGCAACGGCTGGATGCTGCGGGCGTGCCCTGTTCACCGATCCTTGACATTGCTCAAGTCATGGCGCATCCCCATGTGGCGGCGCGCGGATTGCGGATACAAGCCGAAAGTGCCACAGTGCCACCCATGATCGCCAATCCGATGGTGCTGGACGGGCAACGCCCCGTCGCCGAACTGCCGCCACCCGCCCTCGGCGCCCACCAGGCACGATGGTTGCATGACCAGTCCTGAATCTCTTTCAGTCCACTTTTCCGACCCGATCGCGCCCATGACCACCAGCAACGCACTCGTCACCTTCACCGGTGTGCAGAAAACCTACGATGGCCACACCCTGGTGGTCCGGGACCTGAACCTGGAGATCCAGAAGGGCGAGTTCCTCTCGCTGCTCGGCCCCTCGGGCTCGGGCAAGACCACCACGCTGATGATGCTGGCGGGCTTCGAGTCGCCGACCTCGGGCGAGATCAGCCTGAACGGCGTGCCCATCACGCGCACGCCACCGCACAAGCGCAACTTCGGCATGGTGTTCCAGAACTACGCCCTGTTCCCGCACATGACCGTGGCCGACAACATCGCCTATCCGCTCACCGTGCGCAAACTCGGCAAGGCCGACGTCGAAACCAAGGTCAAGCGCGCGCTCGACATGGTGCAGATGGGCCACATGGGTGCGCGCTACCCGACCCAGCTCTCGGGTGGCCAGCAGCAGCGCGTGGCGCTGGCCCGCGCGCTGGTCTTCGATCCGCAGCTGGTGCTGATGGACGAGCCGCTGGGCGCGCTCGACAAGCAGCTGCGCGAACACATGCAGCTGGAGCTGAAGGCGCTGCACCGCCGCCTGGGCGTGACCTTCGTCTACGTGACACACGATCAGTCGGAAGCGCTCACCATGTCGGATCGTGTGGCGGTGTTCAGCGAAGGCGTGATCCAGCAGATCGACCAGGTCGACCGGCTCTACGAAACACCGTCCAACCGATTTGTCGCCAGCTTCGTGGGCGACAACTCCGTGCTCGACGCCCAGGTGGTGCAGACCACCGGCGAACACTGCGAGGTGGCGCTCGCCGACGGCACGCGCCTGACCGGCGTCAACGTCAACCTGGCACAAGCCGGCGAGACGGTGCAGTGCAGCGTGCGGCCCGAACGCATCACCGTGGTCAACGGCGAAGGTCCCACCCACAACCGCCTCGGCGCGGCCCTAGGCGACGTGATCTATTTCGGCGACCACCTGCGCCTGCGCTGCCAGGTCAGCGGCCAGCCCGAGATCAGCGTCAAGGTGCCGCTGCAGCACATGGGCCACATGGACCCGGGCCAGACCATCGGCCTGCACATCCCGCCGGAGCACCTCCGTATATACCGCTGAACCTGTTTTCCCGTTCCCCGTTCCTCAACCCCTGGAGATAAGTCCGATGAAACTGAAACCTGTTTTCCTGGCCGTGGCCATGATGGTCGCCCTGCCGGTGATGGCCCAGAGCCAGCTCACCGTCGTCAACTTCGGTGGCGCCAACGGTGCCGCCCAGAAAAAGGCCTATTTCGAGGCCTACGAAAAGGCCGGTGGCGGCAAGATCACCGCCGTGGAATACAACGGCGAACAGGCCAAGATCAAAGCCATGGTCGAAGCCAAGAAAGTCACCTGGGACGTGGTTGAAGTCGAGAGCCCTGACCTCAGCCGCGGCTGCGACGAAGGCCTGTTCGAGAAGATGGACTGGTCCAAGGTCGGCAACAAGGCCGACTTCCAGAAAGCTGCCGTGCACGAGTGCGGCGTCGGCACCTTCGTCTGGTCCACCGTGATGGCCTATGACGGCGACAAGCTCAAGACCGCGCCCACCACCTGGGCCGATTTCTGGGACGTGAAGAAATTCCCCGGCAAACGCGGCATGCGCAAAGGCGCCCGCTACAACCTCGAATTCGCGCTGATGGCTGACGGCGTGAAGCCCGCCGACGTCTACAAAGTGCTCGCCACCAAAGACGGCGCCGAGCGCGCGTTCAAGAAGCTGACCGAGCTCAAGCCCAACATCCAGTGGTGGGAAGCCGGCGCGCAGCCGCCCCAGTTCCTGGTGGCCGGTGACGTGGCCATGACCACCGCCTACAACGGGCGCATCGACGCCGCCCAGCGCGAAGGCAAGAACCTCAAGATCACCTGGACCGGCGGCATCTACGACCTGGACTACTGGGTCATGCCCAAGGGCACACCCAACAAGGACGCCGCCCTGAAGTTCATCGCCATGGCCAGCTCGCCCGATGCCCAGGCCGAATACGCCAAGAACATCAGCTACGGCCCGACCAACAACAAGGCCCTGACCAAGCTCGACGCCAAGGTGCTGGGGATGTTGCCCACCTCGCCGGCCAACAGCAAGGACGCGCTGCAGTTCGGCATCGGCTTCTGGGCCGACCAGGGTGAAGCCCTGGAGAAGCGCTTCTCCGCCTGGGCAGCGCAGTGATGAGCGCCAGCGGAACCGAACTCCAGCCGTTCGCAGGGGCCGCCCTCGAACGATCCGCTCCCGCAGGGGGCACTGGCCAGGCCTTGGCGGGGGGAACCCTCGCCGCGCAGCTGCACCGCGCCGAACGGCGCAGGAAGCTGCGCGCCCTGGCGCTGACCATGCCCCTGCTGGTCTTTCTGCTGGTGTTTTTTCTGGTTCCGCTGGGTTCCTTGCTGGTGCGGGCGGTTGAAAACCCCGAGGTGGCCGACGTCCTGCCCCGCACGGGCCAGGCACTGAACGACTGGGACCGCACCAGCCCGCCACCCGCCGCCGCCTACGCCGCCATCCTGGCCGACCTGAGTGGCATCGAAGAAACCGCTCAGGCCGGCACGCTCGCCCGCCGCCTCAACAGCGAGGTGGCCGGCGCCCGCTCGCTGGTCATGGGCACCTACCGCGCCCTGCCGCTGGGCGACAACCTGAGTGCCGACGAAGCACGCAGCAAACTCATTGAACACGACGCGCGCTGGGAAGAACTGCCTTACTGGCAGTCCATCGCGAAAAACAGCTCGCGCTGGACACCCGACTACCTGCTGACCGCGGTCGACCTCAAGCGCAATGCGCAGGGCGACATCGAACGCGTGGGCGCCGACGAGGCCGCCTTCAGCGACATCCTGGGCCGCACCTTCCAGATGAGCGCCGTGGTGACCTTCTTCTGCCTGCTGCTCGGCTACCCGCTCGCCTACTGGCTCAGCACGCTCTCCCCACGCAAGGCCAACGTGCTGCTGATCCTGGTGCTGCTGCCCTTCTGGACCTCGGTGCTGGTGCGCATCGCCGCCTGGATCGTGCTGTTGCAGAACAACGGCCTGGTCAACCGCTTCCTGATCTGGATCGGCGCGACCGACGCGCCGATTCCCCTGCTGTTCAACCGCATGGGTGTGATCATCGCCATGGTGCACATCCTGCTGCCCTTCGCCATCCTGCCGCTGTACAGCGTCATGAAATCGGTGCCGCCGAACTACCTGCGCGCCGCCATCTCGCTGGGCAGCCCGCCGCTGGCCGGCTTCTTCCGCGTCTACCTGCCGCAGACCTACCCCGGCGTGGCCGCGGGCGGCCTGCTGGTCTTCATCACCTGCATCGGCTATTACGTGACGCCCGCCCTGCTCGGCGGACCGGCCGACCAGATGCTGAGCTACTACGTCGCGCAGTACACCAACGTCGAAGTCAACTGGGGCATGGCCTGCGCGCTCGGTGGCGTGCTGCTGACCGCCACCATGGTGCTCTACGCGCTGTACCGCAAGGTCTCCAAGGCCGAGCTGAGCCTTGGTTAACAGGAAATCCGTCATGAAGTTGCTCCCCGTCTTCCCCGCCTACTACAACCTGCTCGACAAGCTCGGCTGGTTCGCCCTGCGCGGCGCCGGCATCGGTGTGATCGTCTACCTGCTGCTTCCGGTGGTGGTGATCATCCCGCTGTCGTTCAGCGACAGCTCGTTCCTCGCCTACCCCATTGAAGGCTGGTCGCTGCAGTGGTACCGCGAGATGTTCCATTCCGACGACTGGATCCGAGCCGCGAAGAACAGCTTCATCGTTGCGCCCCTCGCCACCCTGCTGGCGACCGTGCTCGGCACGCTCGCGGCCATGGGCCTGGCCAACACCAAGTTCTTTGGCAAGGGCTTCATCACCAGCCTGTTGATCGCGCCCATGGTGGTGCCCATCGTGGTGGTGGGTGTGAGCAGCTACCTGTACTTCGCCAAATGGGGGCTGAACGACACCTACCTGGGCCTGGTGATCGTGCACGCCGCGCTGGGCGCGCCCTTTGTCGTCACCACCGTGCTGGCCACGCTGCAGAGCTTCAACCACAACCTGGTGAAAGCCAGCCTGAGCCTCGGTGCGAGCCCGCTGGAGACCTTCTTCCGCGTCACGCTGCCCGTGATCGCCCCCGGCGTGATCTCGGGCGCGCTGTTCGCCTTCGCCACCTCGTTCGACGAGGTCGTGGTCACGCTGTTCCTCGCCGGCCCCGAGCAGGTGACGCTCCCGCGCCAGATGTTCACCGGCATCCGCGAAAACATCTCGCCCACCATCGCCGCTGTCGCCACCCTGTTGATCCTGTTCACGACCGCGTTGATGCTGACGCTGGAGTGGCTGCGCGGTCGTCGCAAATAGCCCTAACAACATGCCCTTCACCCAAGACACGACGCTGCGCGGCCAGCACGCCAGCCTCGTTCCCCTGACCGCTGCCCACCACGACGACCTGGTCGAAGCCGTGCGCGACGGCGAACTCTGGAAGCTCTGGTACACCGCCATCCCCACGCCAGAGGGCATGGCCGCCGAAATCCAGCGCCGACTGGGCCTGCAGCAGGCTGGCAGCATGTTGCCCTTTGCCGTGCTCAACGCCAGCGGCAAGGCGGTGGGCATGACGACCTACATGAACATCGACGCCGCCAACCGCCGCGTCGAGATCGGCTCCACCTGGTACCGCACGGCCGTGCAGCGCAGCCCGCTCAACACCGAATGCAAACGCCTGCTGCTGACCCACGCATTCGAGACGCTGGACTGCATCGCGGTCGAATTCCGCACCCACTTCTTCAACCACCAGAGCCGGCGCGGTATCGAGCGCCTGGGCGCCAAGCTCGATGGCGTGCTGCGCTCGCACCAGATCAACCGCCACCCCGACGCACACGGTGCGCTGCGGGACACCTGCGTCTACAGCATCCTGGCGCACGAGTGGCCATCGGTCAGAGCGCACCTGGATTTCCAGCTGACGCGACCGCGAGCCTGAGAACGCCATGAGCGAATCCGCTTTCAACCAGCCGCTGGGCGGCAACGCCATGCCACGCTTCGGTGGACTGGCCAGCATGATGCGGCTGCCTGTCGCCACCAGTGCCGAAGGCCTCAACGCCGGCTTCATCGGCGTGCCACTCGACACCGGCACCAGCCACCGCCCGGGTGCGCGTTTCGGCCCGCGCCAGATCCGCGCCGAATCCTGCCTGATCCGCCCCTACAACATGGCGACCGGCGCCGCCCCCTTCGACGCGCTGCAGGTGGCCGACCTCGGCGACGTGGCGATCAACACCTACAACCTGCTGAAATCGGTGGACCTCATCGAGCAGCACTACCGCCCGGTCATCGAAGCCGGCTGCATCCCGCTCACGCTGGGTGGCGACCACACCATCGCGCTGCCGATCCTGCGCGCGATGAAGGCGAAGCATGGCCCGGTGGCGCTGATCCATGTGGACGCGCACGCCGACGTGAACCCCGACATGTTCGGTGAGGCCATCGCCCACGGCACACCGTTCCGCCGCGCGGTGGAAGAAGGCCTGCTGCAGGGCGAGAAGGTCTGGCAGATCGGCCTGCGCGGCAGCGGTTATTCGGCCGAAGACTTCGACTGGCCGCGCCAGCAGGGCTTTACCGTGGTGCCGGCGCACGAGGTCTGGTGGTCCAGCCTGGCGCCATTGATGGCGCAGATCCGCGAAAAAATCAGCCCCGACACGCCCACCTACCTCAGCTTCGACATCGACGGCATCGACCCGGCCTACGCCGGTGGCACCGGCACCCCCGAGATCGGTGGCCTCACCGTGCCGCAGGCGCTGGAAATCATCCGGGGCTGCCGCGGTTTGAACCTCGTGGGCTGCGACCTGGTCGAAGTCTCTCCCGCCTACGACACCAGCGGCAACACCGCGCTGCTGGGCGCCAACCTGCTGTTTGAAATGTTGTGCGTGCTGCCCGGCGTGGCCTACCGCTGAACCCCGTTGTCACAAGGAAGACCCCATGAGTCGCCCCCAAGCCGTCCCCACCGTGCAGATATCCAATGAACGCGTTATCGTCACCGAGTGGCGTTTTGCGCCGGGCGCGGAAACAGGCTGGCACCGCCACGCACACGACTATGTGGTCGTGCCCATGACCGGCGGCGAACTGCTGCTGGAGACACCCGATGGCAACCGCACGGCACCGCTGACGCCGGGCCAGTCGTACACCCGGAACGTGGGCGTGGAGCACAACGTCATCAACCCCACCGGACACGAAGTCGTGTTCGTGGAAATTGAAATGCGCTGAACCTGCCCTTTTGCATCACAACCTGACGAAGAGACATCCCATGGACATGAAGACCTCCCCCCTGGCCCTGCTGAAGGACCCGACCCTGCTGAAGACCGACGCGCTGATCAACGGCGAGTGGGTGAAAGGCAACAGCCGCTTTGACGTGCTCGACCCCGCCACCGGCCAGAAGCTCGCCGACGTGGCCAACCTCGGCCCGGCCGATGCCGAAAAAGCCATCGCCGCCGCCAACGCCGCCTGGGGCGGCTGGAAGGGCAAGACCGCCAAGGAGCGCAGCATCATCCTGCGCAAGTGGTACGACCTGCTCATGGCCAACCAGGACGACCTGGGCCGCATCATGACCGCCGAGCAGGGCAAGCCGTTTGCCGAAGCCAAGGGTGAAGTGGCCTACGGCGCCAGCTTCGTCGAGTGGTTCGCCGAAGAAGCCAAGCGCGTCAACGGCGAGACCCTGCCCCAGTTCGACAACAACCGCCGCTTGATGGTGCTGAAACAGCCCATTGGCGTCTGCGCGGCGATCACGCCGTGGAACTTCCCGCTGGCCATGATCACGCGCAAGGTTGCGCCCGCGCTGGCCGCCGGCTGCCCCGTCATCATCAAGCCCGCCGAGCTCACGCCGTTGACCGCGCTGGCCGCGGCCGAGCTGGCCATCCGCGCCGGCATCCCGGCCGGTGTGCTCAACATGATCACGGCCGACGACCAGAACTCCATCGCCGTGGGCAAGGTCATCTGCGCCAGCGACGTGGTGCGCCACATCAGCTTCACCGGCTCCACCGAAGTGGGCCGCATCCTGATGGCGCAGAGCGCGCCCACGGTGAAGAAGATGTCGCTGGAACTGGGCGGCAATGCGCCCTTCATTGTGTTCAACGACGCCGACATCGACTCGGCGGTTGAAGGCGCCTTCGCCAGCAAATACCGCAACGCCGGCCAGACCTGCGTCTGCTCCAACCGCCTCTACGTGCAGGAAGGCGTGTACGACGAGTTCGTCACCAAGTTCGCCGCCAAGGTCAAGACCGCCAAGGTGGGCAACGGCTTTGAAGACGGCGTGAACCAGGGTCCGTTGATCGAAGAAGCCGCGCTGGTGAAGGTGCAGCGCCACGTGGACGACGCCGTGGCCAAGGGCGGGCGCGTGGTGGCGGGCGGCAAGCGGCTGGCGGGTCAGTTTTTCGAACCCACCGTGGTGGCCGATGCGACCGCCGACATGCTGTGCGCGAAAGAAGAAACCTTCGGACCGTTTGCACCGGTGTTCAAGTTCAAGACCGAGCAAGAGGCCATTGACGCGGCCAACAACACCGAGTTCGGCCTCGCCAGCTATTTCTACAGCCGAGACATCGGCCGCATCTACCGCGTGGCCGAAGCGCTGGAATACGGCATGGTCGGCATCAACGTCGGCATCCTGGCCACCGAGCACGTGCCCTTCGGTGGCGTGAAGCAGTCCGGCCTGGGCCGGGAAGGTTCACACCACGGCATGGACGACTACGTCGAGATCAAGTACCTCTGCCTCGGCGACATCATGAAGTAACCGCCCCAGGGCCGATCAGTTCACCACCTGCCAGCTGCCATCGGGCTGCCGGCAGGCGCGGCCATAGACGTCGTCGGGTCGGCCGCCCACCACCGCCCGCATGGTGTATTCGCGGCAGGGCGCGCCGGCCGATTCATAGGTGCGCGTGGGCGTCACGGTGTACTGGTTGCGCGTGTCGGGGTTGACCCACTGGGTCGGCTGGCCGGTCTGCGATGTTTCCAGTACCTGCGCGGTGCGCATGCGGTCGGTGCTGTCCATGGAGCGGCCGACGTTGGCGCCGATGTTGGCACCGATCAGCGCGCCCACGATGGTGGCCGCCGTGCGACCTCTGCCACCGCCCACCTGCGAGCCCAGGGCACCACCGAGCACACCACCGACGACCATGCCGCCGGTTTCGTTCGGACCACCCGGTGCAGCACAACCCGCCAGCGCCGCAGCGAGCGCGCCAACGAGGACCATACGTGCCGGAAAACGTGCGGGAAAACGCATATGCAACTCCTTGAAAAATGTGTCAGAAAGACGCTGGATGGGTCATGGTGCGTTATCATTCGAACCGTTTTCGCGGGTGTAGTTCAATGGTAGAACGGCAGCTTCCCAAGCTTCATACGAGGGTTCGATTCCCTTCACCCGCTCCAGATACACAAAAGGCCCCTCGGGGCCTTTTGGCTTTTCTGTGGCCGGTGTGCACCGGGCGCCAGTGGCTCAGCGTGCGCCCAGGCCCATGGTGCGCGAGATCACCTCCTTCATGATCTCGTTGGTGCCTCCGTAGATGCGCTGCACGCGCGCGTCGGCGTAGGCCCGGGTGATCGGGTACTCCCACATATAGCCGTAGCCACCGTGCAGCTGCACGCACTCGTCCATCACCTTGCACTGCAGGTCGCTGCACCAGTACTTGGCCATGCTGGCGGTGGCGGTGTCGAGCTTCTCCTGCACGACCAGCTCGCAGCACTTGTCCACGAACACGCGCGCCACCTGCACCTCGGTCTGTAGCTCGGCCAGGGTGTAGCGGGTGTTCTGGTAGCTCGCAACGGGCTGGCCGAACACCTTGCGGTCCTTGACGTACTCGACCGTCCAGTCGATCGCTGCCTGCGCCGCAGCCACCGCGCCGATCGCGATCTGCAGGCGCTCCCAGGGCAGTTGCTCCATGAGGCAGATGAAGCCCCTGCCCTCACCGCCCAGCAGGTTCTCGGCGGGCACGCTGACGTTGTCGAAGAAGAGTTCCGACGTGTCCTGCGCTTTCATGCCCAGCTTCTTCAGGCGCTTGCCCTTGCTGAAGCCCACCATGCCCTGTTCCACCAGCAGCAGGCTGGTGCCTTTGGCGCCTGCGGTCGGGTCGGTTTTGGCGACCACGATCACCAGGTCGGCGTGCCAGCCGTTGGTGATGAAGGTTTTGCTGCCGTTGAGCAGGTAGCTGCCGTCAGGTTGTTTGATCGCGGTGCTCTTCACGCCCTGCAGGTCGCTGCCCGCGGCGGGCTCGCTCATGGCGATGGCGCCCACCATCTCGCCGGTGGCCAGCAGCGGCAGGTATTTCTGCTTCTGCGCCTCGGTGCCGTAGTGCAGGATGTACGGTGCCACGATCTCGCTGTGCAGGCCGAAGCCGATGCCGCTCACGCCCGCTCGCGCGATCTCTTCCATCTGCGCCACCGAATACAGCTTGTCAGCGCCGGCGCCGCCATAGGCCTCGGGCATGGTCATGCAGAGGAAACCGTTTTCGCCGGCCTTGCGCCAGACTTCGCGGTCCACGTAACCCTGCTCTTCCCAGCCTTCGTGGAACGGCGTGATTTCCTTCTCCACGAAACGGCGAAAGCTGTCGCGGAAGGCTTCGTGGTCGGCGTTGAAGAGGCATCGTTCGATCATGGGAGTTCCCCGGGTGTTGGTTTGGAAGGGTTGTTTCAGGCGAGGCCGGTGGCGAGCCAGCGCGCCCAGTCGGCGGCGCCATTGCGAGCGGCCTGCGCAGCGGCGGCTGGCCAGTCGTAGGCCACGGCGATCTGCGCCACGCTCCAGCGACCCTGCGCATCGGATTCGCACAAGGCGTAGCGTGCGTGCGGACTGCCGGTCTGGTGGATGTGGAAAGCGATGTGGTCGTCGTCGAAAGCGGGCAGGCCCACGCTGCCCGGGTTCACGCACACGGTGCGGGGAACGTCGGGCAACTGCAGCAGCCGAGGCAGGTGGCTGTGGCCGCAGAGCAGCAGGCCCGCGCCCTGCCCTGCCGTGCCAGCCAGGCGCTGCGCCACCTCGGCCGCAGTGGCCACGCGCGAGCCCGCAGATTCCACCGTTTCGAGCAGGTATTCGTGATCGCTGTCGGGTCGACCGTGGCAGACGAACACGCCGCCGTCCAGCGCCAGCGTGGTCGGCAAGCCGGCCAGCCAGGTCCGCTGCGCGGCACTGGTCTGCTGAAAGCCGTACGCATCGCTCGCGCCGCCGGAGCCGCTGGCGCAACGCAGCAGCTGGCGCTCATGGTTGCCGGCGATCGTGGGCAGGTCCAGCGCCATCAGGCGTTCGGCCGTTTCGGCGGGCCAGAGCGGGCCGGACAGGATGTCACCGCAGTTGACGATCAGGTCCGCGCCGCGGCGCGCCACATCGGCCAGCACCGCGGTCAGCGCGGGCAGGTTGCCGTGGATGTCGGAAAGGGCGACGATGCGCATCGGAATGTTCGGAAAGTGGGTCTGTCGCGGGTTTGACGGTTCGCCCGCATTTTCACAAAGCAAGCGCTTGGCAAAAGTCTATACTGATCCGGCGGATTCGGCCACCGGGTCGACCCGGCGAAGCGAGACACAGGAGACAACATGCAAGCTCGATTTCACATGCGTTGTTTGCCCACGGCGGCAGCGCTGGTTTTTTCAGACCCTTTCTGCGGAGGCCGGCCATGAGCGAAGCCTTCGTTTACGACGCCATCCGCACCCCGCGCGGCAAGGGCAAAAAGGACGGCAGCCTGTACGAGGTCAAGCCGGTCAACCTGCTGGCCGGCCTGCTGCGCGAACTGCAGCACCGCAACCACCTGGACACTTCGGCGGTGGACGACGTGGTGATGGGCGTGGTTTCTCCGATCGGTGAACAGGGCTCAGTGCTGCCCAAGGTCGCCGCGCTCAAGGCCGGCTGGGACTGGCGCTGCTCGGGTGTGCAGCTCAACCGCTTCTGCGCCTCGGGCCTGGAGGCGGTGAACATGGCCGCCATGAAGGTGAAAAGCGGCTGGGAAGACCTGGTGGTCGCCGGTGGCGTGGAAAGCATGAGCCGCGTGCCCATCGGCTCCGACGGCGGCGCCTGGGCGCAGGACCCGGAGACCAACAGCGCCACACTGTTCGTGCCGCAAGGCATCGGCGCCGACCTGATCGCCACGCTCGATGGCTTCACACGCGAAGACGTGGACGCCTTCGCGCTCGAATCGCAGCAGCGCGCGGCGGCGGCCCGCGCCGCCGGCCACTTTCAGCACTCGGTGGTGCCGGTGAAGGACGCGCTCGGCCAGACCATCCTGGCGGTCGACGAGTTCATCAAACCCCACACCACGATGGCGGGCCTGGGCGGTTTGAAACCTGCCTTCGAGCAGCTCGGCGCCATGGGCTTCGACGCGGTGGCGCTGCAGCGCTACCCGCAGGTGGAGCGCATCCACCACGTGCACCACGCGGGCAATTCGTCCGGCATCGTGGACGGCGCGGCCGCCCTGCTGATCGGCTCGGAGGCCGCCGGCAAGACGCACGGCTTCACGCCGCGCGCGCGCATCGTGGCGGTGGCCCTGTCAGGCGCGGACCCGACCATCATGCTCACCGGCCCCATGCCCGCCGCGCGCAAGGCGCTGGCCAAGGCCGGCCTCACCATTGACCAGATCGACCTGTTCGAGGTGAACGAAGCCTTTGCCGCCGTGCCCATGCGCTTCATGCGCGAGATGGGCGTGCCGCACGAGAAGGTGAACGTGAACGGGGGCGCGATTGCGCTGGGCCATCCGCTGGGTGCCACCGGCGCGATGATTTTGAACACACTGATCGACGAGCTGCACCGGACGAAAAAGCGCTACGGCCTCGCCACGCTGTGTGTCGGCGGCGGCATGGGCATCGCCACAGTCATCGAAAGGGTCTGACGACCCGCCCCCGCGCCGCGCTACGCGCGTCACCCCCTACAAGGGGGCAACACCAGCGGCCCGGCAAAGCCGGTTCCGCGGTGTTCCTGGAACAGAACCCGTGGAGACCGAAACATGATCACGAAAACCATCCGCTACGAACTCGCCAACGGCGTCGCCACCATCACCTTCGACGAGCAGGACTCCCCCGTCAACACCATGTGCCTGCAATGGCAGGACGATCTGGACGCCGTGACCGCCCAGGTGCTCAAGAACCGCGATCAGATCCGGGGCATCGCGCTGGCCTCGGCCAAGAGCACCTTCTTCGCCGGCGCCGACCTCAAGGGCGTGATGCGCTCGACCGCCGCCGACGGCCACCGCGTGTTCACCGAAATCGAGCGCATCAAGCGGAACTTCCGCAGCCTGGAGACGCTGGGCGTGCCGGT
The DNA here is from genome assembly GCA_002842215.1 of Betaproteobacteria bacterium HGW-Betaproteobacteria-9. Classification (GTDB taxonomy): domain Bacteria; phylum Pseudomonadota; class Gammaproteobacteria; order Burkholderiales; family Burkholderiaceae_C; genus Hydrogenophaga. Next base: position 20,954 of record PHCC01000004.1, on the reverse strand, counting down.
GGTGAGCTGCCTCAACGGCGCGGCGCTCGGCGGCGGCTGGGAGGTGGCGCTGGTCGGCCACCACCGCATCGCCGTGAACAACCCCAAAGTCCAGTTCGGTCTGCCCGAGATCACGCTGGGGCTGATCCCCGGTGGCGGCGGCATCACCAAGATGACGCGGGTACTGGGCCTGGTGGCCGCGCAGCCCTACATTCTGGAGAGCAAGCTCTTCGGGCCCGAAGAGGGCCTGAAGATCGGCGTGGTGCACGAGCTGGTGGCCACGCCTGAAGAGCTGATGCCGCGCGCGCTGGCCCACATCGAGGCCTCGCAAGGCAAGCCCGAGGCCTGCCAGCACCCGTGGGACCGCAAGGACTACAAGATGCACGGCGGCACGCCGAGCAACCCCAAGATCGCGGCCATGCTCACCGTGGCGCCGGCGGTGCTCAAGCAGAAAACGCGCGGCCTCTACCCCGCGCCCGAAGCCGCGCTGGCCGCGATGGTCGAAGGCGCCATGGTGGACTTCGACACCGCTATGCGCATCGAGAGTCGTTACCTCGCCGGGCTCATGACCGGCCCGGTGGCGCGCAACATGATCAACACCTTCTTCTTCAACCTGAACGCCATCAAGGCCGGCCAGAGCCGCCCGAAAGACGTGCCGCGCTACCGGCCGCAGAAGGTGGGCCTGCTGGGCGCCGGCATGATGGGCTCGGGCATTGCCTACGCCCAGGCCAGTCGCGGCATCGCCACCGTGCTGAAAGACGTGAGCCTGGAAGCCGCCAACAAGGGCAAGGCCAACAGCGTGAAGGTGACGCAACCGCGCGTGGACAAGGGCCGCATGAGCGCGGCCGACCAGCAGGCGCTGCTGGCGCGCATCACGCCCACCGCGAGCACGGCCGACCTGCGGGGCTGCGACCTGATCATCGAGGCGGTGTTCGAGCACCGCGAGCTCAAGGCGGCGGTGACGCACGAGTCCGAACCCATGCTGTCCGAAGGCGGCTTCTTTGCCAGCAACACCTCCACCCTGCCCATCACCAGCCTGGCCAAAGCGAGCGCGCGGCCGCAGAAATTCGTCGGCATCCACTTCTTCAGCCCGGTGGACAAGATGAAGCTGGTGGAAATCATCCGCGGCCAGGAGACCGACGACGAAACCATCGCCCGCGCCTACGACTACGTGCAGGCGCTGGGCAAGCTGCCCATCGTGGTGAACGATGAGCGCGGCTTCTACACCAGCCGCACCTTCGGCACCTTCGTGATGGAAGGTGCGGCCATGCTGGGCGAAGGCATTCCGGCGCCGGTGATCGAAAACGCCGCCATGCAGGCCGGCATGCCGGTGGGGCCGCTGGCCGTGCTGGACGAGACCGCGCTCTCGCTCTCGGTGCACGTGCTGGAGCAGACCCGTGCGGACTTTGCCGAAGAAGGCCGCCACTACGACACCACGCCGGGCGAAGCGCTGGTGGAGCACATGGTGAAGCAGCACCACCGCAGCGGCCGCGCGGCCGGTGGCGGTTTCTACGACTACCCCGCCGGGCAGAAGAAAGCCCTCTGGCCCCAGCTCAAAACCCTGTTTGAAAAACCCGGCGTGGCCTGGGACCTGCAGGACGTGAAGGACCGCCTGCTCTACCGCCAGGCGGTGGAGACGGCGCGCTGTCTGGCCGAAGGCGTGCTCACCAGCGTGCACGACGGCAACATCGGCTCCATCTTCGGTATCGGCTTCCCGGCCTGGACCGGCGGCGCGCTGCAGTTCATCTACGGCATGGGCATCGAGGCGTTCGAGAAACGCTGTGCCGAACTGGCGGCGAAGTTCGGCCCGGGTTTTGCACTGACCGATGCCGTCAAAGCGGCGATCCGTCAGCACCAGCCGGTGTACTGAACGGCGCCGCTACACTTTTCCCCAGCAGCCGGCGGATGCCACAGCCCGTCGGCCTTTTTTTCGAAACCCACGATCCTGAACCATGAAACGACTCGAAGGAAAAATCAGCCTCATCACCGGCGCCGCCCAAGGCATTGGCCTGGCCACCGCGCTCAAGTTCGCGCGCGAAGGCGCGACCGTCATCGTCTGCGACGTGAAGCAGACCGCGGTGGACGAAGCGGTGCAGCAGTGCCAGGCGCTCGGCGCGCAGGCCGCCGGCTTCGTGATGGACGTGACGCAGCGTGACATGGTCGACGCCGTGGTGGGCCAGGTGCTGACGCGTTTTGGCCGCATCGACGTGCTGGTCAACAACGCCGGCATCACGCAGGACGCGCGCTTGCAGAGGATGACGCTGGAGCAGTTCGACCGCGTGATCGACGTCAATCTGCGCGGGGTCTTTCACTGCGCACAGGCCGTGGCCGACATCATGGTGGAACAGAAGGCCGGCGTGATCCTCAACGCCAGCTCGGTGGTGGGTATCTACGGCAACTTCGGCCAGACCAACTACGCGGCCACCAAGTTCGGCGTGATCGGCTTCACCAAGACCTGGAGCCGCGAACTCGGCCCCAAGGGCGTGCGCGTCAACGCGGTCGCGCCGGGCTTCATCGCCACGCCCATCCTGAGCACCATCCCCGAGAAGGTGATCGAAGAGATGGAACACCGCGTGCCGCTGCGCCGCCTGGGCCAGCCCGAAGAGATCGCCAACGTCTACGCCTTCCTGGCCAGCGACGAAGCGAGTTACATCAACGGCGCGGTGATCGAGGTGTCGGGCGGGATGAGTGTGTAGATGGAGCACCCCCCGCGCCGCTTCGCGTCACCCCCCTCCAGGGGGGCGGCACTGGCCGTCCGGCGAAGCCGGCCCGGCGGTGCCTCTGGGTTGGCACTGCTTCACGCGGCCTGAAGAGGGCTTCGGCGCAGCGGATGATTGAAATGACCATCCCTTTGCCTCCCGGTGTGACCCTGCGCGACCCGCGCCCGGGCGACATGGGCTGGGTGATCCAGCAGCACGGCGAACTCTACTGGCGCGAGTACGGCTGGAACGCCGAATTCGAGGCGCTGGTGGCCAGCATCGTGGCCGGGATGATGAAACGCCACGACCCGGCCTGGGAGCGTGGCTGGATCGCCGAGCTCGACGGTGAACGCGTGGGTTCGGCCTTCGTGGTGCGCAAGAGCAAGACGATGGCCCAGCTGCGCCTGCTGATCCTCACGCCCGCGGCGCGTGGCCTCGGTCTGGGCGGGCGGCTGACCGACGAATGCATCGCCTTCGCGCGCGGCCAGGGCTACCGCAGGCTGGTGCTCTGGACCTACCACAACCTCGAGGCCGCACGCGCCATCTACGCGAAGCGCGGCTTCACCCTGGTGAACAGCGAAGCCCAACACGGCTATGGGCACGACCTGGTGAGTGAACACTGGGAACTCGCTCTGTGAACCTGGCCATGGGCATCCCGGCGCTGAGCCTCGTGCGGCGGGCGCAGCGAGCATAGGCTGGCGCCCCGTGTGGCCAAGCCCGGCATCCGATAATCTGGGCATGCCCGACCGCGCCAACCTGCTCACCCCGGCCCACGAAGCCGCCCCCCAACAGCCCCACTCCAAGACCGACCTTTTCCTGTCTTTCACCTGGCTGGCCCTGCAGGGCTTTGGCGGCGTGCTGGCGGTGGTGCAGCGCGAGCTGGTGGAAAAGAAACGCTGGATGACGCGCGAGCAGTTCGTGGAGGACTGGGCCGTGGCGCAGATCATGCCGGGGCCCAACGTGGTCAACCTTTCGATGATGATCGGTGGACGCTACTTTGGCCTGCCCGGCGCGCTGGCCGCACTCACCGGCATGCTGGCCGCGCCGCTGGTGATCGTGCTGCTGCTGGCCGCGCTCTACGGCAGCGTGGCCGACAGCGACACCGCACAAGGCGCGCTGCGCGGCATGGGCGCAGTGGCCGCCGGGCTCATCACCGCCACGGGCATCAAGCTGATCGCGGCGCTTGGCAAGAACGCCATGGGTCTGGGCGTCTGCATCGGCCTGGCGGTGCTCACCTTCGTTGCGATCGCCCTGTTTCGCTGGCCGCTGGCCTGGGTGCTGCTGGGCCTGGGCGGTGCGGCCTGCCTGTGGGCTTACCGTGTGCTGGGTCGGTCGTGCAACGGGAGCGAGGCATGAGCATGGCCCCCACGCTGGCGAACTGGACCGACCTGTTCCTGCACTTTGCCTCGCTCTCGCTGCTGGCGGTGGGCGGCGCCATCACCACCGCGCCCGACATGCACCGCTACCTGGTGAGCGAACAGGGCTGGCTGAGCGACGCGCAGTTCACCTCGTCGATCGCGCTGTCGCAGGCCGCGCCCGGCCCGAACGTGCTGTTCGTCGCCCTGCTGGGCTGGAACCTGGGCCTCAACGCGGGCGGTGGTCCGTCGGCCGGCTGGCTGGCCTGGGCGCTCGCCCTGCTGGGCGTCGTGGTGACGCTGGTGGCGATCATGCTGCCCTCGTCGATCCTCACCTACACCGCCACGCAATGGGGCCACCGCAACCGAGAGCTGCGCGCGGTGCGTGCCTTCAAGGCCGGCATGGCCCCGATCGTGATTGCGCTGCTGATCGCCACCGGATGGTTGCTGAGCGCGGCCCACAACCAGCCATCGCGCGACTGGCCTCTGTGGCTGCTGACCGCGGGCGCCACCGTGCTGGTGTGGCGCACGAAGATCCACCTGCTGTGGCTCATCGGCGCCGGCGCCGTGCTCGGCGCGTTCAGCCTGGTCTGAGGGGCCGAAGCCCCACCGGTCATTTTTCCCGCTTCAGGCCTGCCAGACCCTTGATGTCCAGCGCGGCCAGCGCGCCGCGAAGACCGTCCATGTCGACGTTGTCACCCGTGAGTTCGACCATGACGCCGTTGGCCAGCATCACCGACATCTCCGCGCTGCTGCCGTCCTTGCGGTATTCCTCCTTGAAAGAAACACCGTCCTTCTGGTAGATGCGCTCGACCTCGTCCTGGGTCTCGCGGTTGACGGTGCTCTGGGCCCAGGCGCCCATGGCCATGCCGAGCGCGGGCACCGCACCGAGGTCCTGCACCTTGACTTCCACGCGGCCGTTGTCCCGGGTGTATTCGGCGGTGACGCTGGAGAAGCTCATGCCCATGGCGCTGTCGGAGCGGGCCTCGATCGCGGTGCGCTCCATACCGGCCAGCTTGTCCGGCACATGGGTCTGCAGCAGATCGGGCGCAAAGGGTTTGCCACCCTGCCCGCCCATGGCCGCGCCCATCATGTCGGCCATGGCCTTGCCGGCCGCGGCGGAGTCACCCTTGGCCTGAGCCTCTTCCATGCGCTTGCTCGCCTCCTCGACCTTCTTGCCCGCTTCTTCAATCTTGGCGGTGTCGATGGTGATCTCGGTCCCCGGCACTTTGATGCTCACCTGGTCGGACGAGGATGCGGCGCCGCCCATCATCATGCCCGGGCCACCCCCGGTGAACAGCGCGCTGACCGCGCCCACCACCAGGCTCGCCACGATGCCGCACACGATCAGCACCGCGGTGTAGCCCACCGCCTTCTCCTCGGGCGCCTTCATCAGCACCGGAATGCCGGTGTAGATCAGGTAGATCGAATACAGCGCGGCGATCACCCCGAGCATGGACAGGGCGGGCAGCAGGCTGAAGATGCCGCCCACGAAACCCGCCGTGGAGCCATAGGCCACCAGCTTGAAGGCGTTGAGCAGGTTCTTTTCACCCTTGAACGTGGGCGCCAGCGCATTCGCGATCAGGGCCAGCACATAGACCATCACCAGCGACAGCACGAAACCCACCACCATGTTAACCAGGCCGCTGACGATGGGCACCCGGAACGAAATGCCAAAGGCACCGGCGCCGATCAGGCTGAGCCCGATGAAGGTCGCGATGGCCGGTATGGCGGCCAGATAGATCAGGTAATTGGTGTAAATCGCCTTGGGATCGGTGGCTTCCTGTTCAATGACAGGCCATGTTTCCTTGGGTTTGAGAAGAATGGCTTGTACGCGGTCAACGATCGTCATGATTCCCTCCGGTTGAAAAACCTTGCGCGGCCTGGCGCCGCCTGTGGCCCTGGTCCCGCCACCTTCGGCGGGGCCAGGCTCTGAAATGGGTCAGCGCGGATTCTCGAAGAACACCGCGTTGGTGTAGTCGCTGATCTCGAAATACACCTTTTTCTCGCCCGGGTCCACCTGCATGTTGAGGTTTTCGTCCAGGGTTCCGTAGCCATAGCGGTAGGCGCGCGGCTTGGCGTCGTCGGTGCCCAGCGCTGTGCTGATCTTGTCGATCTTGAGGAAGCGGCGCACCACCTTGTCGCCCGCGTACACCTCCAGCACGCCGTTGGTGCCGGTCCAGTTCTGGATTTCGCGGCTGAGCTTGTTCTGTTGCTCCTGGGTGCAAGCCGCGGCCAACAAGGCGACGCTCAAGGCAGCGATCAACCCCGCGCGTTGTGCAGATGGGCTCGTCATTCAATCCTCCAGCAGTGTTGGCAGGCATTGTGCCGCAGGTTCGTGCAGGCACAAGTCGGCCACCACGTCCAGCTCGGTCGCCTCGGGGTTGATCACCACCACCCGGGCGCCGCGCCGGTGCGCGGTGTGCGCCAGGCCAGCGGCCGGGTAGACCACGCCCGAGGTGCCGACAACCAGCATCAGGTCGCAGCGGTTCGCGGCGTTCTGCGCCGCGTCCAGCGCGGGCAGCGGCAGCATCTCGCCAAACCAGACCACGCCCGGGCGCCGCAGGTTGCCACAGGTCGGGCAATGGGGCGGACGACCGGCTTCCACGAACTCGGAGTGGCAACAATCGCGCGGCATGTCCAGCCAACGGTCATCGGCCAGGTTGCCGTGCAGGGCGATCGCGTCGGTGCTGCCCGCGCGCTGGTGCAGGCCGTCCACGTTCTGCGTGATGAGCGTGAGCCGGCCCGGGTGGCGCTGCTGAAAGGCCGCCAGCGCCCGGTGCCCCGCATTGGGCGCCACCTCGGCGATCATGTCGCGGCGGAACTGGTACCAATCCCACACGCGACGCGGGTGGGCGCGAAACGCCTCCTCGGTGGCCAGGTCTTCGGGTTTGAACCGCGCCCACAAGCCGGTCTGGGCATCGCGGAACGTGGGCACGCCGGATTCGGCACTCACGCCCGCACCGGTCAGCACGGCGATGTGGCGTGCGCTCCCGATCCAGTCGCGCACCGTGGACATGTTCAGCCGCGTTGACGCAGCGCCTCGTACAGGCAGACCCCGCTGGCCACCGACACGTTGAGGCTTTCCACCGCGCCGGCCATGGGGATGCTGACCAGCTCGTCGCAGGTCTTGCGCGTGAGCTGGCGCATGCCGTCGCCCTCGGCACCCAGCACCAGCGCCACCGGGCCTTTGAGGTCCACCTGGTACAGCGTTTTGGGCGCGTCGTCGCTGGTGCCAATGATCCAGATGTTGCGCTCCTTCAACTCACCCAGGGTGCGCGCCAGGTTGGTCACCATGAAATAGGGCATGGTCTCGGCCGCGCCGCTGGCCACCTTGGCCACCGTGGCGTTGATGCCGGCGGCGTGGTCCTTGGGCGCGATCACGGCGTGCGCGCCCGCGCCATCGGCCACGCGCAGGCAGGCGCCCAGGTTGTGGGGATCGGTGATGCCATCGAGCACCAGCAACAGCGGCACGGTACCGGCGGCTTCCAGACCCTCCAGTAATTCGTCCAGCGAATGCACCTGGGGAATGGCCATCACCCGCGCCGCCACACCCTGGTGGCCGTGGCTGCCCGCGAGCTTGGCCAGGCGCAGGCCATCGGCCTCGATCAGGCGCACATTCGCCTCTTTGACGCGGTCCAGAAACTGGCGCATGCGCGCGTCGCGGCGGCTGGGCTCGAAATAGATTTCGATGATGGATTGCGGCGCGGTTTTCAGGCGCACGCCAACGGCGTGAAAGCCGAAAAGCACTTTGGGGGAAGACATCCCCTAATTATCAGCGCCCTCCGGGCGTCCCGCGTCGCCTTCGGCACGGGTGATCCCCTCCGGCGCGCAATGACTTCCCCAGGATGCGGCGGAACTGGCTCCGCCAGGCCGCATCGCATCGCCCCCTTGAGGGGGTCGCGCGCAGCGCGGCGGGGGTGTTCACGTCATGCAGGCGCTTCCGCGGTCTCCACCACCTGCCCCGCCTCGATCGTGATGCGGCGCTCGCAGCGCTGGGCGATCGCCCGGTCGTGGGTCACCAGCACCAGCGTCGTGCCCTGCTCGCGGTTGAGCTCGAACATGAGTTCCATCACCTTTTCGCCGGTGGTAAAGTCCAGGCTGCCCGTGGGCTCGTCGGCCAGCAACACGGCGGGCTGCACCACGAACGCCCGCGCCAGCGCCACGCGCTGCTGCTCGCCACCCGAAAGCACTTTCGGGTAATGACCCAGGCGCTCACCCAGACCCACACGCTGCAGCATGCGCGTGGCGGTCGCCCGCGCATCGCGCCGGCCCGACAGCTCCAGCGGCAGCATCACGTTTTCCAGCGCGTTCAGGTTACCCAGCAGCTGAAAGCTCTGGAACACGAAGCCGACCTTCTGGGCGCGCAGGGCAGCCCGCTCGTCCTCGTTGATCACAAACAGGTCCACGCCGTCAACCAGCACGGTGCCGCTGGTGGGCGTGTCCAGCCCGGCCACGATCGACAGCAGGGTGCTCTTGCCCGAGCCCGAGGCGCCCACGATCGCCGCAGTTTCCCCTTTGTTCAGTGAGAAATCGATATCGCGCAAAATGGTCAGGGTGCCCGTGGAGTCGGTCACCGACTTGAACACATGCTGCACGGCAATCATCACATCGGACATGGAAAGGCCTCAGGTTGAAACGACGTCACTTTAACGCCCTGCTCGTCGGGGCAGCCTGCCTGGGGTCTATCGGTGCGGCGATGGCACAGACCGCCTCGGCGGCCACTGCGCCCACGGTGCTGGTGGTGGGTGACTCGCTGACCGCCGAATACGGCCTCCGGCGCGGCAGCGGCTGGGTGGCGCTGCTGCAGCAGCGCCTGGACAGCGAAAAAGTCCCGGGCCGCATGGTGAACGCCGGCATCAGCGCCGACACCACATCGGGCGGCCGCTCGCGCCTGCCGGCCCTGCTGCGCCAGCACCAACCCGCCGTGGTGATCATCGAACTCGGCGGCAACGATGCCCTGCGCGGCATGCCGCTCAGCATGACGCGCGACAACCTGGCCGCCATGGCCCGGCTTTCCCGCGAGGCCGGTGCCCGCGTGCTGCTGGTGGGCATGGAGGTGCCGCCCAACTACGGCGCGAAGTACACGCAGGAATTCCGCCAGGTGTTCAAGACCGTGGCGCAGGCCGAGAAGATCGGTCTGGTGCCCTTTCTGCTGGCAGGTGTGGCCGATCTGCCCGATGCGACCGCCACGCTGTTTCAGAGCGACCGCATCCACCCGAACGAAATGGCACAACCCACGCTGGCCGCCAACGTGTGGCCCGCGCTGCGCGCGCTGCTCGTGAAACGATAATCCGGCATGCCCGTTCACACCCTGCCCGCCAGCGAAGCGCTGAGCCAACTCGACCGCTTTGACGCCATCATCGACGCCCGCACCGAAGACGAACACGCGCTCGACCACGTGCCCGGCGCGCTCAACTGGCCCACGCTCAACAACGCCGAGCGCATCACCATCGGCACAATGTACAAGCAGGTCAACGCGTTCGAGGCCAAGAAGCGCGGCGCCGCGCTGTCGGCGCGCAACATCGCGGCCCACATCGAACGCGACGTGCTCGACAAGCCCCGGGACTGGAAGCCGGTGGTGTATTGCTGGCGCGGCGGCAACCGCAGCGGCGCGCTGGCCACCATCCTGGGCGCGATCGGCTTTCAGGTCACACTGATCGAAGGCGGCTACAAGGCCTGGCGCGCGGCGCTGGTCGAGTCCCTGCCCGGGCTGGCCACCCGCCTGCACTACCGTGTGGTCTGCGGTCCTACAGGCAGCGGAAAGACACGGCTGTTGCAGGCGCTCGCTGACCAGGGCGCGCAGGTGCTGGACCTGGAAGCCCTGGCCAACCACCGCAGTTCGGTGCTGGGCCACATTCCGGGTGTGCCGCAACCGAGTCAGAAACGTTTTGACAGCCTGATCTGGGACGCCTTGCGCCGCTTCGACCCAGCGCGGCCGGTGTTCATCGAAAGCGAAAGCAAGAAGGTGGGCAATGTGCGCGTGCCCGATGCGCTGATCGACGCCATGCGGGCGAGCCCCTGCATCGACCTGCAGCTGTCGGACGAGGAGCGTGTGGCACTGCTGCTGGAGGACTACGATTTTTTCGTCCAGGACAGCGCGCATTTCTGCCAGCGGCTGGAAGCGCTGACCGAGTTGCGCGGCAAGGCCGTGGTGGAAGGATGGATCGCCCAGGTGCAGGCGGGTCAGACGCCGGCGGTGGTGCTGGAGCTGCTGAAGCTGCACTACGACCCGACCTACGCCCAGTCCATCTCACGCAATTTCAGCCAATACGGCCAGGCGCTGCCCTGCGTGCTGCGCGACCGCTCGCCAGCCGCGCTCAACGAAGCGGCAGCGTCATTGATCGCGGGTGAAGCCGCTGCGCCGGCCTCGGTGGCCGGATGATTCCGGCAACCTGAGCCGGTGCGGGTTCAGGTACCCAACCAGAGCACGCCCACGCCCAAGGCCAGAAAGATCACCGCTGCCACCGCGTGCACCGCCTTGATCGGCACGCGCCGCGTGAGGGCCTCGCCAAAGAACACCACCGGCGCATTGGCCAGCATCATGCCCAGGGTGGTGCCTGCGACCACGGCCACCAGTGGCGCGTACTGGGCCCCCAAAGCGACGGTGGCGATCTGCGTCTTGTCGCCCATCTCGGCCAGAAAAAACACCCAGGTGGTGGTGGCGAACACGCCGAGATGCCCCTTGGGCGCGGCCTCGACATCGTCCAGCTTGTCGGGGATCAGCATCCAGCCCGCCATAGCGATGAACGAGACGCCAAGCACCCAGCGCATCACATCAGGTCCCACGGTGGCCATGACCCAGGCCCCCGCCGCACCGGCCAGGGCGTGGTTGAGCAGCGTGGCCACCAGGATGCCCCAGATGATGGGCCAGGGTTTGCGGAACCGGGCCGCCAGCACCAGCGAAAGCAGCTGGGTCTTGTCGCCCATTTCGGCGAGGGCAACGATGCCGGTGGAGAGGAGAAAGGCTTCCAAAACTGTGCTCCAGGGGCCGGAAAAAACCAAAAGACCGCACAGCAGCCCCGGCCCTTCCGGCGGCTGTGCGGTCAAAGGTCTTGCCAGGCTTGAAGCTGTCGGCGCCATGGCCATGGGGGCCAAGTGTGTTGACGCGGACCTCTGCGTGGTGCAGAGCGGCTACTCCCCAATGACGGGTGAGGCGCGAGTATAGACGACGGATAACGGGTGGCCGCGTGCCGGGCAGCGCGCGGCCACCACCGCATCAGATCAGGGGCACACCGGTCTTGCTCTGGATGAACTCGCGCGTCACGCCGTCGGCCAGTTCCACCAGCTTCAGACCCTCGGGCGTCACGTCCATCACGCCCAGGTCGGTGATGATGCGGTCGACCACGCCCTTGCCGGTCAGTGGCAAGGTGCACTGGGGCAGGATCTTCAGGTCTTCGGTGCCGTCTTTTTTCTTCGCGACGTGTTCCATGAGCACGATCACGCGCTTGACGCCGGCCACCAGGTCCATGGCGCCGCCCATGCCCTTGACCATCTTGCCCGGGATCATCCAGTTGGCCAGGTCGCCCGCGGCCGTCACCTGCATGGCGCCGAGGATGGACAGGTTGATCTTGCCGCCGCGGATCATGGCAAAACTCTCGTGGCTGCCGAAAATGGCCGAACCCTTCATGGTGGTCACGGTCTGCTTGCCCGCGTTGATCAGGTCGGCGTCCACCTCGTCTTCGTACGGGAAGGGGCCGATGCCCAGCATGCCGTTCTCGCTCTGCAGCCACACCTCGACGTGGTCGGGCACGTGGTTGGCCACCAGCGTCGGGATGCCGATGCCGAGGTTCACATAAAAGCCGTCTTGCAGTTCCTGGGCCGCGCGCGCGGCCATCTGGTCTTGGGTCCAAGGCATGTTGTGCTCCTTACTTGCGGTCGCGGGTGGTGCGCTTCTCGATGCGCTTTTCCGGGGTGGGGTTGTGCACGATGCGGTGCACGTAGATGCCCGGCAGGTGCACGTCATCCGGTGCGATCTCGCCGGTGGCGACGATGCGTTCGACTTCGACGATGCAGACCTTGCCGGCCATGGCGGCAGCCGGGTTGAAGTTGCGCGCCGTCAGGTTGAAACGCAGGTTGCCCGACTTGTCGGCCACGTCGGCCTTGACCAGCGCCACCTCGGGGAACAGCGCGTGTTCCATCACATAGGTCTCGCCGCCGAATTCGCGCAGCTCCTTGCCTTCGGCCACCAGGGTGCCGACGCCGGTCTTGGTGAAGAAGGCCGGGATGCCGGCGCCGCCGGCGCGCAGCTTCTCGGCCAGCGTGCCCTGGGGGGTGAATTCGAGTTCGAGTTCACCGGCCAGGTACTGGCGCTCGAACTCCTTGTTTTCACCCACGTAGGACGAAATCATCTTCTTGATCTGGCGAGTCTCCAGCAGCTTGCCCAGACCGAAGCCGTCCACGCCGGCGTTGTTGGAAATGGCGGTCAGATTCTTGACGCCGGAATCACGCAGGGCGTCGATCAGTGCTTCGGGAATGCCGCAGAGGCCAAAACCGCCCACGGCGATGAGCTGGCCGTCGGCCACCACGCCCTTGAGGGCTTCGGCTGCGCTCGGGTAAATCTTGTTCACGTCGGTTGCTCCAGTGGTTGAACAGGGGTGAATGCAACGATACTACGTAACAGAATACGTAGTTTGACCTAATGGCTAACCCGAATACCGATCTCTCCGGCATCGACTACCGGCTCGCGTTCGACCTGGCGCCGCTCGGGCTGGCGCTCTCACGCCAGCGCACGATTGTGGACTGCAACCAGGCCTTGTGCGAGATGTTTGGCGCCGCGCGCGAGCAGCTCGTGGGCCAGAGTTTTCAGGTGCTCTACCCGAGTGCCGACGAGTACGAGCGCACCGGCGCACGCATCACCCCCATCCTCGGGCGCAGCGGCAGCTACGCCGACGATCGCATCATGAAACGCGTGGACGGACGCTTCAAGGGCGAGACCTTCTGGTGCCATGTCACCGGCCGCGCGCTGCACCGCGAGGCGCCACACGAGGCCGGCATCTGGAGCTTCGAAGACCTGAGCTCACGCCGCGCCGTCAAGGCCGAGCTGACCGGGCGCGAACGCGAGGTGGCTGCGTTTCTGATGGATGGTCTGACCAGCAAGGAGATCGGGAAATCGCTGGGCATCAGCCACCGCACGGTCGAGATCTACCGCGCGCGGCTGATGCGCAAGTACCAGGCGCACAGCACGCCAGACCTGGTGCACCGGCTCCTGGCTGGCTGATTTATTGCGGCTGGTAGCCGCTGTCCTTGATGATCTTCGCCCAGACCTCGCGGTAGGCCGCTTCGCGCTTGCCCAGTTCGGCACCGCTCATGAAGCCCACGGTCAGGCCCATGGCGGTCAGCTTGTCCTTCACATCGGGCATGGCGATCACCTTCTGCAGGGCCGCACCGAGCTTGTCCAGCGCGGCTTTGGGTGTGCCAGCCGGCGCAAAGAGGCCGTAGTACGGCACCTCTTCGAAGCCCTTGATGCCGAGCTCGGTGAAGGTCGGCACGTCGGGCAGCGCAGCCTGGCGTTGTGTGCCCATCACGGCGACCACGCGCAGCTTGCCACCCTTGTGGTTTTCGATGAAGTCGGGCACCGAGCCCACGCCCGCGGGAATGATGTTGCCCAGCATGTCGCCCATCATGGGTGCGCTGCCGCGGTAGGGCGCGGCCACCAGGTCCAGGCCGAACTGCTTGCCGATCACCTGCACGGCGAACTGCGGCGTGGACGCGGGCGCGGGGATGCCCATGGTGGCCTTGCCACCGCTGCCCTTGACACTGTCGATCCATGCCTTGAAGTCGCGCGCGGGCGTGCCGCCCGACAGGGCCACGGCGTTCACGAAGGTGGCGAACCCGGCCACGGGCACAAAGTCCTTCGCAGGGTCGAAGCCCGGGTTTTTCATGGTCAGCGGCAGGATGGACACGCTGTGGTCGTGACTCAGGAACACGGTGTGGCCATCGGCCGGCGCGACCTTGAGCGCATGCGCGGCGAGCTGGCCGCCCGCACCGGGTTTGTTGTCCACCAGCACGTTGTCCCCGAGCTCGGCCTGCAGGCGCTCGGCGAGGATGCGCGCAACGGCATCGGAACCGCCACCGGCGGGGAAGCCGACGAGGATTTTGGTGGGGGTCTGCGCCTGGGCCAGACCGAAGCCGGCCACGGCAGACAAAGCCAGCGCGAGGCGGCCGGCACGGGTGATGAAGGAACGGCGGGGCGATGTCATGGGTTCAACTCCTGAAGAAAAAAACGGGGGTGTTCGGGGTGGCGCTGTCAGGCTTTGGGCGGCTCCACCACCTCGGCCGCGGTGCGGAACGCTTCCACCGATGTGGGGATGCCGCAGTAGATGGCCGCGTGCAGCAGCACCTCCTGGATCTCCTGCACGCTGGCGCCGTTGTTCAGCGCGCCGCGCACATGGCCTTTGAGTTCGTGCTGCTTGCCCAGTGCGGTGAGCATGGCCACGGTGACCAGGCTGCGCGTCTTGCGGTCCAGGCCCTCGCGTTGCCAGACGTCGCCCCAGGCGGCGCGCGAGATGTGGTCCTGGATGGGCTGGGTGAAGGGCGTGGCGCTGGCCAGGGCCTTGTCCACGAACGCATCGCCCATGACTTCGCGGCGCGTGACCAGGCCTTTGTCGTACTGCTCATCCTGCATGCTGTGCTCCATGTGTCTGTTCAACGGTTTCCCCAAGGATAAACTTTCAGACCAAGCAAGAAACTGACCGGAGACAAACCATGAGCGATGCCCGCTACCCCCTGCCCGACCTCAACACCCTGCCTGAGGACCTCAAGGCCAAGATCCTGGAGGTGCAGGAAAAAGCCGGCTTCGTGCCCAACGTGTTCCTGGCGCTAGCGCGCCGCCCGGCCGAATGGCGTGCCTTCTTCGCCTACCACGATGCGTTGATGACGCCCGAAACCGCAGGTCGCGAAAGCGGCCTCACCAAGGGCGATCGCGAGATGATCGTCACCACCACCAGCGCCGCCAACCACTGTCTCTACTGCGTGGTGGCGCACGGCGCGATCCTGCGCATCCACGAGAAAAAGCCGCTGGTGGCCGACCAGGTGGCGGTGAACCACCGCAAGGCCGACATCAGCCCGCGCCAGCGCGCCATGCTCGACTTCGCGATGAAGGTCTGCCTGGCCTCGCACCAGATCGACGACGCCGATTTCGCCGCCCTGCATGCCCACGGATTCAGCGACGAAGACGCCTGGGACATCGCCGCCATCACCGCGTTCTTCGGCCTGTCCAACCGCATGGCCAGCTTCAGTGGCATGACGCCCAATCCCGAGTTCTACCTGATGGGGCGGGTGCCCAAGGCGAAGTGAACGGCTGTCGGCTGTCGAGAATCAGCCCGGCAGCCGCGGCAGGCCACCCGCGGTTTCGATCAGCGCGCGGGCATGCGCCGACATCGCTACCGACTTCTGCTTCGGAAAATCGACCCAGACGATGGTCGCACCGCCGTTGGCGTAAACCGTGTCCGGTTCGTCTGTGCGCAGCATCTCGTGGTAGGTGTCGAACGAGGTCCGTCCCATGGCGCCCAGGTAGGTGCGCACCAACACGTCGCCCGGAAACTCGAGCTGCCGGATAAAGTTGCAAAAAGCATTGACGATCACCGGCCCCTCGCCCTTCGGATCGGCCGGCAGACCCATGCCGAAGAACCAGTCCAGGCGTGCGATCTCCATGTAGCGGAAGTACAGCGTGTTGTTGACGTGGCCCATGGCGTCCATGTCGCCCCAGCGGATGGGGACGACCACGCTGTGCACCAGCTTCTTGTCTTCGGGAAGGTCGAGTTTCATCGGTGTGCCTTGATGGATGCGAGGATGCCCAGCACGAACAGCACGCAGGCCGCCCATTGCAGGGCGACCGGCCACTGCCCGCTCCAGGCGAAGGTGTATACCAGTCCGAACACGGTTTCGCTCACGATGAGCTGGCCCGCCAGGCTCGGGCTCAGGCGCCGGCTGGCCATGTTCCACAGCACGGCGGCCACCCAGGCCGAGCCAATGCCGGTGACCGCACACACGGTCACAAAACCCCAGAAACCGGGGCGCACCGTCATCTCGCCCCAGGGCGAACCCCACAGCATCCACAGCAGCAGCGCGCCCACACCGGCGGCCACGCCCAGCCAGTTGGCCCATTCGGTGGAATTCACCTCCGGGTGACGACCGAGCCAGGCGGCGTTGAGCAGGCCGAAGGCGGTCCAGCTCGCCATCGCCGCCACGGCGTAGAGGATGCCGCGCCACAGGTGCCCGCCACCCGCCTCACCCGCGGCCTCGCCGGTGCTCTGCATCATGAGCAGCATGCCCAGAACGGTGAGCAGCAGGCCCGGCACCAGTGCCACCCAGCGCATCGCCTGCGGTTTGCCCAGCACCATGACCCACAGGGGAATCGTGCCAATGATGAGCACCGGCAGGGCCGCGCCGGCGTCGGCGATGGCCAGCACGAGCAGCAGGTAATAGCCGGTGTAGCCGAGCACGCTCAGGCCCAGCGCGGCACCCGCCTGCCGCAGTGTCGGCACGCGCGGCACCGGCCCGCCCGCTGCGCGGTGGACATACCCCAGCGACAGCAGCAGCAAGGAGAACAGACCGCAAGCCACGAACCGGCCCACGGTGTAGTCCACCGAACTGAACCCCTCAACGATCAGGGGGGCAACAAAGGTCATGCCCCAGAAAGCCCCCGCGCCGAGCCCCGCCAGGATGCCCGTCACCATGCCGGGCGGCCAGGCCAGCGGGCGCACCGCGTCAACCGACATCAAGCGTCACACCCCAAAACCGTCGTCGGCAGCGATCACGGCACCGTTGATGAAATGGCTCTCGTTGGCGCACAGCATCATCAGCACCGCGTCCAGATCGGCGGGCTGGCCCACGCGTTTGCGCGGCAGCATGTTGATGAGCTTCTGGCCCTGTTCGGTCTGCCAGTGGTGGTGGTTGATCTCGGTGTCGATGTAGCCCGGGCAAATGGCGTTGACGTTGATGCCGAAGCGCCCCCACTCCATCGCCATCGCCTTGGTCATCTGCACCACCGCAGCCTTGCTCATGCAGTACACGCCGATCTGCGGCAGCACCTTGAGCCCGGCCATCGAAGCGATGTTCACGATGCGTCCGCCCACATAGGTGCCCGGCGCGGCGCCCTTGGCCCGCGCCAGCATGCGCTTGGCCACTTCCTGCGCCACGAAGAAGGCCCCCTTGGTGTTGGTGTCAAAGATGAAGTCGTAGTCCTCTTCGCCCACATCCTGCAGGCGCTGCGTGGTGCTCACGCCCGAGTTGTTGATCAGGATGTCGATGGCGCCCACTTCGGTCTCGGCGTGCGCGATCGCGGCCTTGATCGACGCCAGATCGGTCACATCGAGCGCGACCACGTGCGCGTCGCCGCCTTCGGCTTCGATGTGGGCGCGCAGCGCCATCAGACGGTCGGTGCGCCGGCTGGCCAGCACCACGGCGGCCCCGGCATTGGCCAGCGTCTTGGCAAACTGCTCACCCAGACCGCCCGAAGCGCCGGTGACGAGGGCCACGCGGCCCGAAAGATCCAGCGTGTAAGCCATTTGGATTTCCTCCTCGAATGAGACCGCCGCGAAGGCACTCGCGCCGGCCGTGACACCGATTGTGGCGCATCGCCCACTAGAATCCGTCTCCATCACGACAATGACTGCCCCATGTTCCTGACGATGGGCTTGCGCTGTCAGACGAAACATCCACCAGAGACTGCACCCCATGAGCCCAGAAGACATCCTCAGCACCTACGGCCCGCGCGAAGCGATGGAATACGACGTGGTGATCGTCGGCGGCGGCCCCGCCGGCCTGGCCACCGCCATCCGTTTGAAGCAGCTCGCCGCCGACAAGGGCAGCGAGATCAACGTCTGCGTGCTGGAGAAGGGCTCGGAGCCCGGCGCCCACATCCTCTCGGGCGCCGTCATGGACCCGCGCGCCATCACCGAACTCTTCCCCAACTGGAAGGAGCTCGGCGCTCCGCTGAACCAGCCGGTGACCGGCGACGACCTGCTGGTGCTCAGCGAAACCGGTGCTCAGCGCACGCCCGACTGGCTGATGCCGCGCAACTTCGACAACCACGGCTGCTACGTCATCAGCCTGGGCGCCGTGACCAAGTGGCTCGGTGAACAGGCCGAAGCCCTGGGCGTGGAGATCTTCCCTGGCTTCTCAGCTGCGGAAGTTCTGTACAACGACGACGGTTCTGTGAAGGGTGTGGCCACCGGCAACCAGGGCGTGGGCAAGGACGGCGAGCCCATGGACAGCTTCCAGATCGGCATGGAGCTGCACGCCAAATACACCGTGTTCGCCGAAGGCGCGCGCGGCCACCTGGGCAAACAGCTGATCGCCAAATTCAAGCTGGACGACGGCAAAGACGCGCAGACCTTCGCCATCGGCATCAAGGAACTGTGGGAAGTGCCGGCCGACAAAGCCAAACCGGGTCTCGTGGTGCACACCGCTGGCTGGCCGCTGAACGACGACGCCTTTGGCGGTGGATTCCTGTACCACCTCGAAGGCAACAAGGTCACGCTGGGTTATGTCATTGGGCTGGACTACCAGAACCCGTGGATGAGCCCGTTCGAAGAGATGCAGCGCTGGAAGACCCACCCCAGCATCAAGGCCCACATCGAAGGCGGCAAGCGCCTGGGCTACGGTGCGCGCGCGCTGAACAACGGCACACCGCAGGCCCTGCCCAAACTGGTGTTCCCAGGTGGTGCCATGGTGGGGTGCGACGCCGGTTTCCTGAACGCCGCGCGCATCAAGGGCAGCCATGCGGCCATCAAGAGCGGCATGTTGTGCGCCGAGGCCGCGTTCGAAGCGGTGGCCGCTGGCCGCAACAACGACGAGCTGACCGCGTTCGAGACTGGATTCAAGGCCAGCTGGCTGCACGAGGAGCTCTGGACTTACCGCAACTTCAAGAACTGGTTCAAGAAGAGCCCTCTGCTGGGCAAGCTCATGACCGGAGTCGAACACTGGTTCCTGCCCAAGGTGGGCGTGAGCAACCCGCCCTGGACGCTGCACAACACCACCAGGGACCACACCAAACTCAAACCGGCCGCCGAGATGCCGCAGATCAGCTACCCGAAACCGGACGGCGTGATCACCTTCGACCGACTCTCCAGCGTGTTCGTCAGCAACACCAACCACGAAGAGCAGCAGCCGGCGCACCTGACGCTGAAAGACGCGAGCGTGCCGGTGAAGATCAACCTGGCGAAGTACGCTGGGCCGGAGAGCCGCTACTGCCCGGCCGGCGTCTACGAGTTCGTGAACAAGGACGGGGCGGACCAGCTGGTGATCAACGCGCAGAACTGCGTGCACTGCAAGACCTGCGACATCAAGGACCCGACGCAGAACATCGTCTGGGTCACGCCCGAGGGCGGTGGCGGGCCGAACTACGCGGGCATGTGAAACCGCTCAAACCCTGAAAAGGCCGCCCCGGAGCGGCCTTTTCCCTTTGCAGCAACGCCCGGTCCGGACCATGCGGCCGATCGGCAGGTCAAATATTGCAAAAAGTATCAGGACCGATATTCTGGCGACACCTCTCGACCCGCCGCCATGAACACCGCCGCCCTCTACAAGCACCGCTGGACACTGATCCGGATGCCTTTGGCGTTGTTCGCGATCGCTCTGGCCAGCGCGGTCTGGTGGTGGTGGAATCCCATGCCGCCGACCCGGCTGACCATCAGCACCGGTCTGGCCGATGGCGCCTACCCGCTCCATGCCTCGCGCTACGCCGAAGCCCTCGCCCGCCGGGGCATCCAGCTGGACGTCCAGCTGTCGGCCGGTTCACCTCAGAACATCGAACGCCTGCAGGCCCACCCCGCAACGGCCGATCTGGCTCTGGTGCAAGGCGGCTTCGGCTGGTCTTCCGCCGTCGGCCCGGACGTTCCGAAGGCACCGGTGCAGACGCTCGCCAACGTGGACATCGAAGCCTTGTGGCTGTTCAGCCAGGGCGCCCCGCTGACCACACTGAACCAGCTCGGGGGCCTGCGTGTGGCCGCCGGGCCCGAAGGCAGCGGACACCGCAACCTGCTGCGGCGCTTGCTGGCGCAAGACCGGGTTCCACCCGAAGACATCCGCTGGTCGGAACTCAGTGGACTGCCCGCCCGCGACGCCCTGCTGCGCCACGAAGTGGACGCGGTGTTCATGGTCGCCGCACCGCGCGCCCCCGGCGTGGAGGCCCTGCTGGCGGCTCCCGGGTTGCGTCTGGCGACGCTGCAGGGCACCGGAGCGATCGCCGAACGCAACAAGTACCTCGAAAGCCGCCTGCTGCCCCAGGACGCCATGGGCGCCAACCTGCCCTCAGCGGACACATCCATGCTGACCACGCCGACCCATCTGCTGGCCCGCGAAGACCTGCATCCGGCGCTCAAGCGGGTGGTGACCGCCGTGGCCCTGGAGGTGCATGGTCAGAGCGGGCCTTTTCACCGGGCTGGCGAGTTCCCCTCCTTGCGCGCCAGCGACTTCCCCTCAGCGCCCGAATCCCGCAGCGTCATGCTGCGGGGCCCCAATCTGTTTGAAAGGCACCTGCCGTTCTGGTGGGCGCAGGTGGCCGAACGCCTGCTGCTGATCGGGCTGCCGGTGCTGCTGGTCACAGCCCTGTTGCTCCTGCTGGTGCCGGCCTGGCTGCGCTGGCGCCTCGAAGGCCACGTCATGCGCTGGTACGGTGAACTGCGCTTCATCGAGGACGATCTCGCCAGCCAGAATCTGGATGTGGGGGGCATGGAGTTGAGCCACATCCACAACCGCCTGCGCCGCATGGAAACGGCCGTCGCGACCATGCAACTGCCGGAGGAACTGGCCCAGCACTGGTTCACCCTCCGGCAGCACATCGAGTTCGTGCGCTCGCGCATCCTGGAGTACCGCGGGCGATGAAACTCATGCTGCTCTACCGCCGCCGCTGGCTGCTGATCTACCTGCCTATCCTGCTGGCGCTGGCGGGTGTGCTGGCCATCGTCACCCGCCT
>PHCC01000003.1 GCA_002842215.1 Betaproteobacteria bacterium HGW-Betaproteobacteria-9 | reverse complement strand
CACGAGAGTGGCGCTGCCGCCGCGCCGGTTGTGAAAGAGCAGAAACCCTGGGGCATCGCCGCTGAAACCAGGGAGGCGAAACGCAGCATCGAGATCCGCATGAACGACAACATGCGCTTCACGCCCAGCCACCTTGACGTGCGCGAGGGCGAGACCCTGCGCCTGCGCGCTGTCAACCGCGGCAAAGTGCTGCACGAGATCGTGATCGGCACGCCCGAAGAACTGCAGGCGCACGCCGAGATGATGAAGAAACACCCCGGCATGGAACACGACGAGCCCTACATGGCCCACGTGCCGGCT
The DNA here is from genome assembly GCA_002842215.1 of Betaproteobacteria bacterium HGW-Betaproteobacteria-9. Lineage (GTDB taxonomy): Bacteria > Pseudomonadota > Gammaproteobacteria > Burkholderiales > Burkholderiaceae_C > Hydrogenophaga. Next base: position 293,866 of record PHCC01000003.1, on the reverse strand, counting down.
GGGAAACGCAGCGACATCACCTGGACCTTCAACCGCGCAGGCGATTTCGAATTCGCCTGCCTGCTGCCCGGCCACTTCGACGCGGGCATGCGCGGCACCATCCGCGTCACGCCCCTGGCCTGATCCCTCATCCGTTTTAAAGGAGCACACCATGCAACGACGTTCCCTTCTCCTCACCGCCCCGGCCCTGCTGGCCGCCGCCACCCTGCCCGCCTGGGCTGCCTCACCCACCACCAAAGACCTGCCGGTGCTGCAGGTCTGGAAAGACCCGAGCTGCGGCTGCTGCAAGGACTGGATCAGCTACCTGCAGCGCGAAGGCTTCCAGGTCCAGGTCTTCGAGACCGGCAACACGGCGGTGCGCCAGCGCCTGGGCCTGCCGCAGAAATACGCCTCATGCCACACGGCGCTGATCGGCGGCTACGTGGTCGAGGGCCACGTGAACGCGCGCGAAATCCGCCGCCTGCTGGCCGAGAAGCCCAAGGCCATCGGCCTGTCGGTTCCGGGCATGCCAATCGGCAGCCCGGGCATGGACGGCCCCGAATACGGTGGTCGCGAAGACCCGTACGACGTGGTGCTGGTGCTGCCCAACGGCAGCGGCCGCGTCTACCAGTCGTACTTCCGCAATTGATGCCCACCCTCAGGAGATTCCCCATGTCACAGCCACCCACCCGCATCCTGCTTCGCCTCGCTGCCCGGCTGGCCGCCATCGCCCTGATCGGGAGCACGACCATCGCCCACAGCCAGACGGCCACACCGGCTCCTGCAGCGCCGGTCGCATCCCCCGCGTCCAGCCTGCCGCTGGTGGCGGCCGAGGTCCGCAAGGTGGACCTGGGCGCCGGCAAGATCACCCTCAAACACGGAGAGATTCCCAACCTGGAGATGCCTCCCATGACCATGGTGTTCCAGATACGGAACCCGGCACAGCTCGGCCAGATCAAGGTGGGCGACAAGGTCCGGTTCACCGCCGAAAAGATCAACGGCGCCTACACCGTGATTGATCTGCAGACGGCACCTTGAGCATCCACGCGGTCGAAAGCGTGCCTGGGGGACGGCGCGTGCGGCCTTTGGAATCACAACCGCCGCGATGAGGCCAGAACAAGGGGCCCATCCAGCCGGTACTCCAGCTTTTTCATTTTCGATGCGCCGCTAGACTGGCTTCACTTAAGGGAGTAACAGAGAAACAGATGGGCTCAAGTTGGCTGCCAATTTGACGATAACCATATATATATATTCATACAGTCATGAGAACCAATCTTCCCATCACCCAGCACGAGTTCGTCATACCTGACGGGGTCACGCTGGTCTCGACCACCGACCTGCAAAGTCGCATCACCTACTGCAACCCGAACTTCGTGGCGGTCAGCGGCTACAGCCGCGAAGAACTGATCGGCCAGCCCCACAACCTGGTGCGCCACCCCGACATGCCACCTGAAGCCTTTCGCGACATGTGGGCCACCCTGCAGAGCGGTTCCCCGTGGTCGGCGCTGGTGAAGAACCGGCGCAAGAACGGCGACCACTACTGGGTCATGGCCAACGCCACGCCCATCGTTGAAAACGGCCAGGCCGTGGGTTACATGTCGGTGCGCACCAAGCCCACGCGCCAGCAGATCGAAAGCGCCGAAGCCCTGTACCAGCGCATGCGCTCCGAGGCCGAAAGTGGCCACCCCAGCATCGCCCTGCACCGTGCCCGCCTGGTGCGCACCGGCTGGCGCGGCACGCTGCAGCGCTGGACCCGCCCGACCCTGGGCCGCAAGATGGGTGCGATCACGATCGCGCTGGCGTTTCTCGTGCAGGCCATCGAAAGTGCCACCGAAGGCCAGCCCGACGCCGTGCACTATGCAGCGTTTGGCGCCACCGCCTTGCTGGCCATCGCGGCCGCTGCCTACATGCGCCGGCTGATGGTGCGACCGGTGGAAGACGCGGTGGCCTTTGCCAACCAGATGGCCGCAGGCGACCTGTCTGGTCAGTTCCAGGGGCAGACCTCCGGCGAACTGGGCGACCTGGCGCGCGCCCTGAACCAGCTCAACGTCAACCTGCAGGCCGTGGTCACCGACGTGCGCCATGAGGTGGAGGGCGTGCAGGTCGCGTCTGGCGAAATCGCCAGCGGCAACCACGATCTCTCGGCCCGCACCGAAGCACAGGCCAGCAGCCTCGAAGAAACCGCTGCCTCGATGGAGCAACTCACCAGCACGGTGGAGCAGAGCGCCAGCTCGGCGCGCGAAGCCGCGGTGCTGGCCTCGCGTGCCACCGAGGTTGCCCGCGAGGGGAACGACGCCATGGGCGCGGTGGTCGCGACCATGGACCAGATCAGCCGCTCGTCCAGCCGCATCGGCGAGATCATCCAGGTGATCGAAGGCATTTCGTTCCAGACCAACATCCTGGCGCTCAACGCCGCGGTGGAAGCCGCGCGAGCCGGTGAACAGGGCCGCGGTTTCGCGGTGGTGGCGGCCGAGGTGCGCAGCCTCGCCCAGCGCACCTCGACCGCGGCCAAAGAGATCAAGCTGCTGATCGACGAGTCGGCCAGCCAGGTGTCACAGGGCGGCCAGCTGGTGCACAACGCCGGCAAGACCATGGGCAACGTGGTCAGCGCGGTTCAGCAGGTCAACGGCCTGATCGGCGAAATCACCGGCGCCTCACAGGAACAGTCCATGGGCCTGTCGCAGATCAACCAGGCGGTGGTGCAGCTCGACAACGTGACCCAGCAAAACTCCGCGATGGTCGAGGAGCTGGCCGCCGCGGCCAGCTCGCTGCAGAGCCAGGCCGTGGTGATGCACGATGCGGTGCAGATCTTCCGTCTGAGCGACCAGCGCAGCCCCGGCAAAGGGTGACCGCCACGGGCGCGCAGCAGCTGCGTGCTAAGGTAGCGGAATGTCCAAAAACATCCGCTACACCCTGCTGTCGCTGCGCGATCTGGCGGTCTCCATCGGTCCGTTTGCGCTGCTCACGCTGGCACTGCTGACCCTCACCTACTGGTGGCTTGACCCCAATCCGCCCAAGCGCGTGGTGCTCGCCACCGGCCCGGCACAAAGCGCCTACGACGAGTTCGGCAAACGCTACGCCACCGCGCTCGCGCGCTACGGCATCACCGTCGAACTGCTGCCTTCGGAGGGCTCCTCGGCCAACCTGGAACTGCTGCGCGCGGGCAAAGCCGACATCGGCTTCGTGCAGGGCGGCAGCGCCGACATCGGCTACGACGACGAAGAATCCATCGTCTCGCTGGGCAGCCTGTTCGTCGAACCGCTGTGGCTGTTCTACCGCGAAGACGCCGCGCAACGCCTGAAGAAGTCCCCCACGATCGCCAACCTGAGCGAGTTGCAGGGCGGGCGCGTGAACGTGGGCACGCCCGGCAGCGGTGTGCCCCGGCTGTTCAACACGCTGCTCGACGTCAACCGGATCGACCACGGGGCCATGCGGCTCAGCGAACTCGAACAGACCCCTGCCACGGTGGCCTTTCTCGACGGCGAACTCGATGCCCTGGTGTTTGCCTCGGCACCCGAGTCGCTGATGGTGCAGATGCTGCTGCAGTCGCCGGGTGTGCGCCTGCTCGACTTTGCGCAGAGCGAGGCCTACTCGCGCCGCTTCGCCTACCTCACGCCAGTGGTCATGCCCCAGGGCGTGGTGGACCTCTCGGCCAACGTGCCGGCGCAAGACGTGCGGCTGGTCGCGTCCACCACCAGCCTGCTGGCCGGTGCCAAGACCCACCCCGCCATCCTGCAGCTATTTGCCCAGACCGCGACCGACCTGCATGGCGGTGGTGGCTGGTTCAGCCGGGCGCGCGAATACCCGAGCCTGGAGCACAGCGAAGTGCCGCTGTCGCCGGAAGCCGTGCGCGCGATCCGAAACGGCCCACCCTTCCTGCAGCGCTACCTGCCGTTCTGGCTCGCCAATCTGGTCGAGCGCATGTGGCTGGCCATGGGCCTGATCCTGGCGCTGGCCCTGCCGCTCTCGCGCATCGTGCCGCCGCTCTACGCGTTCCGCATCCGCTCGCGCGTGTTCCGCTGGTACGGGCAATTGCGCACCATCGAACAGCGCAGCCAGGACAACGACGGCCCGCTGCCGCTGCCGGAATTGCTGGAGCAGCTCGACGCGCTGGAGAACAAGGTGGAACAGGTGGTGGTGCCGCTGTCCTACACCGATGAGCTCTACGCCCTGCGCAACAACATCGCGCTGGTGCGGCAGAAGCTGCTGCAACGCACCTGAAGCAACCCGCTCAGCCCTTGCCGGAGTTGAGCAAAGCCTGGCGCGCGACCGCATCCAGCGCTTCGTCCACCACGCCGTGATCCGCCACCACATGCAGACGGCCCAGCTCCCGAAGCCGCTCCAGTCCGCGCTTCGTGAGTGAAATCGAGCGCCCATTGGCGGCTGTGAAGAGGAACATGGTGCCGTGTGGACTGGCCCAGCTCAGCCGGCAACGCAGCGTCTGGCCCTGCTCCATCAGGTCCACCCAGCACCCCACGGTGAGCGATCCGCCGGACGACAGGGTGGGTTCTCCCCGGGTCAACTCATCGCGCATCGACACCGGCTGGGTGTCCAGAAACGCCGGCTGGGTGTCGATCGCCAGGTCTTCCATGAATCCGGTGTCGCGCGCCTCTTCTGGCTGCATCCACATCTCATACTCGTCCGGGTCCTGCTGGCTCGGCGGGTCGTCCTGCGGCTGCGACCCGTTGCGCTGGGTTTTGTAGGCCGCTTCATGCAGGCCCATCAGGGTCCCGAAAAAACTCTCCGCCTGCGGGCGCGGATAGTCGATCGCGTCCAGCCCTTCGCGCAAGGTGCGCAGCAGGCCCGGAATGACCTTGATCAGGCGCGGCCGGTTGAGGCTGGCCAGGGCGAGCTGGCTGGACCACAGCAGATCGGGCAGCACGCTCATGTAGCGGTGCGCCGCGGCGTCCGCCGGCAAAGCCTCGCCCTGTTCGGCCAAATCCATGCGGGCCTGCGCCACCACCTGCGACCAGGGCCCGGTCAGGAAGCGCCGCACCACACCGGGCGCACGCGCGAAATCGTTGCGCGCCTGGATCTCGACGGCCACCCGATCGGCCAGCAGATGGCGCTGCTCCACGCGCACCAGCGTCTTCATCGCCAGACCCCGCTTGGGCGCCTGGCGGCTGGCGATGGCGGCGTCGGCCTCGGTGAAGCGCTGCAACAGCACCGGCATCAACTCCGGCAGGCTCTGCGTCGGCGCCTGCAGGGCCATCACGGTTTCGTGCACGCGCTGCGCGTAGGCCATGAACCCGCGATCCTGTTCGCTGGTGAAGGCCAGGCTCTGCGTGGTGATGGCATCGAGCAGGCGGCGCGCGGGGTTGTGCCGGTCGGCAAAAAACCGCGGATCGGTGCGTGCCAGCTGCAGCAAGGCGGGCTTGAGGCGTTGCACCATGTCGCGCACCGGCTGCAGCAAGCGCTGGTCTTCGGCAATGCGCCTCAGCATCAGCGTGACCACTTCGGCCGCGAGCGTGCGCACCATGGCGTTGCCCGACCCCGACGTGCCCTGGTCGGTGACCGCACCGCCGCTTTGTTCCAGGTTGCCCACCAGCAACTGGTGCAGGTGGTCCAGCGTGAGCAGCGCATCATTGCCGAGCATGGAGGCCGCGGGCACGCTGTCCGATCGCGCCGCCGACGGCGCTGCAGACACAGCAGGCCGGGCCTTGGCGGCGTGCACCACCACATAGCCTGCGGGCTCCACCCCCATGCCGTCAAGCAACAGGGTCAGTGTTCGGTAGAACTGCTGCAACTCGTTGCCCAGTGAAACGGCTCCGGCGTGCAACCAGCGCGCGCGAACGGCGTCGTCAACATGCAGGCCCGACAGCGCTTTCATGAGCGCACCCACCACCGCCTCGGGCCGCAGCGGGTTGGTTTCGATGCGCACCACGTCGTAGCCCTGGGCACGGCACAGGCGGGCATTGAAGGCGACCAGTTCCTCGTCGGCGGCCATCTTGACGACCTGCTGCACGCGCGCGAGTTCCACGGTCTCCTGCACCTGCTGGTGGTCCATCAGCTCCAGATCGTCAAAGCTCAACGACCGGAGGCTGCGCGCCGAGCCGGCATTCCCCTGGGGCGCTGTCGAGCCCTGCACCACCTCGGCGATCTCGGCAATGAAGCGGCTGGCCAGCAAATCACGGAAGCCGACCAGCGCGGTACGCGCCTGGGAAAACACCTGTTTTTCATTCAGGTTGCCCGCCGACGTTTCGCGCTGGTGCAGCGTCTCCAGCAGCTTGCCCAACCAGCGCGGCACCCAGCCACGCGACAGCACAAGCGCCTCGCTCAGACAGACATCAAAGGGGGAATCAGCTCGGGCGCTCATGGCAGTGGGTGGATGTGTCGCCAGCAAAGAAAGTATTCACTTGTCCGGATTATGGGCAGGCCCCGCGCCCTCAAAGCCCGAAAGTAACCAAAAAAACTGCACAGTTCATGGTTTTGAGAGCAGGGTTTGCCAGCCGGCCGCGCCCAGTTCGCGCAGGGTCGCGATGTTGCGCTCCACGATCTTCTCGGCGTCCCCCGCGTCAGAAGCCACCGCACGCTCCACACTCTCCTCGCGCAGCAGATGCAGCGTCGGGTATGGCGCGCGGTTGGTTGCGTTGCTGATGTCGTCGGGCAGGGCGCCCTCGAACTGGAACTGCGGGTGGAAGTTCGCCACCTGGATCACCCCCTCCAGCTCGTGCTCGGTCACGACGTCGTCCACCACGTTCATGAAATCGTTGAAGACAAAAAAATCCGGAAACAGCGTGGGGTGCACCAGCAGCGTGGTGTCGACCTCCTCGGCCGGCGTATTCACCAGCAGGTCCAGCTCGCGGTCCAGCTCGTCGAGGAAAGCGTCGAGGTGCCGCGCATGGCTCACCACGATGCGCACCTGGTTCTTCACATAGACCGAACGCGCAAACGGACACAGGTTGAGCCCGATCACCGCCTTCTCAATCCAGTGGCGGGTGTCGGCAAGGATGGTGGCGTCGTCGGGCGTGTTCATGGGTCGATGCGGTGTTGAGCGGTTCGGCTGGCGGGGTGCGCCATGGTAAACGTTGGGGGTGGTCGATTCCGGGCTGGTACAGGGCGTTACACCACCGCCCGGAGAGGCTGGCGGTCAACGCGCAGGCACCCTTGGCTTGACACCAGACTTATAAGGCACCACCTCTCGCTGCACGGTCTTGAAGCGCAGCAACCCACACGTTGTTTGAGTTTGCCAAGCAGTCGACCAACGGCCAGCCAGGTGCGGATTCGATCAGATGAAGAACTGTTGATGCCAGGCCAAAACAGCCATCATGGCCAAAGAGACGAACCAATGCCCGTGCTTCTCCATTTGACACAGGCTTTGTCACTGACAAAAGAAGCGTCTCCACTTGACGAAGATACTCGACAGAAGCTTCGGCTTCAGATGGTAGTGGGCCAAGCAGTATGAGACGGGTAATTTCAGGACGCATGACGCAGAGCTGAACGATGAATCACCGGGTGACCCGGATGCGTTCGCCTTACCCACTATAGCCGCCCCATTGAAAAAGCCCATCGGTGTCCGATGGGCTTTTGGTTCTGTGATCTGGCTCCCGCAAGACGGTGCAGCCCGGCACTGAACCGCCTTATTTCAGCGCCTTGTAGCGGAACCGGTGCGGCCGTGCGCCCTCTTCGCCCAGGCGCTTCTTCTTGTCGGCTTCGTACTCCTGGTAGTTGCCGTTGAAGAACACCCACTGGCTGTCGCCTTCGGCGGCGAGGATGTGGGTGGCGATACGGTCCAGGAACCAGCGATCGTGGCTGATGACCAGCGCGCAACCGGCGAATTCGAGCAGCGCGTCTTCCAGGGCGCGCAGGGTTTCCACGTCCAGATCGTTCGAGGGCTCGTCCAGCAGCAGCACGTTGCCGCCTTCGGCCAGGGTCTTGGCCAGGTGCAGACGACCGCGTTCACCACCCGAGAGGCTGCCGACGCGCTTCTGCTGGTCGCCGCCCGAGAAGTTGAAGCGCCCGCAATACGCGCGGCTGGGCATCTGGAACTTGCCCACCGTGATCATGTCCAGGCCGCCCGAGATATCTTCCCAGACGGTCTTTTCGTTGGACAGGTCGTCGCGGCTCTGGTCCACCACGGCCATCTTCACGGTCTGACCGATCTTCACTTCACCGCTGTCGGGCTGCTCTTTGCCCGAGATCAGCTTGAACAGCGTGGACTTGCCCGCGCCGTTGGGGCCGATGATGCCGACGATGGCACCGGCCGGGATCTGGAAGCTCAGGTTGTCGATCAGCAGGCGGTCGCCGAAGCTCTTGGAGACGTTCTTGAACTCGAACACTTCGTTGCCCAGGCGCTCGGCCACAGGAATGAAAATCTCGTTGGTCTCGTTGCGCTTCTTCCTTCTTCATGGCCTTGGTGCGTGCGTCTTCGGTGCGCTGCTCCTGCTCCAGGCGGGCTTCTTTCTGCTCCAGCCAGGTGGAGTAGTTGCCTTTGTAGGGAATGCCGTGGCCGCGGTCGAGTTCGAGAATCCACTCGGCCGCGTTGTCCAGGAAGTAACGGTCGTGGGTGATGGCCACCACGGTGCCTGGGAAACGCTTGAGGAACTGTTCCAGCCACTCGACCGACTCGGCGTCCAGGTGGTTGGTGGGTTCGTCGAGCAGCAGCATGTCGGGCTTGGACAGCAGCATGCAGCACAGGGCCACACGGCGCTTTTCACCGCCGGACAGCACCCCGATCTTGGCCTCCCAGGGCGGCAGGCGCAGCGCGTCGGCGGCGATTTCGAGCTGGTGTTCGCTGTCGGTGCCTGCCGTGGAGATGATGGCTTCGAGCTGGGCCTGTTCGGCCGCCAGGGCGTCGAAGTCGGCATCCTCTTCGGCGTAGGCCGCGTACACCTCCTCCAGGCGCTTCTGCGCAGCGCGCACGCCGCTCATGCTGGCCTCGACCGCTTCCCGCACGTTCTGCTCGGGGTCGAGCTGGGGTTCCTGGGGCAGGTAGCCGATGCGGATGCCCGGCATCGGGATGGCTTCGCCCTCGATTTCCTTGTCGATGCCGGCCATGATCTTGAGCAGCGTCGATTTGCCCGAGCCGTTGGTGCCGAGCACGCCGATCTTCGCGCCGGGGAAGAAAGACAGCGAGATGTCCTTGAGAATCTGGCGCTTGGGCGGCACGATTTTGCCGACCTTGTTCATGGAAAAGACGTATTGAGCCATTGCTGTCCTGTCGCTGGAAACGGTCTGAGAAAAGTCTTCGATTATCGCCGGCCCGTCAACTCTCATCCAGATCGTCGGGCAAGGGCCTGTTGACCAGTTCCTGCAGCGATGCGGGCAATACACCCGCACCCAGCCATTCGGGCAGGCGTTCGGGCAAATCCCAGCGGGCCTGCCTGAGCACCATCACCAGCCCCTGAAACCACAGGTGCATGCCCTTGCGGCTCATGCGCAGGACCATCGGGCCCGTTTCGGTGTCGAACGTCATCACGACCGACTGGCTGTTCGTGCGTGTGGTGATGCGGGTGCAGAGGCGCTCCTGGGGGCCGCTCTGCTCGCCGGGCAACACGTGGCCGGCGCGGATCTGCGCCGGGCGCTGGCCGGGCGCGACCTCGTTCAGGGACAGGTCGTGCTCGATGGCGGCCCGGGTTGCCGCCGTCGCCCCACCCTGCTCGCCCGGCGTCGCCGCCTCGAAGGCCTTGAGCACCGGCCCCAGGATGCTGGAGACCATGCGCCGCGTGAGCCAGACCATGGCGTCCTGTTCGTGCACACGCATCCAGATGCGGTCCTGGGTCGCGCTGTAGCCAAAGGTGGTGGTGGTCAAGGAAAGATGTTCGGTCAAAGGCTGTTGGGGGTGAGGCGGACGTGCGGACCCGGCTTCAGGCCAGGTCGTCCGAATCGTGGGCGTTGCGCAGGGCCTGCTGGGCCACGGCATCGAGCGCGCCCTCGACCACCCCGCCCCGGGAGACGATCCTCAGCGCATCGGTTCCGAGCAGCCGGTCCAGCGTGCGGCGGGTCATGGAGTGCGCCAGTCCACTGGCAGAAATGAACATGAACAGGCTGCCGCGCGGGCTGGTCCAGGTGAGCTGGGCCCGCACCCATTGGCCCTGGGTCAACAGGTCGACCCAGGCGCCGGTGGACAAACCGGATTCGGCCGGCTGCGCTGTGTCCGGCTCTTCGGGTTGCGGTGTACCCGCCACAAAACCGGCATCGGCCGCCTCGCTGTCCGCCATCCAGAACGATTCCGCCGCTTCGGCCGGAGCGCTGTCAGCGGTGGGCGCCGGGGTGGGGTGCGCGGTCAACACGGGCAGGACCGGGCTTTCAAAGGCCTGTTCGTGCAGGGCGACCAGGGCATCAAAAAACTGCCCCATGCGCTCGTCCGGGTACTCGATGCGCTGCAGGCCCTGCCGCAATTGCCCGAGCAGCCGAGGCACCAGCTTCAGCAGGCGCTCGGCGTCCCGGCGGATCAGCACCGGCTGCGCACTCCAGATCAGATCGTCGGCCACGCTGTCCATGGCGGCCGCCTCATCGCCCTGGGCAGGGGATACCAGCTGCGATTCGGCCAGGGCCTGGGCCCAGGGGCCCGACAGAAAACGCTGCACGAACTCCGGCACCTCTTTGCCCTGCATGCGGTGCTGGAAGTCGGTGGACAGGCGCTCGGCCAGCATCTGTCGCTGCTCGGCATGCAGCAGGGCCCGGGTCGCCTCCTCGCGCAGCTGGTTCTTGCGCATGTCGTCTTCTTCCCAGCGCCGGCGCAGGCGCTTGAGCAGCCGCGCAAAAACTTCCTCGGAGGCCTGGACCCGGTTGATGGACCGGACCGCCGCCGTGATGGAGCGCAGCAGGTCGGGGAAGCCTTCTTCGTTCGGGCTCAGGTACCCCAGGCTGCGCTGCGTGATGCTCTCCAGTAGGAGCCGGGCGGGGTGCTGCCGCTCGCTGAAGAAGCGCGGGTCGGCGAGGGCGAGCTGGATCAGCGCCGGTTCGAGCAGCCCGATCTGCTGGCGGATGACGGGCAGGAGGCGCTCGTCCCGGGTGAGGTTCTCCAGCATGAGGCGCACCACCTCCTGCCCCAGCAGGCGGCCCAGGTTGTGCCCGGACACGACCGGCAGCTCGGCCACCGGTGGCTGCGCCGCGGGCGCGCTGACCCGCTGGCGCAGGCGCTGTATCAGCGGCTCGATCAGGTCCATGTCTTCCAGCGCGTTCATGGACAGCGGCATGGTGTGGATGAAGCCTTCGCCCGCGTCCTGCGAACTGAAATCGCCGGCCAGCAGCTGCCTCAGGTGACCCAGCGTGAGCAGCGTTCGACCGACCGCGTTGCGGGGCGTCTTGTCCTGCAGCAGCGTTTGGGGACTCTCCAGCGGCTCGACACCATGGGCGTGCAGCCACTGGATCAGCTCGCGATACACCTGCCGCAGGCTCTCGCCCAGGATGCCGGCCACGGGGACGAACAGGGCGCTGCGCTGCGCCGGATCGGGCACATGCACCAGCACAACCGCCCGCAAGGCGCGCGCATAAGCGGCCGGACGCAGGGGGTTGAGATCGGGCTGCACCGTGAGCCAGCCCATGAGACTGCTCATCAAGGCATTCAGCCTCGGCAGCAGGCCCGCCGTGGCCCGCGAGAGTTCCTGCTCGACCATCGCGAACTCGATGCTGGCGTCGATGTGCCGGTCGTCGAGCTGGCGCAGGTCGTCAAAACGGACGGTCAACTGGCTTTCGTTTTCGTGCCCGCCACCCTCGAAAAACTGGCGGCGCAGCTCACGGTCCCAAGTCGCCTTGAGGGCGTCCGAATGGAGCACCAGTTGCTCCACCAGATCCGGGTCGATGGCGGCCAGCTCCTGCGGCAGGTTCGTCAGCCGCCCGGGGTCGGTCACCCGGGACAGGTGCGCCAGCACCTCGTCGATCATCGAGTCGGAGACCGACAGGGCCGCCTCCAGGCCATGCTGGAGGGAGGGCCGCAACTTCCCGGTGTCGTTGGCCACACCGGAGCGGATCAGCTTTTGGGTGTTCATTCGCGTTCAGGGTCCATGAATCGGCTCGCCCGGATGGTGGATTCACCGGGCACTTGCGCACGGCGTGGGCCAGCGCGCCATTATGAAATCGGCGGTCGTCGGGTGTAGAGGCAGACACTCCCAGCGCCCATTCTGCAAGACATGCGACAATACGCGGGTTGCGCTGCATCAGTGACTCGCAACACCAGCAGCCTGCTGGAGGTTCAGCGTCTCGCCCTGTCGAGCCCGCCGGCCCACCTTGTTGACCCTGTCTGCCTTCAACTGAACGGACGCTTAGGCGCCCGACCAGGCAGATGTCCCCAGCGCCCTGGATGGGCGCCTCACCTTAATGAACTTCGAAGAACTGAACCTGGCCCCGGCCATTGTCCAAGCTGTGCGCGAGCACGGTTACGAAACCCCCACCCCCATCCAGGCCGAGGCGATCCCCGCCGTGCTGGCCGGGCGCGATCTGCTCGGAGGCGCCCAGACCGGCACCGGCAAGACCGCCGCCTTCACCCTGCCCATGCTGCACCGGCTGAGCGTCGGCGAGCGCGCCAAGAGCAAGTTCGGCGGCGTCGCGATCCGCGCCCTGGTGCTCACGCCCACCCGCGAACTGGCCGCCCAGGTCGAAGAGTCGGTGCGCACTTACGGCAAACACCTTTCGCTGACCTCCACCGTCATCTTCGGCGGCGTCGGCATGAACCCGCAGATCAACGCCATGAAGCGCGGCGTGGACATTCTGGTGGCCACGCCCGGTCGCCTGCTCGACCTGCAGCAGCAAGGTTTCCTGGACCTCTCCGGCGTGCAGATGCTGGTGCTGGACGAAGCCGACCGCATGCTCGACATGGGCTTCATCCACGACGTGAAGAAGATCCTGGCCCTGGTGCCCAAGGACAAGCAGAGCCTGCTGTTCTCCGCCACCTTCAGCGACGAAATCCGCGATCTGGCCAACAACCTGCTCAAGGACCCGCTGAGCATCCAGGTGACGCCGCGCAACACCACGGTGCAGCGCATCACCCAGGTGATCCACCCCGTGGGCCGCGGCAAGAAAAAGCAGTTGCTGGTCCACATCATCAACCAGCACAACTGGAGCCAGGTGCTGGTGTTCACGCGCACCAAGTTCGGCGCCAACAACGTGGCCGAGTTCCTGACGAAGAACGGCATCCAGGCCATGGCGCTGCACGGCAACAAGAGCCAGGGTGCGCGCACCCAGGCGCTGGCCGGCTTCAAGAGCGGCGACATCCGCGCCCTGGTGGCGACCGACATCGCGGCGCGCGGCATCGACATCGACGAGCTGCCGCACGTGGTGAACTACGAGATCCCGAACGTCAGCGAAGACTACGTGCACCGCATCGGCCGCACCGGCCGCGCGGGCAAGAGCGGTGAAGCCGTCAACCTCGTGAGCCTGGACGAAGAAGGCTTCATGATGGACATCGAGCGCTTCACCAAGCAGCAGATTCCGGTGCAGATTTTCCAGGAGTTCATGCCCGAGCCCGGCGAGAAGGCCGAGCCCATCGCCATGGGCCGCCAGACCATCTGGGGCGGCGCCGGCAAGCCGCCGAGCCGCGACGTGATGGCCGCTGCCGCCAAGGCCGCGCGCACCGAGATGCTGCAGCGCGTGCGCGAGAAGAAAGCCGAATCGCCGCAAGGTGGTCGTGGCAATGGGGGTGGTCAGCGCCAGCGCCCGGCTGCGCAAGGTGACGGCCAGCCGCGTGGCGAAGGCGCCCGCGATGGTCAACGCGCCGACGGTCGCCGCAATGGCGGACCCGGCCGCAACGGCCCGGCCAATGGCTCCCGCAACGGCCCGCCGCGCAACGGTGGCAACGCACCGCGCAATGCCGAGCGCGCCGACCGCGGACCTCGCGAAGACCGTGGCCCGCGCGAAGACCGTGGTGACGGCAGCGAGCGCCAGCCCGGCCCGAACGCCCACCTGGGCAGCCTGCGCATCCGCGAGCCGCGCGCACGCGCCGCAGCACCCGGTGGTCAGCCCGATCCGCTGCGCACCAGCATCGATTCGATCGGTGGACGCGGTCGCGGCAACGGTGGCGGTGGTGGCAACCGCGGTGGCCGAGGCGGACCCGGCCGTGGCGATGGTCCGCGCGGTGGTGGTCCGGCCGATCCGCTGCGCACCAGCTTCGGTCGCATCCGCTGATCGCGAACATCGGCCCCCGACCCTGAACCTGGCGTTCAGGGCACCAAAACAGCGGACTTCGGTCCGCTGTTTTGTTTTGCAGACCCTGGCCGCTCAGACGGTCAGCGCAGGCGCTGCTTCGCCACCGCCGTAGCCCACACCCGCGTGCAGATCGCCCCCCGCGCTCACCGCGACCGCGCAGTACTTGAACTCCGGGATCTTCCCGAACGGGTCGAGCGCGGGGTTGGTCAGCAGGTTGGCGGCCGCTTCGGCGTAGGCAAAGGGGATGAACACCGTGGCGGGTGGCATGCCGTCGTCGCGGCGCGCGTGCAGCGTCACCGTGCCACGGCGCGAACGCACGGTCACCACGCCACCGGCCGGCACACCCAGGCGCGCCAGCTCGGCGCCACTGAGGCTCACGGTGGGATGAGGCTCCACGGCGTCCAGCACCTGGCTGCGGCGCGTCATGCTGCCGGTGTGCCAGTGTTCCAGCTGGCGGCCGGTGATGAGAACGAAAGGATAGTCCGCATCGGGCAGCTCGGCCGCGGGTTTGAAGCCGGCCGGCACCAGTTGCACACGGCCGTCGGCCGTGGCGAAGTGTTCGGTGAAAACGATGGGCTGGCCCGGGTCTTCCGCGCTCAGGCAAGGGTAGGTCACGCTGTCTTCGCGCTCCAGGCGCTCCCAGCTCACACCCGCGATCACGCCGTGCATGGCCTGGCGCATTTCTTCGTAGACCGCGGCCACGCCGGCCTCTTCACCTTCGTAGTTCCACGCGAGCCCGAGGCGTTTTGCGAGTTCCTGAATGATCCAGAGATCGGGTTTGGCCTCACCCGGCAGGTCCAGCGCACGCCGGCCCATCTGCACCATGCGGTCGGTGTTGGTCACCGTGCCGGTCTTCTCGGGCCAGGCGCTGGCGGGCAGCACCACGTCCGCCAACCATGCGGTTTCGGTCATGAACAGGTCCTGCACCACCAGGTGCTGCAGGCTGGCCAGCCCTTCGCGTGCGTGGTTCAAATCCGGGTCACTCATGGCGGGGTTCTCGCCCATCACGTACATGCCCCAGATCTTCTGCGGATCGCTGGCGGGGGCCTGGGCCTTGTGCAGGATTTCGACCACGGTCAGGCCGGGCTGGTTGTCCAACTCCGCGTTCCAGAACGCTTCGAACCAGTCGTGCACCTCGGGGGTGTTCACGCGCTGGTAGTTAGGAAACATCATCGGGATCAGACCCGCGTCGCTCGCACCCTGCACGTTGTTTTGCCCACGCAGCGGGTGCAGGCCGGTGCCCGGCCGACCAATCTGGCCCGTGAGGCTGGCCAGCGCGATCAGGCAGCGCACGTTGTCGGTGCCGTGCGTGTGCTGGCTCACGCCCATGCCCCAGAGGATCATGGAAGCCTTGCTCGTGGCGTAGGCGCGCGCCACTTCGCGAATGGTCTCGGGCGCGATGCCGCAGATCGGTGACGTGGCTTCCGGGGTGGTGTGCTCTACCTGCGCGCAGATCGCGTCGAAGTTGTCCACGCGGCGGGCGATGAAGTCGGCGTCGGTCAGGCCTTCGGCGATCACGACGTGCAGCATGGCGTTGAGCAGCGCGACGTCGGTGTCGGCCTTGAACTGCAGGCTGCGCCAGGCGTGGCGGTGCAGGTCGGTGCGGCGCGGATCGGCGAGCACGATCTGCGTGCCGCGCGCGGCGGCGTTCTTCATCCAGGTGGCGGCGACCGGGTGGTTGCTGGTGGGGTTGGAGCCGATCACCATCACGAACGCGGCATGTTCCACATCGTTCACCGGGTTGCTCACCGCACCCGAACCCACGCCTTCGAGCAGCGCGGCCACGCTGCTGGCGTGGCACAGGCGCGTGCAGTGGTCCACGTTGTTGCTGCCGAAGCCGGTGCGCACCAGCTTCTGGAAAAGATAAGCCTCTTCGTTGCTGCCCTTGGCCGAGCCGAAGCCGGCGAGCGCTCGTCTGCCGTGGGTATCGCGCAGGGCCTTCAGGCCACCGGCCGCGGCGTCAAGCGCTTCGTCCCAGGTGGCTTCCCGGAACACGTCGCGCCAGTCGCCGGGCCGGGCTGTGGAAGCCGGGTCCTTGGGCACGCCGGGCTTGCGGATCAGGGGCTTCGTCAGGCGCTGCGCGTGGTGGGCGTAGTCAAACCCGAAACGGCCCTTGACGCACAGGCGGCCCTGGTTCGCCGGGCCGTCGCGGCCCTCGACGGCGACGATTTTGTTGTCCTTGACCTTGTAGGTCAGCAGGCAGCCGACGCCGCAATACGGGCAGACCGAATCCACGCTCTTGTCCACGCGCTGGTCGCCGATCAAGGTCTTGGGCATCAGCGCGCCGGTGGGGCAGGCCTGCACACATTCGCCGCAGGCCACGCAGCTGCTCTCGCCCATGGGGTCGCCCAGGTCGAACACGATCTGCGCCTGGCCACCGCGGTACGCCACGCCGATCACGTCGTTCATCTGGACTTCGCGGCAGGCACGCACGCAGCGGGTGCACTGGATACAGGCGTCGAGGTTCACCGCCATGGCTGGGTGGCTCAGATCGGGCGCCGGCGAGGGTGCGCGCAAGGCTGTCAGTTCGGGCCGCGCCGTCACGCCCAGGGCGTTCGCCCAATGGCTGAGTTCGCCGTGGGGCTGCTCGCCTTGCGCATCGGCCCACTTGTGGCCCACGTCGGGCCGGTCGGCCAGCAGCAGCTCCAGCACCAGCTTCTGGCTCTTCAGCGCCCGTTCGCTTTTCGCCTTCACGTCCATGCCGTGCGTGACCGTGCGGCAGCACGACGGCGCGAGGGTGCGTTCGCCCGCCACCTCGACCACGCAGGCGCGGCAGTTGCCGTCGGCGCGCAGACCGTCGGAAAAACACAGGTGCGGGATGTCCACGCCGTGGCGCTGGGCGGCCTTGAGCACGGTCTCGCCCGCCTGGGCCTGCAGCTCGACACCGTCAAGCTTGAAAGAAAGGGTGGAGGTGCTCATGTCAGGCTGCTCACTTCGTGCGGGAAATACTTCAACACACAACGCATCGGGTTGGGCGCGGCCTGGCCCAGGCCGCAGATCGACGCATCGGTCATCACCACGGCGAGGTCCTCCAGCGTGAGCGCATCCCAGTCGCCCGGCTGCGCCATCAGGGCCGCGGCTTTTTCGGTTCCGACGCGGCATGGGGTGCACTGGCCACAGCTCTCGTGCGCAAAGAAACGCATAGCGTTGAGCGCGGCATCGCGCGCGCTGTCGGCCTCGCTGAGCACCACCACCGCGGCCGAGCCGATGAAGCTGCCGTGGGGTTGCAAGGTGTCAAAGTCCAGCGGCTCGTCGGCCAGCGAAGCCGGCAGGATGCCACCTGACGCACCACCAGGCAGGTAGGCGTACAGCGTGTGCCCCTCGGCCATGCCGCCGCAGTATTCGTCCACCAGCTCGCGCAGCGTGATGCCCGCCGGCGCGAGTATGACACCGGGTTGTCGCACGCGACCGCTCACGCTGAACGAGCGCAGGCCCGTGCGACCGTTGCGCCCAAAACCGCTGAACCAGGCCGGGCCGCGCTGCACGATGTCACGCACCCAGTAGAGCGTTTCGAAATTGTGTTCCAGCGTGGGCCGGCCGAACAGACCAACTTGCGCAATGTAGGGCGGACGCAGGCGCGGTTCGCCGCGTTTACCTTCGATGCTCTCGATCATGGCGGACTCTTCGCCGCAGATGTAGGCGCCCGCGCCGCGCCGCAGCTCGATGTGCGGCAGCGGAAACGGCGGCTCGGCCTGCAGCCGCGCCAGCTCGGCGGCCAGGATGGCGCGCGCGCCGTGGTATTCGTCGCGCAGGTAGATGTAGACGGCCTCGATGCCCACCACCTGCGCAGCGACCAGCAGCCCTTCCAGGAAACGGTGCGGATCGCGTTCCAGGTAGGTGCGGTCCTTGAAGGTGCCGGGCTCGCCTTCGTCGATGTTGACGGCCATCAGGCGCGGTGCGGGTTGCTCGCGCACGATGCGCCACTTGCGCCCGGCCGGGAAACCGGCACCACCCAGGCCGCGCAGGCCCGAGTCTTCCATGGCCTTGAGCACCGTCTCGGTGATGCTTGCGTCGGCCTGCACCGACGTCGCCAGCGCGTAGCCGCCTTGCGCGCGGTAGGCGGCGTGACCCACGTACGCGGGTGCCACGTCCTGCAGGCCCGCCGTGATCACACAGGGCGCCACCGCCGCCGGGTCGAAGGCGCCGTCGTCGCGCGCAGCGGGGTGCGTTGTCACCCCAGACGCACACGCGTTCTGCACAGAGGCCACATCGGCCAGCAACACGGGCGCCTGCCCCACCACCGCCACCGGTGCCTGCTCGCAACGCCCCACGCAGGGCGCGGGGACCACGCGCACGTCACGCCCCAGGATCGCTGGCAACTTCGCCAGCAGGTCTTGCGCACCGGCCATGGCGCAGCTCAGCCCGTCGCACACGCGCACAGTGATGGCGGCCGGCGTGTCGCCCTCGCGCAGCACCTCGAAGTGGTGGTAGAAGCTCGCGACCTCGAACACCTCGGCCATGGACAGGCGCATCTCGGCCGCCAGGGCCACCATGTGGCGCTCCCACAAGCCGCGGTGCGCGTCGTTGAGCGCGTGCAGGTGTTCGATCAGCTGGTCGCGCCGGTGCGGCCCGTTGCCGATCAGGGCGCGCACCTCGGCGCGCGCCGCGTCGTCGGGCTGGCGGCCCTTGAGCTGGCCACGGCGCCGGAGCTGGGCACGCAGGGCATCTGGGGTGGCCACGGGAACCGCGGCGGGTGTGGGCATTGTGCTGGAAGCAATCATGGGCTGGTGGTGGTTCGCGCCTGGCGCTCGGGTCGCGTGGACAATGGTCGCTTGCGCGGCGTCACTTGGCAATATGAGCGGCATCGCCACAGCCATATGAGCCGCGCCGCATAAAGTTGTCCACGATGAAAAAAATCACCATCAAACCGGTCTGGACCATCCAGGGCGCCGACAACGTGGCCCTGTCGCCCCGGCTGATCGAGCTGCTGAGCGCCGTGCACCAGGAAGGCAGCCTGCTGGCGGCATGCCAGCGGCTGGGCCTGTCGTACCGCCACGGCTGGGATCTGGTGCGCGCGGGCGAGGCCCATTTCAACACCACGCTGCTGCACATGGAGCGCGGCAAGGGCTCCACCCTGTCACCACTGGCCGAAAAACTGGTGTGGGCCGATCACCGCATCCTGGCGCGCCTGCAGCCCATTCTCGACTCCATCGCCTCCGAGCTGGCCACCGAAATTCACCGCGTGTCGCCCAGCGGCGGGCAGGCCTTCCGCATCCACGCGAGCTACGGCTTCTCCATCGAAAAATTGATGGAGTCGCTGATGGCCGAGGGCGTGCCGATCGAGCGCCGCTACGCCACCAGCACCGCCGCCGCCGCGGCCCTGCACGACGGCGCCTGCGACGCCTGTGGCATCCACATCCCCATCGGCTCGCAGCAGCCGCGAGCGCTGGCGCACCACGCGCAGTGGCTCGACGGCGAAGACCTGCGGGTGATCGACATCGCGACGCGGCGCCAGGGCCTGATGGTCGCGCCCGGCAACCCGCGCAAGATCTACGACCTGCAGGATCTGACCCGCGCCGATGTGAAGTTCATCAACCGGCCTGCGGACTCGGGCACACGCTTCCTGCTTGAAGGCCTGCTGCGCGAAAAAGGCCTGGCAGGCCACCCGATCCAGGGCTTCGAGCAGAGCGAAGCCACGCACGCCTCGGTGGCCGCGTATGTGGCCAGTGGCCTGGCCGATGCGGGCTTCGGACTGGAGCGGCCCGCGCGCTACTTCCAGCTTGACTTCATCCCCATGGTCAACGAGCGCTACGTGCTGGTCTGCCGCGCGGCCACCTTGGACCACCCCGCCATGCAGGCGGTGATGCGCACGCTGGCCGACCCCGACTTCAAACGCACGGTCGACGCCCTGCCCGGCTACGACGCGGCGCACTCGGGGCGGGTCACGCCCTGGCGCGAGGCGTTCGCCAGCGCCTGAGCACAGGCACCCTCGCGCTGGTTACAGTGCATCCATGCAAACCGCTGCCCCACCCAACCCCTCGCGTTTCGCCACCCTCATGGTGGCCACCGCCAACGTGCTCAACCTCGCACAACCCGGGCGGTATTTCTACGACGGCCAGGACCCCTACAGCCAGCACGAGTTCGACCGCAAGGTGGCCTGGCTCGGCGAGCGCTTCAAGACGCTCAACGCCGACGTGCTCGCGGTGCAGGAGGTGTGGGACGAGCTCGCGCTGCGCGCCGCGGTGGCTCGCAGTGGCTTGCAATACAACTTCGTGAGCGTGCCCGGCGCCGAAAACGGTCCCGGGCAACACGGCGCGCAGGGCACGCCACGCGTGGGCATCGTGACGCGGCTGAAGGTCGAGTCGGTTGAATCGCTGGCCGACTTCCCCGCCGCGGCGGTGGTGGACGTGCCAGGCCTCGGACCCCACACCCGGTTCGAGCGCGCGCCGCTGTTCGCCACCCTGCGCATGAAACACGGGCAGGACGTGGGTGTGATCACGGCGCACCTGAAATCCAAGCGCCCCAAATACCTGCAGGACACCGATGGCCGGCCGCTGGAAGACCCGGACGACCCGGCGGTGCAGGCCGTGGGCTCGCTGCGCTCGCTGATCATGCGCGCCGGCGAAGCGCTGGCGCTGCGCCTGAAGGTGGTGGAGCTGCTGCACCGCACGCGCCTGCCGCTGATCGTGATGGGCGACCTGAACGACGGGCCGCACAGCGTCACCACCCAGCTGATCGCCGCCACTTCGCAGGTGGCCTACGACAAGGGCGCGCGCGACAACGCGCTCTTCAGCGCCTGGGATGTGATGGGCGAAGCCGCGCTGCGCCGCGACGTGGCCTTCTCGCACATCCACCAGGGCTACCCAGAGGTGCTGGACCAGGTGCTCGTGAGCGAAGAATTCGTGGCCACCAGCCGCGCGTCGATCGGTGATGTGCGGCGCGTCGAGGTGTTCAACGACCACCTGTTCGAAGGCCGCGACCGCAGCCGCAGCGACCACGGTTTTGTGCGCGCGCTGCTGCGCCTGCGGCTGCCGGAACCGGCGCCGCAAGCGGTGGGGGAGCGCATCGGTTCTGGTGTAATTGAGCGCTGGCCAAGTACCACTGACCCCCATGAAACTGCTGCTCGCTGAAGACGATGCCATGCTGGGCGACAGCATGGAAAAAGGCCTGAATCTGGCCGGGTTCACTCTGGACCGGGTGCGCGACGGCCAGCATGTCCTGAATGCACTGGAAAGCCACACCTACGATGTGATCCTGCTCGACATCGGGCTGCCCAAGATCGACGGTCTGGAGCTCCTGCGGCGCCTGCGCCAGCAGGGAGTCAGTACACCGGTGATGTTCGTGACCGCCCGGGACGCCGTTCACGATCGTGTGGCCGGATTGAACCTGGGTGCAGACGACTACCTGAGCAAGCCGTTTGATCTCGATGAACTGACCGCTCGCATCCATGCGCTCGCCCGCCGGCAGATGGGTCAAAGCCAGCCGCAGCTCCAACTGGGCCGGCTGCAATTGAACCCGATTGAGCGACTGGCACGGCTCGGCGAAACCGCCCTGGCGCTGTCGCCGCGCGAGTTCGACCTGCTGGAAATACTGATGCGCCAACCCGGTGCCGTGCTGTCGCTGGACCTGCTCGAAAAGCAGCTCTACACCTGGGGCAACGAAGTCACCAGCAACGCCGTCGAGGTCCATTTGCACCACCTGCGCAAGAAGCTGGGCGAGCCCTGGATCGTGAACGTTCGGGGCGTGGGCTACAAGCTGGTGCAACTCGCTTGAGATCCATCCGGTCACGCCTTCTGTTCTGGCAGATCTCGGCCCTGCTGCTGACCGCGGTGGTGGTCAGTGTTCTGACCTTCCGGCTCGCCTGGGTGGGTTTCAACGATGTGCGGGACCAGGGACTCGAACAGATCGCCCAGACCGTGCTGCGACACGATCCTTCGCTGGATGCCAGCAGCTACCAGACCCCTTCACAAGCCCAGCAGGACCCGTCCATCCTGGAAAAGAGGTGGTTTGCCGACGACGAGTACCTCGACCAGTTCGTCAGCCAGGTATGGAGCCGCCAGGGCGGGTTGCTCTATTCGTCGTTACCCGAGGTGGGGCCGCCCATGCAGGCGCCGGGGCACCACATCGTCGTCTGGCGCGGTCAGAGTTGGCGTCTGTACACCTTGCCGCACGCGAAGCGGATGGTCCAAGTGGCTGTGACCACCCATATCCGACGGCAACACTTCTACGAGCTGATCACGTGGCTGCTGATTCCGCTCGGCATTCTGGTGCTGGCGTTGGGCCTGCTGATCCATCAGGCGGTGCTGCGCTCGCTGCGCCCGCTCGAAAACATGCGCCGCGAATTGAGCCAACGTGATGTGGCCGGCTTGCGGCCATTGTCCACCAGCGAACTGCCCAGGGAAATCGTTCCCCTGGCCGAGACCCTCAATCAACTGCTCACCCGCCTCGACACCCTGCTGGTCAACCAGCGGCGCTTTCTCGCCGATGCCGCGCACGAGCTCAAAACACCCCTGGCCGCCGTCAAGCTGCAGGCCCAGCTGGTGCGGCGCGCGCCCGAGACCGACCGGCTCATCGCGCTGGATGAACTGGATCGCGGCATTGCGCGCACCAGTCACCTGGTGTCGCAGTTGCTGCTGCTCGCACGGCTGGAACCCCACGCGCGCCAAACCGAACGCTCGCTGGTGCAACTGGATGAGCTGGTGCGCGGGGCCGTGGTGTCGTTCGCGGCGCGTGCTGCCGAGCAGCACATTGACCTGGGCCTTGTCTCAGCCGACCCGGCTCGTGTGTGGGGCGACGCGCAGGCCCTGCGCGCCCTGCTCGACAACCTGGTGGACAACGCCTTGCGCTATGCGGGGAAAGGTGCCCGCGTGGACCTCGCCTTGCGCGTGGTCGACAACCAGGCGGTGGTCGAGGTGATGGACAACGGACCCGGCATTGCGCCGACGGACCGTGAAAGGGTCCAGGAGCGCTTCGTCCGGCTGGATCAGGGACACTCCACCGGCAGCGGACTCGGTCTGTCCATCGTGCGTAGCATTGTTGAACGGCACAAGGCCCGGCTGGAACTGGGCACAGCGCCGACCGGGGGGTTGCTGGTGCGCATTCGCCTGGCGCTGGCCACGGACACCACCAGGCCCGACTGAACGCAGCCGCTCATGGCGGCATGCGGCTGACCGCGCTCAGCCGCGTTTCTGGATCGTTCGGCTGAAAAAACGCTCACGCATGCGCCTGGCGGTGCGCCACAGAATAGGGGGCGCAAAGTCCTGGCCCATGCGCCAGAAAACCCCTTTGAACTCCTCCGTGGGACGTGCCTTGAAAATGGTCGTGTGGATGCCATCGGCCTCACCTTTGGGTCGGCCATTGGTGTAGTAATAGAGCGCCAACGATTTGCGCGTCATGTCCTCCGGGCAATTCAGGGGATCGGGGTGCCCGTGAAAGGACTCGCTGGTGGTGGAAAAGATGGCCAAGCGGTTGAAAACCGGCAGGATCTTGTCACCGCAGAACGACGTGTCTTTGTTCCACAGCTCCAGATAACCGCCGTATTCCTCTTTCCAGTCCTTGTTCAGATACAACAGAATGTTGACGCGCCGGTCCAGAAAGGTGGCGTCGTGGTGATTGAAGTCGGCGTGGAGTTTGAGCAGACCCCCTCGGCGAATTTGATGCAAACCGCCGCCACGCAATGCCGGATCAGGAATCAGGTTCGGAATGCCCGTGACCTTTTCCAGAAACCGCAGGAACGGCAGCGAATGCAGCTGGTAGAACAGGTTGCGGGTCACCGGTCCGAACTTCGCCTCATCGGCACAGACCAGCTTGATTTCGGTCTGGCGGTTGTAGTTGTGCCAGTCAATATCGCCCGGCTGGGGAAATTCCTTCAGCACGGCGTCGGCCACGTCTTCGGGCAAAAAGTTGTCGAATGCAATATGGGGGAAGGGAGACCCCTGCTTGTATTTGACCGCACCCTCTGTCGCCAGGGCGGCGTATTTCGGGTCATCAAAAATAAACCGCTGGGTCAGTCCTTTGGCCGGCATTGTGTGCTCCTCGACACCTGTTCGTTAAAGTCGTGCCGCGAGCCATCACAAGATCCGCGCCCATCACGCCATCGCGTGAAGTGAACGCATGCAACCCCTCGCGGTCAACCCGAAAATGTAGAGAAGTGAGACTTAAAAATCACTTAAGACGACGCCCCCACGGGTGGGCGGCAGACAGCCATTCTTGGGGAATGGTTGCTTCAGACGAACCGCAACATCGCCACCGGGGGCAGGTCGTTCGACACAGCCGTCCAATGCTCGCCAGCGTCGGCGCTGATCCACAAGCCGCCCGTGGTCGACGCCATGGCCAGGGTCTGGCCGTCAGCGCTCACGTCCAGCCCGTGGCGATAGACCAGGTGGTAGGCGTGGCTCTGAGGCAGGCCGCTGGAGAAGGTCTGGAAACTGGCACCGCCGTCGTCGGTGCGGTTCACCACCATGCGCCCGTCCACCGGGATGCGGCAGGCGTCGGCCTGCGCCGGCACAAACCAGGCGCGTTGCGGGTTGCGCGGGTCGCAGGCCACGGCAAACCCGAAGCCCGAGGGCGCCGGTGCGGCGATGCCGATCCACCGCTGGCCACCGTCGTCCGAACGGTAGATGCCGCAGTGGTGCTGCAGCCACAACACATCGGGGTTGGCCGCGCACTGCACCATGCAATGCGGGTCCTGCGCATTGCCATCGTCGGCGTTTTCGGGCGGCAGGTAGTCGGCCTTCATGCCGCTGGCGGTGAGGGTCCAGCTTTCGCCGCCATCGCGGGTCTGCCAGACACCGCCGCAGGACACGGCCAGCGTCACATGGCGCGAATCCCTCGGGTCTACGACGATGGAGTGGATGCCCGCGTGGTCGTAACCGCCGCCCATCCAGTCGCGGCGCCCCGGCTGCTCCCACAGCGGGGTGTTGAGCGACCAGTTGGCACCGGCGTCATGGGAGCGGAACAGCCCGGCCGGGATGCAGCCGGCCCAGAGCGTGCCGGGCTGATCGGGCCCACCCGCCGCAAGCGTCCAGATCAGGTCCACGCTCCAGGGGGTGGCGTCATCGGCCCAGGGGCCTTCGGTGGGTTTCGACGGAAAGGCGGGGGCTGCGATCTCCTGCCAGGTCTGGCCGCGGTCGGCGCTGCGGTGCAGCTTGACGCCGAAATGGCCCAGGCGCAGCGCCGCGGTCCAGGCACCGTCGCGCGCATCGGCGAGCACGGCGGTGACCGGTTCACCGGGAAAGTGGTGGGCGGCGATGGTCCAGGCCGTGCCCGCACCGTGCAACACGAACAGGCCCTTGCGGGTGGCGAGCAACAGCGTCTGCATCTCGATCTCCTGGCAGGGGTGGAGGGGTTCAACCGCCGCTCAGCGCCTGGACCACCAGCACCCGGTCGCCCGCGGCCAGCGGCTGGTTCAACACGGCGCGGTCCCTCACCATCTGGCGGTTGACGAACACCGCCACGTGTTTGCGCACCGCGCGCTGGTCGTCGAACACGTAGTGCGCCAGCTCGGGCGCGGCGAGCAGCGCGGCTTCCAGCACTTCGCGCAGTGCGCCGGGTGCGACGAGCTGGGGCGCGCAGTCCACATGGCGGCGCAGGGTGGGGGCAAATTCGACCGTGACCATGGCGATGAACGGCCCGCCAGTTTCCGGCAGGACCGCGGCCGGCGCAAGCGCCACCCCGGCGCGTTCAGGGTTGTCGCCCGGGTGGCCCGGTGAAGGGGCCGCTCAGCCGCGCACGAACAGCGTCACCAGCGGCTGATCGCCCACCTGGCGGCTCCAGTGGCCGTGCACCGCGGGGTCGAAGGTCGCGCCTGCGGGCAGTGTGTCGGCCGAATAGAAATGATCGCCCGGGCCGAAGGTGCGCGAGCTGCCGTCCTGCAGACCTATCTCCATCTGCCCCCGCAGCACGAACAGCCACTGCGGTGCGCCGGTGCAATGGAACTGGCTGCGAAAGCCCACCGGGCTTTCGCGCAGCTGAAAACCGTCCGAAGGCATCAACGGCGACAGGCGGGCCGCGGGTGAGCCTTCAGTCAAGGCCACGGACTCTTCGCTGAACCGCGCGCGGCCATCGGTGTCGGTGAACAACACCACTTTGTTGAACGTGCTCATGGGTCTCCTGGGTTGCGCCGTAGGTTGGCCCCGGTTTGTACCAGATGGCCCACGGCCCTTCGATGGCTATCGCACACAAAAAAAGCGGCCTGGCGACTTGAGGGTCACCAGGCCGCCATCGCGGGATCCGACGGGGATCAGTTCATCGACGTGGCAGGGTAACGGCCGGGGTTCAGTTCCTTGAACGTCTGGCCACTCTCCGAGTTGGCCATCACGTCGCCATTGCGTTGCGCTTCGCGCAGCTCGGCACGCACCTGCTCGCGGGTCTTGCCCTGGGCCACAGCGGTGTGTGCATAACGGCCGGGGTTCAGGTCTTTGGCAGTCTGGCCGGTTTCCGAATTGGCAACCACCTCACCACGGGCCTGGGCTTCGCTCAGTTCGGTCTTGACCTGATCGCGGGTCTTGGCAGCGGCCACGGCCCGGTCCGGGTAGTTCTGGGGCGCCACTTCAGCCAGCGTCTGGCCGGTTTCGCTGTTGGCCACGACGTCGCCACTGCGCTGGGCCGCCAGCAGTTCGGCCTGCACCTGGGCGCGGGTCTTGGCCTGCACGGCCACCGCGGGGTAGGCGCCCGGGTTCACCTGGCGCAGGGTCTGACCCGTCTCACCGTTGGCCAGCAGGTCGCCATTGCGCTGGGCGTCCAGGTATTCGGCGCGGACCTGTTCACGGGTCTTGGCATCGGCCGGGTCGGCGGCGAGGGCATGGCCGGCGCTCAGGGCAGCGATGGCGAGGGCGACGGAGGACAGAACAGTGGAGCGGTTTGCGAATTTCATGGTGGATTTCCTTTCGGGGGAGTGAAAAAGTGGATGACGGATGGATCGTGCCGGGCCGGCCTTGGGGTGTCTTCTCAGCGAGGTTTCGCTGTTTTTCGGTTTGTTTCGTTGCCGTTGAAAGTTCAGGAACACCTGTCAGGTCGGTCGGGCTTCGTAGCGGTTTAAGGGGTTGTTTCGCTGCGATGGGTGAACTTTAAAGTTTCTGTTTCCAAAGAAAAATATCCACATCAACGTCAATCTATTTCGTTTTCAGCAATAATGAAGCCATTGAATCTCTGGAGCCCAGCCTCATGGACCGTCTGACTTCGATGCGTGTTTTCCTGCGGGTGATCGACGAAGGCAGCTTCGCGGCCGCGGCCCGGGCGCTGGACATGTCGCCTGCGGTGGTGACCCGTCTGGTTGCCGACCTCGAAGACCATCTGGGCACGCGCCTGCTGCACCGCACCACCCGGCGCCAGTCGCTCACCGAAGCCGGCGAGCAGTACCTGCAGCGGGTGCGCCACATCCTGCAGGATCTGGACGAAGCGCACGCCGTGGTCAGCTCGCACACCCAGGCACTCTCGGGCGTGCTGCGCATCCTGGCGCCGCCCGTGCTCGCCACCCACGTGCTCGCGCCACTCATCTCGGGCTTCCGGCAGGCCTACCCCGACATCCGGCTCGACATCGAGGTCGAGTCGCACCGCGAACCACCGATCGAAGACTTCGACATCACCCTGCTCGGCGCCAGCGACGGTTTTGATGGTGATGTGATCGCACGAAAGGTCATCAGCACCGAGGCCATCCTGGTGGCTTCACCGGCCTACCTGGCGCGACGCGGCGTGCCCCAGACACCGACCGACCTGCAGCAGCACGACTGCCTGCGCATCAAGCCCGAAGGCCTGCGCAGCCGCTACTGGCGCCTGTTCCGCGCCGACGACGACAACGAGCAGGTCGAACTGGATGTGGCGCCCGTGCTCTGGGCCAATCACAACGACACCTTGCAGCGCGCGGCGCTCGATGGAGCGGGCATCACCGGCGCCACGGTTGAAATCGCAGCTCCGCACCTCGCCAGTGGCGCCCTGGTGCGCGTGCTCAGCCCCTGGATCGCCGGGCGCTTCACGCTCTACGCCGCCCTGCCCAGCCGCAAGTTCATGCCGCAGCGCACGCGGGTCTTTCTCGACTACCTGACCGAGCAGACCCGCCTGGGTGTGGCCCAGGCGCTGAGCGCCTGCGAGCGCTGCTGAGCGGCACGCGCGCACACGCTGTTACACAAAACCCGGGGCACGCCAACCCCGTCGGGCGTGGTTCTTCGTTTCAGTGGGCTCCACCTTTATTTCAGGAGCCTCCATGACCCCCCATCACCCAGCCTTGCGCCGCCTGGCCCTGCCCGCGCTCGCGGCCCTCGCCCTCTTCAGCGCCCTGCCCGCCCACGCACTGGGGCGGCTGAGCGACATCCAGGTCATCGACCGCGACAGCGGCGAAACCCTGCCGGTCTACCAGCACCGCGGCGAACACTGGGTGGCCGGGCGGCCCGGCGCGCGCTACGCCGTGGCCCTGCGCAACGCCACGCGCGGTCGCGTGCTCGGCGTCGTGTCGGTGGACGGCGTCAACGTCGTGTCGGGCGAAACCGCCGCCTGGAGCCAGACCGGCTACGTGCTCAGCCCCGGGCAGCGCTACGAAATCACCGGCTGGCGCAAGAGCGACGCCGAGGTCGCCGCCTTCCATTTCACCGCGGCCCCCGCTTCCTACGCCGCGCGCACCGGCCGCCCGGCGCAGGTGGGCGTGATCGGCGTGGCCGTGTTCCGCGAAAAGACGCCGCCTCCGCCAGTCATCGCACCGCCACCCATACCCGAGCCCTACAGCCAGTCATACCCCTCACGCGAACGCCAGTCCGACGCCGAATCGGCAGCGGACTTCAAAGGCCGCTCCGAGGCGGCCGGGGCCCCGGCACCCGCGGCGTCGGCCGACAGCGCCAACGCGATGGCCCGTGAAGCCGCGCCGGCTTCGCGCCGCATGGCCCCCGCCAGCCCGGCACCCCGCCTGGGCACGGGCCACGGCGAGCGCGAAGGTTCGTGGGTGGGCCACACCAGCTTCGAGCGCCGCAGCGAACGGCCCGACGAACTGATCCGCATCCGCTACGACAGCCGCGAAAACCTGATCGCCATGGGCATCCTGCCGACCACGACAGTACCCACGCGGCCCAACCCGTTCCCCGGTGCGCCACACCCCGGCTACGTGCCCGACCCTTCATGAGACCGAAGCGCATGGCGGGCGGCGCGCGGCCCGCCCGCTCGCCATAATCCACCGCATGTCCGCGGTGAATGCGCCCTCTGACGAGCAGCTCATGTTGGCCTTTGCGGCCGGGGACGCGCGCGCCTTCGAAATCCTCTACGACCGCCATGCCCTGCCGGTGTGGCGTTTCGTGATGCGCAGCGTGAACGACAGGGCCCTGGCCGACGATCTGGTGCAGGACGTGTGGTTCAGCCTCGCCCGGCAGGCGTCGGCCTACGAAGTGCGTGCCCGCTGGCGCACCTGGCTGTTCACGCTCGCCCACCACCGGCTGGTGGACCACTGGCGCACGAACAGGCACCACGCCAGCCTCGATGCGACCACCGAAGACGGCGCCAGCCTGGCCGACACGCTGGCGGCCGAATCCGGCTTCGGGCCCGAGCGCCGGCTGACCTCGCGCGAGCAGGCGCAGGCCCTGCTGGACGCGCTCACTGCGCTGCCCGCCACGCAGCGCGAAGCCTTCCTGCTGCAGGCCGAAGGTGGCCTGAGCCTGGCCGAGATCGCCCAGACCACCGGTGTCAGCCAGGAGACGGCCAAGAGCCGCCTGCGCTACGCCCGCGCCCGCCTGCGCGAAACCCTGGAGGCGCACGCATGAACCGACTTCCCCCACCGCCCAGCGGACCCGACGACGGCGGCGATGACCGGCTGCTGCGTCGCTACCACGAAGCCAACGTCCTCGACGACGCGCGCCCGGGCCCCGCGCTGCGCGAGGCCGTGCTGGCCCATGCGCGCAGCGTGGCCGCCGCACAGAAAGACAAAGGCCCGACCCATGCCCGCGCAGCCGCCAGCAACGACCCTTCGTGGACCCTGCGCGCCCTGGGCAGCCTGGCCGTGCTCGGCCTCGTGGGTCTGCTCGTGCTGCAGTTCGACCGCGGGTCGCCCGAGGAGCGCGAGGCCGCCTTCGGCGCACCTCCAGCGCCGGCGGCCACAAGACCAGCGCCCGCCGATGCGACAGACGGTGAAGCAGCTGCAGGCCCGACGGACAGCCGCGAGGCGGGCGCAGCCCCAGCGCTGAAAACCCTGCCCGCGCCACCGCCCGTTCCCGATGCCGCCCGGAAAGCCCCGGCCGCAGCCACGCCGGCACCCGCCAAGGTCCGGCCAACGGCACCGCAGCGACCGTCGGCGCCCGCTGCCAGGCCGGCGCCAGCACCCATGGCAGCTGACTCGGCAGGCGCTTCGATGGCCGGTGCACCTGCAGCGCCAGCCGCGGCAACCGCTGCTCGGGAACCCGCCCGCAACGCAGCAGCGCTGCGCCGGGAAGCGCCTGCGACCGACCGCGCTCGATCAGCAGCCGCCCTGCCGCCCCTGCTCGCGGCCACCGCGCAGGGGGATCCTGATGCCGTGCACCGCCTGCTCGCCGCGGGCACCGATGTGAACACCCGCGATGCCACAGGACGCTCGGCCCTCATGCTCGCGGCGCAGCGCGGCGACGCGGTGTTGATCCGGTTGTTGCTGGATGCGGGTGCCGATCCTGCGCTGCGCGACAGGGAGGGTCTGAGCGCCACCGACCACGCCACGCAGACCGGGCAGACTGCGGTGCTGCCACTGCTGCGTTAGACCCGACGGCTTTCAGCGCGGGTTCGGCAAACCGGCGTTCAACGGCGTCAGCGCCTCACCCCGGGTCAGGTAGGCGATGAGGTTGTCGGCGGCCAAGTCGGCCATGGCGCGCCGCGTCTTGAGCGTGGCGCTGGCGATGTGCGGCGTTAGCACCACGTTGGGCACGTCGAGCAGGCCGGGGTGCACGCAGGGCTCGCCTTCGAACACGTCCAGCCCCGCGGCCGCGATGCGCTTCTCGCGCAGTGCCACGGCCAGCGCCGCGTCGTCCACGATGCCGCCGCGCGCGATGTTGACCAGCGTAGCCGTATGCTTCATCTGCGCGAGCTCGGCGGCACCGATGGCGTGGTGCGATTCGGCGCTGTAGGGCAACACCAGCACCAGGTGGTCGGCCTGCTGCAGCAGCTCGGCCTTGCTGACGTAGCGGGCCCGGCAGGCGGCTTCGCTCTCGGCGTCGAGCCGGGAGCGGTTGTGGTAGATCACGTTCATGCCAAAGCCGTGCGCGCCGCGCCGGGCAATGGCTTGGCCGATGCGGCCCATGCCCAGGATGCCCAGCGTGCTGCCGTGCACCTCGGCGCCGGCAAACAGGTCCAGCTCCCAGCGGTTCCACTGGCCGGCGCGCAGGAAATGTTCGCTCTCGGTGATGCGCCGGGCCGTGGCCATGAGCAGGGCAAAACCGAAGTCGGCCGTGGTTTCGGTCAGCACGTCGGGCGTGTTGGTCGCGAGCACACCGGCCGCCGTCATGGCCGGCACGTCAAAATTGTTGTAGCCCACCGCGATGTTGCAAACCACCTTGAGCTGCGGGCAGGCCGCCAGCAGCGCCGCGTCGATGCGTTCGCTGCCGGTGGTGAGCACACCCAGCTTGCCCTGCAGCCGTTCGATCAGTTGAGCGGGCGTGAACGGCGCGTCCAGCTCGTTGGTCTCAACCTCGAAGTGCTCGCGCAGGCGCGCCACCACCTCGGGAAACACGGCGCGCGCGATCAGGATGGCAGGACGTTGGTTCATGTCGGCTTTCAATGAAAACACGCGCACCCTCAAAGCAATGAGGCGGGGCGCGAAGGGGAGCCACCCAGCACACGCCGAGGATCCGGCTCCGCCGTTCCAAGGGCGTGGTCCCCCTGGGGGGAAGCCGCGAAGCGGCGCAGGGGGGAGCCTTAAACCGCGAGGAGATCGACTTCAAAAAGCAGAGTCGCGTTCGGCGGGATCACGCCGCCGGCGCCGCGCGCGCCGTAGCCCAGCGCGGCCGGGATGACCAGGCGACGCGTGCCGCCCACGGCCATGCCCTGCACGCCCTCGTCCCAACCCTTGATGACGTGGCCGGCGCCGAGCGGGAATTCGAAGGGCTGGCCGCGGTCCTTGCTGGAGTCGAACTTGGCGCCCTGCACACCGTCGTTGTAGAGCCAGCCGGTGTAGTGCACCTGCACCGGGCGACCGGTCTGGGCGACTTCGCCGTTGCCGATCACGGTGTCTTCGTATTGCAGGCCGCTGGGGGTGGTGATCATGGAATGTCCTTGCTGTGGGTGAAAAGGGAAGTGGCGATTATTCCAGCCTTGGTGCGACCCGCCGCTGCGCCCGCGCGTTGCACCATTGGCAACACGGATTTACACAAGCTTTTCATGAAGCACGATCAGCGTTTACGCGCGCCGTTTGTACTGCAGGCTCCCTTCCACCCCTGGCATCAGGAGAGCCTCCATGAACCCCAACACCACCACCCTCACCCGCCGCATGGCGCTGGGCGCCATCGCCGGCACGGCCTTGCTGACGGCGCTGCCCGCCATGGCCCTGGACCGGCTGGCCGACGTGCGCATCATCAACCGCGACAACGGTGAGATCCTGCCCTTCTACCGCCACCAAGGTGAACTCTGGATCGCGGGAGAACCGGGCGCGCGCTACGCCGTGGAGCTGTACAACCGCTCGCGCAGACGCCTGCTCAACGTGGTGTCGGTGGACGGCGTGAACGTCATCACCGGCGAAACCGCCGCCTTTGACCAGGCCGGCTACGTGCTGACGCCGGGGCAACGCTACGACGTGAGCGGCTGGCGCAAAAGCCGCCGCGAGATCGCGGCCTTCGAGTTCACCCGCCTGTCGCGCTCCTACGCCGCACGCACCGGTCGCCCGGACGATGTCGGTGTGATCGGCGTGGCGGTGTTCCGCGAACGGCCCGGCTACCGGGCACCGGAAGCGGAGATCTACGGGCGCAGCGCGCCGGTGCCGCAGGGCGAAGAGCCCTTCCAGGGCAAATCGCACCGCAGCGACGGGCCTTCGGCCGCCGGCCCGCAGCTGGGCACGGGCCACGGGGACCGCGAACGCGACCGCGTGGGCCAGACCGAGTTTGAGCGCCGCGGCACACGGCCCGATGAGATCGTTCGCATCCGCTACAACAGCCGCGCCAACCTGATCGCGATGGGTGTCATTCCTGCTCATCAGCGCCCGGCGCCCGACTACCGTCCGCGCGCCTTCCCTGGCGCGCGCCCGGGCTTTGCCCCAGATCCCTACTGAGTCTCAAAAAACCCGGCGCCAGAAGCAAAGCCAGCCCAGGCCACCGCCGGGCTGGCTTTGCCAGGCGGCCAGTGGGTCTTGCAGGCCGCGTCAGCGTCAGAGCCGCTGACTCTTCGTCCCGTCCAAGCGTGCGCAGGCGGGCTCGGAGCTGCGGTCCTCAGCCCCCTCGGGGGTGACGCGAAGCGGCGCGGGGGAGTGTTATTCCAACCAGTGCGTGAAGCTCTCGACCGGTTCGCGCGGCGTGATGAAACCGTTGACCGGATCGGACGGGTCGGCGTAGCCGAGCGACATGCCGCAGACCAGCATTTCGTTCTCGCCCGCGCCGATGTGCGGCAGGATGATCTTCGCAAAGCCGTTCCAGGCCGCCTGCGGGCAGGTGTGCAGACCGTGGCCGCGCGCGGCGACCATGAGGTTCTGCATGAACATGCCATAGTCCACCAGCGAGCCGCGGCCCATGACGCGGTCGAGCGTGAACATCAGGCCCACGGGCGCGTCAAAGAAACGGAAGTTGCGCTGGTGCTGCGCGTGCATCTTGTCCTTGTCGCCCTTGGTGATGCCCAGCAGACCGTAAAGGCCCCAGCCGTTCTCGCGCCGGCGGTCGATGTAGGGGCTGACCCATTTTTCCGGGTAGTAGTCGTATTCCTCGCGGTACTCGGCGGCCAGCGAAGGGTCGGCGCGCAGGGCGTCGTGCGCGGCGCAGCATTTTTCGACCAGGCTGTCGCGGCTCGCACCCTGCAGCACATACACCTTCCAGGGCTGGGTGTTGGTGCCCGAGGGCGCGCGGCTGGCCAGCTGAAGCAGGTGTTCGATGGTCTCGCGCGGCACCGGCGTGGGCAGGAAGGCGCGGGCCGACATGCGGCTGGTGATGGCGGCGTCGACACTGTGGGCGTCGATCGGAGTCAAGGCACCGGCCGACGGGGGATTGAAGCTCATGCGGGGTCTCCGTGTTGTATTGACGTTTACGTCAACGTCAATTATGGCAAGAACCCCGCCAGCGCGCTGCCGCCGTCACAGGATCGTCTCAAGCACCGTCTTGAGCGCCGCCGGCAAGGGCACCGGCCGGCGCGTGCTGCGGTCCACGTACACATGCACGAAGTGTCCGCAGGCAGCTGCCATCTCGCCGTCCTCGGCAAACAGGCCCACCTCATAGCGCACACTGGAACTGCCCAGATGCGCAACGCGCAGGCCGGCGTGCACGGTCTGCGGAAAAGCCAGTGGGGCAAAGTAGTTGCACTGTGTCTCGATCACCAGACCAATGACCTCGCCACCATGGATGTCCAGCGCGCCCTGCTCGATCAGCCAGCCGTTCACAGCTGTGTCGAACCAGCTGTAATACACCACGTTGTTGACGTGGCCATAGATGTCGTTGTCCATCCAGCGCGTGCCGATGGTGCGGAAGACCCGGTAGTCGCTGCGCGGGCGGGTCTGGGGGCGAAGGGCTGGCGTGCTCATGGCGCGGGATTGTGCCAGCGGACCGGCACCGGGCTTGTCGCTGATCGGTCAGCCGGCCGGGCCCATGGCAACCCTTGCCAGCGGTGGTGGTAATCAAGCGCGGTGCGGTAGGTGTTCATCTGGATTTGCACCGTGGCCTCCATGTCGGTGCCGTAGCCGCCGGCCATGGTGAACGCCAGCGGCAGGCGGCGCTGCCAGGCCCAGTCCATCACGCGTCGGTCGCGCGCTTCCAGACCGTCGAACGTGAGTTTCAGACGCCCGAGCCGGTCGCCCTCGTGCGGATCGGCACCGGCCAGGTAGATCACCAGACCGGGATCGAAGCGCTGCTCCAGCTCTTCCAGTGCGCGCTCCAGCGCTTCCAGGTATTCGGTGTCGCCGCAGCCGTCGGGCAATTCCACGTCGAGGTCGCTCGGCTCCTTGCGGAACGGGAAGTTGCGGGCACCGTGCAGCGAGAGCGTGAAAACCGAGTCGTCGCGCGCAAAGATGCTGGCGGTGCCGTTGCCCTGGTGAACATCAAGGTCGATGATCGCCACGCGCAGCGGGCCGGTGGCCCGGTGGCGTCGCGCGTGCTCGGCCTGCATCAGCCGGGCCGCAACCGCGGCGTCGTTGAAGACACAGAAGCCGCTGCCCTTGTGGGCATAAGAATGATGCGTGCCTCCCGCGAGGTTCGCCGCCAGCCCCTCGCCGCCCAACGCGTTGCGGCAGGCCTGGATGGTGGCACCCACCGAGCGCCGCGCCCGTTCCGCCATCGCCGGACTCCAGGGGAAACCGATCTCGCGTTGTGCCGCGGCGTCCAGCGTGCCAGTCTGGATGGCCTGGATGTACGCCGGCAGATGGACCAGCGCCAGTTCGCCATCGCTGGCCGGCAATGCCTGTCCCAGGCGCACTTGCGGCAACTCGGCCGTGAGGCGCTCGCGCAGGCGACCGTACTTGGCCATGGGAAAGCGGTGGCCGCTGGGCAAAGGCAGAATGAAGTGGTCGGCGTAGAAAGCGTGCACAGGAATGGGCGCTGGAAGGGAGCGGCCATTGTGTCCGCCACTTGAAACCGGAGCGCGGCGGCCGTGTTTTAGAAAGCCCCTTCTAGAATGCTGCAACGCAACAAAAACCGCTTGCATCGGATCGAGTTATCCCTATAATTCGAACTATGTTGCAGTGCAGCAAAGCGAACGAAAACAACAGCGTCGAGACAGCGCGGAGTTCGGGAGCAGCTCTCAACTACATCTGTAAACCACCTCAAGGAACATTCACCATGCTGACCGCTGAACAAATCGTCGCCGCACAAAAAGCCAACATCGAAACCATTTTCGGTCTGACCCAGAAAGCCTTCGAAGGCGTGGAAAAGTTGCTTGAGCTGAACGTTCAAGCCACCAAGGCCGCCCTGAGCGAGTCCGCCAACAGCACGCAAGCCCTGCTGTCCGTCAAGGACGCCCAGGAACTGTTGACCCTGCAAGCGAGCCTGATGCAGCCCCTGGCCGAGAAGACCGTGGCCTACAGCCGTCACCTGTACGACATCGCTTCGGGCACCGGCGCCGAATTCGGCAAGGCCGCTGAAGCCCAGGCCGCTGATGCGCAGAAGAAATTCATGTCGGTCGTGGACAACGCTTCCAAGAACGCTCCCGCCGGTTCCGAAACTGCCGTGGCCGTGATGAAGAGCGCCGTGTCTGCCGCCAACAACGCCATGGAATCGGTGCAGAAGGCTGTCAAGCAAGCCACCGAAATGGCCGAAGCCAACTTCAACACCGTCACCACGCAAGCCGTCAGCGCCACCAAGGCCGCTGCCAAGAAGCGCTGAATTGCAAAGGTTTCGCGCCTTTGATCAGCGCTTTGACTTCGGTCAAAGCGCTGATACCGGAATCACTGGAGACTAGCGCCAGACTTGAGAAGGCGGCGCTGGTTCACCAAATCCGTTTTTTCTGGTTGTCTCCTCGGGTCCTTTTCGAAATTCGATTTCATCGGACCCCTTAAGCCCTCGCTGCAAAGCGGGGGCTTTTTTTATGCGCGTCACCTGAGGCTTTGGCCTGGATGCCATCAGGCGCTGCCGCGCCGCGGGGTGCTCAGACTCACCGGAGTTTGACCCAGATCAATGGATATTTATTGAGAACAATTCGTGTTTGTGTTAGCATCTGACCCGGATGAATCGTGCCCGCAGCGCTGGTGATTTCCAGACGGATGCGGGGTTATTGGCTCCAGAGAAAGTCCCCCACATGCGCAACACCATCAAGCTCAGCATTGTCCTTGCCGCGACCTCCGCAGTCTTGGGCGCCCAAGCCCAGGACAAGGTGCTCAACCTCTATTCGGCCCGCCACTACCAGACCGACGAGGTGATGTACGACACCTTCACCAAGACCACGGGCATCAAGATCAACCGCGTCGACGCGGACGATGCCGGCATCGTGGCGCGCCTGCGCGCCGAAGGCGCCGCGTCGCCCGCCGACGTGATCCTGCTGGTGGACGCTGCCCGCATGGCCTCCGCCGACAGCCAGGGCCTGTTCCAGCCCATCAAGTCGGCCAAGCTGGACGCCGCCATTCCCGCCAACCTGCGTGCCGACGCCACGAAGGACGGTGTGACTTGGACCGGTTTTTCGACCCGCGCCCGCGTGATCATTTACGACCCGCTGCGCGTCAAGGCGGCCGACGTGGCCACCTACGAACAACTGGCAGACCCCAAGCTCAAGGGCCTGGTCTGCACCCGCTCGGGCTCACACCCCTACAACCTGTCGCTGTTTGCCACCGTGGTCGAACGCCTGGGCGATGCCAAGGGTGAAGCATGGCTCAAGGGCGTGGTCGCCAACATGGCACGCGCACCCAAGGGCGGAGACACCGACCAGATCAAGGCCGTGGCCTCGGGCGAATGTGGTGTGGCACTGACCAACACCTACTACGTGGCCCGCATGATCAAGTCCAGCAAACCCGAGGACCGCTCGGTGATGGAAAAAGTGCGCGTGGTCTTCCCCAACCAGGGCACCAGCGGCACCCACGTCAACATCGCCGGCGCGGCCGTGGCCAAACACGCCAAGAACAAGGACCACGCCATCGCCTTCATGGAGTTTCTGGCCAGCCCCTTCGCACAGGACTACTTCGCCAACGGCAACAACGAGTTCCCAGCCGTCAAGGGCCTGAAGGTGGACAACCCGGCCATCAAGGCCATGGGTGGCGACAACTTCAAGGCCGAGCAGATTCCGCTGGGCGTGGTCGCGAAGAACATGACCAAGGTGCAGCAGATGCTGGACCGCGTGGGCTATAAGTAAGTAGCCCCCCTGCGCCGCTTCGCGGCTTCCCCCCGGAGGGGGGACAACGCGAGTGGCCCGGCAGAGCCGGTTCCACCGCGTTCCCGGTTCAAAGTCAAAGGCCCGCTGTTGCGGGCCTTTGACTTTTCAGAACACCTGTGGAACCAGAATTTCGCCGGGCACTTCATGGCGGCGGTAGTCTTCGTGGCGCATGCGCTCCGGCAGTTCGATGCCGGGGCGCTCGATCTCGTGGTACGGCATCTGTGACAGCAGGTGGTGGATGCAGTTCAGACGCGCCTTCTTCTTGTCGTCGGCGGGCACCACCCACCACGGCGATTCGGGGATGTGGGTGCGCTCCAGCATGACTTCCTTGGCCTTGGTGTAGAGCTCCCAGCGGCGGCGACTCTCCAGGTCCATGGGGCTGAGCTTCCATTGCTTGAGCGGGTCGTGAATGCGACCCAGGAAGCGCAGTTCCTGTTCGGCATCGGACACCGAAAACCAGTACTTGATCAGCTGGACGCCGGAGCGCGCGATCATCTTCTCGAACTCGGACACGTCGCGGAAGAAGGCTTCGTACTGCTCGTCGGTGCAGAAGCCCATCACTTTTTCCACGCCGGCGCGGTTGTACCAGCTGCGGTCGAACAGCACGATCTCGCCGCCCGCGGGCAGGTGCGGCACGTAGCGCTGGAAGTACCACTGCGTGCGCTCGCGGTCGCTGGGCGCGGGCAGCGCCACCACGCGGCACACGCGCGGGTTCAGGCGTTGGGTGATGCGCTTGATCACACCGCCCTTGCCGGCTGCGTCGCGCCCTTCGAACACGATCACCACCTTGTGCCCGGTGGCCTGCACCCAGTCCTGCAGCTTCACCAGCTCGGCCTGCAGACGGAACAGTTCGCGGAAATAGGTGCGCCGACTCTCTTTCTGCTGCAACAGCGCCTCGGGGTCCAGCGCACCGCCGAGCGCGTCCAGGTGGCGGTCTTCGATCTCCATCTCCAGCTCTTCGTCATAGCCGTCCATGAGGTCGTTGTGAATGCGGGTCAGCAGCTCGTCGTGGCTGTCAAACATGGGCGGCTCCTTGCGCGGGTCAATGGTGATCGCAGGCTACCGCCCATGTGTGACAGGTTCGTGAAATTCCAACGCCAGATCGGTGACAGTTCCAGCGACACGGGCTTGACCGTAGTCGCCGTTTAAGACAACGTGATCCTGCTGGTTCTCAGCAAAGCAGCTGTTTGCGCGCCCGGTGCAAGCGCACAAACAGGCTGTCCTGGCTGATCGCCAGGCGCTCGCACACCAACTCGGTGTCCTCGTCGTACAGCACGCGCCAGCGCATCACATCACGCAGCCCTTGGGGCAGGTCTTCTATGCGCACCAGGGTCTGGGCCAGGCGCTCGCGGTGTTCGGCGAGTTCGTCCGGGCGGGCGGCGTCGCATTCCAGTGGCAGGGCCTGGTCATCGTCGGCATCCATCTCGTGGTAGCGGGCGCGATCCCGGATCAGATCGACCAGCTTGTTCTTGAGGATGGCTGTGAGCCAGCTGCGCAGCGCGCTGCGGCCAGAAAACGCAGCGCATCCGGACATCACCGCCTCGAACACGTCGTGCACCAGGTCTTCGGCCAGCATCGGGTCGTGGAGCTTGCGCTGGGCAAAGCGGATCAGGTAGCTGCGGTGGCTCACCATCTCGGTCCAGCAGACGGCGCCCATGTTGGGCGTTGGCACGGTAGGAAGGCTGACGGTGTTCATGGCGGGCTCCAGTTCGGGTTCGGTGCCTCCACTGTGGTCAGCCCAGATCACAGCCCGCTATCGAAAGATCACATTTCGATAACAATCGGGTAAGAAATCGCTCACGCAGCGGACCCACTCCCATGAACGCCATGAAGCAGATCCTGATTGCCGAGGACCAGACCGATATCCGGGATCTGTTGGCGCTGAACCTGCGCGGCGCCGGCTACGGCGTGAGCGAGACCCGCGATGGACCGTCGGCGCTGGCGCTGCAGACCGAAGTCGGGCACGACCTGCTGGTGCTCGACCTGATGATGCCGGGACTGGACGGGCTGGAGGTGTGCAAGACCTTGCGCTCGCGCGGCGACCACACCCCCATCCTGATGCTCACCGCCAAGTCCACCGAACTCGACCGCGTGCTGGGTTTGGAGCTCGGGGCCGACGACTACCTCACCAAACCTTTTTCCATCGCCGAGCTGCTGGCCCGCGTCAAGGCACTGCTGCGCCGCTCGGAGCTGCTGCGCGCGGCGCAGGCGGCCCAGAGCACGGCGGTGGATGCAGGCGCCCCGCTGGTCAACGGCGAGCTGGAGATTCAACCCGTCAAGCGCGTGGCCCGGGTGCGCGGCGTGAACCTCGATTTCACGGCGCTGGAGTTCGACCTCCTGCTGTATTTCGCCCAGCACCCGGGCCACGTGTTTTCACGCGGACAGTTGCTCAACGCCGTCTGGGGCTACACGCACGACGGCTACGAACACACGGTGACCACCCACATCAACCGCTTGCGGGCGAAGCTGGAGTCCGACCCGCTGCGCCCGGACTTCATCCTCACCGTGCGGGGCGCCGGCTACAAGATGCGCGAACGCCCGGGGCACTGAACCATGAAGGTTCGCCTCAAGATCGCCCTCACGATCTTCCTCACCGGCCTGTTCACCGCGCTGGGCGTGGTGATCGCCATCGTGCTGGCCTATGAGCGCTTTGAGCACGAGTCGGCCTACTACCGTGCCGATGCGTTTTTGAAGCGCGTGGTGCTGCAGCACAACGACC
Source organism: Betaproteobacteria bacterium HGW-Betaproteobacteria-9 (assembly GCA_002842215.1). Lineage (GTDB taxonomy): Bacteria > Pseudomonadota > Gammaproteobacteria > Burkholderiales > Burkholderiaceae_C > Hydrogenophaga. The sequence goes on along the minus strand of PHCC01000003.1, from coordinate 253,227 downwards.
TGCTCGGCATGCGGGCAAGTTTTGGCGAAGGTTTCGACGACTTCCTCGCCAACCTCGTGCTCTACGAGCCCGACACCCAGCTCTACCTGCTGGACACGCAGGGCACCGTGCTCAGCTCCACCGGAAAGGCCCAGCTCGCGCCAGGTTTCAAGGTGCGCATCGGGCCGGTCCTGGAGGCCGCTGGCGACACGCCCATGCCCTATGTGCTGGGTGACGACCCCGAGCACATGGACAAGCGCGTGATCATCGCGGCGCGTCCGTTGCGGCACGCCGCCATACAGCCCGACCGGCCCGTCGATGGCTACCTGTACCTGGTCTCGCGTCCCCGCACGTTCGGCGAGGGGCGCATGGCGGCCCTGCGCAGCACACTGTCCCAGCCCGCCTTGCTGATGGTGCTCGCGGTGGTGGCCTTCGCCACCCTGCTCGCCACCTGGGCCACCGCCACCATCACGCGCCCACTGTCGCGACTCACCCAATCGGTCGGCCGGGTCACACAGAAAGGTCTCGACGACATGGCCTCGACCGACCCGGACGGGACGGGTCCATTGCTCGATCTGCCCGATGCCGGGGGCCGCGATGAATTCGGCCAACTCGCGCGCGGCATCGACGCGATGCTCCAGACCTTGCGGCGGCAATGGAGCACGCTGCGGCGCCTGGACCACTTCCGCCGCGAGGGCGTGAGCAACCTCTCGCACGATCTGCGCTCGCCGCTGACCGCCACCACCGCCTGCCTCGAAACCCTCGACGCCCGCTGGACCGGCGACGCTGCCCGCGAAGAAGACCGCCGGCTGGTCGCGGTGGCCCTACGCAACACGCACAACGCGGCCCGTCTGGTTCAAAGCCTGGGTGACCTGGCTCGCCTGGACGAACCGGCGTTCAAACTCAACACCGAGGTGCTGGACCTGGGCGAGTTGCTGGACGACGTGGTCATGCGCTTTGCCGAGCGGGCACGCCTTCAAGGCATCCGCCTGCAGATGGCCGAACGCCCCGACGCTGCGCAACGCCCCGCGCTGGCCGCGGTGGACATCGAATTGTTCGAACGCGCGCTGGCCAACCTGGTGGACAACGCGCTCAAGTTCTCGGGCAGCGGCAGCGTGATCCAGCTGAGCGCCGACCGCCACACCGGCACGCACGGCGAGGTGGTCACGGTCCGGGTGAGCGACAACGGCTCGGGCATCGCGGCCCAGGACATTCCCCGCCTGTTCGACCGCTTCTACCAAAGCCGGTCCAGCGTGGCGCCCGCCACCGGCGAAGGCGGCAAAGGCCTGGGCCTGGCGATCGTGAAACGCATCGTCGATCTGCACGGCGGCTGGCTGCACGTGTCCAGCGAACCGGGCCACGGCACCGCCATCATCCTGGAACTCCCGGCCACCTGAAGCCGGCCAGGCATGTGAGCGATAATTGACGTTTACGTCAACGTCAACTCACCACCCGAGGAGCACACCCATGGACATTCAAGGCAAGGTATTCATCGTCACCGGCGGCGCATCTGGCTTGGGCGAAGGCACGGCGCGCATGCTGGCGGCCAACGGCGGTACCGTCGTCATCGCCGACATGCAGGCTGAAAAAGGCGAAGCGGTCGCCAAGGAGATCGGCGGCGCCTTCGTCAAGTGCGACGTCAGCAGCGAGGCCGACGGCCAGGCCGTGGTGGCCAAGGCCCTGTCCATGGGCAAGCTCATGGGTCTGATCAACTGCGCTGGCATCGCCCCAGCCGAAAAGACCGTGGGGAAAAACGGCGCACACTCGCTGGCCGTCTACACCAAGACCATCATGGTCAACCTGGTCGGCAGCTTCAACATGATCCGTCTCGCGTCGGAAGCCATGTGCAAGAACGAACCCGAAGCCACCGGCGAGCGCGGCGTGATGATCAGCACCGCCAGCGTGGCGGCCTACGACGGCCAGATCGGCCAGGCCGCCTACGCGGCCAGCAAGGGCGGCGTGGTCGGCATGACGCTGCCCATCGCGCGCGACCTGTCGCGCAACGGCATCCGCAACATGACGATTGCCCCCGGCATCTTCGGCACGCCCATGCTGTTCGGCATGCCGCAGGAGGTGCAGGACGCGCTGGCCGCCAGTGTGCCCTTCCCCAGCCGCCTGGGCACGCCGCAGGACTACGCCAAGCTGGCCAAACACATCATAGAAAACGACATGCTCAACGGCGAGGTGATCCGCCTCGACGGCGCGATCCGCCTGGCGCCGCGCTGAGATAGAACACCCCCGCCGCGCTGTGCGCGACCCCCTCAAGGGGGCGATGCGAGTGGCCCGGCGGAGCCGGTTCCACCGCATCCTGCGGCTGGCATGTGGCGCGCCGGATCGGACTGCCGGCTCAGCGGTAGGCGATGCGTGCCTGCTTCAGGTCGATCAGGCCTTGCACCACCTTCTCGATGGCGTCGTGGCGCAGGCTGCGCATGCCCTCGCCCACCGCCGTGTCAAACAGCTCGGACGGCCGGGCGCGGTTCTGGATCAGCAACTTGATGGCGCGGCTGTTCTGCAGGATTTCGTAGATGCCCAGCCGACCCTTGTAACCCTTGCCACTGCAGTGCTCGCAGCCCACCGCCTGGCGCGTGCGGATGTCGGCCGCTGATTCAACGCCCGCCGCCATGAGCAAGCGCTTCTCGGCCTGCTGGCGGCTCAGGCTGCTGCCCTCCATGTATTCCTGCAACAGCGCCTCCCACTCCTCGGCGGTGAGCGCCCGTTCCTGCGCGCAATGGGAGCACAGCGCACGCACCAGGCGCTGGGCAACGATGCCGAGCAGCGAGTCGGCGAAGTTCATCGGGTCCATGCCCAGATCCAGCAGGCGCACCACGCTCTCGCAAGCGTTGTTGGTGTGCAGCGTCGAGAGCACCAGGTGCCCGGTGAGCGAGGCTTCGATGGCGATCTTGGCGGTCTCGGCGTCGCGGATCTCGCCGATCATGATGATGTCGGGGTCGGCGCGCAGGAAGCCGCGCATGGCGCTGGCGAACGTGAGGCCGATCTTGCTGTTCATCTGCACCTGGCGCAGGCCGGGCTGGGTGATCTCGATCGGGTCTTCTGCCGTCCATATCTTGCGCTCGGTGGTGTTCACCTCGGCCAGCATGGAGTGCAGCGTGGTGGTCTTGCCCGACCCGGTGGGACCGGCGGCCAGCACCATGCCGAAAGTGCGTTCTGAAAAACCGGCGATCAGTTCCAGGTCGCGCGGCTGCAGCCCGAGCTTTGACAAGGGCAGCGGTTTGGCCGATTCCAGCAACCGCAGCACCACGTCTTCGAGCCCGTCGTGCGTGGGCATCACCGCCACGCGCAGCTCCAGCGCCTTGCCTCCGAACTCGGAAAAATCGATCTTGCCGTCCTGCGGCCGGCGGCGCTCGCCGATGTCGAGTCGGGCCATGATCTTGACCCGCGAGACCAGGGGTGCGCGCAGTTTGGCGGGCAGCCACAGATAGGGCTCCAGGTCGCCATCGCGCCGGAACCGGATCGCGGTGAGCGCGTCGCCTGGATTGGCCTCGATGTGAATGTCGGACACGCCGGTGCTCTGGGCCTCGGCGATCATCTGGTTGACCAGTCGCACCATGCCGGCCGACTCTGCCGCCGAAGCCAGCTGCTCGGCCTCGCCGGCCGTGCCCACTTCGACCATGGCCTGCATCACGAGGTCCTCGAGCCCCGCCGCTTCGTTGTGTTGAACCATCGCCTGGGGCGGCAGCATGCGGCGGCGCACGTCGTCGACGATGGCGCTGGGGCTGTGGGCATGGCCGGCGTGCTCGATGCGGTCCTGCAACTCCAGCCGCCGTTCGATCGCGTCGCGGCTGGCCCAAACGAGGCGCACGGTGTGGCCGGTCTGCGTGCACAACTGGTGCTGCAGTTCTTCGTTGGTCGGCGCACAGGAAGCGACATAAAACTGCTCGTTGACCATGCCCAGCGGCACCACATGGTGGGCATGTGCTGCGCGCAAGGGCAGGATGCCAAACGCATTGCGCTCGACATCAAAGCCCAGCACCTCGATCTCCACCACGCCCGCCACGCGGGCCAGCGCGCGCTGCAACTCGTCGTCCGTCAGCAGCAGGCGCACCACCAGTTCTGACGACCGGGAACGCAACAGGTCGGGGCTCTCTTCGGCCAGGGCCGCCAGCGTGGGCTCGTCCAGCATGCGCAGCTGCAGCAAGGCGTCGCGCAAGGTGACGATGGGCTGGTGATGCTGCGCTTCCAGCGCAGCCATCAGCAAAGGCAGGCTGTGCACCACCTGACGCGTGGGCCCACCAAAGGGACCGACTGCGTTGGCGGAGAGGGGCGGCGTGGTCATCGTCATCAGGGCTTCCTGGGCTGGCTATTGGGCTGGCTATTGGGCTGGCTATTGGGCTGGATTGCACTTCAGGATTCAAAATAGCGCAACCACCCTCCATGCTGCTTGATTATTGGCAAGCGGCGCATGGGCTGTCCTCCCTAACCAACCGCAAGCATGACAGAACGCACAAAAATCCTTGGTCGAACTGCCACGCACCCCTGGCCGGTGGTGATCACCCTGGCGCTGTTGCTGACGGCCTGCTCCGCACCCACCGCCCGCGACACCGCGGCGGTGCCTGCGACCATCGGCCCGGTGGCGCAACCCGAAGCGGCAACGGGTACAACCCCGAAGCCGGGCTGGACGCTGCGTCAGCACGCCGTGGCGGCCGCCAACCCCCTGGCCACCGAAGCCGGCGTGCACATTCTGCGCGCCGGTGGCAGCGCCGTGGACGCGGCCATCGCCGTGCAGATGGTGCTCACCCTGGTGGAGCCGCAGTCCAGTGGCATCGGCGGTGGCGCCTTCCTGCTGCACCACGATGGTCGACGTGTCCAGGCCTTTGACGGGCGCGAGACGGCACCGGCCGCGGCAACGGAAAAGTTGTTCCTCGCAGACGACGGCCGACCCCTGCCCTTCCTGCAGGCCGTGGTGGGCGGCCGCTCGGTGGGTGTGCCCGGCACGGTGGCCATGCTGGCGCTGGCCCATCGGCAACACGGCCGGCTGCCCTGGGCGCGCCTGTTCGATCCCGCGATCCGGCTGGCCGATCAGGGCTTCCCGGTCAGTCCGCGGCTGCACGCGCTGCTGCAGGCCGAGAGCGCGCTGAAGCAGGACCCGGTGGCCGCGGCCTACTTCTACCAGCGCGACGGCCAGCCCCACCCGGTGGGCCACGTGCTGCGCAACCCCGAGCTTGCGCAGGTGCTGCGCCGGATCGCCGCCACCGGCCCGCAGGCCCTGCACGAAGGTGCGGTGGCAAGGGCGCTGGTTGCGAAAGTGCAGCGGCACCCGAGCAACCCCGGTCAGCTCGATCTGGACGACCTCAAGGCGTACCGGCCCAAGGAGCGTGACGCCCTGTGCTTTGACCACACGGCCACACAACGCGCGCTGCGCATCTGCGGCTTCCCGCCACCGAGTTCGGGCGCCATCGCCATCGGGCAGATCCTCGGCCTGCTGGCGCGCACACCGCAGGCCGGCGCGTCGCTGTCAGACGGCCTGCCCGGCCCCGACTGGCTGCACACCTACGCCGAGGCTTCCCGCCTGGCGTTCGCCGACCGCGCGCTGTATTTGGCCGACCCCGATTTCGTGGCGCCACCGGCCGGGCGCTGGGGCAGCCTGCTCGACGCCCGCTACCTGGACGAGCGCGCCCGCCTGATCGGCCCGGTGCGCCTGCCGCAGGCACCCGCCGGTCAGCCCGGTGGCCGCGCCATGGCCTGGGCGCCCATGCCCGAACAAGCCGAGTACGGCACCAGCCACATCAGCATCGTCGACCGGTTTGGCAACGCGCTGGCCATGACCTCCACCATCGAAGCCGGCTTCGGCGCCCGGCTGATGGTGAACACCGACCCCTCGCGACCTGGGGGTTTTCTGCTCAACAACGAGCTGACCGATTTCAGCTTCGCACCTGCCGACGCGCAGGGCCGGCCCGTGGCCAACCGCGTCGAGCCGGGCAAACGGCCGCGTTCGTCCATGTCGCCCACGCTGGTGTTCGACCGCGACAGCGGTCAACTGCTGATGAGCGCGGGTAGCCCGGGCGGCGCGCTCATCATTCACTTCACCGCCAAGACTCTGCTGGGCGCGCTGCACTGGGGCCTGAGCCCGCAGGCCGCCATCGACCTGCCCAACTTCGGCACGCTGGGCGGCCCCGTGATGCTCGAAGCCGGCCGCTTCCCTCCCGCCACCGTGCAGGCCCTGCAGCAACGCGGCCACACCGTCAGCGAGACGCCCATGCCGAGCGGTCTGCAGGCGATCCAGCGTGGTGCGAAAGATGGCAGGCCGGTGTGGCTGGGCGGCGCCGATCCGCGGCGCGAGGGGATCGTGGCGGGGGATTGACTGGCCAACTCAGACGTCGATGGCTTCGGCCGAACCTGCGCGTTTCCGCAACTCAAACTTCTGAATCTTGCCGGTGCTCGTCTTGGGCAGTTCACCGAACACCACGAAACGCGGCACCTTGAACCCGGCCAGGTGCTTCTTGCAATGCGCCACGATGTCTTCGGGCGTGGTGTGCACACCGAACTTCAGTTCCACAAACGCACAGGGTGTCTCACCCCACTTCGGATCGGGCCGCGCCACCACGGCCGCCGCCAGCACGTCGGGGTGCCGGTACAGCACGTCCTCGACCTCGATCGACGAGATGTTCTCGCCGCCCGAAATGATGATGTCCTTGCTGCGGTCCTTGATCTTGAAATAACCGTCGGGGTACTGCACCGCCAGATCACCACTGTGGAACCAGCCGCCGGCAAACGCCTCCTGCGTCGTCGTCGGGTTCTTCAGATAACCCTTCATGGTGATGTTGCCCTTGAACATGATCTCGCCCATGGTCTCGCCGTCCTGTGGCACGGGCATCATGGTTTCCGGGTTCAACACACGCACGTCGCGCTGCAGGTGGTAGCGCACGCCCTGGCGCGCGTTGAGGCGGGCACGTTCCCCAATGTCCAGCTCGTCCCAGGCGGCGTGTTTGGCGCAGACCGTGGCCGGGCCGTAGACCTCGGTCAGGCCGTAGACATGGGTGAGGTCAAAACCCATCTGCTCCATGCCTTCGATCATCGAAGCCGGTGGCGCTGCGCCCGCCACCATGGCCTTGATACCGGCCGGCACACCAGCCTTCATGGCAGCAGGCGCGTTGACCAGCAGGCCGTGCACGATGGGTGCGCCGCAATAGTGCGTCACACCGTGGTTCCGCATGGCGTCAAAAATGGCCTGTGGGTCCACCCGGCGCAGGCACACGTTCACCCCCGCACGCGCCGCCACTGTCCAGGGAAAGCACCAGCCATTGCAGTGGAACATGGGCAGTGTCCAGAGGTAAACAGCGTGCTTGGGCATGTCCCATTCGAGGATGTTGCTGATCGCGTTGGTGGCCGCACCGCGGTGGTGGTAGACCACACCCTTGGGGTTGCCGGTGGTGCCGCTGGTGTAGTTGAGTGCGATGGCGTCCCACTCGTCGGCGGGCAGGCTCCAGGCGAAAGCCGGGTCGCCGCCATCCAGGAACGATTCATAGGTGGTGCTGCCCGCGGACTGCGTCTCACCGGTGAAAAGGGCGTCTTCCACGTCGATCACCAGCAAGGGCGACTTGTGTTGCCGCAGCGCCAGCGCCTGGCGCAGGGTGCCCGCAAACTCCGGGTCCACGATCACGACCTTGGCCTCGCCGTGATCGAGCATGAAAGCAATCGCTTCCGGGTCCAGCCGGGTGTTGAGCGCGTTGAGCACGGCACCCGCCATGGGCACGCCAAAGTGCGCTTCGACCATCGGCGGTGTGTTGGGCAGCATCACGGCCACCGTGTCGTTCTTGCCAATGCCAGCGCGCTGCAGGGCGCTGGCGAGCTGGCGGGCACGGGTGTATGTCTGGATCCAGGTCTGGCGCAGCGCACCGTGCACGATGGCCAACCTGTCCGGGTAGACCTCGGCCGTGCGCTCAATGAAGGACAGCGGTGAGAAGGGCGCAAAGTTGGCCTCGTTGCGGGGCAGGTCCTGGTCGTAGATGCTGGTCATGTGGTGTCTCCTGTGATTCTTTTCGGGTGGGAGAATACTCAGGTGGCCATCCCCCAGACTTTCATTCAGGAACTGCTCAACCGCGTCGACGTGGTCGACGTGGTGGGCCGCTTCGTCCAGCTGAAGAAGGGCGGCGCCAACCTGATGGGACTGTGCCCGTTCCACGGTGAAAAGTCACCCTCATTCAGCGTCAGCCCAACCAAACAGTTCTACCACTGCTTCGGCTGCGGCGCCAATGGCAACGCCATCGGGTTCCTGATGGAGCACGCCGGCATGACGTTCATCGAGGCGGTGAAAGACCTGGCGCAGCAGACCGGCCTTCAGGTGCCCGAAGACGACGCCTCGCCGCAAGACCGCGAGCGCGCCGCGTTGCAACGCCAGAAACAGGTGACGCTCAACGACGTGCTGGAGAAGGCGGCCCACGCCTACATGAAGCATCTGAAGGGTTCGCCGCGTGCCGTGGCCTACCTCAAGGGGCGTGGCCTGTCGGGCGAGATCGCCAAGACCTTTGGCCTGGGCTACGCGCCCGAAGGCTGGCGCAGCCTGGCCAGCGTATTCCCGGACTATGCCGATGCGCTGCTGGTCGAATCCGGCATGGTGATCGTGCACGAGGATGAAAAAGGCCAGGACGGTGAAGCGAAACGCTACGACCGCTTCCGCGACCGCATCATGTTCCCCATCCGCAACGTCAAAGGCGAGTACATCGGCTTTGGCGGGCGCGTGCTCGACAAGGGCGAACCCAAGTACCTGAACTCGCCCGAGACGCCGGTGTTCAGCAAGGGCCGCGAACTCTACGGCCTGTTCGAGGCGCGCACCGCCATCCGAGTGGCGGGCTATGCGCTCGTCACCGAGGGCTACATGGACGTGGTCGCCCTGGCCCAGCTCGGTTTTGCCAACGCCGTCGCCACGCTGGGCACGGCCTGCACCGCCGACCACGTGCAGAAACTCTTCCGCTTCACCGACAGCGTGGTCTTCAGCTTCGACGGCGACGGCGCCGGTCGGCGCGCCGCGCGCAAGGCGCTGGATGCCGCCCTGCCCCTGGCCACCGACACGCGCAGCGTCAAATTCCTCTTCCTGCCCGCCGAACACGACCCCGACAGCTACATCCGCGCCAACGGCGAAGAAGCCTTTGCGCAATGCGTGAAGGATGCGGTGCCGCTCTCGCGCTTCCTGATCGACGCCGCCAGCGCCGACTGCGACCTGACCAGCGCCGAAGGCCGCGCCCGCATGGCGAGTCAAGCCCGCCCGCTGTGGAGCGCCCTACCCGACGGCGCACTGAAACGCCAGCTGATCACCGAACTGGCCAACGGCATCGGCATCGGCAGTGCCGACCTGCTGCAGCTCTGGCAACAGGCCGGTGGCGGCGCGCGCACCCAGCGCCCGACGAACCACGAGCCCTCAGCGTCCTCGACGCACGCCTATGACGGTGGCAGCCACACACAAGACCACGGGGATCAAGGCGGCTACACCCAGTCCTACAGCCCCTCAGGCGGTGGGTCCTACGGCAGCGGCGCAAGCAGCGGCTACGGCAAAGGCACCTACGGCAACAAGGGCTATGGCAAGTGGCGCAAAGGTCCTCCCCCACCGCCGCGCATGCTCGGCCAGCGCCGCGCGGGCGGTAGCCGGGCCGACCGGGCCGTGGGCCTGCTGCTGGCCAATGCCGAGGCCTGGGACACACTGTCCGCGGACGACCACGCCATGCTCGCGCACCTGCCGGCGCCCCACGGGCCGGTGTTTGCCTGGCTCGAAGCGCAGCTGCACGAACACGGCCCGCAGCCCTGGGCAGCGTTGCGCGAGGCCCTGCGGGGCGGTGAACACGAAGCTTTTGCCTGCGGCCAGGTGGAACAGGCCACCATGGGCGCCGACTCGGCGTTGGAGCTGGCCGAGTTGGCCGACGTGATGGACCGCCTGCGCGGTGACGCCCTGGAGGCCCTGGCCGGCCTGCTGGCGGCCCGGGTGCAGCAGGGCGATGCCACGGCGTATGAAGACTACAAGCGGGTCAATGAGCGCATCAAGGCCTTGAAAAGCGCCCCGCCGGTATAATCTAGGGTTACGCACCGCAAGCGCGACAGCAGCACCTCCGGCACAGGCCTGCCCCTAGACAGGGGAACTCGGGAATCCCCCTGGCCACCTCAGCGCCCCTTGGGCCTGACGGAACCCCGCAAGGACTGCACACCAAATGATCGCCCACACAGCTTGCAGGCCCGCCCTTTCCGGCGAAAGGTGGGCGTAGTGCACGACAAAAACCACCGGAGTGGCCGCCCGCGGCGACCTTTTGGCGATTTTTGTGAGTTCTGCCGGTCCTGTTTCTGCCATTTTTTGAGGTCCTCATGCCTGCGAAGAAGTCCAGTACGCCTGTCCAGTCCAGCACAAAAACAGCCACCAAGGCCAAAGCTGGCACAGCCGCTCCCGAAGTGCCCAAGAAAACCTCTGTGACCGCCAAGATGCCTGCCAAACCCGCTGCCAAATCCCCCGCCCGCAAGACCGCTGCCGACGAGCTCGACGTTGTCGACGCGAGCGCCGAGTCGAAGAAAAAGGCGGGCCGCCCGGCCAAAGCCGCTTCGGCCGGCAAACCCGCTGCCAAGCGCGGCCGCAAACCCAAGGCCGCTGCCAAAGAAGGCGCCGACCTGGATGACGCCGACCTGAGCGACATCGAAGACGACCTGACCGGTGAAGTCGAAGCCGAGACCGAAACGGTCGACGCCACCGCCCAGCCGGTCGAGAAGGTCAAGCCGCTGCGCATGAAGATCAGCAAGGCCAAGGAGCGCGCGCTGATGAAGGAATTCGGTCTGGACGAAACCGTCCTGTCCGAAGAAGAAGCCAAGAACCGCCGCGAGCGCCTGAAAACCCTGATCAAGCTGGGCAAGACGCGCGGCTACCTGACGCACGGCGAAATCAACGACCACCTGCCCGACAAGCTGGTCGAGGCCGAGACGCTGGAAGTGGTGGTTTCGCTGCTGAACGACATGGGTGTGGCCGTCTACGAACAGACGCCCGACGCCGAAACCCTGCTGCTGAACAACACCGGCCCGACCGCCGCGACCGAAGAAGAAGCCGAAGAAGAAGCCGAAGCCGCCCTGTCCACCGTGGACAGCGAATTCGGCCGCACCACCGACCCGGTGCGCATGTACATGCGCGAAATGGGCACGGTCGAACTGCTGACGCGCGAAGGCGAGATCGAGATCGCCAAGCGCATCGAAGGCGGCCTGAACGACATGATGGCCGCCATCAGCGAGAGCCCGGCCACCATCGCCGACATCCTGGCCATGTCCGAAGACATCCGCGAAGGCAAGGTCGTGATCTCCACCGTGGTGGACGGTTTTGCCGACGCCGATGCGGCCGACGATTACGTGGCCGAAGAAGACTTCGACGACTACGACGAAGCCGACGACGACGACGGCAAGGGCGGCTCCAAGGCCCTCACCCGCAAACTCGAAGAACTCAAGCGCGAAGCGCTGACCCGCTTCGACACCCTGCGTTCGCTGTTCGAGAAGCTGCACAAGACCTACGACAAGGAAGGCTACGGCACGCCGACCTACCTGAAGACGCAGATCGCCATCACCGAGACGCTGATGTCGATCCGTTTCACCGCCAAAGCGATTGAAAAACTGTGCAGCACGATGCGCAGCCAGGTCGACGAAGTGCGCAAGAAAGAGCGCGAGCTGCGCCGCATCATCGTGGACAAGTGCGGCATGCCGCAGGACAAGTTCATCGCCGACTTCCCGGCCAACCTGCTGAACCTGAAGTGGGTTGAAAAGCAGGCCGCTGCCGGCAAGCCGTGGAGCGTGATCATGCAGCGCAACATCCCGCCGGTGCAGGAACTGCAGACCGGCCTGATGAACATCCAGAGCAGCGTGGTCGTGCCGTTGGCGCACCTGAAAGACATCCACAAGCGGATGAACTCGGGCGAGTCCACCTCGCGCGACGCGAAGAAAGAAATGATCGAGGCCAACCTGCGTCTCGTGATCTCGATCGCCAAGAAGTACACCAACCGTGGCCTGCAGTTCCTGGACCTGATCCAGGAAGGCAACATCGGCCTGATGAAGGCGGTGGACAAGTTCGAATACCGCCGCGGCTACAAGTTCTCGACGTATGCCACCTGGTGGATCCGCCAGGCGATCACGCGCTCGATCGCCGACCAGGCGCGCACGATCCGCATCCCGGTGCACATGATCGAGACCATCAACAAGATGAACCGCATCTCTCGCCAGCACTTGCAGGAGCACGGTTTTGAACCCGATGCGTCGATCCTGGCCGAGAAGATGGAGATGCCGGAAGACAAAATCCGCAAGATCATGAAGATCGCGAAAGAGCCGATTTCGATGGAAACGCCCATCGGCGACGACGACGATTCGCACCTGGGTGATTTCATCGAAGACCAGGCGAACACCGCGCCGATCGAGGCTGCGATGCAGGCCGGTCTGCGCGACGTGGTGAAGGAAATTCTTGACAGCCTGACGCCGCGCGAAGCCAAGGTGCTGCGCATGCGTTTCGGCATCGAAATGTCGACCGACCACACGCTGGAAGAAGTGGGCAAGCAGTTCGACGTGACGCGCGAGCGCATCCGTCAGATCGAGTCGAAGGCGGTGCGAAAGCTCAAGCACCCGAGCCGTTCGGACAAGCTGCGCAGCTTCATCGATTCGATGTAATCGGCGGTCTTTCTGACGCGCCACGAGAGGGAGCCTTTGGCTCCCTTTTTTGTGCCCGCTTTTGTGGTGTGTCTCGCAGAGGCGGGGCGCACTGCTCCGCTCATGTCCCCCGGCCTCGGCCTACGGCCGAGGCCTCCTCCTTTACTTCGCTGCGCAGTACGCCCCACCTCAGCGAGACGCTTGCAGGTGGGCGTGCCTGCAGAGGTGGGCGCGCCCACATCGCCTCAGTGCATGGAGCGTCGGGTGCTTGACGCAGCGAAGTAAAGGAGGAGGAACGGGCGCAGCCCGTTCCGGGGGACATGAGCGGAGTTAAGTACCCGGCGCTCTATGCACCCGCCAACCAAGCAAGAACGAAAAAGGGAGCCAAAGGCTCCCTCTCTCGAATCACAACGAGAACAACGTCAAACCGTCTCCAGCGCCAAAACACCCGTAGCCGTGTTCGAAATCGGGATGTGGTAGTTGCTGTGCACCTTGCGCACACCCGAACCCCCTGCGGTCAAGGCAGCCCGCATCGCCAGCCACATCAGCAACTCCACGCCCTGCGTGCCCGCCTTTTCCACCAGCTCCAGGTCGCTGAACTGCGTCGCCCACTCGGGGTTCGTTTCCATGCTGTCCAGGAACTGCAGATCGAACTTTTTGTTGATGAAGCCCGCACGTTCGCCGTCCAGCTGGTGCGACAGGCCGCCCGTGGCCATCACCGCCACGCGCTTGTCGCTGTCCCAGCTCTGGATCGCCTCACCCACCGCCTTGCCCAGCTTGTAGACCCGCTTGGCCGTGGGCAACGGGAACTGCACCGTGTTGATGTCGATCGGCACGATCTGCACCGGCGCCACCTCGTGCTCGGGCCAGAACAGCTTGAGCGGCAGCGTGCAGGCGTGGTCCACCAGCATTTCCTGGCAGGTCACGATGTCGAACTCTTTCGCGATCAGCTGGTTGATGATGTGCCACGACAGCTCCGGACAGCCGGGAATCGGCGGCAGCGTGGGGATGCCCCAGCCTTCGTCGGCGTTGCTGTAGGTTGCGGCGGCGCCCACGGCGAAGGTCGGCATCTTGTCGAGGAAAAAGTTCAGGCCGTGGTCGTTGTAGAACACCACCACCACGTCGGGCTTGACCTTGTCCAGCCACTGGTGGATGGGAGGGAAACCGTCGAAGAAGGGCTTCCAGTAGGGCTCGTTCTGCTTGCCGTTGTGGATGGCGCCGCCGATGGCGGGGATGTGCGATGTGGCGAGGCCACCGATGAGTTGTGCCATGAAAGTGTCTCCGTGTGTCGTGAGGGGCTAAGGGGTCAACACTGTTCGTTGGCCGCGACGAGCTTGGCCTTGAACTGATCCTTGGTCATGCCGGTCTGCTGCGCACCGATGTCCTGCATGTCCAGGCCGAAGATGCCGGCGAACTTGGCGAGGTAGTAGGCGTTGCCGCCGGCCGCGATCAGCGCCAGAACCTGCTTGGAGCGAATGGCCTCGGCCTGCTCGCTGTTCAGACCGTACTGCAGCATGTAGGCCTCGGGGTCGGCGACAAAGGCGTCGCGGTTGGCCTTGTCGTTGAACGAAAAGCACATCTTGTTCAAGGCGTAGCCCTTTTGCGCCGCGCTGCCATCGAACGGCGAGGTGCCGGGAATGATTTTGCTCACATCTGTCTCCTGCGTGGGTGGATTGACTTGGGTCAAGGCACGAGTATTTCCAGACTATTGCCAAAGATAAACAGATGAATGATCATCAAACACATGAATAATTTCGATTGGTCAGATCTGGATGCCCGCCTGTTGCAGTTGCTGGTGGCGGTGGTGGAGGCGGGCAGCATCACCGGCGCGGCGCAGTCGCTGGGCGTCACGCAGTCGGCCGTGAGCCACCAGCTCGACAAACTGCGCGCGATCACGGGCGACGCGCTGTTCGTGAAAAGCGGGCGCGGTATCGTGGCCACGGCGCGCGCGGGCGAGCTGGCCGTGCAGGCGCGCGAACTGCTGCGCCAGCTGCAGGGCTTTGCCCACACTGGCGCCTTCGACCCCGCGCGCTGGCTGCGCACCATCACCATCGCCGCCAACGACTTCCAGCGCGATGTGTTGCTGCCCGCGCTGGCGCGGGTGCTGCGCGAACAGGCGCCCGGCGTGGCGCTGCGTGTCATTCCCTCGGACATCCCGAGCCTGGAGATGCTGCGCGACGGCGTGTGCGACATCGCCATCAGCCCGCGCCCGCCCGAGGGCAGCGACATCATGCAAAAGCGCATTTTCGAAGACCGCTACTGCGTCTACTACGACGCGGCGGTGCGCGCAGCCCCGGCCACGCTGGCCGACTACCTCGCCGCCGATCACGTCACCGTGGTCTACGAACCGAAACGCACGATCTACCTCGACCGCACGCTCGCTGCACAAGGCCTCCAGCGGCGTTTTGCCATCATGGTGCCCGGCTTCGGTGGCCTGCCCACTTTCCTGCGCGGCAGCCCGCTGCTGGCCACGGCGCCCGCCCTGCTACACGACAGCTTCATGCGCGAATTCGCCCGCGCCGAAGTACCGACGCCCTGCCCGTCGTTGCCGATGTACATGATCTGGCACCGGCGCCACCAGGACGACGCGGCCCACCGCTGGTTGCGCGAACGGCTCGACGCGCTGGCGCCGGGCGCGACGGCCGGGGCGCCACGCGCCAGACCCTAAGCCACCGGCGGGCGCTGCGCCTCGCGCCAGCGCTGCGGGCTCAGGCCCGTGCGGCGCTTGAAGAAGCGGGAGAAATAGGCCGGGTCTTCAAAGCCCAGCTCCAGCGCCAGGCTGGCCGCGGGCGCGGCGATGTAGACCAGCCGCCGACAGGCCTCGCGCGTGAGGCGCTCGTGCACCAGTTCCAGCGCGCTGCGCCCACTGCCCGCGCGCGCCAGGCGGTTGAGCCGCTGGGTGGACAGCCCCAGGCGCGACGCATACCGCTCCAGCGGCCAGTGCTCCAGAAAATGCTGCTCCACCAGCAGCAGGAAGCGCGTGAACAGCGCCTGGTGCTGGTGGGCGCGCTCGCCGCCCTCGCGCTGGCCCTGCTCGCTGGCGCGGGCCAGGCGCCAGACCACGGCCCGCGCCAGCCACTGCACCACCGGCGCGTCGGCCGAACCGGGCAGGGCGAACTCGGCGGCCAGCTCGCCGAGCTGCACGTTCAGGCGCTCGGCCTCGCCATCGTCGGGCGAAAAATGCAAGACCCCCGGCGCGGAGAACAGCGCCCTGAACGCCTCCCCCACGGCCTGGAACTCGCCCTCCACCAGAAACCGCGCGCTGAGCGTGAGCACGCGGCCATCGGTTTCGGGCGCAAACACGAAGCCGTGCACCACCCCCGGCGGCACCACGATGGCGGCCGGCCCGGCCACCGCCGCGCGCCATTCGTCCAGCACCACCTCGGCCGAACCCCTTTGCAGCCAGAGGATTTGATACAGACCCTGGTGCACATGGGGCTCAATCTCCCAGTGGTAGAGCCGGCTGCGCGACGCCACCGACTCGATGTGCAGCATGTCCTGGCCAGGTGCCGCGGCCTCGCCGTAGAGCGCAAAACGCGGGATGGCCATGGGCTGGCTGCGGGAGGGCCGGGCGCGTGGCGGGGATGGGTTCGTCTGCGGCATGGCGGAACACCTTGATTCAAAAGTACAAGAATTATCCCTGCTAAGTGCAGTGCCAATCGGCGCCGGGAGGCCTACAGTCCGTTCCGGATTCCACCCACAGGAGACACCGCCATGAGCTTCCATTTCGATCCGTATTCGCCGGCCGTTGACGCCGACCCCTTCCCTTATTACAAGCACCTGCGTGACGAGGCGCCCTGCTTCTGGAGCGAAGAAGCCCAGATGTGGATCCTGTCGCGTTACGCGGACATCGTCTCCGCCGGCCAGGACTGGCAGACCTACTCCAGCGCCAGCGGCAACCTCATGACCGAGCTGCCCGGCCGCGCTGGCGCCACGCTCGGCAGCTCCGACCCACCGAAACACGACCGCCTGCGCGGCCTGATCCAGCACGCCTTCATGAAGCGCAACCTGCTCGCGCTGGAAGAGCCCATCCGCGACGTGGCCAAACAGGTGTTCGGCCAGCTCAAGGGCACGCAGCAGTTCGACTTCAAGGAAGTCTCGTCGCAGTTCACCGTCAAGGTGCTGATGGCCGCGCTCGGCCTGCCCATGGGTGACGAGGCCATCGTGGACGAACAGATCGTGCGCGACAACGCCGTGCTGATGGTGCAAAGCGACGCCCGCACCCGCGCCAAGGGTCCGGAGCACATTGCGGCCTACAACTGGATGCAGGAGTACGCCAGCAAGGTGATCGCGATGCGCCGCGCCGAGCCGCGCAACGACCTGATCAGCAACTTCGCGCTGGCCGAGATCGACGGCGACCGGCTGGACGACCGCGAGGTGCTGCTGACCACCACCACGCTGATCATGGCCGGCGTCGAATCGCTCGGCGGCTTCATGATGATGTTCGCCTACAACCTGGCCACGTTCGACGAAGCCCGCAAGGCCGTGGTGGCCAACCCCGAGCTGCTGCCCGACGCGATCGAAGAAAGCCTGCGCTTCAACACCTCGGCCCAGCGCTTCCGCCGTCGCCTGATGAAAGACGTGACGCTCCACGGCCAGACCATGAAGGAAGGCGACTTCGTCTGCCTGGCCTACGGCAGCGGCAACCGCGACGAGCGCCAGTACCCGAACCCCGACGTGTACGACATCACCCGCAAGCCGCGCGGCCACCTCGGTTTTGGCGGCGGTGTGCACGCCTGTCTCGGCACCGCCATCGCGCGCCTGGCGGTGAAGATCGCCTTCGACGAGTTCCACAAGGTGATGCCCGACTACCGCCGCGTGGCCGACCAGCTGCCCTGGATGCCCTCGTCCACCTTCCGCAGCCCGCTGGTGCTCGAACTCAGAGCCGCTTAAGCCGCTGGCCCTACCATCGCGCTGTCCGTCACCGGGCAGCGCCTTTCTGTTTTCTGGAGACATCATGGCAAACATCACCTTCATCGAGGCCAGCGGCCAGTCCACCACCCTCAACCTCGCCGACGGCTGGAGCCTGATGCAGGGCGCCACCGCCAACGGCGTGGACGGCATCGTCGGCGAATGCGGCGGCTCCTGCGCCTGCGCCACCTGCCACTGCTATGTGGATGATCTGCTGGCCGGCGTGCTGCCGGCGCCCACGCAGGGCGAGCTCGACATGCTGGAGAACGTGGTGGCCGAGCGCCGCCCCAACAGCCGCCTGGCCTGCCAGATCAAGGCCGGCCCCGCGCTGGAAGGCGGCGTGGTGCACCTGCCGGAATGCCAGGAATGAACACGCCGACCACGGCCGGCATCGTGATCGTCGGCGCGGGCCAGGCCGGCGTGATGACCGCCGAAGCCCTGCGCAGCGGTGGCTTCGAAGGCGCCATCACGCTGCTCGGCGACGAACCCCACGGCCCCTACCACCGCCCACCGCTCTCCAAGGCCTGGATGGCGGGCGAGATGGACGCGGCGCAACTGGTGATGCGCGCCCCCGAGATGCTGGCGCGCAAAGGCATCGAGCTGCGCACCGGCACGCCCGTCAAAGCCATCGACCGCACGGCGAAAACCGTGGTGCTGGCTGACGGCAGCGCCCTGCCCTACACCGGCCTGGTGCTGGCCACCGGCAGCACACCACGCGCCCTGCCCCTGCCCGGCGGCGACGCGCCCGGCGTGCTGGCGCTGCGCTCGAAAGACGACGCCAGCGCCATCACCGAACGCCTGACCACCTGCATTGAACAACAGCGCCCGGTGGTGGTCATCGGTGGCGGTTTCATCGGTCTCGAAGTGGCGGCCACCGCGCGCAAGAAAGGTCTGACAGTCACCGTGCTCGAAGCCGCACCGCGCCTGCTCGGCCGCGTGCTCGCGCCCGTGCTGAGCGACTGGTACGCCGAGCTGCACTGCGGTCACGGCGTGCAGCTGGTGCTGGGCGCGCAGGTCGCCGCCATCGAAGCCGACGCCCAAGGCGTGACCGGCGTACAACTGGCCGACGGCAGCGTCGTGCCCGCGGGCCTGGTGGTGGTGGGCATCGGCGTCAGCGCCAACGACCAGCTCGCTCGCGAGGCGGGACTCGAATGCGAGCGCGGCATCGTGGTCGACGCCTGCGGCCGCACCAGCGACCCGCTCATCGTGGCCGCTGGCGACTGCACCGCGCGCCGCCTGGCCGACGGCTCGTTGCTCCGGCTCGAATCGGTGCAAAACGCCACCGAGCAAGGCAAGAGCGCTGCCGCCGCGCTGCTCGGGCAAGACCGCCCCTTCACCGCCACGCCCTGGTTCTGGAGCGACCAGTACGACAAGAAGCTGCAGATGGCCGGCCTCTCCATGGGCGCCGACGGCTGGGCCGTGCGCGGCGACATGGCCGCCGGCACGTTCACCGTCTACCACTTCAAGGGCAACCGACTCATCGCCGCCGACAGCGTCAACGCCAGCAAAGACCACCTGCTGGTGCGCAAGCTGCTTGACGCGGGCGCGTCGCCCACGCGCGAGCAAGCGGGCGACGTGGGCTTTGATTTGGCGAGTCTGCTGGTGAAGTGAGCGGCTGCGCAGGGCTCCAGCCTCACGAGCCTTCGCGCGCCTTCACCACCAGTTCCGTGTAGCCGGTGGAGGCATCCGGCTCGCGCGTGAATGCCCATTCGGGCAACAGCGCCAGCAACACCTCAGCCGTCGTGCGCACCCGGCAACCCGGTGCTACATGCCCGCCAAACACCTCGCCTGTGGCGGCCGCCACGGCCATGTGCAGGTGCGAATGACCCCGCTCTGCGTCCCCCGCAGCGCCCACCCCCACCGTGCCCGACAGGCTCAGGATTTCCGAGTCCCCGCAGATGCACAGCGGTTCGTCCGCCCCCGCGAAACGGATA
Source organism: Betaproteobacteria bacterium HGW-Betaproteobacteria-9 (assembly GCA_002842215.1). Lineage (GTDB taxonomy): Bacteria > Pseudomonadota > Gammaproteobacteria > Burkholderiales > Burkholderiaceae_C > Hydrogenophaga. The sequence continues at coordinate 233,800 of PHCC01000003.1, read as the reverse complement.
CGCGCGTCCACCAGACTGCCGATGCCCGAGAGCACGAACGCGGCCTGGCAACCTTCTGCGCGCACGGTGGCTTCGAGCGCTTCGCGCAGGTCCTGACCGGGGGTGAGGCGGAGGGGGAGGGTTTTCATCGGTCTGTGTTCATGTTGCGGCAAACGTGGACATCTGGCTCAGGCGCGCGAAAACGGTCTCTTCTCGTTCCGGATCGCTCAATAGGCCGGGCAAGGCGTTGCTGAACGCGGGCAAGGCCAACAAGCCCGCCACCGATTGACCGATGTGCACCCGCACATGGTCGGGCGCGGCCTTGACCTCTTGCACAAGGGCTACTCGCCCTTCCACCACGGTCAGGATGTCTTCCAGGTCGTGGCTCACGAACACATCGTCGCGGCCCCGGTCTTTGAAAGCTTCGAACTTCGTGGCCAGGAAGTACGGCGCCGACAGGTGCCGCAGAACCAAACCATCTTCTAGGCTGGCCTGCTCCGCCGACTCAAAGCCGGCGCGGTACCACCGATTGGCAAACCCCAGCACCTTTTCGTCCACCGGCACCAGGTCCAGCTGCAGGCGGCTCCAGAACCAGCGAAACGGTGGCGTGTTGTCTGCCATGGTCTGCTTGAAGCCGCGTTGCGCCAGTTGGTCGGCCAGATGGTGGTAGCCGGCGAGCGAAGCCACCTCCACGATGGCGTCCACATCTTCGGTGGGCCGCACATCCATCAAACCTGGGTTGTCGATCAGCAAGCCCGTGGCGCAACCGCCCACGAACACCACCTGCTCGCACAGCGACCCCATCGCGCGCGCCATGCCCATCAACAACGCGAGGTTCGGGTCAGCCACGGGGCGCCTCCTTTTGCGACGTGGGCGCGCTCGGGTCAATCAGGGCCAGCAGCCGCTCCATCGCCATGCCCCGCTCGCGCGCCTTGCCCACGCGCAGGGCATCGAAAAGGGCCAGCATCTCATACAGCTTCGCGTCCTGCATGGCCGCAAACGGCACCGAAGGATGCAGCGGCTCCACCCCAATGCCACGCACCGAACCGTTCGGATGTGGCCAGACGAAATCTGTGCTGCCCGGTGCGAACACGCCAGCAAAGGCCGGCGCGCTGTGGCTCGTGGGCACCCCCACCGCCAGCGGCAGGCGCACACCGGGAAACGCGTACTTGGCTCCGTGCAAGGCGAATTCCGCCAGCGCCTGGGCATGAACCCGCACCGGGTTGTCCGGCGGACCGGCCTCTTCTGCGGGTACCGCACTTCTGCGCACCCGCTTGCGCGTGATCCGATAAATACCCTGCGGCTCCTGGAGCGCCTGAGCTCCCGCACCGGCAGCGTCCGCAAGCGACGCCGTTGGCGCACGGTTCTGCAAGAGCAACCCAGACAACAAACCCCGCTTCACCGAGGCATGCGCCTCTGACGCGCTCAAACCCAGCTCCTGCGCCAGGCGCGCATACGTCCAGCGCTGATCACCCCAAGCCACGAGCTTGAGGGCGACCAGGAAATCTTGGGGCTTTAGCTGCATTTCATTCTGTATTCGCAAATCACGAATACAGAATATAAAACACAGATCCGAGCTTGGCAAGCTGTCTCTTTCGCTCTGTGCGACATGCCTCATCAGGAAGGCTGAACAGCGTCCGAGAACCGAATTGAGCTCCCTTGCTGAGCAACTCGCGGGGAAGCATCCCCTTTTCCGTGTGAAACCAGAATCTCCCTATTTCCACGGAAAAATCAATGAAATCATCAGGTATCGACGGTTGAGTCTGGTGTCCCCAATGCGCCCAAGGCCTGCACCCCCACCGGCGGCACCGCCAACCAAGGCAGCACAAACGTCCGCTTCGCCAGCCCGCCCGCAATCCGCTCCGTCTGCCGGATTTCCCCCGCCAGCCGTGCCTGCAGCAGCGGGTCGGTCGTGCCGGTGGCGGCGATGCTTTTGTTGATGACCCAGGCCCAGGGTTCGATCTTCGCGCGGCGCAGGTCGTCTTGCAGGGCGGCGGCCTGGCTGACCGGGGTGACTTCGGGCAGGGTGACGATGATGACGCGCGTCATGCTGCCGTCCTGCAGGCGCATGAGCGGCGTGATGATGTGCAGGCCTTTGCCCTCTGCCTTGCCTTCGTACTGCTGCATCATCTGGCGGTGGTAGGCGCCGGTGGCGTCCATCAGCAGCAGGCTGTGGCCGGTGGGCGCGGTGTCGAGCACCACGAAGGCGCTGCGCGCTTCGTTGACGACGCGGCTGAAGGCGTGGAACACGGCCACTTCTTCGGTGCAGGGCGACTGCAGGTCCTCGAGCAGCAGGGCCTGGCCTTGTTCGTCCAGCGCCTTGCCGCGCGTGGCCATGATCTTGGCGATGTAGGCGGCGGTCTCGGCCTTGGGGTCGATGCGGCCGACCTTGAGGCCCTGGAGACTGCCGTTCAAGGCGTCGGCCACGTGGGCGGCCGGGTCGGTGGTGGTGAGGTGCACGCTGTGGCCGCGCTGCACCAGGCCCACGGCGAGCGCGGCGGCGATGGTGGTCTTGCCCACGCCGCCTTTGCCCATGACCATGATGAGGCCGTGGCCGACGGCGGCGAGCTCGTCGGCCATGCGAGACAGCGGCTCGGCGGGCAGCACGGGGGCTGCCGATGCGGGCACAGGTGCAAGCACATCGCCACCTTGCAACAGCGCCCGCAGCGCGGGCAGGCCCACGGTGTCGAAGGCGCGCAAAGGCACCTCGTCGCGAGGCAGGCGGGCGAGTGCGTCGGGCATCTCATTCAGGGCCTGGCGGCCCAGCGCTTCGATGGCGTTGGCGATGTGGTCGCTGGCGCTGATGGCGTGGAACACACCGTTGACGGCCAGGCGCTGGTTGGCCAGGCCGAGCTGGCGCAGTTCTTCGGCGGTGCGCGCGGCCTCCTGCATGGGGCGCGGGTCGGGCCGGGTGACGAGCACCACGGTGGTGAGCGCGGGGTCGCTCAGCGCTCGCAGCGCGGCGTTGAAGCGCGCTTCCTGCATCTTCAGACCCGAGTGCGGGCCGAGGCAGGAGGCACCGCGGTCGTTGCCAGCGAGGAAGCCGGTCCAGGCCTTGGGCAGGCTCAGCAGGCGCAGGGTGTGGCCGGTGGGTGCGGTGTCGAAGACCACGTGGTCGTAGCCACCGTCAATGCCCTCGCCCGCCAGCAGCGCGGCGAACTCGTCGAAGGCGGCGATCTCGGTGGTGCAGGCGCCCGAGAGCTGTTCACGCACGGTGCTGCGCTCTTCGTCGGTTGCACCGGCTTCGAGCTGTGCGAGCACACGCTGGCGGTAGGCCTCGGCGGCGGTGTCGGGGTCGATGTTGAGCATCTGCAACTCCAGCACACCGGGCACGGGCACCGGCCGGTTGGACAGTGGAACGCCGAGCATCTCGTCGAGGTTGGACGCTGCGTCCGTGCTGACCAGCAGCACACGCTGGCCGGCGTCGGCCAGCGCGATGGCGGTGGCGGTGGACAGCGAGGTCTTGCCGACGCCGCCCTTGCCGGTGAAAAACAGGAAGCGCGTGGGCGCGGTGGCGAAGCCGGGGAGCGTGGGCATGTTCATGTCAGCAGCATCGCACAGCCCGGGTCCGCCGACCATGACCCGAGACAAGTCCGGGAAACCCGGGGTACGGGTCACGGCAGGGCCACCGAGACCCGCTTGCGGGCGGTCGGCGCCGCCCACTCCATGTCAGCTTTCCATGGTGCCGGAGCGCCACCCGCGCCGCATGAAACGGTCCAACCCAGGGCACCGCCGGGCCGGCTTTGCCGGAAGGCCAGTGCCTCCCCCTTGAGTGAGGTGACGCGAAGCGGCGCGGGGGGTGTTTCGTCTCAGCGTGCGGGCTGCGCGGGCGAGCGCATGAAAGGCGACTCGGTCCACATCTGCCAGTAGAACTGGATGGGCGAGGTGATGCCGCTGATCTTGCTGCTGTAGGCAACAGGCTCGAAGAACTGCCCGAGAATGCCCACAGCCGCGTCGTCAACGATGCGCTGCTGCACCTTCTCGGCCGCGGCCTTGCGGTCGGCGGACGTCATGGCCCGGCTGAAGGCGGCGCGCTGGGTTTCGAGCTCGGCGTCTTTGAGCCAGCCGAACCAGCCGGTCTCGGGATCGCCCGAATAGGCGATGGCCGAGGGGTCGAGCAGGTCACCGGCAAGCCACCAGGTGTGGAACATGCTCCAACCCCCGTCTTTCACCGGCCCGCGGTTCACGCGGCGCTGCGTGAGCTCGGCCCACGGCATGTCCTGCACCTGCACCGTCATGCCGATGGCGCGCAGCTTCTCGGCCGTGACCTGCGTGAGGGCCGAGATCACCGGGCTGTCCACCGGGTTGAGGATCACGACCGGCGTGCCGTCGTACCTGGCGTCCTGCAAGGCCTTCCGGGCCGCATCCAGGCCCGGGGCTTTCAGCGCGGCACTGCCGGCCTCGTTGGACAAAGGGGTGCCGCAGGGGAAGATGGAGTAGCAGGTGCGCCAGTACTTGGGGTCCCCCAGCGCCGCGCGCATGTAGTCCTCCTGCTGCATCACCATGAGGGCGGCCCGGCGCACGGCCACGTTGTCAAACGGTGGCTGCAACATGTTGAAGCGCGCCATGGCGATGTTGCCCAGCGGATCGGTGGTGTTCACCACGACCTTCTTCTTGCCTTCGAACAGCGGCAGCACCCGGGCCGAGGGCGACTCGACGTAGTCCACCTTACCCCGGATCAGCGAACGGGCCATGTCTTCCTGCGTGTCGTGGTAGATCCACTCGATGCGGTCGGCCTGGCCCGCCTTGCTGCCCGCCGTCATCGACAGCGGCTCCGCACGCGGCACGTAGTTGTTGTTCTTGAGGTAGACCGTCTTGACGAAGGGCCTCGACTGCGCCCAGCTGTACCGGTAGGGGCCAGACCCGATCTTGCTGGTGATCGGCGTGAAGGGGTCGGTTGCAGCGACCGCCTTGGGCATCATGAACGGCACGTTGGCCGACACCTTGGCCAGGGTCTGCAGCACCTGGCCGTTGGGCTCGCGCAGTTTCAGGGTGAAGCTGCGGGCGTCCTGGGCGGTGAGGCTCTCGACATCACGGAACAGCTGCTGACCCGCGCCGTCGCGTTTGCTCCAGCGCTGCAACGAGGCCACGCAGTCCTCGGCCGTCACGGCGGTGCCATCGTGCCATTTCAGGCCTTCGCGCAGGGTGAAGGTCCAAGTTTTGTTGTCGGGCGAAACGGTCCACTTGTCCACCATCTGCGGCTGGGGCTCGAAGTTCTCGTCCATCGCGAACAGGGTGTCGTAGATCAGGTAGCCGTGGTTGCGCGTGATGTACGCGGTGGTCCACACCGGATCAAAGACCTTGAGCTCGGCGTGGGGTGCCACGCGCAGCACGTTGGCGCAACCCGTGAGCACCAGGGGCATGGCCAGAGTGGCCAGCGTCAATGCGGATTTTTTTCCCAGTTTCATCATCATGATCTCCTTCAGGTTGGACACAAAAAACAGAATCTCGCTGCTCCGTCACCCCCGTCAACCGGGGGTCGCGGGCTCAAAGGACAAGAGGCGGAAGGTGAGGACCCCGGCCGCAAATTCGGCCTGCAGCTTCACAGGCCCTCGCAGAGGCGCAAACTGGCACGTGAGCTTGTGCGGCCCGGACGCACCGGGGGCCTGCAGCGTGCTCACCCACTCCAGCACCGAACCGCTCGGGCCAGGCTCCGCGATGGCGGTGCAGATGCCATGGACGACGGGAAACGGATGGGGACGGTAGGGCGCCAGCAGCAGCGCCCAGGGCCGCCACCAGCCGCCACCGGGCACCACCGGTGGGACGTCGCTCCAGCGGGTGCCCACGCGTGCCGCATACGGCATGGAAACGGCCCCCATCGCGAGCAGGCGCAACAACGGTGCGCTCGCATCGTCCAGCGCCATGACACGCAGCGCATCGGGATCGAGTGCCAGCACCAGGCGTCCCTGTTTGCCAGCGTCCAGCACCTGCTCACCCAGGCTGTCGATGCGCACCTGGAGTTGTTGCACGTGAGCCGGCCCGGGGTTGAACGCACGCGGAATGTCGCCCTGCACCTCGCTGGTCCACACGGCGGTGCCCGGGGCCATGCCGACCAGGGTGCTGTAGACCACCGGATTGGCCTGCGCCTGGGCCAGCACGTCGCCCTCGGGGGGAACGGCCGAGGCGTGCCAGCGCGTCAGTGCGGCGGCCGGTGCCTCGGCGGTGAAATAGTTGGCGAGCCGGAACGGGCGCGTGGCCGCACCGGGTTCGGGCGAGCCCTGCAACTGCAGGTGCAGGTGGGGCACCGGCGAGCGACCGGAATTGCCCACGCGGCCGAGGTAGCTGCCGGTCTCAACCCGGGCCCCCGGCACAACCGCCACCGTGCCCTGCTGCAGGTGCGCGAGCATGGCCCAGCCGCCAGCGTCGAGGCGGATCACCACATGGTTGCCCCACTTTTCGGCGTAGTTGCTCACGCCCAGCGGGTTGTCCACCACGCCGTCGTGCGCCCGCTCGATGATGCCGGGCGCCGGCGCCGTGACGGGAGCGCCCCAGATCGAACCGCCCACCGCCTCGGCCGCGGGGGAACGCTGGAAGTCCAGCGCATGGCGGTAGATGCCGGTGTGGCTGATGCGCCCCTCAAAGCCCTGGGCAATCAGCAGTTCGCCGGCCACGGGCACGGCAAACAGCGGCACCGGGCGGCCGTAGCGCGCGCGCCAGTAGGCCTCGATCCACCAGCGCTGTTCGGGCGGCTCGCCCGGCATGGCGTTGCGCTCCACGATGGCCCGCTCGCCAGCGAGCGTGAGTGCGCCCATGCCGACCCAGATGACCAGCGCCGATGACACGGGCAGGTAGCTCGTGGCCGACCAACCCAGCACGTACTGCAGCACCAGCCCGAAGAAGGCGGTGAGTACACCGGCCACAGCGGCCACCGGCAGGCTCAGCCGCCCCGGCAGGAAGATCACCGCACCCAGCGCCATGCCGGCAATGAAATAGTTGTACGACAGCGGCAGCCAGACAAAGCTCAGCCCCAGCCGCTGGAAACCCAGCGACAGCAACACCCCGCCGAGCCAGCCCGCCAGGCCGGCCAGGAACATGGCCCGCGACCACAGCAGCACGGCGATGCATACCAGCACGCCGGCCACGGCATGCGGCGAATACATGAGCGACGCCATGGAACGCAGGAAGCTGCCGAGCCAGCCCAGAGCATCGGTCGGCATTGGCCAGACGGGCATGGTGTAGGCGGCGCGCACGGTGCAATCCGGGCAGATGCTGAACAACATCGCCGCGATCAGGCAGTAGCCCCAGAGCAGCACCGGCAGGAAGCTGCGGGCCAGCACCCGCATGAGGGCTGCGGTCATCAAGGCTGCGGCCATCGCGGCGGCGGCGGCCATCACCAGCTGCTGCGCCCAGGGCATGCCCATGGGGCCGATCATCCAGCCGGTGACCACCGCCGTCAGCAGTGCATTGGCCTTGACGCCGCCACCCAGGCCCGGCGCATCCTGGACACGCAGGATCCCCCCGACCAGCACACCCGACAGCAGGCCGCACAGCGCAAACAGGGCCAGCGCCGGGCGGCTCAGCAAGGCGCCCCAGAGCAGCAGCCCCAGCCAGGGCTGTTCGATGAAAAAGACGCCGCCCAGCGACTGCCCGAAAGCCTCGACCACCCCCCGCACCGACACGCGCCGGGCCTGGACCGTGGCGCCCGTGGGCGCTTCGACTTCGGGGCCGTCGGAGCGTCCGGCGATGGGGCTCGATTGCGCTTTGGTCACGGGCGCACCAGGTGAGCGGGCATGCGCTCGGGGCCGTCCACATCGTGCAGCACCTCGTGCGCACGGATGAGTTCGGGCTTGCCATCCATGCCGATGAGCACCACCGCCGGGCGGTAGTCGATGAACTGCATGGCCTGCGACACGTTGTAGGCCCCCACCGGGTGCAGGGTGAGGATGTCACCCACCTTCAAGGGCGGCAGATCGATGCTGTAACGAAGCACATCGATCGCCATGCAAAGGGGTCCGTACAGGCGCGACAGCGACGGCGGCGCTTCGACGGCGCGCGAGGGCCGTATGTCCATCTGGTACCAGGCCGCGGTGTAGAGCAGGTTGATGCCGGCGTCCATGACGTAGCTGGTGCGGGCAGCCTCGCCCACGAGCAGCTGTTCCTTGTAGTCGCGCAGACCGGCCTGCTCGGTCATGGGGTGCCGGATGCCCTTGACGGCCACCACGGAGGTGAGCAGGTACCCGGCCTCGTCCACCAGGTGGCGCCCGCTTTCGAAGCGCAGTTGCGGCCGCTGCCCGGGAGGCAGGCGGTTGAGCACCTCGGTGATGGCCTCGGCGTAGGCATCGATGGGCGGCACCACCCGTTCGGCGGGCCCGGTCATGCCGTGCAACAGGCTGTTCGATGGAAAGCCTCCACCCAGGTTGACGCAGGGCACCCAGTGCTGTTGTGCGGCATGGAGCTGCTCGCGCAGGGCCAGCAGTTTGGTGACGGCCACGCGGTAGGCATTGGGGTCGAGGATGTAGGTGCCGATGTGCGTGTGCAGCGTGTGCAGTGAGAGCTTCGGGTTCGCCTGGATGCGGTGGGCGGCGCGCGCCGCCTCGCCGTTTTCCACGGCAAAACCGAACTTCGACCAGATCGGCCGGATGCCGGCATCGAGCCAGACGCGGATGCCCACCTCCAGCGGTTCATCGATGTCTCGGGTCAGCTCTTCGATGAGGCCGAGTTCGTCCCAGTTGTCGATCTGGATCAGCGCCCGCTCGCGAACGGCCTGTTCCAGGATCGGGCGTGGCTTGTACGGTCCGTTGAAAACGATGTCCTTGCCCGCCATGCCGAGCTTGCGGGCCTTCTGGTATTCGAAATCCGAAACCACCTCGGCCATCCAGCCTTCATCGTGGAACACCTGGCAAATGGCCGAGAGGTAGTTGGTCTTGTAGGACCAGGCAAAGCGGGTGTTCTCGTAGCGGCTGGTGAAGGCCGCCCGCAGGTGGCGGGCTTTTTCACGCAGGTCGTGCTCGGAGAACACGAACAGCGGCGAGCCGAACTGCTGCACCAGCGCGGCCACAGGAATGCCGTCGATTTCGAACAGGGTGGGCGTACGCGTGCCACGGGCGTAGAGATTGCGATCAGCAGCGGCATCCAGCGCGTGCCGACCCAGCTCGGCGCTGATGACGGGCGGAAGGTATTCGTTGTTCATGGTGTGACCTGTTCTGGTTTCTGTAGGGGCCGGAAGATGCGTTCGCCGCTGCTGGCCATGGCCGCAAAGTCGGCGAAATCACCCGCGAGATCCACGCTGTGGCGCACGAACATCTGGCCCGGCCGGCAGGCCGGTGGTGGTTTGACGGCATGCCCGAGCAGGCGCTCGAACAGCAGCGCGGGCAGGTTGCACCCGATCTGCGAGGGGAAGTCGATCCAGGCCGGAAAGCGCGGGTTGATCTCCATCAGCGCATGCGGACGGCCCGGCACCTTGATGAACTCGAGTTCGAAAGGGCCGTTCCAGCGCAGCGCGCGGATGATCCGTTCGGACAACGCATCCATGTCCGGGTCCTGCACGACGATGCCAGCGAAACCCTTGCCGTGAGAAGTGCGCAGGAGCTTGCGGATGGAACAGCTTTGCACGATGCCGCCCTCGCCATCGCCCACGCCCGTCACGTCGTACTCCTCACCGCTGAGGGTTTCCTGCACCATCACGGGCCAGCCCCAGGTCTGCACGATCTCGTCGTACCCGGCCACCAGTCCCTCGCGCGAGTGAACCAGTTCGGCGTGGTACAGCCGCCCCTTCACATAGACCGGGTAGCCGACCTCGGCCGCACAACGCTCCACCGCCAGCGCGTCGTGGGCGATGAGGGTGACCGGACTCGGGATGTCGTTGCGCAGACAGAAGTCGTAGAGCGAAGCCTTGTGCCGGTCCTCGAAGGACTGGCGGGTGGGCAGGATGCAGCGGATGCCACGTTCCTTCAGTTGCTCTTCGATCTGCAGGTAGTTTTCGATCTCGGAATCGAGGCAGGGAATGATGTAGCCGATGTCTTCACTCTGGCGGATCATGTCCAGCCGGTCGAGCAAAGCCCGCGCACCCGCTCCGGGGAAGGGGATCAGGTAGGCCGCATCGGGGTGATCGCTGCCCTGCCCGTACAGGCTGCTCTCCAACGGATCGTAGGAAAGACCGACCGTGCGCAGCCCGGGAAACTGGCGGCGCAAGCTGGCGACAACGGAAGCTCCGGGTTGGGGGTTCTCCCCGCGGTGCATGCCGGTGACCGCCACGCTGCGTTGGATCGCGCTCATGGGCGTACCTTCACCCTGCGGGCTGCGGTGCGAGCTTGCTTGGAAACGGCCCGGTGCTGCGCTCATGCCCGGCCTTCCTGGAGCCGCTCCGACTGCGGGCCCAGCAACCCCAGTGAGACCATCTGGTTGAGCAGCAACTCGACATCGCGCGCAGCGCTCGCCGGGTCAATGCCGTAGTGCTGCTTCAGAAGCCCTGGGAACTGCTGACTCTGCAGACCCTGTTCATGGGCCTGCAGCACGAGATGGGCCGCCGGCGTGAGCCGGTAGAACAGACCCGACACCGTATCGAGCACGAATTCTTCGCCAAAGAATTGCAACCGCCGCGGGCCCTTTGACAGGGTTGGACCGGGATCCGCGGCATCCGTCGCCTGCCCGTTTTTTTTGTTCATGAAAGCACCTTCTTGATAAACCTCAAGGCGCGCACACGCTCATCCCTGAGTACGAAATGCCTCGCCTTTTCCAGCTTCCAGAGTGCCTTTGTATTTGTAAATTTATGTTAATCAATACACCCGCTTCAAGCATTGAGCAGACGCAATGTTCTGTTGACTAAAACCATTGGTTTCGCTGCGGCCGGCAGTCGGCGGGCGGGCACACCGTTCGCGCTGGAATGAGCACCTTCTGGCCGGTTGCACCTTGCGGGTGCTGAGGGGGGTATCCGAAAATCCAGACCTTGGATCGACCCGTTGACGGGTTGCCCCGTCACACAACGCCACAGGGTTGAACGATTTGAAACACACGAGCGGTCTCGCTGAACACGCCCGGCCACGCCGGTTGCCACTGTGGCTGGGCAAGCTGATCCTCGGCGTGCTGCTGGCCCACTCGGCGCAGGCCAGCGAAAGAGTCACCTTTGAAGCCACACAGGGTCACAGCGCGAACAAGGTCAGCCTGCGGGCCGAACTCTCGCGGCCCGAAGGCGATGGCCCCTTTCCGGCGGTGGTGCTGATGCATGGCTGCGGTGGCTGGCAAGCGCCGGTTCGCTACACCATGAACCGTTACGCCGAACATCTGGTGAGCAAGGGCTTCGTGGTGCTCAACCTCGACAGTTTTGGGCCCCGCAACCAGGGCGGCGGCAAGGTGTGCGAGAGCTTCGACCGGCTGGCGGATGCCCGCGACTACCGCACCTACGACGCCCACGATGCGTTGCGCTACCTGCAGGCACAGCCCTTTGTCGACCGTGGCAGCGTGTTCCTCATGGGCCAGAGCAACGGCGGCAGCGTGGCGATCAAGGTGGCCAAGGGCGATGGTCCGCACGGCCAGGCCGGAGCCACCGACGGCTTTCGCGGGGTCGTGGCCTTCTACCCCTGGTGCGGCGCCTTCGAACGCCGCTCCGTGCAACTGAAAACACCGCTGCTGGTGTTTGGCGGAGGCCAGGACGACTGGGTGCCTGCCAGCGAATGCGAAGGCGTGCGCTCCACCGGTGCCAACCTGCAGCTGATCGTCTACCCCGAAGCGGCCCATTCCTTCGACCTGGACATCGTGCTCCAGCGCTACCTGGGCAAGCTGGTGGGCCGGAATGCTCAGGCCGCCGACGACAGCCGGGACCGCATGCTCGCGTTCTTCGCGGGGCTCAGCGGCCACCCTGGCAGCGAAGACACCCGGGTGGCGCAGAAGTAGGTTTCCAGCCGTCAGCGCGGCGGCAGCACCACCCGCACAGCCAGCCCGGGCAACGCATTGCGCACCGCAAACGTGCCGCCGTGCGCCTGCGCCACCAGCTTGCACAGATACAGCCCCAGGCCCACGCCGCCCTGCGCACGGGTACGCGCGGTGTCGGGACGGAAGAAGGGTTCGGCCAGCTGGGGAAGCTGGTCGTCGGGCACACCGGGGCCGTGGTCGCGCACCTCGATCTGGATGCCCTGCCCTTCGGCGCTCAGGTGCAGTTCGGGCGGCAGCGGCGCACCCGCGCTGTGGCGCAGCGCATTGTCGAGCAGGTTGCGCAGCAGCAGGCGCATGCGCGCCGGGTCGAGTTGCAAGGTGGGCAGGTCGGGCGCGGCGTGCAGTGCGGTGCGTGCGGCCTCGGGGTGGCGGGTCTGCAGCTCGCCAATGACCTCGCGCGCCAGCACCTCCAGCGCCACCGGTTCGCGTTGCAGCGCGGCGTGGTTGGCGGCCAGGCGCTCGCTCGCCAGCAGGTCGGTGATGAGGCGGGCCATTTCTTGCAGGTCGCGCAACAGGGCTTCGCGCTGCGGGCTGACCTCGGCCGTTTCGGGCAGCAGTTCGGTGTTGAGCCGCGCGCGGGTGAGTGGACTGCGCAGCTCGTGGCTGATGGCGAGCAGCAGCGCGCGCTTGGCGTCAAGCATCTGCCGGATGTCCTGGCCCATGGTGTTGATGGTGGCGGCAAGTTCGCCCAGTTCGTCGGGACCGTGCAGGCAGCGCTCGGGTATGGGCTGGCTGAAGTCGCCCGCACCGAAGCGGCGAGCGCCTTCGCCGATGGCGTCCAGCGGCTTGAGCAGACGGCGCACGTAGAGCCAGGCCAGCAGCGTGAGCACGAGCAACGAGGTGAGCGCGTAGCCGATCAGGCGCGGGCGGCGCACGAACACCTCGTCATTGATACCGAACTGAATGGTGTGCCCGTCGGCGGTGTCGCGCTGCAGGATGCCGTTCCAGTCTTTGCCGTTGCCCCATTTTTCGCCGTTCTTGTCACCGTTGCGCGGCCCGCTGTCATCAGGTTTGTCGCGCATCCAGTCCGACTCGGCCTGACCGGGGTGCGAGGCCCAGTTCACCTGCGGTCCTGCGATGCGCACGGTGAGTGGCAGGCGCTCGGTGACGGCCAGGGCGCGCTCCACGCTGGGCTGTCCGCCGTTCGTGATCTCGGCGGCGATGCGGTCCACGTAGTCCATCAGCAGCGGGCGCGCGGCTTCGCGCCAGCCCATGGAAAACGCCTTCTGCGCGCCGGTGAAAAACACGAAGGTCATGCCCGCCGCGAGCAGCAGGAACACCAGCACCATGCGCAGCTTGATGGAGTGCGCGATGCGGTGTTTGGCGCGCTTCCACGAAGACAGTTTCTTGGCTCGAGCGTCGGTCATGGAGAGCTGCTCATTGGGTCAGGCGCCGCAGCGCGAGCGAGTAGCCGGCGTTGCGCAGGGTCTTGATGCAGTCCAGCGGCTCCAGCTTCTTGCGCAGGCGGCTGACCACAATGTCCACCGCGCGGGTGTACAGCTCGGCCTCATGGCCGCGCAGCTGGTTGAGGATGTCGTCGCGGCTGAACACCTTGCCGGGCTCGCGGGCCAGCAACAGCAGCAGTTCGAATTCGGTGCCGGTGAGTTCGACGTCTTGCCCTTCGCGCACGACGCTGCGGCGCGCGGGGTCGAGCGTGAGGCCCTCGAAGCGGAGTTCACCGTTGGCGGAGTCCGGCGTGGCGTTCAGCGGCGCCAGGCTGGCCCGGCGGCGGCGCAGCACGGTCTGCAGGCGCGCCACGAGTTCACGCGGCTCGAAAGGCTTCGGCAGGTAATCGTCGGCACCGATTTCCAGGCCGACCACGCGGTCCATCACCTCGCCGCGCGCGGTGAGCATGACGATGGGGATGTCGCTCTCCTTGCGGATGGTGCGGCAGAGCTCGAAGCCGTCCATCTCGGGCAGCATCACGTCGAGGATGGCGGCGTCGAAGCTCCCCGCGCGCAAACGGGCCAGTCCGTCGCTGGGCCGAAAAGCGTGGGTGAGTTGCAGCTCGAAACGCTGGAAGTACGTGGCCAGCGGAGGACCGAGCTGTTCGTCGTCGTCGATGAGCAGGATGCGGTGCATGAACTCATTCTGACAGCTGAACACGGCCCCCTGGCGTCCTGTCACGGGCGGTGACAGTCCGGGGCTCCGTCGCTGCGTGGTGTCGCACGATCAGGCGGCGCAGCCGGTGCTGCACCGGCACACCGAGGGCGTCAAAGCGGTCGGCCGCCGAGATCAGCGCGGGCAGCAGCGGCAAGGCCTCGGCGGGTTGTTGCTGCGAGAGCCGGGCCCAGAGATCGAGCGCGTGCTGGCGGTCGAAACGCGGGCCCCAGACCATGGCCAGCAGCTCGGCATGCGGGTCGTCGGCCCCGGCCAGCAGGACCGGGGCATGGGCCCGGCTCTGCTGAGCCAGGTGGTGGATGGGTTCAAAAGCGGGCGACATGGTCTGTGCATTCAGAACGTGTGCTTCGCTCGTCCGATCAGCTCCGGCCCCACCGGCCGTGACCGCGCTTGTCCAGCTTTTCGCGCACCTGGCGTTGCTGCTCGGGGTTGAGGCTGTCGTAGAAGTCGGCGAGTGCGGTCAGCACCTTGGGCGCGTTGCCTTGCACGGCGGCGGTTTTCTGGTCGAGCAGGCTCTGCGCCTCGGCGCGGTCAAACTTCTCGCCCGCGACCAGGGCCTTGAAGTCGGCGCGTGGATCGCCACCCTCACCCCGGAAGGCCTTGCGCGAGGCGATCATTTCATCGGCCAGAACGCCGAGCTTCTGCTTCTGTTCGGCGTTGAGTTCAAGCTTGCTGCTGATGCGTTCGATCGCCTTGCCGCGCATTTCGGTGACGCGCTCTTCGCTCCAGCCACGGGCGTGGTCGCCACGGCTGCCGCAGGCGGTGAGACCGCCCAGCACCACGGTGGCGGTGGTCAGCCCGATGAGGGTGCGTTTGATCCAGGTTTTCATGACGGGGGTCCTTTCAGAACCTTGTTGAACATGACCGTCATGGTGCCGGGGCCAGGCCGTCCCAGGGTGTCAGCGAGGTACCGGTTCTTTTCGTTTTGTTTCAGCGCCCACCTGGCGCACCCGCTGCAGGTGCAGGTCCACATGGACCGCCAGCGACTCCGCCACGATGCGCGCAATGCGCGGCAGCGGACGGCTGGCGCTGGTGGCGACCGACACGCTCTGCGCCTGCGCGTTGCGGTCGCGCAGCGGCACAAACACCACGCTGCCGTCGAGCACCTCGGGGCCGACGTCCAGCTCCGAGGTCAGCGCCACGTGGCTGCCGCTGCGCACCAGGCTTTTGACCAACTGCAGCGAGTTCGTCACCAGCGGCGGCCGCGCTTCCTGCAGCAGCCAGCCGTGGCGCTTTTCCAGATAGCGGCGGATTGCCAGCGCCCGGCTCTGCGCGGCCAGCGGCCAGGCCGCCACGTCCTTGAAGCCGACCTCGGCGAGCGCGGCCAGCGGGTGCGAGGCCGCCACCGCGCAGCCCAGCGGCAGCTCGGCGCTCCAGATCAGGTTCAGGTCGCGCTGGGGCTTGAGGTTGAAGGCCACGGCGATGTCCACGTCGCCGCTGAGCAGGTGGGTCACTGCCTCGTCGGGGCTGACGATCTCGATGTCGATCACGATGCCCGGGTGCTCGCGCGCCGCCGCCTGCAGGAAATCGGGCAGGAAGCCGTTGGCGTGGCTGTCCATGGCGGCCAGGCGCAACTGGCCGTGGTTGACACCCTGCAGCTGCTTGATGTCGGACAGCGTGCGGTTGAGGTCGGCCTTCCAGCGCTGCGACAGCGCCAGCAGCAGCTCGCCCGCCGCGGTCAGCCGCATGCCGCGCGGCAGGCGCTCGAACAGCGGCACACCCAGGTCTTCCTCCAGGATCAGGATCTGGCGGTCGATGGCCGAGGCGGAGATCGACACCTCGCGCGCGGCGGCCTGGACCGAGCCCAGCTGGGCCACCGCCGCCACATAACGCAACGCTTTCGGGTGCAGGGGACTGTTGGGGTTGCTCATCGTGCTGTTTATTCGAATGACTGAGAGCAAATTATGCGATGGACTGCAACGCAAATCGACCTCAAACTGAGGCCCAAGATGTCCTCAAAGCCCGCCACCCCCTTGACGATCTCCGAGCTCCGTTCGCTGGACGAAGCCGCGTTCAATGCGCTGCTGGGCTCGGTGGTCGAGCACTCGCCCTGGGTCGCGGAGCGCGCCTGGTCGCTGCACCCGTTCGCCAGCCAAGCCGCGCTGTTCGACGCCATGGCCCGCGTGATCCACTGCGCCGACGAGGCGCGGCAGCTGGCGCTGCTGCGCGCCCACCCCGAACTCGCGGGGCAGGAAGCCCAGGCGGGCACCATGACCACGGACTCGCAAAACGAACAGGCCCGCCTGGGCCTGCTGAGCCTGGACGCCGCCACCGTACAGCGCATCGCCGCGCTCAACCAGCGTTACCACGCGCGCTTCGGCTACCCCTTCATCGCCGCGCTGCGACTGCACGACACACTGGCCTCGGTGTTCGAGGCCTTCGAAGCGCGCCTGACCCACGACGACGCCACCGAACGACACACCGCCTTGCAGCAGATCTGCGAAGTCATGCGCGGACGGCTGGCCCGTGTGGTCCAGCCCGACGCTCCCACCCCCCTTTCGTCTCGCCCCGCCGTCTCCACCCTTGCAGGAACCCAGCCATGAAACCCACCCGCCGCATCCTCCTCGCCGCCAGCGCCCTGCTGCCCTTCGCGGCCGCCACCGCCCACGCTCAGGTCTGGCCGCAGAAGCCGATCAAGATCGTCGTCACCTTCGCACCCGGTGGTTCGTCGGACATCGTGGCGCGCCTGTTGCAGCCCGGCCTTCAGGAGAAGCTGGGACAGACCGTGATCATCGAGAACAAGCCGGGAGCCGGCAGCACCATCGGCGCCAACGAGGTGGCCAAGGCCGCGCCCGATGGCTACACGCTGTTGCTGTCGAACACCGCGCCCATGAGCATCTCGCCTTTCATGATGGACAAGGCGCCCTACGACCCGGTGAAGAGCTTCACGCACATCGCGCACATCGGCTCAGTACCCAACGTGTTCGTGGTGCACCCCTCGGTGCCGGCCAAGACCATGCCCGAGCTGGTGAAGTGGATCAGCGCGCAGACGACGCCGGTCAACTACGGCAGCGGCGGCGTGGGCTCCATCGGCCACATCGTCGGCGAGATGTTCAAGAACCAGTACAAGCTGAAGATGGAACACGTACCCTACAAAGGTTCGTCGCCCATGCACACCGACCTGCTCGGCGGCCAGCTGCAGTTCGCGGTGGACACGTTGACGCAGAACGTGCCCTACATGAAAGAAGGCAAGCTGATCGGCATCGCCGTGACCTCGCGCACCCGCTCAGCGATGTCACCCGGTGTGCCCTCGGTGATCGAAGCCGGCTTCCCCAAGCTGCTGGCGGAAAACTTCCTCGGTATCTCCGCACCGGCCGGCACGCCGAAAGACGTGGTGGACAAGATCAACGCGGCCGTGGCCGACGTGGTGTCGCGGCCCGACGTGGCCAAGCGCTTGGCCGATCTGGGCGTCACGCCCGAGAAGATGAGCGCAGCCGAGTTCACCAAGTTCGTGGCCGACCAGGTGAGCGAGTGGGCACCCGAAGTCAAGGCCTCGGGCGCGCGGCTGAACTGAGCGCCGCATGAACGGCGGACTCTCCATCCATTGTGTGGACGTGGCCAGCGGCCGCGTCGCGGCGGGCCTGCGCGTGGCGGTGCAGCGCCTGGGGCCGGACGGCCTGCCGCACGGGCCGCTGATCGCCGAGGGCACCGTGGGCAGCAACGGCCTGCTGGCCCACCCCGCGCTCATGAGCCAGGCCATCACGGCCGGCGGCTACGAGGTGCGGTTTGAGGTGGGAGCCTTCTACCGCGCCCAGGGTGTTGCCGTGCCCGAGCCGGCGTTCCTGGAGGTGGTGCCTTACCGCTTCCACATCGCCGACACGGCGCAGCATGTCCACCTGCCGTTCAAGTTCACGGCCTGGGGCTTCTCTTTGTTTCGCGGTGGTGCCTGACTGTTGAGGCTCTGGCAGCGCCTGTCACGGCGTTGCCATCGAACCGTCGCCGTCGCGTCAAACAGGCCCGGCACAGTGGCGCGACCGCCTGCACCGTTGCAGGCGCTCCCCACCACCGACGACCGAGAGCCCGCCCGACCATGCGCCGATCCCCCACCCTGTCCCTGACGCTGAGCGCCACCCTGCTCGCCATCGCCAGCCTGCCTTTGCAAGCCCAGGCCCAGACCGCCTTCCCCGCCACGCTCACAGGCCACGCCATCCTGCCGGCGCAGACCTTCATCGCCGCCCCCAAGGACGCCCCGGCCGACCTGCAGGTCAGCGGCAAGTTCACCACCGGCCAGCGGGTCGACGCCATCGGCTCGGTCGAAGGCAAGTCCGCCGGCCGCCCCACCGGCGTGTCGCTGCCGTTCAAGGGCCAGCCCATCCAGGGCCACTCGGGCATCAAGCGCCTGGCCGACGGCAGCTTCTGGCTGCTGACCGACAACGGCGCCGGCTCCAAGGCCAACTCGCCCGATTTCGCGCTGTTCCTCAACCGCTACGCGGTGGATTTCAAGAGCGGCCAGTTCAAGCGCCTGCAGACCGTGTTCCTGCACGACCCCGACAAGAAGGTGCCGTTCCGCATCGTCCACGAAGGCACGAAGCAGCGCTACCTCACCGGGTCCGATTTCGACACCGAAGGCTTCCAGATCGCTGGCGGGCACTTCTGGATCGGCGACGAGTTTGGCCCGTACCTCATCAAGGCCGACATGAAGGGCCGGGTACGGGCCGTCCACGAAACAAAGGTGGACGGCAAGCCCATCGTCTCGCCGGACCATCCTTCGGTCATCACCCCGGGCGCGCCGAATGGCGAGCTGAAGTTCCAGTCGCGCCGCTCCAAGGGCTACGAAGGCCTGGCCTCCTCGCCCGACGGCAGCAAGCTCTACGCCCTGCTCGAAGGCGCGCTGTGGGACGAAGCCAGCAAGGCACCCGAAGCGTTGGATGGCAAGCAGTTCCTGCGCGTGCTGGAGTTCGACGTGAAGGCCGAGCAATGGACCGGCCGCCACTGGAAGTACGTGCTCGACGCCAACCACCACGCCATCGGCGACTTCAACATGATCGACGCGACGACGGGCCTGATCATCGAGCGCGACAACGGCGAAGGCACGGCCGACAAGGCCTGCCCCGAAGGCCAGAAGCGCACAGACTGCTTCCACGATCTCGCGAAATTCAAACGCATCGTCAAGGTCGAGCTGAGCGAGGCCAACGTGGGCGGCCCGCTGCGCAAGATAGGCCACATCGACCTCATGGCCATCGCCGACCCGAACGAGCTGGCCCGCAAGCCTTTGACCAACGGTGTGCTGAGCTTCCCCTTCTTCACGATTGAAAACGTGGACGTGGTGGACGCGACGCACATCGTCGTGGGCAACGACAACAACCTGCCGTTCTCCAGCAGCCGCGAGCCGAACAAGGCCGACGACAACGAGCTGATCCTGCTGGAAGTGGGCGACTTCCTGAGCGCCCGCTGAAACACTCGCAAGGCAAGCCCCCTGCGGCAGAGGGCAGTTGGGGCGCTGGACGGGAAGAGTGGTTCCAGGAAGGTCGCCGCCGGAGCGCCGCCGTCACCGCATCTCGAACAGTTCCTGGTGGAAGCGTGTCTCGTCCAGACCCAGGGCCACGAAATCCTTCTTCAGCGTGCGGCCGAACGCGGCCGGTCCGCAGAACCAGAAGTCGGCATCGCGCCATTCGGGAACCTGCTCGGCGATGCGTGCCGCGGTCAGCCAGCCGTCGCGTTCGTCCCACGACACGTGCAGGCGGACACCTGCGGCTTTCGCGTCGGCCTCGATCAGACCGATGGCGTGCTCATCGTAGACGGCCGTGGTGTGGAACAGGTCGATGGTCTTGTCATCGGACGCCTGGGCCAGGGCTTTCATGCGCGAGATGAAGGGCGTGATGCCGATGCCCGCGCCCACCCAGATCTGGCGCGGCCGCGGGCCCGCGAAATTGAAGCGTCCATAGGGCCCCTCCACCTTGACCACGTCCCCCACCTGGACCGTATCGGCCAGGGTGCGGGTGTAGTCGCCCAGGGCCTTGATGATGAAGGTCAGGCGGCCATCGTCGGCCCAGGCGGACGTGATGGTGTAAGGATGCGCGCCCTCCTTTTCGTGCAAGGTCACGAAGGCGAACTGGCCCGCCTCGTGGCCCGCCCAGCGCCCCTGGAACCCTATGTCGACCTCGATGACATTCAGCGCAGGGTGGAGACGGACGGCCGCCACCTCGCCCACCAGTTGCCGGTGGACGGCCACGCGGCCGAACAGCACCATCACGGCGGCGATGCTGCCCCCGGCCATCAGCAGCGCCATCACCGGTCCCAGCACACCGCTCCAGTAGTCGAACTGCAGCAGCACCACCGAGTGCCACACCAGCACCAGATAGGCCACGGCGAGCAGGTGGTGGGTGCGGAAGAAGTACCGGTAAGGGAAGCGTTTGATCAGTGCCAGCGCCATCAGCGCCACGGCCGCATAAAACGCCCACTCGCCCAGGCCCTCGGCCAGTCCGCGCTGGTTCATGAAGAACTGCCGGACCGGTTCATCCACCAGGGTGGGGCGGGGTCCGCGCTCCGGGCGAGCCAGCCAGCCCAGGCCGACCATCCATTTGGCCGACTCCGACAACAGCCAGTGGCCGATGGACAGCACCAGGCCCGAGATGCCCAGCCACTTGTGCAGCCGGTACATCTTGTCCAGCCCACCCAGCCAGGGCTCGAACACCACGGGCCGCACGGCCAGCACCATCGCCGCGCTCATCACGCCGATGGCCAGCACGCCGCTGCCCTGCATCAAGACACTGCGCCAAGCAAAAAAGTGGGGAAGCTCGGTCCAGACGGTCTGATCGGTGAACCACCAGAGACCCGCCAGGACCAGCAGATAGACCCAGAAAAACCGTTTGATGTGCTGCATGACGCGCCCTTTCTCCTTGCTCTGGTTGTTGTGTCCGTGCCCAGCTTACACCTTGGCAACCAGAGGGTTCACCCGCTGCACCCTCGCGACTCAGAACACCTCGGTGTCCACCTCACTGTTGCCCTGCGCGTTGTAGCGCTCGCCCTTCACGGTGCGCTGGTTGATGTGGTCGTCGAGCCGCGCCATCACGGAGGCGTCGAGCTTGACATTCACCGCGCCCAGGTCGTCCTGCAGGTGCTCCACGCTGGTGGTGCCGGGGATGGGCAGGATGTTCTCGCCGCGGTGCAGCAGCCAGGCGATGGCGAGCTGCGCCGGGGTGCAGCCCACCTCGTTGGCCATGGCCAGGTAGCCGGGCAGCAGCGTGAGGTTGGCGGCGTAGTTCTCGGGCGCAAAACGCGGCATGCTGCGGCGAATGTCCTTGGCGTCGAAGGCACCCACGTTGAGCTCACCGCACAGGAAGCCGCGAGCCACCGGGCTGAAGGCGACGAAGGCGATGCCGAATTCGCGGCAGGTGTCGAGCACAGCGATCTCGGGGTTGCGCGTCCACAGCGAGTATTCGGTCTGCACGGCGGTGATGGGGTGCACCGCCTGCGCACGGCGCAAGGTGGGTGCCGACACCTCGGAGAGGCCGATGGTCTGGATCTTGCCCGCACGCACCAGATCGCTCAGGGCGCCCACGCTGTCTTCGATGGGCACTGTCTTGTCCCAGCGGTGCAGGTAGTAGAGGTCGATCACGTCGGTCTGCAGACGCTTCAAGGCCGCTTCGCAGGTGGCTTTGATGGTCTCGGGCCGGCCGTCGATGACGCGCACCTTCACGCCTTGTTCGTTCGGCACACCCTGCATGCCGCATTTGCTGGCGAGCGTGAATTTCGAGCGGTGTTTGCTCAGGTATTTGCCCACCAGCGTTTCGCTGGCGCCGAAACCGTAGAGCGCGGCGGTGTCGAAGTGCGTCACGCCCGCGTCCAGCGCGCCGAGCAGCACACGCTCGGCCTGCTGCTCGGACACGGGGGCACCGTAGGCGTGGCAGATGTTCATGCAGCCCAGACCGATGGCTGAGACTTTGAAGGGGCCGAGTTGGCGTTGTTGCATGGTGTGAGCTCCTGAAATGGAAAACGGCCCCAGCCGTGAGGATGGAGCCGTTAATGGTATGCCTCGGCGCGAGGTGGCTCCACCCCGTGACGCCGCGGAACCGGCTTTGCCGGGCCGCTGGCGTCGTCCCCTTGAGGGGAAGGCGCGCAGCGCCGCAGGGGTGGGCTTATCCTTTCAGTTGCTGTTCCAGGTTGTGCAGCACCTGGTAGCAGTTGAACACCTTGGCCACGCTGGAGTTCGGCTCGCGGCCTTCCTTGATGGCGGCGAAGAACTCGCGGTCCTGCAGCTCGATGCCGTTCATGGACACGGCCACCTTCGACACGTCGATCTTCTCTTCCTTGCCGGTGAACAGGTCGTCGTAGCGCGCGATGTAGGTCGCGGTGTCGCCGATGTAGCGGAAGAAGGTGCCCAGCGGTCCGTCGTTGTTGAACGAGAGGCTCAGCGTGCAGATGGCGCCGTTGGCGGCCTTGAGCTGGATGCTCATGTCCATGGCGATGCCCAGCACCGGGTGGATCGGGCCCTGGATGGCGTTGGCCATCACGATGGGGCTGTTGCACTGGTAGGCGAACAGGTCCACGGTGTGGGCGGCGTGGTGCCACAGCAGGTGGTCGGTCCAGCTGCGGGCCTGGCCCAGCGCGTTGGTGTTGGTGCGGCGGAAGAAGTAGGTCTGCACGTCCATCTGCTGGATGTTGAACCGGCCGGCCGTGATTTCCTGGTTCACGTACTGGTGGCTGGGGTTGAAGCGGCGGGTGTGACCGCACATCGCCACCAGACCGGTCTGCTTCTGCAGCGCCACCACTTCTTCGGCACCCTTGAGGTTGTCGGCGAGGGGAATCTCCACCTGCACGTGTTTGCCGGCCTTCAGGCAGGCGAGCGTCTGTTCGGCGTGCATCTGCGTGGGCGTGCAGAGGATCACAGCGTCGACTTCCTTCAGCGCCAGGCTGTCGGCGAGGTCGGTGGTGACGTGCCCGATGCCGTACTTGTGTGCGACTTCCTTGGTCTTCTCCAGATCGCGGCTGATCAGCGAGACGACTTCAACGCCGTCGATGTTCTTGATGCCGTCCAGGTGCTTGATGCCGAAGGCGCCGGCGCCGGCGAGGGCTACTTTGATGGTCATGTCAGTTGTTCTCCAGGATGAGGTGGCCCACGGCCGTGTTGGATGCGGGCACATGGTAGAAGCGGTGTTTCACGACCGGCGCAGGCCCCTGCACCTTGCCGTCCACGATGTCGGACATGGCGCCGCGGGCGATCAGCCACATCACGAGTTCGATGCCCTCGCTGCCGGCTTCTCGCACGTAGTCGATGTGCGGTGTGTTGGCGCAGCCCACGGGGTCGGCAATCATCTGGTCGAGCCAGGCGTTGTCCCACTCGCGGTTGATCAGGCCGGCGCGTGCGCCCTGCAGCTGGTGGCTCATGCCGCCCGTGCCCCAGATGTGCACGTTCAAATCTTCGTCGTAGCTTTCCACCGCCTTGCGAATGGCCTGGCCGAGCATGAAGCAGCGCTTGCCCGAAGGCACCGGGTACTGAACCACGTTGACCGCGAACGGAATCACCGGGCAGGGCCAGGCGTCGCTCGAAGGGTCCAGCTCGCCGCACATCAGCGACAGCGGCACGGTCAGGCCGTGGTCCACGTCCATCTTGTTGACGATGGTGAGGTCGAAGTCTTGCTGGATGACCGACTGCGCGATGTGCGAGGCCAGATCGGGGTGGCCAATCACCTTCGGGACCGGGCGCGGGCCCCAGCCCTCGTCGGCCGGCGTGAACTCGGCCGCGGTGCCGATCGCAAACGTCGGAATCATCTCCAGGCTGAAGGCCGTGGCGTGGTCGTTGAAGACCAGGAAGATGACGTCCGGCTTGTTGTCCTTCATCCATTGTTTGGAGAAGTCGTAGCCCGCGAACACGGGTTTCCAGTAGTCTTCCTGGGTCTTGCCCAGGTCCATGGCCGCGCCGATGGCGGGCACGTGCGAGGTGAAAACGGATGCGGTGATTTTGGCCATGGTCAGACTTTCTTTCCTGCGGCGCCCTGGGGCTGGCGGTGCGCCTGCGCGTCGCCGTCTTCACCCACGACGCGGTTGCCTTCGACGGACCGGCCGCCCTTGATCATCATGTCGCGGTATTCGGTTTCGGTCATGCCGGTCATGGAGCCCGCCATCTGCTGGAAGCTCTTGCCGTCGGTGGCACCAATCTTGGCCAGGAAGTAGATGTTGCCGCCCGTGCGCATGCACCAGTTGAGGTCGCGCGCCAGCACGGCCTGCTTCTGCTCTTCGGTCATCGGCCATTCGTCGAGGTAGGCGCGCTCGTCGGCCTTGAAGCGCTCGCGGTTGGCAGCCTTCATGAGCGACATGCAGAACTGGTTGAGCCAGTAGCCTTTGCGGCTTTGCTCGGCATCAAAAATGATGGTGCCGGGCACGTCCAGGTAAGGTTTGTTGAGGGACATGTCAGACCTCCTCGGGCCAGTAGAGCTTCATGGGATTGGTGACCAGCAGCTTCTGCTGCAGTTCCGCAGTCGGTGCAATGTGCGGGATGAAGTCCACCAGCAGGCCGTCGTCGGGCATGTGGTCTTTCAGGTTCGGGTGTGGCCAATCGGTGCCCCAGAGCACGCGGTCGGGGAACTGCTCGACGATGCGTTTCGCAAACGGAATCACGTCGGCGTAAGCGTTCTGCTCGCCGTTCAGGGCCTTGGGGCCGGTGACGGACAGGCGCTCGGGGCAACTGACCTTGCTCCACACGTTGCTGTGTTCGCGCATGAACTTTTCGAACAGCGCGAACTGCGGGCCGTCCACCGGCAGCGACACATCGGGGCGGCCCATGTGGTCCACCACCACGGTGGTGGGCAGCGCGGTGAAGAAGTCCCACAGCTCGGGCAGGTCCACCGCCTCGAAATAGATGACGACGTGCCAGCCCCACTTGGCGATGCGGCCGGCGATCTCCAGCAGCTCGTCCTTGGGCGTGAAGTCCACCAGGCGCTTGACGAAGTTGAAGCGCACGCCACGCACACCAGCGTCGTGCATGGCCTGAATCTCGGCGTCGCTCACGCTGCGCTTGACCGTGGCGACGCCACGCGCCTTGCCCCCGCTGCTGACCAGTGCGTCGACCATGGCGCGGTTGTCCGCCCCGTGGCAGGTGGCCTGCACCACCACGTTGCGGGCAAAACCGAGGTGGTCGCGCAATGCGTACAGCTCGTGCTTCGATGCGTCGCAGGGCGTGTACTTGCGCTCGGGTGCATAAGGGAACTCTGCCCCCGGGCCGAACACGTGGCAGTGCGCGTCCACCGCGCCCGCGGGCAGCTGGAAGGTGGGCTTGGACGGGCCGGTGTACCAGTCCATCCAGCCGGCGGTCTTGGTGAAGTCACCGGAAGTCGGTTTGCTCATGAAGGGCTTTCAAACAGTTCGCTTGCAGCGGAGGCGGAGAAAATTCAGTCGATGTACTTGAGGCCAGCTGCAGCGAGAGGCTCGCGCATCTTGTACATGTCCAGGCCCAACACACCCGAGGCCAGCTTGTCGCGCTTCTCGCCTTCGAAGCTCTCGCGCTTGATGGCAGCCGCCAGCGTTTCCGCCGCACGCGCCGCGGGCACGCAGACCACACCATCGTCGTCGGCCACGACCACGTCGCCGGGCGTCACCAGCATGCCGGCGCAGACGATGGGGATGTTCACCGAGCCCAGCGTGGCCTTGATGGTGCCCTTGGAAGAGATCGTCTTGGACCACACCGGGAAGTTCATTTCCTTGAGCGTCTTCACGTCGCGCACGCCGGCGTCAATGATCAGGCCACGGGCGCCGCGCGCTTGGAAGCTGGTGGCCAGCAGGTCGCCGAAATAGCCGTCGCTGCACTCGGCCGTGACGGTCGCGACAACGATGTCGCCGGGCTGGATCTGCTCCGCCGCCACATGCATCATCCAGTTGTCACCGGGCTGCAGCAGCACGGTGATGGCCGTGCCGGACACCTGCACGCCGGTCTGGATCGGGCGCATGTAGGGTTTCAACAAGCCGACACGGCCCATGGCCTCGTGCACGGTGGCCGAGCCCAGCGCGGCCAGGCCGTCGGCCGCAGCGCGGTCGGCTCGGGTGATGTTGCGGTAAACGACGCCGAGTTCGTACATGTTGATCTCCTTGGTTTGTATGGAGCCCTCCCCCTCTGGGGGAGGGTTGGGTGGGGGCTCGCGTTGCGCCTGCCCCCATCCCTGCCTTCCCCCAGAGGGGGAAGGAGAAAGTCAGCGGCCTTTGGCCTTCAATGCCGCATCGAGCCGCGGGAACACACGCCGCGCGTTCCCCTCGTACACCTTGTAGCGGTCGTCGCCCACGACGATGGTGCTCGCTTCGATGTAGCGCTTGGTGTCGTCGTAGTAGTGGCCGGTCTCGGGGTCGATGCCGCGCACGGCGCCAATCATTTCCGAAGCGAACAGGATGTTGTCCACCGGGATCACCTTGGTCAGCAGATCGATACCCGGCTGGTGGTAGACGCAGGTGTCGAAGAAGATGTTGTTCAGCAGGTGGTCTTTCAGCAGCGGCTTCTTCAGCTCCTGCGCCAGGCCACGGAAACGGCCCCAGTGGTAGGGCACCGCGCCGCCGCCGTGCGGGATGATGAACTTGAGCGTCGGGAAGTCCTTGAACAGGTCGCTGGTCAGGCACTGCATGAAAGCCGTGGTGTCGGCGTTCAGGTAGTGGGCGCCGGTGGTGTGGAAGCAGGCGTTGCAACTGGTGGACACGTGCACCATGGCCGGGATGTCGTACTCGACCATCTTTTCGTAGATCGGGTACCAGGCCTTGTCGCTCAGGGGCGGGCTGGTCCAGTGACCGCCCGAAGGATCGGGGTTCAGGTTGATGCCAACGTTGCCGTATTCCTTGACGCAGCGCTCCAGCTCGGGGATGCAGGTCGCAGGGTCCACGCCCGGGCTCTGCGGCAGCATGGCGGCGGGGATGAAGTTGTCGGGGAACAGCTGGCTCACGCGGTAGCAGAGCTCGTTGCAGATCGCGGCCCAGGTGGAGCTGATGTTGAAGTCGCCGATGTGGTGGGCCATGAAGCTGGCGCGCGGCGAGAAGATGGTGAGGTCCGAACCACGTTCCTTCATCAGGCGCAGCTGGTTGGTCTCGATGGACTCGCGCAGTTCGTCGTCGCTGATCTTCAGGTCCGACACCTTCGGCATCGAAGCCGGGTCCTTGATACCGGCGATCTGCGCGTTGCGCCAGGTCTCCAGCGCCTTGGGTGCCGTGGTGTAGTGGCCGTGGCAGTCGATGATGAGGGGCTTTTGCTGGCTCATGCGGAAGGTTCCAGATGCGGTTGCGGCCCATGCCGGACAGGGCTTTGAATGGCGGATTGTGAACTTCACCACGCTGCGAAACCAGCCTCCCGGCGCGCTATCAGCTAGAACAAAAAACTATATCTATGATGGAGCTATTCCTCAGAAATACAGGCCATGGATCTCAAACAACTCGAATATTTCGTGCGCGTCGCCGAGCTGGGCAGCTTCACCAAAGCCTCGCTCGCGCTGGACGTGGCACAACCCGCCCTCTCGCGCCAGGTGCGCCTGCTGGAGGTGGAGTTGCGCCAGAACCTGCTGGTGCGCAACGGCCGCGGCGCCACACCCACCGAAGCCGGCAAGCTGCTGCTGGAACACGGCCGCGGCATCCTGCATCAGGTGGAGCGGGCGCGCGAAGAGCTGGGCCGGGTGCGCGGTGCGCTGGCCGGGCGCGTGGCCATCGGTCTGCCGCCCAGTCTGGCGCGGGTGCTCACGGTGCCGCTCACGCGCGCCTTTCGCGCCCAGCTGCCCGAAGCCAGCCTGTCGATCAGCGAAGGTCTGTCGGCCACCATGCAGGAATGGCTGGCGACCGGGCGGCTGGACATCGCCGTGCTCTACAACGCCCAGCCCGCGCCGGAGATCGACATCTCGCCGCTGCAGGACGAAGAGTTGCTGCTGGTGGAACCCCGCCCGGCCGGACTGGCCGAAGAGCCGCCCCCGCCCCCCGTGTCACTGGCCGAGGTGGCGAAGTTGCCGCTGGTGATCCCGAGCCGGCCCAACGCCTTGCGCATGCACGTGGAATCCGAAATGGCCAACATCGGTTGCAGGCCAATGGTGGCGCTGGAGATCGACGGCGTGTCCGCCATCCTGGACCTGGTGGCCGACGGCGCGGGCGCTGCCCTGCTCTCGCGCAACGCGGTGGCCAGCTCGATCCGGCCGTCGGCCTACCGCACGCGCTCGGTCCAGCCGCCGCTGCGCACCCGCCTGTGTCTGGCCACCAGCTCGCTGCGCCCCGCCACGCTCACGCAGCAGACCACACTCAACCTGATCCGCCAGACGCTGGACGCGATCCATTCATCCAGCTAGCCAGCCCGCACTGTGGCGCATCAGCCAGAGGATGGCGCTGAGCGAGAAGAATGAGGCGGCCGTGGTGGCCAGTAGCGCCGCCGCGGTGAACCCCTCAAAGCCGTGGCGCTGCGCCAGGATGGAATAGATGCCCAGCATGGGCATGGCGGCCGAGAGCACGGCCGCGGTGCGCAGATCGCCGTCAACGGCAGGCAGCCCCAACAGCGGCAAGAGCGAGACGGCGGCGAACACCGCCAGCGGGTGCAGCAGCAGCTTGCCCACGGCGATCAGCGACACCTGGCGGCGCATGCCCTTGACCTGCAG
This sequence comes from Betaproteobacteria bacterium HGW-Betaproteobacteria-9, assembly GCA_002842215.1. Taxonomy (GTDB): domain Bacteria; phylum Pseudomonadota; class Gammaproteobacteria; order Burkholderiales; family Burkholderiaceae_C; genus Hydrogenophaga. The sequence continues at coordinate 205,295 of PHCC01000003.1, read as the reverse complement.
GCCCACCAGCGTGCCACCGATGATGAACAGCGCCATGCCGCTGCTCGCGGCCGAAAACAGGGTCACGGTTCGCGTGATCACCGCGGGCAGCTGCCAGCCCAGCAAGGCCACCACGAAGCCGGCGAAGATGGCGACGATCATGGGGTTGCGCACCAGGCGCTCGCCGGTCTGCTTCAACGCCTGCAGCAGCGAAGGCCGCTCGCCTTCGTGCGCGCCCGCGTCGGCCAGCGTGAACAGCAGTGGCAGCTTGATGAGGTTTTCCACGATCAGGTTGAGCGCCAGGATCACGCCGCCCAGCGGCCCGAACAGCAGCAGCATCACGGGGTAGCCCACATAGCCGCTGTTGGAGCAGGTCATGCCCATGGCCACATACGCGCTCTCGGTCAGGCGCTTGCGCAGCACGGTGCGCGCGAACCACAGCGCCAACCCGATCAGCGCCAGCGAACCGGCGGCGAACGCCAGCAGGTAACCCGGGTGCACCACCTCGCCGAGCGGGCGCGAAGCGAGCGCGTTGAACAGCAGCGCGGGCAACGCGATCTGGATCACGAACTTGCCGAAGACGCGCATGTCGGCCTTGGTGAACAGGTTCCAGCGCACGCTGGCATAACCGGCCGCGATACAGAGGTAGATCGGGCCGGTGATGGCCAGGATGTCGAGCATGTGTGAAAGGGGCTTTATGCGTCGTTGGCGGCAGGACGCGTCGCCAGCAGGCGGTCGGCAAAGGCCTGCCACGGCGGGTTCTGACCCAGGCCGGCGAAATGCCCGGCGCGCGACTGCGCGGCCATCCAGTCGTGTTTCTGCGCAATGGCCGCGGCCATGAAGGGCTCGAAGCCGGCCTCGCGCACGGTGTTGGCCACCTCGCGCATCTCTTCGGCGCGGCGCTTGCCGTGCTGCGCCACGCGGCTGAAGAAATAGCTGCCCTGCTTCTGCCAGTCGATCGAAGGAAAGGTCTCTTGCAGCGTGGCGATCATGGCGTCTTCGACGCCGTGGTGGCGCGCCGTGGCGTAGCTCTCGATCACCAGCGCCTCCAGCCCCTTGATCATCACGCTGCGGCACATCTTGGTGGCCGAGGCGATGCCCAGCTGCTCGCTGGCCACTTTGGCGTCCATGCCCAGTTCGGCCAGCACCGGCAACAGGTGCGCCGCGTGCGGACCGCCCAGCAACATGGGCACGCGGATGCCATAGGGCGGCACCGAGGTCATGACGCCGGCTTCGACGTAAAACGCGCCCGCCGCTTCGATCAGGGCGGCGGCCCGCTGCTTGGTGCCGGGCGATGCGGAGTTGAGATCGAGGAAAAAGCAGCCGGGCCGGATCTGGGCGGCAGCGGCCTGCGCCACGGCCAGCGTGCTAGACGCGGTCACGGCCGAGATCACCAGCGTGGACCGGGCACACAGGCTGGCCACACCGTCGCAGGCCTCAATGCCTTGCGCAGCAGCATGCGCCAGCGGCTCGTCGCGCTGCGCCGGATCGGCGAACTTGAGGTCCCAGGCAGCGGCCGCGTTGAGGCCAGCGCCGAAGATGCGGCCCACCTCTCCGTAGCCGATCAGTCCAATACGCAGCGCGTCCACTGGCAGGATGTCCATGTGCCGTCCTCTCTCATTGTTTCGGGATGTTTGCGCGCTGAATCACCGCGCCCCAGCGTTTGATGTCAGCGGCCAGCAGTTCAGCCGCCTGCTCGGGCGTGCTGCCATCAGGGTCGATGTTCAGATCGGCCAGCTTCTTGCGCACGTCGGGTTTCGCCAGCGCGGCGTTGATGTCCTTGTTCAGGCGCGCCACCACATCGCTCGGCGTTTTCGAGGGCACGGCCAATGCATTCCACGACGAGGCCACAAAACCCTTCACGCCCTGCTCGACGGCGGTCGGCACCTCGGGCAGCACGGTGGAACGTTTCTGGCCGGTGACCGCGAGCGCGCGGAAGGCGCCGGCCTGGATCTGCGTCAGTGCCGGGCCGAGGATCTCGACGGCGGCATCCACCTGCTTGCCACGCAAGGCACCGACCAGGTTCGGCGTGCCGTTGAAAGGCACGATCTGCGCTTCCATGTCGGCGCTGGACTTGAACAGCTCGGCCGCCAGGTTCTGCGTGCTGCCGATGTTGATGCTGCCGATGTTGAGCTTGTTGGGATGGGCCTTGGCGAACGCGACCAGATCACCCAGGGTCTTGTGAGGCGAGTCGGCCGGCACCAGCACCGCCAGGTCGAAGGTGCCCAGCGTGGAGACGGGTGTGAAGTCCTTGAGCGTGTCGTAGGGCAGGCTCTTGTACAGGCTGGCGGTCACGGCGGTGCCGTTGGACATGAGGAACAGGGTGTGGCCGTCGGGCTCGGCACGCGCCACCGTGCTGGCGGCCACCACCCCTCCGGCGCCGGGGCGGTTTTCGATGGTGACCGGCTGGCCCAGCGACTGGCTCAAGGCCGCGCCCACGATGCGGGCCGTGAGGTCACCGGCCCCCCCGGCGGCGAACGGCACCACGATGCGCAGCGGTTTGCTGGGGAAGGCCTGTGCCATCGCGGGTGTCGCCAGGCCAAAAGCGCCCAGAGCGAAGGCGGAAACCATCACGGTGCGCCGGGAAAACAAGGTTTTGAGGTTCATGCAGGTCTCCTGTTCCGGGGTGTCGATCGCAAAAGCCGCCCCAATGTAGCGCCCAGAAAAAGGGCCTGCAATTGCTCGCAGGCCCATTCAGCTATGCAGGCTTTCGATAACCGGTCTTCACAGCCGCAGCACAAACAGCGTGATGCCGGGGAAGGCCACCAGGATCGCGGTGCGGATGAAGTCACTGGTCACGAACGGCAGGATGGCGCGGTAGGTTTGCGTGATCGGTGTGTCGCGCGCCATCGAGTTGATGACGAACAGGTTCATGCCCACCGGCGGCGTGATCAGCCCCACCTCCACCACGATCAGCACCAGGATGCCGAACCAGATGGCGAACTCCTCGGGCGGCAGGCCGAAGTCGAGCGCGGTCACGATGGGGAAAAACACCGGAATGGTCAGCAGGATCATGGACAGCGAGTCCATGAAACAGCCCAGGATCACGTACAGCAACAAAATAGCGATCAGCACCAAGATGGGGCTCACACCCCAGCCCGACACCATGCTCGCGGCTTCCTGCGGCAGTTGCGACAAGGCGAGGAAGGTGTTGTACAGGCCGGCGCCCAGCACGATCATGAAGATCATGCCGGTGGCGATCGCGGTGCCCAGCACCGCGCCCAGCAGGGTCTTGCGGTTGAGACCGCCGCTGAACCAGGCCGAGAGGCCGGTGCCGAACGCGCCAATGGCTGCACCCTCGGTCGGTGTGAACAGGCCGGTGTAGATGCCGCCGACCACGGCGATGAAGATCACCATCACCGGCCACACCTTGACGGTGGCGATCCAGCGGTCCTTCATGGGCATGGGCGCCATGGAGCCCACTTCATGCGGCTTGAGCCGCGCATAGATCGCGATCACGATCATGTAGCCCACAGCGGCCAGGATGCCGGGCACGAAAGCCGCCAGGAACAGCTTGGCGATGTTCTGCTCGGTCAGAATGGCGTAGATCACCAGCACCACAGACGGCGGGATCAGGATGCCCAGCGTGCCGCCCGCGGCCAGGCAGGCGGTGGAGATGCCACCGGCGTAACCCGCGCGCTTGAGTTCAGGCAGGGCCACCTGGCCCATCGTCGCCGCCGTGGCCAGCGAGGAGCCGCAGATGGCGCCGAAGCCGGCACAGGCGCCCACCGCAGCCATGGCCAGCCGCCTTGAACAGCGCCTGCGACAGGCCGCCCAGCGCAGCGAACTGCCCCATGAGCAGGAACAGCGGGATGACCGACAGGTTGTAGTTCGAGAAGGTGCTGTAAGTCACCTGCTTGAGCTGGTTCAGGATCGGGTCCACCGACCCATAGACCATCCAGGCACCGCCCAGTCCACACACCAGCATCGACAGCCCGATGGGCAGCCGGATGAAGATCATGAACAGCAGGATGGGGAACGACCAGAGAGCGAGTTCAACGGTTGACATGATGTTCAGTGCCCTGCGTTGGATTCAACCGTCCAGCCTTCGGGCTCGGACCCGAGACCAAAACGGGTCAGGGTTTTGGCGACGTAGCAGACACAGCCGATCACGGCGCCCACCAGACACAGGGCATAAGCCCACCACACCGGCATCTGCAGGATGAAGGTGGTTTCCATGTATTCCTTTTTCTCCAGCATGCCTTCCCAGAGTTTCCAGGTCAGCACCAACCAGACCAGCGTCATCAGGACGTCACTGATGGTGTCCACCGCCTTTTGCGCCCAGCGCGGCGTGTGCATGTAGAGCAGGTCCACCGTGGCATGGCCACCGCGCAGGTAGCACCAGGGCATGAAGAAGAAGATGGCGATGCCGACGCCGACTTCCACCAGTTCAAAGTCGCCCGGCACAGGCCCGAGCCCGATGCCGATCAGCGCGCGTCCGGCGACGCTGGCCACGACCATGAGGGTCAGTGCCACAAGCACGATGCCGCCAAACAGGGCGGTCCACCGGGCAAACCGGTAAATCCAGTCAATCATTTCTGGTCCTTCTTATGGGGGTTGGCCAGCGCCAATTGTCTCCCATGGTTTTTCTTCCACCGCCGCCCTTTGCGCAGCGGCGGGACTATAGCTCAAAGTTTCTTATTGTTAAATCAATTTCCCTTAACGAAACATCTTTCGATGTCCTGCACCTGGCAGGACATCGCCCCCGAGGGGCCCCCGTCAGAAGACGGCGCGCACCCCGGAGGCATCACAAAGCACTTACTTCGTGTGTTTGGCAATCAGGGCACGGGCCTCCGAGGCCAGCTTGGCGCCGTCGATGTTCTTGCCCTTCATCTCCTTGACCCAGTCGGCCTCGACCGCACCCGCCGTGCGGCGCCAGCGCTGGGTCTCGGCCACGTCGAGTGCCACGATGTTGTTGCCCGCCTTGACGGCGATGTCACGGCCCACTTTGTCGGCATCGTCCATCACGCGGCCGAACATGGCCGCGGTCTCGACACCCGAGTTGTTGTCGATCACCTTCTTCAGGTCGGCCGGCAGCTTGTCGTACGCCGTGCGGTTCATGGTGAAGGCAAAGGTCTGGGTGAACAGGCCTTCCTTGCCCGCGAACGTGGTGTGGTTCTTCACCAGTTCGGTGATCTTGAGCGAAGGCGTGACTTCCCAGGGGATGGTCGTGCCGTCGATCACGCCCTTGGACAGGGCCTCGGTCACCGCAGGCACCGGCATGCCCACGGGCGTGGCGCCCAGCTTGCCCAGCATGTTGTTGATGATGCGCGAGCCGCCGCGGATCTTCATGCCGCGCAGACTCTCCAGGCCGGTCACCGGCTGCTTGGTGTGGAACAGGCCCGGGCCGTGCGTGTGCACAGCGATCAGCTTGACGCTGCGGAATTCGTCGGCCGCGAACTTCTCGACGTATTCCTGAAAGGCCCGTGAGGACTGTTCGGAGACACCGCCCATGAAAGGCAGCTCGAACACTTCGGACTTGTTGAAGCGGCCGGGGGTGTAGCCCAGCACCGTCCAGGTGAGGTCGGCCACGCCGTCGCGCGCCTGGTCAAACAGTTGCGGCGGCGTGCCGCCCATCTGCATGGCGTGGAACAGCTGCACCTTGATGCGGCCACCCGATTCGGCCTCGATCTTCTTGGCCCAGGGCACCAGGGCCTTGGAGGGAATGGGGGCCTGGGGCGGCAGGAACTGGTGCAGGCGCAGCGTCACGGTCTGCTGGGCCAGCGCGCTACCCGCCATCAGGGTGGTCAGGGCGGCGCCCAGCGCGGCCAGGGTGGTTCGGCGATTCAAGAAGCTCATGGGTTCTCCGGGGATGAAAAAAGTCGTCCGCTGATCACGGCGCAAGTGGCTGCGTCATAGCGCAGCCATCGTTTGGCAAGCGCCGGAACTTTGAACCTGATCAAGGGCGCTGACCAGATCGGAACGCTTCTTTCAGCTATGCCGGGTTGATATGTACCAACTGGTTCAATGTCAGATTGGTATGACATGACAAAACCTGATGTCCATCGAACGAACAAGCGCACGCACCCCAAAAAAGCGCCCACCCCCTGTGGTCCTGGCGCATCCGGAAGCGCACGGGCGTATGGACCCGACGGCCCATGCGCCCGCTCAGGCGTTCACTTCGAGTACTTGGCAATCAGTGCACGCGCCTCCGATGCCAGCTTGGCGCCATCGATGTTCTTGCCCTTCATCTCGTTGATCCAGTCGGTCTCCACGGTGCCAGCGGTACGGCGCCAGCGCTGGGTTTCGGCCACGTCCAGCGCCACGATGTTGTTGCCGGCTTTCTCGGCGATGGCACGGCCCGCCTTGTCGCCCTCGTCCATGGCCCGGCCGAACATGGCCGCGGTTTCAATGCCGGCGTTGTTGTCGATGACCTTCTTCAGCTCATCGGGCAGCTTGTTGTAGGCCGCGCGGTTCATGGAAAACGCGAAGGTCTGGGTGTAGAGACCCTGCTGGCCGGCGAAGGTGGTGTGGTTCTTCACCAGCTCGCTCACCTTGAGCGCGGGCGTCACTTCCCAGGGAATCGTGGTGCCGTCGATCACGCCTTTGGACAAGGCTTCGGTCACGGCCGGCACCGGCATGCCCACCGGGTTGGCACCCAGCTTGGTGAGCATGTTGTTGATGATGCGCGAGCCGCCACGGATCTTCATGCCACGCAGGCTCTCCAGCCCCGTCACCGGGGCCTTGGTGTGGAACAGGCCCGGGCCGTGGGTGTGCACCGCGAGCAACTTGACGTCCTTGAACTCGTCGGCGGCGAATTTCTCCACGTACGCCTGGAAGGCGCGCGAGGATTGCTCCGCCGAACCGCTCATGAACGGCAGCTCGAACACCTCGGACTTGTTGAAACGCCCCGGCGTGTAGCCCAGCACGGTCCAAGTGATGTCAACCACGCCGTCGCGTGCCTGGTCGAACAGCTGGGGCGGCGTGCCGCCCATCTGCATGGCGTGGAACAGCTGGATCTTGATGCGACCACCGGACTCGGCCTCCACCTTTTTCGCCCAGGGAATGATGGCCTTGGCCGGGATGGCGGCCTGCGGCGGCAGGAACTGGTGCAGGCGAAAGGTGACGGTCTGGGCCTGGGCCAGGGAGGCGCCCGTCAGGGCGGACAGGGTGGCCAGCGCCAGAAGGGCGCGACGGCGGAACGAGGACATGTCTTTGTCTCCAGGAAACGGTGGGGGATTCGGTTCGCTCGGCGGTCGGAAAACAGCCCGGACGCGTCGAACCACTGGACGCCCGGGACTGTGCGCGCTTCGCCACCTATTGAAAAGTGGCAAGTGCAAATTTCAGCTATGTCGGTTTGGTATGCACCAGGCGGTTAACTGGCAGGAACGGCCGCCACCGAGTACAGGGCCGTGGGCGCATTTCGGGTCTGCAGAAACTCTTCCAGGGGCAGACCCTTCATGGCGGCATAGACGTGCAGGTTGCTCACACCCACCACCGCGCCGAGCCGGTGCAGGTGCTGCGCGCTGAGACCGGCGCCTCGCTCACCAACCTGGCCTTCGGTGGGCCGGAGCGCAAGATGCTGTACTGCACCGAGTCGACCAGCGGGACCATACTGAGTGCACCCATGGACCACGCGGGATGCGTTGTTCGCAGCGGGCTTGTTGGCTTGACGACCTGATCTGACGAAGCGGTTGCAGGTGCCGCTCGATCCCGACTGCCACCTGGGCATCTCCACACCACACTCAGCGCTCGCTGCCCAGGGCCAGGCGCTCCAAGCCGCTTCGGCATCCAGCAGTGCCGGTCGCTCAAGGAACATCACCGGCTCGCTGAAATGCATCTGGATCACGGCGCACGACGATCCGGCACTGCGGCCGAGAACTCACCGAGCAGCGTGTGCAGCTCGTCACGGTGCAGGCTCGCCACCCTGGCCAGCAGTCGCTCGCCCTGGGGCAGCAGGTGTATCTCGACCATACGGCCATCCTCCCGACCGGGGCGGCGCGCCAGCCAACCCAGGGCCGCACAGCGATCCACCAGCGCCACGACGCCATGGTGCTGGGCCTGCAACCGCTCGGCGAGTTCCCCGATCGTGGCCCACGACCGGCCCGGAAAGCCGGCCACGTGCAGCAACAGCTGGTACTGCAGCGCCGTGAGCCCATGCGTGCGGCAGGTGAGCTCGCTGGCGCGAAGGAACTGACGAAGCCGGTGCCGGAAGTCCGACAGGCGCTCGAAGTCGCTCTTGTCCAGCGCTTTCGACGAGCCGGCCGGTGGCGTCTTGGGTGATCTTGAAGGCATGCTTTTTTGTATCATGTCATGATATAGTTGAATACTATGGTCAAGCGATTTTCACGGTCAGCGCGATGAATATCTACACCCTGGCTGCCCTGCCGCTTTCCGCCGAGCGCGGCTGGCCCGAACTGCTGCGCGCCCGCCCCGCCGGGTGGCGCCTGTTCCTGCAGATCGTGCTGCCCGTCGCGTTGCTGCCACCTGTGGTCCTCTATCTGGCCGGCACGATCGGCCCTTCCGACATCAGGGATGGCAGCCATCCATGGGGTGAACTGTCGGTGCTGGTCCTGCTGGCGGAGTTCGCCTCGGTGGCGGTGGCCGGCCAGCTGTTCCGTCACATCGCAGGCGCGTATGCAATGGTTCTCGGGCCGCACGAGGCGCGCCTGCTCGCCGCGCTGGCGCCGCTGCCGCTGTGGGGTTCTGCGGCGGGCTTTGCGCTGCCCGGCATGGCAGCGCCTGCGGCGGTGTTGCTGGCCGGTCTCGGGTTGAGCTGCGGCATCGCGTACCACGGGCTCGTGGCAATGTGCCGCCCCCGCGAGGCCTTCGTGGCTGCGGCCGTCGTGCAGGTCGCGGCCGGCGCGGGGCTCGCCGCCTGGGGGTGTCTGGCCGTCGCGCTGACCATGCTGAGCTGACCCACGCCGAATCGATGCAAAAAGCCCTGCACCAGCCCTGCCCTCACGGCTTCGTCCGTGTGACCGGCTTGCGCCGCTGCCTCGGCCGCATCAAGTGCGCGGCGCTCCAAGGCGATGGTTCCGATCAGCGCACCCTTCACACGCCGCCGTTCCCCTGCCAGGCACGGCGTCTGGCCAGGAGGCGATGCCCATGTCGATGACGATCTCCGGCCATGCGGCGGCCTCAGGATTCGAGGCGCCGCTGGAGGTGCTTTCGGGCTGCCATCGCCGCGTCGAGCGACAGTGCGCCACGTGCGGCGACTGGTGGCGCATCTGCTCGGCCGCGATCCGGACGAAGACGCACGTGCTGCCGCAGCAGCGGTGATGCGCTGCTTCGACATCGCAGCCAAGGACCACCACGCCGACGAGGAGATAGCCCTGTTTCCGGCCCTGATCGAGTCGATGGCCGGCTCGGATGCGATCTGCATCCGCGAGCTGATCGATTCGCTGACGCTCGACCATCGAGCGCTGGATTTCCGGTGGCAGCGCCTGCGTGAGGTGCTGCACGCCATCGCAGCGGGCGACTCGGTGAGTTTGGACCCCACGGACGTCGAGCCGTTCATCTGCATGTACGAGCGGCATATCGCGCGTGAGGAGGCCGAACTGCTTCCGATGGCCTCGCGGCTCCTCGGGGACGATGCACTGGCCGAGATCGGCAAGGCGATGCGCCAGCGGCGCAGCATCCCGTCGATCGATTGACGTCCACCTGCCGCCGGCCGCGGCATGCCCATCATGGTGGGTGGGCACCGGATGGGTCGAGTGAGCTGGCCACAGGCCTTCATTGCTTTGTCGTTCGAGGACCGATAACATAGATGCATCGGAAATGCATCTTAAAAACGATGCGCCGACCTCCCCACCTTCTCCCGACCCAAGGATCCCGCGATGTCGCAACCCCATCTTCACCTGTCACCGTCAGCCATCTACCCCTTCGACGCCCGAGGCGTCGCCAAGCGCTTTCGCCATGCCGCGATCTTCGGCGCGCTCGATGCGCTGCACCCCGGCGAAACGATGCGCTTCGTCAACGACCACGATCCCTTGCCTCTGCTGGAACAGTTGCGCTCGCGTTACGGCGAGCGCGTGACCATCGAGTACCGGCAGCGCGAGCCCGGCGCGATCGCCATCGACTTCATGGTTCGCTGATTCGCCATGCCCCGTCCGATCCCGACCTGGGAGCCGTTGTCTCCCGAGGTGCTTGCCGACCAACTGGGCACCTACGACCGCCAGCGCACCGCCTGTGCGCTGGCCCGGTCGCCTCGCGGCGTTACGCTGTTCCGGCATGCCGACGTTGTCGCGGCGGCACACGACCCGCAGACCTTCTCGTCGGCCGTGTCGGCGCGGCGCGCGGTCCCGAATGGCATGGATCCGCCCGGACACGCGCCCTGGCGTGCACTGGTCGACGGCTTCTTCGCCCCTGCGCAGATCGCCGCGCTGGAGCCCCGCGTGTGTGCGATCGCCGATGCCCTCGTGGCAGCGCTGCCGCGCGGCACCGTGGTCGACGCGGTCGCCGAGATCGGCCGACCGTTCGCCGTACGGGCGCAAACGGCCTGGCTGGGGTGGCAGGGGATCGAGGACGAACTGCTCGCCTGGATGGCCGACAACCACGCCGCCACGCGCAGCGGCGACACCGCGCGCAGCGCCGCCGTTGCCGCGGCGTTCGACGAGATCATCCGCAGGCAACTGCGCAGGCGCCGCACGCCGGGCCAGGCCACCTCCGACGATCCGACCACCGCACTGCTGACCGCGACGCTCGACGGGAAGCCCTTGAGCGAAGCGGACATCGTCTCCATCCTGCGCAACTGGACTGCGGGTGATCTCGCGTCGATGGCGGCGGCCTTGGGTGTCGTCGTCTGGTTCCTCGCCACCCACCAGGACGTGCAGCAGGCGTTGCGGGACCGTCCCCAGGACCTTGCGCCGGCGATCGACGAGATGCTGCGCATCGACGACCCCTTCCTCGTCAACCGGCGCGTGACGACACGTGCCGTGTGCATCGGGGAACATGAACTCGCCGCCGGCGACCGCGTGTACCTCAACTGGACCTCGGCCAACCGAGACGAGGCCGTCTTCGGCGATCCCGACGCCTACCGGCCCGAGCAGAACGCGCCACACAACCTCGTCTATGGCACCGGCATCCACGTGTGCCCAGGGCGACCGCTGGCGACGATGGAACTGGTCGTCGCCGTGGAGGCGCTGTTGACGGCCACGGCGCTCATCGATCCCGCGCCCGATGCGTCGCCCGAGCGCGAGACCTATCCCCTGGGCGGCTGGCGTCGGGTGCCGGTCCGGCTGCGCTGAAGCGCACGTCATCGCGCGTCGCCGAGGCCACCTGACCATGACGGACACCAGCCACCCGGTCGCTGCGCCCTCGACGACAGGTCTGGCGGGCCTGTCGCCTGCCTACTTCGGCATGGTGATGGCCACCGGCATCGTGTCGATCGCCGCCCATCTGCTGGGCCATCCGCTGCTCGCCCGGGCGCTGTTCGCGCTCAACCTGGTCGCCTACGCGGTGTTGTGCCTGCTGAACCTGCTGCGTGCACTGCGCCACCGGCAGCGCTTCTTCAGCGACCTGTTCGACCACCTGCGCGGGCCCGGCTTCTTCACCAGCGTCGCGGCCACCAGCATCGTCGGCAGCCAGTTCCTGCTGCTGACCGACGACAGCCGCGTGGCCGGCGTGCTGTGGGCCCTGGCGATCGTGCTGTGGGTCACGCTGACCTATGCGATCTTCGCTGGGCTCACGATCAAGCAGGTCAAGCCGCCGCTGGACAAGGGCATCAGCGGCGCCTGGCTGCTGGCGGTGGTCGCCACGCAGTCGATCGCGACCTTGAGCGCCCTGCTCGCCGCGCGGCTGGGCCAGCCCGTGCGGCTGGAGCTGAACTTCCTGGCGTTGTCGATGTGGCTGTGGGGCGGGATGCTCTACATCTGGATGATGTCGCTGATCTTCTACCGCTACACCTTCTTCACGCTGGAGCCCGGCGACCTGTCACCGCCCTACTGGATCAACATGGGCGCGATGGCGATCTCGACACTCGCGGGGTCGCTGCTCATCCTCAACTCGCCCGACGCACCGTTCCTGCTCTCGTTGCTGCCGTTCCTGAAGGGTTTCACGGTGTTCTACTGGGCCACCGGAACCTGGTGGATCCCGATGCTGGTCGTGCTGGCGCTGTGGCGCCATGTCTACCGGCGCTTTCCCCTGCGCTACGACCCGCTCTACTGGGGCGCGGTGTTCCCGCTCGGCATGTACGCGGCGAGCACCGAACGCATGATCGAGGCGATGGGAATCGGGTTCCTCGATGCCATTCCGCGTGTGTTCTTCCCGATCGCTGTGGCGGCCTGGTGCGCGGCGTTTCTCGGCCTGGTTTCAGGGTTGCTGGGTCGGGCGCGGCACGCGGCAGGGCAATGAACCGGCGGATGGCACCGACGCGGCCGCCGCGGTGACCTGCTGGACTGCTGCCACTCGACAGCACAAATGGAGAGGGGCTGCCAACCCACGCCGGCAGCCCCTCATCCGATCAGCAGACGTGCGGCTTACTTGTTGTACTTGGCGATCAGTGCGCGCGCCTCGGACGCCAGCTTGGCGCCGTCGATGCCCTTGGCCTTGACCTCGTTGACCCAGTCGGTTTCCACCGTGCTCGCGGTGCGCTTCCAGCGCTGCACCTCGGCCAGCTCCAGCTCGGTGATCTTGTTGCCGGCCTTGACGGCGATCTCGCGCCCCGCCTTGTCGCCGTCGTCCATGGCCTTGCCGAACAGGGCGGCGGCCACCTGGCCCGAGTTGTTGTCGATCACCTTCTTCAGGTCCGGCGGCAGCTTCTCGTAGGACGCCTTGTTCATCGAGAAGGCAAAGGTCTGCGTGTACAGGCCTTCCTTGCCCGCGAAGGTGGTGTGGTTCTTCACCAGTTCGGTCACCTTCAGCGAGGGCGTCACTTCCCATGGGATGGTGGTGCCGTCGATCACGCCCTTGGACAGGGCTTCGGTCACCGCCGGCACCGGCATGCCCACCGGCGTGGCACCCAGTTTGGTCAGCATGTTGTTGATGATGCGCGAGCCGCCGCGCACCTTCATGCCGCGCAGGCTCTCCAGACCAGTCACGGGCTGCTTGGTGTGGAACAGACCGGGGCCATGGGTGTGCACCGCGATCAGCTTGACGTCCTTGAACTCGTCGGCGGCGAACGTCTCCACGTACGCCTGAAAGGCGCGCGAGGACTGCTCGGCCGAGCCGCTCATGAACGGCAGCTCGAACACCTCGGACTTGTTGAAACGCCCCGGCGTGTAGCCCAGCACGGTCCAGGTGATGTCGACCACGCCGTCGCGCGCCTGGTCGAACAGCTGGGGTGGCGTACCCCCCAGTTGCATCGCGTGGAACAGCTGGATCTTGATGCGGCCGCCGGACTCTGCTTCCACCTTCTGGGCCCAGGGCACGATGGCCTTGGCGGGAATGGTGGCCTGCGGTGGCAGCATCTGGTGCAGGCGCAGGGTCACTGTCTGCTGGGCCAGGGCAGCGCCAGCGAACAAGGTGCTGGCGACGGCGCCCAGAGCGGCCAACGCGGTGCGACGTTTGATATTTGGCATTGCAGTCTCCTGTCGTTGAAAGATGGCCGGTTCCGGCCGGGTCCGAAGGGGCACAGGCCAGGGTAAGACAGCAAAAAAAGCCGGGCTTGTTCAGCCCGGCTTTTCCTGTGCCTGGGGCCGGCGCTTATTTGGCGTGCTTCGCGATCAGCGCGCGCGCATCGGACACCAGCTTGGCACCGTCGATATTCTTGGCCTGCATGTCCTTGATCCATTCGGACTCGACCGTGCCGGCGGTGCGCTTCCAGCGCTGCACTTCGGCCGCTTCCAGCTCGGTGATCTTGTTGCCGTTCTTGATCGCCAGATCGCGGCCCACGTTGTCACCCACGTCCTGGGTGCGCGCAATCATGGCGCTGAACTCGAGTCCGGAGTTGTCGTCGATCACCTTCTTCAGGTCAGCCGGCAGCTTGTTGTACGACGCCTTGTTCATGGCCACCACGAAGGTGGTCACATACAGCGCGCGGTCACCGGCAAAGGTCGTGTGGTTCTTCACCAGCTCCTGCACCTTCAGGGCCGGCGCCACTTCCCAGGGAATCGTGGTGCCGTCGAGCACGCCCTTGGACAGGGCCTCGGTCACCGCCGGCACCGGCATGCCCACCGGCGTGGCGCCGAGCTTGACCAACATGCTGTTGACCACCCGCGTGCCGCCGCGGATCTTCATGCCACGCAGGCTTTCCAGCCCGACGATCGGTTGCTTGGTGTGGAACAGACCCGGGCCGTGCGTGTGCAGGGCCAGCACATGGACGTCCTTGTACTCATCCATGGCGTTCTTCTGCACGTACTCCCACAGCGCACGAGAGGTCTTCTCGGCCGACAGGCCAGCGATGAAGGGCAGCTCAAACACCTCCGACTTGGGGAACCGCCCCGGGGTGTAGCCTGGCAGCGTCCAGACGATGTCCACCACGCCGTCGCGCGCCTGGTCGAACAGCTGCGGCGGGGTGCCGCCCAGCTGCATCGACGGAAACAGCTGGATTTTGATGCGACCGTTCGAGTCGGCCTCGATCTTCTTGGCCCATGGCGTCAATGCCTTGGCCGGCACCGTGCCCTGCGGCGGCAGGAACTGGTGCAGGCGCAGGGTCACTTCCTGAGCGAAAGCGGACAGGCTGGCCGAGGCGGCCAGCGCCAAGGTGGCGATCTTGAATTTCCATGCAGTCATGTGCTTCTCCGGTGGTGGTGCTCAAACAATGAGCGGTGGCGCGCGTTCCCGGCTATCACCCCGCTTAGTTATTGTTTATAACCATGAACCGCCATAACGGCATGGGTGTTTTCCCTAGAACCCCACCCCATCAGCGCCCTCCGCCCTCCACGGCATTTCGCGCCAAGGCCCCGGGTCTGGTCAGACCAGTCCCAGCAGGCGCACTGCGTTGCCTTTCAGGATGCCGGGCATCACCTCGGGCTTGAAGCCGGCGACCTCGAAGTCTTTCATCCAGCGCTCGGGCGTGATCAGTGGGTAGTCGCTGCCGAACAGGATACGGTCTTTGAGCAGGGTGTTGGCGTACTGCACCAGCTGCTTGGGGAAGTATTTCGGGCTCCAGCCCGAGAGGTCGATCCAGACGTTGGGCTTGTGCGTGGCCACGCTCAGCGCCTCGTCCTGCCAGGGGAAGCTGGGGTGCGCCATGACGATCTGCATGTCGGGGAAATCGATCGCCACGTCGTCCAGGTGCATGGGGTTGCTGTACTCCAGACGCAGGCCGCCGCCGCAGCGCATGCCACTGCCGATGCCGCTGTGGCCGGTGTGGAAGATGGCGGGCAGCTTGTGGGCATTGATCACCTCGTAGATCGGCCAGGCCATCTTGTCGTAGGGGTGGTAGCCCTGCACCGTCGGATGGAACTTGAAGCCCTTGATGCCATCTTCCTTGATCAGGCGCTCGGCCTCGCGCGCACCCATCTTGCCCTTGTGCGGGTCGATGCTGGCGAAGGCCACCATCATGTCGCTGTTCTCGCGAGCGGCCTGCGCGATTTCTTCGTTGGGGATGCGGCGGCGGCCCAGCTGCGATTCGCTGTCTACCGTGAACATCACCAGGCCGATCTTGCGTTCGCGGTAGTACGCCACCGTCTCGGCAATGGTGGGCCGGCGGTTGCTGCCGAAGTACTTGTCGGCGGCGCGGTCGTATTCCTCGCCGTAGTTGTCAAAGGGGTTGCGGCAGCTCACTTCGGCGTGGGTGTGGATGTCGATGGCAATGAGGTTGTGGTGGTCCATGGCGGCTCTCTTCTAAGGGTAAACACGGAGATCAATACGAAGGGTTTTTCTTGATTTAGTTATGGGTTATAACAATAATCGCATCACTCAACAAGCAGGTTACTCCCTTCATCATGAACGCCAATACCCATCCCGATCTCTCCCTGAGCCTGCGTGGCGAACAGTCCGAAGTTGCCGTGGTCACGCTCAACCGCGCAGCCAAACGCAACGCCCTGAACGATGGTCTGATCCTCGCGATCCGAGATCTGTTCCAGAACCTGCCCAAGAGCGTGCGCGCGGCGGTCATCGACGGCAGCGGCGAACACTTCTGCGCCGGGCTGGACCTGTCGGAACTGAGCGAGCGCGACGCGGGCGAAGGCGTGATGCACTCGCGCATGTGGCACACCGCGCTCGACTGCGTCGAAAAAGGCACCGTGCCGGTGATCGCTGCGCTGCACGGCGCGGTGGTCGGCGGCGGCCTGGAACTGGCCAGCGCCTGCCACATCCGCGTGGCCGACGAAACCACCTTCTACGCCTTGCCCGAAGGCACGCGTGGCATCTTCGTGGGCGGCGGCGGCGCGGTGCGCATCCCCAAGCTGATCGGCGCGGCGCGCATGACCGACATGATGCTCACCGGCCGCGTCTACAACGCCGCCGACGGCGAGCGCATCGGACTGGCGCAATACCTCGTGCCCACCGGCACCGCGCTGGACAAAGCTATCGAGCTCGCCACACGCATCGCCACCAACGCGCCCATGACCAACTACGCGCTCATGCACGCCCTGCCCCGCATTGCCGAACAGCCCGCCGACCACGGCCTGTTCACCGAAGCACTGATGGCTTCCATCGCCCAGAGCGCGCCGGAAGCCAAGGAACGTGTGCGCGCGTTCCTTCAAGGCAAGGCCGCAAAAGTCACGAAAGAGTGACCCCCCGCGCCGCCTTCGGCGTCACCCCCCTTGAAGGGGGACGATGCCATAGGCCCGGCAAAGCCGGTTCCTCGGCATCCCTGTGTTGAGACACGCGCGCCGGACCGATTTGAACCCACAAGCGCAGACGAACAAAAGCCTCTGGAGACAAGACATGACCGCAGCGAAATACCGCCCCCTGAAATTCGGCGTCACCCGCGCCACCTTGCGCGACGGTGACACCGGTGTGCACTACCTGGCCGCTGACCAGGCGTTGTTGCCCATCCCCGATCGCCTGACCGACCGGCTGGTGCACTGGGCGAAAGAACGCCCGGACCAGACCCTGTTTGCGCGCCGCGTGAAGAACGCCGACGGCAGCACCGGCGACTGGCAACACATCACGTTCGCGCAGGCGCTGGACGCGGCGCGCCGCATCGGCCAGGGCTTGCTGAACCGCGGCCTGAGCGCCGAGCGACCGGTGCTGATCCTGAGCGAAAACGATCTCGAACACGCGCTGCTGGCGCTGGGCTGCCTGTACGCCGGCGTGGCCTACTGCCCGACCTCGCCCGCCTACTCGCTGATCAGCCAGGACTTCGACAAGCTGCACCACGTGGTGAAGACGCTGACACCGGGCCTGGTGTTCGCCAGCGACGCACTGCGCTACAGCCGCGCCATGCTTGCCACGCTGGGTGACGGCGTGGAACTGGTCACCACCAAAGGCACCGTGCCGGGCCGCGACACCACCTCGTTCGCCGCGCTGCTGGCCACCGAGCCCACGCCCGCGGTAGACGCCGCGATGGCGGCCACCGGGCCGGACACCATCGCCAAATTCCTCTTCACCTCGGGCTCGACCAAGCTGCCCAAGGCCGTGATCAACACGCAGCGCCTGTGGTGCGCCAACCAGCAGCAAATGACACAGTCCATGCCCGTGCTGGCCGAGAAGCCGCTGGTGCTGGTGGACTGGCTGCCCTGGAACCACACCTTTGGCGGCAACCACAACTTCGGCATGGTGATCTACCACGGCGGCACGCTGTACATCGACGATGGCAAGCCGACGCCCGCGCTGATGCACGAGACGCTGCGCAACCTGCGCGAAATCGCGCCCACGGTGTACTTCAACGTGCCGACCGGCTTCGAGGCCATCGCCAACGCGATGCAGACCGACGACCTGCTGCGCAAGACGCTGCTGTCGAAGGTCAACATGTTCTTCTACGCCGGTGCCGCGCTGGCGCAGCCGATCTGGGACAGCCTGTTCGAAAGCCAGGAGCGCGAGATTGGCGAACGCATCGTCATGACCACCGGCCTGGGCATGACCGAGTCCGGTCCGTTCGGCATCTTTGTCACCAACCCCAACGTGAAGGCCGGCGACCTCGGCTTGCCCACGCCCGGCCTGGAACTCAAGCTGGTGGACATGCAGGGCAAGACCGAGGTGCGCTACCGCGGTCCCAACATCACGCCCGGCTACTGGCGCCAGCCCGAGGAGACGGCCGAGGCCTTTGACGAAGAAGGCTTCTTCAAGACCGGCGACGCGGTGAAGTGGATCGACGAAACCGACGTGCACATGGGCCTGAAGTTCGACGGCCGCATCGCCGAAGACTTCAAGCTCGCCACCGGCACCTTCGTGAGCGTCGGTCCGTTGCGCGGCAAGATCATCGCGGCCGGCGCACCCTACATCCAGGACGTGGTGCTCACCGGCATCAACCTCAAGGAAGTCGGTGCCATGGTGTTCCCCACCGCGGCGGTGCGCAACCTCAGCGACCTGCCCGCGGATGCCTCGATGCACGACGTGCTCGACCACCCGGCCGTGCTGGCACAGTTCCAGTCGATCGTGAACGAACTGGCCAAGACCGCCACCGGCAGCGCCAACCGCATCGCCCGCCTCTGCCTGCTGGCCGACCCGCCCACCATCGACCGCGGCGAAGTCACCGACAAGGGATCGATCAACCAGCGCGCCGTGCTGACGCACCGCGCGGACACGGTGGCCAAGCTGCACGCTGAAGGCCTGCGCTACATCATCAAACCTCAAGTCTGAGGAGACAACCACCATGGCACAAAAAGGCTTCTTCAACGCGTTTGCCGACGTGTTCATCCTCGACGGCGTGCGCACGCCGATGGTGGACTACTGCGGCGCGCTGGGCCACATCTCGCCCACCGACCTGGGCATCAAGGCCGCCCGCGAAGCACTGACGCGCTCGGGTGTGCCGGGTGATCACATCGGCTCGGTGGTCACGGGCAACATGGCGCCCGGCGACTTCGACCAGTTCTTCCTGCCGCGCCACATCGGCCTGTACGCCGGTGTGCCGGTGGAGGTGCCGGCCATCATGGCGCAGCGCATCTGCGGCACCGGCTTCGAACTGTTCCGCCAGGCCGGCGAACACATCCAGGGCGGCGCCTGCGAAGCCGCGCTGGTGGTGGGCACCGAGAGCATGACGCGCAACCCCATCGCCGCGTTTGACCACCGCACCGGCTTCAAGCTCGGCGCGCCGGTGGGCTTCAAGGACTACATGTGGGAAGCCCTGAAGGACCCGGCGGCCGGCATCAACATGATCCAGACCGCCGAGAACCTGGCGAAGAAATACGGCATCACGCGCGAAGAGGTCGATGCGTTTGCCTCGGCCTCGTTCGCCAAGGCCGTGGCCGCGCAGGAAAGCGGCTTCCTGGCTGGCGAGATCGTCGCCGTGATCAGCGAGAAGTTCGAGCTGAAAGGCTACAAACCGCGCGGCATCCGGCTGCAAGGCAAAGTCACCGAGGTCACCTCCGACACCCACCCGCGCCTGTCGCCGCCCGAGGTGCTGGCCAAGCTCAAACCGGTGTACGACGGTGGCGTGCAGACCGGCGGCAACAGCGCGGCCCTGGTGGACGCGGCCGCCGCCTGCGTGGTGGCTTCTGGGGCCTACGCCAAGGCCCAAGGCAAGCGGCCGCTGGCGCGCGTGGTCGCCGCAGCCGCCGTGGGCGTGCCACCCGAGATCATGGGCATCGGCCCGGCGCCGGCCATCCGCCTGCTGCTGGAGCGCACCGGCCTCAAGCTCGACGACATCGCGCGCTTCGAGATCAACGAAGCCCAGGGCGCCCAGACGCTGGCCGTGGGCCGCGAACTCGGACTGGACCTCACGCGCCTGAACGTCAACGGCGGCGCCATCGCGCTCGGCCATCCTCTCGCCACCACCGGTGTGCGCCTGACGCTCACGCTGGCGCGCGAACTGCAGCGCAGCGGCAAGAAGTACGGCATCTCCAGCGCCTGCGTGGGCGGTGGACAGGGCATCGCCCTCCTCATTGAGAACCCGGAAGGAAACTGAAATGAACATCCAAGGACAAGCCGCTCTCGTTACTGGCGGAGGCTCCGGCCTCGGTGAAGCCACCGCCCGCGAACTCGCCCGCCTGGGCGCCAAGGTCGCGGTGCTCGACCTCAACCTGGAGAACGCACAACGCGTCGCGGCAGAGATCGGCGGCGTGGCCTGCCAGTGCGACGTGAGCAACCCGGAGAGCATGCAGGCCGCCATCGACGCCGCCGCAGCGGCCCACGGCCCGGCGCGCATCCTGATGCAGATCGCCGGCATCGGCAGCGCCAAGCGCGTGGTCGGCAAGGACGGCAACGCCGCCCCGCTGGAAGACTTCGCCCGGGTCATCAACATCAACCTGATCGGCACCTACAACGCAGCCCGCCTGTTCGCGGCGGCCTGTGCCAAGCTGGAACCGATGGAAGACGGCGAGCGCGGCGTGATGGTGTTCACCGCCAGCGTCGCCGCCTTCGACGGTCAGGTCGGCCAGCAGGCCTACAGCGCGTCCAAAGCCGGTGTGGCCGGCATGACGCTGCCGATGGCGCGCGACCTCGCACAACACGGCATCCGCGTCTGCACCATCGCCCCCGGCCTGTTCCTCACGCCGCTGATGAAGACCCTGCCCGAGCCGGTCCAGCAATCGCTGGCCGCGAGCATCCCGTTCCCGCAGCGCCTGGGCAAGCCCGAAGAGTTCGCGCAACTCGCCACCCACATCGTGAGCAACGGCCACCTGAACGGCGAAACGATCCGCCTCGACGGCGCGCTGAGGATGGCCCCAAGGTAACAGGTACCCCCCGCGCCGCCGCTGCGCGGCGTGCCCCCCCAGGGGGCGGCGCAGGCGGCCCGGCAAAGCCGGTTCCGCGGCGCCCTCGGTTCAAACCCCTCTTTCCAACAGCTCCCATGTCAAAAACCGTTGTGTACGAAGTCGAGGTGATGTTTGGCGACTGCGATCCCGCCGGCATCGTGTTCTTTCCCAACTTCTCGAAGTGGATGGACGCCTCGTCGCTGAATTTTTTCGTGAAGTGCGGCGTGCCGCCGTGGCGCGAGCTGGTCAAGACCACCGGCATCATCGGCACGCCGCTGCTGGAGATCCACACCAAGTTCATGCGCCCCGCCACCTACGGCGAGCGCCTGCAGATCCACACCAGCGTGACCGAGTGGCGCGACAAGGTGCTGATCCACAAACACGTGGTGATGCGCGGCGACACCGTGCTCTGCGAAGGCACGGAGACACGCGCTTTCTGCATCAAGCACCCCGACGATCCGACCCGCATCAAGGCCATCCCGGTCCCCGAGGACATCAAGGCCCTTTGCAGCTGACCCGTCAGACCGCACCATCCGAATTCGAGTGAACCCATGAACGCCTTCCAGCCCCGCACCGACGACATGAACTTCATCCTGTTCGAGGTGCTGAAAGCCCCCGCGCAGTTGCAGGCGCTGCCCGCCCACGCCGAGGCCGACGCAGCGCTGATGCAGCAGGTGATCGAGGAAGCGGGCAAGTTCGTCGCCGAAGTCATTGCGCCGCTCAACCGGGAAGGCGACGAAATCGGCGCCCAGTGGAAGGTCGGTGCCGTCACCATGCCGCCGGGTTTCCGCGACGCCTACCAGTCCTTCTGGCAAGCCGGCTGGCCCTCGTTGGCCTGCGCGGCCGAAGACGGTGGCCAGGGCCTGCCCGCTGCGCTGGAGGCCATGCTCTACGAGATGCTGAGCGCGGCCAACCACGGCTGGACCATGGCGCCCGGCCTGCTGCATGGGGCCTACGAGTGCATCAAACACCATGCCTCGCCCGAGTTGAAGGCGCGTTACCTGGAGAAAGTGGCCACCGGCGAATGGCTGGCCACCATGTGCCTGACCGAACCGCACGCTGGCTCCGACCTCGGTCTGGTTCGCACCAAAGCCGTGCCCCTGGCCGATGGCCGCTTCTCGTTGAGCGGCACCAAGATCTTCATCTCCGGCGGCGAGCACGACCTGACCGACAACATCGTGCACCTGGTGCTCGCGCGCCTGCCCGACAGCCCACCCGGTCCGAAAGGCCTGTCGCTGTTTCTGGTGCCGAAGTTCTACGAAGACGGTTCCAGAAGCGCGGTCGTGTGCGAACGCATCGAAGAAAAAATGGGCCTGCACGGCAGCCCCACCTGCGTGATGCGTTTCGACGAAGCCCCGGGCTCGATCGTCGGCGAGCCGGGCAAGGGCCTCAACGCGATGTTCGTGATGATGAACGCCGCGCGCCTGCACGTGGGCCTGCAGGGCATTGGCCTGCTCGACGCGGCCTGGCAGAAGGCCGACGCCTATTCAAAAGAACGCCGCCAGATGCGTGCGCCCGGCGGCCATGCGAAAGCCGGCGAAGCCGATTTGATCGAGCAACACCCCGCCATGCGCCGCATCCTCGACGCCCAACGCGCCTGGATCGACGCCGGCCGGGTCGTGGCCTACCGCACCGCGCTGGAGCTGGACATCCTGAAAAACCACGGCGACGCCGCCCGCCGCGAGCTCGCCAGCCGCTGGTGCAGCCTGGTCACGCCGGTGCTCAAGTCGGCCTGGACCGACCAGGCCTTCCACGGCGCCAGCGCCTGCCTGCAGGTTTTCGGCGGCCACGGCTTCGTGCGCGAATGGGGCATCGAGCAGATCGTGCGCGATTCGCGCGTCGCCATGATCTACGAAGGCACCAACGAGATCCAGGCGATCGACCTGCTGCTGCGCAAGACCCTGCCGGACGGCGGCGCGGCCCTGTTGCAGCTGCTGACCGACATCGGTGCCGAGTTGGGCGACGATGCACAAGCCGTGCGTGTGAAAGCACAGTTCGCCCGCTTCACCACCTTCTTGCGCGAGCGCCTGCTGCCGCGCGGCCTGGGCCTGGGCCCGCATCGGCGTCACCGCCGGGGCCGACGCGCCGCGCTGGCAAGCCGCGCAGGCCGGTTTCTGGCGCTGGGTCTGGCCCGAGTTTCACATGCGACTGGCCATGCTCGAGGCCAGCCTGGACGCGGCATGACCCCAGTCAAGGACGAACTTTGCGCTCGCGCTATGCTTGCCAGCCATGTCTGAACCTTCCGTCGCCAACACCCTGCGCCGCCCCCGGGCGCCCCGCAAAACCGCCAACACCGATGAGGTGAAAACAACCACCGAGGCGTCCGAGGCCTCCCCGGGTCTGGACACCAGCTACCTGGAAACCCTGCTGGGCTACAACGCGCGCCGCGCTGCGCTGTCGGTGATCGCTGTGTTCCTGCGACGCATGGCGCCCTTTGGCCTGCGCCCGGTGGACTTTTCGGTGCTCACGCTCATCGCCCACAACCCGGGCGTGACCTCGCGCCAGCTGTGCGCCGAACTCGACATCCTGCCGCCCAACCTGGTGGGCATGATCAAAAGCCTGGACAAACGCGGCCTGATCGAGCGCAAACCTCACCCGTCCGACCGCCGTGCGCAGGGGCTGCACCTCTCCGCCGAGGGCAAGCGCCTGCAGAAGCAGGCCCAGACCACCGCCACGCGGCTGGAGCACGACGTCTCCCACGCCCTGACGCCCGCCGAGCTGGAGACCCTCAATACCCTGCTGCGCAAGGTGTATCTGCGGTAGTCCCCTGGCTCGCGCAATCCGGGTATATCCGGAGCCTTGGACATTGCGCCACATTGCTGCAGTGCACACAGCTAGCAAACTGCTAGCAGGCGCCGTATAGTGTTTCTCAAGCCCCGTCACAGAGGGCTGCACCAGGAGACACAACATGAGTGCCAAGGACCCAACCGCCGTGATCCAGCTCTTTGATCTGCTGGAATCACGCTACGCCATGCGTGTGATCTGGGCACTGAGCGATGGTCACCCCCAGACCTTCCGCCTGCTGCAAGACAGCGTGGGTGGCGTCACCCCCAACACGCTCAACACCCGCCTGAAAGAACTGCGCGCCGCCCACCTGGTGGACCACGGCGGCGACGGCTACCGGCTCACCAGCCAGGGCGCCGACCTCGCCCGCCGCATGACCGACGTGCAGCAATTCGCCAGCAAGTGGTCGCACCAGCTGGCGCGGGCGGCATCGGCTGCGGCAGCGCACCACTGAGAGCCCCTCGCCCCGGCCCTCTCCCGCGGGCGGGAGAGGGAGGCAACACAGGCACCGGACTTGCGTCGATCAGACCGGCGCGTTCACCACCACTTGTCGCTGCTCACCCAGCCCGCGCCCGCCCAACGTGATCACGTCGCCCGCCTTCAGGTAGACCGGCGGCTTCTGGCCCATGCCGACACCGGGCGGCGTGCCGGTCGGGATCACGTCGCCAGGCATCAACGCCATGAAACGGGAGAGATAGCTCACGATGGTCTTCACGCCAAAGATCATGGTGCGCGTGTTGCCGGTCTGGCGCCGCACGCCGTTCACGTCCAGCCACAGGTCCACGTCCTGCTCGTCGCCCAGCTCGTCGGGCGTCACCAGCCAGGGACCGATGGGGCAATGGGTCGGGTAGCTCTTGCCCTTGGTCCACTGGCCCTCGTATTCGATCTGGTACGCCCGTTCGGAAACGTCGTTCACCAGGCAGAAGCCGGCCACATGGTTCAGCGCATCCGCTTCGCTCACGTGGAAGGCGCGCTCGCCGATCACGATGCCCAGCTCCACCTCCCAGTCCAGCTTCTGCGAGCCGGGCGCCAGCCAGACATCGTCCGTCGGGCCGCTGATGGCGCCGTTGTGTTTGTTGAACACGATCGGCTGGCCGGGCGCCTTCAGGCCGGCTTCGGCGGCGTGGTCGGCGTAGTTCAGACCGATGCACACGACATTGCCCACAGCCCCCACACAGGGGCCCAGGCGGGTGTCGGCCGGCAGCTGCGGCAAGGTCGCCGCATCCAGCGCCGCCAGCCGCGACATAAAATCACGCCCCAGGGTGGCCGGACCGATGTCCGGCACCACGCCCGAGAGGTCGCGCAGCGCACCGCTGGCGTCGATCAGACCGGGTTTTTCGGCGCCCTGTGGGCCGTGGCGAAAGAGTTTCATGGACTTGTCTCTGTGAAAAACGCCAATTTTCACCCGCATCGGGCCCTTTTGCCGCCAACCCCCTTGAATCCGGCCAGACCGCCCCGAATTACCGCGCACGGCCAGCTTTGCCATCGATTTCACGACCATTCTTCATCGACATGATCCAACCACCGAACCCCGCCCCCGAGCACACCTCCCCCCTCAACGCGGAAGAAGCCCTCGCCGCTGCGGCCGTGGCCGAAGCCGACGCGCTGGCTGCCCTGACCAACGAAGTCACCGAACTCAAAGCGAAAAACGCCGATCTGGCCGACCAGTTCCTGCGAGCCAAGGCCGAGGCCGAAAACGCCCGCCGCCGGGCCGAGGACGACATCAGCAAGGCGCGCAAGTTCGCGGTGGAGAGCTTTGCCGAGAGTCTGCTGGCCGTCGCCGACAGCCTCGAAGCTGGTCTCGGCATCCAGGAAGCCACGCGCGAGCAGCTGCGCGAAGGCTCTGAAGCCACCCTCAAGCAGCTGAAAAGCGCGCTGGAGCGCCACAAGGTGCTGGAAATCGCCCCGGCCAGCGGCAGCAAATTCGACCCCCACCAGCACCAGGCCATCAGCATGGTGCCCGCCGAGCAGGAAGCCAACACCGTGGTCGCCGTGCTGCAAAAAGGCTACCTGATCGCCGACCGCGTGCTGCGCCCGGCCCTGGTCACCGTCGCCGCACCCAAATAGAGGCATTTGCGTGGCCAGGGGCTTGAAAAACACCCGAGTTATCCACACATCTTCCACAAGCGATGCACACCGCATCCACACCCTTTTCAACATTCACTTTTAGAACCGGAGCACACAAATGGGAAAAATCATCGGCATCGACCTGGGCACCACCAACTCGTGCGTGTCCATCATGGAAGGCAACACCACCAAGGTGATCGAGAACTCGGAAGGTGCGCGCACCACGCCGTCGATCGTGGCCTACCAGGAAGACGGTGAGGTGCTGGTCGGCGCGTCCGCCAAGCGCCAGGCCGTGACCAACCCCAAGAACACGCTCTACGCCATCAAGCGCCTGATCGGCCGCAAGTTCACCGAGAAAGAAGTCCAGAAAGACATCGACCTCATGCCCTACTCCATCGTCGCCGCCGACAACGGCGACGCCTGGGTGGAAGTGCGCGGCAAGCAGATCTCGGCCCAGCAGGTGTCGGCCGACATCCTGCGCAAGATGAAGAAGACCGCCGAGGACTACCTGGGCGAGCCCGTGACCGAAGCCGTGATCACGGTGCCGGCCTACTTCAACGACGCCCAGCGCCAGGCCACCAAGGACGCCGGTCGCATCGCCGGCCTCGACGTCAAGCGCATCATCAACGAGCCCACCGCCGCGGCCCTGGCCTTCGGCCTGGACAAGCAGGAAAAGGGCGACCGCAAGATCGCTGTCTATGACCTGGGCGGCGGCACCTTCGACGTGTCCATCATCGAAATCGCCGATGTCGATGGCGAGAAGCAGTTCGAAGTGCTGTCCACCAACGGCGACACCTTCCTGGGCGGCGAAGACTTTGACCAGCGCATCATCGATTACATCGTCACCGAGTTCAAGAAAGAACAGGGCGTTGACCTGACCAAGGATGTGCTGGCCCTGCAACGCCTGAAGGAAGCCGCTGAAAAGGCCAAGATCGAGCTCTCCAGCTCGGCCGCGACCGACCTGAACCTGCCCTACATCACCGCCGACGCATCGGGCCCCAAGCACCTGAACATCAAGCTTACGCGCGCCAAGCTCGAAGCCCTGGTGGAAGAGCTGATCGAGCGCACCATCGCGCCTTGCCGCATGGCCATCAAGGACGCCGGCATTTCGGCTTCCGACATCCATGACGTGATCCTGGTCGGCGGCATGACCCGCATGCCCAAGGTGCAAGAGAAGGTCAAGGAGTTCTTCGGCAAGGAACCGCGCAAGGACGTGAACCCCGACGAAGCCGTGGCAGTGGGTGCTGCCATCCAGGGCCAGGTGCTCTCGGGTGACCGCAAAGACGTGCTGCTGCTGGACGTGACCCCACTCTCCCTGGGCATCGAGACCATGGGCGGCGTCATGACCAAGATGATCCAGAAGAACACCACGATCCCGACCAAGTTCAGCCAGGTGTTCTCCACCGCCGAAGACAACCAGCCGGCCGTGACCATCAAGGTGTACCAAGGTGAGCGCGAGATCGCTGCCGGCAACAAGGCGCTGGGCGAGTTCAACCTCGAAGGCATCCCCGCTTCGCCACGCGGCATGCCGCAGATCGAAGTGTCGTTCGACATCGACGCCAACGGCATCCTGCACGTGGGCGCCAAGGACAAGGGCACCGGCAAGGAAAACAAGATCACCATCAAGGCGAACTCCGGCCTGTCCGAGGCCGAGATCCAGCAGATGGTGAAAGACGCCGAGCTCAACGCCGCCGACGACAAGAAGAAAGTCGAACTGGTGCAGGCCCGCAACCAGGGCGAAGCCATGGTGCACAGCGTGAAGAAGTCGCTGGGCGAACACGGTGACAAGCTCGACGGTGGCGAAAAAGACGCCATCGAAGCCGCGATCAAGGACGTGGAAGAAGCGCTCAAGGGCGAGGACAAGGAAGCCATCGAGTCCAAGACCGAAGCGCTCATGAGCGCCAGCCAGAAGCTGGGCGAAAAGGTCTACGCCGCGTCGCAGGCCGAAGCCGCCGCAGCCGGCGCCAGCGAAGGCGCCAGCCAGGAAAGCACCAGCAAGGCAGCCGCCGATGACGACATCGTGGACGCCGAAGTGAAAGAAGTGAAGAAAGGCTGATCGCCTTTTTGAAGGCTTTCAAGCCGCCGCCGCGTCTGGGCAACCTGACGCGGCGTTTGTGTTCAAACAGATCTGCAACAGACCATGGCTAAACGCGATTTTTACGAAGTGCTGGGCGTGCCCAAGAACGCCTCGGACGACGAGATCAAAAAGGCGTACCGCAAGCTGGCGATGAAGCAC
Source organism: Betaproteobacteria bacterium HGW-Betaproteobacteria-9 (assembly GCA_002842215.1). GTDB lineage: Bacteria > Pseudomonadota > Gammaproteobacteria > Burkholderiales > Burkholderiaceae_C > Hydrogenophaga. The sequence goes on along the minus strand of PHCC01000003.1, from coordinate 177,605 downwards.
CACCCGGACCGCAACCAGGGTGATGCGGCCAAGGCCGCCGAAGAACGCTTCAAGGAGGCCAAAGAGGCCTACGAAATGCTGTCGGACCCGCAGAAGAAGGCCGCCTACGACCAGCATGGCCACGCCGGCGTGGACCCCAACATGCGCGGTGGCGCCGAAGGCTTCAACGGCTTCGGCGATGCCTTTGGTGACATCTTCGGCGACATCTTTGGCGGTGCCCGCGGCCAGCGCAATGGCCGTCAGGTCTACCGCGGTGCCGACCTGTCCTACGCCATGGAAATCAGCCTCGAAGAGGCCGCCACCGGCAAGGACGCACAGATCAAGATCCCCTCGTGGGACGACTGCGAAAGCTGCAAAGGCACCGGGGCCAAACCCGGCACCAGTGTCAAGACCTGCTCCACCTGCCACGGCCAGGGTCAGGTGCAGATGCGCCAGGGCTTCTTCAGCGTGCAACAGACCTGCCCCACCTGCCACGGCAGCGGCAAGATCATTCCCGAGCCCTGCACCAGCTGCCACGGCCAGGGCAAGATCAAGAAGCAGAAGACGCTGGAGATCAAGATCCCCGCCGGCATCGACGACGGCCAGCGCATCCGCAGCAGCGGCAACGGCGAGCCGGGCCAGAACGGCGGCCCCTCGGGCGACCTCTACATCGAGATCCGGCTGCGCAAGCACGACATCTTCGAACGCGAGGGCGACGACCTGCACTGCCAGGTGCCCGTGAGCATGACCATCGCCGCACTCGGCGGCGAGATCGACGTGCCCACCCTGCAAGGCAAGGCCACCATCGACCTGCCCGAAGGCACGCAGAGCGGCAAGACCTTCCGCCTGCGCGGCAAGGGCGTCAAAGGCGTGCGCAGCAGCTACCCCGGCGACCTGTATTGCCACGTGGCGGTGGAAACGCCGGTCAAGCTCACCGAACACCAGCGCAAGCTGCTCAAGGAACTCGACGAGTCGTTCAAGAAGGGCGGCCACAAGCACAGCCCGCACGACAAAGGCTGGTTTGAAAAGGCGAAGAGTTTCTTCGTCTGAGTTCGGCTGAGGGGTTCAGAAATGCGAAGGGGCGACGGGTGACCGTCGCCCCTTTTTTTGCCTTCATCCAATCAACCCGCGGACCCGCTCACCGACGCCTTCTACCCATCAACCAGCAGCGCCAGCGTCTTTGGGCAGCGGGTGCCGCCGTAGAACTGCCGCAGCGCGGCGGAGAACTCGGGTGTTTCCGGTGAGACCGCCTCGAACAGCGTCAGGCAGCTGCGGAACTTGAGAGCGTCAATGGGGCCGAGGATGGACTCGGCGCTCCGGCCAACGTGGTGGCTGATCGCAAGGATGCATTCGATCAGCCGTGGGCCCAGCATCGGATGGGCCAGATAGGCCGCCGCTTCGGCCTTGCCGCTGATGCCATAGAACCGGGCGTGGTGGCTGTTCCCCAGGCCGCGGAGCTGGGGCAGCACGAACCAGATCCAGTGGGTCTGCTTGCGACCCTGTTTCAGCTCGGCGAGCGCGGTTTCATGGACACCGGACTGGGCGTCCATGAAACGCTGGAGGTTGAACGGATCGTGCATGCCGGTGGTGGTTGACGAAGGCGTTGCGGGATTCAAGGTGACCTGGAGCGGCGGCTCCCGGCGCCGGTGGGGCCAGTGTAGCCAGCGACTTGCTGGCACAACGACCGCCGGTCGCAGACACACACCGCTTGCGGTGGCGGTCTACATGGTGATCCGATCACCGCTATGCGACAGGCCGTATGGCACAGCCGCTGGCATCAGCGATCATGGCGTTCCTCCAGACCTTCACCGCCAGTCCATGACAGCAAACACCCTTGACACGCCGCTTCACCGCCTGCGCACCCTGCCCCGCGCCGAAGTCCACGTGCACCTGGAGGGCTGCCTGCCGGTGCCGCAGCTGGAAGCCTGGGCCCGGCGCTTCGGCGAGCCGCTGCCCCGTCCGCCCGAGCAGTTGCTGAAGTTCGAGGGCCTGGCGGACTTCCTGCATTTTCTCGACTGGGCCTGCGGTCTGGTGCGCAGCCGCGAAGAACTGGCCGAAGCGGCCTACGGCTTCAGCCAGCGCCTGGCCGCCAGCGGCACGGGCTACGCCGACCTGATCTTCAACCCCACCCACTGGAAGCCCTGGCACGGCCGCCTGGCAGCCATGATCGACGCGCTCGACGCCGGCTTTCGCGCCGCCGAGCAGGACGGTCTGCCCCCCGTGGGTCTGTGCGTGAGCCTGCTGCGCACGCAGTCGGCCGATGCGGCAGCGGAACTGGTGGACACGTTGGTGGCGCTGCGGCATCCGCGCGTGGTGGCGCTCTCCATCGACGGCAACGAGGCAGCCGCGGGGCGCACCGGGCCGCGCTTCGCCGAAGCCTTCCACCGCGCCGGCGCCGCGGGCCTGAAGCGCACCGTGCACGCGGGTGAGTCCAGCGGCCCCGAAGGCGTGCGCGACGCGATCGAATGGCTCGGCGCCGACCGCATCGACCACGGCGTGCGCGCCATCGAAGACCCCGCGCTCGTGGCCCTGCTGGCCGAGCGCCAGATCCCGCTGGGCGTGTGTCCCACGTCCAACCTCAAGCTCGGCGTCTACCCGTCGATCGACGCCCACCCGGTGGACCGGCTGCGCCGCGCGGGTGTGCCCGTCTCGCTCAACACCGACGACCCGGCCCTGCTGGAGACCACACTCGAAGCCGAATACGCGCAGTGCCAGGCCGCCTTCGGCTGGACCGACGCCGAGCTGCGCGCCGTGGCCCGCACGTCCATCGACGCCAGCTTCGCCAACGCGGACGTCAAAGCCCGGCTGCGCGAGGCGCTGAACCACTGGTGAGTCCACGTTGATGCCGCGTCAATCCGGCGCGCCGTAACATGTGGACATGAGCACTCCAACGCACGATTTCATCCTCATCGGTGCCGGCATTGCCGCCGCTTCCACCGGCCACTTCCTCGCGCCGCACGGCCGATGCGTCATGCTGGAGCGCGAAAGCCAGCCCGGTTACCACAGCACCGGCCGCTCGGCCGCGCAGTTCATCGCCACCTACGGCACGCCCCAGGTGCGCGCGCTGTCGCGGGCCAGTGAACCCTTCTTCCAGCACCCGCCCGAAGGCTTTGCCAGCGCGCCGCTGCTCACGCCACGCGGCCTGCTGACGGTGGCAGGCGCTGACGAGATGCACCACCTGCACGAAGCCTGGGACGTGCTCAAGGCCATCAGCCCACGCGGCCGCTGGCTGGACGCCGACGAAGCCCTGGCCATGGTGCCCGCGCTGCGCCCCGAGAAGGTCAGCGCCGCCATCCTGGAACCCGACAGCTTTGACATGGACGTGCACGCCATCCACCAGGGTTACCTGCGCGGCTTCCGGCGCGCGGGTGGAGAGCTGGTGACGGATGCTGAGGTCACGGCCATCGAGCGCGTGGGCGATCTCTGGCAGGTCACCACCGGCACCGGCGCCACGTTCAGCGCGCCGGTGCTGATCAACGCCGCAGGCGCGTGGTGCGATGCCATCGCCGGTCTGGCCGGTGTGGCACCCATCGGCCTGGTGCCCAAACGCCGCACGGCCTTCACCTTCGCGCCCCCGGCCGGCGTGGACACGGCGCACTGGCCGCTGCTGCTCGCCGCCGACGAAAGCTTCTACATGAAGCCCGACGCCGGCGCCCTGCTCGCCTCGCCGGTGAACGCCGACCCGACCCTGCCGCAGGACGTGCAACCCGAAGAACTGGACATCGCGCTCGGCCTGTACGCCATCGAAACCTGGACCACGCTCAGCCCCCGCCCCACGCACACCTGGGCCGGTCTGCGCTCCTTCGTGGCCGACGGTGACCTGGTGGGTGGCTTCGATGCAAACGCGCCGGGCTTTTTCTGGTGCGCTGCGCAGGGCGGCTACGGCATCCAGACCAGCGCGGCCATGGGCGAGTCCTGCGCTGCGCTGGCGCGCGGGCTGCCGCTGCCGACGCACATCGCGGACAGCGGACTGACGGCGGCCATGCTGTCGCCCGCACGGGCGACGCTGCGGGCCTGAGCGGACTTCCTGCCAGCTACCATGCTTCAAATTTGAATGGCAGCTTCATGCTCACTGATGTGGGTTGTCCATTCTCAAAGGGCGGTTCGAATCTCCAGGACATCAGAGCGTCGGTTACCAGTTTGACCAACTCTGGGTTGTCCTCGGGTCTTGCGATCACGCTGGTCACCTTGCCCTCAGGGCCAATCGTGAACCTGACGAGGACTCGGCCCGTGTGTTCACGCGCGACCCATTTTGGATAATTTGGTGCCGTAACGCGAACGGCCTTCAAGGGTCGGTCCAGGGAGGACTGAGGGTACTTCTCGACTTCTGCTGCCAGAATTCGATCCATTTCAAAAGGGCTGTGTTCGCCCTCTGCGTCTGATGCAATTTTGTAGCGCAGGCCCAGAGATCTGCAGCCCTGCATGCTCAATGCCGCAGCGGCCAAAATCACACCTCTGGCCAACAACCTTCTTCGGACTATCACCACCGATACCTCCCTGATTCAATATCGAACGACAGCAGAATGTGTCGGCATTTTGCATGCGGTCGACGTGGGCCTCGGCCACCATGCCGGTGTACATCTGCAATTGGGCGTCAACGCTGGCGCCCGCGAGGGCAACACCACGGGGCTTGGTACTCACATGCACTCACCCCATCGAGTGCAGACCGACCTTGTTGCCCTCGGGGTCGAGGAAGTGGGCAAAGAAGCCGAAGCCGCTGCCGATGTCGGTCTTGGGCACGGCCACCGAACCGCCCGCACCTTCCACGCGGGCAAGCATGGGCGCCAGATCGTCGCCGCCGTTGAGGTGGACCAGCGTCCCGGTGCGCGACGTTACGGCACCTTCGCCCTGGACGATGACGCCACCCACAGAGTCCGGGCTCATGGGGAGAAAACCCATCGTGGATGGTCCCATGGTCATCGTCTCGATGCCGCGACCGAGCACGGTCTCGTAAAACGCCTTGGCGCGGGCGAAGTCGGTGGCAGGGATTTCACACCAGTTGATGGTGTGCGGGCTGGTGGACATGTTGAGCTCCTGTTTGAAACGGGACGGTTTCTGTGCACCACAATGCAAACCTTGTCTCCTTCCACGCACTCTGCCATGACCCTCATCGTCCACCACCTGAACAACTCCCGCTCGCAGCGCCTGCTCTGGATGCTGGAAGAGCTGAAGCTGCCCTACGAGATCCGCTTCTACGAACGCGACAAACACACCATGCTCGCGCCGCCGGAGCTGAAAGAAGTGCACCCGCTGGGCAAGTCACCGGTGCTGGAGGACGGCGGCGTCAAGCTGGTGGAAACCGGCGCGATCTGCGAGTACCTGGTCGAGAAGACCGGCCTCCTCGGCCCCGCCGACCAGGGCGAGAGCCTGCGCCGCTACCGGCAGTTCCTGCACTACGCCGAAGGTTCGGTGATGCCCATGCTGCTGCTCATGCTGGCGATGTCCAAGATTCCTTTGATGGGCAAGATTGCGATCAAGAAGGTGCAGCCCATGGTGGACGTGCACCTGGACTACATCGAGCAGGAGCTGGCGTCCCGCCCCTGGTTCGCAGGGAAACAGATGAGCGCCGCCGACATCATGATGAGCTTCCCGCTCGAAGCGGCCGTCTCGCGCGCCGGCCTGGGCCCTTCGCGGCCCGCGACCATGGCCTGGCTCAAGAAGATCCATGCCCGCCCGGCCTACCAGCATGCGCTGAAGAAAGGCGGCAGCTACGACTACGCCTGAGAGGTGGAGCGTCTTTCAATCACGCCCACTCACCAAGCCATGAACCTGCACACACCCAACCCCTACCCCAGCACCCGCCTGCCGCTGTTCGCGCGCAACATCGTCAGTACCTCGCACCCGTTGGCCGCGCAGGCCGGGTTGCGCATGCTGCTGCAGGGCGGCAACGCGGTGGACGCGGCCATCGCCGCCGCGGCCGCGCTGACCATCACCGAGCCCGTGAGCAACGGGCTGGGGTCGGACGCGTTCTGCATCCTCTGGGACGGGCAGCAACTGCACGGCCTCAACGCCTCCGGCACCGCGCCGATGGCCTGGACGCCGGGGTACTTCCACCGCAAGCACGGCAGCGACGCGCTCACGCCCCCGAAGCGCGGCATCGATTCGGTCACCGTGCCCGGCGCCGTGGCCGGCTGGGCGGCCCTGAGCGAACGCTTCGGCCGGCTGCCCTTTGCCGATCTGATGCAACCAGCGATCGAACTGGCCGAGCGCGGTTATGCGGTGCCGGTGGTGGTGCGGCAGAAATGGGCCGCGGCCACGCCCGAGCTGCAAAGCCAGCCCGGCTTTGCCGAGCACTTCCTGCCTTGGGGCCGCGCGCCGCAGGTGGGTGAACTGTTCAAGTTTCCGGCCGCCGCGCGCGGCCTGCGCGCCATCGCCGAATCGAAAGGCGAGGCCTTCTACCGCGGCCCCATCGCGCAGGCGCTGGCGCGCTTCGCGGCGCAACACGGTGGCGCGCTGACCGAGACCGACCTGGCGGCCTTCCACCCCGAGTGGGTCGCGCCCATCGGCCAGGACTACCGCGGCCACACGCTGCACGAGATCCCGCCCAATGGCCAGGGCATCGCCGCGCTGATCGCGCTGGGCATCCTCTCGAACTTCGACCTCGCCGAGATGCCGGTGGACAGCGTGGCCGCGCAACATCTGCAGATCGAAGCCATGAAGCTCGCCTTCGCCGACGTCTACCGCTACGTGGCCGAACCCGGCGCGATGGACGTGAGCACCGAGCAGATGCTCGATCCGTCCTACCTGCGCGGACGCGCGAAGCTGATCGACCGGCAGCGCGCGCAGGACTTCGGTGCCGGCAACCCCGCCAAGGGTGGCACGGTGTACCTCAGCGCGGCCGACGAGCGCGGCATGATGGTCAGCTTCATCCAGAGCAACTACATGGGCTTCGGCTCGGGCGCGGTGGAGCCCTTGTTCGGCATCAGCCTGCAGAACCGCGGCCACGGCTTCAACCTGCAAGTCGGCCCCGGCCGCAACACGGCCAACCTGGTGGCACCGGGCAAGCGGCCGTTCCACACCATCGTGCCGGCCTTCCTCACGAAAGACGGGCAACCGGTGATGAGCTACGGTGTCATGGGCGCCAACATGCAGCCCCAGGGCCATGTGCAGACCCTCGTGCGTTTGCTCGACCACGCCCAGCACCCGCAGACCGCCTGCGACGCGCCACGCTGGCGCTTCGACGCCGGGCTGCACATCAACGTCGAATCCGCCATGGACCCGGCCACGGTGCAGGGCCTGAAAAACCTGGGCCACCAGACCCGCCTGATCGACGACCCCTACCAGGACTTCGGCTCGGGGCAGTTCATCTGGCGCCTCGGCGACCCGGCGAGCGAGGGCTATGTGGCGGCGAGCGATCCGCGGCGCGACGGGCAGGCTGTGGGATTTTGAGGGGCCTATCCCGGCGGCTCCGCCACTCAGCTTGGAGTGGATGGCAGTGCCGTTTTCAGAGCCACATCATTCAGCTTCTTCCAAGCCTGGAAGCCACCGGCCACCGACAAGGCCTTCGGGTAGCCCAGTGAGCGAAGCAGCGATGCCGCGGCGAGGCTTCTCCGACCGCTGTTGCAGACACACAGCAGCAAGTGATCGCGCGCGTGGTGCAACTGATTGATCATTGAAAAGAAGGACATGGCATCCATGTCCTTCGGCTTGCCCGCGTCCAGGATGTCCTGCTCGTCCTCGGTCAAGGTGTGGCCGAGCATGCGCTTGACCTCGAACAAGGGGATGTGCACGCTGTCCGGGATTGCGCCTTTCATCTCGATCTCGAAGGTCTGACGTATGTCGATCATCGAGGCCAGTCCCAGCCGGCAAAGCTCCAGCGCGGTGGGCAGCGTCACTTCGAGGGCGGCCAGTTCCTCTTCGGAGATTGCGTCATCCATGTTCATCGTGCGGCCCACCATCAATGCGGATGCAAACGCGCAGCCGCGCTGGATATTCTGCCTGAGCGCGCAACGGGTCTGATACACAAAGGCCCCGCGCTGGCCAGCGGCGGGATCCGGCTGGGGCTGGCTGGGACTGGCTGGACCGCTGCGCCATCTGAAAAGAAAAAGGCCACAACGCCGCCGTGGTTGACGCGGGCCCGCACTCGGATCAGGCTGCGATTGCGGCATCGCCGTTGGCTCAAACAGGCAGCGACAGCCGCATGGCCGGTGAACCTTTTCAAGGAGATTGCCATGCAACACATCCACCCACCCCCAGACCAGGCGATGTCCAACCACCCGCTGGAATATTCAGACCCGGAGTTGCGCGCGTACGCCGAAGAGCAGGCGTAAGACATCCTTGAAGGAGTCATCCAGTACATGCCGCTCATCCTGCCCGGCATGGCGGTCTTGCTGATCTTCATGCTGGCCTTTGTCGCGCGGTGACCATGGCGTGAGCGCGCCAGTGCCGCCTCAAGCGGCAGCACCTTGCTGACGCAGAAACGCTGATCGGTAGCGATCAGGCCGGCTGCAGGAACACCCGCACTTTGCGCGGCGACACCACCAGCGTCTCGCCCTCTTTGAAACCCAGGTCGCGGAACTGCTGCGCGGGAATCTGCGCCTCGATCAGCGGGTCGTGGCCCGCCAGGTGGTTGTTCTCCACCGGCAGCAACTCCAGGCGTGCGATGGGGCCCACCACGATGGCTCGGCTGAGCTTGGCGACGATGCCGCTGGCACCCGGCGTGTGGCGCTGCACATCCAGGTCGTGCGGGCGCACGTAGGCAAAGGCCTGCGCGTTTTGCGCGCCGGCGTGCTCGGGGGTGTCGATCGCCACGCCGTCCAGGTGCAGCAGGCCTTCGTGAGCGCGGCCGTGGAACAGGTTCACGTCACCCAGGAAGCCATAGACGAACGGGCTGGCCGGGTGGTCCCACACCTCCTGCGGAGAGCCCGACTGTTCGACCTCGCCCTTGTTCATGAGCACCACGCGGTCTGCCACCTCCAGCGCCTCCTCCTGGTCGTGGGTGACGAAGATGCTGGTCACGTGCAGTTCGTCGTGCAGGCGACGCAGCCAGCGGCGCAATTCCTTGCGCACCTTGGCGTCGAGCGCGCCGAAGGGCTCGTCGAGCAGCAGCACCTGGGGTTCCACCGCCAGCGCCCGGGCCAGCGCGATGCGCTGGCGCTGGCCGCCGGAGAGCTGCGAGGGATAGCGGTCGGCCAGCCAGTCGAGCTGCACGAGCTTGAGCAGGTCGGTCACCTTCTGTTTGATCTGCGCGTCGCTCGGGCGCTCGCCGCGCGGCTTCACGCGCAGGCCGAAGGCCACGTTCTCGAACACGCTCATGTGGCGGAACAGCGCGTAGTGCTGGAACACGAAACCCACGTTGCGATCGCGCACGTGCACGTCGGTGGTGTCTTCGCCGCTGAAGTGGATGCTGCCGGTGTCCGGCGTTTCCAGGCCGGCGATGATGCGCAGCAGCGTGGTCTTGCCGCAGCCCGACGGGCCCAGCAGCGCCAGCAACTCGCCGGAGTCGATGTCGAGGTTGACGCTCTTCAGCGCGTGGAAGTTGCCGAAGTGCTTGTTGACGTCGCGGATCTGGATGCTCATGGTTTCGTCCTCGTTCGGGTCAGGCGGCGGAGGCCACGGGGGCCGGAGCTGCGCGTGCGTGCGGGTTCTCGGGCGGCAGTTCGGCAATCGCCTTCATCTCGCGTTCGTGGCGCCACTCGACCACGCTCTTGATCACCAGCGTGACCAGGGCCAGGAGGGCCAGCAGCGAGGCCACGGCGAAGGCGGCCACCGACTGGTACTCGTTGTAGAGCACCTCGATGTGCAGTGGCATGGTGTTGGTCTGGCCGCGGATGTGGCCCGAGACCACGGACACCGCGCCGAACTCACCCATGGCGCGCGCGTTGCACAGGATCACACCGTAGATCAGGCCCCACTGGATGTTGGGCAGGGTCACGTACCAGAAGGTCTGCCAGCCGGTGGCACCCAGCACGATGGCGGCCTGTTCCTCGTCGTTGCCCTGCACCTGCATCAGCGGGATCAGCTCGCGCGCGATGAAGGGGAAGGTGACGAAGACGGTGGCCAGGATGATGCCGGGCACGGCGAACACGATTTTGATGTCGTGTTCCATCAGCCAGGGGCCGAGCCAGCCCTGCGCGCCGAACACCAGCACGTAGATCAGGCCGGCCACCACGGGCGAGACCGAGAACGGCAGGTCGATCAGCGTGGTGAGGAAAGACTTGCCCCGGAACTCGTACTTGGCAATCGCCCAGGCGGCCGCGATGCCGAAGGCCAGGTTCAGCGGCACGGCCACGGCGGCGGTCAGCAGCGTGAGGCGGATCGCCGCCCAGGCGTCGGGTTCTTTCAGCGCTTCCCAGTAGGCGTCCCAGCCCTTTCGCAGGGCTTCGGTGAACACCGCCGCCAGCGGCAGCACCAGGAAGAGGAACATGAAGACCAGCGCGATGCCGGTCAGCGTCCAGCGGATCCAGGGCGCTTCGGTGGTGCCGCGCTGGGCGGTGCGGATGTTGTTCTGCGAGCTCATTGCGAATTTCCCGCGGAGCGCTTGCGCTGCCAGCCCTGCAATCCATTGATCACGAGAAGGAGCATGAACGAGATCACCAGCATCACCGTGGCCACCGCGGTGGCACCGGCGTAGTCGTACTGCTCCAGCTTGCCGATGATGATCAACGGCGTGATCTCCGACACCATGGGCATGTTGCCGGCGATGAAGATGACCGAGCCGTACTCACCCACGGCGCGCGCGAAGGCCATGGCAAAGCCGGTCAGCAGCGCGGGCGCGATGCTGGGGAATATCACGCGGCTGAAGGTCTGCCAGCGTGTGGCGCCCAGGCAAGTCGCGGCCTCTTCCAGCTCCTTCTCGGCGTCTTCCAGCACCGGCTGCACCGTGCGCACCACGAAGGGCAGACCGATGAAGATCAGCGCGATCACCACGCCATTCGGATTGAAGGCGAGCTGGATGCCATGCGGCTTCAGCAGCGAACCGATCCAGCCATTGCCCGCCAGCAGCGCGGTGAGCGAAATGCCAGCCACGGCGGTGGGCAGCGCGAACGGCAGGTCCACCAGCGCGTCCACGACCTTCTTGCCCGGAAACGGGTAGCGCACCAGCACCCAGGCCACCAGCAGGCCGAACACCACGTTCACACAGGCCGCGATGAACGAGGCGCCGAAGGTGAGCCGGTAGGACGCCAGCACGCGCGGCGAGGTGACGGCCTCCCAGAACTGCGGCCAGGTCAGGGTGAAGGTCTTGAACAGCAGCGCCGACAGCGGAATCAGCACGATCAGGCACAGGTAAAACACCGTGAAGCCGAGCGTGAGCTTGAAGCCCGGCAGCACACGGCGCGCGGCGCGACGGGGACTGGCATCCCGTGGAATGACGGCAGGGAAAGTTGAGGTGTTCATGTGGTGGGTTCTCTCGCATGAAAAAGCCATGCGAGTCGTGTGGTTGACGTGCGCGCTCGATCAGGTCAGGCTGTTGGCACAGAAGCGTCGCTCGCCCCGATTCAAGCTTGAAAGGCCATTGCCATGCAGCACCATCAGCCACCTCCCGACCAGGCCATGGCCGACCATCCGAGGATCTACTCCGACCCTGAACTGCGTGCGTACGCAGAAGAGCACGCAGAAGACATCCTTGACAGCGTCGTGCACTACATGCCCCTCATCCTGCCGGCCATGGCGGCCCTGCTGATCTTCATGCTGGCCTTCATCGCCGTGGTCATGGCCTGATGCGGGTGGTGTTGAGGTCTTTTCAAACCCATGGCCATCAGGCCGCACGCCGCAACAGCTCGGCGGGGTCGACGTCGACACCCAACCGAGCCAGCAGTTGCAGGCCCTGTGGCCACTCGCCCAAGCCGGAAGCCACGTTGATGTGGCCCGCGTTCTCCAGCCGAACGAACTCGCTGCCCCAGACCCGGGCGTAGGCGCCGGCGAGTCGCACCGGGCAATAGGGGTCGTTGCTGCTGGCCACCAGGATGCTGCGGTAGGGCAGGCGCTGGTACGGCACGGGCGCGAAGTCCGCGAGCTGCGCCCGCCGCTCCGGGTCGGCTGGCGCCACCAGCAGTGCGGTGCTCACACGGGCTGCGGCCTCGGGAGGCAGGTGGGCCACCGCCATGCAGCCCAGGCTGTGGGCAACCAGCACCACCCGTTCACCACGGCTGGAGAGGATGTCGTCCGCCAGCCGATCCACCCAGTCTTGACAGCGCGGGAACAACCAGTCGCCCTGCGCCACCCGCCGGGCACCGGGCAACCGCGCTTCCCACAGGCTCTGCCAGTGCGCGGGCTCGGAGTTGTGCCAGCCCGGCACGATGAGGATGCGGTCGGCGTTCATTTGCGCGTGTAGATCTGATCGAAGCTCGCACCATCGACAAAGTGCAGCTTGGCCGCCTTGTCCCAGCCACCGAAGGCCTGGTCGATGGTGAACAGGTTGAGCTTGGGCAGCTGCCTGGCGTACTTGGCCTGGGCCTTGGCCGAGATCGGGCGGTAGAAGTTCTTGCCGATGATGTCCTGCGCCTCTTCGGTGTACAGGTACTCCAAGTAGGCGGTGGCCACGGCGCGGGTGCCCTTCTTGTCCACGTTCTTGTCCACCACGGTCACGGCCGGCTCGGCCAGGATCGAGAGCGAGGGGTAGACGAAGTCCACCTTGTTGCCAAACTCCTTCTCCAGCAGGCAGGCCTCGTTTTCCCAGGAGATGAACACGTCGCCCTGGGCGCGCTGGGCGAAGGTGATGGACGAGCCGCGCGCGCCCGAGTCGAGCACGGGCACGTTGGCGTACAGCTTGCCCACGAACTCCCTGGCCTTGGCCTCGCTGCCGTACTTGCGCCTGGCGAATTCCCAGGCGGCCAGGTAGTTCCAGCGCGCACCGCCCGAGGTCTTGGGGTTGGGGGTGATGACCTTCACGTCGGGACGGATCAGGTCGTCCCAGTCCTTGATGTTTTTCGGATTGCCCGCGCGGGTCACCAGCACGATGGTGGAGGTGTAGGGCGCGCTGTTGAGCGGCAGGCGTTTCTGCCAGTCCTTGGGAATCCAGCCGCCGTTGGCGTGCAGCGCGTCGGTGTCGCCGGCCAGCGCCAGCGTGGCGACGTCGGCGTCCAGGCCGTCGATGATGGAGCGGGCCTGCTTGCCTGAGCCGCCATGGCTTTGCTTGATGGTGACGTCCTGGCCGGTTTTGGCCTTCCAGTATTTGGTGAACGCGGCGTTGACTTCGACGTACAGCTCGCGCGTCGGGTCGTAGGACACGTTGAGCAGGGTGACGGGGGCGGGCTGTGCAAAAGCCGGCAACGCGGTGGCGGCCAGGGTGCTGGCGATCAGTGCGGTGGTGAAGCTGCGGCGGGTTTTCATGGGTCTTCTCCGGAAATGAATGAACAACGGAGCCGATCATGGAAGCCGATCAACCAAACTGGAACGAATACGTTTTCAGTTGTTTATTACTAAAACAGCTGAGCCACATGTGTTTTGACCTCTATGACCCGGTGCTGCGGACCCCGCTGCGGCTATGAGTCCCATCAAGGCAATCAAATGGTATTTTTCAATAGTTTTTGACAAACTACCCATCCAGAACGGTTGAAAACACCGCCGAACACCCTGCCAGGAGCCCGCCATGACCGCCCTCATCCGCCAGATCCAGCCCGTGTGGTTGCAGATGCAGCGCCTGGAGCTGCCGGTGCCACCGCACGCGCTGCGCAACACCCTGTTCGCGCTCGGTACCGGCCTGTTGCTGATGGCGGGGCTGGCGGCGGGCAGCACCTTCTGGGCGCCCACCCGCGTCTGGTGGGACGCCACCGGCGCCAGCAGCGCCATGACGGCGGGCGTGCAGGCTTCGCTGCTCGCGGCACTGGCCACGGCGGTGGGCGCCCTGCCCGTGTTTCTGGTGCAGCGCGTGAGCAAACGCCAGGAGTCGGCGCTCATGTCGTTCGCCGCGGGTGTGATGCTGGCCGCGGCCATCTTCGCGCTGCTCCTGCCGTCGATTGATGCCGGGCAGGCCCTGCTCGCCGCCACCGGTTCGGCACGCACCGGCGCCGCCGGGCTCACCGCCATCGGTCTCACGTTGGGCATGTTGCTGATGATCGGCATCGACCGCGCCTTGCCGCACGAACACGCGGTGTTGCCCCCGGCCGCCACCGGCCACGCGGCCCAATGGACCACGGCCGACGGCCGCGACCCGGGCGCCACCCAGCGCGCCTGGTTGATGGTGCTGGCGATCCTGATCCACAACGTGCCCGAGGGCCTGGCGGTGGGCGCGGCCTACGCGGGCACCGCGCTCGGCGTGGACGGCGGCGCGCCGGTGAATGCGGGCGCCTCGGTGGCGCTGGCCATCGGCCTGCAGAACATGCCCGAAGGCTTGATCGTGGCGATGGCCTTGCGCACGCTGGGCCAGAGCGCGGGCAAGTCGTGGGCGGTGGCCGCGCTCTCGGGCCTGGCCGAGCCCTTCGGCGCCATCCTCGGCCTGTCGGTGCTGGGCGGTTTTCCGGCTTTCTATCCGATTGGCCTGGCGGTGGCCGCGGGCGCGATGATCTTCGTCGTGAGCCACGAGATCATTCCCGAAACGCACCGCAACGGCTTCGAGGGCATGGCCTCGGTCACGCTCATGGCCGGCTTCATTTTCATGCTGATGCTGGACGCCAGCCTGGGCTGAATCGAAGCACCCCCGCCGCGCTGCGCGCGCCCCCCTCAAGGGGGCGGCACTGGCCGTCCGGCAAAGCCGGCCCGGCGGTGCCCTGGGCTGGACCTCTTCGTGCGGCGGTGAGACGCTCCGGAGCCATAGCAAGCCGATACCTCGGGGTCATCCCCTCACGCAACCGGCCCCAGCACATCCAGCACCGCACACAGGTCGGAGCCCGTGTGGTCGGGCCGGCGCCCGATGGTCTCGAAGGGCAGGCTCTGGCGGTTGATCCACAGGGTGGTGAAGCCGAACCAGGTGGCGCCGAGCACGTCCCACGCGTTGCTGGAGACAAACAGCACGTCCGCCCTCTCAGCCACGATGTGGCGGGCCACTTCGCCATACGCCACCGGCATGGTCTTGAACTGGCGCACGCCATCGACCGAGATCAGGTGGTCCAGCAGATCGGCCATGCCCGCACTCTGCACGGCCGAGGCCAGCATCTCGGGGTTGCCGTTGGAAAGGATCGCGGTGGTCATGCCACGTTCGCGCAAGGTCTGCAGCACACCGTGATTTTCCGGGAAGGCGGTGAGCTGGGCGTACTGCGCCATCAGCGCTTCTTCGTGCGCGTCCGACAGCGGCAGGTCCAGGCGCTGGAGAGCGTAGCGCAAGGCCTGGCGGGTCAGGTCCCAGAAGGGCCGGTAGTGGCGGCTGCCGTTTTCACCGTCGGGGTCCGACAGCGAAATCAGGCGCGTGTATTCGATCTGTTTGTCGCGCCAGATCGTCGAGATCGTCGCACCCTGACCAGGGTACAGGCGTTCGGCCAGCGCGCCGATCGAATACACATCGAACAAGGTGCCGTAGGCATCAAAAACAACCGCCTGAATGGGCATGGATCGGACTCCTGGGTGGAGGGTTTTAGCGTCACCACAAGGGTAAGATGATTTGCATGAATGTACACATCCGATTCCTCGGCGCGGCCGGCACCGTCACCGGCTCCAAATACCTGGTCGAATTCAACGGGCAGAGCGTGCTCGTGGACTGCGGCCTGTTCCAGGGCTACAAGCAGCTGCGCCTGCGCAACCGCGACCCGTTGCCGGTGATGCCCAACCACATCGGCGCCGTGATCCTGACGCACGCGCACCTGGACCACAGCGGCTACCTGCCCCTGCTGGCCAAGGAGGGTTTTCGCGGCAAGGTCTGGGCCACACCCGCCACGCGCGATCTCGCGCAGATCCTGTTGCCCGACAGCGGCCACATCCAGGAAGAAGACGCCAATTTCGCCAACCGCAAAGGCTTCAGCAAACACGCGCCCGCGCTGCCGCTCTACACCGAGAGTGACGCGCTGGACTGCCTCAAGCTGATCCGCACCGTGCCCACGCACCAGGTCTTTGAACCGCTGCATGGCTGGAAGGCGAGCTTCACCAGTGCGGGCCACATCCTCGGCGCGGCCAGCCTGCTGCTGGAAGTGGGTGGCAAACGCATTCTGTTCTCGGGCGACCTGGGCCGGCCCGACGATTCGCTGATGAATCCGCCCGACAAGCCGCCCGCGGCCGACGTGGTGGTGGTCGAGTCCACCTACGGCGACCGCGAGCACCCCGAAGAAGACGTGCTGGCCGAACTCGGCCCGGCGCTGGCGCGCGTGGCCGCGCGCGGTGGCACGGCCGTGGTGCCGGTGTTCGCGGTGGGCCGCGCGCAGGAGATCCTGCACGCCATCGCCCTGCTCAAGGCCAACGGCGTGCTGCCGCACAGCCTGCCGGTGTACCTGGACAGCCCCATGGCCATCCACACCACCGACCTCTACGACCGCCACCTGGGCGAGCACCGGCTCAACGCCGCGCAGTGCCGCGACATGGAGCACGTGGCCAAGATGACGCGCTCGGCCGACGAGTCCAAGGCCATCGCCCAACAACACGGCCCCAAGATCGTGCTCGCCGCCGCCGGCATGGCCACCGGCGGGCGCGTGCTGCACCACCTGGTGCAGTACCTTGGCCACCACCGCAACATGGTGGTGCTCACCGGCTACCAGGCGCCCGGCACGCGTGGCGCCAGCCTGTCGGACGGCGCGACCAAGCTGCGCATCCACGGCCAGGACGTGCCCGTGCGCGCCGAGGTGGTGCAGATGAAATCGGCCTCGGCGCACGCCGACGCCAGCCAGCTCATGGACTGGCTGCGCGCCCTGCCCACCGCACCGCACCGCGTGTTCGTCACGCACGGCGACATGGGCGCCTCCGACGCGCTGCGCCACCGCATCGAGACCGAGCTGCGCTGGCAGGCGATGGTGCCAGAGCACGGCAGCACCTGGGCGGCATGAGATGAAACACATCCTGCAACTGGCCGCCCTGGCCATCACCCTGCCCGCGTTCGCCCAGACCGCTCCGCCCGAGTTCACCCGCTGCATCGACGACCTGCAAGGCACGGCCCGCGCCGCCGGCGTCTCCGAATCGGCCTACCGCCGTTTCACCGAGGACCTGCAGCCCGACATGAGCGTGATCGAGAAGCTGGACTACCAGCCCGAGTTCCGCATGCCGATCTGGGACTACCTCAGCGGCCTGGTCGACGAGGAACGTGTGGCCGACGGGCGCGCCATGCTGGCGACGCATGCCGAGACGCTGGCGCGTGTGCAGCAACGCTTCGGGGTGGACCCGGCCACGGTGGTGGCGGTCTGGGGCGTGGAGAGCAACTTCGGCCAGAACTTCGGCAAATACCCGCTGGTGCAGGCACTGGGCACGCTGTCGTGCTTTGGTCGGCGCCAGGCGTTTTTTCGCGGCGAGCTCTATTCGGCGCTGCGCATCCTGCAGGGCGGCCACATCGCACCCGAGCGGCTCGTGGGCTCCTGGGCCGGCGCCTTCGGCCACACGCAGTTCATGCCCACCACCTTCGAACGCCTGGCCGTCGACTTCGATGGCGACGGCCGCCGTGACCTGATGGACAGCACCGCCGACGCACTCGCCTCCACCGCGAACTTCCTCACCAAGGCCGGCTGGCAGGCCGGCCAGCCCTGGGGCTTTGAGGTCAAGCTGCCCGATGGTTTCAGCGCCACGCAGGAAGGCCGCCGCAGCAAGCGCCCCCTGAGCGAGTGGGCCGCACGCGGTGTGCGCCGCGTGGACGGCTCACCCCTGCCCGGCGGCCTCGGCTCCGCCGGCCTGATGACGCCCGCGGGCGCACAAGGTCCGGCCTTCCTCGTGTTCAAGAATTTCGACGCGATCTACAGCTACAACGCCGCCGAAAGCTACGGCCTGGCCATCGCCCACCTGAGCGACCGCCTGCGCGGCGCCGGCCCCTTCACCACCCCCTGGCCCACCGACGACCCGGGCATCTCGCGCGCCGAGCGCCGCGAACTGCAAGGCCTGCTCATCCTGCGCGGTCACGACATTGGAGAGGTGGACGGCATGCTGGGTGAGAAGAGCCGCGAAGCAATCCGGTTGGAGCAGGCGCGGCTGGGGATGGAAGTGAACGGGCGCGGCGGGCTGAAGCTGCTGCGTGCGCTGCGGCCGCAGTGAAGCGGCCGCCGCCCTGACATCAACAACGGGGCATGAAAAGGTTGGTGCAATGACCACACTTGCTGAGGTTCCTGAAACAGCCCCCCGGAGTGCACGCCATCTGAACGCAAGCGTCATAACAGGCCGTCGAGGCTTCGTAGGCTTTCTTCTTCGCGGCGCAATCGGCTTGACTGGCCACCACACCCCCTTTGCCCTGGGGTGAACCCGGCGCTGCCACTGAAGCGGGTTCAGACAGTGGTTCCACCGCAGGTTCTTTGCTGGGAGGAACGATCTTCACCGGGTCCACGACATTACCCCGCCGCACCTTGACCTCTTCGACGCCCTTCTTGGGCCTCTTTTCCGGCGGACGGTCATCAAAATGCACACGGCCCTGATCGTCCACCCACCGGTACACCTCGGCATGAGCGTTCATGCACCCCAACATAAGCAGAAGCACCGTCAGCCACCTCTGCCAAGCACTGAACAACCTGTTCATAGCGAACTTCTGCGTCCCTGCGGCCAAGGTTCACAGCCACCCGAACTGCGCCCGCACATCGCGCGCCGTCAGATTGACGGGTGCCGTCGGCGCCTGGATGTACTGCCGCAGGTTGGGCGCGCGCACGCCGCCGCCGTCCTGGCCCAGCACCGCCACGCCCTTGATGCGCCAGCCCCGCTCACGCAGGGCGGCCACGTAGGTCTGGGCGTCGGGAAATTCCTCCAGGTCGGTCTTGTGTGCCGTGGGCGAGAGGCAGAACACCACCGCTTCGCAACGCGAACGGTCCACTTCATGGATGAAATCTTCGATCGAGGTCCGGGTGATCTGCAGGGTGCCGACACGGGCGTAGAAGCGCTGCGGTCGCCGGCTGCTTTGCAGCTGGATGTCGCGCACGCTGCGGTTGAAACAGCCCGTGAGGCTGCGCACGACCGAGGTCTTGCGGGTGTTGGCGTTGCCGATGAGGATGTAGGCGTCCATGGGCATGCGGTGGTCCTCAGCCCAGCTTGACCGCCGTGCCACTGACGGCGACCATCATCATGCCGTTGGTCTCGCCCATGACTTCGTAGTCGAAGTCGATGCCGATCACACCGTTGGCGCCCATCTGTTTCGCCGCCTCGATCAGTTCGTCCATCGCCGCGTCGCGTGCACCGGCCAGCGCGCGCTCGTAGCCGCCGGCGCGTCCGCCCACGACGTCACGGACCGACGAGAACATGTCGCGGAAGATGTTGGCGCCGATGATGGCTTCGCCGTTGACCACCCCCAGGTACTGCTTCAATTCGATGCCTGGCGGCGTGGTGGTGCTGAGGAAAAAGCCGTCGGTGGATTTGGAAAACCAGCCCATGTGAACTCCCGTTGGATGTGTGAGTGGGATGCACCCGCAGGTGCCTGCGGATTCATTGTGCCAGCGGTACTGGGGGCCCCTCACCCCTGCCCTCTCCCGTTGGCGGGAGAGGGAGCCAGACTCTCACCAGAGTGAAACCAGCTTCCCGCCCTGCAGGCCCCAGCCATGCTGCGCCATGGCGCGGGCTTCCTGTTCGTCGTGCGTGACCAGGATGGCGGTCATGCCCGCCTCGGCGATGCGTTCGCGGAACTCGGTGCGCAGCTGCTCGCGCAGCGTGGCGTCGAGTGCGCTGAAGGGTTCGTCGAGCAGCAGGGCGCGCGGCTGCGTGATGAGCGCACGCGCCAGCGCCACGCGCTGCTGCTCACCGCCCGACAGCGTCCAGACCTTGCCCAGCGCCTGACCGGCGAGGCCGAAGCGCGCGAGCATGATGCGCGAGCGCTCCCGCGCCTCGCTGCGGCGCACGCCTTGCTCCACCAGACCGAAGGCCACGTTGTCCTGCAAGTTGAGGTGGGGGAACAGCGCGAAGTCCTGGAACATGAGCGCAAAGCCGCGCTGCTCGGGCGGCAGGGCCGTGATGTCCACGCCATCGAACCACACGCTGCCCACCTCGGGCGCGTCCAGCCCGGCCACGATCTTGAGCAGGGTGCTCTTGCCGCTGCCCGAGGCACCGAGCAGGGCCACGGTTTCGCCGGCCGCCACGCGCAGGCTCACGCCGTCGAGCAGCGGGCGGTGGTCCCATTGTTTGCGGATGTCGCGCAGTTCAAGCATGAGCGTCATTGTCCTTCTGCGCAGGGTCTTCGAGCAGCGTGAACGCGGCCAGCGCCAGCCCCATCAGCACACAGGCGAGCACCAGCGCGGCGTCGAGGTTGGCGGCGCCGGGGCGGCCCAAGTGCTGGTAGATCAGCGTCGTGAGCGTGGTCCATTCGGGGCGCGAGAGGAACAGCGTGACGGCGAACTCGCCCAGCGCGGTGGCGGCGGCGAAGGCCATACCGCGGCGCAGCGCGGGCGCCACCAGCGGCAGCGTGACCCGCCACAACACGCGCCATGGCCGTGCGCCCAGCGTGGCCGCGGCCTGCGGCGGTGAGCGACTTGGCCACGAAGGGATAGGCCAGCAGCGCGTAGGCCGCCACCAGCAGGGCCAGGCTCGCGGTCCAGTCCGGGTAGAGCAGCAACAGGCCGAACGCGACCGTGACCGGCGACACCACAAACGGCAGGAAGGCCGCGGCGCGCCAGGCCAGCGCCAGCACACCGCGCGCTTCGCAGGCGTGGCGCTGCAGGCTCGCTGTGTCCAGCGCGCGCACCGCGAGCGCGTGCGTGAGGCCAAGCGCAGTGGCCAGGGTCAGCGCCATGGCGGTGAAGCGCAGCGTGTTCCACAGAGCCGCGCGCGTGTCGGCTTCGAACAGAACGGCGGCGCCCTGCCCGGTCAGCAGCGCCTGCGCCGCGCGCCACACGATGGCCAGCAGCGGCGCCGCGCACACGACGAACAACACCAGCAACGCGGCGCCCACCGCCGACCACTGCGCACCGCTGCAGGGACGCTGGCGCGCCACCGGTGACACGCGGCCGGGCGCTGCGAGTCGCTTCTCCAGCCAAGCGTAGGCCAGAGCCACGGCGCCGGTCAGCCCCAGCATCCAGACCGCGAGCACGCCCGCCTGACCCAGTTCCAGTTCGTGCGCCACCAGGGTGTAGATCTCGACCTCGACCGTGGCGTAGTCCTGCCCGCCCAGGATCAGCGCGAGGCCGAAGCCGGCAAAGCAGTAGAGGAACACCAGGCACAGCGCCGACGCCAGCCAGGGTGCGATCGCCGGCCACTCCACGCGCCAGAATGCGCGCCAGGGCGTGGCCCCCAGCGTGCGCGCGGCGGCCACACGCGGCGCGCTCACCTGCTCCAGCGCGTCCACGCCGGCGCGGACCACCACGCAGAGGTTGAAGAACAGGTTGCCATAAAGCAGCAGCCAGGGCGTGTCCACCAGTTCGATGCCAGCCCCGGCCAACGGCACACCCAGCAGACCGCGCGGCCCCCAGAGCGCGAGCACGCCGAGCGCGGCCACCAGCGTGGGCACCACGAAGGGCAGCATCAGCAGGCGCAGCACGAGCGCGCGGCCCGGAAACTCCAGCCGCGCCAGCACCCAGGCCACCGGCAGGCCCAGCACCAGGGCCAGTGCGCAGGTGATCGCCGCCTGGGTCAAGGACCACAACACGCGCCAGCGCAGGTAGTCGTCCTGCCAGACATCGAGCCAGCGCAGCGGCTCGCCACCGGACCATTCCCCCGCGCCCAAGCCCTCGGCCAGCAGCCGCACGACCGGCGCCACCAGCAGCAGCGCCAGAAAGACCAGCGGCAGCGCGGGCAGCAGCCAGCGGGCTGGGCGCTGTATGGGGTTTATTTGAGGACCACCTTGGTCCAGCGCTGCAGCCAGGCCTTGGCTTTCAGGTGTGCATCCGCCGGGTTGTCAAACGCCGTCGGCTCGCTGGCGTGCGCCTTCATCACCTCCACACGCGCCGCGCCCGCTTCGGCCGGGAACATCCACATGGTGGTCTGCAGCGCCTGCTGGGCCGGGGCCGAGCGCAGGAACTCGATGAACTGGTTCGCTGCTTCGCGCGCGGCCGGGTTGCCGCCCTTGACCAGCGCCACACCTTCGACCTGACGGAACACACCGCCCTTGAGGAACAGGTTGGCGGTGGGCGAAACGCTGAGTTTTTCCTTGGCGTAGAACACCTCG
This sequence comes from Betaproteobacteria bacterium HGW-Betaproteobacteria-9, assembly GCA_002842215.1. Taxonomy (GTDB): domain Bacteria; phylum Pseudomonadota; class Gammaproteobacteria; order Burkholderiales; family Burkholderiaceae_C; genus Hydrogenophaga. Next base: position 155,557 of record PHCC01000003.1, on the reverse strand, counting down.
GCCGCCGGGCTGCTGGCGTAGCTGACGACGATGGGCCGCGTGCCGCCGTTGCGCGTGAACTCGGTGTAGTAGGCCTCGGTCCAGCCCTTGACCACCTTCACGCCGTTGGCGCGCATCTGGCCCCACCACTGGAATGCGGCCTCTTCGCCCAGGCCGGCGATGGTGGCGAACATGAAGGCCTGGCCGGGGCTGGAGGTGGCCGGGTTCTGCACCACCAGCAGCTTGGCGTAGGCGGGCTTGGCCAGGTCTTCCAGCGAGGTCGGCAGCGCCAGGCCCTTGCTGGCGAACCAGGCTTTGTCGACGTTGAGGTTCACGAAGCCGTAGTCCACCGGGACCACGCCCGAAACCACTCCGGTCTTGTCGGCGCCCTCGACCATGGCGGCGGCCGAGGCGCGCTGGGCGGCGGGACCGGTGTGGGGATCGATCACACCCGCGGCGAGCGCGCGCGGCAGCAGCGTGTTGTCGATGCCGTAGACCACATCGGCGATGGGCCGGGCTTTGGTGAGGATCAGCTTGTTGACCATTTCGCCGGCGTCACCGGCCTTGACGATCTGCAGCTTCACGCCCGCGTCTTTCTCGAACTGCGCCAGCAGCTCCTTGGGCAGATCGAACGAACCGTGGGTCAGCACGCGCAGCGGCACCGCCTGCGCCCAGGCCGCGGGCGCTGCGCCCAGGGCCGCGAAGGAAACCGAAACCAGTGCCGCAGAAAAAAACCGCCGTTGCATGTGAAGCCGCCTTGTCGAAAAAAACGCCACGGGAAGCGCCTGACAGGGACAGCTCGCATCCATCGGCGGCCGGCTGGTCACGCTCCCTACGCTGGCACAACCCAGATCAGGTGAGAGGGGTATTTCTCAGCCGCTGCCCGCGTCGCTGCGGGCCCGGCACCCCCGGTGAAGCTGCGGATTGTAGAGCGGGGCGCTGCGGGGTGGGGCCTTGTTCCTCAGACCCGCACGGACGCCGGGGTCTGCGGCGCGGACACCTGTCGCGTGCGAGCGCCGGGGCGATGGGCATCTCGCTCAGGATGCGCCCCTCGTGCACGACGCACAGGCGCAGCCCTACTCAACGCAGTCCATGTACTCGTTGACCGCAGACGCCCAGGCCTTGTGTGCATCTGGCAGGGCAATGAGGGCATCTTTCGCGCTGGCGGAGGTGAAGGCCTGCATCCCGTGGCCGAGCATGTATTGCGGGTGGTAGCTGGGCGGTGGAAGCCCCTTCAGTCTGCGGCAAAACGCCTGCCGGGCCTGCGGGTCATCGAGCTGGGTCCTCATGTGCCCAGACAGCCTGGCCGACGAAGTCTCCCCGACGTGCTTCGTGAAGACCACACCCAGGAAGTTGGCCACCTGGTGTGCGGTGGTGTCGGCCACCCGACGGGTATCGAAACGGCCCTCGCTCCCCGCCACCCCATAGAGGAAAGCCGCGTCGTCCAGCCTGTCCTGCTCGATACATTGCGCCGCGCTCAGATACAACTCACCGGGGGAGTGGCGCGTGAGCGTGGGGGCGGCACTCAGGCACTGTGTGGTCGGGTCGACCGCAGCGGCGGCCGGTTGCCCCTGGGTGTCGGGGCTGGACTTCAGGTTGCCGCAGGCGCTGAGCACCGAAGTCAGCGTGATGGCCCACAGGGTGGCCTGGATTTTCAACATATATCCTCCTTTTGTATCAGCGATCATTGAGAAAAATTCTGTCATTCAGTGCGAACACGGCAGTTCCAGTGCCCGCGGAACCCGTTGCGATCGAATCGACCGGGTCGCCCGCTCCTCAGACCCGCAAGGGCGCCGGGGTCTGCGGCGCTGAAGCTACGTGCTGGTTCGCCTGGGCCTGTTCGTTCACCGCCAGGGGCGTCTCGCGCGGCTGCGCCGCTTGCGCCAGATGCGCTTCGGTGCTGCGTGCCAGCGCCGGGGCGATGGGCATCTCGCTCAGGAGGTGCCCCTCGTGCATCACCGCCAGGCGCTGCCCGTCCTTGCTCACCAGGAAGCGCTCGGGCTCACCCTGCGCCACGCGTGCACAGTGCGCCACCGCCGCCGCGCAGACCTGCCCCACCTGGGCAGGGTTCAGGCCATGGCGCTGCAGCGCTTCGCCCGTCTGCTGATGGGCCCGCACGTACTGTGCCTGCTGCGCCGGGTTCAACGCGGGAGCGGCATCGGTCGCTGGTTTCTGGTGTCCGGCTTGGGCCACTCGGGTCGGTTCATGCCCGTTGGAGGGTGCACCTTCCCGCATGGCCACGGTCTCGGTCTTGAGGGGATGGCCCTCAGCGTCGAACGGGGTGACGCGGGCCGGCTGCGCACGGCGACCGTTCATCTCGATCAGGGTGCGTTGCCCGTGCTTGTCGTAGTGGTCGATCTCGATGTCACCCGAACGGGGATTGACCGCGATGTGCGCCTGGCTGCCGTCTTCGTGCTGGATGTGAAAGCGGTCGAACGGCGAAACGTCGTCGCTGACCGCCACACAACTGGCCTTGCTCACCGGCGACGCGCCCAGCCGGGCGAACAGCTGGCGCGCTTCGGGTGGCACCCGGGCGAAGTCGGCATGGCCTTCGGGAATGCGGTAGCGGCCCTGGGCATTCACCGACAGGCCTTGCTGGGCATTGAACAGCGCCTGGTTGGCGTGGTCCTGCCCCATGATCGCACCGGCCACCAGCGTGCCACTGCCGCTGAGCATGATCGCGGTCTTGAGGAAGTTGGGCACGGACGGGCCCGGCAAGACCGTGGGCTCCTGCCCCATGCGGCGACTGAGGTACTGGCCCTGCCACACCCCTTCGTAGTTGTAGGTGGCGACGTCGTTGGGCGTGCGCACGTCGTGCACCTGCCGGCCCGAGGCCTGGTAGCGCTCCAGCGCCCTGTCATAACCACCCGCGTCCTTGAAGTAGTCGCCACGGATGGTTTCGCGGGCGATGGGCAGGCTGTTGTAGACGTACGCGTCGGTGTTGTTCCGCAGCGCGAAGCTCTGCGCCATGCCGCCACCCAGGCTGTGGCCGGTGGCGGCGAAACGGTAGTCTTTGTAGCGCTCGTCGTTCTTGAGGGCTTCGAAAGCCCGTTGCGCCTGTTCCTGGATCTTGGCGAACTCGCTGGCGCCAGCGTTGCCCAGGTCGGACTTCCAGTTGCTCCAGGCGTCGGAGCCTTTGAAGTCGAAGCTGATTTGCCGGGTTTCGGTGTTGATGGAGACCTTGAACTGGTTCTCCAGCTTGCCATCGGCGTTGTGCTGGGTGTTCCAGCCTTCAGGGCTGCCGGGAAACAAGCGGCCTTCGGCATCCTGTCGGGCAACGGGCCAATCGGCCGGGAGGTGTTTGCCAAGTTTTGCATGCTCCCAAGAAACCGGATACCGGGCTACCTTCTCCGCGACCTGGACGTCTTTGTGTTCATAGGCCCAATACGCCAATCTCATGCCGATGGCCGCATTGAGCGCATTGAGCGCATTGACGGGTGGTACGACTTGGTTCGGTGGTCTTTGGTCCATAAGAACACCTCATTCGTGCAACCATTCGTCCTGGGGAATGGGACAGCTCCTGTGAATGGATTCCCAGACCTTCTGGCGCTCCGGATCGCGCAACAAGGTGCGACTGCCATCGCTGTTGTACCGGTAGTAGCCGTCTCGAAAATGAGGCCAAACCTTGTAGGCAATGGAGTAATAAGCCACCTGTGGCTTGCCCATATCGAGCACCAGCCGCCGGGCGCTGCATTGCTGCTGCAGCAGCGGCAGCAACTGCGCCAAACCACGCTCCCACTGCGCCAGATCCCGCCCCGGCCCTTGGCCGTCGTCCAGTTGTCCAGGGATGGGCTCGTCCATCGCCACCTTTCGGGTCGGTGACGTCGTGGATCCAGCCGTCCGAATTCGCCAGCGCGTAGTAGTAGTCGCCCAGCGGATCGCCACGCGCCTGCAGCGCCTGCATGTGCTGGCGCAGGATGCCGGTCTGCTTGTCGAAGTCGCGCTGCTGGCTGCTGATGTGGGCCTGGTCAACGGCTTGCGCCGCCGTCGAGCAGCCGGTCTGCACCAGCCCCGCCAGCAGGCACAGACTCAAGGTGGTGATCCACCGATGTGGTCGTGTCATGTGTGTTCGCTCCCTGCAATATGCCGGTGGAATATACATCGAAAGATTTCAATACACTGCGCATCCACCCCCTGTGTTACCGTGGTCCGGGCCGGCAGCCATTGCACGGCCCACCCGCGAGATTGCCTCCTCGGCCCCGCATGCCCCTGCCCATGGTGCCCATGGAAGCGCTGTGCCCGTTCGACCAGAACCGTTTCACACGCCCACGCACCATGAAGAGAACACCCCATGCCCGGCTACGAGGTCCGTCAACAGACCGTCAACATCGGTGGACTGGACTACGACGTCCGCTCCCTGCTCGACAACCAGCAATACGCTGATCCGCAAGGCAGCGCCGAAGACGCGGGCATGGGCGCCTCGGGCTGGCCGCTGTTTGGCCAGGTCTGGCCCTCGGCGCGCGTGCTCGCACTGGCCATGCACAGCCACGCCATCGAAGGCAAACGCATCCTGGAGATCGGCGCCGGCCTGGCGCTGGCCAGCCTGGTGATCCACCGGCGGGCCGGCGATGTGACCGTGACCGACTGGCACCCGCTGACCGAGGCCTTCCTGCAGCAAAACCTGCTCGCCAACGACCTGGGCCCGCTGCCCTACAAGCCCGGCAACTGGGCGCTCGACGACGCCAGTGGCGCCAGCGGACTGGGCCGCTTCGACCTCATCATCGGCAGCGACGTGCTCTACGAACGCCAGCAGCCGGCCCAGCTCGCGCGGTTCATCGACCAGCACGCCGCGCTGGGCGCCGAAATCATCATCGTGGACCCGGACCGCAGCAACCGCAGCGCCTTCTGCCGCGAAATGGCGGCGCTGGGCTACCGCCTGACCATGCGCACGGCGGACAAGACGCTGGAGGGCGGCGAGGCCTACAAGGGCCGCTTCCTCAGCTTCAGACACTGAAACCTGTCGCGGGGAGCCTGTGCAACCCCAGGCACTGTCAGGCCGGCTTCAGTGCGCGCCGCCCCCGCCACCTGCGGCACCGCGTGTGGGTCTGGACAGCCAGATCACGCCGACCAGCGCGAAGAAGAGGGCCGCCGACAGATAGAACAAATCGGTCACGGCGAGCGTGTAGGCCTGCTGGTCCAGGCTGCGGTTGATGGTGAAGAGCGCCTGCTCGCGGCTCATGCCACTGGCCATGAACTGCGCGATGGTGCCCACCGCCGCGGCGCTGCCGTCGTTGATGGCTTCGGACAGTTGGGCATGGTGCAGCGCCGCACGGCTCTCCCACAACGTGGTGAACAGCGAAGTGCCCACAGCGCCCGCAGTGATGCGAACGAAGTTCGACAAGCCCGCGGCGGAGGGCATCTGGTCCGGCCGCAGGCCCGAGAACACGATGGCCTGCAACGGGATGAAGAAGAAGGCCATGGCTGCGCCCTGCAGCAGGGTCGGGATCAGGATGGTCGTGAAATCGGCCTGCGTGTTGAAGTGCGAGCGCATCCAGAGCACCGCGCCAAACCCCACGAAGGCCACCGTGGCGAGCTTGCGCGGATCGATGCGGCTCACGTTCTTGCCCACCCAGGGCGACAGCACGATCGCCAGCAGGCCCACCGGCGCGGTGGCCAGCCCCGCCCAGGTCGCCGTGTAGCCCATGTACTGCTGCAGCCACAGGGGCAGCAGCACCACGTTGCCGAAGAACAGGCCGTAGGCGATGGACAACGACATCGTGCCCATCAGGAAGTTGCGCCGTGCGAACAGGCGCAGGTCCACGATGGGGTGCTTGTCGGTCAGTTCCCAGGCCAGGAAAAACAGAAAGCTCACGGTGGACACCACCGCCAGCGTAATGATCTCACCCGACTGGAACCAGTCCAGCTCCTTGCCTTTGTCGATCATGATCTGCATCGCGCCGACGAACAGCACCAGCAGGACCAGACCGATCACGTCCAGCGGCACGCGGCGCGGACCGGGGTCGCGCTTGTGGTAGATCGACCAGGTGAGCGCCGCGGCGAAGATGCCCACCGGAACGTTGATGTAGAAAATCCAGGGCCACGAAATGTTGTCGGTGATCCAGCCGCCCAGAAGCGGCCCGGCCACTGGCGCCACCAGCACCGTCATGCCCCACATCGCCATGGCCATGCCGGCCTTGGCGGGCGGGTAACTCGCCAGCAGCAGGGTCTGCGAGAGCGGAATCATCGGCCCGGCCACCAGACCCTGCAAAACGCGGAAGGCGATCAGCAATTCGATGTTGGGGGCCAGGCCACACAGCCACGACGCGACCACGAACAGCAGCACGCTCATGGTGAACAGGCGCACCTGACCAAAGCGCTGCGTGAGCCAGCCGGTGAGCGGCACCGAAATCGCGTTGGCCACGGCGAACGAGGTGATGACCCAGGTGCCCTGCGCCGGGCTCACGCCCATGTCGCCCGAGATGGCCGGTATCGACACGTTGGCGATGGAGGTGTCGAGCACGTTCATGAAGGTCGCCAGCGACAGCGCCAACGTGCCCAGCACGAGTTCGCGGCCCTTCAAGGGTGCGAAGGCCGGTGGGTGCGCGGGCGGTGCAGCGGCTGGCGAGAGCGGCGCAGCGTCCGGCGGCGCGGCAGCGGTGGTGGACATGCTCAGGCTCCGTTGGCCGGGCGCGCACCGCCGTGGGTGGCGATGATCTTGCGCACGCGCGCATCGGCTTCGTCGCCGTCCTGATCAAACACCGTGGTCTGCACTGGCTGCGCACGGCTCGTGTCCTCGGCCAGCATGCGGCCTTCGGTGTGGCTCACGTCGACCTTGGCATCCATGGAAAGCCCCAGTCGCAGCGGATGCTCCTTCAGCTCGGCCGCGTCCAGCTTGATGCGCACCGGCACCCTTTGCACCACCTTGATCCAGTTGCCGGTGGCGTTCTGCGCCGGCAGCAGCGCGAAGGCCGCACCCGTGCCCGCACCCAGGCCGTCAATCTGCCCGTGGTAGACCACCTTCTTGCCGTACACGTCGGCAAACAGCTCGACCGGCTGGCCCAGGCGCAGCTTCTGCAACTGGCTTTCCTTGAAGTTGGCCTCGACCCACACCTGATCGAGTGCGATCACCGACAGCAGGGGCGCACCGGCCTGCACGCGCTGACCCAGTTGCACGTTGCGCCGCGCCACGTAGCCGTCCACCGGCGCGAGCAGTTCCACGCGCTTGAGCGCCAGGTAGGCCTCGCGCACGCGCGCCGCAGCGCGTTGCACGCTGGGGTGCTGGTCAAAGGCGATGCCATCGGTGAGTGACTGGTTCGAAGCCAACTGGTCGCGAGCGGCCTGCACCGCCGAGCGCGCGGCATCCACGCTGCTCTTCGCCGCGGTCAGCTGGGCGGTGGCGTGGTTGAACTCTTCGCGGCCCACCGCGCCTGTGGCCACCAGCGGCTGGCGGCGGTTCACGTCGTCCTGCAGCCGTGCCTGCTCGCTCAGTGCGCGGGCCAGATCGGCCTCGCGCAGCGCGATCTGGGCGCCTTGCGTGCGGTTGTTGGCGTAGAGCGTGCGCACCTCGCGCACCGTCTGCGCCAGCTGGGCCTCGGCCTGCTCCAACGCCACCCGGGCGTCGGCCGGGTCCAGGCGCACCAACCACTGGCCGGCCTTGACGTGGTCGGTGTCGTTGGCGTTGATCGCCACCACCGTGCCCGCGGCCTGCGGCGTGAGCTGCACCACGTTGCCCTGCACATAGGCGTTGTCGGTGGATTCGAAGTGGTTGAGCACCAGCGCCCAGTAGGCACCGTAGCCGATGCCGGCCAGCACCACGGCGGCGGCGACGGCGGTGAGGGCCTTCTTGCGGGCCGGATGGCCTTGGGGGCTGGGGGTTGGGTTTTCGGTGGTCATGGGCGGTTTCTTTTCAATGCGTTGGGGTGCAGGTTCGGGTTCAGCTGTGGGCGAGCGGTGGGGTGTCGGGCGTGTAACCGCCGCCCAAGGCGCGCACCAGGCCAATGCGGGCCGACAGGTCCCGCGCGCGCAGGTCCACCGCCAGACGGCGCTGGTTGAGCAAGGCGGTTTCGGCGCCAAGCGCCGTGAGGTGGCCGCTCAGGCCCGCACGGTAGCGCTGCAGCGCGATGTCGTGGGCCGATTCCGCGGCGGCCTGGGCCTGCGCCTGCTCGGCCTGCTGGCGCTGCACCGACCGCAGCGAGCTGATCTGGTCGGCCGCGTCGCGCACGGCTTCCAGCACGGTGCTGTTGTAGCTCTCGACGGCCGCGTCCAGGTCGGCGGTGCGCCCGCGCAGGTTGGCGCGCAGCGCGCCCGAGTCGAAGATCGGCAGGCGGATCGCCGGGCCGACGCCGTACTGCCGGCTGCCGGATTCAAGCAACTGGTCCAGCCCGATGCTGGAGAAGCCCGCGAAGGCGCTGAGGTTGACGTTCGGATAGAACTGCGCCTTGGCCGCGCTGACGCCCTGGGTGGCGGCCTCCATGCGCCAGCGCGCGGCGCTCACGTCGGCGCGGCGGCCCAGCAGATCGGCCGGCACGGCGGCCGGCAGCGCGGCGGCGTGCAGGCGGTTCAGGTCCGGCGCGAGCGACCCCAGCCGGTCCGGTGGCAGGGCCGCCAGCGCCGCCAGGGCATGGCGGGTCAGGGCGATCTGTTCGTCCAGCTGTTCGATTTGCTGGCGCGCGTCGGGCAAGGCGCCTTCGCCCTGGCGCAGCTCGACGCGGCTGTCGAGGCCAGCGTCCACGCGCTGGCGAATCAGTCCGAGCATCTGCTCGCGCTGAACGAGCGAGCGCTGCGCCACCTCCCGCTGGGCCTGCAGGCGGCCGAGCTGCACGTAGGTCTGCGCCACCTGGCTGGCCAGCAGGTTGCGCGCGGCCTGCAGGTCGGCCTCGGCGGCGCGCGCCTGGCCCAGGGCTGCGTCCATGGCGGCACGGTGGCGACCAAAGAAGTCGAACTCCCAGCTGGCAGCGACCTGCACATTGGCCAGGGTGCGGATCGATCCGCCGAGCGGCGCGGGGTAGATGCTGTTGGCGCTGAAGTGCTGGCGCGTGATGTCGGCGGTACCGGTGACGCGCAGCCCGTTGCTGGCCTGCTCGCCGTCCACCGCCGCCTGCGCCCGGGCCAGGCGGGCTTGCGCCACCTTCAGGCTGGGCTGCGCCTGCAGCGCCTGCGCGATCAGGCCGGAGAGGGTGTCGTCGCCCCAGGCCTGCCACCAGTCGGCCGCCACGGAGGCTTGGGAGGCGGCCGGGGCCAGGCCCAGGTCGGCGGCGGCCAGCGGGCGGGCCACGGGCTGAATCCCCGCGCTGCTGGCGCAGGCGCTCAACAGCACGGCCAGGCCACAACCCAGTGCGCTGGCGCCCAGCCTTCGGGCCGTGCTGGAAAGATGATCAGGCTTCATTTGCTTAGGCAATGATTGGAGTGAAAAAAGCATGGAACGGGGGCATCAGTTGGCGTCGCGCAGCGCATCGCCGGTTTCGGCCATGCGGACGAGGTAGGACTGGAGCGCCAGCCATTCGGCGCGGGAAAAGCCGGCGAGGTGGGCGTTCATCACGTCGGACAACACTTCGGGCACGTGCAGGAGGGCTGTCTCGCCCTCGGGTGTCAGCTCGACCATCACCACCCGCCGGTCCACCGTCGAGCGCACGCGCTTGCACAACCCCTTCTTTTCCAGGCGGTCGAGCAGGCGGGTCATGGCGCCAGCATCCGAGTTGCCCGACCGGGCGAGCTCAGCCACCGTGGCCGGACCGCTCCGTTTGATGTGCATCAGTGGGCGCCACTGGGCGTTGGTCAGGTCGTGCGCCACCAGCCGCTTGTCCGCCTGGTGGAGGATCGACAGCATGATGCGTTTCATCAGGTACGCAACGCTGTCTTCAGCGCGGTACCCGTCGGCTTTGTAAAACTGGACCGGGGCGGATGAAGGGGGCATGGTTTGGGACAGGTGGTCGGCAGAGCACCGGATTTTATATGTCTAGGCAATTATTGTCCAAGCAATAAATTGCGCCCGGCGGGCAAGAATGGTTTTGGTCCCACCCGGCACCCGCTCCCCACCCGGTCTGTCGAGCGCCCAACAAAAAAGGCCCTGAAAGGGCCTTTTTTGTTGGAAGCCAGCCGCCGGGGCTGACAGCACGGTGCTCAGCCGCCCTTGTTGGAGCGCTTGCCGGGGTTCTTCTTCGAACGGGTGGCCACGCCACGTTCCAGACTCACGCGCTGACCGCGGCCAGGGGTAGCCAGGACCATGCCGGGGACGGGGGTGGGACGGGGGGTGGCTTTGCGGTCGGCTTCGGTGACGATTTTGTTGCCCATGTCGGTTCCAGAGAGAAAAGTTGAAAACCCCTTATTAGGCCACAGGCGGGGCCCTGGCCCGGCGCTGGCGGACGGGCGGGCTCGGGTCGGTGGGGCCGCCAGAGCCCGGGATCGGTCAGAAGCCGGTGTGCCAGCCGCTGTCGGTGGACAGCGCCTCGGTGCGGTGCACCGGCATCTGCCAGCCGTTCTGCGGATTCACCTGGGCCGAAATGTCGATGACTGGCGCCTGCGCCTGCACCCCGCCAAAGATGGTGGCGAACGAGGCGTCGGCGGCATCGCGACCGGTGCCGATGCGCACGAAGCCCATGGGAATCGCGGTGCCGGAGGGGTCGAACAGGTACCAGCGGTGGCCGAGGTAGACCTCGACGTAGGCGTGGAAGTCGGTCGGCCCCAGGGCCGGGTCGGCGCCGAAGTCGATCGCGGTGGTGAAGCGCGCCGGGATGTTGAGCGCGCGGCACATCGTGATCATCAGGTGGGCGAAATCGCGGCAGACGCCCTTGTGGTCGTTCAGGGTGTCCAGCGCCGAGGTCATGGAGTTGCTGGTGTTGGACTGGAACGTGACCTGGCTCTGCACCCAGTCCTTGATCGCCATCACGCGGCCATAGCCCTGCGGCAACTGCCCGAACAGCGAGTTGGCCAGCGCGGTCACGCAGTCCGACTGGCAGTAGCGGCTGGGGTAGATGTAGAGCAGCGCGTCGGTGGGCAGCTGGGCCACCGGGGTCTCGAACACGGTTTCGGGCGCGGCCACGTGGTGGCGGATGTCCAGCGTGGCGCGGTAGCGCACCTGCAGCGGGCCCGCGCCGGCCGTCAGGCGCAGGGTGCGGTTGCGCGTGGCGGCGTCGGTGTGCATGACCAGCGGCACCGGCTGGCTGACCTGCAGCTCTTCCCAGACCACGGTCTGCTGCGGCGAGAGCGCCGCCTGGATGTTGAAGATGAAGTCCGCCGAGGGCGGGTTGACCGTGTAGTTGAGGTCGATGGCGAGGTGGATTCGAACCATGGGGATCACCGTAAAAAAGGTTGGGGCTGCTGGTGCAGCGCGGCAGCGCCGTTGTGCGCCGGGGGGACGGTGAGCTCCAGTTGACAGAGAAAGAATCTTACGCGCGCGGCCCTCGGGCTTCGGTGCGATGGCGCACCTACCGGGCCGCCTGCGCATGCCCTGGCAGGCGCGCCGGACGGGCGGTAAGCTCAAACCCATGCGCGCGCTGCTGACCTCCTTCTCATTGCAAGAACTGCGCCACCATCCGTGGCGCACCGCCTCGGCCGTGGTGGCGGTGATGCTGGGTGTGGCGCTGGCGTTTGCGGTGCAGCTGATCAACGCCTCGGCGCTGGCCGAATTTTCCAGCGCGGTGAGCGCCGTCAACGGCCAGCCCGACCTGGAGCTGCGCGCGCGCCAGGGCGCGCTGGACGACGCGCTGCTGGCGCAAGTGGCGGCGCACCCCGGTGTGGCGCTGGCCAGCCCGGTGCTGGAGTGGCCCACCGCCGTGCTGCTGCCTGGCGACCGCAAGCTGCCGGTGAAGATCGTCGGCGTCGACGCCTTGGTGGTGGCCTGGATTTCGCCCGCGCTGATGCCGGTGCCGGAGCGCCAGGACGACGGCAGCTCGGCCCGGCGACTGGACATCTTTGCCCCCGATGCGGTGTTCCTCAACCCCGCCGCCCGCGAAGCGCTGGCCCGGGACAGCGCGGCCCTGGACCGGCTGCGGGTGCAGACCGGCCTGCGCCTGCAGAGCCTGCGCGTGGCCGGCACGGTGAACGCTCCGGGCGCGCCGCTGCTGGTGATGGACGTGGCCGCCGCGCAGCACCTGACGGACCGCGTGGGCACGCTCAGCCGCATCGACCTGCGCCTGGCCCCGGGTGCCGAGCCCGACGCCGTTCTCGCCGCGCTGGACCTGCCGCCCAGCGTGATCGCGCAGCGCCCCGAACAGGCGGGTGAACGCGCCGGCAACCTGTCGCGCGCCTACCGCGTCAACCTCACCGTGCTGGCGCTGGTGGCCCTGTTCACCGGTGCCTTTCTGGTGTTCTCCATGCTCTCGCTCTCGGTGGCGCGGCGCCAGCAGCAGTTCGCGCTGCTGGGCGTGCTCGGCCTGTCGGCGCCGGAGCGGCTGCGCCTGGTGCTGGCCGAGTCGGCGCTGCTGGGCCTGATCGGCAGCGCACTCGGCATCGCGCTGGGCACGGCGCTGGCCGCGCTGGCGCTGCGCGTGCTCGGCGGGGACCTGGGGGGTGGCTATTTTTCCGGTGCGGCGCCGCCGCTGCAATGGAGCGCCGCCGCCGCGGGGTTGTACGGCGCGTTGGGCGTGGCCGCCGCGCTGGCGGGCGGCTGGTGGCCCGCGCGCGCCACAGCCGCGCTGGCCCCGGCGCTCGCACTCAAAGGCCTGGGCGGCGGACGCAGCACTCCGCGGCACCACGGCTGGGCGCTGGTGCTCATGGGGCTGGCCGCCGCGCTGGCCTGGGCGCCGCCGGTGGGCGGCATCCCGCTGGCGGCCTATGTCTCGGTCGGGCTGCTGCTGGTCGGCGGCATCGCCGCGCTGCCGCTGGCCGTGGGCGCGCTGCTGCACTTCCTGGCGCCGCTGGTGGCACGCCACGCCCTGCCGCTGCTCGCGGTGGAGCGCTCGCGCCGCCTGCGCGAGACCGCCGCCGTGGCCACCAGCGGCGTGGTCGCCAGCCTGGCACTGTCGGTCGCGCTCACAGTGATGGTGGCGAGCTTTCGTGACTCGGTCACGCAGTGGCTCGACGGCGTGCTGCCGGCGCAGCTCTACGTGCGCTCCGGCGGCAGCGGCCTGGGGGATGGCAACAGCCTGCCGCCCGACTTCGTGATGGCGGTGGCCGCCTTGCCCGGCGTGGCGCGGGTGGACCCGCTGCGCGCCACCTCGCTGCAGCTCAAGCCCACGCTGCCCGCCGTGACCCTGCTTGCGCGCCCGCTGGCCCTGGGCGGCGATGCGCCCGCCGGCCAGAAGCTGCCCCTGGTGGGCCTGCCTCTGACGCCACCCGCGCCCGCAGCGGGCGAGGCCGTGGTGGCGGTGTACGTGAGCGAAGCCATGCTGGACCTGCACGGCGCGGTGCCCGGTGGCTGGCTGCCCGCGCTGGCGCAGGCTTTTCCGGCCGACGGCAACACGCGCTTCTTCGTCGCCGGCGTCTGGCGCGACTACGCGCGCCAGCACGGCAGCGTGGTGATGGACCGCGCCGACTACGTGCGCCTCTCGGGCGACGCGCGCGTGAACGACCTGGCGCTGCACCTCGCGCCGGGTGCCGACGAAGACGCGGTGCGCGAAGCCATCCGTGCGCTGGCCGAGCGCCAGGGCGCCGCGGGCCTGATCGAGTTCGCTTCGGCCGGGCAGATCCGCGCCACCTCGCTGCGCATTTTTGACCGCAGCTTCGCCGTCACCTACTGGCTGCAGGCGGTGGCCATCGCCATCGGCCTGTTCGGCGTGGCGGCCAGCTTCAGCGCGCAGGTGCTGGCGCGGCGCAAGGAGTTTGGCCTGCTGGCGCACCTGGGCCTGACGCGGCGGCAGATCCTGGGCGTGGTCGCGCTCGAAGGCCTGGCCTGGACGGTGCTCGGCGCACTCGCCGGGCTGGCGCTGGGCCTGGGCGTGAGCCTGGTGCTGGTGCACGTGGTCAACCCGCAGAGCTTCCACTGGACCATGGACCTCGTGCTGCCCTGGGCACGGCTGCTGGCGCTGTGTGTGGCCGTGGTGATCGCCGGCACCGCCACCGCCTGGCTGGCCGGGCGCGCCGCCGCCGGCCGCGACGCCGTACAGGCGGTGAAAGAAGACTGGTGAACCTCCCTCACAATGACCACATGAACACACCCCACTGGCTGCACCAGGCCATCGCCCGCATCGAAGCCGACGTCTGCCGCAGCGCCGACACCCACCTGATCGCCCTGCCCTTGCCGGGCTGGGCCGCGCACGGCATCGACCTCTACCTCAAGGACGAGTCCACCCACCCCACCGGCAGCCTCAAACACCGGCTGGCGCGCTCGCTGTTTCTCTACGCGCTGTGCAACGGCTGGCTGCAGCCGGGCACCACGGTGGTCGAAGCGTCCAGCGGCTCCACCGCCGTGAGCGAGGCCTATTTCGCGCGGCTGCTGGGCCTGCCCTTCGTTGCCGTGATGCCGCGCAACACATCGCAGGAGAAGGTGGACCAGATCGCGTTTTACGGCGGGCGCTGCCATTTCGTGGACCACGCGGGCGAGGTCTACGCCGCCGCGCAACAGCTGGCCCGCGAGACCGGCGGCCACTACATGGACCAGTTCACCTACGCCGAGCGCGCCACCGACTGGCGAGGCAACAACAACATCGCCCACAGCATGTTCGAGCAGATGGCGCGCGAACGCCACCCCGTGCCACGCTGGATCGTGGTCGGTGCCGGCACCGGCGGCACCAGCGCCACCATCGGCCGGCACCTGCGCTACCAGCAACACGCCACCCGGCTCTGCGTCGCCGACCCCGAGGGCTCGGTGTTCTGCGCCTACCACCGCAGCGGTGACGCCACGCTGACCGCCCCGGGTTCGCGCATCGAGGGCATTGGCCGCCCGCGCGTGGAACCCAGCTTCATCCCCACCGTGGTGGACCGCATGGTCGAGGTGCCCGACGCCGACTCGCTGGCCGCCATGCACGCGCTCACCGGCCTGCTCGGCCGCCGGGTCGGCCCGTCCACCGGCACCAACCTCGTGGCCATGCTGGCGCTGGCGCAGGAGATGAAGGCGTACGGCGAACACGGCTCCATCCTCTCGCTGCTGTGCGACAGCGGCGAGCGCTACCGGCAGACCTACTTCGACACCAGCTGGGCACAGAACCGGTTTGGCGACATCAGCGCCGCCCAGGCGCGCCTGGACGCCCAGCTCGCGTCCGACAGCGGCCCCCAGGATGTCCCCACCGACCCCACCCGGGAATGACGCCCGGCCCAGCGCGAGCGTGAGCGCCCGGCGCCGCCTGGTGCTCGGCTCGGCCGCAGCCTGCGCCCTGCCCTGGCGGTGGGCGCAGGCACAACAGCCGGAGCCCGCCCGCGGCCCGTTCACACCGCGCGCACTCGCCTTCCCGCGCGACCACGGCACGCACAACGACACCCGCACCGAATGGTGGTACCTCACCGGCCACGCGCAGGACGCCCAAGGCCGCAGCTTCGGTTTCCAGGTCACGTTTTTCCGCAGCCGCGTCGATGGCACCCAAGGCCTGACCAGCCGCCTGGCCGCGAAGCAGCTCGTGTTTGCGCACGCCGCCATCACCGACGTGACCGGCCAGCGGCTCTGGCACAGCGACCGCATCGCGCGCTGGAACGGCGAACCGCCCGCCGCCACCGGGCGCGGCGTGTACGCGCTGGAAACCGACACCCACGTGGCGCTGGGCGACTGGTTCATCCAGCGCCGACCCGACGGCGGCTACACCACCCGCGTCAGCGACGACACGCTGCGCATCGCGATCGACGCGGCGCCCACCCAGGCCATCCTGCTGCAGGGCGAGCAGGGCTTTTCGCGCAAGGGCCCCGACCCCGCACAGTCCAGCTTCTATGTGAGCCATCCGCAGCTGGATGTGCGCGGTACGCTGGCGTTTCAGGGCCAGACCTTCACCGTCACCCAGGGCAAGGCCTGGCTCGACCACGAGTGGAGCGAGGCCCTGCTGCACCCCGAGGCCGTGGGCTGGGACTGGATCGGCATGAACCTGTTCGACGGCCACTGCATCACCGCCTTCCAGCTGCGCCGCCAGGACGGCAGCAAGGTCTGGGCAGGCGGCTCGTTCCGCGCCGCGGGCAGCGCGCAAAGCCCCACCGACATCTACCGCTTCCGCCCCGGCGAGGTGGACTGGGTGCCGCAGCGCTTCTGGACCAGCCCGAGCACCCGCGCACGCTATCCCGTCGAATGGATGATCCGCACCCCCGCCGACTTCTACACCGTCAAGGCCGTGATCGACCCGCAGGAACTCGACAGCCGCGCCAGCACCGGCACGGTGTACTGGGAGGGCCTGTCCGACCTGTACACCAGCAACGGTCAGCACGTCGGCCGCGGTTATCTGGAGATGACGGGCTACGCGCAGCGCCTGGTGTTGTGAACGAGCGCGCGGCAGGGCGGGCTCGGTTCGATAACGCACAGACCGCCCACCGTGTCGGATCCCAAGATGGGGGCCGGTGAGAACCCTTCTCACCCCAACCAAAGGACACGCATGAACTGGGACACCATTCAAGGCAACTGGAAACAACTCACCGGACGGGCCAAGCAGCAGTGGGGCAAGCTGACCGACGACGACCTGCAGGTCGTGGCCGGCCACCGCGACCAACTGGCCGGCAAGATCCAGGAGCGCTACGGCATCGCCAAGGACGAGGCCGAAAAACAGATCAAGGACTGGGAAGACCGGGCCGACGACAGCTGGTTGAAATAACCCGCCGCACTGCCTGCCCGGGGTTGACCACCGGCCACGGGCGGCAGTCGGAAGCTTTCATGCCAGGTCGGTCTCTCAGGCCGCCAGGCGGTCGGGCAGCAACCGGTCGTACTCTTTCCTGACCAAGGCATAACACTCACAGACACGCTCTTCCAGCGCGTCGCGGTCGAGCACCGTGATGTGTCCGCGCGCGTAGCGAATCATGCCGAGCTTCTGCAATTGGACCGCCGCTTCGGTCACGCCTTCCCGGCGCACGCCGAGCATGTTGGCGATGAGTTCTTGCGTCATCACCAGCTCGTTGCCATTCAGGCGGTCCAGGCTCAACAGCAGCCTGCGGCAGAGTTGCTGGTCCAGCGAGTGGTGGCGGTTGCACGCCGCCGTCTGAGACATCTGCGTCATCAGCGCCTGGGTGTAACGCAGCAGCAGGTGCGCCACCGGACCCGAGCGGTTGAATTCGTCCTTGATGTCGTCCGCACGCAGGCGGTAACCTTGGCCAGCACTCTGCACGACGGCGCGGCTGGTCGTGGTCTCGCCACCCATGAAGAGCGCGATCCCGACCACACCCTCTTTTCCCACCACGGCGATCTCGGCCGAGGCACCGCTTTCCATCACGGACAGCAAAGAGACGATGGCGTTGATCGGAAAGTACACATGGCTCATCTTGCTGCCCGATTCGTGGAGCACCAGGCCCAGTGGCAGATCCACCACCTCCAGCAGCGGCGCGATGCGCTGCCATTCGGTCGGCGGCATTGAGGCCAGCAAGTCATTGGCGGACGGGTCCGGAGCAACATCCATCGGTAATTCCCTGTGGTGGGCGCTTCTGCAGTCCATGAACGGACCGGTGTGGAAGGTTGCGCGGCAAACGAACCGGGCAAAGCAGTGTGTGCAGTAGCGTACAGAGAACCGATGACCTTGTCTGTTCGCTGGCGCACGAAGGCCTGGCGCGCTGGCGCCAGCGCAACCCGTGCGCGGCATCCGGGTGTTCGTCAGCGCACAGACCCGGCGCGTTGCGAGGAGTACCTTGAAAGCGGATTCGCAACGCTTTCCCCATGCAAAGGACACCCCATGACACACCTTTCAAACCGTTTTTCCCTTCGGCAGACAGCCCTCTCGCTGGCTGCCGTCGCCACACTGGGCCTGGCCGGCTGCGTCGCGCCCTACCCGGTTTACGAACAGCAACCGATGGTGCAGGCCCCGGTGCAGGTAGAGAGCTACCCGAGCCAGCGCGAACAGCGGCGCGAAGAGCGACGCGACTTCCGCCGCCGCCAGAACGAGGCCCTGTTTGAGGCCGAGGTGCTGTCGGTCCGCGCCGTGATGGGCCAGTCCCAGCAGCGCTGCTGGATCGAGCGAGAACAGGTCATGCAGCAGCGCCCCGCGCCCAATGTCGGTGGTGCGCTGGTCGGCGCCGTCATCGGCGGCGTGATCGGTCACCAGATCGGTGGCGGCAGTGGTCGCGACATCGCCACGGCGGGCGGTGTGGTGGCGGGTGCGGCCATCGGTTCCCAGGTCGGCCGCGACCGCTACGGCAATCAGGTGAGCACGCAGGACGTGCAGCGCTGCAGCACCGTCAACGCCAGCAGCGAGCCCGCCTACTGGGATGTGACCTACCGCTTCCGCGGCATCACGCACCGCGCGCAGATGCTCGCGCCCCCCGGACGCAGCGTCACCGTGAACCGGGACGGCGAGCCGCGGGAGTAGAGGATCCCCCCTGCAGCGCTTCGCGCTACCCCCCAGGGGGGCGGCACTGGCCGTCCGGCAAAGCCGGCCCGGCGGTGCTGCCCTGGGCTTGGGGCATGTCGCTCCGGAAGACGTTGTGCTCTTCACCACGCCCCAGGAGCTGGGCGCTTTACTTGTTTGATCCCAGGATCTCCACACCAAAACCGCGGTAGCCGATCAGCGTGCAACGCGAGTCGAACATCGGTGTGCCGCTCACGCGGTACTGCCGGACCGCGCCATCGGGCAGCGTCCGGCTCAGCACCATGTCCAGAAACGGGCTGCGTGCCGCGATGCGGGCCCGCAGCGTCTCGCGTTCGGACCGATTCCAGCCGTCGTCGCTTTGTTCGGGACTGCCGCCGTCGTTCAGGGCATCCACCTGCAGGCCCAGCATCTCCAGCACCGGGCCCGACACCTTGGTGAAGCGGCCCTCGCCGTCCTGCTCCCAGTACCAGTCGGTGGCCAGCTCGGTCAGGGCACGGTAGCGCGCTTCGCTTTCGCGCAGCTCGGCGGTGCGCTCCTGCACCACCTGCTCCAGGTACTGGTTGTGCCGCGCCAGTTGCTTGTGCAGCAGGCGCACCTCGATCAGGTTGTTGATGCGCGCCTTGACCTCGACCAGGTCGAACGGTTTGCTGATGAAGTCCTTGGCGCCGGCCTGCAGCGCGCGCAGCTTGTGGCCGGGCTGGGCGGTGATCACCAGCACCGGCAGGTAGTCGTCTTCGGCGGTGCTGGCCTTGAGCCCTTCCATCACCTGGAAGCCGTCCATGCCCGGCATCTGCAGGTCGAGCAGGATCAGGTCGAAAGGCGCCTTGCGGTGCATGGCGCAGACCTTGTCGGGCTCTGTGGTGCTGGACACCCGGGTGTAACCGGCGTCTTGCAGCATGGCTTCGAGCAGGCTCACGTTGGCCGGCTGGTCGTCCACGATCAGGATGCGGGCGTTGAGCCGTTCTTGCTGGGTGAGGTTCATGCGGGTTCCTGGTGGGTGGCGGGGCCGCTGGTGTTTTCGGCGACGCGCAGGGCCGCGTCCAGCGCGTCCATAAGCTGGGCGACCTTGATGGGTTTGGTGAGGTAGTTGAAGAAACCCACTTCCAGCCCTTTCTGGATGTCGCGCGGCACGGCGTTGGCGCTCAATGCGATGACCGGAATATGGGCCGTGGCCGGGTCGGTGCGCAGGATCTTCAGGGCTTCGATGCCACTGATCCCGGGCAGGTTGATGTCCATCAGGATCACCTCGGGCTGGTACACGCGGGCGAATTCGATGCCCACGCTGGCATCGGCCGCGCCCAGCAGGCGCAGGTCGGTGCGGCGCGCGATGATCTGTTCGACCAGCTCCAGGTTGGCCGGGTTGTCTTCCACGTACAGCAGGGTGTGATGTGGCGTGCCGGGCAGCGCGTCGGGACGCGGTGCCTCGCCGGGCAGCACGCCGTCCTGCGCCGGGCTCTGCGGCGCCTCGGTCAGCGCCATCTCGACCCAGAACACACTGCCCACACCGGGCGTGCTGTCGGCGCCGATTTCGCCGCCCATGAGGTGCACCAGCCGCTGCGTCACCACCAGACCGATGCCGGTGCCCTCTTCGGCGCCAGACTCCTGGCCCAGCCGGTTGAAGGGCTGGAACAGCTGGGCCAGCTGTTCGGGCTCCAGACCGGGCCCGGTGTCGCGCACGCTGATGCGCACCGCATTGGGCGGGCTCAGCGTGCAGGCCACCGTCACATGGCCGCCCCGCTGGTTGTATTTGATGGCATTGAAGAGCAGGTTGATCAGAACCTGCATGAGCCGTGTGCGGTCTGCCTTCACGTAGCGCGGCGATTCCAGCCGTGCAAACACCATGCCGATACCGCGCTGCCGGGCTTGCTGTTCGACCATGGCACGGCACTCGGCCAACACCTCGGTGAGCGAGACCGGCTCGCCCGAGAGCGAGAGCTTGCCGGACTCGATCAGCGCCAGGTCGAGGATCTCGTTGATCAGCTCCAGCAGGTACCAGCCCGCCTTGAGGATCTGCCCGATGCTGCGCTGCTGCGTCGGTGTGGGTTCGGGCGTGCCCGATTCGAGCAGCTGCGCAAAGCCCAGTATGGCGTTGAGCGGCGTGCGCAGCTCGTGGCTCATGCTGGAGATGAAATCGGTCTTGGCCAGGTTGGCTTTTTCGGCCGCGTTCACGGCCTCGTTGAGCTGCTGCTCCACCCGCTTGCGCACCGAGTTGTCGGTGCCGATCAGCAGGTAGCCGATGAGGTCGCCATAGTCATCGCGCAGCGCGGTGATGGAGACGATGGCCGGGAACGAGCTGCCGTCCTTGCAGATGTAGGTGAGCTCGTAGATGTCTTCGATGCCGCGCGAGGCCTTGAAAGCCAGGGCCTCGAAACCGGGCGCGATCGCCGTGTCGAGCTCCAGGCTCAAGGCCATGGCGCGCGCATGCACCTCTTGCGGGTCGTGCATGTCGCTCGGGCGCACGCGGTTGACCACCTCGTCGGCGCGGTAGCCCAGCATGCGCTCGGCCCCCACGTTGAAGAGCTGGATGATGCCCTTCTCATCGGTCGCGATGATCGAAAAGTTGGCGCTGTTCAGGATGGCGTTCTGCAGCGCCCCGGCCTTGAGCAGGGCGCTGCGCCGGCTGGACTCGGTGGTGTCACCCGGTTTGCCCGGGAACTCGGGGGCATCGGGTCGGGGGGTCGTCTCGGACATCGGGGTCTCTGGTGGGGTGCCGCCCGGTGGCGACGTGGGTGAACACTAGTCCACCCACGCGGACAGCGTCTGTGCGCTGGCCCACACAGCCAGCGCAGCGGGCCATTTTCTAGAAAGGTTTGCGGCCGCTGATCACGCGCAGCAACACCACGACGATGGCGACCACCAGCAGGATGTGGATGAAGCCGCCCAGTGTGGTGGAGGTGACGAGCCCCAGCAACCAGAGGATGAGCAGGACGACGGCGATGGTGTAGAGCATGGTGATGCCTTGGGTTGTTGGGATCAGGGTGAAGGACTGCGGTGCCAGCGGCTCCACAGCAGGGCAGCGCCAGCGATGGCTGCGACGGTCAGGCTGGTCTTGGGATGGCGGCGCACCACGGCGAGTGCGGCGCCCAGCGCCTGGGTTTCCAGCGGCGGCCCGGGCGTGCCCGGTGTGCGCTGCAGCCAGCCCTCGGCCAGCGCACCGAGCGCGAGCGACGCCACCGGCTGCGTGCCCAGCCCTTTGAGCACCGGCACAAGCATCCCCGTCAGCCAGCCAGCGGCAGCCCGTTCGGCCTGGTTCCGGTGGTCCTGTTCGAACCAGACGGACAGGCGCTCGCGGTTGCGCGCCAGCCGGTCGCGGGCCAGCACGGCGGGCGTACCGACCGGGCTCATGGGGCCCCCGGGATGCGCAGGAGCGCGGCATCCTCGGCCAGTTGAATGCGCAGGTTGGCGAACCATTCCGCCCCCTCGCGGTCCTGTGCGAGCCACAGGGCCCACAGGCCGAGCGCCGCCGGCAGCACGGGTGTGAGCACGAACAACCAGGGCACGCGAAAACCGGCATCGGGCAGCGAAGCCAACAACAGCAAAGCAACACCGAGCAGCACAGCCGCCACCACCAGGCAGGCAGCGCCCGCCAGCTGGAGCGCCAGGCGCCGTTGCAGGCGCGCGCTGCCGATGGCCAGCTCTTCGCCCAGCAGGCTTGCGTAAGCTGCCGCGTGCTCCGCCAGCAACAGGGGCTGCGCGGCCGCCAGGCGGAACACGGGGTGGATCATGGCGAGGGCTCCGGGTTCAGCGACCGTTGTGGCCGCCGTGGTGGCGGCTGAACAGGGCCACCAGGCCCATGAGTGCGGCGCCCACGGCAGCGGCCATCAGCATCGACTTGACCGGCTCGTGCTGGATGTAGCTGGTGGTGGCGTCTTTCACGTGCAGCGATTTCTCGCGCAGCTGACCGGCGCCGTCGCGCACGGCGTCCATGCCGCGGTGCGCCAGCGCTTCGGTGTCGCTCACCAGGTGATGGAGCGCGTTGCTGGTCTGGCTGCGTGCGCCGTCCAGGTTGTTGGCGAGCTGGTCGATGCCTTGCTGCGCCGCACGCTGGGTGTTCCGAATGGCGTGTTCGGTGGAATTGGCGACCGATGCGGCCAGCGAAGAGGCGTCATCGCCCAAGGTGGTGACGGGATTGCTCATGGGGTTCTTTCGGTGAGGTGACAACCAACGCTGCGGTGTTCAACAGCGCTGTGGGTGGATGCGGGCCGTGGCCCGGCACTCATTTCATGCGCATGTCGTTCTTGACCGACTTGACGCCAGGCACGCCCTGCGCAACCTGCACGGCGCGGTTGATGTCGGCTTCGGAGTTCACAAAACCGCTGAGCTGAACCGCGCCCTTGAAGGTCTCGACATTGATCTCGGCCGACTTCAGCGAGTCCTCCTTGAAGATCGCAGTCTTCACCCGGGTGGTGATGACGGTGTCGTCCACGTACTGGCCGGTGCTCTCCTGCTTGCCGGTCGCAGCACAACCCACCATGGTGGTGAAGGCCGCAGCAGCCAGAAGAAGAACGGAGAAGCGTTGTTTGGTGATCATGGGGTGCTTTCTGTGCAGAGGTTGAACGGGCTGCGCAACCAGGGGCTGCACCGCATGGCTGACCGGGTTCATTTCCAGTGCCATTGGCGCCACAGTAAAGCCGGACCCGCGGCACGTCTGTGCGCTGCCGCACTCAACCTGAGGGGGGGGTGAAGGGCCGGCCGTTCAACCCCCTGCCAGGGCGTGAACGGACCCAGCCAAGGGCACCACCGGGCCGGCTTTGCCGGACAGTGCCGCCGCGAGAAGCGCTGCGGGGTTACCTCAGCTTTACGGGCTGCCCGTCGGCGATGGTGCTGCCCGGGTAGAGCACGACCGTCTCGCCCGTTTTCAGCCCGTCTTTCACCCAGGCCCTGTCGGCGTTGCGGTCGTGGATCTGCACCGCGCGCGCACGCACCTTGCCGGCGTCCACCACGAACACGCGCCACTGCTCGCCGTCGCGCACCAGCGCCGCGCTGGGCACGAGCAGTGCATCGGCCTGCGAGGACACGGTAATGCGCGCGTCCACGCGGAAGCCGTCGCCCAGGCGCGCCACTTCAGCGGGCGCAGCCGCCAGCGCCACCACCACGTTCACGCGCTGCTCCTCAATGCCCAGCGCCGACACCTTGGTGAAGGCCACCGGCTCCACCCGCGCCACCGTGCCGGGCATGGGAGCGGCGCCGCTGCCGGTCGAGAGTTGCACCGCCGCCCCCGGCTGCACTTGCCGCACCTCGCCCGAGAGCACGTCAATCACCGCTTCCATCGCCGCGGTGTCGCCGATCTCCAGCAGTGGCAGGCCCGCGGTCACGGGGGCCGCGCTGTCCAGGTGCAACTTGAGCACCTGACCGTTCACCGGGCTCTTGATGGCCCACAGGCCAGCCGTCCGCCCGCCCGCCGTGGGCACAGCCTGAGCCAGCGCGGCGCGGGCTTCGGCCACCGCGAAGTCGGCCATGACCTGCTCGGCCTGGGCCGCCGCCAGGGCCTGCTGCGCGGAGCGCCGGGCGAGATCGGTCTGGTCGCGGGCCGACGGGGCGATGAAGCCCCGCTGGGCGAGTTGATCGGACCGGCCCGCCTCCAGCGTGGCCTGCGCCAGCGCGGTCTGCGCCCGCTGCACCTGCGCGGCGGCGGCGCGCCGCGCCGCGTCGGCACTGCCCACGCGCTGCTGCAACACCATGCGGGTGCGGGCGTCGATCAGCTGCGGCTCGGCGGGTGCGAGCCGGGCCACCACGTCGCCTGCGCGCACCGCATCGCCCACCTTGAGCGTGGGGCGCTGCAATTGGGCCAGGGTGGGCGAGGTGATCACGTAGCGGTTTTTCAGGCGCAACTGGCCATCCTCCTCGATCACCTGTTCGAATGTCCCGGGGGCCACCGTGGCCACCTCCACGGTGATCGGCCGGGGCCGGTACACCGCGTAGAGCAGCGCGGCGGCGGCCACCAGGGCCAGTCCGGCGATGGCCCAGCGCCGGGGGGTTTTCCAGGGATTCTTTTGTTCGTTCATTCGCGTACCTTCAAGACAGAAACCAGATCCAGCCGGTCGATCTGGCGGCGCACCAGCAGCGCGCTGAACACGCCCGCCGCCAGCACGATCAGCGCGGCCGAGGCGTAGGTGGATGGCTCGATGACGACCGGGAAATCGATGCTGTCCGACGCCATCAGCCGCATCATCAGCGAGGCCAGACCCCAGCCGGTGAGCGCGCCGATGGGCAGCGCAACCAGCAGCTCGGCGCCCAGCTCGGCGAGCAGCAGCACCGAGACCTCGGCCCGTGTCATGCCGAGCACGCGCAGGCTCGCCAGCTCCCAGGCGCGCTCGGAGAGCGAGATGCGCGCCGCGTTGTAGATGATGCCCACCGCCATCGCCACCGCAAACAGCGTGAGGATGCCGCTGAACACACCCATGTTGCGCGAGGTGGTCTTGTTGAAGGCGGCCAGGGTGCCGGCCTTGTCGAACACCGAATTGATCACAGGCGCGGACTTCACCGCGCCCCAGAAGGCGTCCATCGCCAGCGGGTCCACCTGCAGCGCGGCGTCGGCCACGCCGTGGCCGTCGCGCGCCAGCGCGTTCATCGCGTCCAGGTTCATGTAGAGCAGTTTGCCGAACATGGTGTGCACGATGTCCACCACCGGCACCTCGACACGCTGCTGGTTCCAGAGCCGGAACTGCAGCTCGACGCGGTCGCCCACGCGCGCACCGAGCGCACGCGCCAGCAGCGAAGACAACACCACGCCGTGCGACGGCATGGCCACCGCACCACGGGTTTCGTCCACCACGCGCATCAGCTGCGCATCGCTGCGGTAGCCGGTCAGCGCGGTGTCTTCGCTGCGCCCGTGCAGGCGCACACGGACCGGCTCGGTGCGGTAAGGCTCGGCGTCGATCACACCGGGCAGGCGTTTGAGGTCCTGCACCACGCTCATGGGCACCGGGCGGTGAAAGTTGACCAGCACGTCGCCCTGCTGCACCTGGCGGAACTGCACGTCGACGATGTGGGCGATGGCGTCGAGCCAGAAGGCGCCCGAGATCTGCAGCGCCACCGCAAGTGCGATGCCGGTCACGGTGAAGGCCGCGCGCAGCGGGCGGCGCTCGAAGTTGCGGATCACCATCATCGCGCCGGTGCTGACAAAGCGGCGCAGGCCCAGCCGCTCCACCAGCGTGGGCTGGTAGGCCGGAGGTGCCGGCGGCTGCATAGCCTGCGCGGGCTTGAGCCGCACCACGGCGCGGATTGCGTTCCAGGTGCCCGCCGCAGCGGCGGCCGCCGCGAGCAAGGTCGACACCACCACCAGCCAGACACTGGTCTCGTAGGCCAGTCCGTTGAAGCGGAACACCTCGTCGTACAGGCCGAGCATGCCGCGCCCGATGAGCTGGCTCAGGGCCAGTCCCACCGCCACGCCGAGCCCGGCGATGGCCAGCGCGAGCTGGATGTAGTGCCAGGCGATGGCGCCGTCGCTGTAGCCCAGTGCCTTGAGCGCCGCGATCTGGCTGCGCTGCGTGGCCACCTGGCGGCTCAGCACCACATTGAGGATGAACATCGCCACCGCCAGAAAGATGGCGGGCAGCACCGTGCCCATCACCTGCAACTGCGCAAGTTCGTCGCTCACGATCTTGGCCGAGAGCTGCTTGTCGCGCCCGGTGGCGCCGAACGCGCCGTAGGGCTCCAGCAGGTGGTCCACGGGCGGCAACACGCGCTCGGCAACCTGGCCCGCGTCAAGCCGCAGCGACACCTGGTTGAAGGCGCCCTGCATGTCGAAGGCCTGGGTCATGCGCGTGCTGTCGATCCACCAGATGCCGAACGACTGGTCATCGGGCGCGCCGCCTTGGGAGGCAAACACGTACTCGGGCGTGGCGGCGGTGCCCACCAGGTGCACACGCTCGCGCTTGCCGTTGAGGATGGCGTGCACCGTGTCGCCGGGGTTCAGCCCGCGCGCCGCGGCAAAACGGTCGCTCACCAGGGCTTCGAGCGCGCCGTCGCGCTCGGGCCAGCGCCCGCGCTTGAGCGTGAGCGCGTTCAGGCCCTGGCGGCCGGCGTGGGCGCGCATGAGGTCGAGCCCGATGAAGCGCCCGGTGACCGGCGGCAGCACGCCGGGCAGGTCGATCTGCGCGTCGAACACCACGTCGAGCTTGACCTCGGCCACGCCGTCGAGCGCGGCGAGGCGCTCGCGCAGATGCACCGGCGCGCGCTTGACGCTGGCGAACACATCGGCCAGCCGGTTGTCGCGGTAGAAGGCGTCGCGCGACCCCTGCAGCGACTGGTGCACCGAGAACATGCCCACGAAGCCGGCCACACCGATCGCCACCACCATGGCGATGGTGGCCACCTGCGCGCGCAGGCGCTTCAGGTCGCGCCAGAGCTTGATGTGGATGGCCTTCATGCGGGGGTCACCAGCTCAGCGAGGACGCCGGCAGCTTCTGCGCATTCACGCGGGTTTCGACGATGCGACCGTCGGCCAGGCGCAGCACGCGGTCGGCCATCTCGGCGATGGGCGCGTTGTGTGTGATGACCACGGTGGTCGTGCCGAGTTCGCGGTTCACGTGTTCGATCGCCTGCAGCACCATCACGCCGGTGGCGCAGTCCAGCGCGCCGGTGGGTTCGTCGCACAGCAGCACCTCGGGGTTCTTGGCAATGGCGCGCGCGATCGCCACGCGCTGCTGCTCGCCGCCCGAAAGCTGCGACACGAAGTGGTTCAGACGCTCGCCCAGGCCCACCAGCGCGAGTGCGTCTTCCGGCTTCATCGGGTCTTCAGCCAGGTCGGTCACCAGCGCCACGTTCTCGCGCGCGGTCAGGCTGGGAATGAGGTTGTAGAACTGGAACACGAAGCCTACGTGCTCGCGCCGGTAGCGCGTGAGCTCGGCGTCGCCCGCGCCGATGAGTTCGTGCGTTTCGCCCGCGTGCGTCCAGCGCGCCGAGCCGGCGGTGGCCGTGTCCAGCCCGCCCAGGATGTTGAGCAAGGTGGACTTGCCGCTGCCGGACGCGCCGAGCAACACCACGAATTCACCGCGCACGATGTCCAGGTCCACACCGCGCAGGGCATGGACCGCGGCTTCTCCTTCGCCATAGACCTTGGTCAGGCCACGGGCGGTGAAAACGGGTTCGACGGGGGGCTGGTTCGAGGTGTCCATGGGGTGCGGAAAACAAGTTGCGCTCAGCATACGCCCGACCACACGCGCCGACGGAGCGGTACCCGCGACAAGCGCCTGCGCGCCGGGCGTTGACCAGTATTTCAACCCAGGCAGCCGGGCGCTCTGACCTGCGTCAAGGACCGGGGGCCTGCCACTCGCGGAAGAAACGGATGCGCTCGCCATGGTCGGGGTGACTGGAGATGGCGATGGGCAGCGACACGCCCGCTTCGGCTTCGTCATCGCCCGCATCGGCCGGCTGCCCCGATGGTTGGCCTGGGCCATCGCCGTCCGCCAGCATGCGTTCGAAGAAAACGGCCATCACCGCCGGCTTGATGCCGCTCGCGTGCAGCATCTGCGCGGCATGGGCGTCGGCTTCGCGTTCGGCATCGCGCGAATACGACTGCGTGGCCAGTGTGGCCGGCACGGTGGCCAGGAACCCGCTGGCGTCGCCCAGCACCACGCCCACCAGCGCGCTGACCAGGCTGGCGCGCACCATCAGGTCCAGCCCGTGGCGGTGCTGCACATGGCCCAGCTCGTGCGCGAGCACACCCACGAGCGCATCGGGTTGGTCCTCCAGCAACGCCACCAGATCGTCGGTCATGACGATGCTGCCACCGGGCAGGGCAAAAGCGTTCGCGCCCAACACCTTGCTCTGGTGAAATTCGAGTTGCCAGGGCGGCGCATCGCCCTCGGGATGGGCCTGTTCAACGACCCGGGCAAAGCGCTGGCGCAGCGCTTCCTGCTGCGCGGCGGGCAGTTGGCTGGGTTTGAGAAACAGGCGATCGAGCTGGGCCAGGCTCTGCTCGCCGATCTGGTTTTCCAGCGACTGCGGCACCCAGTGCGCCAGCGTGGCGCTGAGCCAGGGCACACCCCAGACCCAGGCCGCAGCAAGAAACACCACGGTACCGGCCATGGCGGCGAACGTGGCGCGCCAGCTCTGCATCCAGCCCACCACGGCGCCCTCGCGCAGACCGCTGGCCTGGAACCAGGCGTCCCACTCGGCGGCGTTGGCGTGCTGGATCAGACCGCCATCGGGCAGCTCGGTCTGGCGCTGGCCGTGACTGCGGCGCTCGGGCCAGCGCACGCCACTCAGCGGGTACCGGTGTTCAGCGAGTCCGTCGTGCGTGCGCAGCAGCAGTTCGTTGCCCTGCACCCGCAGGGTCACCGAGCGGCCACGCGGGCTGCGCCCGTCAAACCACTGGGTTCGAATCACCGCAGGCTCGTCCTGCGCCATCACAGCCCCATGTCGATGCCGAAGAAATCCCCCGCCGCATCGCCCAGCACACCCCGGCCCGCCGGCTGCGCTTCGGCGACCCATTCGTCCACGTCGCCGTGCACCACCAGCGACATCGCTTCGAGCTTGACGCGCGCCAGGCGCACCTTCGCAAACGGCCAGTACAGGCCGAGGGTGAGCGCGATCAGCAGCCAGTTGACCAAACCGACGCGAAACAGCGGGCCCAGGCGCAGGTCGCTCTGGAACTGGATCTTCGGGCTGCGGGTGTGGGTCCAGAGCAGGTTTTGCAGGCGCGAGGTGGTGTACGAGCCCACGATCAGCGGCATGAGCACATAGGCCATCAACACGATGACACCAAAAACCACCGCGGCCAGCAAGCCAGCGAGCGCACCGCCCCCACCGCTCAGTTCGGCCCAGTTGGTCATGCCCATGAGCATCAGCACGCCGAACGCCGCGCCCATGACACTGCCGACCACCAGCATCACCGCCAGCGACACGCCCAGGATCTTGAAGAACAGGCCATAGAACCGACCGGCACCGACGGTGAGCTCGGTGCGCTCCTGGGCGAAGGCGTAGCCCCCGTGCTGGTAGCGCTTGATGCGCGCCCAGAGCCAGGGCAACAGCAACACAAACGCCAGCACCACGACCCCCACCACGGCCGCCGCATAGCGCGCGGTCTCTTCGGCGATGGCTTCGCCTTCGACGGGTTCGGGCAGCAGGCCGACAAAAGCCAGCGCAGGCAGGAACATAGGCAACATGGCCAGGTAGGCGGCTTTGATGTCGCCGACGAAATTCAGGCGCACGCCGCGCCAGCTGGTGTTGCGCAGGCGGAACTGCAACGACGAGCGCCACAGCAGCGGCCACAGCCCCATGAACACCACCAGCGCAGCCCAGGAAAACGCCGGCATGAAGTTCGACACCGCCCAGTAACCCAGACCGAGCACGAGCACGAGCAGGTAGCCGCGGAACATCTTCCAGGGGTCGGCGTGAAACCCCAGTGGGTCACCGCCGACGAGCGTGTTGTTCTGGAAGTAGGCCATGCGCCGCGCGCGGGCGAAAGGCAGGTAGAGCGTGAGCGTGACGAGGGTCAGCAGCAGGTTGACGATCCAGATCCGGAAATACTCGCTGCCCGATCCGGTGAAGCGGATGTCCAGCGTTTGCGGCCGGTGTGGCGCCGCTGGCGGCAACGCGCCCATCATCACCGTTTCGGCGAAATCTTCTGACTCCCTCATTCCCCGGCCCCTTGTAGTGAAAAGTAACAGGAATGCTACCACCGGGTCCGGGCCACTCCGGGCGCTCAGGAGGCCCCCAAACGGGGCTACTGCCAGAGCGATTTCACGCGCGCATCGCGACCGCAGCTGTAGCGGTAGTAGTTGTAGCGCACCGAGTTCTTCTTGTAATAGTCCTGGTGGTAATCCTCGGCCAGGTAGAAGGTGCTGGTGGGCGCGATCTCGGTGTGGATGGCCTTGAACCGGCCGCTCTTGAGCAGCGCGTCACGGCTGGCCTCCACCACCTGGCGCTCGACCGCATTGCCCCAGTAGATGCCGCTGCGGTACTGGCTCCCGATGTCGCAGAACTGGCGGTCTTTCACGGTCGGGTCGATGTGGCGCCAGAAATAGTCGACCAGCTGGGCGTAGCTCACCTTGGCCGGGTCGTAGATGACGCGCACCGCCTCGGTGTGGCCCGTGTGACCGTTGCTCACCTGCTCGTAGGTCGGGTTGGCGGTCTTGCCCGCGGTGTAACCCGACTCCACTTCCGTCACGCCAGCGAGCTTCTCGAAGTCCGCCTCGATGCACCAGAAGCAGCCACCGGCAAAGACCGCCGTGGCGGTGGCCGCCTGGGCCGTCGCGGCCAAAGCGCTCAGGCAAGCCGAGAGGGCCAGGGTTTTGAGCGTGGTTTTCATGATCGTATGGGGGTGCGGTGTTTTCAGGTGCGCAGCGCCGGCAGGGCAGCGCCCTGGGGCACAAAGGCCAGCGCCACACCGTTGTTGCAATAGCGTTTGCCGGTGGGCTTGGGGCCGTCGTTGAACACGTGGCCCTGGTGTCCGCCGCAGCGGCTGCAGTGGTACTCGGTGCGCGGGTAGATGAGCTTGAAGTCGGTGGACGTGCCGATTGCGCCGGGCAGCGGTTGCCAGAAGCTCGGCCAGCCGGTGCCGCTGTCGTATTTGTGGGCCGCGTCGAACAGCGGCAGGTTGCACGCGGTGCAGACGAAGGTGCCCGGGCGCTTTTCGGCGTCCAGCGGGCTGCTGCCCGCGCGTTCGGTGCCGTGTTCGAACAGCACGTCGTAGGCCGCGGGCGACACGATCTTCTTCCATTCGGCGGCGGTCTTTTTCAGCGGAAACGGTGGCTCGGCGGCCAGCGGTGCCGCGGCCGGCAGGCCGAGACCGGCCAATACGGCGCTCAGCTGCTTCAACAGGGTTCTGCGTTCCTTCTTCATCACGGTTTCCTCGGGTTGGGTAGGGATGAGTCGGGGAGACCAGCAGAACCTTACAGGAAGGCTCAAAAGAATGCCGCGGCGGCGCCGCGGAGACCCTGACAGCCGTGGAAGTGACGAAGGTCCGTCGTAGCGCAGCGAAGAGCCGGTTCAGATCGCCAACGGCGAACGCTCTGGTGGCCCCAGTTCGCTGGCCAGGGCGCGCCGCAGTTGTTCGGCCAGTGTGGCCGCGGAAAACGCCCGATCGGCCAGCGCATCGCACGCCACAGTCACCCGCTGCAGCCACGACGCATCGCCAGGAGAGCCCATGACATCGCACAACAGCGGCCAATCGGGCGCGTGGCACAAGGTACCTGCCACCAGCAGCACGCCATGGCCCTGCCGCCGCTGGGCCAGCCCCACCACCTTGCGGCCCTCACCGTCGGTGAGCTCCCAGGGCGCCAGGCTGCCGAAACACGCCCAGCGCACACCACCGCCCCAGCGCTGATTTGCGCGGCCAACGCCCTCGGGCGGTACCGGCAGCGTGGCCACGCCCAGCCCGCTCAACACAGCCGCATGCACGCGCCCCAGTTGCCGGTACCCCTCCAACACGTTGGTCGCCCAGACGTGGTCCAGCGGCAAGGCCACGGAAACGCTGACCATCCACGGTCCGCTCAACACGGCACCGCCGCCCGATGAGCGCTCCACCAGACCCACGCCCCGGGGCTGCAGGCGCGCTGCAATGCCGTCCCGCAGGGCACGTTGCGAACAGCCCAGCACAACGGCAGGCCGGCGGTGGTTCCAGACACGGAAGTCCGCGACGGAAACCGGCCGCTCCAGCCGCCTTCGGTTCCAGTCATGCTCCAGACCAGTGGTGTCTATGGCAGGCGCTCCAGCGTTGCAATGGGCTGGCCCCGGTGGAAGGTGTGACCCGCGGTCACCAGGATGTGGGTCACGCGGCCGTTCACGGGTGCTTCAATGTCCTGACTGGCCTTCACCAGCACCACGGTGGCCAGCGGTTGGCATTGACTCACGATTTCTCCCTCCTGCACCAGCCAGCGGTCCACCAGGGCCTCGACCGATGGCTCAACCCCCTCCCATGCAGCGTCCGGCAAGGTGATGTTCATCATGCGACTGCCAGCTGTCGGATCGTGGAACTCATCAGCCCGCGCACCGCCGCCACCAGGCCGTCAACCTGCGGTATCACGAACTGCTCCAGCGGTCGGCTGTAGGGAATCGGCACATTCGGCACGGCCACCCGCTTCACCGGCGCCTTCAGGTGCACGGTATCGAGGTTTTCCGCCACGATGGCGGCGATCTCGCCGGTCAGGCCAAAGCCCAGGTAATCCTCGTCCGCCACCAGCAGACGCCCGGTCTTGCGCACCGAACGCAGCACCGCCTCGCGGTCCAGCGGCACCAGCGTGCGCAGGTCGATCACCTCCACGCTGATGCGCTCGGCCGCCAGTTCTTCTGCCGCCAGCAGCGCCTTCTGCACCATCTGGCTGAGCGTGACGATGGTGACGTCGCTGCCCTCGCGTGCCACGCGCGCCTGGCCAAACGGAATGGTGTACGCCGCCTCGGGCACCTCGTTGCTGCTGCCCTCGAAGTACGCCATCCAGGGCAGGCCCATGATGCCCTTGTGGTACATGAAAAGCACCGGGTTGTCGTCCCGGATCGCCTGGATCATCAGGCCCTTGGCGTCGTAGGCGTTGGACGGCACCACCACCTTCAGGCCCGGCATGTGGGCGAAGGTGGCGTACAGGCATTGCGAGTGCTGCGCCGCGTCGTTGTAGCCGCCACCGATGGCCGTGGTCAGCACGACCGGCAGCTTGATATGCCCGCCGGCCATGTAGGTGTTCTTGGCCAGGTGGTTGTAGATCTGGTCCATGCAGACACCGAAGAAGTCCACGAACATCAGTTCGGCGATCGGCCGCAGGCCCGCCGCGGCAGCGCCGGTGGCGGTGCCGATGAAGGCGGTCTCGGAGATCGGGGTGTCCATGATGCGATCCGGACCGAACCGGTCCAGCAGGCCACCGGTGGCACCGAAGATGCCGCCGTACTTGCCGATGTCCTCGCCCATCACGAAAACCGTGTCGTCGCTTTGCATTTCCTGGCCAATGCCCTCCGCAATGGCCTGCGCCATGGTGAGCTTTCGGGTGTTGCTCATGTCGTGCTCCTGGTGGGTTTCGGTGGCGGACCGGCTCAGACGAAGACGTCCTGCAAAGCATCCTGCGGCTCGGGGTCGGGGCTGTTGCGCGCGAACTCGAACGCTTCGGCCACGCGCCGCCTGGCCAGCGCAACCAGGTTGGCCTCGTCGGCGTCGTTCATGTAGCCCTGCAGCTTCAGATGGCTGGCCATTCGCGGAATCGGATCGTTCTGGCGCAGATTCGCCACCTCGTCTTTCGGGCGGTAGACCTCGGGGTCGCCCTGAAAGTGGCCAAGGTACCGATCGGTCTTGACCTCGATAAGGCTGGGGCCTTCTCCCCGGCGCGCGCGCGCAATCGCCGGCCCGGCCGCCGCGTACACCGCCATGGCGTCGTTGGTCGCGACCTTGATGCCCGGCATGCCGTAGCCCGCGGCACGGTCGGCCACCCATTCGATCGACGTGGCACTGGACTTGGGCACCGAGATCGCCCACTTGTTGTCCTCACAGACAAAAATGACCGGCAACTTCCACAAGGCCGCGAGGTTGAGCGACTCGTGCACCGCGCCCTGGTTGGCAGCGCCCTCGCCGAAGAAAGCCACCGCCACCCAGTCCTTGCCCAGCTTCTTCGCCGCCAGCGCGGCACCGCAGGCCGGCGGCAGACTGGCACCGATGATGCCGCTGCAACTGAAGCGGTTGACAGGATCGAACAGGTGCATGTGACCACCCTTGCCCTTGCCCAGACCGGTGGCCTTGCCGAACATCTCGGCCGCCATGCGACCCAGCGGCACACCCTTGGCGATCGCAAAATGGTGCGGCCGGTGTGTGCCCACCACCGTGTCGGTCTGCTTCAGGTGCGCGCACACCCCCACCGCCACCGGCTCCTGCCCCGCGGCGAGGTGCATCTCGCCCGGCACCGGGCCTGCACCAATGTCAAACGCCAGCCCTTTCTGGATATGCGGCGGCAGCTTGCCCTCCAGGTACACCGTGGCCATGGTCTCCTCGAAGTGCCGGATCTCCAGCATTTTTTCGTACATCCACAGCTCTGCCTCTTTGCCTGCTTGCATGGCTATCTCCTGTTCGAAAAAACCAACCGATGGTCCACTGGCTGCGGGACCGGGCACCCGGCAACGCCTTGAAACAGCTTATTGACGAATCGGGTCGGTGCATTGAGTCCGCTCAATGCAGACACCAATAATCGCCCGCACCGGCGGCGCTCTGGCTACGATGAAATAGCTGACAGCTGGCATCGCATGTTGCCGGGCAGCGCATCATCTGGACAACAGGCGAAAAGGCGATCGGATGCAACCCCATCAGAAGATTCAATGGAATTTTGGCTATTGGTTGCTGGCGTTGCTGGCCCTGACGTGGGTTCAGTCCGCGTGGCAAACCGCGCGCACGGTGGAGGCGGTGCCCTACAGCGCGTTCGAACAGGCGCTGGCCGACGGCCGCGTGGCCGAGGTGATCGTCGGCGAAACCACGCTCACCGGCACGCTGAAAACGAGTGAACCCGACGGCAAGACGACCATCGTCGCCAACCGCGTCGAGGGCGACCTGGCCGAACGACTTTCCCGGCACGGTGTGCCCTACCGACGCGTGGTGGAAAGCACCCTATTGCGGGACCTGCTGTCGTGGATCGTGCCCGGCCTGGTGTTTGTCGGGGTGTGGTTCTTCCTGATCCGTCGCGTGCTGGACCGGCAGGGTGCGGGTGGTTTCATGAGCATTGGCAAGAGCCACGCCAAGGTCTATGTCGAGAAGGACACCGGCGTCACGTTTGCCGACGTGGCCGGTGTGGACGAAGCCAAGGCCGAGCTGCAGGAGATCGTGACATTCCTGAAAGACCCGCAGGGCAGCGGCCGGCTGGGTGCGCGGCTGCCTCGGGGTGTGTTGCTGGTGGGGCCACCGGGCACCGGCAAGACCCTGCTGGCCAAGGCCGTGGCCGGCGAGGCGGGCGTGCCGTTTTTCAGCATCTCGGGTAGCGAATTCGTGGAGATGTTCGTGGGCGTGGGCGCAGCCCGCGTGCGCGATCTGTTCGAGCAGGCGCGCACCCGGGCGCCCGCCATCATCTTCATCGACGAACTCGATGCGCTGGGCCGCGCGCGCGGCGCGGTTTCGCCCATCGGCGGCCACGACGAACGCGAGCAGACGCTGAACCAGTTGCTGGCCGAACTGGACGGCTTCGACAGCTCTTCAGGCCTGGTGCTGCTGGCCGCCACCAACCGGCCCGAGGTGCTGGACCCGGCCCTGCTGCGCGCTGGCCGCTTTGACCGCCAGGTGCTGGTGGACCGGCCCGACAAGGCTGGCCGGGTTCAAATCCTGAAAGTGCACACCCGAAAAATCCGCCTGTCGCCCCAGGTGGACATGGAGCAGGTGGCGCAGCTCACCACCGGTTTCTCGGGGGCCGACCTGGCGAACCTGTGCAACGAAGCGGCGCTCGCCGCCACGCGGCGCGGCGCGCCCGACATCGCGCTGGAAGACTTCACCACGGCCGTCGAACGCATCGTGGCCGGGCTGGAGAAAAAGAACCGCGTGCTCAACCCGCGCGAACGCGAGGTGGTGGCGTTCCATGAGATGGGCCATGCGCTGGTCGCCATGGCGCTGCCGGGCACCGACACCGTGCACAAGGTGTCCATCATCCCGCGTGGTATCGGCGCACTCGGCTACACCATCCAGCGCCCCACCGAAGACCGTTTCCTCATGTCCAAAGCAGAACTGGAGCACAAGATCACCGTGTTGCTCGGCGGCCGGGCTGCCGAGATGCTGGTGTTTGGCCAGTTGTCCACCGGCGCCGCCGACGATCTGGTCAAGGCGACCAACATCGCGCACGACATGGCCACGCGCTACGGCATGGTCGAGTCACTGGGCCACGTCGCCCACGAGCCCCAGCGCCAAGCCTTTCTGGACGTGCCCGGCCTGGTGCAGAACGGCTGGCAGCCAGGGCCCGAGACCCGCCAACGCATCGATGAAGCGGTGCGCAGCACCGTGATGCAGGCCTTCGAACAGGCCACCCACCTCTTGCAGGACCGGCGTGAGTTGCTGGAGCGCTGTGCACGCGCGCTGCTGACACGTGAAACGCTGGATGCAGACGCTCTGCGCACCTTGACCGGCGTGCCCGGTGCCGAGGCGCCTGTCGGCGCAACGCACCCGGCCTGAGCGCAGGTCAGCAGCCAGCCCGAGGTCCGAGCCCCCCGCCGTCTTGGGTGCTCAGGAAATCGTGAGTCGCTTGCCGGTGGACGTGGCCTTCTTGGGCAGCGTCAGCTCCAGCACACCGTTTTCGTACTTGGCAACGGACTTCGACTGGTCCACCGGTTTGTCCAGCCAGAGGCTGCGACTGGCATAGCCGTATTGCCGCTCCGAGCGGATGACACGGTCGTCCTTCTTCTCTTCGCTTTCTTTCTTCACCTCGGCCGAGATGCTGACCTTGTTGTCGTCGATGTCGATCTGGATGTCTTCCTTGCGAACACCCGGAATCTCCGCCTTGAGCTTGTAGTCGCCGTTGCTTTCAACCAGTTCGACCTTGATATCGGGTGCCGACCCGGCGCCTCGGGAGACCCAGGGACGCAGGAAATTGCGGAAGGCATCTTCAAAGGGATCGGCAGCAAAGAGGTCGCGGACCTTGAGTTCGTTCATATAAATCTCCTTCAAAAGGTTGCGAAAGCTGAAACGCGTTCAGGGAACCACTTCAGGCGAGAAATGTTGGATGCGTGGAAGCTCCGGGGCATTGCGTGTGCTCAACAAAAACACCGACACCAACCCACCTCCATCCGTGAAAGTGGCCTTGGCCTCTGGCAGTCCGTCTTTGGGTGGCGAAGCACTACCGTGCATCGGCTGAGTGCCTTGCAGATGCCAACTCATTGAGCCGACGCAACAAACGGGCGGAATCAGCGACCTATGTTCAACCGGTGCAGGCATGGCACCGCGACGCCCTGCACGTCCAACCACCTTTTTTCTCAGGAGACTCAAAATGGCAAGGCAACATGCAAGCCCCAAGACCCCGGCCCGCGCAACAAAGGTCATGCAAGCGACGACCGCACCGGATTCCGACGAAAGCGCCCAGGAAACCGGGGTGCCTGCTGCGCCGTTTGATCGCGAGCAGGCCATACGCGAAGCCGCCTACGCCTGCTACGAAGCCCGCGGTGGAGAGCCAGGGTACGAACTCGACGACTGGCTGACGGCCGAGGCACAGGTACTGCAGGAGAACGGCGATCCGGCTTCCGGCAGTAGCGTCGAGCAGGTCAGGCACTGAGCGACGGATGCACGGGCCACGCACCGAGGGAGGAACCAACTGCACGTCCGTTGCGCATGCTCAATTCTGGACAAAGCTCCGGTGAAAGAATGGCCCGAGTGCTGTCACACCCATCTCGCCAACGGGGTCGAAGGATTTCCGCATGAGCACCGGACAATTGCTCTTTCGCGAAGAAGCCCGCGACAAAATTCGGCATGGCGTGGACGCCCTGGCCGAGGCCGTGAAGGTGACGATCGGCCCGCGCCGGCGCACCGTGATCCTGGACCGCGACCATGGCCCGCCACAGATCGTCAACTCCGGCGTGCTGGTGGCCAAGTCGGTGGAGCTGGAGAACCGGTTTGAGAACATGGGCGCGCAGTTGCTGCGGGAGGTGGCATCACGCACCAGCGAGATGGCGGGGGACGGCACCACCACCGCCACCGTGCTCGCGCACGCCATGATCCCGCAGGGTCTGCGCTACCTGGCCGGTTGCATGAACCCGATGGACCTCAAGCGCGGCATGGAGCAGGCCATCGAAGCGGTGGTCGCCGAGTTGCGTCGCATGGCGCGGCCTTGCGCCAGCTCGCAGGAGATCGCGCACGTGGCTTCCATCTCGGCCAACAACGACCGCTCCATCGGCGAGTTGCTGGCGCGCGCGATCGACAGCGTGGGCCGCGAGGGCGCCATTTCCATTGAAGACGGTTCCGGCCTGAGCAGCGAGCTGGTGGAAGGCCTGCAGTTCGATCGCGGTTTTCTCTCGCCCTACTTCATCAACAATGCCGAGCGACAGAGCGCCACGCTGGAAAACGCCGCCATCCTGCTGTACGACAAGCGCCTGTCTTCGCTGAAAGACCTGCTGCCCTTGCTGGAAGAGGTGGTCAAGAGCGGCCAGCCCCTGCTGGTGGTGGCCGAAGACATCGACAGCGAAGCGCTGACCACACTGGTGATCAACACCGTGCGTGGCACCCTCAAGGCCTGCGCGGTGAAGGCCCCCGGCTTTGGCGACCGGCGCAAGGCCATGCTGCAGGACATCGCCGTGCTCACCGGCGGCACCGTGATCAGCGACGAACTCGGCCTTACGCTGGCGAAAGCCAAGCTCGCCGATCTGGGGCGCGCAAAGCGGGTGGAGGTGTGCAAGGACGACACCACGGTGAGCGGGGGCGCCGGCACCACGCAAGCGATCCAGGAGCGCGTGGCCAGCATCCGCAAGGAGCGCGAGTTGGCCACCAGCGACTACGACAAGGAAAAGCTGGAAGAGCGCATAGCCAAGCTCTCGGGTGGCGTGGCCCTGATCAAGGTGGGTGCGGCCACCGAGACCGAGCTGAAGGAACGCAAGATCCGCGTCGAGGATGCGCTGCACGCCACGCGCGCGGCCATCGAAGAGGGCATTGTGTCCGGCGGCGGTGTGGCGTTGTTGCGTGCACGGCGCGTGCTGGCGCAGCTGCACGGCACCTCACTGGACCAAGACTCGGGCATCCGCCTCATTGCGCAGGCGCTGCAGGAACCGCTGCGCTGCATCACCCGCAACACGGGCGACGAACCCTCGGTGGTGCTGCAGCGTATTGACGATTCGAGCGAGCCCGCCTACGGCTACAACGCGGCCACGCGCGTCTATGGTGACCTGCTGCAGATGGGCGTGATCGACCCGGCCAAGGTCACCCGTCTGGCCCTGCAAAACGCAGGCTCCATCGCCAGCCTGGTGCTGACCACGGACTGCATGATCGCCAACGCGCTGGCACCCAGGGTCCAACAGGACATGGGCATGCCCGGGGCCGGCATGCCGGAGCTCTGATGTGGCCATCGACACCGAGCCCGTGTTGTTGCGGGAGTCCGCGCTGCAGGGCGATCTTTCGGTGCCGGCGCAGGCTCGGGGCCTGGTGCTGTTCGCGCACGGCAGCGGCAGCAGCCGCCTGAGCGGGCGCAACCGCTGGGTGGCCCGCGCACTGCAACAGCAAGGCCTGGCCACCCTGCTGTTCGACCTGCTGACACCGGACGAAGCGCAGGACCCGCGCAAGGTGTTCAACATCGCGCTGCTGGGCCAGCGTGTGCTGGAGGCCTTGCGGTGGGCCAGGCAACGCGCGGACATCTCGGGTTTGCCGGTGTGCCTTTTCGGCGCCAGCACAGGTGCGGCAGCCGCGCTGGTGGCCGCGGCGGATCGGCCCCAGGACATCGCCGCGGTGGTCTCCCGCGGCGGGCGTCCCGATCTTGCCCAGGACCATCTGCCTCTGGTGCAGGCGCCAACGCTATTGATCGTGGGCGGCGACGACGTGGACGTGCTGGCGCTCAACCACTGGGCGCTGCGCCAGCTGCGCTGCGCCAAGCGGCTGGAAGTGGTGCCTGGCGCTACCCACCTGTTCGAAGAGCCTGGCGCGCTGGAGAGTGTGGCCGCGCTCGCGGCCGAGTGGTTCCTGCGACACCTGCCCGCGCCGACCGGCGCTTGAGGCTGACGCCGTACTGGAGGTGACGCGCCTTGGTGGCTGAATAGACCACACGGGGTAGACATTGTCGCCCCCTTCGAACACGCGCCCCAACGAAATCCGCAAGCGCTGCGCCCGAACCGGGGAACCCGTTGACCCGATCGCGCGTTCAAGGGTCGCTGATCGGGGACCCGATGACATCGCTGCCCAGTTGATGCTCCAAACCGAAACGGACCAGCGCGGCCGTGCTGTCGAGCTTGAGTTTTTCCTGGATCCGCTTCTTGTGCGTGCTCACGGTCTTGATAGACAGGTGCAGCGCATCCGCGATGTCCACCGGTCGCTGACCGTTCACGATGCGCTGCAGGATGTCGAGCTCCCGGTTGGTCAGTGCCTGGAGGTCGGGCACCGGGGTATGGCCGTTGAGTTGCTGCACCACCCGTTCGGCCAGCTGGGCAGAGAGGAACACACCGCCAGAAGCGACCTTGCGCACGGCGGCCACCAGTTCGGTGGCTGCACTGTCTTTGGTCACAAAACCATTGGCGCCGGCCTGCAGCGCACGGATGGCGTACTGCTCCTCGCTGTGCATCGTGAGCACCAGCACCGCCACCGACGGAAACTCGCTCTTGATGCGGCGCGTCAGTTCCAGCCCGCTCATGCCCGGCATGG
Organism: Betaproteobacteria bacterium HGW-Betaproteobacteria-9; assembly: GCA_002842215.1. Taxonomy (GTDB): domain Bacteria; phylum Pseudomonadota; class Gammaproteobacteria; order Burkholderiales; family Burkholderiaceae_C; genus Hydrogenophaga. The sequence goes on along the minus strand of PHCC01000003.1, from coordinate 115,066 downwards.
ACAAGTCGACGATGGCGAGGTCGAAGGGTTGGCGGCGCAGGCATTCGAGCGCATGAAAGCCGGTGCCTGCCTCGGTGATGCTCCACTGGTTGGCCTGCGGGTCGATCAGCCGCTTGAGTCCTTCGCGCACCACGGTGTGGTCGTCAACCAGCAGGAGGTTGAGCAAAATATTCATCGAGGTCTCTTTCATTGGAAATCTCCGTGTGCATCGTCGGCACCGGACAGCGGCAGTGTCACGACCATGCTCGCGCCGCCCCCCCGGCAGGTTGCCCAAGTTCAGTTCCCCGCCGAGCATGAGCACGCGCTCGCGGATGCCGATCAGGCCAAACGATTTTCCCGACGCCTGCAGCGGCTGCTCGGGAAACCCGTCGCCGTTGTCTTCGACATGCAACTCAATGAACGACCCCGTGTGGGCCATGGCAATCACCACGCGGGTGGCGCGTGCGTGGCGCACGATGTTGGTCAGGGCCTCCTGCACGATGCGGTAAAGCGCCGTCAGGACCTTCTGCGGTATCAGGTCTGGCAGCGGGTCGCAGCGCAGCGCCACCTGCAACCCTGACCGTCGCTCGGTTTCCTGGGCCAGCCACTCGATGGCGGCACTCAGGCCCAGGTCATCCAGCATCAACGGGCGCAGATCCAGGGCAATCCGCCGCATGGCGGCCACCGTGTCGTCCACCATCTCGATCATGGATTGCGTGCGCGTCGAAAGGATGCCAGGCGTTCCGATCCTCTCCAGCGCCGACAACTCCAGCTTCAGGGCCGTGAGCCGCTGGCCCAACTCATCGTGCAGCTCGCGGGCAATGCGCCGCCGTTCCTCTTCCCGCGTGTCCACCAGGCTCGCCGCTAGGTTCCGCAGAGTGCGCTTCGACTCCAGCAGCGCCCGTCGTTCCTGCGACTGCTTCGTGATGTCGGAGAGCACCATCTGCACCAGGGTGCGCGAGTGGTCCGGCAGCGCCGCGACCACCATCTCGACATCGCGGGACAAGCCGTCACGGCGGGCGATCTTCCCGTGCATAGGGAGCACCTCTTCCTCTGAGGTCAGCGCGTGGGCCACCTTTTCGCGCACCTGCTCGTGGGTTTCTGGGTGCAGCAGCGCATAGATCGACTGCCCGGTCAGGCTTTCGCGGTCCGCCACGCCAAACAGCCGGGCACAGGCGCTGTTGGCATAGACCACCGACTCACCTTCCGTGATCCAGATCGCCACGGGCAGCAAGTCAAACAGCGTGCGCATCCGGCGGTTGAGCTGGTCGATCTGGGCCGCGAGCTTCTGCTCGTTGCTGAGGTCGCGCAGCATCGCTGTGAAGTAGCGATGGCCACCCAGCTTGATGGAGGTATCCACCTGGCAGATCGCGGCCTCCAGCGGGAACTCCGAGCCGTCCGCGCGCAAACCCGCCAGCGCTCCCAGCGCGCGCATCGGGCGTTCGACCACGCCAGAGGCCATGAACGTCTGCACATGCGCCGTGTGCAGTTCGCGCAAGGCACCCGGAATCAGGACCGACAGGTCCTGGCCCAACACCTGCGCGGCCGACCGGCCAAACATGCGCTGCGCGGCCGGGTTGATCATCACGATGTGCATCGCCTCGTCGATGGTGACGATGCCTTCCAGTGCCGCATGGATCGCACCGGACTGGATCACAGAATCCAGCTCCAGGGGGTCCTCGGAAAGACGGGAGTTGTGCATGCCTGATCTCCTTCAGATTTTCATCATAGTGGGACCCCGCCTTTTTTTTGGAGTGCTGATCTGCGGGTAGATTGATCAAAGTCATTGCAGACAAATGACCAGGGAAGTCCCAAGGTCTGCATTCCAGAATACTCCTAATCGGTATCGGAAAAAACTCCCGACCCATGCCACCGTTTCCGGGTTCATCTGAATGCCGAGTCCGATAGCCGGGATGGGCGTTTTGTCTCATGCTGAGGGTTGACTGTCCCTGCCAGCCAGACACCTGAGGGAATCCTGATGAATTGCGGAGATACAACGATGGCCGCCAAGGCAGTGCCGCGGACACACCCATGAACGCACCCCAAGGTACCCGAACTTGTCTCTACGACAGCGCCAGCCTCGACAAGGTCCTGGACCGCATGGCACAGCAGGCGGCTGGGCTGCTGCACGGCCGCGGCCCGGTGGCGGTGGTGGGCGTTCTGCGCCGGGGCGCGCCGCTGGCCGACCGCCTGACCCAGCGCATGGTGCAACGCCATGGCCTGGCCCCACCACTGCGGCTGGACCTGTCGGTCAAGCGTTACGCCGACGACCTCACGCTGCTGTTCCCCGACACGCAGTTCGCCGAAGCGCCGCACCACGCCGCGCTGGACCTGCGCGACCACACCCTGCTCGTGGTGGACGATGTGCTGTACACCGGTCACTCCGCGCTGAAGGTGGTGGACTGGCTGACCCGCAAACGGCCCGCGGCCGTGCGCCTCGTGGTTCTGGCCGACCGCTGCGTGACCACCTTGCCGCTGCGGGCCGACGTGGTGGGCCTGCGGCTGGAGGTCGCGCCCACCGACATCGTCGAATGCCATGTGCCGCCCTACGAGCCGGACTTCAGCATCCAGTTGCTGCAGCCGGCGCCCGCAGGGCGGGCCGTTTGAAAGGAGCCGCCATGTTCCAGGACCGCGAAGACGCCGCCCGCCAGCTGGCGCCCCGCCTGGGCGCCTACCGGGGCCAGAAACCGCTGGTGCTCGCCATTCCCCGTGGCGCGGTGCCCATGGGCAAGACCCTGGCCGGTCTGCTCAAGGGCGACTTCGACGTGGTGCTGGTGCGCAAGCTGCATGCGCCTTACCAGCCAGAGCTGGCCATCGGCGCCATCGACGAGAGCGGCTGGAGCACCCTCGCGCCCTATGCGGCCGAGGTCGGCGCCGACCCACACTACATCGCCGAGGAAAAGCGCCAGCAGCTCGGGGCGCTCAATGCGCGCCGCGCGATGTACTCGCCGCTGCGCACCCCCATCGACCCGGCCGGTCGCGTGGTGATCGTGGTGGACGACGGCCTGGCCACCGGCGCGACCATGATCGCCGCGCTGCACAGCGTGCGCCAACACCATCCGGCCCGACTGGTCTGCGCCGTGCCCGTGTCGTCGCCCGAAGCGCTGGCGCTGGTCCAGCCCCTGGCCGACGAGGTGGTCTGCCTGCACGCCCCCGAAGACTTCCAGGCCGTCGGCCAGTTCTACCGCGACTTTCCCCAGGTGGAGGACGACGAGGTGATCGCGCAGCTCAGGGACTGACTCGCCCCCGTCCAACCGGTGCGTCCATGCGCAGCACCGCCGCGCCCTGGAAAGCGCCGCAGCGCAACTGGTCCAGCGCCTCGTTGGCCTGCTCCAGGGCAAACACATGCACCTCGGTCTGCAGCGGCGCCTGCCGCACCAGTTCAAAGAATTCGTCGCCATCGCGGCGCGTCAGGTTGGCCACCGAGCGCAGCGAGCGCTCGCCCCAGAGCCAGGCGTAGGGAAACGAAGGAATGTCGCTCATGTGGATGCCCGCGCACACCACACAGCCGCCCCGGTCCAGATGCCGCAGCGCGGCGGGCACCAGCGCGCCCGCCGGAGCAAAGATCAGGGCTGCGTCCAGCGTTTCGGGTGGCGTTTCATCCGAACCACCGGCCCAGGCCGCACCCAGGCGGCGCGCAAACGCCTGGCTCTCGGCATCGCCCGGGCGCGTGAGCGCGAACACCTCGCGGCCCTGGCGCCGCGCCACCTGGGTGATCAGGTGCGCCGCCGCGCCAAAGCCGTACACCCCGAGCCGCTGCGCGTCGCCGGCCATGCGCAGCGCGCGGTAGCCAATCAGCCCCGCGCACAGCAGCGGCGCCAGGTGCTCGGGCGCGGGTTCTTCGGGCAGCGCGAAGCAGTAGCGCGCATCGGCCACGGTGTATTGCGCGTAGCCACCAGGGATCTGGTAGCCGGTGAAGCGCGCTTGCTCGCACAGGTTTTCCCGCCCAGCGCGGCAGAAACGGCAGTGACCGCAGGTCCAGCCCAGCCAGGGCACACCCACACGCTGGCTGGCCTGCCAGCCCGGCACACCGGCCCCGAGCGCGACCACCCGGCCGACGATCTCGTGGCCGGGAATCATGGGCAGCACCGGGTCGGGTAGCTCACCGTCCACCAGATGCAGGTCGGTGCGGCACACACCGCAGGCTTCCACCGCGATCAGGATCTGCCCGGCGCCGGGCGCGGGCACCGCGCGGTGCACCAGGCGCAGGCGGGTACCGGGCCGATCCAGCACCATGGCGCGCATCGTGTGGCTCATCTCGCGACCCTTTCGTCTCAATGTGCGGGAGGGGGTCATGGGTGTGTTGCAGTGGCAGCCCTGGTCAAGACAACGCCGCCGGGTGCCTGCGAAACCCGCAGTCTTGAGCCCGATTCTCGTGACTTCCGGATACAAAAGGTCGGCAATGACGAGATCGTCGTTGAATTCGAAGGCTGTCTTTCGGAATACTCCTACCCTGTATAGGTAAATTTCCCTGACCAATAGCTCTGTTTCCGAGCTCATCTGAATGTCCAGTCTGATAGCAGGATGGCGCGGTTTGTCACATGCTAAGAACTTCAGACAACGTCAAGAAGTCCCCTCCAGGAGCCACCCGATGAACTGCCCGGACCCGATCCAGATCACCGACCAGCGAACTCCGCGAGGCCCCACACCCAAGAAGTCTGTTGGGAGCACCATCGCCGATTTGTTGCAGATGTCCGGCGTTCCCGTCGGCTCTTCGGATATCGCTGCGCGCGTGCCTGTGAGCTTTCGCAAGGTGCATGCCGGCGAGAGCCTGGCGCACGAGGGCGCACCTGCCGATGCCATCTTCTTCGTTTGCGCAGGCACTTTCAAGGTTTTCCGAACTGACAAGGACGGCTACGAACAGGTGCTGGCCTTTGCCATCCGGAGCGAGGTGCTGGGATTTGACGCGCTTTGCATGGCAACGTACCCGGTGGCCATTTCCGCCCTGGAGGAGTCTGCCGTCTATGTGGTCCCGAAGTGCGACATACCGCGCCTGTGTGAGGCGCTTCCGGCCTTTGGCCTGATGTTGCAGCACGCCGGAAGCCTCACCCTGGCGCGCAGCCGCGAACTCGTGGACATCATGGCGGCGGTCGCGTCCGAGGTGCGGCTCGCACGGTTCCTGATCCAGCATTCCCGGCGCATGGAGGACTGCGGTCAGTCGCCGCGCCGCTTTCTCCTGCGGATGGGTCGACGCGAGATATCCAGCCTGCTGGGTGTGGCGCACGAAACTGTCAGTCGCAGCTTCACCACCCTCTCTACACTGGGTCTGGTCCATGTGTGCGCTCGTGAGGTCGAGATCCTGGACATGGACGGTCTCGGCACCTTCGCTCGCAGCACGCGGCGGCAACTGGACGCACCCGTGCCCGCGCGCGCTCGAACACCGGTTCACCGCCTGCCCGCGCAGGGCAGGCACGCGCACTCGCTCAGTCTCGCGGCTTGATGCCACCCGCACCCGGCCATGACCGCGCTTGCAAACCGGATCGAGTCGCGCATGGAGCGCCTCTCGCTTCCTCTGGCGCTGGAATGGCCTGGAGGACGGGCGGAAAAGGCGGGGGCGCAGGTGCGCCTCAAACTGCACAAACCGAGCCTTCTGAATTGGCTGGCCCTTGGGCGGATCGGCAACCTGGGGATGCCTACGTGCGCGGAGATCTGGACATCGAGGGCCGCCTGGGTGACGTGATGACCATTGCCGCCGAACTGGCTGGGGATCCTGTCCAATAGGGCCACCCTTCGATCTGGACCAGACTCATCCGTCGAGCGCGCTCAGCCTGGTTGCACCAACGACAGTGCGACGCCCGGCAAGTGCAAAGCCACTACGATCTGTGTGACGATTTCTTTGCACTGTGGCTGGATCCGCTGCGCGTGTATTCCTGCGCCTACTATGCCAACGGTGCCATGACGCTCGCCCAGGCGCAACAGGCCAAACTGGAGCATGTCTGCCGCAAGCTGCAACTGCAACCAGGGCAACGGCTGCTTGATGTGGGCACCGGGTGGGGCGGCCTGCTGCTGTGGGCTGCCGAACACCACGGCGTGCGGGCGACCGGCATCACCTTCTCACGCAACCAGCACGCCCATCTGCAGCGCTTGATCCACCAGAAGGGGCTTCAACGTCAAGTCGGCGTGCACCTGATGGACTACCGGGACCTCACGGACGTTGGGCCTTTTGATCGTATCGTGTCCATCGGCATGTTCGAGCACGTGGGCATGGCCCAACTGGGTCGCTACTTCGCCCATCTGAGGCAGTTGCTCCAACCCGGCGGTCTCGTTCTCAACCACGGCATCACCGCGGGTGACGTTGACAACCACCAATTGGGTGCCGGCATGGGCGATTTCATCGAGCGGCACATCCTTCCCGACGGCGAACTGGTCCATGTGTCCCGGGTTGTAAGGCACCTTGGCGCCGCTGGCCTGGGGCTGCTGGATGCCGAGGACCTGCGCCCCCACTACGCCCGGACTTTGTGGGACTGCTCGGATGCACTTGAGAAAAACTACGCGCAGGCGCGCGCACTCACCAGCGAAGCCTCGGTGCGAGCCTACAGGCTCTACCTGGCGGGCTGCGCGATGAGCTTCGAACGCGGCTGGCTGACGCTCTACCAGCTGCTGGCCTCTCGGCCCAATGGCAACCCCGCCAGTGGTTCCATGCGCGGTGTGCAGTCGGCGTACCCGTTCCGCCGTGACCACATGTATGACCCCTGCGCATCTCCCTCCCTGCAAAGGCAGGCGCACTGAACGGCGCGGAAAACCAGCGCCTGGATTGAGCCTGCTCAATGACTCACATCCCCGGTCGCTGCACACTGCAACGGCTGATCGGGGAATGTGATGCAAGTCCGTTGACGAGCGGTCAGGTGAGGTTTCCCTTCCGAGGGAAAGGTTGTGGTGTCTCCGACACCACGAGGGGTGAAGGCACCCTCAGACCGGTAGGACGGTCACACGCGATGCCGGGGACCTTCACAAGGCCCGCCACCCGTCAGGGTTGGCGGGCCTTCTCTATTTTGGTGTTGGGTCGCCAACCCAAGCATGGACAGGGGCTCGAAATGACCGACATTGCCATCGATTTCGAAACCGACACTTTCCCGCTCCCGCCCCCGGTGCTGCCGGTACAGGCCACGCTGGTCGATGCGCTGCGTCAGCGAACGAGCAGCCGCAGTTTTTCCAGAAACCCGTTGTCGGCCGAGCAGATTTCGGCCCTGCTCTGGGCCGCCTTCGGCATCAACCGGCCTTCCAGCCACGGCCGCACCGCGCCATCGGCACACAACTGGCAGGAGATGGATATCTACGTGGTTCTGGCGCAGGGCAGCTTCCGCTACGACGCGCTTTGCCATCGCCTGAATCTGGTGAAGGCCGAAGACCTGCGAGCGATCACCGGCACGCAAGACTTCGTGGGCAGCGCGCCCCTGTCCCTGGTCTATGTGGCCGACTTCGCGAAGGCGACGCCGGCCTCGCCAGAAGAGCGCCATTTCCTGGTGGGTGCGGACGCGGGGTGCATTGCCCAGAACGTCTACCTCTACTGCACCAGCGTGGGTCTGGCGACGGTGGTCCGCGGCCTGGTGGACCGCCAGCTGCTGGCGACCCGACTGGGCCTGAAACCCACGCAACGAATCACGCTGGCGCAAAGCGTGGGCCTGCCGGCCCTTCAATGACCCCCTGTACCGCCCGCGTACCGAAGTCAACCCGAAGAACGCCATGCGTGAACCACTGAACGCCGCAGACAGTCGACGCTGCCAGCGCCATCAATTGATTGAACGCAATTGCACAACCGCCGAAAGGAGCACGATCAAGCGTTCGATCACTCCGCTCAAGACGGCTCACCAAGGAGGGCACCATGCAAGTCAGCGCCATCTGTAACCGGGATATTGTCACCATCGACGCGCAGCGTTCGCTCATGGAGGCTGCGCGCATGATGCGCGACCACCATGTGGGAACGCTGGTCGTTACCTCCGGCGATGCCAGGGGTGAACAGGTGTGCGGCATCGTGACCGACCGCGATCTGGTCGTTGACGCACTGGCCCGCATGCCGCTGGAGCTGGATATGGAAGTGGGCGATCTGGCTCACGTGGACCTCACGTTGATTGCCGAAAATGCCAGCCTGGACCAGGCGGTTGCCGCCATGCAGGACAACGGCGTGCGCCGCCTTCTGGTGACCGATGGTGAGCATCACCTGAGTGGCATCATTTCACTGGACGATGTGATCGAAGCCTGTGCGGAGCAGGTCGGTGGACTGGCAACGATCATCCGCAACGGCATGGACCGGGAACTTGCGAAGCACTCGCCGACGGCCAAGCCGGGCAATGCGCCCAGTCTGCCGCGCGCACCGGAAACCAGCCAAGGGCGCTGGACCCGCGTGGTGGTGTGATCACACCAGGTGCCGGTCCTGGCAGCGGCTTCACGCCGGCCCTACTTCACCAGCAGGACCGGCGTCTTGGCGAGATGGACCACCCGCTGGGCCACCGAACCCATGAACAGGCCTCCGATGGCGCCCATGCCGCGGGTACCCATCACGATCTGGTCCACACCGAATTCTTCGGCCACCCGCACGATCTCGGTTGCTTCCGTCCCGCTGGGGTCCCGCGTGGCGCTGACGGTCAGGCCACTGGCACGGGCCAGTGCAGCGGCTTCCTGAAGCACCCTGGCCTGCTGGGTGAGCACCGCGGCTTCCAGTTCCTGCAGCGCATCGGGTGGCAGTTCAGCGTAATAGATCGGGTCGTTCCTCACGTTCACGAGGATCACCTCCAGCTGTGCTGAAGCACGCGCCAAAGCTGCAACGGCCTCGATAGCGTTCTTCGCGTGCACAGAACCATCCACGGCGATCAGAAATTTCAGCATGACGAGCCCTTGTTGAATGCCGCTCGAAAAATCCACCGCCACGGCAGGGGGACGAGCACACCTGCATTCTGGGCATCCCGTCGGCGCTGAGATTGAGCCTGCTCAACGCGAGGGCGACAAGCCGCCTAGAGTGGTGCCTTTGGGGCCTGGCCCTGTCAAGCCGCCGGACCCGACCCACGCCTTGGAGCCGTCATGACGAAACAATGGACTCTGGTTGCCAACAGTTCTATCGCCCGCATCTTTGTCAGAAACTCGCACAGCGAACCGCTGCAGGTGGTGGAAACCATCCACCACCCGGAAGGTCGGCTCCCGCGAAGCGAACTGGCGCGTGATCGGCCGGGCCATGAGCGCAGCGACACCAGCACGGCAGCCGCCCGCTTCGAGCCGCACACCGATCCGAAGCGCAAATCCCAGCACCAGTTCGCTCGCGAGATCGCCGCCCGGCTCGACTAAAGCCTGTCGACGAACCAGTTCGACAAGCTGTGGCTGTACGTCTCCAGTCCGCTGCTGGGCGAACTGAAGGCAGCGCCCAGCCGCAACGTGGACCAACGGGTCGAGTTGGCTCAGGACATCGACTTCACTGCACTCGACGTGGGTGAGATCGAAACGCGGATTCAGGGAATTTCGCGGCCAACATTCTGAATGCCCGCCAGCGTGTCAACCCTGACCCGGGCACACCGGAGCATCCCGCTGCAAACGGCCTCACAGGCCAGGCTGTGGGCGCTGAATCCCCACCAGCCGACGAATGGATCAGCAAGCTTTCGGAAACAGGGATATGCTGCACTGCAACATGACCGCTTCCACCGCGCCCATCCAGCTCAGTCTCGAAGATCTTCTCGGCGACCTGCAACACGCTCGCCGCAGCGGCGACATCAGTCGCCTGGCTTTGTTGACCTACTGCGAAGTGCGACGCTGGGCCCGTCAGGCGGGCGAACAGGCGCTGGCCGAACGCTCCACTGCGCTCATCACCCAAAGCCCGCTCGCCAGCCGCAACGATTTCATGGCACAGGTGGACGCGCTCATCGCCGATCTGGAACAGGTCCACGCCCGCATATCGGGTCCGTTGGCGCACGCCCACGCCTGACCCGTTCGTGCTGGGACCCGCCAGCGAATTACGCCCCGGGCGCCTAGACTCCGCACAGCGAGCGATCACACGCTCGACCACGGAAAAGAACCCCATGTCGAACCCCAGCGCCTCCGCCGCGACCAGCCCCCGCACCGCACAGGACCCGCGCGCGCCGCGCCATAACGAAACCGCGGCACGCCATGCGGTGGTCGATGTGCCCCGGGCCAGGCCAGACCAGACGGTGGCCGAGGTGCTGGACGCGCTGCTAGCGCAGCCCAGCGAATGCATCGACCTGGTGTGCGTGCTCGATGCCGGTGACCACCTGGTGGGCGTCGTGCCGCTGGCGGCCCTGCTCGCAATGCCCCGGGATGCCCGGGTGGGCCAGGTCGCCAACCTCCATTTTCCCAAGGTGCACGCCGAAACGGACCAGGAACGCGTGGCCTCGCTGGCGCTGCACCACGAACTCAGTGCGATCCCGGTGACCGACGCCCAGGGGCGCCTGGTGGGTGTGGTGCCGGCGCCCGCGCTGCTGCACATCCTGCGGCGCGAACACGTGGAAGACATCCACCGCTTCGCCGGCATCACGCGCGAAACCCTGCATGCGCGGGAGGCGATCGAAGAGCCGCCCATGCGCCGCCTGCGGCACCGACTGCCCTGGCTGCTGCTGGGGCTGGTGGGTAGCGTGCTGGCGACCTTCATCGTGGTCCGGTTCGAGCGCGCGCTGTCGGTGAATCCGGCGATCGCCTTCTTCGTGCCCGGGCTGGTGTACCTGGCCGATGCCATCGGCACGCAGACCGAAGCGGTGGCGGTGCGCGGGCTCTCGCTGAGCCACGCCCGCCTGTCCACGCTGATCGGCGGCGAACTGCGCACCGGCGTGCTGATCGGGCTGGTGCTGGGTGGTTTGACGCTGCCCGCGGTGTGGCTGGCCTTTGGCGACTGGTCGCTGGCCTTCGCGGTGTCGGGTGCGCTGGTGGCGGCGGGCGGCATCGCCACCACCATCGGGCTGGCGCTGCCCTGGCTGCTGGGCCGGCTGGGCAGCGATCCGGCCTATGGCAGCGGCCCGCTGGCCACCATCGTGCAGGACCTGCTGAGCCTGCTGACCTACTTCCTGATCGTCAGCGCGGTGGTGCTGTAGCGCGGCAGACCTGCCGCCGCCCCGCGCCCAGGGTGATCCCGGGTGAAGCAAGACAAAACCCGGCACACTCCTTCCATGACCGCTGCCGCCCCCACCGAACGCCCCAAATCCACCACCCCCACCGCGCTCGGTGGCCTGCGGCCATTCATGCGGCCGTACCGGCTGCAGATCGGGCTGGCGGTGCTGTTCCTGGTCGGCGCCGCGGCGGCCACTCTGCTGTTTCCGGTGGCGCTGCGCCACCTGATCGATGGTGGCCTGGTGTCGGGAGACCGTGGCGCGCAGGCGGTGGCGCTGCGTGGGCATTTTTTGCAGCTGTTCGGTGTGGCGGTCGCGCTGGGCCTGTTCTCGGCCGCGCGTTTCTACCTGGTGAGCTGGCTGGGCGAGCGCATCACGGCGAACCTGCGCAACGCGGTCTACAGCCACGTGCTGCGCCAGAGCCCGCAATTCTTTGAGACCACACAAACCGGCGAGGTGCTGAGCCGCCTGACGACCGACACGACACTGGTGCAAACGGTCGTCGGCTCCTCACTCTCCATGGGCCTGCGCAACGCCTTCATGGGCGTGGGCGCGGTGGTGATGCTGGTCTGGACCAACCCCTATGTGATGCTGCAGGTGTCGCTGATCATCCTGCTGGTGGTGCTGCCGAGCATGTGGTTCGGTCGGCGCGTGCGCAAACTCTCGCGCGCCAGCCAGGACCGCGTGGCCGACTCCAGCGCCATCGCTGCCGAGGTGCTGAACGCGATCCCCATCGTGCAGAGCTACACCGCCGAAGACCGCGAGGCGCAGCGTTTTGCCGACTCGACCGAGCAGGCCTTCGGCACCGCCGTCAAACGCAGCCGGGCGCGCGCCGGGCTGGTGGCCTTCATCATCATCAGCACCGCGGCCCTGCTGCTGTGGGGTCTGTATCAGGGCACGCAGGCCGTGATCGCCGGCGAGATCACCGCCGGCCACCTGGGGCAGACCGTCGTCTACATCATCATCCTGGCCGGTGCGGTGGCCGTGCTGGGCGAGGTGTACGGCGACCTGCTGCGCGCCGCGGGCGCGAGCGAGCGCCTGATGGAGCTGCTGAGCCTGGAGTCTCCAGTGCAATCGCCAGCGTTGCCGGTGCCCGCGGTCGCACCACAGGGCGGCAGCGCGCTGCGGTTTGATGACATCACGTTCCACTACCCGTCGCGCCCGGCACAGGCGGCGCTCGCCGGTTTTTCGCTCGACGTGAAGCCCGGCCAGACCGTGGCACTGGTGGGCCCCAGCGGCGCCGGCAAAAGCACAGTCTTCGGTCTGCTGCTTCGCTACTACGACCCGGCCTCGGGTGTGATCGCACTGGATGGCTTGCCCATCCACCAGCTGAATCTGCACGATCTGCGCTCGCGCATCGGCATCGTGCCGCAAGACCCGGTGATCTTCTCCAGCAGCGCGCTGGAGAACATCCGCTACGGCAAGCCCGGTGCATCCGACGATGAGGTGCGCGCCGCGGCCCACGCGGCTTTTGCGGACGAGTTCATCTCGAAGCTGCCCGAGGGCTATCACACCTTTCTGGGCGAGCGCGGCGTGCGCCTCTCGGGCGGGCAGCGCCAGCGCATCGCCATCGCGCGCGCCATGTTGAAGAACCCGCCACTGCTGTTGCTGGACGAAGCCACCAGTGCACTCGATGCACAAAGTGAACGCATGGTGCAGGCCGCGCTGGAATCGGCCATGAAAGACCGCACCACGCTGGTGATCGCCCACCGCCTGGCCACCGTGCAGCAAGCCGACCACATCGTGGTGCTGGACCATGGGCGGCTGGTGGAACAAGGCACACACGCGCAGCTGGTGGCGCAGGGCGGCGTGTATGCGGGGCTGGCGGCTTTGCAGTTCAACGCCTGAGTCTTGCGAGGGGGGGTTGGAGACTTTGTGTGCCTGCACCTAGCGCAGGCCGATGGCGTCACCCCCCGTTCTCCGGCCCACGTTCGCCGTCGAGCGCACCTGATTGCAGCCGCTATCGCGTCAACACCGTCGCAGTGTGCAAGCTCTCAGGCAACGGCGAATGGGGCCTGCGCCCGGGGGAGCCACCATCGTCCTCAAAGACAGGTGGGCGTGCCTGCTGGTTCGCACGATCATCACTTCGAGGGGAGGTGGTTTGGGTGAGCGGGCGCAGTCCCCATTCGCGGTTGCCACAGAGCGAACGCGCCACCAAGGTGTTGATGAGGGGGTAGATGCCCGCCCGGGCAGACCCCCGCGAGGTGGGACGGAGAACGAGCACCCGGACCACCTGCCCCTGCCCGCCCGACATGAGCGCCGAAGGCAAGGCAACGTCCCACTCAACCCCAGAAGACTCAAACGTGGTGGCAAGCCACCTGCCGCCCTTCCAGAGGCCGCAACAAAGGCAGCTCACTCTCGCAGCGCGCATCGGCCTTCGGACAGCGTTTGTGAAACGCGCAGCCCGTGGGCGGGTTCAGCGGGCTGGGCAGCTCGCCGTGGATCTTGATCTTCTTCTGGCGCTGCGCCGGGTCGATGGACGGCGTGGCAGACAGCAGGGCCAGCGTGTAGGGGTGCAGCGGATTGGCGAAGATCGTGGCCTTCGGCCCCGCTTCGACCACGCGGCCCAGGTACATCACCATCACATCGTTGGCGATGTGCTCCACCACCGCGAGGTTGTGCGAGACGAACACATAGGCGGTCTGCAGCTGCTCCTGCAGGTCCATGAACAGGTTGAGCACCTGGGCCTGGATCGACACGTCGAGCGCGGAAGTCGGCTCGTCGGCCACCAGGATCTTCGGCTGCAGCACCATGGCGCGCGCAATCGCGATGCGCTGGCGCTGACCGCCGGAAAACATGTGGGCATAGCGGTCGTAGTGCTCGGGGCGCAGGCCCACGCGCTTCAGACTCTCCAGCACCTTGTCCTTGCGTTCGGCGGCGCTCAGCGGCGTGTTGAGCAGCAGGGGTTCACCGATCTGGTGGCCGATCTTCTGGCGCGGGTTGAGCGAGGCGTAGGGGTTCTGGAACACCATCTGCACCTGGCTGCGCAGGCGCTTGTATTGCGCGCGGTCGCCCGGCGTCACCCATTCGTCGCCCACCTGCAGGCGCCCACCGGTGGGCGGCTCGATCAGGGTGAGCTGGCGCGCCAGCGTGCTCTTGCCGCAGCCGGATTCGCCCACCACGGCCAGGGTCTGGCCGGCGGTGAGCGTGAACGATACATCGACCAGGGCCTTGACCGTGACCTTCGGTTTCATGAAGCCCTGCGACACGCCGTAATGGCGCGTCAGCGATTCGGCCTGCATCACCGGGGCCGTGGGCGCGATCATCGGGGTGGCGGTCATAGCGTCTCCTGCGCCGTCATGGGGTAGAAACAGCGCACCAGGCCGCCGCCCTGCGTCAGCAGTTCGGGGCGTTCGATGTGACAACGTTCCTGGGCCTTGGGGCAACGCGGCGAGAGCAGGCAACCGGTGGGCCGGTCGAACTGGCCGGGCACGATGCCGGGCAAGGTGTGCAGGCGGCGCGCGCCACGGCTGTGCTCGGGCACGCTGCTGAGCAATGCGTGGGTGTAGGGGTGTGCCGGTGCGCTGAACAGGCGGTCCACGGCGCCTTGTTCCACCTCCTGGCCTGCGTACATGACCGCGACGCGTTGCGCCACCTCGGCCACCACGGCCAGATCGTGCGTGATGAGGATCAGGGCCATGTTGTGCGCGCGCTGCAGCTGCACCAGCAACTCCATGATCTGGGCCTGGATGGTCACGTCCAGCGCGGTGGTGGGCTCGTCGGCGATCAGCAGCTTGGGGTTGCAGGCGATCGCCATCGCGATCATCACGCGCTGCGCCATGCCGCCGGAAAACTGGTGCGGGTAGCTCTCCAGCCGGTGCGCGGCCCCGGGGATTTCCACCATCTGCAGCAGCTCGATGGCGCGCGCCCTGGCAGCCGCGCCGCGCAAGCCCATGTGTTCGCGCAGCACCTCTTCGATCTGGAAGCCCACGGTGAAGCTCGGGTTGAGCGAGGTCATGGGGTCCTGGAAGATCATGGCCATGTCCTTGCCCAGGATCTTGCGGCGCTGGCGGTCTGAAATGGTCTGCAGGTCGTGCCCGTCGAACCGCAGGCGATCAGCGCCGACGTGGCCCTGCCCGGCCAGCAGGCCCATGACGGCCATCATCGCGACCGACTTGCCCGAACCCGATTCGCCCACGATGCCCAGTACCTGGCCCTGGTCCAACTGCAGGTCCAGCCCGTCCACCGCGCGAAAGGCGCGGCCCTTGGCGCCGAATTCGACGCGCAGGTTTTGAATGTCAAGAAGACTCATGCCAAATCTCTCAAGAATTGCACCGCACCGTCACCGGCGCGAGATGTCTGAGCCAAGAACGCAGCGGCGTGCAATGTCTCCGGAGCGAAGTCACCCAGCCCAGGATGCGGCGGAACCGGCTTTGCCGGGCCGCATCGCATCGCCCCCTTGAGGGGGTCGCGCGAAGCGCGGCGGGGGTGTTTCATGATGCTGATTTCAGCTTCGGGTCGAGCGCATCGCGCAGCCCGTCACCCACCAGGTTGATCGCGAGCACCGACCACAGGATGGTCAGGCCCGGCAGCGTCACCACCCACCAGGCGCGCTCGATGTAGTCGCGCGCCGAGGCGAGCATGGTGCCCCACTCGGGCAGCGGCGGCTGCACGCCCAACCCCAGGAAGCCCAGCGCCGCGATCTCCAGGATGGCCGCGGAAAAGCTCATGGTGGCGTGAACGATCAGCGGTGCCGTGCAGTTGGGCAGCACGGTCACGAACATGAGCCGCAGCGTGCGCGCGCCCGACAGGCGCGCGGCGGTCACGTAGTCGCGCTGCAGCTCGCCGATGGCCGAGGCCCGCACCAGCCGCACGTAGGCCGGCAGCGACACCAGCGCGATGGCGATCATGGCGTTGAGCAGGCCCGGGCCCAGGATGGCCATGATGGCCACCGCCATCAGCAGAGAAGGCAACGCCATCACGATGTCCATGGCGCGCATGATCGCGGCGTCGACCCACTTGCCGGCGAACGCGGCCACCAGTCCCAGGATCACGCCCGGGATCAGCGCCAGCACCACCGACACCAGGCCCACCAGCAAGGACAGCCGGGCGCCGTGGATCAGGCGCGAGAGCAGGTCGCGACCGAGCTCGTCGGTCCCCAGCAGGAACTGGCTGGTGCCACCGGCCCAGACCGGGCCTTGCAGGAAATGCTCGCGGTATTGTTCGATCGGGTCGTGCGGCGCGACCCAGGGCGCAAAGATCGCCAGCAGGCCCACGATGGTCATGAACACCAGGCCGGCCACGGCGCCTTTGTTTTGCGAGAAGGCTCGCCAGAATTCAGACAAGTTCATTCAAAGACCTCCGCGCAGCGGTGAAGTGTGAGGCTGAAGCGATCCGGCGCCGGGCCGCCCCAAGCCGGATCAGCCCCCTCGGGGGGCAGCGACCCGCGCAGCGGTGGAGCGTGGGGGCTCATCCTTGCACCCGGATGCGAGGATTGGCCACACCGTAGAGCAGGTCCACGATGAAGTTGGTGACGACAACGAGCGTGGCCACGAGCAGGATGCCGTTCTGCACCACCGGGTAATCGCGCCGGCCGATGGCGTCGATCAGCCACTTGCCGATGCCCGGCCAGGAAAAGATGGTTTCGGTCAGCACGGCGCCGCCCATCAGCGTGCCCACCTGCAACCCCACCACGGTGAGCACCGGAATGAGCGCGTTGCGCAGCGTGTGCACGAAGATCACGCGCAGGGGCGACAGGCCCTTGGCGCGCGCTGTGCGCACATAGTCTTCGCGCAGCACTTCGAGCATGCTGGAGCGCGTCATGCGCGCGATCACCGCCAGCGGAATCGTGCCGAGCACGATGGCCGGCAGGATCAGGTGGCGCACCGCGTCCCACAGCGCGCCATTGTTCAGCTCGGGATCGGCACGCTCGGCCAGCCAGGCGTCGATCAGCATGAAACCGGTCTGCGGCGGCACGTCGAACATCAGGTCGAGCCGGCCGGACACCGGCGTCCAGCCCAGCCCCACCGAGAAGATCAGGATCAGCAACAGGCCCCACCAGAAAATCGGCATGGAATACCCGGTGAGCGCGGCCGTCATCACGGTGTGGTCCAGCCAGCTGCCCCTTTTGACGGCGGCGAGCACCCCTGCGATCAGGCCCAGCACCAGGGCCAGCAGCAGCGCGCACAGCGCCAGCTCCAGCGTGGCCGGAAACAGGGCCTTGAATTCGCTCCACACGGGGGACTGCGTCTTGAGCGACTGCCCCAGGTCGCCCTGCACCAGTTGCCCGAGATAGCGACCGTACTGCACGTACAGCGGCTGGTCCAGACCGAGGCGTTTGAGCGCAGCGGCGTGCAGCTCCGGGTCGAGCGTGCGCTCGCCCACCATCACTTCGACCGGGTCGCCGGGGATCAGACGGATCAGGGAAAACGTCAACAGCGTGACCCCCAGGATCGTGGGGATCAGCACCAGCAACTTCTTGATGAGGTATCTCAGCATGAGGGAGCACCCCTTGTTGTTTTCAGAATGCGTAAAAAAGAGCAGACGTCAAAAGATTGACGCCCGCAAATTAACCGGAGAGGCCGACCCAAGAACGCGAGCGGCCCGACATCGCCAAACCGCTCGCATTGCCCCGGGCGCAGCAGGCTACACGCAGTGAGCCTGCTGCCGGAGAAGGCCCAGAACGCGGCGGAACCGGCTCCGCCGGGCCGCTCGCGTTGCCCCCCCCGGGGGGTGACGCCGCAGGGGGCGCGGGGGGGATCACTTCACACTGACACCCTCGAAGTTGTAGTCGCCAAACGGGCTGATCTTGAAGCCGTTGAGCTCTTTGCGCATGGGCTGGTTCACCGTGGAGTGCGCGATGGTGGACCACGGCATGTCCTTCTTGAACACCTCCTGGGCCTTCATGTACAGCTCGGTGCGCTCTTTCTGGTTCACGCTGTTGCGCGCCTTGAGCACGTAGCCGTCGAACTCCTTGCTGCAGTAACGCGCGTAGTTGGAACCACCGATGGCCTCGCAGGTGAGCAGCACACCCAGGAAGTTGTCGGGGCTGGCGTAGTCGCCGGTCCAGCCGATCAGGCCGGTGTCGTGCTCGCCCTGCTTCAGGCGCTTGAGGTACTCGCCCCACTCGTACTGCGTGATCTTGGCTTTGATGCCCACCTTGGCCCAGTCGGCCTGGATCATCTCGGCCATCAGCTTGGCGTTGGGGTTGTAGGGGCGCTGCACCGGCATGGCCCACAGAGTGATTTCGGTGCCCTCGGCCACACCGGCTTTCTTCAGCAGCTCTTTGGCCTTTTCGGGGTTGAAGGCGGCGTTCTTCAGCTTGGCGTTGTAGGACCACAGCGAGGCCGGGAACGGATTGGATGCCTCCTGACCCTGCCCCTGGTACACCGCATCGATGATGGCCTTGCGGTTGATCGCCATGTCCAGCGCCTGGCGCACTTCCACCTTGTTCAGCGGCGCCTTTTCGGTGTTGTAGCTCAGGTAGCCGATGTTGAAGCCCGGTGCCGTGTCCATCTTCAGCTTGGGGTCGGCCTTCATGGCGGCGATGTCCTGCGGTTTCGGGTAGGACATGATGTGGCACTCACCGGCCTTGAGCTTCTGGAAGCGCACCGAGGCGTCGGTGGTGATGGCGAAGATCAGGTTGTCCACCAGCACGTCCTTGGCGTTCCAGTAGTCCTTGTGCTTGACGTAGCGGATCTGCGCGTCCTTCTCGTAGCGGCGCAACGCGAAGGGGCCGGTACCGATGGGCTGCTGGTTGAGCATGCTGGCCTTGCCTTCGGCCACCAGTTTGTCGGTGTATTCCTTCGACAGGATCGAGGCAAACGGCATGGCGATCTTGACCAGCAGATCGGGGTCGGGCTTCTTGAGCTTGATCACCACCGTCAGGTCGTCGGTCTTGGTCACCGACTCGGTGTTGCTCTCCAGGCCCACGTCGGAGGCGTAGGGGAACTGGGCCGGATACGCCTTGTTGAACGGATGGTCCTTGTTGACCATGCGCTCGATGGTGAAGATCACGTCGTCGGCGGTCATGTCACGGCCCGGCTTGAAATAGTCGGTGGTGTGGAACTTGACACCCTTGCGCAGCTTGAAGGTATAGGTCAGGCCGTCATCGGAAATGGTCCAGGACTGGGCCAGGCTGGGCTCGACATCGGTGCCGCCCTTCTTGAACTGCGTCAGGCGGTTGAACATGGCGTGACCGGCGGCGTCGAAGGTGTTGCCGCCTGTGTATTGCGCGGTATCAAAGCCCTCCGGGCTGCCTTCGGAACAGTAAATCAGCGTGCCGGCAGCCTGTGAGGCCATGGCCACCGCAGACAGGCCCAAAGCCAGGGTCAGTTTCTTCAGTTCAAACATCGGTCATCCTTCGTTGTTGCGGGGACAGCGGTATGCGCCCCCTTGTTAAGGAAAAATTCATTATCGACACAAAACGTCACGGTGCTGTCACTTGCGGTGGTGCCACCCGTTCAAAACGCGAAGGCTCCACTTGTGACCCGTGAACCCTCGCAAAATCAATGCCGTCGCACCACCAACCCACCCAAAGAAGGAAACCCATGATCCGCTGGGAAGCCCACACCTGCCTGCCCCTGCACCCCGATGCCAGCTTTGAACCCCTGGAGCGCTACCGCGCCGCGGGCGTGCACCACGTCTGCATCAACGTGGGCATGGACATGAACCCGCTGAGTCAGATCCTGCCGGTGCTCGCCGCTTTCCGTGCACGTCTGCGGGCCGAACCCGCGCGCTATCTGATCCCGTGCACTGTGGCCGACATCGAACACGCACGCAACACGGGAAAACTCGCGGTGGGTTTTGACCTGGAGGGCGCCCTGCCCCTGCTGGAGCGCCCCGAGATGGTGGCGCTGTACCGCGACCTCGGTGTGCGGCAGATCCACTTCGCCTACAACCGCAACAACAGCGTGGCCGGCGGCTGCCACGACGAGCCCCACGGGCTGACCGCGCTCGGGCGCCGCATGGTGCAGGCCGTGAACGGTGCGGGCGTGCTCATGGACTGCGCCCACACCGAACGGCGCACCACCTTGGACATCATGGCCCACTCGCGCCACCCGGTGGTGTTCAGCCACGCCAACCCGCTGGCGCTGGCCGAACACGGCCGCAACATCACCGACGAACAGATCCGCGCCTGCGCGGCCACCGGCGGCGTGGTCTGCATCTCCGGTGTGTCGAAGTTTCTGGGCAGCGAAGCACCCCAGGCGAGCGACCTGGCACGCCACGTGGCTTACGTGGCCGATCTGGTCGGCGCGCAGCACGTGGGCCTGGGCCTGGACATCGGTTTTTCCCAAGCCGGGCTGAACGACGATCCGCCCGGGGCTTTCGATCCGGGCTTCTGGTGGCCCGCACATGCGGGTTACGGCCAAGGCATCAGCCAGATGCGCTACGCGCCCATCGAGAGCTGGCAAACCCTGCCCGACGCACTGCGGGCGACAGGCATGGGTCCGCAGGAAGTGAACGGCGTCCTGGGCGACAACATGGCGCGCGTGGCACGCCAGGTCTGGGGCACGGCAGCCGATTGAGCGCATGGGCCCGCCTGCATGGTTATGCATTAATCGCATAAAGACATGGCAACACAGCCTTGGACAGCCGCAACAGTGCTCCGTACAGTCGCACCCGTTGACCCAACGTTCCGGGCCAGCCCATTCCCCCAGGAGACAACGCACCATGTCACAAGCACCGCACCCCGCCGGCGCCGCGGCCAACAGCCCGGCCGCCTTCACCAGCGCCCTTCCCTCGTACCTCGACCCCAACAACCTCGGCCCCTGGGGCATCTACCTGCAGCAGGTGGACCGCGTGGCGCCCTACCTGGGCAACCTGGCCCGCTGGGTAGACACCCTCAAGCGCCCCAAGCGCACGCTGATCGTGGACGTGCCGATCCACCTGGACGACGGCTCGATTGCGCACTTCGAGGGCTACCGCGTGCAGCACAACACCTCGCGCGGCCCGGGCAAGGGCGGCGTGCGTTTCCACCAGAACGTGACGCTGTCCGAAGTGATGGCGCTGTCGGCCTGGATGTCGATCAAGAACGCGGCGGTCAACGTGCCCTACGGTGGCGCCAAGGGGGGTATCCGCGTCGATCCGCGCCAGCTGTCGATCGGTGAACTGGAGCGCATCACGCGCCGCTACACCAGCGAGATCGGCATCATCATCGGCCCGAGCAAGGACATCCCCGCGCCCGACGTGAACACCAACGAACAGGTCATGGCCTGGATGATGGACACGTACTCCATGAACGAAGGCTCCACCGCCACCGGCGTGGTCACCGGCAAGCCGGTGGACCTGGGTGGCTCGCTCGGTCGCCGCGAAGCCACTGGCCGCGGCGTGTTCACAGTCGGCGTAGAAGCCGCCAAACACACGGGCATGGACATCAGCAAGGCGCGCGTGGCCGTGCAGGGCTTCGGCAACGTGGGCGGGGTGGCCGGCAAGCTGTTTGCCGAAGCCGGCGCCAAGGTGGTGGCGGTGCAGGACCACGGCGGCACGATCTACCGCGAAGCGGGCCTGGACGTGCCGTCCTTGCTGGCGCACGTGTCGCGCGTGGGATCCGTGGCGGGCTTCCCGCAGGCCGAGGTGATCGCCAACGACGCCTTCTGGGATGTGCCTTGTGACATCCTGATTCCGGCCGCGCTGGAGCAGCAGATCACCGAAGCCAACGCCGGCCGCATCCAGGCGAAGATGGTGATTGAAGGCGCCAACGGCCCGACCACGCCGCAGGCCGACGACATCCTGCACGACCGGGGTATCCTGGTGCTGCCCGACGTGATCGCCAACGCCGGCGGCGTGACCGTGAGCTACTTCGAATGGGTGCAGGACTTCTCCAGCTTCTTCTGGAGCGAAGACGAGATCAACGAGCGCCTGGTGAAGATCATGAAGGGCGCGTTCGCCGCCGTGTGGCATGTGGCCGAAGAGAACAAGGTCAGCCTGCGCACCGCCACCTTCATCGTGGCCTGCAAGCGCATCCTGCACGCACGCGACCTGCGCGGACTGTATCCGTAATCACCCCCGCGCCGCCTTCGGCGTCACCCCCTCAAAGGGGGCGATGCGAGTGGCCCGGCAGAGCCGGCTCCACCGCATCCTGGGATTGAGGCCCGCGCTCCGGAGAGATGGCTAGCGAATAGAGGGGAAGTTAGTCCAAGGGCACCGCGGAACCGGCTTTGCCGGGCCGCCAGTGCCGCCCCCTGGGGGGTGACGCTGCAGGCGGCGCAGGGGGAGCCAACTACTGCAGGGTTTCCTTGAGCGCCGGCAGAGAAGGCAGCGGCATCACCTCGATGCCCTCTTCGATCAGCTCCAGCGCCACTTCGGGGCTGGTGCGGCCGCGGATGTTGCGCTGGTCCATCTCGCCGTGGTGCATGGCGCGCGCCTGGTCCGCAAAGCGCTCACCCACGTCTTCCGAGTTCACCAGCAACTGGCGCATGGCCTTCAGCAGCTGGGCCTGCAGCTCCGAACCGGGCGCTGTGTGACCCAGTTCAACACCCTGACCGGGCTCAACGGGCAAGGCCTTGGTATTGTCTTCGCGGCCGGCCCGCAGGTTCAGCCGCGGCGCCGACAGCATTTTCTGGATCTGTGTATCGCCACACAACGGGCAGCTCACCAGACCACGCGCGAGCTGGCTGGTGAAGTCGTCTTCGGAACCGAACCAGCCTTCAAATTCGTGCTGGTGGGCGCATTGCAGGTTGAGGACCTTCATGCCATCGATTATCTGGGAATGGCTGCGGGCATGTGGCCCGACCAGTCGAGCGCCCATTCACCGCGCAGGACGTTCTGCAACCAGAGCTGGCCAACCAGGGTCTTGCAGTCGAACACCTCGCCACTGCGGCACCAGGCCTGCAGCTCGGCGGGTGTGGCGGTGAACACATCCAGGAACTCGCCTTCGTCCAGATGGCGCTCGCCCAGGGTGAGCCCGCGAGCAAACCAGATGTCGATGATCTCGTCCGAATAGGCGATGGTGGGCGCCAGCCGGCCGGCAAAAGCCCACTCCTGGGCGATGTAGCCCGTTTCTTCGCGCAACTCGCGCTGTGCGCAAGCCAGGCTGTTCTCACCCTCATCGAGCTTGCCCGCCGGGAACTCGATCACCACGGCCCGCATCGGGTGGCGGAACTGGCGCTCCAGCACCACCTGGCCATCGTCCAGCAAGCCAATGACCATGACGGCACCGGGGTGCAAGACGTACTCCCGCGTGGCTTCATGGCCGGAAGGCAGGCGCACGGTGTCGCGCACCACGTGCAGAAAATGACCTTTGAGCAACTCAGTGCGTGAGACCGGCGTCTCGCGCAAATGGACATCCGCGGTGGGCATCTGAGCCGGCATGATGGGAACGGTCAGCCTCGACGGTGGTACAGGTAGCGGTACACAAAGCCTGGAAAGGCCAAAGTCAGGAACAGCGCCGCGGTGGTGGCGTAGAACTCCCAACCCTGCGGGTAGATCTGACCAGCGGACTGTTCCAGCGCCAGTCCCAGCGCCCCGACCAGCAGGTAGCACACCGCCAGTTCAGCCACGCGCATCCCCAGGGTCTTGGGCAGTTTGCGAGGAATCACTGCGAACCAGCGGTCGTTGAGAAACGGCAGGTTGGCCCCCACGAGGGCGGCCAGCAAAACCAGCCAGACAGACATTGAATGGGTCATATGGAGCAGTAAGACCCGATGAGGACCGACCGGTTCAACGAACCGGAACCCGGCATCAGGATTTCAGGCCAGCAAGGCGGCGATGGCCTGGGCACACAAAGTCATGAGGCCACCGGGCACGATGCCCAGCACCAACACCAGCGCACCGTTGAGCGAGAGCACCGAACGGGCGTCCGCCCCGGCCACGATATCAGCGGTCTGCGTGGGTGCATCGAAGTACATCACCTTGACCAGGCGCAGGTAGTAGAAGGCACCCACCAGCGACATCATCACCGCAAACACGGCCAAGCCGATGTAGAGCGGATGGGACGAGGCCAGCAAGGCCTGCAGCACCGAGAGCTTGGCGTAGAAGCCCACCAGGGGCGGCACGCCGGCCAGCGAAAACATGCACACCGCCATGACGCCGGCGTACAGCGGGCTGCGCTGGTTCAGACCGGCCAGGTCGCTGATGTTTTCCGATTCGAAACCGCTGCGCGAGAGCAGCAGGATGACGCCGAAGGTGCCCAGCGTGGTCAGCACGTAGGTGATGACGTAGAACATGGACGAGCTGTAGGCGTTGGCCATGTTGCCGCTGTCACCCGCCACCACACCCGCGAGCAGGCCCAGCAGCATGAAGCCCATCTGCGAGATGGTGGAAAACGCGAGCATGCGCTTGAGGTTGCTCTGCGCGATCGCGGCCAGGTTGCCCACCAGCAGCGAGACCACCGACAACACGGCCAGCATCTGTTGCCAATCCACCGCCAGCGGCAGCAGACCCTCGACCAGCAGGCGGATCACGATGGCAAACGCCGCCAGCTTGGGCGCGCCACCGATCATCAGCGTGATGGCCGTCGGCGCACCGTGGTACACGTCGGGCACCCACATGTGGAAGGGCACGACGCCCAGCTTGAACGCCAGACCCGCCACCACGAACACCAGACCGAGCACCAGCACCTGGGCCGAACCCTTGAGCGTAGCTTCTCCACCGGCGATGGCCTTGAGCACTTCGGCCAGGTCGAGCGAACCGGTTGCACCATAGACCATGGACATGCCGTAGAGCAGGAAACCGCTGGCCAGCGCACCAAGCACGAAGTACTTCATGGCGGCTTCGATGGCCCGCGGGTCGTCCCGGCGCAAGGCCACCAGCGCGTAGCTGGAGAGTGTGAGCAGTTCCAGGCCCAGGTAGATGACCAGGAAGTTGTGCCCCGAGATCATGACGAACATGCCGAGCAGTGCGTAGAGCGCCAGGGAGAACATTTCTCCGCCGCGGGCCAGCATGTCGCGGTCGCCAGCGTAGCGGCGGCCATAGACCAGCGTGGCGAACATGGCCAGTGCCGCAAAGCACTTGAGCCATTGCCCCATCGGGTCGCTCACCACCATGTTGTTGAAACTCCGCAGTGTTTCGCCGCTGGCCGCACTCGCGCCCAGCAGGTAGGCGACCACTGCGAGGGTCAACAGCGAGAGCACATAGGTGGTATCGCGCAAGCGCGACTTGACACCCACGTCCACCAGCGAGATCACGGCGGACATGACTAGCAGAAAGATTTCCGGGTAGGCCACCACCCAGCTGATTGGCTCATTCATGAGAAGACTCGCATTGTTGTAGGGGCGGCAGAGGTCAGTTCAGCTTGGAGATGGCCACGTGGCGCAGCAACTCAGCTACCGAGGCGTCCATCACGTCGGTGAATGGCTTGGGGTGCACGCCCATGTAGAGCACGGCGATGCCGAGCACGGCCATGACGAGGAACTCACGGGAACCAATGTCGGTCAGCGCCTTGACGTGGTGGTTGCCGGGCGCGCCCAGGTAGACGCGCTTGAACATCCACAGCGAATAGGCAGCACCGAAGATCAGGGCGGTGGCGGCAGCAGCGCCGATCCAGAAGTTGGCCTTGACGGCGGCCAGGATCACCATCCACTCACCCACAAAACCCGCGGTTCCCGGGAGGCCGCAATTGGCCATGGTGAACAGCAGCGCGAACGCGGCGAAATTGGGCATGGTGTTGACCACACCACCGTACGCGGAAATCTCACGCGAGTGCACGCGGTCGTAGAGCACGCCGATGGACAGGAACATGGCGGCCGAAACAAAACCGTGGGCGATCATCTGCACGATGCCACCGGCCACACCCATGTCGCTGAAGAGGAAGAAGCCGAGGGTGACGAAGCCCATGTGGGCCACCGACGAGTAGGCCACCAGCTTCTTCATGTCCTGCTGGACCATGGCCACCAGCCCCACGTAGACCACAGCCACCAGGGACAGCACGATCATGAGCCAGGCCCATTCGTGCGAAGCATCGGGCAGGATCGGCAGCGAGAAGCGCAGGAAGCCGTAGGCACCCAGTTTCAGCATGATGGCGGCCAGCACGGCCGAGCCACCAGTGGGCGCCTCCACGTGCACGTCGGGCAACCAGGTGTGCACCGGCCACATCGGCACCTTCACCGCAAAGGCGGCGAAGAAGGCGAAGAACAGCAGCGTCTGCGCCGTGCCGCCGAGCGGCAGCTTGTGCCAGGTGGCCAGATCGAAACTGCCACCCGACTGGGTGTACAAGTAGATCAGGGCCACCAGCATGAGCAGCGAACCCAGCAGCGTGTAGAGGAAGAACTTGAACGCGGCGTAGATCTTGTTCGGACCGCCCCAGATACCGATGATCAGGTACATCGGGATCAGTGTGGCTTCGAAGAAGACGTAGAACAGCATCGCGTCCAGCGCGGCAAAAACGCCAATCATCAGACCCGAGAGGATCAGGAAAGCGCCCATGTACTGGTTGACACGGCTGGTGATCGACTCCCAGCTGGCAATCACCACCACGACGGTGATGAAGGCGGTCAGCAACACCAGCCAGAGCGAGATGCCGTCCACACCGAGGTGGTAGTTGACGTTGAATCGTTCGATCCAGACACCTTGTTCCACGAACTGCATCGCAGCCGTTCCGAGTTCAAACCCGGTGTACAGAGGCACGGTCACGGCCAGTGACACCAGCGCACCAACCAGGGCCATCCAGCGCACGGCGTTCGCGTGTTCGTCCCGGCCCAAGGCCAACAGCACGACGCCAAAAAGAATCGGCGTCCAGATCGCAAGGCTCAGCAAACCCATCTTGTTCTTCCTCTTATTTCGCGAGCCAGACGAAGTACGTCATGAACAGCAGGATGCCCACGATCATCATCAGCGCATAGTGGTACAGGTAACCGGTCTGCATGCGACGCACCACGGCAGACACGCCACCGACCAGCTTCCAGCTGGCGTTGACCACGCCAGTTTCGATCACGCCCTGATCGCCACCCTTCCAAAGTCCGGTGCCCAACATGCGCGCGCCCCGGGCGAGCACGTTTTCGTTGAACCAGTCCATGTAGTACTTGTTTTCCAGAAGAGAGACGATCGGCTTGAACGTGCGTCCAATGGCGGCCGGCACCGCCGGATTGACCATGTACATGTACCAAGCCGTCACAGCGCCACCGAGTGCCAGGTAGAACGGCGCGGTCGAGAAGGCGTGCAGCGCCATGGCCAGCGGGCCGTGGAACTCCTCAGCGAACTTCTCCATCGCCGGGTGCAGTTCGAGGTTGATGTGGATCGCGTCCTTGAGGAACTCGCCGAACAGCATCGGCTGGATCGTCATGAAGCCGATCACCACCGACGGGATTGCCAGCAGCAACAGCGGCACGGTCACCACCCAGGGGGTTTCGTGTGGCTTGTGTGCGTCGTGGTGACCATGGTCATCGTGATGACCATGGGCGTCCGCATGGTGGTCATCGTGGTGGGCATCCGGGTTCTGGTCGTAACGCTCCTTGCCGTGGAACACCAGGAAGTAGAGCCGGAACGAATAGAACGCCGTGACAAAGACGCCAGCCAGCACCGCGAAATAGGCGAAACCCGAAGCCGGCAGGTTGCTGAAATGCACCGCCTCGATGATGCTGTCCTTCGAGTAGAAGCCGGCAAACAG
This sequence comes from Betaproteobacteria bacterium HGW-Betaproteobacteria-9, assembly GCA_002842215.1. Taxonomy (GTDB): domain Bacteria; phylum Pseudomonadota; class Gammaproteobacteria; order Burkholderiales; family Burkholderiaceae_C; genus Hydrogenophaga. Next base: position 87,565 of record PHCC01000003.1, on the reverse strand, counting down.
CGGTGTGCCGATCAGGGCCAGCGTGCCCAGCAGCGAGGTGATCCAGGTGATGGGCATGTACTTGCGCACGCCGCCCATCCAGCGGATGTCCTGGTTGTGGTGCATGCCGATGATCACCGAGCCAGCCGCGAGGAACAGCAGCGCCTTGAAGAAGGCGTGCGTCATCAGGTGGAACACCGCCACGCTGTAGGCCGAAGCACCGAGCGCCACGGTCATGTAGCCCAGCTGCGAAAGCGTGGAATAGGCGACCACGCGCTTGATGTCGTTCTGGATGATGCCCAGGAAGCCCATGAACAGGGCGGTGATGGCGCCGATCACCATGATGAAGTTGAGCGCCGTGTCGGACAGCTCGAACAGCGGCGACATGCGTGCGACCATGAAGATGCCGGCCGTCACCATGGTGGCGGCGTGGATCAGCGCGGAAATCGGGGTCGGGCCTTCCATGGAGTCGGGCAGCCAGACGTGCAGCGGGAACTGGGCCGACTTGCCCATGGCGCCGATGAACAGGCAGATGCAGATCACGGTGATCAGCAGCCAGTCGGTGCCGGGAAAGCCCAGCGTGCCGAGCTCGGGCGCCTTGGCGAACACCTCGGTGTAGTTCAGCGTGCCGGTGTAGGCCACGATCAGACCGATGCCCAGGATGAAGCCGAAGTCGCCCACGCGGTTGACCAGGAAGGCCTTCATGTTGGCGAAGATGGCCGTCGGCTTGTTGAACCAGAACCCGATCAGCAGGTAGGACACCAGGCCCACCGCTTCCCAGCCGAAGAACAGCTGCAGCAGGTTGTTGCTCATCACCAGCATGAGCATGGAGAAGGTGAAGAGCGAGATGTAGGCGAAAAAGCGGTTGTAGCCAGCGTCTTCTTCCATGTAGCCGATGGTGTAGATGTGCACCATCAGAGAGACGAAGGTGACCACGCACATCATCATGGCGGTCAGGCCATCGACCATGAAGCCGATTTCCATCTTCATGCCGCCGATCACCATCCATTCGTAGATGGTTTCATTGAATCTCGCGCCGTCCACGGCCACGCTTTTGAGCGTCATGGCCGAAAGGATGAAGGCGATCAGCACGCCCAGGATGGTCAGTGTGTGCGAGGTGCGGCGGCCGATGACGTTGCCGCCAAAAGTGGTGCCCAGGATGCCGGCCAGCGCCGCGCCCACCAGGGGCGCCAGCGGAACCGCCAGAAGTGTGCTTGCAGAAAGGGTGGTGCTCATTTTTGTGCCTGTTCTTTCCCTGTCTTCACCCCTTGAGGGTGTTGAGTTCTTCGACGCCGATGGACGACTTGGCCCGGAACAGCAACACCAGAATGGCCAGACCGATGGCCGATTCGGCCGCCGCCACCGTCAGGATGAAGAACACGAACACCTGCCCATGCATGTCACCCAGGAAATGGGAGAACGCCACAAAGTTCATGTTGACCGCCAGCAGCATGAGCTCGATGGCCATCAGCAGCACGATCAGGTTCTTGCGGTTGAGGAAGATGCCGATGACCGACAGGGCAAACAGGATCGCCCCCACGGATAGGAAATGTCCCAGTGTGAGGCTCATGCCTGGCCCTCCTCGTTGCTCAATGCCACCGGAGCGGCCTTCTGTGTGGCGGTCATGGGCAACACAACCAGGCGGTCGCTGGCGCGCACCTTGACCTGCAGGCCCGGATCGATGGCTTTGCTGTCCTTGCGCTGGCGCAGCGTGAGTGCGATCGCGGCGAACATGGCCACCAGCAGGATCACGGCAGCCACTTCGATGGGGTACAGGTACTCGGTGTACAGCAGCTTGCCCAGGTCTTTGGTGTTTGAGTAGTTGGCCGGAACGGCAGCGATGCCCTCCCCCGTGACCGTCGGGAAACCGACCCACAACACCGCAATGATCTCGACCGCCACCAGGGCGCCCAGTGCCGCAGCCAGCGGGAAGTTCTGCCAGAAGCTCCAACGGTCATCGTCGAGCTTGATATCGAGCATCATCACCACGAACAGGAACAGCACCATCACCGCGCCCAGGTACACCAGCACCAAGGTCAGGCCCAGGAACTCCGCCTTGAGCAACAGCCACAGGGCTGCCGCCTGGGAGAAGGACAGCATCAGGTACAACACCGCGTGCACGGGGTTGTGCGCGGTCACCACGCGGTAGGCGGCGAACAGCAGCACCGCCGCGAACAGGTAAAAAAAGCCGGTCTGGTAATCCATGGTTCTTGTCTTTCGCCAGCTTCAGCGGTACTTCGCGTCGGCCGCCTTGGCCGCGGCGATCTCGGGTTCGTAGCGGTCACCCACCGCCAGCAGCATGTCTTTGGTGAAGTAGAGGTCGCCGCGCTTCTCGCCGTGGTATTCGAGGATGTGGGTTTCGACAATGGCGTCCACCGGGCAGGCCTCTTCACAGAAGCCGCAGAAGATGCATTTGGTCAGGTCAATGTCGTAGCGGGTGGTGCGGCGTGTGCCGTCGGATGCGCGCTCACCGGCTTCGATGGTGATGGCGAGGGCTGGGCACACGGCCTCGCACAGCTTGCAGGCAATGCAGCGCTCTTCACCGTTTTCATACCGGCGTTGGGCGTGCAAACCGCGGAAACGCGGAGACAACGGCGTCTTCTCTTCCGGGAACTGCACCGTCACCTTGCGGCGGAAGGCGTAACGACCGGTCAGTGCCAGTCCTTTGACCAGCTCGACCAGCAGGAAGCTCTTGAAAAAATCGCCGATGGAAAACGGCGCGACGACCGAAGGCGATGCGGATGCGGATACGGTGGTGGACATGGTCGTTCGCCCTGCTTATTTCCAGATGTTCCACGAGGTCTGCATCAGACCGCCGACGAGCAGCAGCCAGACCAAGGTCACAGGAATGAAAATCTTCCAGCCCAGACGCATGATCTGGTCGTAGCGGAAGCGCGGGAAGGTGGCGCGAATCCAGATGAACATGGACACCACGACAAAGGTCTTGATGCCGAGCCAGATCCAGCCAGGAATCCAGTTGAAGAGCGCGCTGTCGATGGGTGGCAACCAGCCGCCCAGGAACATCAGGACCGCCAGGATGGACACCAGCCACATGCTGGCGTATTCAGCCAGGAAGAAGATCGCGAAGCCCATGCCCGAATACTCGACCATGTGACCGGCCACGATCTCGGCCTCACCTTCCACCACGTCAAACGGATGGCGGTTGGTCTCGGCCACACCGGAGATGAGGTAGACCATGAAGATGGGGAACAGCGGCAACCAGTTCCAGGACAGGAAGCTCAGACCCATGTCCGCGCCCATGCCACGCGCCTGCGAAGCCACGATTTCACCCAGGTGCAGGCTGCCAGCGGTCATGACGACCACCAGGAAACAGAATCCGATGGCGATCTCGTAGCTCACCATCTGGGCCGAGGCACGCAGCGCACCCAGGAAGGCGTACTTCGAGTTGGAGGCCCAGCCCGCGATGATCACGCCATAGACCTCGATCGAGGTGATCGCCAGGATCACCAGCAGGCCCGCGTTCACGTTGGCGATCACGGCCTCAGGGCCGAAAGGAACGACCACCCACGCGGCCAGGGCCGGCATGATGGCCATGATGGGGCCCAGGCGGAACAGACCCGGCGCCGCGGCGCTGGGGCTGATGATTTCTTTGGTCAGCAGCTTGATAGCATCGGCAATGGGCTGCAGCAGGCCAAACGGACCCACACGGTTCGGCCCCAGGCGCACCTGCATGAAGCCCAGCAGCTTGCGCTCCCAAAGCGTGAGGTAGGCCACCGCGCCCATCAGGGGCGCCAGCACGGCGACAATCTTGACCATACCCCAGATCACCGGCCAAGCGGCCGTGGTCCACCAGGGAGCCCCGATCAGGCCCAGGCCACCGTTGTACATCGCGTCGATCATGCGTGTGCTCCTTCTGCTGCACGGGCATCGGCCGTGAGCTGCAGCGAGCTGGCGCGCCGCACCAGCGAATCCAGTTGGTAGATGGAAGCCACGCAGGGCTGGGACCGGACAGGCCCCAGGTCGGCAGCGGCCGGGCCAACACCCGCGTCGGCGTTCGACAGACGGGAAGCCGCCACCACCTCACCAGAAGCCACACCGGGCAGCACCGAGGCCAGCACCGCTTGCGAAGAATCGGCGTCGAAACCCGACAGGCCCAGCAGGTTGCCCAGCACGCGCAACACTTTCCAGGCCGGGCGCGTGTCACCCAGCGGACGCACCACAGCGTGGAAACTCTGCAGTCGGCCCTCGGCGTTGACGAAGGAGCCTGAGGTTTCGGTGAACGGGGCGATGGGCAGCAGCACATCGCTGATGTCCATGTTGGCCTTGAACGGGCTGAGTGTGACCACCATGCCGGCGTTTGCCAGACCCTGGCTGCCCGCGGCACTGTCAAAGGCGGGTTCATTGTTCAGCAGCAGCGCTGCCTTGAGCCCGCCACCCAGCATCTGGTCGGCGTTCAAGCCGCCCTGCCCTGGCACCGCGCGCACCAGTTGGGCGCCCACGGTGTTCGCGGCCTCGGTGAGGTAGCCAACCGAAGCGCCGGTTTGCTGGGCGATCCAGTTGGCCAGAGACAGCAGGCTGGACGCCTTGTCGTGGTGGGCCGCAGCGTTGCCTAGCAGGATGGCTTTCTGTTCACCACCCAACAAGGACCGGGCCACGGCACGGGTCGTGTCGTTGATTTCACCCGCGATGGGTGTCTGCACACCGGTCTCTGCGGCCACGGCCGCGGCGATTCCGGCGAGGGCCGTCACCCACTGGTTGCTGTCAACGGTCACGGCGTTCGCGATCGGCATTGCCCAGTCTTGCACCCGGTCGTTGATCACGTTCACCTGAGCCCCTTTGCGGACGGCCTGGCGAATGCGCTGCGCGAACAGCGGATGGTCTTTGCGCAGGCGGGACCCGACCACCAGTACGCGCTGGAGCGAGGACAGCGCTGCAATGGGCATGCCCAGCCAGCGAGCCGACCCGGCGGCGGCGGTGTTGCCGAAGTCCGCCTGGCGCAACCGGCTGTCGATGTTCTCGCTGCCCAGGCCGCGCACCAAAGCACCGGCCAGGGCCAGCTCCTCCACCGTGCTGTGCGGACTGGCCAGCACACCGATGGCGCCAGCGCCGTGGTCCGCCTTGACCTGCTTCAGGCCATTGGCCACGTATTCCAGCGCGGTCTGCCAGTCGACCGTTTTCCACTCGCCGCCCTGCTTGAGCATGGGCGCGGTGAGGCGGTCTGCGCTGTTGACGGCTTCGTAGCTGAAGCGGTCGCGGTCGGCAATCCAGCACTCGTTGACGGCATCGTTTTCCAGCGGCACGACGCGCATGACCTTGTGGTTCTTCACCTGAACGATCAGGTTGGCACCGGTCGAATCGTGCGGGCTCACGCTCTTGCGACGCGAGAGTTCCCAGGTGCGCGCGCTGTAACGGAACGGCTTGCTCGTGAGCGCGCCGACCGGGCAGATGTCGATCATGTTGCCCGACAGCTCGGAATCCACCGACTGCCCGACAAAGGTTTCGATCTCGGCGTGTTCACCGCGGTGCGACATGCCCAGCTCCATCACGCCGGCCACTTCCTGACCAAAGCGCACGCAGCGGGTGCAGTGGATGCAACGGCTCATTTCCTCCATGGAAATCAGCGGACCGACGTCCTTGTGGAACACCACGCGCTTCTCTTCTTCGTAGCGCGAGGCACCGCCGCCGTAGCCCACGGCCAGATCCTGCAACTGGCATTCCCCACCCTGGTCGCAGATCGGGCAGTCCAGCGGGTGGTTGATGAGCAGGAACTCCATCACCGACTGCTGGGCCTTGATCGCCTTGTCGCTCTTGGTGCGAACGATCATGCCCATGGTCACCGGCGTGGCGCAGGCGGGCATGGGCTTGGGGGCCTTTTCCACTTCCACCAGGCACATGCGGCAACTCGCCGCAATGGACAGCTTCTTGTGATAGCAGAAATGGGGGATGTAGGTGCCCGCCTTTTCGGCCGCATGCATGATCATGCTGCCCGGTGGTACTTCGACCTTCTGGCCGTCGAGTTCGATTTCAACCATAGTTTCTCGTCTCGTTTCAGGCGGTGGCGTCGGCCTTGATCATGGCCGCGAACTCGGGCCGGAAATGCTTGAGCATGGCGCGCACCGGCATCGCCGCCGCATCGCCCAGGGCGCAAATGGTGCGGCCCATGATGTTTTCAGCCACGTTGTCCAGCAGCGCCATGTCGGAAGCCTTGGCTTCGCCGCGCTGAATCTTGTCCACCAGACGCCAGAGCCAGCCCGTGCCTTCGCGACAGGGCGTGCACTGCCCGCAGGACTCGTGCATGTAGAAGTACGACAGCCGCTTGAGCGAATCCACCATGCAGCGCGAATCGTCCATCACGATCACGGCACCCGAACCCAGCATCGAGCCGGCCTTGGCGATCGAGTCGTAGTCCATGGTGCAGTCCATGATGATGGACGCGGGCAACACGGGCGAAGACGATCCACCAGGGATCACGGCTTTGAGCTGACGGCCAGTGCGCACACCGCCGGCGAGTTCCAACAGTTTGGCGAACGGCGTGCCCATCGGCACTTCGTAATTGCCTGGCAGGTTGACGTCGCCACTGACCGAGAAGATCTTGGTGCCGCCGTTGTTGGGCTTACCGCATTCGAGGTAGGCCGAACCACCGTTGCGGATGATCCAGGGCACCGCCGCGAAGGTTTCGGTGTTGTTGATCGTGGTTGGCTTGCCATACAGGCCGAAGCTGGCCGGGAACGGCGGCTTGAAACGCGGCTGGCCCTTTTTGCCTTCCAGCGATTCGAGCAGCGCGGTTTCTTCACCGCAGATATAGGCGCCGAAGCCGTGGAAAGCGTGCAGCTGGAAGCTGAAGTTGCGGCCCATGATGCCGTTGCCGAGGTACCCCGCGGCACGCGCTTCTTCCAGCGCAGCTTCGAAGCGTTCGTAGACCTCGAAGATCTCGCCGTGGATGTAGTTGTAGCCGACATTGATGCCCATGGCATACGCCGCGATCGCCATGCCTTCGATGACGATGTGCGGATTGAACATCAGGATGTCGCGGTCCTTGCAGGTGCCCGGCTCCCCTTCGTCCGAGTTGCACACCAGGTACTTCTGGCCCGGGAACTGGCGTGGCATGAAGCTCCACTTCAGGCCGCTCGGGAAGCCCGCGCCGCCACGCCCGCGCAGCGCGGACTCTTTGACGGTAGCGATCACCTGGTCCTGCGTCATGCCGGCCACGCCGGTCTCGGGATTCGGTGCCGAACCATCCTGACCCAGGATCTTGCGCAGGGCCTGGTAGCCACCACGCGCTTCGTAGTCCTTGAGCGACCAGTTGCTGCCGTTCAGGTCCTTGTAGATCTGCGGTTCGATGTGACGACCATGGAAGCAGGTCTGCACGCCGGTAGCGCTGAACTGGGAAATCACCTGTTCTGCGTTCATGCTTTACCCTCTGCGGCCTTCAGGCCGTCGATCAGCTGATCGAGCTTCTCGTTGCTCATGAAGCTGCACATGTGGCGGTCATTGACCAGCATCACCGGTGAATCGGCACACGCGCCCAGACACTCGCTCTGTTGCAGGGTGAAGAGACCATCAGCCGTCGTTCCACCCATCTGCACGCCGAGCTTGTGCTCCAGATGCGCCAGCGCCTTGCCGCCGTCGCGCAACAGGCACGGCAGGTTGGTGCAGACGTTGAGCTTGAACTTGCCCACCGGCTGCTGGTTGTACATGTTGTAGAAAGTCGTGACCTCGTGCACGGCCATGACCGGCATGCCGAGGTAGTCGGCAATCGCCTTTTCGGCTTCGAGGGCGACATAACCCTGCTCTTGCTGCACGATGGACAGACAGGCCATCACGGCCGACTGCGCCTGCTCGGGCGGGAACTTTGCCACTTCGCGGGCGAAACGCGCCAGCGTGGCTTCGGACAGCATCATCGCCTGAACGGCGCCGCCGGGGGTTTTGTGCTCAGAGATCATCGGTCAATCTCTCCAAAAACGATGTCCATGGTGCCGATGATGGCGACGGCGTCGGCCAGCATGTGGCCACTCGCCATTTCGTCCAGAGTGGACAGGTGGGCGAAGCCGGGGGCGCGGATTTTCAGACGATAGGGCTTGTTGGCGCCGTCGCTCACAAGATAGATACCGAACTCACCTTTGGGATGTTCGACCGCTGCATAGGCCTCGCCTTCAGGCACGTGGAAGCCTTCGGTGAAGAGCTTGAAGTGGTGGATCAGCTCTTCCATGCTCGACTTCATCGCTTCGCGTGAAGGCGGCGCCACCTTGTGGTTGTCGGTGATGACCGGGCCGGGATTGACGCGCAGCCAGTCCACGCACTGCTTGATGATGCGGTTGGACTGCCTCATCTCTTCCATGCGGACGAGGTAGCGGTCGTAGGTGTCACCGGTCTTTCCGACCGGAATGTCGAAGTCCATGCGGTCGTACACGTCGTACGGCTGCTTTTTGCGCAGGTCCCAGGCGATGCCAGAGCCGCGCAACATGGGGCCGGTCATGCCGAGGTTGAGCGCACGCTCTGGCGTGACCACACCGATGCCGACCGTGCGCTGTTTCCAGATGCGGTTGTCGGTCAGCAGCGTGTGGTATTCGGCCAGGTAGGTCGGGAAACGCTGGGTGAAGTCGTCGATGAAGTCGAGCAAGGAACCCTGGCGGTTCGTGTTGAGCTCGGCCATCGCCTTGGCGTTGCGGATCTTGCTGTGCCGGTACTGCGGCATGGTGTCCGGCAGGTCGCGGTAGACACCACCCGGACGGAAGTAAGCCGCGTGCATGCGCGCACCCGAAACCGCTTCGTACATGTCGAACAGGTCTTCGCGCTCGCGAAACGCGTAGATCAGGATGGTCGAGCTGCCGCAATCGTTGCCGTGCGAGCCGAGCCACATCAGGTGGTTGAGCAGGCGGGTGATTTCGCTGAACATCACGCGGATGTACTGCGCGCGGATCGGCACCTCGATGCCCAGCAATTTCTCGATGGCCAGGCAGTAGGCGTGCTCGTTGCACATCATCGACACGTAGTCCAGCCGGTCCATGTAGGGGAGCGACTGGATGAAGGTCTTGTGCTCGGCCAGCTTTTCAGTGGCACGGTGCAACAGGCCGATGTGCGGGTCGGCGCGCTGCACGACTTCGCCGTCGAGCTCCAGCACGAGGCGCAACACGCCGTGTGCAGCCGGGTGCTGCGGCCCGAGGTTCAGGGTGTAGTTCTTGATTTCGGCCATTTCAGTGCAGGCCTCCGTAGTTGTCTTCGCGAATCACGCGTGGTGTGACTTCACGCGGCTCGATCGTCACCGGCTCGTAGACCACCCGCGCGCGTTCGGCGTCATAACGCATCTCCACGTGACCCGAGAGCGGGAAGTCCTTGCGAAACGGGTGCCCGATGAAACCATAGTCGGTCAGGATGCGGCGCAGGTCGTTGTGACCTTCGAACACGATGCCGTAGAGGTCAAACGCCTCGCGTTCGTACCAGTTGGCCGATGCCCAGAGTGCACTCACGGAGTCGATGACCGGGAAGTCGTCTTCCGGGCAGAACACCCGCACCCGCAACCGCTGGTTCAGGCTGACCGACAGCAGGTGCACCACCGCAGCAAAACGCGGACCTTCCCAACGACCGTCGCCGTAGGTCTGGTAGTCCATGCCACACAGATCAATCATTTGCTCAAACCGCGCTTCGGGCGCGTCACGTAAGGTCTGCATCACCGCAAGATAGTCGGGCGCAGCCACCACCAGAGTGAGCTCTTCACGCTCGACATCAAGGGATATCACGCGCTCACCCAGCAATGCAGCAAGGGTGTTTTTCAGCGCGTCGGGATTGGAGGCGTAAAGGGTGGCGGTTTCGCTCATGGACCGTCTTTCTGACAGAAGCCTGGGGGCCGATGCGGCGCTCAGGCGCGCGCAATGGTGTTGGTGCGACGGATCTTCTGCTGCAGCTGGATGATCCCGTACAGCAAGGCCTCGGCAGTTGGCGGGCAGCCGGGCACGTACACATCGACCGGCACGATGCGATCACAACCACGCACCACCGAATAGCTGTAGTGGTAATAACCGCCGCCATTGGCACAGGAACCCATGGACAGCACCCAACGCGGCTCGGCCATCTGATCGTAGACCTTGCGCAGTGCAGGCGCCATCTTGTTGCAGAGCGTGCCGGCCACGATCATCAGATCGGACTGGCGCGGACTGGCACGAAACACCTCGGCGCCGAAACGACCCAGGTCGTAGCGCGCAGTGGCTGCATGCATCATTTCAACGGCACAACAAGCCAGACCAAAGGTCATGGGCCATAGCGATCCCGTCTTGGCCCAGTTCACCACAGAGTCGTAGCTCGTGGTCATGAAGCCTTCTTTGAAAACGCCTTCGATCATCTTGCGCTCCGGTGCGTCGGTGACTTGTCTGTGGTGCGAATGGTGTGTGTCATTCCCAGTCCAGCGCGCCTTTTTTCCACGCGTAGACAAAGCCCACGAGCAGGTCCACCAGGAAGATGACGCCTACCCAGAACCCCGTGGAGCCAATGTCGGTGAGGGCCACAGCCCAGGGAATGAGGAACGCGATTTCGAGATCAAACAAAATGAAGAGGATGGCCACCAGGTAGTAGCGCACATCGAACTTCATGCGGGCATCTTCGAATGCTTCGAAGCCGCATTCGTAAGGCGAATTTTTCTCTGCGTCTGGACGGTTGGGGCCGAGGATGTAGCCCAGAACCTGCGGGATGATCCCGACGGCAATACCCACCAAAATGAACAAGAGCACGGGAAGGTATTGTTCGAGACTCATCTTGGGTAAGTTCCGCTGACATGGCTCACGGGCCATGTTGTCCAAAGATTGGTGCCGACGGCGAGACTCGAACTCGCACAGCTTTCGCCACTACCCCCTCAAGATAGCGTGTCTACCAATTTCACCACGTCGGCTGGGTCTGCATTGTCTGGCTCACGAGGGACCGTGTGAGCCTTGCTGACAACCCATAGAGTTTACCCTGAAACCCACCTGTTTTTCAGAGGGTGTATCGGATTTTCAAAAGGAAAGGGTTGGATTGCTGCAGCGCAAAAACACAGGCGCGGTGCGGCTTCCCGGCCTGTTGTACTCCCCCCGGTTATTTTCCAGGGATCTGTGCAGCACCCGTCGCCGGGACAACAGCGGGCGCAGCCGCTGCGGGCGCTTCGGTGCCTGCAGGAATCTGCTGTGCAGCGGGCTGCTGCGTGGGAACGGCGCTCTCGAGCACACTGCCCGAAGGTGCCGCGGTGCGCAGGTTGCCGAAATACGCCAAGCCAAGCGTGCAGACCAGGAACACCCCGGCCAGAACAGCCGTTGTGCGCGACAGGAAGTTCGCACCACCCGACGCACCAAACAGACTGGCCGAGCCAGCACCACCGCCGAAGGCAGCACCCGCATCGGCGCCCTTGCCGTGCTGCATCAGGATCAGGCCGATCATGCCGATGGCAGCCAGGATCTGCACAGCCTGAAGAATGGTCAACAAAACGTTCATGTTTTTCTCCGAAAGGGAAAGGATCGTGGGCGACGCTCAGCGAGCCGATGCCACGATTTGAAGGAAGTCGGCCGCCTTGAGCGATGCACCGCCAATCAGGCCGCCGTCGATGTCGGGTTGCGCCAGCAGACTGGCGGCGTTGGCCGCGTTCATGCTGCCGCCGTAGAGGATGTGCACCCGCTTGGGGTGGGTGGTAGCCGCTGCAAGCTGGGCCCGCAGCACAGCGTGCACCGCTTGCGCCATCTCGGGCGTTGCGGTCTTGCCGGTGCCAATGGCCCAGACGGGTTCGTAAGCGACAACGATCTCAGTGATGCAGTGCCCCACCGTGTGAATCGCCGCAGCGAGCTGGCGCTTGACCACGGCTTCGGTCTCACCGGCCTCGCGTTGCGCCAGGGTTTCACCGACGCACACGATGGGGGTGACGCCGGCGGCCAATGCGCGCTGCGCCTTGGCCGCAACCACCTCGTCCGTCTCACCGTGGTACTGGCGGCGCTCTGAATGGCCGACGATGGCATAGCGGCAACCGAATTCTTTCAGCATGGCCACGCTCACTTCGCCGGTGTAGGCGCCCTGCTCGTGCGCCGACACGTCCTGCGCACCCCAGGCAATGGGACCGCCCTGCAAAAGTGACTGCAATTGAGCCAGATACGGGGCGGGCGCGCACAGCGCCATGTCCGCCGCGGGTTCAGCGCCATGCAGGCCGTCGAACATGGCCTTAACCAGCGCTTCGTTGGCGGCCAGCGAGCCGTTCATTTTCCAGTTGCCTGCGATCAGTTTTTTCATCTTGGTCTCCATGGGACTCAAGCCCAGGTGAGGACTATTTTTCCGATGTGCTGATTGGTTTCCATCAAGACATGCGCTTGCGCAGCGTTCGAGGCCTCAAACACGCTGTGGATGACGGGCTTGACCCGACCTTGCTCCAGCAACGGCCACACCTTTTCACGCAGCGAGGCGGCAATCGCCGCCTTGAAAGCCACCGGGCGCGGGCGCAGCGTGGAACCGGTGATGACCAGGCGGCGACGCAACACCAGACCGGCATTGAACTCGGCCTTGACACCACCCTGCACCGCGATGATCACCAGCCGGCCGTCTTCGGCCAGGCACTCGACCTCGCGCGCCACGTAGCTGCCAGCGACCATGTCCAGAATCACGTCAGCACCCTTCCCGTCCGTGAGCTCGCGCGCCACGGCCGAAAAGTCTTGCGTCTTGTAGTTGATGGCATGGTCGGCACCGAGCGCCAGGCAGGCGGCGCACTTCTCGTCGCTGCCGGCCGTGGCGATCACACGCGCACCCAGGGCTTTCGCCAGCTGGATCGCGGTCACCCCAATGCCACTCGTGCCGCCCTGGATCAACAGGGTTTCGCCCGGCTGCAAACGCGCCCGGTCAAACACATTGCTCCACACCGTGAAGAAGGTCTCGGGCAGCGAAGCCGCCTGAACGTCGTCAAAACCCGCCGGGACCGGCAGGCACTGACCGACGGGCGCTACACAGTATTCGGCGTAACCGCCGCCAGCGACCAGTGCACACACCCTGTCGCCAACCACGAGGCCGGCTGCGGCCATCGCATCGGCATCACCCGACTCGATCACGCCCGCCACTTCCAGGCCGGGCAGGTCGGAAGCGCCGGGCGGCGGCGGGTAGGCACCGCTGCGTTGCAACACGTCGGGCCGGTTCACGCCCGAAGCACGCACGCGGATCAACACCTCGCCCGCACCCGCGGCCGGCATCGGACGCTGGGCCAGACGCAGAACCTCGGGTGCGCCAAAAGCGCTGATCTCAACCGCCTGCATGGCTCGGACCCCTTCGCTTATTGTTGCTGTTGCTGCTGCTGAGCTTGCTCGGCAGGCGCAGCGTTGCGGTCGATCAGCGCCTTCATGGACAGCTTGACGCGACCCTTTTCGTCGGTCTCCAGCACCTTGACCTTGACGATCTGGCCTTCGGTCAGGTAGTCGGTCACGCGCTCGACGCGCTCGTGGGCGATCTGGCTGATGTGCAGCAGACCGTCCTTGCCGGGCAGCAGGTTGATCAGGGCGCCGAAGTCCAGGATCTTGGTGACCGGGCCTTCGTAGACCTTGCCGATTTCGACTTCGGCCGTGATCTGCTCGATGCGGCGCTTGGCTTCGTCGGCCTTGGCGCTGTCGGTCGAAGCGATGGTGATGGTGCCGTCTTCGTCGATGTTGATCTGGGTGCCGGTCTCTTCGGTCAGCGCTCGGATCACGGCGCCGCCCTTGCCGATCACGTCACGGATCTTCTCGGGGTTGATCTTCATCGTGAACAGCTTGGGCGCGAAGTTGCTCACTTCGGTCTTGGCTTCGCCCATGGCTTCCTGCATCTTGCCCAGAATGTGCATGCGGGCTTCTTTGGCCTGGGCCAGTGCGACCTGCATGATTTCCTTGGTGATGCCCTGGATCTTGATGTCCATCTGCAGCGCGGAGATGCCGTTGGTGGTACCGGCCACCTTGAAGTCCATGTCGCCCAGGTGGTCTTCGTCACCCAGGATGTCGGTCAGCACGGCGAAACGGTTGCCGTCCTTGATCAGGCCCATGGCGATGCCGGCCACGTGCGCCTTCATGGGCACGCCAGCGTCCATCAGCGCCAGGCAGCCGCCGCAGACCGAAGCCATTGACGAGGAACCATTGGACTCGGTAATTTCCGAAACCAGGCGCATGGTGTAGGGGAAGTCTTCCTTGCTCGGCAGCGCGGCGATCAGCGCGCGCTTGGCCAGGCGGCCGTGGCCGATTTCTCGGCGCTTGGGGCTACCAAAACGGCCGGCTTCGCCGGTGGCAAAGGGAGGCATGTTGTAGTGCAGCATGAAGCGGTCTTCATACTCACCAGCCAGCGCATCGATGCGCTGGGCATCGCGGTCGGTACCGAGCGTGGCCACCACCAGCGCCTGGGTTTCACCGCGCGTGAACAGCGACGAACCGTGGGTGCGGGGCAGCACACTGTTGCGGATTTCGATGGCGCGCACGGTGCGGGTGTCGCGACCGTCGATGCGGGGCTCGCCGGCCAGGATCTGGCCACGAACGATCTTGGCTTCGATCTCGAACAGCAGGGCTTCAATCGCCACGCTGTCGAAAGCCACGCCCTCTTCTTTCAGGGCCGACATCACGTCGGCGTAGGCGCTGCGGCAAGCCTGGGTGCGCGCCTGCTTGTTGCGGATCTGGTAAGCGGATTCGAGCTTGGCTTTGGCCAGGCCGTCGATCTTGGCGATCAGGGCCTCGTCCTTGGCCGGCGGCTGCCAGTCCCAGGCCGGCTTACCGGCGTCGCGCACCAGTTCGTTGATCGCAGCGATGGCGATGTTGCCCTGCTCGTGACCGAACACCACGGCGCCGAGCATGACTTCTTCGCTCAATTGCTGGGCTTCGGATTCCACCATCAGCACGGCAGCCTGGGTGCCGGCGACCACGAGGTCGAGCTGGCTGTCCTTGAGCTGGGTCTGACCCGGATTGAGCACGTACTGGCCGTTCACATAGCCCACGCGCGCAGCGCCGATGGGGCCGTTGAACGGGATGCCGCTGACCGACAGGGCGGCCGAGGTGGCGATCATGGCCGCGATGTCGGCCTGCACTTCGGGGTTCAGACTCACCACGTGCACGATCACCTGGACTTCGTTGTAGAAGCCTTCAGGGAACAGCGGACGGATCGGGCGGTCGATCAGGCGACAGGTCAGGGTTTCCAGTTCGCTGGGGCGGCCTTCGCGCTTGAAGAAGCTACCGGGGATCTTGCCGGCGGCGTACGATTTTTCGGTGTAGTCCACCGTCAGGGGGAAGAAGTCCTGACCGGCCTTGGCTTCGGTCTTGGCGACCACGGTGGCGAGCACCACGGTGTCGTCAATGTTGACCAGCACGGCGCCGGTGGCCTGGCGGGCGATTTCACCGGTTTCCATGGTGACCGTGTGCGGGCCCCACTGGAAGGTCTTTGTGACTTTGTTGAACATGCTCATGGTTCTCTCCTATGGACCACCCGCGAATCAAGGGGTGGCAGGGCGTGCAGACAATCTGCACAAAACCCGGAGGAACAACCCAGAACACGATGCCATTCCAGAGGGGCTGCCCGAGTGCGACTGGGCACACAACACCTTTGGAATGACACAGCTTCGCTCTGTTGTCGCTGCTCCGGAATCAAAAACAGGAACTGACAAGCAAAAAACGCCCGAGCCAGCGAACCAACTCAGGCGTTTTGCGTGTCATGGCGTGGGCCAAATTATTTGCGCAGACCCAGTTTCGCGATCAAGGCGATGTAGCGATCGGCGTCTTTGGACTTCAGGTAGTCCAGCAGCTTGCGGCGGCGGCTCACCATGCGCAGCAGACCGCGGCGACCGTGGTGGTCCTTGGCGTGGGTCTTGAAGTGGGGGGTCAGTTCGTTGATGCGGGCGGTCAGGATGGCGACCTGCACTTCGGGACTGCCGGTGTCGTTGGCAGCGCGGGCGTTGTCGGCGACAACGGCGGCTTTGATGGATTTTTCGATCATGTCGGATTCCTAGGGGTTACATGCGTCCCGCCGCAGCCTGCCGGCCTCTGAACGGGGTTCAGAGCCGACCGCCGCAACGGGCGTGAATCACCATCCAGAAGATGGCAACCGAGAATTATAGCCCAGCCAAGATCAACCTTGGCCAGCCAGCCAGTGCCGCAACCGTTCAACCCCCTGCGCCAGGCGCTGCGGGTCGCGGCTGGCAAAACACCAGCGCAGCCAGCCAGCGGCCTCGGGACCGAAGGCGCTGCCGGGCGCCAGACCCAGGCCGGCTTCGCGCACCAGGCGCTTGGCGGTGTCCAGGCAGTCGTTGTGCCCGTCCAGATGGAAGAAGGCGTACATGCCGCCCTTGGGTTCGGCCAGGGTCACGCCGGGCACAGCTTTCAGCAGCGGTACCAGCGTGTCGCGGCAGGTCTGCAGGTGAGCCACCAGTGCGGGCGTGACTTCGGCGCCGCGCTGCAGCGCCACCGCGGCGGCGCGCTGGACGAACACCGGCGCGCACGAGGTGTTGAACTCGATCAACTTGCCCACGGCGTGGATCAGCGACTGGGGCAGCACAAGCCAGCCCAGGCGCCAGCCGGTCATGAGGAAGCTCTTGGAAAAACTGTGCGCGACGATGAGCCGGTCTTCGGGTTCGGACACATCGAGAAAGCTCGGCGCCGCGCCATTTCCCGTATCACCCGCGAAATACAGGCGCTCGTACACCTCGTCGGCCAGCACCCAGGTGCCGGTGCGGCGGCAGTGTGCGAGGATGGTGCCCTGCTCGTCGCGGCTCAGCGTCCAGCCGGTGGGGTTGTTGGGCGCGTTGACGATCAGCAGGCGCGTGGCCGGGGTGATGGCGGCGAGCAGCGCCGCCATGTCCAGTGCCCAGGCACCCGCGTTGTCCCCCTGGTCAACCACCCGCAGCGGCACGGTCCTGACCTTCGCGCCCATGATCTGCGGCTGCGCCACCAGGTTGGGCCAGGCCGGCGTGACCACCACCACCTCGTCCCCCGCGTCCACCAGCGCCTGCGACGCCAGCATCAGGCCGTTGACGCCACCGGAGGTGACGGCGATGCGGTCGAACCAGTGGTCGGTGTGGTGCTGGGGATGCAGGCCGTGGGTGTAGACGGCGATTTCCTGGCGCAGCTCGGTCAGACCGAGGTTGTGGGCGTAGAAGGTTTCACCCGCGTGCAGCGACGCGATCGCCGCCTCGCGGATGAAGGCCGGCGTGACCTCGTCGCTCTCGCCGAACCAGAACTTGAGCACATCGCTGCGGCCCAGGCCTTCGTTGGCCACCTCGCGAATGCGCGACTCTTCCAGACTCTCCACCACTGCCCGCATGAAAGCTCCCAAATGACGGCCCTCGATCAGGGCCGGGCCATATTACAGCTGTGCGGCTGCTCGGCCTGCTGCGGCGTGAGCTGGCGGATGACGCGGAAACCGTAGCCCGAACCTTCCACATCGAATTTCACGCCCGGCGCCCCCTGGCGGTCCATCACGGCCACGGCCAGCGGCTGCTGGAACTGGTGGTCTGCGGCGCGCATGCGCGCGGTCTGGCCGGCGAGCTTGACTTCGACCTTTTCCAATTGCGCCGCCACGGCGGCCGCGTTGACCGACCCGGCGCGTTCGATGGCCTGCGCCAGCGACTCGACCATGAGCTGCATGCGCATGTGCACGTAGTCGTCGGCCGGGTTGGGGAAGCGCTGGCGGAACGACTGGTAGAACGCCTCGGAATCCTTGGTCGGCACGTTGGGGAACCAGTCCGCCACCGCCACCACCTTGCCGATGCCGGCGTCGCCGATCGCGGCCGGCGCGCCCAGCGCGTTGCCGTAGAAGGTGTAGAACGAGCCCTCGAAACCAGCCTCGCGCGCGGCCTTGACCAGCAGCGTCAGGTCGTTGCCCCAGTTGCCGGTCAGCACGGCCTGTGCGCCGCTGGCCTTGATCTTGGCGGCGTAGGGCGCAAAGTCCTTCACGCGCGCCATCGGGTGCAGCTCGTCGCCCACGATCTTCACGTCCGGGCGCTTGGCGGCCAGCTGGCTACGGGCTTCGCGCAGCACCGACTGGCCAAAGCTGTAGTCCTGCCCGATCAGGTAGATGTTCTTCAGGTCCTTGTCTTCGCGCAGCACGTTCATGAGCGCGGTCATGCGCATGTCGGCGTGGGCGTCGAAGCGGAAATGCCAGTAGCTGCATTTTTCGTTGGTCAGCACCGGGTCCACCGCCGAGTAGTTCAGGAACAGCACCTGGCGCGACGGCTCGCGCTCGTTGTGCTTGTTGATGGCGTCGATCAGGCCCGAGGCCGCTGCCGAGGAGTTGCCCTGGGTCACCACGGTGATGTCGCGGTCGATGGCCGAGCGCAACGCCGACAGCGCCTCTTCGGTCTGGCCCTTGCTGTCAAAGCGTTCGATCGCCAGCGGACGGTTGCCGCCGGGCAGCTTCACGCCGCCGCGGGCGTTGACGCGCTCGGTGGCCCAGACCAGATTGCGGTAGACCGCCTCGCCGGTGTTGGCGAACGGGCCGGACAGGCCCTCGATCATGCCAATGCGGATGGGGGCGGCTGCGGATGCCGCCGGGCTCTGGGCCAGCGCGGTCGTGGCACAGGTGGCAGCCATCAGCGCGGCGACCAGCACGCGGCGGCGCATCAAGAGGGAAAATTTCATGGAAAAGGTCTCCGTTGTTCAATACCTGCCGGCGGGACTGCTCGGCGCCAAGTGTCACTTGGGGGACAGGTTTGGCTAATGTAATTCATAATTACAGAGATTACCCCGCCCGGGTATTTCAACCGGGGCCGATTCCGGGACGCGTGTTCAGCCGAGCTCCGACAGCGGCCAGCGCGGCCGCACGTCGAAGTGGTAGGCCGGTGCAGCCGCCACGTCGGGCAGCAGCCCGGCCTGGAAACGCAGGCCGGCGGCGAGCGCGATCATGGCGCCGTTGTCGGTGCACAGGTGCAGCTCGGGGTAGTGCACGCGCACACGCCGCTTCTGGCACGCGGCGTTGAGCTGCTCACGCAGCAAGGCGTTTGCACCCACCCCGCCGGCCACCACCAGGCGGTTCAGCCCGGTGGATTCGATGGCCGCGAGCGACTTTTTCACCAGCACCTCGACGATGGCCGCCTGCACGCTGGCGGCCACGTCGGCGATCTGGGCCGCGTCCAGCGCTTCGGCCAGTTGCGGCGTGGCCGGGCCTTCGGGCCGCGCGTGCGCGAGCCGCTTCACCTGGGTCAACACCGCCGTCTTCAGACCGGCAAACGAAAAATCCAGGTCGCCGCTGTGCAACAGCGGGCGCGGAAACTTGTAGGCGGTGGCGCTGCCCTGCTCCGCCCGCTTCGCCAGCGCCGGGCCACCGGGGTAACCCAGACCGAGCAGCTTGGCGGACTTGTCGAAGGCTTCACCGGCCGCGTCGTCAATCGTTTCGCCCAGCAGCTCGTAGCGGCCCACGCCGTCCACCCGCATCAGCTGGGTGTGACCACCCGACACCAGCAGCGCCACAAACGGAAACGCCGGTGGGTCGGCGCTCAGGAACGGCGACAGGAGGTGCCCTTCGAGGTGGTGCACCGGCACCACCGGCTTGCCCAGCGCCATGGCCATCGCACACGCCACGCCGGAACCGACCAGCAGCGCACCGGCCAGGCCCGGGCCGCGGGTGTAGGCGATGGCGTCCACGGCCGACAGCGGCAGGCCGGCCTGCGCCAGCACCGCGTCGGTGAGCGGCAGCACACGGCGGATGTGGTCGCGGCTCGCGAGCTCGGGCACCACGCCCCCGTAGGCCTGGTGCATCTCGATCTGGCTGTGCAGCGCATGGCCAAGCAGCCGCGGCACGGCGCTGCCGCTGGCGTCCACCAGGGCCACGCCGGTTTCGTCGCAAGACGATTCGAATCCCAAAATCAACATGGCGGGAGTGTACGGGGCGGGCTCTGAACCTTGCCGTTCAGGGGCGCGGCAACAGGCCGGCCAGCAGCACCAGCGCGATCACCACAGCCAGCCAGCCCAGCACCGCCCGCCGCCACAGGGCGGGCGCGTGGCGCAGCTCCATGTAGTCGAGCGCGATCAGCGCGCCCTTGATCACGGCCAGTGCCAGCACCGCCAGCGTGGCGGCCTGCCCGAGATGGCCCTGCGTCAGGGCGGCCCCCTCCCCCAGCCACCAGCTCAGGCCGGTGGCCAGCACGAGCACGAGGGCAATGAGGTCGACGCGGGTGGGTTTCATCCTGGTTACCCTCAACGGATCACGTACACCAGCGGAAACAGCACCATCCACAGCAGATCCACCATGTGCCAGAACACGGCGCCCGAGGCCGGCGCCATGTGGTTGTCCGGGCCGTACATACCCGAGCGCGCGTTCCACCACAGCACCGCGAAGATCACGGCGCCCACCACCACGTGCAGGAAATGAAAGCCGGTCAGCAGGGTGTACAGCACGGTGAAGCTGTCCGTGGCCCAGTCGAAACCGGCACCCAGCTTGCCGGCGAACTCGTGGCCCTTGACGACCAGAAACCCCAGCGCACCGCCCAGCGCCACCAGCAGCCAGCGTGCACCGGCCACACGGTGGTCGCGCTGGAAGGCGGCCACGGCGCGCACCGCGGCCCAGCTCGCCGTCACCAGCAAGACCGTGTTGAGCGCCCCTGTGGACAGGTCCAGCCCCGCCTGGCCCTGCGCGAACACCACCGGCTCGCGCCAGCGCGCCATGGCGAACGAGACGAACAGCAGGCCAAAGGCCAGCAGCTCGGCCAGCACCAGCAGCCAGACCATGCCGTCGCCGGCCAAGCGGGGTTCATCCAAGCTCAGGGATGGCGCAGTCGACCCCGTCAGCGGACACGCTCCCGAAGCGCGTGCCTCCTCCTCGCGCCCCAGGGATGGCGCAGCCGCCCCAGTCAGCGGACACGCCTCCGAAGCGCGTGCCCCGCCTAGGGCAGCCGTGGAACCGGCTTCGCCGGGCCACAGGCTGCGTCCCCCTCCGGGGGAAGACGCGCAGCGTCGCAGGGGGCTCAATGCGACGTGCCTTCCGAGCGCGTGATCTTGTTCCATACGTTGTACTTGCCCACCGGCTTGCTCATGGGCAGGCGCTTGATTTCCTTGAAGGTGGCCGCGTCGTAGACGATCAGCGCGCCGTCCATTTCCCACACGCTGGCCAGCGCGTACTTGCCGTCCTTGGTGAACTCGATATGGGCCAGGGTCTTGCCGGGTTCCTTCACCGTGGCCACCGGCTGCAGCGTGGTCTTGTCGATGAGGGTCAGGGTGTCCTTCGCGGTCGGGCTCATCATCGAATCGGTCCAGGCGAAGCGGCTATTTTCATGGCTGCGCATGAAGAAGCCGGGGCCGGGCGTCGGAATGGTGGCGACCGGCTTCCAGGTCTTCATGTCGATCACGTCAATCGCTCCGCCCTTCAGGTTGGGCGAGGCCAGCACCGTGCTGCCGTTCCAGGCAAAGGTGATGCCCGAGCCCAGGTGCGGCATGCCGGCGATGGGCAGGTCGGCGATCTTTCGGCGCGCGTCGAGGTTCACCACTTGAGCGGTGGCCGAGCCCTCGGCCGTCTTCGGTCGCGTGGCGCCGAGCACGTGGCGGTAGCTCTGGTCGAAGAAAAAGTCGTCCAGCGGTTCGTCCAGCGGCGTGCGGCGCACGCCGAGGAAGCCGGGTTTGGCGATCGCCTCGCCCATCTTGTAATCGTGCACCAGGCCGTCGTAGATCGGCTCGGCCTTGGGGTTGTAGGAGATCTCCCAGAGTTCGGGGATGTCCTTGAGCGCGACCACGAAGCTGTTGCGCGGCGTGGCGTCGTACACGGCTGAGACGCGCGACGCGGCCTTGCCGTCCAGCGTGGCGGCGGCGTAGGTTTTCTGCAGGTTCAGGTCGACGTCGAACAGCGCGACGCTGTGCGGCAGGTAGTTGGCGGCCATGACCCATTTGCCGTCGCCACTCACCGCGACGTTGCGCATGTTCAGGCCGGCGCGCACCTCGGCCACCACGCGCAGGCGCCAGAGGTCGTACTTGGTGATCCAGCCATCGCGCGAGCCGAAAAAGACGTAGCGGCCGTCGGGCGTGAACTTGGGGCCGCCGTGCAGCGCAAAGCGGCTGGGGAAGCGGGTGATGACCTCAAACCGGTCGCCGTCGAGCAGGCTGATGTGGTGGTCGCCGCCCTCCACCACCACAAACAGGTTCATGGGGTCGGCGGACCACAGCGGCTTCGCCGGCTCATTGGTTGGAGGTGCGTTGAACGTGCGCGAGGCGCGGATGTCGGCCTCGGTCCAGGTAGGTGCTGGCGACACCGGGGTGCGAATGTGCGCGGCCAGCGCGGCGATGTCGGCGGCGCTGAGCTGTTCGGCGAAGCCCGGCATCTGCGTCGCGGCGCGACCTTGGGTGATGACCTGCAGCGCCTCGGCCGGGCGCAGGCGGGCCAGGCTCTCGGGCAGCAGGGCCGGGCCCATGGCGCCGGTGCGCTGTTCGCCGTGGCAGGCGGCGCAGTGCTGGGCGTAGAGCGCGGCGGCGTTGGGGGTGGTCTGGGCGCTGGCCATGTCCATGCCCATCCAGCACAGGCCCAGCACCAGCGTGGCGCGGGCGACGTTGGCCAAGGCCTCGCGCAACCAGCGCTTCTGGATTTCACTTTTCCATGGCGCCGGAGCGCCACCCAGACGCATGAAACGGTGCAACCCAGGGGCACCGCCGGGCCGGCTTTGCCGGACGGCCAGTGCCGCCCCCCTCCCGCCAAAGGCGAGAGAGGGGGGTGACGCGAAGCGGCGCGGGGGGTGCTTCACTTCAGGCATGGTCGGCCTCCTGGTGCAGGATGTGAATTTTTCGGAACGGCGTGAGCGCGAGGCGGTCCGCATCGCTGCCGGCCACGGCGCCGATCTCTTGATCGGTGAGGTAGCAGCCCGGGTCTTCGGCCCAGGGGTTGCCGGTGAGTTGCTGTGCGCGGGTGCGGGTGTTGCCACCGCAGATAGCGAAGTGCTGGCAGCTGGCGCAGCGGCCTTCGACCTGCCGCGGAAACGCTTTCAGGCCCGCCATCAGTGGCTCGCTGGTGTCGCTCCAGATTTCAGAGAACGGGCGTTGGCGCACGTCGCCAATCGTGTGGTGCCACCACATGGTGTCGGGGTGCACGTGGCCGAGGTTGTCGATATTGGCCACGTTGACACCACTGCTGTTGCCGCCCCAGGCCACCAGGCGCTCGCGCAGTGCGTCCACCCAGCGCGGAAAACGCGCCTGCACCCACTGCAGCAGGTAAGGGCCATCGGCGTCGTTGTTGCCGGTCACGTACTCCTCGTCCAGGCCGCGGCAAGCCGCGTCCCAGGCGCGGGCGAAGAGCAGGTCCAGCGCCTCGCGCGTGGCGAGGTGCTGCGCGTCCTGGCCGCGGTGGATGTTGCCGCGGCCGGCGTAGTTGAGGTGCGAGAAATAGAACTTGTCCACCTGCTCGCTGCGCATCAGGTCCAGCAGTGGCGCGAAGTCGTGCGCGTTGAGCGCGGTCATGGTGTAGCGCAGCCCCACCTTCACGCCGCGCGCGCGCAGCAGGCGCACGGCGGCGAGGCTGCGATCGAAGGCGCCGTCGAGCCGGCGGAACTTGTCGTGCGTTGCGCGCAGGCCGTCGAGGCTGATGCCCACATAGTTGAAGCCGGTCGCTGCGATGCGGTCGGCCATGGGCGCGTCGATCAGCGTGCCGTTGGTGGACAGACCGGTGTAGAAGCCCATGGCGCGCGAGCGTTCCGCGATGTCGAAGATGTCGGGCCGCATCAGCGGCTCGCCGCCGGAGAGGATGAGCACCGGCACGCGGAAAGCCTTGAGGTCGTCCATCACGGTGCTCACCTCGTTCCAGTCCAGCTCGCCGGCGTACTCGTGGTCGGCCGAGAGGGCGTAGCAGTGTTTGCAAGTCAGGTTGCAACGTCTGATGAGGTTCCAGATGACGACTGGGCCTTGACCCCCCCCTGCGCCGACGCATTGCGTCGTCACCCCCCCAGGGGGGCGGCGCTGGCCGTCTGGCAAAGCCAGCCCGGCGGCGCCCTGGGCCGTGCTGCCTTTCGCGTCGGATGTGCCTCTTCCGGGTTGCTGCCGCACGCGCGGCGCGGGCATCGGGTACCGGCCGGTCTGTTCGGCTTCGGCGATTTCGCGCAGGTACTGGCTGATGCGAAACATGGTGTTCAGCTTTCTGAGAGACGCAATCCGGTCTTCTTGAGGATGGCGGTGGAATAGAGGATGTCGTGTGCGCGGCAGGCGTTGCCCAACATCGCGGCGATCTCGCTGGCCTGCTGCTCCACCTCTTCGCGCGAGCGGCCATGCAGCATGGCGAACAGGTTGTAAGGCCAGACCGGCAAACGCCTTGGGCGGCGGTAGCAGTGACTCACGCCGGGCAGCAGGCCGATGCGTTCGCCGAGCTGGTCGACCACGTCGTCGGCCACGTCCCACACGCTCATGCCGTTGGCGGTGAAGCCCAGGCGGTAGTGGTTGGGCACGGCGCCGATGCGGCGGATCAGGCCGGCGTCGAGCATGGCCTGCAGGCGCTCGCGAACCAGCTCGCCGCTGACGCCGAGCGTGGCGCCAATCGCCTCAAAGGGGCGCGGCACGAGCGGCAGGCCGGACTGCGTGGCGCGGATCAGGCGGCGATCGAGTTCATCGAGTGCCATGGGCGCCTCCCTCGAACAAGGGCAGTTTGAGTTCCACAAAGAACTCGCGCTCTTTGGGGAAGGCGTACACCGGCAGACCGGTCTTCGCTTCGATGCGGGCGACCACGGGCCCGATCTGTTCGGCCGCTTCGACCGCCAGCACGAACCACATGTTGAGCGGCGTGGCGCCGGGCTGGCCTGGGTGGGCCGATTCGCGGCGGTAGTTGTGCGCCACTTCGTTCATCGCATCAAGCTGGGCCGCCACCGCATCAAAGCGCTCTTCGGGAACGGCCATCGCGGCCAGAACGAAGCGGCCTCCGGCGCGTTCGATCTGGAACAGCGGGCCGAAGCGGGTCAGATCGCCCTGCGACAGCAGGCGCTGCAGGCGCTGAATCACCGCGTCTTCGCTGCAGCCGAGCTGTGCCGCCACGTCGGCGAACGGTCGGTCGCTCAGCGGGAAGCCACCGTGCAGGAAACCGACCAGCCGGGCGTCATCCGGCGACAGCATGTTGCACCTCCTGTGCGGGCAGCGGCAGCGCGCGAAAGCGGTGTGCGCCGGTCTGCTTGAAACGGCGGGTGGAAAACAGCACGGCGCGCCGGTGGTCGGCCAACCCCGCGGCGGGCACCACGCGGTCGATGACCGCTTGCACCAGCGCACGGTCGGTGCCGTGCACCATGCAGTACAGGTTGTAGGGCCACTGCGGCGCACGCTCGCGCCGGTAGGCCAGGGTGACGCCGGGCTGGCGCGCCAGCGCTTCGCCACAGGCGTCCACCAGGTGATCGGGCACGTCGAACACGGTCATGGCGTTGGCCGAAAAGCCCAGCTCATGGTGCCGCACCACGACGCCGAAGCGCTTGAGCGTGCCGGCGTCCAGCCAGTGCTGCAGCGTGTAGAGCACGTCCACCACCGAACGGCCGCTGGCTTCGGCCCAGGCGTCGAAAGGGCGCGCGGTAATGGGCAGGCCCGCTTCCACCCGCTCGGCCAGCGGCTGGTCGGCCGACGCAATGGGCTCGGCGTGTGCCCCACTGAACGCGCGCATGGGCAGCACCGCGGTGCTGTGGCGCAAATCAAAACCGAGGTCGATGCGGTAGGCGCGCTGCATGCGCAGGCGCAGTGCGGGCAGGCCGGTGGCGCGCTCCAGCATCTGCATCGCCGCTTCCACGGCCGGCGCGTCGCGCCCGGTCATGACGAACCAGAGGTTGAAGGCGTGTTCACGTTCGTAGTTGTGGTTGACGCCGGGGTGAGCCGACACGGTGGCCGCGACCTCGTGCAATCGGTCGTGGGGAACCGCCATCGCCGCCAGCAACGCCGCACCACCGGCTCCGGGTGCGAACACGCCGCCGATGCGGCTGATGGCGCCGGCGCGTTGCAGCCGCTCGCAGGCCGCGAGCACGTCCGCCTCGCGCAGGTCCAGCGACTGGGCGATGTGGGCAAAGGGTTCCCGCACCAGCGGAAAGCCGTGTTGCCAGGGGTTGAGCAGAGCCAGGTCGCCCGCGCTCAACGGGGGGGAAATAGCGTCGCGTGCGCTCATGGCTTCAAAAGCCCACCCGCGCGGCGCGCGCGGTGAAGAAGATGCCGCTGGGCGCGGGCACGTCGAGCCGCGCGCGGGTGGCGAAGCTCTGCGTGTCGATGATGCTCACGCGGTTGTCGTCGCGGCTGCTGATCCACACCGTTTCACCGCGCGGGGTGAACTCCATGTGCAGCACCGCCTTGCCGGGCTCCAGCGTCTGCACGATGGCCTGGCTCTGCGTGTCGATCACCTGCACGCGGTGGTAATCGGGCACTGAGAAATTCACCCACACCTGCCGACCATCGGGCCGCGCCATCACGAACACCGGCTGGCCGGCCACGGGGATGCGGCCGACCTCGGCCCAGGTCTCGGTGTCCACCACCAGCACCTCGTGGCGGCCGATGGCGGGCAGGTAGGCGCGGCGCCCGGCCACGGCCCAGCCGCGCAGGTGCGGCATCTTGTAGACCGGCAGCGGCGCCTGGCCCTTGCCGTAGCCGCCGAGGATGCGGTGCACGGTGGGCTTGTCAGACCAGAGGTCGAGCATCGCCAGACCGTCTTCGCCGAACAGGCCGGCGATGTAGTGGCGGCCATCGGGTGTGACCAGCGCGTCGTAGGGCTGGCGGCCGATGCCGTCGAATTTATGAGTGGTGATGCGCTTCGGGTCCGAACAGTCGGTGACCCAGATCGCATCGGCGTCGAACAGGCTGTAGGCGAAACGCCGGCCCGGCAGGTCGACCAGACCGACCACGCGGGAACGTTTCCCCGGCGCGTATTCGGCGGGCACATCGGCCACCAGTTCCAGCGTGCGCGCATCGAACACCTTCACGCCACCAGGCGTGTAGTTCTGCGCCGCGACCAGGGTGCCGTCGGCGCTGATGGCGCCGCCAATGGAATTGCCTGCCTGCATCACGCGGCGCACGATGCGCTGCTGCAGCAAGTGGACTTGCGTGAGCCCGCCGTCGCGCCCGAACACATAGGCGAACAGGCCATCGCGCGAGAACACCACCGAGGCGTGCGACAGATCGCCCAGACCGTGCACCTCGCCGATCAAAGCCTGCGCCGTGGTGTCCACGATATAGAGCGTGCCGTTGGCGCGGCCAATGACCACGCCGAGGTCGCCGGTGCCACGCAGCATGGGCGACGCGCAACCGGCGAGGCCGGCCACAGCGGCCAGGGAAGACAGGGTGGCCACCGTGGCCAGCCATTCACGGCGTTTCATGGTGCTTTCACCATTTCTTCAGGAAAGCCCTGCTGCAAATGCAGCGCGATCCAGCGCGCCTCGGGCTCGCTGAGCATCGCCTTCCAGGGCGGCATGGGGGTGCCGGGCCGGCCGTGGTAGATCACGGCGGCCAGGCTGTCGATGGGGAATTCGGCCAGGGCCTCGCGCGTCAGCGCAGGGCCGAGGCCGCCGGTCAGGCGCATGCCGTGGCACGAACCGCAGTCCTGCCGCACCATGCGCACCAGCTCGACCGAGCGGATGGCATCGGGCGCCGACTGCGCGAAGGCCAGCACAGGCCCCAGCAACAGCGCAGACAGGACGGCAACGACACGCAACACGGCAGGCCTCCCGGATCAGGACTTGAGGATCACCGCGATGGCGTCCTTGAGGTCGGGGTCGGCGATCTTGTCCGGCCCGTTGGGCGACATGGGGATCGGCCCAAACACGCCCGAGCCGCCCTTGCGCACC
The DNA here is from genome assembly GCA_002842215.1 of Betaproteobacteria bacterium HGW-Betaproteobacteria-9. Classification (GTDB taxonomy): domain Bacteria; phylum Pseudomonadota; class Gammaproteobacteria; order Burkholderiales; family Burkholderiaceae_C; genus Hydrogenophaga. Next base: position 59,943 of record PHCC01000003.1, on the reverse strand, counting down.
TTGTCGAACAGCTTGGCCGCGACATCCTGGCCCTTGTACTTGGCCGCGATGTCCTTGAACGAAGGCCCGACCAGCTTCTTGTCCTTGGCATGGCAGGCCATGCAGCCGGACTTGGTCAGGGCCGCTTCACCGTCAGCAAAGGCAGCGCCGGAACCCAGCGCCATGAAAGACGCCAGCAACAGCAGATTCATTTTTTTCATCTGAAACTCCAGAAGTAACGCAATGAAGACGAAGTGCCTCCAACCCAAGGGCCCCGTGGAACCGGCTTCGCCGGGCCACCAGGGCCGTCCCCCCTCGAACCGCCGCAGGCGCGCCACGGAGGGGGGAAGCCGCGTCAGCGGCGCAGGGGGGAGTCTCAATACACGTCGTGCTGCGTGTTGTTCACGTTGAAGTGCCCCGTCGGCGTGATCAGGCGCGGGTCCTTGATCACGGCCTTGAGCTTGAGCGTCTTGTCATCGACGATGACCAGCGCGCTCTCCTTGTTCTTGGCGCTCCACACCGAGAACCACACCTCGTCGCCCGCCTTGTTGAACTCGGGCTGCACAACGCGTTTGGCGCCGTCGTCCTGGATGCCCGCCCACTCGGCGATCGGCAGCACGACAAAACCCTTCTCCAGGTTGTTGATGTCGTACACCGCGACCGATTGCGAGATCTTCGGATCGGGGTTCAGTGGCGTGTCCGAATACAGGTGCTTGCTCTTCGGGTGGCTCTTGATGAACAGCGCGCCGCCGCCCTGGCCGGTGAGCGTCTGCACCACTTTCCAGGCTTCCTTGGGGTGCTTGACCGGATCGGTGCCGATGAGCGAGATGGTCTCGTCACCCAGGTGGCCGGTGGACCACACGGGGCCGAATTTCGGATGGGTGAAGTTCGCGCCGCGACCGGGGTGGGGGATCTTGCCCACGTCGATCAGCTGGGTCAGCTTGCCTTCCTTCAGGTCCACCGCAGCGATCTTGTTGCTGTTGTTGGCCGCCACCATGAAGTAGCGTTTGGTGGAGTCCAGGCCGCCGTCGTGCAGGAAGCGCGCGGTGCCGATGGTGGTGACCTTGAGCGCGTCGATGTTCGAGTAGTCCACCAGCAGGGTCTGGCCGGTTTCCTTCACGTTCACCACGAACTCGGGCTTGTAGTGGCTGCCGACAATGGAGGCCACGCGCGGCTCGGGGTGGTACTCCTGCTTGTCGACGGTCATGCCGCGGGTCGCCACGATCTTCAGCGGCTCCAGCGTGTCGCCGTTCATGATCACGAACTGGGGCGGCCAGTAGGAACCGGCGATCGCGTACTTGTCTTCAAAACCCTTGTACTTGCTGGTCTCCACCGAGCGCGCTTCGAGACCGGTGCGGATCTCGGCCACGTTGTCGGGCATCTCCATCCACAGGTCGATCATGTTGATTTTGGCGTCGCGCCCGATCACGAACAGGTAGCGGCCCGAGGCCGACAGGCGCGAGATGTGCACCGCGTAGCCGGTCTTGACGATGTTGATGATCTTCTTGGTGTCGCCGTCGATCAGCGCCACTTCACCCGTGTCCCGCAGCGTGGTGCTGAAGATGTTGGTGATGTTGAAGTTGTTCATCTTCTTCGTCGGCCGCTTCTCCGGCGGCACGATCACCTTCCAGGTCGCTTTCATCTGCTCCATGCCGAACTCGGGCGGGGTTGGCGGCTCGTGCTGGATGTAGCGCGCCATCATGTCCACCTCTTTTTCGCTCATCTCGCCGCTGGTCTGCCAGTTCGGCATGCCGGCCGGCGAGCCGTAGGCGATGAAGACCTTGAGGTAGTCGGTGCCCTTGCCCACCGTGATGTCGGGCGTGAGCGGCTTGCCGGTGGCGCCCTTGCGCAACACGCCGTGGCAGCCTGCGCAGCGCTCGAAGTACACCTTGCGCGCCACATCGAACTCGGCCTGCGTCATGGGCGGCGCCTTGGGGTTCACGCTCTGCACCATGGGCTCGGCGCCGATGGGGGAACTGCCCGCCTGGTAGTTGGCCTCGGGCTGGCTGACGCCCTTTTTGTCCTGCGCGTGCAGGGCGCCGGCAACCAGCATGGCCGCCATCGCGAGCGAGCTCAGGATGATCTTGGTGGGTTTCATGGGTTTTTTCTCTCCGTCTCGGATCAGCTGTGGATGTGGTCCTCTTCCCTCCCGGGGTGTCGGACCCGCTCGCCTGGCTGCTGTCCATCGCCGGTCAACGAGCTGCATGCATCGTCGGGCGGCTCGCACGCCTTGTCCTTGAACTGGTTCAAGGACTCAGGGTTTACCCCCAAGAACAATGGGTGCCATACAACAAGGAGAGAACCCCATGAGCGTGATGGAACACAGTCGCTGGCTGGCGCCGGCCTGGCCCGCAGACGGCGCGCCGACGAGCGAACCACCCCCCGGCCTGGTGACGCTGGTGGGCGCCGGCCCCGGCGACCCCGAGCTGCTCACCCTGAAAGCGGTGAAGGCCCTGCAGGCCGCGAAGCTGGTGCTTTACGACCACCTGGTGAGTCCGGCCGTGCTCGACTTCCTGCCGCCCGACGCCGACCGCGTGTACGTGGGCAAGGAGTCGTCCCGCCACACCCTGCCCCAGGAAGCGATCATCGAACTCATGCTGCGCCTAGCACGCAGCGGGCGCGCGGTGCTGCGCCTCAAGGGCGGCGACGGCTACGTCTTTGGCCGCGGCGGCGAAGAGGCCCAGGCGCTGGCCGCGGCCGGCATCCCCTTCACCGTGGTGCCCGGCCTCACCGCCGCGCAGGGCGCTGCCGCCTCCGTGGGCATTCCGCTGACCCACCGCGACCACGCCTGTGCGCTGGTGCTGGCCACCGGCCACACGCGCGACGAGCGCGGCCTCGACATGGACTGGCCCATGCTCGCGCGCCCGCGCCAGACCGTGGTGCTCTACATGGGGGTGAACAACCTGCCCGAGATCTGCCGCCAGCTGATCGCCCACGGCCTGCCGGCCGACACCCCGGCCGCGCTGGTGGAAAAAGCCACCCTGCCCGACGAACGCTGCATCACCGGCACCCTGACCGACCTGCCCCAGCTCGCGCTGGCCCATGGTGTGAAGCCGCCGGCCCTCATCATGGTGGGTGGCGTGGTGAGCCTGCGTACCCAGCTCATGCCTCTGGCCGAAGGCAGCACGGCCATCCCGACCCGCGCCCGCATCGCCGCCTGAGCCGCTCAACGCGGCACCCCGCCAGCCCGCGCCGCGCCTGGCGTTGCGGGGTGAGGCACGCTTATTGCTGATCACCGATCAGCATGACCCCGACCTCCACGCCTCTGAAATCGGGCCTCGATTTCCTCATCGCGGCCAAGCGCTGCGAAATCGACGCGCTGCGCCAGCTCTCGCTCACCAGCGCGCTGGTGAACGTGACCGGCCGGCTGGTGCACGGCCTGCAGCGCGAGCGCGGGCTGTCCAACCTGTTCCTGGGCTCCCAGGGCACCCGTTTCGCCGAGCCGCGCCGCCAGCAGATCGCCGATTGCCAGGCCACCGAAACCGAGCTGCGCCGCTGCTTCGACAGCCTCGACACCCAGGCCGCGCACCTCGGCCATGGCGCACGCCTGTTCAGCCGCATGGCCTATGTGCTGCACGGGCTCGACGCCCTGCCCGCCCTGCGCGAGCGCATCGACACCCAGGCCTGGACGGCGCGTGACACCACCGAGGCCTTCGTGCGCCTCATTGCCGGCCTGCTGGCGGTGGTGTTCGAAGCCGCCGACAGCGCCAGCGACCCCGCCATCTCGCGCCAGCTGGTGGCGCTGTTCAACTTCATGCAGGGCAAGGAATTTGCCGGTCAGGAGCGCGCGGCCGGCTCGGCCCTCTTCGCCAGCGGCCGCGCCGACAGCGCCGGGCAGCAGCGCCTGCTGCACCTGATCGATTCGCAGGAACGCTGCCTGCAGGTGTTCAAGGAATTCGCCAGCGACGAACTCGCCACGCTCTGGGCCACCGCCGACCGCGACACCGTCGACGCCCGGGCCGAGCTGGAGCGCCTGCGCCGCGTGCTCTGCACCGCCGCCGACGGCAGCCCGCTTGACGCCAACCAGAGCCAGCCGTGGTTCGACTGCTGCAGCCTGCGCATGGACCGCATGAAAACGGTGGAATACCGGCTGGCCGACAGCCTGCAGCGCCTGTGCGAACACAAGACCCAGGCCGCCCTGACCGAGTTGCGGGCCTTCCAGGGCCTCCACCGGGCCGCCGTCCAGCCCGACGACGCGCTCTCGTTTTTCCACGACCCGGTGCCCGACCACGTGAGCGGCACCAGCCCGGCGCAAGCGTATGGCGTGCAGCTGGACCGCTCGATCCTCGATCTGGTGCAGGACCAGGCGCGCCGCCTGCAGGCCGTCAGCGACGAGCTCGACACCGTGCGCGCCAGCCTCAACGAACGCAAGCTGGTCGAACGCGCCAAGGGCCTGCTGATGGCGCACCGCAACCTGAGCGAGGCCGAGGCCCACAAGACCCTGCGCCAGATGGCCATGAACCAGAACCGCCGCCTGATCGACGTGGCCGAAGCGGTGCTGTCCATGGCCGAGGTGCTGCCCGAGCGGCGGCGCTGAAACCGCGCGCCGTGCTGCAGCGCACAAAACCCGTGCCGCACCCTGTCGGTGCACCAAGCTGAGGCCCGGCGCACCGGGTTCTGGCCCTGTAGCGGGCATCCGAAGCACCTGCCGGGCCGCCTGGGTGGACCATTTTTTCCTTGAATAACAAGGCTCTTCTTCAGAGCACCCGATGGTGACGACCATCTGGCACGGTCCCTGCTTGATAAAACGCAAAGGGTGAGCGCCAATGGCGGCGCGATCCCGAGGTCTCCCGAGACACACCGGACAACGGCGTCCATTTCAAGCCCGCACCAAGCTGGGCTGGAAATGGGCGCCGTTTTGTTTTTGGCCACCGCTTTTTTTAATCAGCAAGGAGTTGGACATGACCGCAGACACCACCACCCCGATCGCTGCCGCCAGCCCGGCCGACGCCGGCACCCCGGCACAGGCCTCGCGCCGCGACTTCATCAAGAAGGGCGCGGCCACCGCCACCTTCTTCTCCACGCTGGGCCACAGCGGCGTCTGGGCCGCCGGCTCCGACGCGCCGGAAAAAGAAGAGGTCAAGATCGGCTTCATTCCCCTGACCGACTGCGCCAGCGTGGTGATGGCTTCGGTGCTGGGCTTTGACAAGAAGTACGGCGTGAAGATCATCCCCAGCAAGGAAGCCAGCTGGGCCGGTGTGCGCGACAAGCTGGTCAACGGCGAGCTCGACTTCGCCCACGTGCTCTACGGCCTGGTCTACGGCGTGCACATGGGCACGGCGGGCCCCAAGAAAGACATGGCCGTGCTGATGAGCCTGAACAACAACGGCCAGGCCATCAGCCTCTCCAAGGCGCTGGCCGACAAGGGCGCGGTGGACGGCCCCTCGCTGGCGAAATACATGGCCGCCAACAAGCGCGACTACACCTTCGCCGGCACCTTCCCCACCGGCACGCACGCCATGTGGATGCACTACTGGCTGGCCGCCGCCGGCATCAACCCGCTGTCGGGCGCGCGCCTGATCACCGTGCCGCCGCCGCAGATGGTGGCCAACATGCGCATCGGCAACATGGACGGCTTCTGCGTCGGTGAGCCCTGGAACCACCGCGCCATCATGGACGGCGTGGGCGTGACCGCCAACACCACGCAGGACATCTGGCGCGACCACCCCGAGAAGGTGCTGGGCACCACGGCCGAGTTCACTAAGAAGTACCCCAACACCACGCGCGCCGTGATGATGGCCGTGCTCGAAGCCAGCCGCTGGATCGACGCCGGCCTGCAGAACAAGATGAAAATGGCCGAGACCGTGGCGCAGAAGTCCTACATCAACACCGGTGTGGACGCGATCAACCAGCGCATCCTGGGCCGCTACCAGAACGGCATGGGCAAGACCTGGGACGACCCCAACCACATGAAGTTCTTCAACGACGGCAAGGTCAACTTCCCCTACCTGTCGGACGGCATGTGGTTCCTCACGCAACACAAGCGCTGGGGCCTGATCAAGAGCCACCCCGACTACCTCGGCATCGCCAAGCAGATCAACCAAATCGATCTGTACAAGTCGGTCGCCAGCGCCATGGGCATCAGTGTGCCCAAGGACCCGATGCGCAGCAGCAAGCTGATGGACGGCATCGTCTGGGACGGCAAGGACCCCGCTCGCTACGCCGATGGCTTCGCTATTAAAGCTTGACGCCCCCCGCGCCGCGCTTCGCGCGTCACCCCCCACGGGGGGGCAACGCTGGCGGCCCGGCAAAGCCGGTTCCGCGGCGTTCTGGGTTGAAGGCACCTCTCTCTTCGCTCTGCACTGAAAGGAAACCCACCATGGTCAGCGCCGTTTTTCATTCACCGCTGGAGGTCATCGCGCCGCCCGCCACGTCCCATGCCAGCCCCGTTGGAAAAGCCATGAGCACTCCCAAGACCGATGCCCCCGCAGCGCCTGCCGCTGTGAGCGCCCGGCCCTCGGCCGCGAGCCGTGATTTCCGCGGTTTCTGGATGGCGGTGTTGCCGCCCATCATGGGTCTGGCCTGCCTGGTGCTGGTCTGGCAACTGATCGCCAGCACCGGCAACACCGGCATCCCCAAACCCCTGGAAACGTGGGCGCAGGCGGTCACGGTGTTTTCTGACCCGCTCTACAGCAACGGCCCCAACGACCAGGGCGTGGGCTGGAACGTGCTGGCCTCGCTGCAGCGCGTGGCCATCGGCTTCGGCCTGGCCGCAGCGGTCGGCATTCCCGCCGGCTTCGCCATCGGCCGCTTCGAGTTCTTGAGCCGCATGTTCAACCCGCTCATCAGCCTGCTGCGCCCGGTCTCGCCGCTGGCCTGGCTGCCGATCGGCCTGCTGGTCTTCAAGGGCGCCGACCCGGCCGCCATCTGGACCATCTTCATCTGCTCCATCTGGCCCATGATCATCAACACGGCGGTGGGCGTGCAGCGCGTGCCGCAGGACTACATGAACGTGGCGCGTGTGCTCAACCTGAGCGAATGGAAGATCTTCACCAAGATCCTGTTCCCCGCCGTGCTGCCCTACCTGCTGACCGGCGTGCGCCTGGCGGTGGGAACGGCCTGGCTGGTGATCGTCGCGGCCGAGATGCTGACCGGTGGCGTGGGCATCGGCTTCTGGGTCTGGGACGAGTGGAACAACCTCAACGTCTCCTCCATCATCATCGCGATCTTCGTCATCGGCATCGTCGGTCTGCTGCTCGAATTCGCCCTGATCAAACTCGCCACCCTGTTTACGTTTGAAGAGGTAAGGACTTAACCACCCCCGCGCCGCGCCCAACGGCGCGTCACCCCCTCAAGGGGGCGCCACCAGCGGCCCGGCTAAGCCGGTTCCGCGGTGGCCCCCGAACAAGGAGAAACCCATGAGCACCACCCACACCACCAAGTACATCGACATCCAGGGCGTCGAGCAGACCTTCAAAACCAAGAAGGGCCTGTTCCCCGCGCTCAAGGACATCAACCTCACGGTCGCCAAGGGCGAGTTCGTGGCGCTGATCGGCCACTCGGGTTGTGGCAAGTCCACCCTGCTCAACCTGATCGCCGGCCTGACCACGCCCACCAGCGGTGTGCTGCTCTGCGCCGATCGCGAGATCGCCGGCCCCGGCCCCGAGCGCGCGGTGGTGTTCCAGAACCACTCGCTGCTGCCCTGGCTCACCTGTTACGAGAACATCTTCCTCGCGGTCGAGCGCGTGTTCAGCCGCACCGAAACCCGCATCCAGTTGAAGGTGCGTACCGACGCCGCGCTGGCCCTGGTGGGCCTGACCGCCGCCGCACAGAAACGCCCCGGTGAGATCTCCGGCGGCATGAAACAACGTGTGGGCATTGCCCGTGCGCTGTCGATGGAACCCAAGGTGCTGCTGATGGACGAACCCTTCGGCGCGCTGGATGCACTGACCCGCGCCAAGCTGCAGGACGAACTGCTCGACATCGTGGCCCGCACGAACAGCACGGTGGTGATGGTCACGCACGACGTGGACGAAGCCGTGCTGCTGTCCGACAAGATCGTGATGATGACCAATGGGCCGGCCGCCACCATCGGCGAGGTGCTGCACGTGGACCTGCCGCGCCCGCGCAACCGCGTGGCCCTGGCCGACGATCCGCGATACCAGCACCACCGCAAGGCCGTGATCGACTTCCTTTACACGCGCCAGGCGCACGTGGAAAAGGCGGCCTGACGGGGTTGGCCGGCGAAGCCTCGGCCATCCCCGGCACGCTGTACGTCGGGTGTTGAGCGGCGCAGCCGCAGGTCGTTCCGAAAGGGCTGTGCCGCTGTGTTCAGCCCGCCGGCCTACCCTTCTTCGGGCGCGCCCACGACCGTGGTGAGGATCAGCAAGCCGCCGGTGTCTTCGGTCAGCTCGCTGCTGACCAGCACCTCTATGGCCTGGCCGTCAAAGCGCCGCCAGCTGGCTTGTTGCCAAAGTGGAGTTAACGTCCATTCCGTCCGGGAATTCCTCCCTGGACTTCCCTGAGGCGTGCAGCATAACCGCCCAGGCAAACACCCGCGTCATGTTCGAAGCGGCATGACGTCCCAGATCATCACCACCTTGTCGGCCGGTCTGGCCACCGCCTCCCGGACCGCGGGGGCGTTGATGTGGCGTAAAAGGGCTGGCCAGGGGCGTCGATCATCGACAGGCCGCCCAGGGGCAGGGAGCAACCCATCCGAAGGTCGTTTTCTCGTCTACCCAAAAAGGGGCATGCTTTGTGGCATGCCCCTTTTCTTTGCGCCGCCTGCTCTTCGCGACACAAGCTTGGTGCACAGCGGGCCATCCGCCCCCCTTGAAACGCCCCTGAATCGGGCATGAAATCTGCTTGATACGAGCAAGGCTAACGAAGGCCTTTTCAGCTGCAGCAGACGACCCACCCCGGCCGCCTGGCGCACCCCATGCACCGCACACCCGACTGTCTGGCCGGGCCCTGTGCCGCTTGGGCTTCACTCTCCACCCCCTCTCTCTCAAAGGTCCACGCCATGGCGGGCTTCCGTACGTTCCTGAAAAGCGGGCACACCCCGACGCTCTTTGCAGCGTTTTTCTACCTCACGTTTTCGTTCGTGATCTGGGTCATGAACGGCGCCATGGCGCCCTTCATCAGCGAAGAGTTCAACCTCACACCGGCCCAGAAGGGTCTGCTGCTGTCCATCCCCATCGTGGCCGGCGCGATCATGCGGTTCCCGCTCGGCCTGCTGGCGCAGTACGTGGGCCGCAAGACCGCCACCCTGGTCGAACTGGCGTTGATCTGCTTCACGATGGCGTACGGCTACTTCTTCGTGCAGAGCTACGACGACATGCTCAAGATGGCGCTGTTGCTGGGCGTGGCCGGCGCCAGCTTCGGCGTGGCCATGTCACTGGGTTCGGGCTGGTACCCGCCCAAGTACAAAGGCCTGGCCATGGGCCTGGTGGGCGCGGGCAACGCCGGCACCGCCATCGCCGCGCTGCTGGCGCCGCCACTGGCGCAGGCCTACGGCTGGCAGACGGTGTACGGCTTTGCGGCCATCGCCTCGGTCGTGCCCATGCTGGTGGTGGCCTTCATGGCCAAGGAGCCGCCGGACCGCGATCAACACGCCAAGATCAAAGACCACCTGGCCTGCCTGCTGGAAAAAGACGGCTGGGTCTTCAGCCTGATCTACGTCGTCACCTTCGGCGGCTTCATCGGCATCACCACCTTCCTGCCCACCTACTACTACGACCAGTTCGGCGTGAGCAAGGTGCAGGCCGGTCAGCTGACCATGCTCGCCGCGCTGATGGGCGCCGTGGTGCGCATCTTCGGCGGCTGGATTTCCGACCACTGGGGCGGCGTGAACACGCTGACCGTGGTGCTGGTGGTGGTGTCGGTGGCGTTGGTGGGCGTGGGCCTGTCTTCGCACTCCATCGTGCTGACCACGCTGCTGCTGATCGTCTGCTTCGCCGCGCTGGGTGCGGGCAACGGTGCGCTGTTCCAGCTGGTGCCGCTGCGCTGGCCCACCTCCACCGCCGTGGCCGGCTCCATGATCGGCGAGATCGGTGCGCTCGGCGGCGGCCTCGTGCCGGCCATGATGGGCCAGTCCAAACAGCACACCGACAGCTTCCTCTCCGGCTTCGTGATCATGGCGGTGTTCTCGGTGCTGATGCTGGGCGTGATGCGCACGATGCAGGTGCGCTGGACGCGCACCTGGGCTGAGAAGGGTGGGCGGGCGCGCAGCGCGTGATCTGCGCAGCTCGTCGGTCGACCACGCGCCCTTGGAGCGAATCAACAGGGGCTTTCAATGCCATGGACCTTGGCGCATCATGCAGGGCCTGTGTACTGAAGCGCACAGAGAGGAACACGACCAAGCGGCACGATGCACCCACGCTCGACGGTCCGGGCATATGCACAGCCCGACAGACCCGGCCAACCAGTCGTCGTCGTTCACCTGATCCAAGGACAGCCCGTGATGCGCACCTTCCACATCTACCGCTACGACCCGGACGTTGATGCACGGCCCCGCATGCAGACGGTTCAGATCGACACGCAGCCGGGAGATCGGATGCTGCTGGATGTGTTGACGCGGCTCAAGGCCATGGACCCTACGCTGAGCTTCCGTCGCTCCTGCCGGGAAGGGGTGTGCGGTTCCGACGCCATGAACATCAATGGCAAAAATGGGCTGGCCTGCATCACCAACATGAACACACTGCCCTCCACCGTGACGCTCAAGCCCCTGCCAGGCCTGCCTGTGGTGCGAGACCTGTTCGTCGACATGACCGGCTTTTTCAAGCAATACCACAGCATCAAGCCCTGGCTCATCGACGACACACCCCCTCCCGAGCGAGAGCGGCTGCAGTCCATTGATGCGCGCGAAGAGCTCAACGGCCTGTACGAATGCATCCTCTGCGCCTGCTGCTCGAGTGCCTGCCCGAGCTTCTGGTGGAACCCCGACAAATACGTGGGTCCGGCGGGCCTGCTGCAGGCCTACCGTTTCCTCGTGGACAGCCGCGATCACGCAACCAGCGCCAGGCTTGACGATTTACACGACCCCTACCGTCTGTTCCGTTGTCGCACGATCCTGAACTGCACAGACGTCTGCCCCAAGGGCCTGAACCCGGCACTGGCAATTGGCAAGATCAAGGAAATGATGGTGCGCCGCCAGGTCTGAAGAAGCGAACGCGGACGCACCCCCTGTGAGGGCATCCACCCCGGCTTGCGGTTAAATTGCACGGGTTCGCGCCGCAGCACTGCGTCGCCCCTTCCCAACCTTGAACACCCGGAGCTGACCGCATGGCGCCCCCCATCCGCATCATTTCTTCCATGGCCACCAAACAGGTGCTGGCCGACCTGATCGCGCTCTACCAGCAGGCCCACCCGGGCACGGCCATCGAACTCGAATCGGTGGGCGGTGTGGACGCTGCCAAGCGCGTGCAGGCCGGTGAAGCCTTCGACATCGTGGCCCTTGCGTCCAACGCGGTGGCTCAGCTCACCACCGACGGCAAGGTCGTGGCCGGCAGCCAGGTGGACGTGGTGCGCTCCGGCGTGGCGCTGGCCGTGCGCAGCGGCGCGCCGCACCCCGACATCGCCAGCGAAGCCGCCGTGAAACAGGCCGTGCTCGCCGCGCGCACCCTGGGCTATTCCACCGGCCCCAGCGGCGTGCAGCTGGCCAAGCTCTTCGAGCGCTGGGGCATCGCCGAACAGATCAAAGACCGCATCGTCACCGCCCCGCCCGGCGTGCCCGTGGGCTCGCTGGTGGCCCAAGGCGAGGTCGAGCTGGGCTTCCAGCAGCTCAGCGAACTCATGAGCCTGGAAGGCATCGACGTGCTCGGTCCGCTGCCCGCACAGATCCAGATCATCACCACCTTCTCGGCCGGCCTGGCCACGGCCTCCACGCAGCCCGAAGCGGTGCGCGCCCTGCTCGCGTTCCTCGTGTCGCCCGCCACCGCGCAGACCAAGCAACGCAACGGCATGGAGGCCGCGGGCTGATCCGGTCAGCGTTGACACCAGGCCGCTGAAAGCCCGCCCTTGAATCCGCTGCTGAACTGGCTGCGTTCGTTCTACCCAGCCCCATTGACCATCGGTCGAGGGGAGCTCTGGCTCAGCAGCGTGGGCGTGGGCCTCGGGCTGCTGTGCACCGACTGGCTCAGCCGCCACGCGCTGGGCACCTCCAGCGTCTGGTTCATCGCGCCCATGGGCGCATCGGCGGTGTTGCTGTTCGCGGTGCCGGCGAGCCCGCTGGCGCAGCCCTGGTCCATCATCGGCGGCAACGTGCTCTCGGCGCTGATCGGCGTGGCCTGCCACCAGTGGCTCGGATCAACGGGTCTGGCCGCCGCGGTGGCGGGCACCGGCGCCGTGGCGGCCATGTTTGCGCTGCGCTGCCTGCACCCACCCGGCGGCGCGGTGGCGCTCACCGCCGTGCTGGGCGGCCCGGCGATCCACGAACTGGGCTTTGGTTTTGCGCTCTGGCCCGTGGCCGCCGATTCGGCGGTCATGCTGGCGCTGGCCCTGCTGTTCAACAACGCCATGGGGCGCAGCTACCCGCACCATGGCGTGGCCAAGAGCCGCCCCCACGACACGCGCGACCCGCTGCCCACGCAGCGCGCGGGCTTCAACAAGGAAGACCTGGACGCCGCGCTGGCCTCGTTCGGCGAGCTGCTCGACATCGACCGCCACGACCTCGAAGAGATCATGACGCGCGCGCAACTGCACGCGCAGCGCCGCCACTGGGGCGGCGTGCGGTGCGAGGACATCATGTCGCGCGACGTGGTGAGCGTGGGCCCCGGTGATTCGGTCGACGAAGCCTGGGCGCGCCTGGCGCACCACAAGATCAAGGCGCTGCCGGTGGTGGATGCCGAGCAGCATCTGGTGGGCATCGTGTCGCTGCACGATTTTTTCATCGGCCAGAGCGCGCCAGCGCCCAGCCGTGTGCCGCGCATGAACACCGCGCGCCGGGTCGAAGACATCATGACCCGCAAGGTGCGCACCGCCCGCCCCGAACAGGCCATCGCCGATCTGGTGCGCGGGTTCTCCGACGGCGGCCTGCACCACATGCCCGTGCTCGACGCGCAGGACCGTCTGGTGGGCATGATCACGCAGTCGGACCTGGTGGCCGCCCTGTTCATGGCCCCCGCCGGCCCAGCCTGAAACCCGCGGTGAATCCCCCGCGCGGCGCGGGGACGAAGCCCTCAAAAATGGCTTTCAACGCCATACCCGACTATATTAGTCAACCATGAACTCTGCCACCACCACCCCGCCCCCAACCGTCCAGCCCGGCCCCAAGACCTCGATCGACAAACACAAGATCCGCTTCCTGCTGCTGGAGGGCATCCACCCCTCGGCCATCGAGGTGCTGCGCGCGGCGGGCTACAGCCAGATCGAAAGCCTGCCCGGCGCCCTGCCCGATGACCAGCTACTGGCCAAGATCGCCGACGCGCATTTCGTCGGCATCCGCTCTCGCACCCAGCTCACCGCCGAGGTGCTGAGCCACGCCCAGCGCCTGGCCGCCGTGGGCTGCTTCTGCATCGGCACCAACCAAGTGGACCTGGCCGCGGCGCGCGAGCGCGGCATTGCGGTGTTCAACGCGCCGTTTTCCAACACCCGCTCGGTGGCCGAACTGGTGCTGGCCGAGGCCATCTTGCTGATGCGCGGCATCCCCGAAAAAAACGCCGTGGCGCACCGCGGCGGCTGGCTGAAATCGGCCAGCAACGCGTTTGAAATCCGCGGCAAGACGCTGGGCATCGTGGGCTACGGCGCCATCGGCACGCAGCTCTCGGTACTGGCCGAGGCCTTGGGCATGCACGTGGTGTTTTTTGACGTGGTGACCAAGCTGCCGCTGGGCAACGCCAAACCGCTCACCAGCCTGGACGAGCTCATGGCCACCGCCGACGTGGTGAGCCTGCACGTGCCCGAAACGCCGGCCACGCAATGGATGATCGGCGCCGCCCAGATCGCGCGCATGAAGCCCAGCGCCGTGCTCATCAACGCCTCGCGCGGCACCGTGGTACAGGTGGACGCGCTGGCCTGCGCGCTGAAAAGCCAGGCCCTGCTCGGCGCCGCCATCGACGTGTTCCCCGAAGAGCCGCACAGCAACAAGGACATGTTCGAGTCGCCGCTGCGCGGCCTGGACAACGTGATCCTCACGCCGCACATCGGCGGCTCCACGCTGGAGGCGCAGGAAAACATTGGCATCGAGGTGGCAGAAAAGCTGGTGAAGTACAGCGACAACGGCACCTCTACCTCGGCCGTCAACTTCCCCGAAGTGGCCCTGCCCGCGCACCCCGGCAAACACCGCCTGCTGCATATCCACCGCAACGTGCCCGGTGTGCTCTCCGGCATCAACCGCGTCTTTTCCGACCACGGCATCAACATCTCGGCGCAGTACCTGCAGACGCGCGAAGACGTGGGCTATGTGGTGATGGACATCGACGCCGCGCACTCCGAGCTGGCGCTGGCCGAGCTGGCGCGTGTGCCCGGCACCCTGCGCAGCCGCGTGCTGTTCTGAAAGCCGGCGCAGCGGCCGGCCAGCCAACAACAGAATTCCAACGAGCGCCAGCGCACAGACCCGGGTTGCAGACGAAGCGAACCATCCGACAATGATCCCGGCGCGGCACCGCGCGCCCCCAAGCAGGAGCCCAACATGTCTGAGTCATTGCATCCCACACCGGGCGACAGCCCCGCCCTCACCAACGCTGAGCTGGTGCAGCTGCGCGTGCGCGTGGTCGCGCTGGAAAACATGGTCATCGCCCTGCTGGCCAACGCACCGCCCGAACAACAGGCGCTGGTGCGCGAAATGGCCAGTTACATCTCACCCCGGCCGGGCTACACGCCCCACACCGTCACCATGCACGCCGCGGACCAGATGCGCAGCCTGGTCGACCGCGCGGACCGGTTCCAGCCGATGCAGGCGAGCTGAACCCGCTTCCAGCCGCCACCGGTATTGCGGGAGGGATTGCTGGAGTACCTCCAGCAGCTCAGGGCGCGCGATCGCGCACATAGACGATCGCCTCCGCCCGCGTGCGCACGCCCAGCTTGTCGAAGATGCTCGACACCTGGTTGCGCACCGTTTTTTCGCTCTTGTTCAACTGCTGCGCGATGGCCGGGTTGTCCAGGCCTTGGGCCACCAGACGCAACACCTCGCGCTCGGCCGGTGTCAGCGCTGCATCACCGGCGCCGTCGGTGGCATCGACCGGCGCGTTGCCCAGAAAACCACGCAGCTCGGCCAGGAAGGTGGACCACGCCGGCTCGGTGTCCAGCAGCACGTGGTTGTCGCTCTCCAGCGGCACGAAACGCGCGCCCGGGATCAGTGCCGCCAGCCGCATCCCCTCATCGAACGGCACACGCGCATCGCCGCGCGCATGCAGCACCAGTGTGGGCACACGCAGCTGGCGCGCCAGGTCGGTCACGTCGACGCGGTGGAAGGCCTCGAGCGTGCGCGCGGCGTTCTCCGGGCTCGCCGTCAGACGCTCCAGCTCGTTCCACCACTGGTGCTGCGCCGGCGTGCCGCCGGGGATGAACTGGTTGGTGAACACCTGGCGGAAGGCGGCGTTATCGCGCCCCCAGCCGAGGCGGATCAGGTTGACCAGGGTCTCGGCCTCCAGCCGCTCGGCATCACTGGTGGCGCGTTGCAGCGCGCCGCGCGCGTAGGCACCCGGCAGGACCAGGTGCGACACCTGGTCGGGGTGTCGCACGGTGTAGGCGATGGCCACCGCACCGCCTTGTGACATGCCGATCAGCGGGAAACGGCGCAGGCCCAGGCTGTCGACCACGGCCTCCAGATCGCCGACCCAGGCGTCGAGCGAAAAGTCGGCCACCGCGCTCTCGGACAGGCCGCAGCCGCGCTGGTCGTAGCGGATGTAGTGGTGATCGCGTGCGAGTTCGGTCAGCCAGGGCCGCCAGACCGGGCTGTGCAGGTCGTGTTCGACATGGCTCAGCCAGTGCGCGGCCCGCAGCAGCGGCGGGCCGGAGCCGATGGAGGCGATCGCGATGCGCGTGCCGTCGGCCGCGGTGCAGAAACGCAAGCTCTGGCGCAGGTTCGGGGGCGGACGCTGGACAGCGGGCATGCGCGATTGTCTCGCGCCTGGGTCGCCCGTCCTAGACCCAGGCGCGCGCCATCCTCCACCCGATGGAGGGCGTGGGACATCCGCCTCATGCGCCAGCGCGCGCGCCG
The DNA here is from genome assembly GCA_002842215.1 of Betaproteobacteria bacterium HGW-Betaproteobacteria-9. Lineage (GTDB taxonomy): Bacteria > Pseudomonadota > Gammaproteobacteria > Burkholderiales > Burkholderiaceae_C > Hydrogenophaga. The sequence goes on along the minus strand of PHCC01000003.1, from coordinate 43,865 downwards.
GTGGATTCTTCGATCACGTCGACAGGACGTATCCAACCCCGAGAGGAAACACCATGCAAACCCCATCCACCCCCCTGGACATCCCGCGCTACGCCAAGACCATCGAAGTCTCCAAACGCATCCGCTGGGACATCGACCGCGACGTGATCCGCGGGCGCCGCTTCGACCTTGCACACACCTTCCTGCCCGACGGGTTGTCGCTGGCCGACGAACTGACCTTCCTGAGCCCGGCCGAGCACCGGTTCCTGAGCCAGGTGCAGGGCCGCACCTACGCCAACATGTTTGGCTTGGTCGAGCGCTTCATCAGCGCGAAGATGCTGGACCTGAGCCGCGACCACTGGCTCGGCGACCAGACCGCGCTGGAAGCCATCGTGCGCCTGACCGACGAGGAGCTGAAGCACCAGGAGCTGTTCCGCCGCCTTGAAAGCCTGGTGGCCGCCGACATGCCGGCGGGTTATCGCTTCGACGTCGCGCCCAACGACGTGGCCGCATTCGTGCTGGGCAAGTGCAGCTGGGCCGTGCTGGCGCTGGTCTGCCACATCGAGCTGTTCTCGCAGGCCCACTACCGCGCCAGCATCGACGCCGCCCCGGACCTGTCGCCGCTGTTCAAGGACGTGTTCCTGTTCCACTGGAAAGAGGAGTCGCAGCACGCGATCATCGACGAGCTGGAGTGGGAACGTGAAGACGCAAAGCTGAAAGACGACGCCCAGCGCGATGCGGCGGTGGACGACCTGATCGCGCTGGTCGGCGGGGTCGACGGCATCCTGCAAGGGCAGGCCAAAGCCGACGCAGCCTACTTCCTGACCGTCTGCGGCATGGCCCCGGACGGCGAACGCGCCGCGCAGGTGAACGCCACGCTGTTGAAGGCCTACCGCTGGCAATACATCGTCTCCGGAACGCTGGAGCCGCGCTTCCAGAAGCTGCTGGGTGGGCTGGTCAGCGCGGCACAGATGGCCCGCATCCAGGCCGCGCTGGCGCCGCTGGGCTACGCGGTGCCGGCGCGTGCGGAAGCCATGAACGCGATGAGCGCGACGGTGCACTGACGCTTGAACAACGCGCCGCCCTGCTTCGGCAAAAGTTGGCCGGGCCGCACCCATGAATCGGTGTGGCAAGGCCGCCTATGGTGCGTCGTCCAACCTGCAGACGTAGCGCACTTCCTGGAGCTGCCGACCACCCAGCTCAAACGCTTGGGGAGGCCCCGCATCCGCAACAAAGCCGGCCGCGCGGTAGAAGCGGATGGCGCGTTCGTTCTGGGGAAACACCCACAGGCTGCAGGTGGTGAAACCGCGATCACGCATGAGCTCACGGGCCCGAAGCCAGAGTTGCCGCCCGGCGCCCGAGGACCAGCACTCCGGCGCCACGTACAGCGCCCAAACCTCCGCCTCGGATTTGGGGGCGCCATCATCCCGGCTGTCGCCGAACGACATCCACCCCACCACGGCGCCATGGCGTTTTGCCACGAGCAGTTCGGGCTCCCCGGCGGCGATGCACTTGTGCCACATGGCTTCGCGCTGATCGACAGAAAGCGACGCCAGGTATTCGGCGGAAAGGATTGATGCATACGCTACGCGCCAAGCGTTGACGTGGATTTCCGCGACGGCGCGTGCGTCCTCCGGCTGGGCGTGGTCGATTTGCATTGACAGTTGTGGCTCAGCTTTCAAAGGGGCGTTGGGCCACTGGGCGGCGTTTCGTGCAGCGCTTGCTCAGGGCAGCGTCAGGTTTCATTGACATACCCTCGCTCCTGAGCCCCAGCCTGATCCTCAAAGATCGCCATGGCTGTGCTCATGCGCTTGAATCCCAGCTTCTTGTAGAACGGTTCTTTGCCGGGCACCGAGTAAAGAATGATCTTCCTGTGCCCCCTGGACAGCTCCACCAGTTGGGCCACGATCTGTTTGCCGAGACCCAGACCTTGATGACTGGGCAGCAACGCGACGTCGCAGATGTATGAGCAGTCCACACCATCCGCCAGCGCCCGCCCGACGCCAACGAGCTTGTCGTCTTCATGGACAAAACACTTGAACATGCTGTTCATGAACGCGGTCTTCAGGCCGCTCGGACTTTTGCTGCCGAGTGGCGCTGCGTCATACAGCGCAGCGAGTTCATTCCAGTCGAGACCGTCGGCGGAATAGGACCAGGTGAGCGACACGTTGAGCTCCTGTGAAAGGGGTGAATTCAGGTCTGAGACATTGTCTGCGGGATCGCTGCCCAGGTCTTGACGCCCCCCGCCACTCAAGCCTTCACTTCGACCACCTGTTCGAAGCCGCCGAAGATCATGCGTCTGCCGTCGAAGGGCATCGGCGGGTTGCCGGGTGTGGACGGGTCCATGCGCGGGTCTTCCATCATTTTCTTCATGCCGGCGTCGCGCGTGGCCTTGTCCGGCCATTCGACCCACGAAAAGGCCACCGTCTCCTCGGCAGTGGCCTGAACCGCGCGGCGGAAGTCGGTGACCTTGCCGTCGGGAACGTCATCGCCCCAGCCCTCGATCACACGGATAGCGCCCAGCTCGATGAACAACGAGTCGAAATGGCGCGCGTGTTCGATGAACTTCTGCTTGTTGGCGGTGGGGACCGCGATCACGAAACCATCGATATATGACATGTCTTCACTCCTGTTGGGTTGATCGGTCAGCGCACCCGCCTGAGGGCGCCCCGTACCTCATCGACGAACAACGGGGTGCCAAATCGACATGGCCTGCCCGGCGGGAGGGCATGAGCCCTTTTGCCGGCGCTGCTGAAGCGGTGCCGTTGCAGCATGTCTGCCAGGTCGCCCGCCGAAGCGTTCCCGGCCAACAACAGCCTGTCGCGATAGTTGGCCGTGTGCCTGCAGAAGGCTGAACTGAGTCATTCGGTGATGGCGGTGTCGAATCGTTGCGAAGCTCGTAAGCGGTCATTCAGCGATGGACCCGGGCTTTGTAGCTGAAGCGGTCACCTCTAAATACGTACTCGGAATAGGCCAGGGCGCGTGCCTCGATGTCATAAGGTATGAAGGTCACGCGCAATAGCGGTGTTCCTGGCACCAGATCCAGGCGGGAGGCTTGTTCGGCATTGGCGCCCAGTGCGCTGGTTTCGATGTCGTGAAAGTGCAGCCGGTAGCCGAGCCGCGTCTCTAGAAGCAACAGTGCATCGTTGTATTCAAGGTCGTGTTCTAGCAGGCGGTCCATCGTCACACGAGGAGCCATGAGGAAGCCGTAGGCAACCTTGACACCATCAACGGTCTTGATGATATTGGCGCGAACCAGTTCTGTTTCTGGCGGCAGGCCAAGAGCACGGACAACGCGTGCAGGTGCCTGCACCTCGCGCACTGACAGGAGCTTGCCACGCGCAACATGGCCCCGCGCGCGCATGTACTCGTAAAAACCAGTGAGTAGACCCAGGTCGGGGTTGTCGCGCGGGTGGGCAACAAAACTGCCCTTGCCATTCACCTTCTGGATCAACCCTGCCGCATTCAACTCTGCCAACGCCTGGCGCACGGTGATTCGGCTGACGCCATATGTTTCGATCATCTCAGCTTCTGAGGGCAGCTTATCGCCCGGGCGCAGCTCATTGCTGAGGATGCGCTGTCTGAGCTCGGATTCGATCTGCTTGAAAAGGGGCAACTCGGACATAGAGACGGATCGCAATTCTTGACTTGTCTGGATTATCACTCGTCATGACAGGCTTTGTGAAAAAATGGTTGACCTATCATAATAGGCGTGGCAACATCCATCACATTCGAGTGCAGCCACAGCAGGCGATCGAATGAAGCAACCGACAACCAAAGGAGACAGACATGCGAATCAGGAACCTTTTGGGCACTTGCGCCTTGCTGCTAGCGGCTTTGGGCGTGCAGGCCAACGATGACTGGCCGACCAAGCCCATACGAGTGGTTGTTCCCTATGCGCCCGGAGGCGTGGTCGACGTGCAAACGCGGGCGGTGGTACAACGCATGGAACAGGAGTTGGGTCAGCCGATTGTGGTTGTGCCCAGGCCCGGCGCCTCTGCAAACGTCGGGGCCGAAGCGGTGGCGCGGGCAGCACCCGATGGCTACACATTGCTGGTGAGTGCCGCGTTCACAATCACCAACCCGATGCTGAGCAACAACTTGCGCTGGAAGCCCGAGAACTTTGTGCCCATCGCACGCTTTGCGCTTTCGCCTAGCTACTTCGCTGTGCCAACCACTCTGGGGGTGAAAAGCGTCAAGGAGTATGTAGATCTCGCTAAAGCAACACGACCGCCGCTGCAGTACGGCGATGGCGGCACTGGCGCTCCTCAAACCGTGGCCAACGAGGTATTTAAGGCACTTGCGGGCTTGCCCATAGAGGACGTTTCTTATCAGGGTGCGCCTCCCATACTGCCCGACTTGGGCAACGGGCTGCTGTCCATGGCGGTTCTGCCCTCGACAGTAGCGCTGACCGCGGTGCAGACAGGGCGGATAAAGGTCATCGCCAATTTCAGTGCTACCCGGTCAGTGCAAATGCCCGACGTGCCCACTATCGCCGAAGCAGGCTACCCAGGTGCCAGTGTCTTGTCCTGGTACGGGCTGCATGCGCCGGTAGGCACGCCGGCGGCAGTTATCAAGCGCATCGACGATGCGGTACGCGTGGCCACACGGACCGATGAGGTAAAGACTCGCCTGATCACTGCGGGTGGCGAAGAGGCCTATCTGGGACAGGCTGAGTTCATTGAGTTCATCAAGTCCGATACAGAGCGCTGGAAGCGCATCACTGCCCTGACAAAGCGATGAGGTCGAACGTGGCTGATTCCAACCAAAAGAACCGGCAGGAACTCGAACGTCGCCTTGCCGAATTTGTGCGCGAAGAGGTGATTCCAAGGGAGGATTTGACCCGAGCCCACGATCGCGACTGGTTCCAATACACCACTACCGAACTGGCGGGGATCGCTCGCGCGGCTGGGCTATATGGTCCGCGCCTTACCCCAGAGCACGGCGGCTTGCGGCTGAGTTGGTCCGACTGCTGCTGGTACTTCGAGCAGGTCGGTCGCAGCTTCCTGGGACCTGCGGCACTTGGGTGTGCTGCACCGGGACAACCCGACATAGCCGTACTGGAACACCTGGCGACCGAGGTACAAGCGCGTCGCTACCTGCATCCGTTGGTGGCCGGCGAGCGCCGCTCGTGTTTTGCCATGACCGAACCTGCGCCAGGGGCCGGATCTGATCCCAAGATGCTTCGCACCACAGCGCGCCGAACGGCCGAAGGCTGGGTCATCGATGGCCACAAGTGGTTTATCTCGGGTGCCATGGTCGCCGATTTCGCCATTGTCGTGGCGCGGACCGAGGAGGGCGTGACCTGGTTTCTTGTTGACGCAGACAATCTCGGCATGCGCCGCGTTCGGGATATTCCGACCATGGAGCCCTTCGACATCGGTGGCCATGCCGAGATCATGTTCGAGAACTGTCAGGTGCCGGCCGACGCAATTTTGGGCCAGCCAGGCAGGGGACTTGAATACAGCCAGTGGCGTCTAGAGGGTGCCCGCCTATTCCACTGTATGCGTTTCATTGGTTTGGCTTCGAGGGCGATGGAAACCGCTCAGGGCTACGTCAATCAGCGACGCTCGCACGGTGTGCTGCTGGCTGAACACCAGTTGGTGCAGGGCATGGTGGCCGACGCACACATTGATCTCTATGCCGCCCGCCTGATGACGCATGACGTGGCGCAGCGCCTGGACCGGCAGGACGCGATACGCCACGAGTCGTCCATGCTCAAGGTCTTCGTGTCGGAGGCGGTGAATCGCGTAGCTGACACGGCAGTCCAGATCACCGGTGCTCTGGGAGTCTCTGAGGATATGCCTCTGTCGATGATATTGCGCATGCTGCGCCCCTTCCGTATTTACGACGGCGCCTCCGAAGTGCACAGAGCGGCCATTGGGAAGCGTGTACTACACCGGCAGATCACACCATGAGGGCTGACATGGACGACACAGAAGAGAACCTTGACGTCTTCCGCGACGAGGTGGCGCACTTCGTGCGCGAGCACTTGCCTGAGGACCTGCGCCAGACAGTGCGCGGCGGTCGCCAGCCCAGCCGCGATCAGATGTTACGGTGGCATGCCGAGCTGGCCCGTGTGGGGTGGTTGGTACCTCACTGGGCGCCCGAATGGGGTGGCCAGGGCTGGTCGGCTCGGCGCCTGTTGGCCTTTGATGAGGTCATGTGCTTGAACGACGCGCCCGAACTGAACTCCGTCACATTCGACATGATTGGTCCGGTGCTTGCACGCTACGGCACGCCGGCTCAGCAGGCTGCTTACCTGCCTGCCATTGCCAGCGGCGGACAATGGTGGTGCCAGGGGTATTCCGAGCCGAATGCGGGTTCGGATCTTGCAGCACTGCGCACGCGCGCAGTGCGCGAGGGTGACGACTATGTCGTCACTGGTTCCAAGATATGGACCTCTTACGCACAGTATGCCGACATGATGTTCTGCTTGGTGCGCACCGATACCGAGGTGCGACCTCAGGCCGGTATCAGCTTTCTGCTTGTGGACATGCGCAGTCCGGGCATCAGCGTGCGGCCAATTCGAGGCATCCACGGTTGGGACGTGTTCTGTGAGGTCTTCCTCGATGGTGTGCGCGTGCCCGTGGATCAACGTGTTGGCCAGGAGAACGCTGGTTGGGGCATAGCGAAGTCGCTGCTTGAGTTCGAGCGTCTGAAGCTCGCCCGTATTGGAGAGAACAAGCGCCGCCGCCAGCGCGCCCTGCGCGCCGCTTTCCGATTGGGTGTTCATGACACGCCGGCTTTCCGCCAGCGTTTTGCCGCCCTGCAGTGCCGTCTTTTGGCATTGGAGGCGATGGCGCTGGGTTTCATCGACCGGGTCCAGGCCGGCGAGACCATAGGCCCTGAGGTTTCCATGCTCAAGATGCGTGGCAGTCGGCTGGTGCAGCTGTGGGAGGAACTGATCGTGGACACGATAGGGACTGAGGCGTTGTGCCAATCGTCTGACGCGATGGTGCCTGGGGGGCGCGGGGATTTTGCAGAGGCCGCCTCATCTTGCCGATTTCTGACCCGCGGCTACACCATCGCCGGTGGGTCGACGGAAGTTCAGCACAACGTGCTGGCCCGCCACCTGTTGGGAGGTCGCGCATGACCACGATGAACGCGCAGGAACGCCAGATGCTGGTGGAGAGCGCCCGGCGCAGGCTGGGTAATCTGACGCCAGGCTGGTCGACCTCCAGCCTGTGGTCCGACCACGCCGAGATGGGCTGGTTGGCTCTGGCCTTTCCGGAAGCGCTGGGAGGTTTAGGGGGGGCGGTACCCGAACTTTGCCTGCTGGCCGAGGAGATGGGCAGAGCCCTGTCGCCTGACGTATACCTGTCTTCGGCGGTGGAAGTGGGCGCATGGCTGCGAGCCTTCAACCCACCTGTCACCGACCTCGTGGCAGAGGCACTGGTGGACGGGCGCCTGCGCCTGGCCACCACCGGGCACCGGCTGGGTCATGTGCCCGATGACGGACCACCCTGGCGTCTCGAACCAGATGGAGAGGACTGGAGAATGCGTGGCTTGGCCCAGGTCGTGCTGCCTGGTGCCCAAGCTGTGGACGCCTTGCTCGCCGTCGCCACACTGGAAAATGGTGATTGGGCGTTGCTGTGGCTACATGCTGACTTGATCGCCTCGGTCGCAAAGGATCAGACGCTGATGGATGGGGGTGGAGCGGCGCGTGTCGCACTTGACGGTCTGCGCGTACCTGCCGGCGCCGTGCGATTGCAACGGCCTCGCGCCTGGTTCGAGCCACGCTGGCGTGAGGCACGCCGTGCGAGGGTGCTTGCCGCCTGTGCTTACGCAGTGGGCGCCATGGACCGCGCGCGGGAAATCACCCTCGCCTACACACTGGAACGCCAGCAATTCGGTCGCGCCATTGCAACACATCAGGTTGTGCAGCACCGTCTCGTCGACCTGCAGGTGGAAATCGAGGAGGTACGTGCACTCGTCTCATTGGCTGCAGCCGAGCGGGATGAGTCGGCAGAGCTGCTGACCTGCACGGCCCTGGCTCAAAGCAGTGCTACTGCCCGTCATGTGTGGGAAGAGGCGATACAGCTGCACGGGGCTATCGGCATGACCGAGGAATATCAGTTGGGTGCCTATGTTCGTCGCCTTGCGTTGTTCGCGCGAGCGCACGGAGATGAGGCCGAGCAGTTGGAGCGCGTGGCCGAAACCAGTCTGGCCCTGTTGGCTGAGAAGGAGGACCTCAATGTCTGAGGCTCTCAACCCATCTCCCGTGCTGGTCGACGTGGCCGATGGTGTACTTACCCTGACCCTGAATGCGCCGCGCAAGCGCAACGCGCTATCGACCCCAGGTGTGTCCGAAGGGTTGCTGGCCGGCCTAGAACGGCTAGAGGTCGAGCCGGACTTGCGCTGTGCAGTGATAACCGGAGGCGACGGGATTTTTTGTTCCGGCGGTGACCTAGACGTACTTCGCTCCTCGAAGCGTGAGGATGTGGAGCGCATGATGCACCGCAACGCCTGGCTCTACCGCCGGATCGCGCATTCGCCCAAGCTGGTCATCGCGGCCGTTGATGGGCCGGCGTTTGGCGCCGGACTTGGTTTGGCCTGTGTGTGCGATGTGGTCGTGGCGGGACCACAGGCGCGTTTTTGCTGTGCTTTCACCCGCACTGGCGCCATGCCCGACGCGGCACTGTTCTGGTCTTTGCCGTCCCGCGTGGGTATGGCCAAGGCGCGTCAACTCATGCTTTGGGCAACAGAGCTGGATGCCCGAACCGCTGTCGAAGTAGGACTTGCCGACGAGGCTGTGGCCACAAGCGCAGGCCAGCGCTCCGCCGAACTGGCGCGCTTGGTATCCGAAGGTCCCGGTCTTGCCTATGGCCGCATCAAAGCCGGGCTGCGTCGGGGCGTCATGGGTCTTGACCAGGCGCTGGATTTCCAGCTCGACAACGCCCCGGGTGTGTTTGACAGTGTCGATTTCCGCGAAGGCGCAAGCGCATTTTTGGAAAAGAGGAGCCCTCGGTTTGGACAAGTTTGATGCCCCCCGTTCTGGCGCCGCCTGGCGCCCGGTCGACCCGGTCGACACAAGGCCTCTAGCTGGGCTGCGCGTGCTGGACTTTGGCCAATACATCGCAGCGCCTGCTGCGGCACAGAAGCTCGCAGACCTGGGCGCGGACGTCATCAAAATCGAGCCTCCAGGAGGCGATGCCAGCCGGAAACTGGGCTGGACCCAGGACGATGCAGGCCCTATGTTCGCGGCATACAACCGGGGCAAGCGCTCGGTGCTGCTTAACCTGCGCGAGGCTCTGGACCAGGCCATGGCACGTGCGCTGGTGGCCGAGGCAGACGTGTTGCTGCACAACGCTCGCAACGGTGCCATGGAGCGCCTTGGCCTGGGGCATGTCGAGATGCTGGCCCTGAATCCACGGCTGGTGTATGGCGCCGTCAGCGGCTTTTCTCCAGAGGGCCCCATGGCCGACCGCCCGGGCTACGATATTGCTGGTCAGGCTGAAAGCGGCATGATGAGCCTCAACGGTGACTCCCATTCCGATCCCACTCGGGTGGGCTTTGCGGTTGTAGACGTGATGGCTGCCCATTCGTTGGCGAGCGGCGTACTGGCCGCCCTGGTGCGTCGGGGTGTGCGGGGTCAGGGCGCTCTGGTAGAGGTGTCGTTGATAGACGCCGCGCTGGAGGCGCTAAGCTATCCCTGGGCGGAGTACCGCCGCTCAGGCCAAGTGCCTAGGCGTTGTGGCAACGGCCAACCCACTGTGGCGCCGGCTGCCGACGTGCTGTCCACCGCCGACGGTCAGATGGTGATATCGGCTTACATGCCCGAGCACTTTGCACGCCTTTGCGCCGATCTGGGCCGTCCTGAGCTGGTGGATGACCCGCGTTTCAAAGACAACCGTTCCCGTGTCGCCAACCGTCACGCGCTTAAGCAATTGCTGTCCGAAGGACTGAGCATGTTGGGTACCGAAGAGGCATGCAAACGCCTGGTTCAGGCCGGCATAGTGTGTGGCGCAGTGCGCTCATTTGACCAGATACTTCCCAGCACCGCAGGCCTTCGAGGTGATAGTTTCGTGCCGGTGGAAGTGCCTGGGCAGGCAGTCGCAGCACTATTGCCTTCGACGGCTATCGTGACAGATCGTCAGCCTCGCAGTGGCGGTGCTCTGCCCGCCTTGGGCGAGCACACTGCGGCGGTTCTCGAAGCACTCGGTTCGAGTGCTTAGCGCTACGTTCGTGGTACGCGCAAGAGGTTATGCGGCCGGGCCGTTTCACGACTGAATCCACATCGCCTGCTCAAAAATGCGCAGCGGATCACGTCTCTTGCCTCGACTAGGTAGTCCCTGAGATGCGGCGACTGACCAGCACCCCGAGATCTTGGGTTTTGGGCTTTGTCGTGCGCGCCAAAGTGGCATTTTTTCCGCTATTGAGATGATGAGCGTTATTCTGAGCGCGGATTTAATCGCGTACCCCAAAAAAATCGCTGTTGCTGTGTGTTGCTCACGTTCTCTTTAAAGCGGTCCGTGAGGTCGCTGCGCGTGACTACTCGCCTGAGCAGTTCTACAGCCTGGCCGCTTAAACCGGGCACCGACTTGGCGCATCAACCCGTGCAGCCGCCTTTATTGCGACAAAACCTGTCACCGGTGCATGAATGACCGCTGTGTGCTCCAGACCGCGAACTCAGGGGGCCAACATCACCGGCAGCAACCGCTGCACTGCGGCTGTTCACGGTCAGAGCCCCTCGAGCCCGCTCGGGGGCGGTATAAATCCGTCACGGCTGGCGGGTGTCGGCCAGGCATTCCTGCTGCGCCGTCAGCCAACCCTCCATCAACAATGAACCAAGTGAAAAGCAGCATCAAGCTGCCTGAGGGCGCGCGCCGACGGCTTGTAATCTTTGAAGGGATCATGGGTTCTGGAAAGTCCACATCCACTCGGTGGTTGGGACAACAATTGACCGCGCGCAACATCGCTCATCGCATCCAGATGGAGCGCGTTTACCCGCACCCCCTGCGCGCCACCGATGCCGCCAGCGACTGGTTCAAGCCATGGCTGGACATGACGCCTCAGGCGCTTGCATCGCGCCGTATGGCGCTTTGGACGACCTTCGTGGCCGAGGCCCTGGCATCGCCCGACGTCCACGTGATCGATGGTCAACTGTTTCACGGAGACGTCACGAACTTGCTGCTGATGAACATGTCGCCCGCAGCCATCGCGGAGCACGTGTTGGCGTTGGAGCAGGTGATGCGCCCGCTGCATCCCCTGGTCGTGTACTACCACCAGAGCGATATCGACCAGGCGATACGCCGCACCGCCGCCGAGCGCGGAGAAGAATTGGGCGTGCGCTACCAGGTGGACTGGAAGCTGAAATACCCCTATGCGGTCGAACGCAAGCTTGAAGGGCTGGACGGCCTGTCCCGCCTGTATGTCGACTACCGTGCGCTGACCGACAGCCTGTTTGCCAGGCTGTCGCTCGACAAACTCGCGATCGAAAACACGGCTGGTGACTGGCCGACGTATTACGCACAGATTGAAGAAGCGCTGGGCTTCTGACGCACATCGCCCGGTACCGACATCAAGAGAAAACACCGGCTACACTCGCTATTCCATTTCGGGATAACGAGTCCTCGCTTACGTGTCCCGCTCCGCTCCGAGGTCACCATGCCCCTGCCCATCCGCCACTTGACCGCCCTGCTCTTCGCCGCCCTAGCCCACTCCGCCGCCCACGCCGCCGAAGCCCAGGTGGCAGTGGCGGCCAACTTTGCCGAGCCGATCAAGGCCATCGCTGCCGTGCTGGAAAAGACCACCGGCCACAGCATCAAGGTGACGCTGGGCTCCACCGGCAAGCTCTATGCGCAGATCAGGAACGGAGCGCCGTTTGACGTGCTGCTCGCGGCGGACACCAAGACGCCCGAGGCGCTGGAAAAAGACGGGCTGGCCCAGCCCGGCAGCCGCTTCACCTACGCCACCGGCAAGCTGGTGCTGTGGTCGGCCGACGCGAGCAAGGTGGACGCCCAGGGCGAGGTGCTGCGCAGCGCCGGCCTGCGCAAGGTGGCCTACGCGGCGCCCAAGTTGGCGCCCTACGGCGCCGCGGCGGTGCAGGCCATGGACCAGCTGGGTCTGGCCGCTGCGCTGGCGCCGAAGCTGGTGCAGGGTGAGAGCATCGGCCAGACCTTCAGCTTCGTCTACACCGGCAATGCCGAGGTGGGCTTTGTCGCGCTGTCGCAGGTGCTCGAAGGCGGCAAGCTCAAGAGCGGGTCGATGTGGGTGCTGCCGCAGACGCTGTACAGCCCCATCCGGCAAGACGCCGTGGTGCTCAAGCGCGGGGCGGGCAACGAGGCAACGCAGGCGCTGGTGAAGCTGTTGCAGAGCCCGAACGTCAGGGACCTGATCCGTTCTTACGGCTACGGTCTCTGAACGCTGACGCACCATGCCCCTGACCGCGTCCGACCTGCAGGCGATCTGGCTCACGTTCCAGGTGGCCACGCTCACCACGGTGATCCTTGCGCTCATTGGCACGCCCATCGCCTGGTGGTTGGCGCGCACGCGCTCCTGGCTGAAGACGCCGGTGGCGACGGTGGTGGCGCTGCCCATCGTGTTGCCGCCGTCGGTGTTGGGTTTCTACCTGCTGGTGGCGATGGGGCCGAATGGCCCGGTGGGCCAATGGACGCAGGCGCTCGGGCTGGGCCTGCTGCCTTTCAGCTTCACCGGGCTGGTCGTGGCCTCGGTGTTTTATTCGCTGCCCTTCATGGTGCAGCCGGTGCACAACGCCATGGAGGCCATGGGCAGCCGCCCGCTGGAGGTGGCCGCCAGCCTGCGCGCCTCGCCACTCGACACGTTTTTCAACGTGGTGCTGCCGCTGTGCCGCCCCGGGCTGGTGACGGGCACGATCATGAGCTTTGCCCACACGGTGGGCGAGTTCGGCGTGGTGCTCATGGTGGGCGGCAACATCCCGGGGGAAACGCGCGTGGCCTCGGTGCAGATCTACGACCACGTCGAGGCGCTGGAATACGGCGACGCGCACCGCCTGGCCGCCGTGCTGCTGGTGTTTTCGTTCGCCGTGCTGCTGGCGCTGCAGCTCTACAACGCGCGCCACCGCCGGAGCGTTTCATGAGCGCCCGCCCGGTCGTTCCAAAAGGGGCTCGCACCGCAGCCCGCAGGGCAAAGGGTCGCCTATGAGCACCGGCCTGACCTTGCAGACCCGGCTGGCGCGTGGCGGCTTCACGCTGGAGCTCGACCTCACGCTGCCCGGCCGCGGGCTGACCGCGCTGTTTGGCGCCTCGGGCTCAGGCAAGACCACCTGCCTGCGCGTGCTCGCCGGCCTGGAGCCCGGTGCCCGCGGGCGCCTGAGCGTGGGCGGCGAGCGGTGGCAGGACAGCGCCGAAGGGCTGTTCGTGCCCACGCACCGGCGCGCGCTGGGCTACGTGTTTCAAGAGGCCAGCCTGTTTGACCACCTGACGGTGGAGGGCAACCTGCGCTTCGGCTTTGAGCGCACGCCCGCCGCCGAGCGCCGCCACGACTGGCGCCACGGTCTGGAACTGCTGGGCATTGGCCACCTGTTGCAGCGCCTGCCGCAGGAGCTCTCGGGCGGCGAGCGCCAACGCGTGGCCATGGCGCGGGCGCTGGCCACCAGCCCGCGCGTGTTGCTGATGGACGAGCCCCTGGCCGCGCTGGACGCGGCGCGCAAGGCCGAAATATTGCCCTGGCTGGAACAGCTGCACGAGCGGCTGGACATTCCGGTGGTGTACGTGACGCACTCGGCCGACGAGGTGGCCCGGCTGGCCGACCACGTGGTGTTGCTGGAGCAAGGCCGGGCGCTGGCGCAAGGCCCGGTGGCCGAGCTCATGACCCGACTCGACCTGCCGCTGGCCCACGGCGACAGCGCCGCCGCGCTGATCGACGCCGTCACCTGCGGCCTGCAGAACACCAGCGGCCTGTGCGAACTGCGCTTCGACGGCGGCACGCTGCTGCTGCCGCAGACCCGCAGCACGCCGCTGCCGGACCGCACCCCCGTGCGCGTGCGCATCCAGGCGCGCGACGTGAGCCTGTCGCTGGTGATGCCGGAGCAGACCAGCGTGCTCAACATCCTGCCGGGCACGGTGACCGATCTGAGCGACGACGGCCCGGGCCAGGTGCTGGTGGGTCTGCGGGTGGCCGGGGCCGGCGGCGGCACGCGCCTGCTCTCGCGCATCAGCCGGCTCTCGGCCGAGCGGCTGGGCATCACGCCCAGCCTGCCGGTCTACGCTCAGATCAAGGGCGTGGCGATGGTCCGCTAAAAGCGGTCCGGCCGAAAAGCTTCGAGCGGAATGGATGGCGCCTGCCCCGCAAGCAACTGCGCCACCAGGTGCCCTGTGGCTGCGCTTTGGGTCAAGCCCAGATGCCCGTGCCCGAAGGCGTACACCACCCGCCGGCTGGCCTTGGCGTGCCCGATGACGGGCAAAGAATCCGGCAGCGAAGGGCGGTAGCCCATCCACTGGGTGCCGCCCTCGATTTGCAGCCCCGGCAACAGGCGCGAAGCCTTCTGAAGCATGTGGGCCGAACGCGCGAAGTTGGGCGGCAGTTTCAGGCCGCCCAGCTCCACCGCGCCGCCGACCCGGATGCCGGTCGAGAGCGGGGTGACCACAAAGCCGTGGGCGCCGAAGATGATCTGGCGCTGGAGGTTGAACGCGCCGGGCGGCAGCGTGGTGTTGTAGCCGCGCTCGGTTTCCAGCGGCACGGCGTCGCCCAGCTGGGCCGCGAGCTGGCGTGACCAGGCGCCGGTGGCGATCACCGCCTGCTTCGCGCGGACGGCGCCGCCCTGTGCGAGCTGCAGGTCCACGCCATCGTCGCGCGGCGCGATGGACCGGACCTCCGCCTGGCGCCAGGTGGCACCCGCCTGCATCACATGGTGCCCCAGGGCCGACGCCACCTCGAACGGGTCGCTCACGGTTTCCCAATGCGGCACGAAGGTGCCCGCGGTGATGGCGCCGGCCAGACCCGGTTGCAGCGCCCGCAGTCGCTCACCTTTCACGTGCTCGAAGGCGATGCCCGCTTCGGCCCGCAGCTGCCAGCCCGCGAGGCTGGAGCGGAACTCGGCCTCACCTTCATAGACCTGCAAAGAACCGTCCTGGCGGATCATGTGCGAGGCCTGCGCGCGCGCCAGCATGGCGTGAAATGCGGGCGCGGCCAGGCGCATCAGCTGCGTCTGGGCCTGCAGGCTCGCGCGGTAGGCCGACGGCCGGCTGGCCAGACCAAAGCGCCACAGCCAGGGCACCATCTGCAGCGCGTAGCCCGGGCGGATGGCGAGTGGCCCCAGCGGGTCGAGCAGCCAGCGCGGCGCCTGCCGCAGGATGCGCGGCGAGGCCAGCGGCAGGATGTCGGAAAACGCCAGCGCGCCGGCGTTCTGGGCACTGGTTTCCTGGGCAATGCCCTTGCGGTCGATCAGCAGCACCGAGCGGCCCTGGGCCACCAGGTGCATCGCCACGGAGAGGCCGATGATGCCGGCGCCCACCACCGCCACATCGGCGCTGGCGGGCTCGGTGGTGTTGGCTGAGGTCATGCGTTTGTCTGGGTCAGAGCGCCGCGCGGAACGCCGCGGGTAGCAGAGGATCGGCCGGGTCGGCGATCAGCCGCGCCTCGGCGGTGACGTAGGCGCGGCCGGTGATGCTCGGGATGACGCCGTGTTCCGTGGCCTGGTAGCTGGCCTCGAAGCGGCTGCCGATCACGCTTTCCTGCACCCAGGTCTCGCCCGGCTGCAACTTGCCGGCCGCGGCGAGACAAGCCAGCTTGGCGCTGGTGCCAGTGCCGCAAGGCGAGCGGTCGTAGGCACCGCCCGGACACAGCACGAAATTGCGGCTGTGCGCGCCGGCGGACAACGCGGGGCCGAAGAATTCGATGTGGTCGATCTCGGCCCCGTCGCGACCTGTGATGCCTTGGCGCACCAGCGTCGCCTTGACGGCCTCGGCCTGGCGGGTGAGTTCACCGATGTTCTGCAGCGAGAGTTCGCACGGCGTGCTGTGGCACAGGAAGAACCAGTTGCCGCCCCAGGCCACGTCGCCCACCACGCGCCCCAGGCCGGGCACGTCGATCGCCACGTCGCGCCGGAAAACCTGGCTCTCGACGTTCTGGATCGTCACCTCGTTGGCGGACCGCAGGTCCACGCTCACCACACCGACCGGCGTCTCGAAACGGTGCACGCCCGGGCCGATGCGCCACATGTGGGCTAGCGTGACGGCGGCACCGATGGTGCCGTGGCCACACATGCCCAGGTAGCCGGTGTTGTTGAAGAAGATCAAGCCGGCGGCGCAGCTGCGGTCCACCGGTTCGCACAGCAGGGCGCCGACCACCGCGTCGTAGCCGCGCGGTTCGTTGGCCGCCAGCACGCGGTAATGGTCAAAGTCGCGGGCAAAGAGGGCTTTGCGTTCGCTCAAAGAACCGTTGCCCAGCGCTGGCCCACCGGCCACCACCAGACGCGTGGGCTCGCCCTCGGTGTGGGAATCGATGACCTGCATCTCGATCCGCGTCGTGTTGGCCATGGTCAGGCCCTCCCCGGCCAGTTGGCGTACCAGCGTTTGAACAGCTCGAACTGGTGGGTGGCGTAGTTCTTCTGGCTGTCCGACAGCGCATCGGTGGGGTTGAAGTGCAGGGCATATTCCGCGTGACCCTGCAGCACCATCAGGTGCTTGAAGTACAGCACCAGGTCCACGCCTTCGTCAAACGACGACAGCACACCCAGCGCCGCCTCCAGCTCTTGCGCCCGCTGACGGGCCAGCACGTCGCCGAGGGCCGCCTGCTCGCACAGGGCCACGAGGCGCAGCACCTCCTTGGGCAGCACGTTGCCGATGCCCGTGATGGCGCCCTTCGCGCCGCAGTTGACGAAGCCGTGGAACACCTGCGTGTCCACACCGACCATCAGCGTCACGCCCGCGTCGCGCGAGGTGATGTGCTCCGCCGCGTAGCGCAAGGAGGCCGCGCCGCCGAACTCCTTGAAGCCGATCAGATGGGGAAAGCGCGAGCGCAGTTCAAAGAACAGGTCGGCCTTGGTTTCGTAGCCGTAGTAGGGGCTGTTGTAGATCACGCTGGGCAGGTCGACCGCCGCGCTCAGGATGTCGGCAAAGTGCGCGCGCTGGGCCGCCGCCGAGTTGCCGCGCGACAGCACGCGGGGAATGATCATCAGGCCCTTGGCGCCGCAGGCCTTGGCGTGCGCGGCCAGCGCGCTGGCGCGGGCCGTGTTCTGCGCCCCGGTGCCCACGATCACGGGCAGGCGTGCGCGCACCAGCCGTTCGACACCTTCCATGCGCTGTTCGTCGCTCAGCAGGGGCCAGTCGCCCATTGAACCGCAATACACCAGGGCCGACATGCCGGCCTCAATGAGGTCGCGGCCGGTTCGGACCAGGGCGTCAAAGTCCGGTTGACGGTCGGTCGTGCAAGGGGTCATCAAGGCGGGAATCGTGCCGCTGAAGATATTCCGTTTCATAGGTGGGATGCTCCGTTCAAGTGACTGTTAAGCTGCCGGCAGTCTCGCAGCTTGGACGCTCCACGTCTTGTCGGAAAGTGGGGTGCCGACTGGGGAAATTGCACAAACGGTCGGCCCCTGAATGCCATGGATGTTTCTCTGCCATCGCCCCTGTCGCCAGGGCTCCTGATCGACCACGGGTTCTTCCGGGGCGACCTGCTGTTCGACCACGTGCCCGACACCGTGTTCTTTCTGAAAGACATGCAGGGGCGCTACACGGCGGTCAACCACACCCTGGTCGGGCGCTGCGGCTTCGAGCACAAGTCAGAGCTGATCGGCAAGACAGCGGAACAGGTGTTCCCGCTCCCGCTGGGGTCCGGGTATTCGCAACAGGACCAGCGCATCCTGCAGGGTGGCCCAGCGATCAACGCTCAGCTGGAGCTGCACCTTTACGGCAACCGGAAACCGGGCTGGTGCCTCACCTGGAAGGTCGCGATCATCGACGCGCAAGGCCACATCGTCGGGCTCGCCGGTCTGTCGCGCGACATCCAGCAGCCCCTGGGCTCAACGAACGAGGCCGCCGCGGTGTCGCGCGTCATCGAGCACGTTGCGCAGCACCTGGACTCACCCCTGCCGCTGGAAGAACTGGCCGCCCTGGCCGGCCTTTCCGTGTTTCAACTGGACCAGCGCATCCGCGGCCTGTTTGGCGTCACGGCGGGTCAATACGTGCTCCGGGCGCGCATCGAGCGGGCGTGCGACCTGTTGCGCCATTCGCGCGATCCGATCAGCGAGATTGCCCTGGCATGTGGCTACGCCGACCAGGCATCGTTCACACGCCAGTTCCGCAAATCGGTCGGCCTCACGCCCTCGGCTTATCGAGGCATGAGGCCATGAACTGAAATCAGCGGGAGGCTGCGGCTGCGTTCGGGAAGAACAGCTGTTCCCCACCGATCTTGTAAGAGGCGATGACCTTCTGGCCCGCTTCGCCCGTGACCCAGTCGACGAACTTCTGGCCCTCGACGGTTTTCACCTGCGGGTGCTTGGCGGCGCTCACGAGCATCACGCCGTACTGGTTGAACAGGCGCTTGTCGCCCTCGACCAGCACCACCATGTCGGCGCGGTTCTTGAAGTTGAGCCAGGTGCCGCGGTCGGCCAGCACGTAGGCACCGCTGCTGGCGCCGATGTTCAGCGCCGGGCCCATGCCGCAGCCGCATTCCTTGTAACCGCTCCCCTTGTTGGCGTCGGTGTCAGTCATCTTCCAGAAGCGCAGCTCGGCCGCGTGCGTGCCGCTCTTGTCGCCGCGCGAGATGAAGGGCGCGTTGGCCGTGGCAACCTTCTTGAGCGCGGCCACGATGTCGCTGCCTTTGGTGGCTGCCGGGTCGGCCTTGGGGCCGATCAGCACGAAGTCGTTGTACATGACCTCAAGGCGCTTGGCCGCGAAGCCGTCGGCCACGAATTTTTCTTCGGCCACCTTGTCGTGCACGAACAGCACGTCGGCGTCACCGCGGCGCGCCATGTCGATCGCCTGGCCAGTGCCCAGGGCCACGACCTTCACGTCGATGTTGGTGGCCTTCTTGAACTCGGGCAGCAGGTAGCTGAACAGGCCCGATTGTTCGGTGGAGGTGGTGGACGCCACGACGATGCTGCTTTGCGCGAGCGCAGCGGTGCTGGCCAGCAGGCCCGCGGTGACGAAGCCGGCCGCGGCCAGCAGGCGCACGACGGTGCGGCGGGAAGAGAGGGAAGTTTTCATGTGGTTTCTCCTTTGACAAAAGCGCTGGCCTGCGGCGAACGTTGTTCGAGCAGGTCCTGGTTGAAGAAGTCGTGCACCGGCAGATCGGCCAGCACACGCCCCTGTTCGAGATAGATCACCCGGCTGGCCAGGCGCTTGACCTGGCCGAGGTTGTGACTGGCCAGCACCAGCGTGGGGGGACGTCGGCCGGGCGCGGGCAGCTCGTCGCCAAAGTCGGCGATCAGTGCCTCCACATCGCGCTTGGCGTGCGGATCGAGACTGGCGGTGGGTTCGTCGAGCAGCCACACGTCGGGCTGGAGGGCCCAGGCGCGCGCCAACGCCACGCGTTGCTGCTGCCCGCCCGAGAGCGCGCGGCCGTTGCGGTCGGCCAGGTGCACGAGGTCAACACGCACAAGCGCCTGCTGGGCACGACCGCGCGTCTGCGTCCAGGACACGCCGCTGAGCCACAGGCCGAGCTGCAGGTTGCGCCGCACCGACATGCGCAACATGTGCGGCCGCTGGAACAGCATGGCGATGCGCGAGGCCTGGGGCACCCTTCGCTGCCCGGAGGCGATCGGCAGCAGGCCGTGCAACGTGCGCAGCAAGGTGCTCTTGCCACAACCGTTGGGTCCGACCAGGGCCACGCGTTCACCGGCCACAATGTTCAGCGTGATGCCGCGCAGCGCTTCAACCTGGGCCGCAGGGCCCAGGCTCACGTTCACGTCCAGCAGTTCCAGCACGGTGTCCTGTTGCACCGTGGCGCCGGCCGCGCTGCCTTCGGTGGGTCGTTCGATCCTCATGCCGTCGCCATCCGAAGGTCGCCACCGTCCAGGTGCTCGCGCCAGCGGCGCAGCAGCGCCACCGCGCTGTTGAGCAGCAGCACCACGGCCAGCAGCACGATGCCCAGCCCGAGCGCCAGCGGCAGGTCGCCCTTGCTGGTCTCCAGCGCAATGGCCGTGGTCATGACGCGGGTGAAGCCCTCGATGTTGCCGCCCACGATCATCACCGCGCCCACCTCGGCGATGGCGCGGCCAAAAGCGGTGATCAGCACCGTGAGCAGGGCGTAGCGTTCGTCCCAGGCCAGCAGCAGGCTGCGCAGGCCCAGGCCGGCGCCCAGCGACGACAACTGTTCGCCGTGGCTGCGGTCAACGTCTTCCACCACCTGGCGCGTGAGTGCCGTCACCAGCGGCAGCACCAGGATCGCCTGCGCCAGCACCATGGCCTGAAAGCTGAACAGCCAGCCCAGGAAACCCAGTGGCCCCGAGCGCGAGAGCAGCAGGTACACCACCAGCCCCACCACCACCGCCGGCACGGCCAGAAAAGTGTTGAGCAGCGTCAGCACCACGCCCCGACCCGCAAAACGCGATACCCCCAGCCAGGCGCCCAGCACCAGCCCCAGGCTACAGGCCAGCAGGCAGGCCGTGGCGCTCACGGCCAGCGAGCGGGTGACGATGGCCCAGAGCCCCGCATCACCCGAAAGAATCAGGTTCAACGCGGTGACCGTGCTATCGGAAAAAGTGTTCATAAGTTGCAGGTGAGCTTACGGGGAGGCTTCGGGTTTGAGAGTACGTAGTGACGCGGTATGAACCCGCGTGCATAGGCGCAAGGCGAACGGCGACGGCGCTTGAGGCACACTCGCGGCCATGAGAAAGGTCGAGCTTTCGTATTCACTCACGGCCCAGGGCACGGGCCGCACGCCCCACCACGCGCTGCTGCGCAACACCATGATGGACGTGCTGCACGCCGTCCGGGAGCGGGGCTCCATCTCGGGCGCGGCACGCTTTCTGGGGCTGTCGTATCGCCACGTCTGGGGCCAGCTCAAAGCCTGGGAGACCGAGCTGGGCCAGGAACTGCTGGTGTGGGAACGCGGTCAGTCGGCCCTGCTCAGCCCGTTCGGCGAGCGCCTGCTGATGGCCGAGCGGCTGGCCCAGGCACGCCTGGGGCCGCAGATGGAGAGCCTGCGCGCCGAGCTGGAGCGCGCCTTTGCGCTGGCGTTCGAGCCCGAAACCAGCGAGGCGGGCGCCGAGGTTCTGACCCTATACGCCAGCCACGACCACGCACTGAACGAGCTGCAGGACATCGCCGCCAGCCCGGTGGCCGGCGCGACGGGCCTGCACCTGGATATCCGCTTTTGCGGCAGCGTGGACGCCATCCGCGCGCTGAACGAAGGGCGCTGCGTGTTGGCGGGCTTTCACACCCAGCCCTTTGCCGACGCGGCCAGCCTGAGCGCGCGCACCTACCGCCCGCTGCTCAAGCCGGGCACCCACAAGATCATCGGCTTCGCCCGCCGCTCCCAGGGTCTGATGGTGGCGCCGGGCAACCCCTTGCGCCTGTGGGACATGCGCGACGTGGCCCGGCTGCAGGCGCGCTTCATCAACCGCGCCAAGGGCACAGGCACCCGCCTGTTGCTCGAAGAACTGCTGACGCAGGCCGGCATGGACCCGATCGATCTGCGGGGCTTTGACCGCGTGGAAAGCTCACACGCCGCCGTGGCGCAGGCGATCGCCAGCGGGGACGGTGATGCGGGCCTGGGCACCGAATACGCGGCACGCAGCCAGGGCCTGGGCTTCGTGCCCCTGACCGATGAGCGCTACCTGCTGGTGTGTCTGAAGTCCGCGCTGGAGCTGCCCGCGGTGAAGCGCCTGCTCGCCCTGCTGGGCAGCCAGGCGTGGCAGGCGCGACTGGACAGGTTGCCTGGGTACACCAGCGATCACAGTGGCGAAGTGGCCGCCATGAAGCGGTTGCTGCCGTGGTGGCGGTGAATCAGAAAGCTTCTTTTTCCGCTTCCAGATACGCCAGGCTGGTGTACTTGCCGATGTTGCTGTCGAAGCCGTCCATGGTTTTGGCGCGACTGGCAACGCGGGGGTCTTTCATCACCAAGGTCTTGGCGCCGTCGAGCGGAATCCCGTCTTTCACCGCCTGCACGCAAGGTTCCCAGATACCTTTCATGAAGGTTCCGTAGGTGTCGAGCAAATCCTTGCTGCCGCGACCGTGGCCGGGCACCCAGAGCTGCTCGCCCGCCGCCTTCTTGATCGCGTCGTAGTACTTGAAGGTGCCGGGGTAGGAACCGTCGTCGATGTTGGCGATGCGGTTCGCCATGGCGATATCGCCCACGTAGGTGAGCTTGTCCTGCACGATCTCGAAGCACAGGTCGGACGGGGTGTGGGCGCGGCCGTAGTGGTGCAGTTTGATCTGCACATCGCCATAGTCGAACACCTGGCCATGTTCGACCACCTTGTTGGGCGCCACCACCTTGGTGCCCAGCGTCGCCTGGTTGGTCCAGCGCTCCATCAGGCTGCGCCAGAGATTGCCTTCATGGCCTGCGATCTGGTCGCGCGTGTGAGCCAGCGCGTGAATCGGCAGATCGGCACCAAAGGTTTCGGCAAAGGCCTGGTTGCCCAGCCAGTGGTCACCGTGGTAGTGGCTGTTGAAGACCGCGATCACCGGCTTGGGCGTCACGGTCTTGATCATGCGGATCGCCATCTGGCCGATCTGCACCGAAGCCCCGGTGTCCAACACCACAACGCCCTTCTGGGTGATGGCGAAGATGATGCTGGCCATCAGCCCCTGGTTTTCCTGCGTCGGGAAGCCCTCTTTGGCATAAACCATCCAGACATGCGGCGACAGCTGTTCCGGTTTCACATCGGGCACCGGTGGCCCTTCGATGAACTCGTGCACCTGCTGGGCAAAAAGCCTCACTTCAGGAACCAGGGCCAGTCCGGCCACTCCCAACCCCGCGCCCCCCATCATGCGAAGCCACGCTCGGCGATTGCGTTCGGTCGTGTGTGGGTTGAGGGCGTTGCCGGCGTCCGCCGGTGAGGTCCGTTGCTTCATGGGTGTCTCCTGTCTTCGAATCATCAAATAAGCATGTGCTTATTTTTGATCATAAGACGGGAACCGCCAGCCTGGCAAGCGGACCGGCGACAGGATCAGGTCGGCAGACGCCGTGCGATCTCGGCCACGAGCCGGCGCGCGAGCTGCAGCTTGGAGGCCTTAGGCAGATCGGTGGAGCCTTGTGCGTCCACCAGCAGCAGGGCGTTGTCGTCCTGACCGAAGGTGTCGGGCCCGATATTGCCCACCAGCAGCGGCACGCCCTTGCGTTCGCGCTTGGCCTGGGCGTGCGCCAGCAGGTCGTGACTCTCGGCCGCAAAACCCACGCAGAACAGCTGGTGGTTCTGCGCCCGGGCGCCGGAGGCAATACCCGCCAGGATGTCCGGATTCTCGACAAAGGACAAGGTGGGCGCCCGACCACTGCCATCCTTCTTGATTTTTTCGTTGGCCGACTCCGCAGGGCGCCAGTCGGCCACAGCGGCGGCCGAAATGAACACCGTCGCGGTCTGGCTCAGCACGTTGAGCGTCTTCTGCATGTTCAGCGCCGACTTCACATTGATGCGCCCCACCCCACGCGGCGTGGGCAAGCTCACCGGTCCGGCCACCAGGGTCACGTGAGCGCCCGCTTCGTGCGCCGCACGCGCAATGGCAAAACCCATCTTGCCGCTGGAGAGGTTGGTCAGGCCGCGCACCGGGTCGATGGCCTCGTACGTGGGGCCGGCGCTCACCAGCACCTGCTGGCCTGCCAGCACCTTGGGCGTGAAGAAGCGCACCAGCTCGTACAGCAGCTCGTCGGGTTCCAGCATGCGGCCATCACCCGTTTCACCGCAAGCCTGATCGCCCACGCCGACATCCAGCACGGTGGTACCGTCGGTGCGCAGCTGGGCCACGTTGCGCTGCGTGGCCGGGTGCGCCCACATCTCGCGGTTCATGGCGGGCGCGAGGATCAACGGCACCTTTTCCAGAGGGCGGGCCAGACACATCAGGCTGAGCAGTTCGTCGGCCCGGCCATGCAACAGCTTGGCCATGAAATCGGCACTGGCCGGCGCCACCAGAATGGCATCGGCTTCGCGGCTGAGATTGATGTGCGGCATGTTGTTGTCCGCGCCACCGGACGTGCGCTGGTCCCACTGCGAAGTGAACACCGGGCGACCCGACAGCGCCTGCATCGTGACCGGCGTGATGAACTGCTCGGCTGACTCGGTCATGACCACCTGCACGGAGGCGCCCTCCTTGATCAGGGTGCGACAGAGCTCGGCCGCCTTGTAGCAGGCGATGCCGCCCGAGAGGCCAAGGACGATGTGTTTTCCGGCGAGGTCGTTCATAGTCTCAATGTATCAGTTTGTATGCGGTTTTGACCAGCACTTGCAGGCACAATGCCCCCGACAAGCCTTGTGCCCGCATCACGGCGAACCGCAGTGATAATCCCACCTGCCACATCAACCAGACCAACAGACACCGCTATGCGTATCGCTCCCGCACTTCGGACCATGGGCCTTTGCGCCGCCCTCGTGACACAGGCTGCCTGCGGCGGCGGATCGGATGACTCCGAGGTCACCCCGACCGGGTCGCCCTTGCCCAATCTGGCGTTCATTGACAGCGACAGCTACTTCCCGCTGGACAAGCTCAAGGCCGACGGCAGTTACTTCGTGGGCAACGAGGCCGATTTCGGGCCACGAAATCCGGCCTATGCGGCCAACAACCGCACCGAATCAAAATGGGCCATCGACACCTCGGCCAGCGTTCCGGCTGGGCACACGCTGAGCTACAGCTTCAAGGTCACTGGCGTGAACGTTGGCGCGGCCGAGGTCGCGAGCCTGACCAGCAACCTCCGGATCCAGGCAGACACCGGCCTGATCACCCAGAGCTGCACGGGCTTTCCGAATTGCTACGACAACCACAGCGCTCAGGACCACGAATTCCAGATCACGGCGACGGCCAGTGTCAACGGGAACAAGGGCTCGCTGTCCCGCAACTTCAGGTTGCGCGTGCGGGCCAACAACTGAGCGTTCTCTGACGGTCGGTCGGCCCGGTCCCATCGGGCCGGAGGCCGGCCTGGTCCGTGGGGTGCCCTCTATAATCGGCATTTCCACCTCCTGCGAGCGACCGGCTCGCCCGAGACATGACCAAATTTGTGTTCGTCACCGGCGGTGTGGTGTCCTCCCTGGGCAAGGGCATCGCTTCTGCTTCCCTGGCTGCGATCCTTGAATCGCGCGGCCTCAACGTCACCCTCATCAAGCTCGACCCGTACATCAACGTGGATCCGGGCACCATGTCGCCCTTCCAGCACGGCGAGGTGTTCGTCACCGACGACGGCGCCGAAACCGACCTGGACCTGGGCCACTATGAGCGTTTCATCGAAACGCGCATGAAGAAGACCAACAACTTCACCACCGGCAAGATCTACCAGTCGGTGCTGGAGAAAGAACGCCGCGGTGACTACCTCGGCAAGACGGTGCAGGTGATCCCGCACGTCACCAACGAAATCCAGGAATTCATCAAGCGCGGCGCCGGCATCGGCACGCCCGACGCCGTGGATGTGGCCATCGTTGAAATCGGTGGCACGGTGGGCGACATCGAGTCCCTGCCTTTCCTCGAAGCCGTGCGTCAGATGAGCCTGCGCATGGGGCCGAACAACACGGCCTTCGTGCACCTGACCTACCTGCCCTGGATCGCGGCCGCCGGTGAACTGAAAACCAAGCCCACGCAACACACGGTGCAGAAGCTGCGCGAGATCGGCATCCAGGCCGACGCCCTGCTCTGCCGTGCCGATCGCCGCATCCCCGAAGAAGAGCGCGCCAAGATTTCGCTCTTCACCAACGTGCCCGAGTGGGGCGTGATCAGCATGTGGGACGTTGACACCATCTACAAGGTGCCGCGCATGCTGCACGAGCAGGGCCTGGACGGCCTGATCTGCGACAAGCTGCGCCTGAACACGCCCCCCACCAGCCTCAAGCGCTGGGACAGCCTGGTGCACGAAACCGAACACCCGCAAGGCGAAGTCTGCATCGCCATGGTCGGCAAGTACGTCGACCTGTCCGACAGCTACAAGTCGGTCAACGAAGCGCTGCGCCATGCCGGTATGCGCAACCATGTGCGCGTGAAGATCGATCACGTGGATTCCGAGACCATGGAAGGTGCCGATGCCGCGGACAAGCTCGCGCAGTACGACGCGATTCTCGTGCCCGGCGGCTTCGGTCTGCGTGGCGTGGAAGGCAAGATCAACACCGCCCGCTTTGCCCGCGAGCACAAGGTGCCCTACCTGGGCATCTGCCTGGGCATGCAGGTCGCGACGATCGAATACGCGCGCCACGTGGCCGGTCTCGAAGGCGCCAACAGCACCGAGTTCGACCCGGCCACCCCGCACCCGGTGATCGCGCTGATCACCGAATGGAAAGACGCCGACGGCAGCATCCAGACACGCAGCGCCAGCTCCGATCTGGGTGGCACCATGCGCCTGGGCGCCCAAAGTTCCGACGTCGAAATCGGCACCCTGGCCCACAGCATCTATGGCGACGTGGTCACCGAGCGCCACCGCCACCGCTACGAAGCCAACGTCAACTACCTCGAACGCTTGCGCAAGGCCGGCCTGGTGATCTCCGCGCTGACCCAGCGCGAGCAACTGACCGAAATCGTCGAGCTGCCCAAGGCTGTGCACCCCTGGTTCATCGGCGTGCAGTTCCACCCCGAGTTCAAGTCCACGCCCTGGAACGGACACCCCCTCTTCAACGCCTTCGTCAAGGCCGCGGTGGAACACCAGCTCAGCCGCCAGACCGCCCTTGCCGCGTAACGGAACGCCCTCATGAAACTCTGCGGATTCGATGTCGGCCTGGACCAGCGCTTCTTCCTGATCGCCGGCACCTGCTCGATCGAAGGGCTGCAGATGTCCATCGACGTGGCCGGCCAGCTCAAGGAGGCCTGCACCGCGCTGGGCATTCCACTGATCTACAAGGGCTCGTTCGACAAGGCCAACCGCTCTTCGGGCACCAGCCAGCGTGGCGTGGGCCTGGCGGCAGGACTGAAAATTCTCGATGAAGTGCGCAGCCAGTTGGGCCTACCCGTGCTCACCGACGTGCACGACACGTCGCATGTGGCCGAGGTCGCCAGCGTGGTGGACGTGTTGCAGACCCCGGCCTTCCTGTGCCGCCAGACCGACTTCATCCGCGCCGTGGCGCAGAGCGGCAAGCCGGTGAACATCAAGAAGGGCCAGTTTCTCGCGCCCTGGGACATGACAAACGTGATCGACAAGGCACGCGCCGCCGCCAAGGAGGTGGGCCTGTCCGAAGACCGCTTCCTGGCCTGCGAACGCGGCGTGAGCTTTGGCTACAACAACCTCGTGGCCGACATGACCAGCCTGGCCGAGATGCGCAAGTCCGGCGCACCGGTGGTGTTCGACGTGACCCACTCGGTGCAGAAGCCGGGCGGCCTGGGCTCGGTCAGCGGCGGTGCCCGCGAGATGGTGCCGGTGCTGGCCCGCGCGGGCGTGGCCGCCGGCGTGGCGGGCCTGTTCATGGAAACCCATCCGAACCCAGCCGAGGCCTGGTCGGACGGCCCGAACGCTGTGCCGTTGAAACACATGAAGGCACTGCTGGAAACGCTGGTGGCGATCGATTCCGTAACCAAAACAACGCCACTGCTGGAGGACAATTTCGCATGAGCGACGCGCCGGGCCGCCCCAAGCAAGCTCGCACCGCAGCCCGCGAGGGTGAAGGTTTCACAGCATGTGCGTACATCATTGCGGAGGTGACCGTCACCGACGAAGAACAGATGAAGCGCTACCGCGAGTGGAGCACGCGGGCCATGCAGGAATTTGGCGCTGAAGTCGTGGTGCGCGGAGGCCGAGTGGAGCCGCTCGAAGGCGGCTGGCATCCGCAGCGTGTGGTGGTGTTGCGCTTCAAGGACATCGCTACCGCGCAGGCGTACTACGCGTCCGAAACCTATACCCATGCCCGCCAGTTGCGGGAGGGCGCGGGCTCCATTCGCATGTTTGCCGTTGAAGGCGTTTGACCGGCATCCCGTGATCTACGTCTTCATCCTGGGATTGATTGTGTTGATCTATTTTGGATTTTTTTGAAGGACCGTTATGAGTGCAATCGTTGACATCGTTGGCCGTGAAGTGCTGGACAGCCGCGGCAACCCCACCGTCGAATGCGACGTGCTTCTGGAATCCGGCGTGATGGGCCGTGCCGCCGTGCCCTCGGGCGCCTCCACCGGCAGCCGCGAAGCCATTGAGCTGCGCGACGGCGACAAGAGCCGTTACCTCGGCAAAGGCGTGCTCAAGGCCGTCGAACACATCAACACCGAAATCTCCGAAGCCGTGCTGGGCCTCGATGCGTCCGAGCAGGCCTTCCTGGACAAGACCCTGATCGACCTCGACGGCACCGAGAACAAGGGCCGCCTGGGCGCCAACGCCCTGCTCGCCGTGTCCATGGCCGTAGCCCGCGCCGCCGCTGAAGAAGCCGGCCTGCCGCTGTACCGCTATTTCGGCGGCATGAGCGCGGTGCAGATGCCCGTGCCCATGATGAACGTCATCAACGGTGGCGAACACGCCAACAACAACCTCGACATCCAGGAGTTCATGATCATCCCCGTGGGGGCGCCGAGCTTCCGCGAAGCCCTGCGCTATGGCGCCGAGGTGTTCCATGCGCTGAAGAAGATCCTGCACGACCGCGGCATCAGCACGGCGGTGGGCGACGAGGGCGGTTTTGCCCCCAACGTGGACAACCACGAAGCCGCGATCCAGATGATCCTGGAAGCCATCGACAAGGCCGGCTTCGTGGCCGGTGAACAGATCGCCCTGGGCCTGGACTGCGCCGCTTCCGAGTTCTACAAGGATGGCAAGTACCAGCTGGCCGGCGAAGGCATGAGCCTGACCGCCCAGGAATGGACCGACATGATGGCCAACTGGGTCGACAAGTACCCCATCATCAGCATCGAAGACGGCATGGCCGAAGGCGACTGGGACGGCTGGAAACTGATGACCGACCGCCTGGGCAAGAAGGTGCAGATCGTGGGCGACGACTTGTTCGTCACCAACACCAAGATCCTGAAAGAAGGCATCGACAAGGGCATAGCCAACTCGATCCTGATCAAGATCAACCAGATCGGCACACTGACCGAAACGTTTGCCGCCATCGAGATGGCCAAGCGCGCCGGCTACACCGCCGTGATCTCGCACCGTTCGGGCGAAACCGAAGACAGCACCATCGCCGACATCGCCGTCGGCACCAACGCCGGCCAGATCAAGACCGGCTCGCTGTCGCGCTCGGACCGCATGGCCAAGTACAACCAGCTGCTGCGCATCGAAGAAGACCTGGGTGAAGTGGCCGTGTACCCGGGTCGCGCTGCCTTTTACAACTTGAAGTGATGTCTGCGGGCCTCTTGCGCCGATAGACTCCTGCCACCATGGGTTCACGCTTCATCCCCGCCCTGCTGATCACGCTGCTGCTGGTGCTGCACGCGCAGCTCTGGGCCGGCCGGGGCAGCGTGCCCACGGTGGCGGGCATGAAGCAGGAGCTGGCCAAGCTGGAGCGCAGCAACCGCGAGGCCACACTGCGCAACGACCAGCTGGTCAGCGAGGTGCGCGACCTGCAAGAGGGTCTGGACATGGTGGAAGAGCTGGCCCGGCAAAACCTGGGCATGGTCAAGCCCAACGAGGTCTTTGTCCAGATCGCGCAGACCCGGCCCTGAGCCCGGGTCATTCAGCCGCCCGGCGCGCATCACCGCGACCATGCATTGTTGAACGCGACTCCCTTGGCCACGACGATCACGCTGCTGGGTGGTGAATCCACCGGCAAGTCCGACCTGGCGCAGGCACTGTGCCAGCACCTCATCGAAGGGCTCCACATCCCCACCGTGCTCGTTGCCGAGCAACTCCGGCAATGGTGCGAGACCATGGGTCGCGCACCGCGCGCCGAAGAACAGTCCGCACGCGCGGCGGAGCAAACGCAATGCATCGAACGGGCCACCCGCCAGCACGGCGTGGAACTGGTCATTGCCGATACCACCTCGCTCGTGATCGCGGCCTACAGCGAGCTGTATTTCAACGACACCTCACTGCTGCCCGCCGCCCGGGCCGAACAGCGCGGCTACGGCCTGACGCTGCTGATGGGGCTGGACCTGCCCTGGGTCGCCGACGGCCTCTTTCGCGACGGCCCGGCCGTGCGCGAGGCCACCGACGCGGTACTGCGGCGCGAACTGCAGGTCGCCGGCGTGCGCTACCAGACCATCTATGGCAAAGGCCCTCAGCGCCTGCAGCAAGCCTTGAGGGCCATTGGCAACCACCTCGGCCGGCCGCTACTGGCCGACGATCCGGCGCTGCGTCTGGGCCGGGGCCGCTGGGTCTGCGACAGCTGCAGCGACCCGGACTGTGAACACCGATTGTTCAGCCAGCTTCTGACCACCGATCACACCAAGGACCCGCCACCATGATCCCGGCACAACCCCTGCCCGACTTCCGCTCACCCGATTTCCTGCGCACCCACGTCCGCGACTGCATGGCCTTCTACCACCCGCGGGCCATCGACCCCAGCGGTGGACTGTTCCATTTTTTCCGCGACAACGGCGAGGTCTACGACCGCCACACCCGCCACCTGGTCAGCAGCACCCGCTTCGTCTACACCTACGCCATGGCCGTGCGCTCGGGCGCCGATGCCTCGCACCGCCAGGCGCTGTCCCACGCCTTCGACTTCCTGCGCCGCGTGCACCGCGACCCGGCCACCGGCAGCTACACTTGGCTGCTGGACTGGCGCGACGGAAAGAAGACCCTGCTCGACGGCACCCAGCACGCCTACGGCCTGGCCTTCGTCCTGCTGGCACACGCCCACGCCTTCATGGCCGGCCTGCCCGAGGCACACGCCGGCATCGCCGAGACCTTCGAGTTGCTGGAGCAGCGTTTCTGGGAGCCCCACCACGGCCTCTACGCCGACGAGATCGGCCCCGACGGGGTGCTCAGCGACTACCGTGGCCAGAACGCCAACATGCACCTGTGCGAGGCGCTGCTCGCCGCCTTCGACGCCACCGGCGAGACCCGCTACCTGGTCCGCGCCGAGCGGCTGGCCGACCACATCTGCATCCGCCAGGCAGCGCTGGCCGATGGCCTGGTGTGGGAGCACTACCGCGCCGACTGGTCGGTCGACTGGGACTACAACAAGGACGACAAGAGCAACATCTTCCGCCCCTGGGGTTTCCAGCCCGGCCACCTGACCGAATGGGCCAAGCTGTTGCTGCTGCTCGATCAGCGCCGCCCACGCGCCGACCACCTGCCGCGCGCCCGGTTCTTCTTCGACACCGCGATGGCGAAGTCGTGGGACACGCTACACGGCGGCCTGTTCTACGGCTTCGCGCCCGACGGCAGCGTGTGCGACAGCGACAAATATTTCTGGGTCCAGGCCGAGTCGCTGGCCACAGCAGCGCGCCTGGCCCAGGCGACTGGCGAGGCGCGCTACTGGGCCGACTACGACCGTCTATGGGCCTACGCCTGGCCGCATTTCGTGGACCATCAACACGGCGCCTGGTGGCGCATCCTGCGCGCCGACAACTCAAAAATCAGCGATCAAAAAAGCCCTGCGGGCAAGGTGGACTACCACACCATGGGGGCGTGCTACGACGTCCTCGACACACTGGGCCAGGGCGCGCGGCGGCTGCGCGCGACAACCTGACCCTGTCCGCCGTTCACTGAAGATTGGGCGTGGCGGGCGGCTGCGTGTGCGGCTGCAAAAACACCTGCGCCGCGTCCACCGGATCGAACCGGTACATCGCGCCGCAGAAGTCGCAGCCCACCTCCACCTGACCCTGCTCGGCGATGATCGATTCGATCTCGTCCCGGCCCAGGCTGCGCAGCATGCTGCCCACGCGCTCGCGCGAGCAGGTGCAGGCGAAACGCGGCCCTTCCTCGCCCACCAGGGGTTCGAAGCGGCGCAGGTCTTCTTCCCAGAACAGGCGCCGCAGGATGGTCTCGGCGTCCAGCTCCAGCAGTTCCTCGCGCTTCAGGCTGGCGGCCAGGATGGCGATGCGGTTGTAGTCCTCGTTCAGGCCGATCTGGTCTTCGTCCCTGGCCACCGCGCCGGCACCGGCCAGGTTGGCCTCGCCCTGCAGCGGCAAGCGCTGGATCAGCAGGCCAGCCGCCACCTTGTCGTTGGCGGCGAGCACCAGGCGCGTGTCGAGCTGCTCGCTCTGCAGCATGTAGTGTTCGATCACCTCACTGAGCTTTTCCAGCTTCTCGTGGCGGTCACCAAACAGCGGCACCACGCCCTGGTAGGGCTGCTGGCCCGGCTGGCGGTCCTTCGGGTCGAGCGTGATGGCGCAGCGGCCCGCGTTGTTCACGTTGACCATGTGCGAGAGCGGCGCATCGGCCGCCACTTCGCCCAACACCGTGGCCGTGGCGCGCAGGCTCAGGTCGGGCTGCACCTCGGCCACGGCGAGCTTCACCGGGCCGTCGCCCATGATCTGCATGACCAGCGCGCCATTGAACTTGATGTTGGCCTGCATCAGCGTGGCCGCGGCCGTCATCTCGCCCAGCAGTTCCTGCACCGCCGCCGGATAGCCGCCCGCCTGCTCGCGCCGCTGCAGGATATCGGTCCAGGCACCGGTCAGGCGCACCAGCATGCCGCGCACGGGCAGACCTTCAAACATGAATTTGTGGAGTTCGGACAAGGGGTTCTTTCGATTCGGTCAACGCTGGCAGATCGGGATCAACCGATCTTTTTCAAGCCGCGCCGGAAGCGCTCCGCGTTCTCGACATAGTGTTTCGCGCTCTGGCGCAAGCCTTCGATCTGCTCGGTTGAAAGCTGGCGCACCACCTTGGCCGGGCTGCCGATGATCATGGAGCCATCGGGAAATTCTTTGCCCTCGGTCACCAGCGAGCCCGCACCCACCAGGCAGTTCTTGCCGATCTTCGCGCCGTTGAGCACGATGGCGCCGATGCCGATCAGCGATTCGTCCCCCACGGTGCAGCCGTGCAGCATCACCTGGTGGCCCACGGTCACGTGGGCACCGATGGTCAAGGGCAGTCCATCGTCGGCGTGCAGCACGCTGCCGTCCTGGATGTTGCTGCCGGTGCCGATCGTGATGGTGGCCGTGTCACCGCGCACCGTGGTGCCGAACCACACGCTCGCGTGCTCGCCCAGACTCACATCCCCGATCACCAACGCGTTCTCGGCCACCCAGGCCGAATCGGCCACGCGCGGCGCCACGCCATCGAGTTCATAGATCGCCATGCCGGGTGTCTCCAATCCTGGTTGTTGTTGCGGTGCCCAGGGGGCCACACGCGAAACCTAGAATTGTAGGGATGCAGCGCCCCGATGATCGCCCCCCTTCCGACATGCCCGGCACCAGCCTGAGGGAACGTGCCCTGCACACGCTCTGCATCCCCGACCCGGGCCACAAGGCCCAGGCCGCTCTGGCGCTGTGGGCCGCCCTGGGTGCCTGCGCCGATGCGGATCAATGCCTCGACGCCCTGCGCCCCAACGACCCCCTGAACCCCGCGCCCGGCGCACCCCTGCCGGGTCGGCCGGACCGACCCGCCCTGGTGCCACCC
This sequence comes from Betaproteobacteria bacterium HGW-Betaproteobacteria-9, assembly GCA_002842215.1. Lineage (GTDB taxonomy): Bacteria > Pseudomonadota > Gammaproteobacteria > Burkholderiales > Burkholderiaceae_C > Hydrogenophaga. The sequence continues at coordinate 10,406 of PHCC01000003.1, read as the reverse complement.
ATGGACGTGCCGCACCGTTCGCCCTTCACCACAGAAGGCCTGGCGGCGCTGTTGCACGCGGTGTGCCACATCGAATTCAACGCAATCAACCTGGCGCTCGATGCGGTCTGGCGCTTCGCTGGCATGCCCGTCGACTTCTACCGCGACTGGCTGCGCGTGGCCTCAGAAGAAGCGACCCACTTCGGCCTGCTGCACACGCACCTGCAAAGCCTGGGCTTCCACTACGGCGACTTCCCCGCGCACGATGGCCTGTGGGAAATGTGCGTGAAGACGCAGCACGACATCACCGCGCGCATGGCGCTGGTGCCGCGCACGCTCGAAGCGCGCGGGCTCGACGCCACCCCGCTGATCCAGGCCCGCCTGCGCAAGGTCAACACCCCCGCAGCCCTTCGCACCGTCGAGATCCTCGACGTGATCCTGCGCGACGAGATCGGCCATGTCGCCATCGGCAACCGCTGGTACGGCTGGCTCTGCGCGCAGCAGGGACTGGACCCGCTGGCGCACTACCGCGTGCTCTCGCGCACACACAACGCGCCGCGACTGAAGCCGCCGTTCAACGACGCGGCCCGACGCGCAGCGGGTTTCAGCCAGCAAGAGCTGGACTACCTGCTCGGCGCCTGAGCCGCACAACGAGGCTGTTTGTATTCAGGGGCCCGCACATCGCGTGCGGACAAGGACTTTTTCACGTGCAGTGTTGCCGTTTCGCGCTTATGCTGCGCCGCAGAGTCGCGTTGCAAAAAGGGCAGGCAGCGAAGTGATGATCCTTCCGAATATTGGCAATGAGCGTAAAACACATCAAACTGGACGAGTACCTCGGTCAGGCGTTTGACCGCATACCGGTGGCCATGGTGGTGGTCAATCAGCAGGGGGTGATCACGCGCCTGAACCGGCTGGCCGAGTCGACCTTCGGTTACACCAGCGAAGAACTGCTGGGGCAGCCGGTGGAGGTCCTGGTGCCCGAGCGCTACCGCCATGCCCACCCGGGCTACCGCCGGGGCTTCCAGACCGAAGCCACCGCCCGCCCCATGGGCGCCGGCCGCGACCTCAGCGGCCTGCGCAAGGACGGCAGTGAGTTCCCAGTGGAGATCGGCATCAACCCGGTCGAAACGGGTGAGGGCCCGATGATCCTGTCCGTGATTCTGGACCTGAGTGAGCGCAAGCAAAACGAAAAGCTGATCCACGACGCCCTGCAGGAAAAAGAACTGCTGCTGGAAGAGGTGCACCACCGTGTCAAGAACAACCTGCAAGTGATCCACAGCCTGCTCGACCTGCAGGCGCTCAAGATCAAGGACCCCGATCTCGTGGCCATGTTGCGCGACAGCCAGAACCGGATCCGGTCGATGTCGATGATCCACCAGACGCTGTACCAGTCTCACGACTTCGCCCAGGTTGAGTTTCAGCAATTTCTGGGTGAGCTGCTGCCCAATCTGATGGACTCCTACGGCATGGTGGCCGGACATGTGGCCATGGAGATCGAAGCCAACCACGTGAAGCTGCCCATCAACGAGGCGATCCCCTGCGGCCTCATCGTCAACGAACTGGTGAGCAACGCGCTCAAGCACGGTTTTCCCGCCGGGCAGCGCGGCACGGTTCGCCTGTTCATGCGCCAGGACAACAACAACATTGAGCTCTCCATCAGCAACGATGGCCTCGGCATTCCCGAGCATCAGAACCTCGAACGCAACGGTTCACTCGGCCTCCAACTGGTCCAGCTGCTCACGCGACAACTTCATGGCCGGCTGGAGGTGCAGCGCAGTGGCCCCACCCGTTTCACCTTGCGTTTTCCACTGGAGCGAAAAACATGAACAGACCCTCCCGCATCCTGGTGGTGGAAGACGAGAGCATCGTCGCCTTCAACCTGCAACAGCGCCTGTCGCAGCTGGGCTACGACGTGCCCGCCATTGCGGTCTCCGGTGACGAATGCATGGAGATGGTCTCGCAGACCCAGCCCGATCTGGTGTTGATGGACATCCACATCCAGGGCGACATGGACGGCATCGAGGTGGCCTCCCGGCTGCGCGAAACCCACTCGGCCCCGGTGATCTACCTCACCGCGTATTCCGAAGACTCCACCTTGGAGCGCGCGCGACAGACCCGCCCCTATGGGTACCTGCTCAAGCCGTTCTCCGAGCGCGAGCTGCACGCCACCATCCAGATGGCCTTCGAGCGCCACAAGCTGGAGGTCGAACTCGTGGACCACCAGCGGCTGCTGCAGCAGGCCCTGGAGGCTGCGAGCATGGGCGTGCTGGAGCTGGACACGGCCACTTCGGCCATCACCGCTTCGTCCCGAACGGCCGATCTGCTGGGCTGGCCGCAGAACCAGTCACACGACCGGGACGACCTGCTCGCGTGCGTGGACGCCGAGGAACGGGCCGAGGTGACCACCCGGCTGGACGAGAGCCTGGCCGAACTGAAACGGTTCAGCGAAGAGTTTCGTGTGCTGTCCGAAGATGTCCCGCCGCGCTGGATCAAGCTCGATGCTGGCCACGCGTCTGGCCGGCGCATGACCGGCGTGGTGCAGGACATCTCGGAACGCAAGAACAGCGAACTCCGGTTGAAGCTGCTCAACGACAGCCTGGAGAGCCTGGTGGCCGAGCGCACCACGGAGTTCAAGCAGTGCCTCAAAGAGCTCGAAGCTTTCAGTTATTCGGTAGCGCACGATCTGCGCTCGCCGGTCCGGGTCATCGTCGGGTTCAGCCAGGAGCTGATCCGGGAACACGCCAGCGAACTGGGCGCCGACAGCCTCGATCTGGTCAACCGGATCGTGACCGCAGGCCAGCGCATGGGGGCGCTGATCGACGCGCTCTTGCACATGTCGCGCCTGAACCAGTTGCCCATGCAGCTGCGCGTGGTCAATGTCAGTGAAATCGCCAGCGAGATCGCCGCCCAGCTCATGGAGGCCACTCCCGAACGGGTGGCGCAGGTGCGGATCGCCCCGAACCTGGAAGCCATGGCCGACCCGACCCTGGTGCGCAGCCTGCTCGACAACCTGTTGCGAAACGCCTGGAAGTTTTCTGCCCGCAAAGAGATCACCCGCATCGACGTCGGCAGCAAGACCCTCGACGGTGAAACCATCTACTTTGTGCGCGACAACGGTTGTGGCTTTGACATGGCGTCGGCGGACCGGCTCTTTGGCCCCTTCCAGCGCCTGCACCGCGAAGACGAATACGCCGGCACCGGCATCGGCCTGACCATCGTGCAGCGCATCGTGATGCGCCATGGCGGCCGGGTCTGGGCCTTTTCCGAGCCCGGTCTGGGCGCCGCGTTCCACTTCACGCTGAGCACTTGAAATCCCCCCGCAGCGCTGCGCGCTACCCCCCAGGGGGCGGCACTGGCCGTCCGGCGAAGCCGGCCCGGCGGTGCCCTGGGCTGGATCGCTTCATGCGTCGCGTGTGGCGCTTCGGTCCCATGAAGAACCCATACCGTTCGCCCGAACGGTGCGCCGATAATCGGGGATGACCACCGCTTCCCCGAACGCTTCTCCTGCCGCGGCCTCCGCCACCGATTTCAGCCAGCTGTCGCTCTCGCCGGCCATGCTGGCCAACCTGCAGCAGCTCGGCTACCTGAGCATGACGGCCATCCAGGCCGCCAGCCTGCCGGCGGCCCTGCTGGGCAAAGACATCATTGCCCAGGCCAAGACCGGCAGCGGCAAGACCGCCGCCTTCGCCCTCACCCTGCTGGCCAACCTGAACCCGCGCCGCTTCGCCGTGCAGACGCTCGTGCTCTGCCCCACGCGCGAACTGGCCGACCAGGTGACCACCGAAATCCGCCGTCTGGCGCGCGCCGAAGACAACATCAAGGTCGTCACGCTGTGCGGTGGCGTGCCGCTGCGCGGGCAGCTGGCCACGCTGGAACACGGTGCGCACATCGTGGTCGGCACGCCGGGCCGCATCATGGACCACCTGGAGCGCCAGAGCCTGGTGCTCGACGCGCTCAATACCCTGGTGCTCGACGAAGCCGACCGCATGCTCGACATGGGTTTCTTCGACGACATCGTGAAGGTCGCGCGCCAGTGCCCGAAAGATCGCCAGACCCTGCTGTTTTCCGCCACCTACCCGGAAGGCATCGCCAAGCTGGCCGCGCAGTTCATGCGCGATCCCGTCACGGTGACGGTGGAGGCGCAGCACGCCGGTGGCCAGATCGAACAGCGCTGGTACCAGGTGAAAGACAACGAGCGCCTGCACGCGGTGAGCCAGCTCCTGCTGCACTTCCGTCCGGCCAGCACGCTCGCGTTCTGCAACACCAAGGCGCAGTGCCGCGACCTCGTGGCCGTGCTGCAGGCGCAGGGCATGAGCGCGCTGGCGCTGTTTGGTGAGCTGGAGCAGCGCGAGCGCGACCAGGTGCTGGTGCGCTTTGCCAACAAGAGCTGCTCGGTGCTGGTGGCCACCGACGTGGCCGCACGCGGGCTCGACATCGCCAGCCTGGCGGCGGTGATCAACGTGGACGTGACGCCCGACCCCGAAGTGCACATCCACCGCATCGGCCGCACTGGGCGCGCTGGCGAAAGCGGCCTGGCGCTGAACCTGGCCAGCATGAACGAGATGGGCAGCGTGGGCAAGATCGAGCAACTGCAGGGCCGCGAATCCGAGTGGCACGAGCTCACTGAACTCACACCCACCGGCAAAGGCCCGCTCATGCCACCGATGGTCACGCTGCACATCCAGGGCGGTCGCAAGGAAAAAATCCGCCCCGGCGACGTGCTGGGCGCGCTCACCGCCGACCTCGGCTACACGCGCGAACAGGTCGGCAAGATCAACGTCAACGACTGGTCCACCTACGTCGCGGTGGACCGCGCCATCGCCGAGCAGGTCGCCAGCCGATTGAACGATGGCCGCATCAAGGGCAAAAGCGTGAAGGTGCGGGTGCTGGCCGATTGAGGCCGCCGGACCACCGCCTGCCGCCCCCCCCCCAGAACTCCCCGAAAATAGACCCATGAACGACACGAACACCCAACCGGCCCAACCCGCCCTGCCCGACCGCCTCTCCATTGACCCACGCAGCCCGCACCACGTGGCTGCCGTGTTCGAACACGACATCGGCATCCGCTTCAATCACAAGGAGCGCTTCGACGTGGCCGAATACTGCATCAGCGAAGGCTGGGTCAAAGTGCCCTCCAGCAAGACGGTGGACCGCAAAGGGCAGCCCCTGCTGATCCAGCTCAAGGGCCAGGTCGAGGTGTTCTACAAGTAGACCGCCATGCACCGCCGCGTCTTGCTGGCCGCCTGGATGCCGCTGCTGCCCTGGATCGGCGCGGCGCGGGCACAGGCTGCGCCTTCACCGGACGCGGCGCCCACCGCACCGCCCCGCCTGAACGTGCCTCTCGATGTGCTGCAGAGCGAGGTGGGCAAACGTTTCCCGTTGCGTTACCCCGTGGCCGGGCTGGTGAACCTGGACCTGGCGGTGCCGCAACTGGGCTTGCTGCCGGCCTCGAACCGGCTGCGCGCCGAGATGGCGGTGAACGCGGCCGGCCCGATCCTGCAGCGCAGCCAGCCGGGCACGTTCACCGTCGATTTCGCGCTGCGCTACGAGCACAGCGATCGAACGCTGCGCGCCCACCAGCTCAAGGTCTACCGCATGCGTTTCCCCGGGCTGCCGGCCGACGCGGCGGAGCTGCTCAACACCTACGCGCCGGCGCTGGCCGAACAGTCCCTGCGCGAAGTGGTGCTCTACCAGCTGAATGCCCAGGAAACGGCGATGGCCGACCTGCTGGGTCTGCGACCAGGCCGCATCACCGTGACCGATCAAGGCCTGGCCGTCGAGCTGGTCACCAGGCCGCTGTAGGCCCCGGCCGGCTGTGTCACTTCGCGCCTGACAACGGGTGCGATACTGCGCCCGCACACCGCATTCAAACGACGACAGGGAACACAGCATGAACGGGAGCCGATGGACCTTCTGGCGGGCCGCGAAAGTCCTGGCCTGGAGCTTGGCGGGGCTCTTCGTGGGCCTGCCCGTGCTGCTCTACCTCGGTTTCCTGGGCATCCAGGAAGCGAGCGAACGGCAGTGGCTGGGCAAGGCCCCCACACACCCCTCCATCGACGTGCGCTCGCACGAGCCCCACACGGTGGCCCTGCTCGACGTGGGCTTCGACTCGCTGGCCACGCGCATGCGGCTCATTGAAGAAGCCAAAGAGTCCATCGAGCTGGAATTTTTCATCTACGAGGTTGACACAGCGAGCCGGCTGGTGACGCAGGCCCTGGCGCGCAAGGCCCGGGAGGGCGTCAAGGTGCGCCTGCTGGTGGACTTCGCGCTGCCGGTCTTCAAGCTCGCGCCGCACTACGCCCAGGCGCTGGAGGCCGCAGGCGTGGAGGTGCGTTACTACAACACCGCGGGCCTGGCCCGGTTCTTTGCCTCGAACCACCGCACCCACCGCAAGCTGCTGGTGGTGGACCGCCAGAAAGCCATCATCGGCGGGCGCAACATCGCCGACGACTATTTCGACCTCTCGGAACGCTACAACTTCCTCGACAGCGACATGTACATCGATGGCCCGGTGGTCTCGGGCATCACGGACAGTTTCGAACTCTACTGGGCATCGGACTGGGTGACGAACCCCATCGACGTGGCCGCATCGTCGGCCGTGCCCGGCCCGGAACTGCTGGGCCTGCCCTCCGCCGCCGAGGCCGCATTGGCCGCCGAACTGCAGCGCCACCAACCCCAGCACGTGTTGAGCACCTGCAACGACATGCACTTCGTCACCGACTACCCGGGTTCGGGCGTGGAGCGGCGCAAGGTGTTTCTGGAGCTCACCCGGCTGGCCAAAGAGGCGCGCCAGCAGATCATGGTGGAGAGCCCCTACCTGGTCTTGCGCGACGACGGCCTCGCGGTGTTGCAGCAGGTGACGCAACGCGGCGTCAAGCTGCAGATTTTGACGAACAGCCTGTATTCCACCGACGCGTTCTACACCGTGGCCAATCTGGCGAATTCGCTCGATCGCCTGTCCCTGCCGAAGCTGGAAGTCTGGGCCTATGGCGGGCAAGCGCTGGCGGGCAGCGAGCGGCCCTCCGCTTCGCCGCGCTGGGGCGTGCACGCCAAACGCGCGGTGTTCGACGACCACACGGTCGTCGTCGGCACCTACAACATCGATCCCCGTTCGGCCAACCTGAACTCGGAACTGATGGTGGTCTGCCGCAACAACCGCGTCCTCGCCGAGGCCCTGCAGCACAACATGCGCCTGCGTATCGCGCAGTCGCGCGCGGTGGTGGGTGCGGCCAACGCGGGCGGGCTGGATGCCCTGGTGAAAGACGCCGACGAGGACACCCTGTTCAAAATGCGCGCCATCGCCCCGTTCGCCAGCCTGCTCGACTTCCTGATGTAGCAACAGCACACAAGTCGCTGGGCGCACAATCTCCTTCCTGCACCCGCGTGATCGCACGCATGGCGCCTGTCCATCCAACGGGCACCGGCCAAGCTTCACCCGCACACCCGAAAAGTCATGAATACAGCACCAGACGCCACCACCTCACCCGAAGCCTCGCCGCTGTGCGAACCCTGCCAGGGCATCCAGCGCAACTGGCGTGGTGCGCCCGGCCATGCCGAGCTGCAGCAGGGCAACCACCGCAAGGAGCTGCGCGGCGATGTGCAGGTGACGATCACCGGCTATTTCTGCGACCGCTGCGGCGCCCACTGGCACTACACCAACGACAAGACGAACCAGCGCGCCGGCTGGTCGCTGGCGCCCCAGTGAGCATTGCCCGCAACGGGGGCTGGCCCGCATGAAGGCGCCGCCCCGCCTGCAGGCGCTGATCGAAGAAGGCCTGATCGACTCGGTGGTGCGCCAGCTCATGAGCGGCAAGGAGGCCATGGTGTTTGTGGTGCGCTGCGGCGACGAGACCCGCTGCGCCAAGATCTACAAAGAGGCCAACAACCGCAGCTTTCGCCAGGCGGTGGACTACACCGAAAACCGCAAGGTCAAGAACTCACGCCAGGCCCGCGCCATGGCCAAGGGCACCAAATTCGGCCGCGAGGCACAAGAAGCGGCCTGGCAGAGCGCCGAGGTCGACGCGCTCTACCGCCTGGCCGCCGCCGGCGTACGCGTGCCACAGCCCTACAACTTCTGCGACGGCGTGCTGCTGATGGAGCTGGTGACCGACGCCCACGGTGACGCCGCCCCGCGCCTGAACGACGTGCGCTTCACGCCCGAACAAGCGCGCCTGCACCACGCAACCCTGGTGGCCGAGGTGGTGCGCATGCTGTGCGCGGGTGTGGTGCACGGTGATCTGTCGGAATTCAATATCCTGCTCGCCCATTCGGGCGAAGCGGACGGTGAGGACTTCCCCGTGATCATCGACCTGCCGCAGGCGGTGGACGCTGCCGGCAACAACCACGCGCCACGCATGCTGCTGCGCGACGTGGCCAACCTGCGCGACTTCTTTGGCCAGTTTGCACCCGAGCTGCTGGCCACCCGGTACGGCCCCGAGATCTGGAGCCTGTACCAGAGCGGCCTGCTGAGCAACGACACCGTGCTGACGGGCCGCTACACGCCCACCCACGCCGACGTGGACCTGGCCAGCGTGATGCGCGAGATCGACGATGCGCGCGATGAAGACGCGGCACGGCGATTGCGCATGGCGCAGTGAGCTGCGGGGGTGTTTCACGTTAACCGCGCGGGTGGTGCTGCGCCACGATGCTCTTCAGCCGTTCCCGCGCCACGTGCGTGTAGATGGTGGTGGTGGAGATGTCGGCGTGGCCCAGCAGCATCTGCACCGCGCGCAAGTCGGCACCGTGGTTGAGCAGGTGCGTGGCGAAGGCGTGGCGCAGGGTGTGCGGCGAAAGCGGCGAGGTGATGCCGGCGACCAACGCGTATTTTTTCACCAGTTGCCAGAACATGGCGCGCGTCATGGCCTCGCCCGCGTGCGAGCCGCGCGAGGTGACGAACAGGTCTTCGCTTTGCAGGCTGCCCAATACCTCGCGCCGCCCCTGGCCCAGCCAGGTTTGCAGCCACTGCCCGGCAATCTGTCCGAATGGCACCAGCCGTTCCTTGTTGCCCTTGCCGGTGATGCGCAGCACGTGTTCGTTCAGGCCGACGTGAAAGGTCTTGAGCGTGACCAGCTCGCTCACGCGCAGGCCGCTGGCGTACATCAGCTCCAGCATGGCGCGGTCGCGCTGCCCCAGTGGTGTGCCGGTGTCGGGCGCGTTGAGCAGCGCCTCCACCTGCGCCTCGCTCATCGTCTTGGGAACCCGCAGCGGCTGGCGCGCGGCCATCAGGCGCAGCGTGGGGTCGGCGGTGATCAGGCGTTCGCGCAACGCCCAGCGGAAGTAGCGCTTGAACACCGTGAGTCGCCGGTTGGCGGTGGTGGCGCGGGTCTGGGCGTGGCGTTCGGCGAAGTAGGCGTTGATATCGCTTTCGCCGGCCTCGGGCAGTGCCGTGCCGCGTGCGGCCAGCCACTGGCCAAAAAGCGCGAGGTCGCGCCGGTAGGCGTCGAGCGTGTTGCGCGACAGGCCTTCTTCGAGCCAGAGCGCGTCGACAAAATTCCCCGCACTCGCCAGGCTGGCAAGCAGCAACGGCGATGCAGCGACAAAGGGGTCGGCCAGAAGGTGGGAAGGTCGTCGAGCAGGCATGGGAACGATGAAAAGCCACAGGCGCTGTCACTTGCGGCACAGGCGACGTCGGGGAAAACCCGCCCCGTTCTAAGCGTTTACCGGGGGTGGTCTGCTATCGAACTGGGGTATTCTGCCCTTTTGTTTTCATACCACCCACAGGAGACACATCCATGCGTTTGATTCACAAGATCGGTCTGGGCCTGAGCGTGGCCGCGGCCCTCGTGTCGGGAGCGGCGGTCGCCCAGCAACAGCAGTTCATCAACGTACTCACCGGCGGCCAGAGTGGCGTGTACTACCCGCTGGGCGTGGCGCTGTCGCAGATCTTCGCCAAGGACATCGCAGGCGCCCGCGCCACCGCGCAGGTCACCAAGGCTTCGGCCGAAAACCTCAACCTGCTGCAGGCCGGCCGCGGTGAACTGGCCCTCACGCTGGGCGATGCCCTCTCCGACGCCTGGAAGGGCGAGGCCGAGGCGGGTTTCCCCAAGAAGCTGGACAAGCTGCGCGGCCTCTCGGCCACCTACAACAACTACATCCAGATCGTCGCCAGCGCCGACTCGGGCATCAAGTCCCTGGCCGACCTCAAGGGCAAGCGGGTCTCGGTGGGCGCGGCCAAGTCGGGCACCGAGCTCAATGCGCGCGCCATCTTCAAGGCCGCCGGCCTGGGCTATGGCGATCTGGCCAAGGTGGAGTACCTGCCGTTTGGCGAGTCGGTCGAGTTGATGAAGAACCGCCAGTTGGACGCCACGCTGCAGTCCGCCGGCCTGGGCGTGGCCTCCATCCGCGACCTGGCCACCGCGGTCAAGATCGTGGTGATCCCGGTGCCCGCCGATGTGGTGGCCAAGGTCGGTGACCCGGCCTACCAGCCC
>PHCC01000030.1 GCA_002842215.1 Betaproteobacteria bacterium HGW-Betaproteobacteria-9 | reverse complement strand
CGCTCTTCCCCTTGTGCGTGGCCTGGCTGGCTATGCAGTTGCGAAGTGAGCGGCGTTTGCTGCCCTTGGCGTTGACGGCCATGTTCTTGCTTGCGCCCGCCGCGGTGCTGAAATCGGCCACGGCTCGGGCGGTCGCCTCGGGCCTGCCACTCACACATACAGACTGGCAGGTTTACTTTGGACGACAAGGTCCCTGGATGTCGAGCGACACCTATCTCGTTGGCCTGGCTCTCTTGGCCTTCTCCCTTTTTGCCTGGCTGGCGATGAATCGGCAGTGGCGTGGCTGAACGTGACGTTTATTGTGTGAACCCTGAAAGCATCCCGTTCTCACGAACGGCTTTCTTGCGCGCCAAACCGTGATCAAAACTAACTAGGCTGTGGCAATTTGGCCGTCTGCAAGGCACGGAGCTTCTTGTTCAACAGAGCCCCAAATCTGATGCTGGGTTTTTCAATGGTCAGATTGACAAGGTAGCAAAAAAACAGAAGACACATAATGGTCAGCGAGGTGTTCAAGAGGGTACTTGATACCAGCATGGATGTGTACCTGATAATGTGATCCCACAACCAGTTGTGAAACAAATAAACGGAATAGGTCAGATCAGCCAAAAGAATGGTCCAGTAGTTTGGTTGCAACTTTCTTCTGAAAAACCATGCAACAAGAAAGATGATGAGCGCAAGAGATGCAAAATGAGATTGCGCGAAACCTGGATTGATTCTTGGTAGTAGAGTCAAATAAGATAGGTAAATGTAGACAAGGCAGAGGATGCCAGTTACTGGATTGCACAACTTCTTCTCAAGCAATAAGAAGATGGCGCCAAAAAACAAGAATGGCATGTACAGCGTTACGTAGCCTCTTGCAAAGCCTGCTTGAAGGGTGAAAGGCCCAAGGATTTGCAAAAGAACCGTGAATCCCAGAAAGATGAATGGCAGCGCTTCGAAGCGCCTCCAGATCCCAGTCCACTTCAGAATTGCCATTACCGCGTAAAAATGGATTTCTATTCGCAGAGTCCACTCGACTCCGGCCAGGCCGTATGGCGTGCCAAACCAATCACCCAGCAGACTCAGTCGAGCAAGCGTCTGCGGCCAATTTATCCCTTGAGATCCAACGGTGAAATGGGTGATGGCAATTTCAGAAAAAACTGCAACAACATAGACTGGATATATTCTCAAAATCCTTTTCAGGATGAAGTTTGGGGTGTCTTCATCCATCAATACGTTGGCAATGATATAGCCAGAAATCAGGAAAAAAACCACCACGCCCGCACCTCCGCCAAAGGAAAAAGGTTTGACCACATCTGCAAGGAGTCTTAGTGTGATATGGTTGTAATGGTCAACGGAAAAGGCGTTTAAATGGCCGTAGAGTTTGTGGCCGATCAATACGCTGATAAACGCAAATATGCGCAGTATGTCGAGAAAGGCAAGCCTGGTGTTTGATATGGATTTCGAGTTCTTTTTTTTATTGATAATTTATCTGACTCGAAAAGGTGGCTTGAAAGTGCATTCATTTGAAGATGATGCGAGATTCAATGATCAATACAGGGTTGTGACGGGTATGAAAAACTTCTAAATGCGAATCAGAGGTTTGGAATTCGTCACGCTGGTTTTGTTATTCCGATGGTGTGTGAATGCTTGATGCAATGCTGTTCGGAAAATAGAATGTTACCGATCTTTGGTCTGGATGGGTTTTTGGAACAATTTGACGGCTGGTTGGAGGCCTTTAGTGACTGGAATTTTTATGAATTGGTTCAGTGTGCCTGGGTAAAATTCTCGGCAATCATAGCGCTTACTTTTATCTTTTTGTGCCTCAGTCCAGCGATCGCGAATACAGTCGATACCCTTCAACTCCCGCTCCTTTACATTCTCAAACTGACGTGGGTCGATATATAGCATGTGAACGGATTTGATGGAAACCAAGAGCAGAACCAGTGTGATGGAAAGTCGACGGCGCCAAGTTTCATTCCAGTTCATAAGATCAAGTGCCAGTGTGAAAAATACAGGCAACAATGCGGCAAGCCACCAGTAATGGAAGCGGGCCCTGGCCAACTCCGCAACGCGAACCCAGTTCGCATCTTCAGGGCCTAGACCAGCGCGACCAGCTGAGACAATGAATGCGTATAAAAGGCCGCCGAGGCCACATGTCAAGGCAATTATCAGTGCCTGTGTTTGATGGTGGTTCAATCGGCGTTGATAGGCAACGAGACCAAGTCGCAGCATCCCTGTCAATACCAGTGCAAGCACCAGTAAATCCAGCCCGACCGGAATTCCTTGAATTCCCGTAACACGCCCATACAGTGCAGCCAGAAATTCCCAGAATCTGATTTCTGTTGGAAATACAATTGCGGATGCATGGCTGCGTTCCAAGAGGCTGGCCTGGCGTGACATGACGATGCCAATTTGCATCAGCATGGTCATTGCACCGAATACGCTCAAGGTCTGCAGTGCCGGCCACCATTGTTGGGTGATGACGTTGGCGGAGGTGGGTTTGGTTGTTTTGTGCTTGAGTGCCTGCAGGATCCAGAAAATGATGGCGCTGGAGGCGAGGGCCATGAAAAGAAGGGGGCCGGAGATGTAGGCCAATCCGGCTGCAAATGCCAGAAAGGTGAGCGTCAGGTATGGGGCATGAGCAAATTGGCTCGTCTTGCCGATTTCGGCCAGCTTCCAAAGGCACCAGAAAAAAAATAGCACCGGCAACATCTGATGGTAAGCGATGCCGGTATGACCCCAATAGGCTGAGCTCGACATGCTCAAGCTCAGGAAAATCAGACCTGTGGCCGTGAAGTGTCGGCTGTAGTGCAGCAGCAAGGCCGTGGCGAATGACAGGAAACCTGCGAGTGCCACCAAACCGAATACACGTACGGATAAGAAGTTGCCGTTGCTGATCTTCAGCATGATCCAGTCGAAAACCTGCCCGGTTAAAAAATAGGTGTCATTGCCTGAAATGAGCATCCAGTCAAATCGACCGTTGACCAGTGAAAAAACGCCCCCCGAGTAATAGCGCCAATCATCAGCCAGTGGCAACCAGGCGGACTGCCACACAACCTGATACACAAAGACTGAAAAACAAAGTACAAGCCATGCAACCGCCCAAGGCGTGGATTTTTCGTGGTCGGTTAACTGTCTGGGCCACAGTTTGATGAAGGCAGCAAGGTAAGCCGCTGCAAGCAGCCATGGCACCGTTGAAAGCACAATGATTTGGGCCGGCACGCGGATCGCGAGAATGACCGGCTTGCCTGGTCCTTCAGAGCTGATGCTGGTCGATTCCAGAGGGACGCTCTTGCGCAGTCCAAGAAATCGGAAACCGACCCGTTCAAGCTGTATAGAGTTTGAAAGGGATGTGATGTCCAGAGCAAATTGCTGCTGCAATGAGAGTGGCACATCAAACACGACGGTGCGGTGTCTTGCCAAAACGCGTTGAGCAGGCGGCAACTCGGTCAACAAGGTGCCGGCTTGTGTTTGAATCGGTTGCATGTAACCACCCGAACTCCGCAAGGTGATTTCCAATTGCGGCTGGTAGCCCAAGAAGAGTGCGACGGCGCCACTGACAAAGAACCAACTGAACAGCACTTTGGGTTGTGTCAGTTGAGCCAGCCAGGACTGGAGCCGTTTCCCTAGGGAATGCAGGGAATGATTTTGGTGCATGACCCAGCGCACCAATACAAAATTCAGGGGTATGGTCAAGGCAATGACGCCAATCACCGAAAGGCTCGGTGGAATTCCCAGGGTTTCAACCAAGAGGCGCAGCAGAAATGTGCCAAAGACCAGTTGTGGCACGTAGACGAAGGGATAGAGTGCGAGTTTGAGGCCGCTGCCTGCTTGGGCAAAAACCCAGCGGCTGTTCAGGTAGTAGCCTGCGATGAGCCCCAGAAGATAGGAGGCGATATAGGCCGACTCATACGAAATTATCCGAAGCAAGCCAAGAAAGACGGCGTAGCTGAACGCCGTATTGAGACCGCCAGAAATCAGGAATCGATTAAACTGGATGGGCCACGAATGTTTAGGACTCATTTTCAGATTCTTTGGCGCTACTCAAGAAGGTGCCGTAATCGCGAATGTAGTCGTCGGGGTCGTAGTGGTGAGAGGCCAAAACCAGCAAGGTGGCACCTGCGGAATACTTGTACTGGATACCCCAGGTCATTGGGGGCATGTGCAGGCCAATACCGGGATCGTCAAGTGTGACTTCCTGGCGCCGCAAACCATCATCCACCACCACATTGCATTGCCCACTCAAGCAGACCAGGAATTGATGGCATGTTTTGTGTGCGTGTTCTCCGCGCACTTCCTGATTGGGCACATCAAACACAATGAAAGAGCGACGCACGGCAAACGGAACATGTTGCTCAAATTCAAGTGCAACCAGGCTGCCGCGCAAATCGCGCGCCTGCGGAAGTTTGCGAAGCGTGACCCCTTTGACGTCCAGCAATTGAATATCACTGGTGTCGGTCCCGGGGGCTGGCTGCGTGTGGTGGTTGTTTCGATCTGTTCCGACGTAGCCGGTGATGCGTCCTGGATTGCCGATGACAATGGCGTTCGGTGGTACGGATCGGGTCACCACGGTACCGGCCCCGATCATGGCATTGGACCCGATGTGAAGACCCGGCAGAATCGTCGCATTTGCCCCAATGGAGGCACCTTTGTCCACCTTGGTGAGCGGGTATTTGTCCAGGTGCTGCCGGCTGCGCGGGTAGCGGTCATTGCAGAAGGTCGCGTTGGGTCCTATGAAGACATCGTCTTCGATCAGCATGCCATCCCACAGTTGCACACCGCATTTAACCGTCACGCGGTCACCCATCACGACCTGGTTTTCTATGAACACGTGGTCGCAGATATTGCAATCGGCACCGACTGTGGCCTCTGGCAATACATGGGCAAATGCCCAGATACGGGTCCTTGGCCCAATTTTTGTGCTTTCGCACAGAGCGTGCTCGTGGCAGAAATAGTCTTTCATTCAGGTCTCTTCGGTTGTGTTCGTGTTGAACTCAAATTTCCGCTGAATCATAGACAGCGGCCGCTGCTTGGTGTTTTCGTAGGCCCGCCAGGCGTAGGTGCCCACAATGCCCAAGCCCAGTGTGTTCAAACCTCCAAAAGCCAGAACCGCCAACAATGTGGCGGTGTAGCCAGGCACTTCGATGAGGCCGGTCATCCGTGAAAAAGCCGCGACCAGGGCCATGACAACGGCGAGCGAGAGTGCGGCGATGCCCAAGCGTGTCAGGACCCGGATGGGAAGATCTGAAAACGAAAACACGTTGTCAAACAAATAGTCAAGCTTGCGCCGGAAATTCCAGGCGCTGCTTCCTTCCTGGCGCCCAAGCCGGCTGTAGGACAGGGTTTCCCTGCGAAACCCCAGCCAGAAAATCTGTCCTATCAAGGAGCTTCTGGCTTCCTGCAGGGACAGCAGGTGTTCCAGGAACAAGCGATTACATCCAAACACGTCGACGCCGCCCAGTGGGACTTGAGGCATGACGAACTTGCGGTATGCCCACCAGAACAACTGCGAAAACCATCGCGAAAGGCGTGGATCGTCGCGGCTGACACGGCTTGCAACAACAACGTCTGCGCGGTCGGTTTTCAGGATCTCGAACATGCTCAAGATCAGTTCTGGAGGCTCCTGCAGATCAGCGGCCATCACGGCAAATTGCTTGCCACGCGCTGCCTGAAGGCCGGTGCGGATAGCCTGAAAAGAACCGAAGTTTTTTGACAAGGTCAGCAACTGCGCTGGAAATCTGGCCTGCTGCAACCCTTCGTGCAGGCGTGCGGCACTGGCGTCAGGGCTGCCATCGACCACAAACACCACTTCCAGTTCACCATTCAGGGCTTCGTACATGCCCTGAACGGTGGTCAGCAGGCGCGGAATGGACCCCTCGTTGAGGTAGACCGGAATTATCAACGAGTTCATTGCCCGTTCCAGTCGTTGATGGTTTGTGCAACCAGGTCTACTTCGGCGTTGCTCAAGGTCGGAAAGCAGGGCAGGGTCAACACGGTTTGTGCGGCTGCTTCTGTGACGGGCAGGTGGGTTCCCGAAAATTCAGCCGAACACACGGGTTGTTGGTGGTCCGGAATAGGATAGTGAACATCGGTGGCTATTTGGTGCTGGCGCAGGTGCTGAGCCAGTGCGTCACGCTGATGGACCCTGACCACGAAGAGGTGGGCGACATAGTCGTCGCCGCTGACCTTGGGCAGCCTGACCAAGGGGTTGGTGATCTGTTCGCTGTAGCGCCGCGCAATGTCTCGCCGCTGTTGATTCCAAAGGTCAAGATAGGGCAGCTTCTCGACCAGAATGGCTGCCTGTAAGGCATCCAGCCGGGAGTTGCGGCCTCCCGCGTTCAACACCTCGTATTTTTTTGCCCCAGCCGTACTGACGCAGGCTTTTCAGTCGCTGCGCCAGCGGTGTTGACGCGGTCACGACGGCACCGCCGTCACCTGCGGCGCCCAGGTTCTTCGTCGGATAGAAGCTGAACGCAGCCAGATCACCGTAGCTGCCCGCCATTTGGCCATCGGCGCCTTTTGCCCCGTGCGACTGCGCGCAGTCCTCGATCAGGAACCAGCCACGCTGCTGGCACAGCTTTGTCAATCTGTTCATGTCCAGCATGCGGCCAAACAAATGGGTGGCCACGACCACCTTGATGTCTGCAGCAGGGACGCGCGCCAGAGCATCCAGATCCATCAACAACGAGTCGTCGTCGACATCGACATAGACCGGGTGCAGATCTGCGCCGAGCGCAGCAATGGACGAATAGAAGCCGGCATTGGCCACCAGCGCAATGCCCGACTGGGCCGGAAGGTCCAGCGCCCGCATGGCCAGTTCCAGCGCGTCGGTGCCATTGCCCGTGCTCACGCAATGTTCAACACCGCAATACTGAGCAAACAGGCGTTCAAAACGTTCAACTTCGTTGCCCAACACGAAATAACCGGATGACAGCACCCGTTGTGCCGCCTCCATGATTTTTTCGGAGAGCGTTTCGTCTTGCCGTGTCAGGTCATTGATCAGAAGCATGATGTATCGGTGTTTGAAGAGTTGGAATCTCGTTGATCGCGGAAGGGATCGCGGGATCAACGATTGGTGTTGGTACGCGCAGACTCGCCATGTGCGACTCTCGGCGGCCACGCCAGACTGAAGTCCTCATAGACCAGCGTCAGATTCGGGCTGTAGTTCCTGTCCGCCGCCATCTTGTTGCCCCAGCGGGCGAACATGTACTGCACTTCGCTGGCGAATCGCGCCTGTTTGGCGGGGTTGTCTTCCAGACCGCGGGAGGCCGACTCATGGTGCTTGAGCACCGCGTGTGGGGTCCAGACGTTTCGGTACCCGGCTGCTTGAACCCGAAGGCAGAAGTCCACGTCGTTGAAAGCGATGCCGAGCTGTTCGTCGAAGCCTTCCACGTCATTCCAGGCAGAGCGCTTGATCGCCAGGCAGGCTCCGGTGACGGCACTGAGTTCCTGATGCAGCTGAGCGCGACCGAAGTACCCGGGTGCGTCGCCAGGGAAGAACTTGTGTGAGTGGCCGGCAACGCCACCGATGCCGACGATGACGCCGTTGTGCTGGGCGCGTCCGTCCGGGTAGAGCAGCTTGGCGCCCACTGCACCGACACCTTCGTGCGCGGCATGGGAAACCAGTTCGTGCATCCAGTTGCCATCCAGGATCTCGATGTCGTTGTTGAGCAGCAGAACGATGTCGCCGCGGCTGGCGGCCACCCCCATGTTCACGAGCCTGGAGAAGTTGAACGGGATGCTGGCATCGACAATGCGCAGCTTGTCGCTGGACAGTTCATGGTACAGGGCCTTGACCTGTGGATCCACGCTGCCGTTGTCGACCACCACGATCTCGAAGTTGGGGTAGGTGGTTTTTTCCAGCACCGTCTTCAGGCACAAGGCAATGAGTTCTGGCTTGTCCCGCGTGGGGATGACGATGCTGACCAGGGGCGGCGGGTCGGGCAACTGGAACTTGACGCGGTTGTAGTGGGGAATGATGCCCGGTACCACTTCACCCGGCAGTCCCACCCGCGCCAGGTGTTCGGACACCGCCCGCCGCGCCGCGTCCAGCGCGTAGTTTTTGTTGTCAATACTCAAGGCGGTGCTGCCTTCGCAGGCGCGCCAGTGGTAAAGGATGCGCGGGACGTGCGCGATCTCGTCCATGCGCAATCCCTCAACCAGCCTCAGGGTCAGGTCGTAGTCCTGTGATCCGTCGAAGTCGCTGCGAAGTGGCCCCACCTGGTCCAGCAGTGCTTTTTGTGCCGCCATGAAGTGGCAGACCATGTTCTGGGCCAGCATGAGTTCGTAGT
Source organism: Betaproteobacteria bacterium HGW-Betaproteobacteria-9 (assembly GCA_002842215.1). GTDB lineage: Bacteria > Pseudomonadota > Gammaproteobacteria > Burkholderiales > Burkholderiaceae_C > Hydrogenophaga. The sequence continues at coordinate 25,396 of PHCC01000030.1, read as the reverse complement.
TGAATTCACACTTGAAATAGGGTTCGAACCGGTTGCCCTGATCGTCAATCTTGTCTTCATCCGAATAGATCAGCCTGGCTTGTGGGCGCTGGTTGATCGTGTCCACGACCCAGTGCAGGGCATCCTGGGTGAGTTCGTCGTCGTGGTCCAGAAAGCACACCCAGTCACCGGTGGCGATGCCGATCGCACCGTTGGTGGCGCCCGAGATGCCTTGGTTTTTTTCCAGCTTCACGTAGCGGATGCGTTCGTCCTGAGCCAGGTACTCCTGGACGACCTCATCAGCTTCAGGGCGGGTGGAGCAATCGTTGCAAATGCACAGCTCCCAGTTGCCGTAGGTTTGCGCCAGCACAGAGTCCAGCGCCTTGCGAAAGAACACCGGATCGGGGTTGTAGGTCGGCATGACGATGGACAGCTTGGGCGTGCTGGTGAATGCCTTCGCTTGCTGCATCAGGGTCCTGAGGTAGCCCGCACCCTTTTCGTCGTATTGGCGGACCCAGCGCGCATAGTCGTTTCTGGCTTCCTCGCTGATTTTCTTGCTGGTTTCAGTCAGCAGCCGGCCATCCAGGGTCAGGCGCTCGATGTCCTTGTCAAAATTACCGAGCAGGTATTTCGCGCTGAACCGGATGCGCTCCCACAGCGTGCGTGGTGCCTGACCGCTGGGGGGGAGCAGCGCCATCAGCAGCGCATTGTTGGCGATGCCCTCGCCTTGAATGCTGAGCGCTTCATCGACGCGAAGTTGGCCCTTGATGCGCTCGGTTTCTGCCTCGCGGCGTTCGTAGTGCGTCAAGAGAGCCAGTGGGGTCGTGTTCTTGTCCATGTCGTTGGTGCTTGATCGAAAGCCCGGAAGCTGAAGGCGGGTGGGAAAACGGCATATTCGGTGTATCAACCGCGAGAGCCGTTCACGATTTGAAGCATCTTTTCAAGGCGCCGTGACCAGGTATTTTCGCCGACGAAATCCGCTGCCTCCCCGGGCGTCAATCGGCCACGCCGCAACTGGTCATGAATGGCCCGGGAAAAGCTGGGAACATCGTCACCAATGCACAGCCCGACATGGTTGTGCCGGGTGAATTCCAGCGGTGTCGACGCCACCGGAACACCGGCGGCCAGGTACTCGAAGTACTTCATCGGAAACATGCTGCGTGTGTAGTCGTTCACCCGTGTGGGCAGCAGCCCGACGTCGATCCCACGCAGATAGTGTGGCAAGGCCCCATAGGGCTTGTGTCCGAGGGTGTGCACGTTGGGCAGTTTGCGCATCTCGGCGAGCGTGGGGTCGTGTTGCCCCTCGCGTTCTTCACCGATCAGGACGAAGCTCCATTCGGGGTGTTGTCTGGCCAGCGCATGGAGCAGTGCAAAGTCAACCTTGAAGTCCGACAGGGCCCCCACGTACACCAGCCGTGGGGACGGAATCACCGCCAGGTCTTCTGGCAGAGGACCGCTTTTCAGGGCCTGCCCGAAATGCGCAGCATCCACCACGTTGGGCAAATCGACCACCTGCCCGTGATGACGGCTGCATTTGGCCTGAAGTGCTGGGCTGGTCGTGAAAACGTGGTTGGCCACTTTGAGCAGGCGCACTTCTTCGCGGTTGAAAGCGTCTGCATCGATACCCGGGATGGCGGCGAGATCGTCGACACAGTGATAGACCAAAGGGCCGGTATCAAGATCGTCCAGAAGATCGACGATGTACGGGTGGTAGGTCCAGACCATGGGCCGGGAGAATGATCGACTGCGAATGAACCAGCGCAGCACATTGCTCAGCAAGCTGCGGTTGAGTGTGCGGATCCAGGGATGGTCATGGCGGAACGGCACCAGGAGCGGGGAATAGACCCACAGGTTCTTGCTCACCTGCCTCGGGCCGCGCAGGCCCCGCCAAAGTCGTCTGAGGATGCGTCCCCAGTCGGTGCCGCTGCCCAGTTTGGGTGGCCTCAGGCCGATGCTCTCGACATACAGCACGCGCCACCCGGCTTCGGCCAGATGGGCTGCGGTGTGCTGCTTGTTGGTCCAGTAAGGCGTGTCCCAGTCGGCGGTGGCAAAGAGGATGCAATCCTGACTGGCGGGTCGTGTCCGCTCAGCGGTGGCCATGTCGGGCCCCGTTTTCGTCGTTCAACAGCACCTGCAGCATGCGTTGCGAGGCCTTGCCATCGCCATAGGGATTCGGTTGACCCTGCAACCGGGCGCGCCGCTCCGGGGCGCCCAACCACCCGCGGGCCGCTTCCAGAATGGGGTCGACATCGGTACCGGCCAGGGTCGCAAAGCCCGCGTCGATACCTTCGCTGCGTTCGGTGTGCTGGCGCATGACCACCGCCGGCACGCCAAACGACGGTGCTTCTTCCTGGATGCCGCCCGAATCGGTCAGGATCAGCACCGAGCGGCTCTGCAGGTACAGACTGGTCTCGAAATCAACGGGCGACATCAGCCGCAGGTTGGGTATGCCGGCCAGCCGCTGGTAGACCACTTCCTGCACCTGAGGGTTCAGGTGCACCGGGAACACGAAACCCAGTTGGGGGTACTCGCGACCCAGTTGAAGCAGGGCTTCGCAGATGTTCTCCAGTCCCTGACCGAAGTTCTCGCGCCGGTGGGTGGTGATCAGGACCACGTTCTGATCCGGAAAGAGGTCGACGGCATCGCCCTGGTAGGGGCGCTGCGCCCATTGCTGCCGGATCAGGCCAATCGCGTCGATGACGGTGTTGCCGCACTGCGTGATGTGTTCCGGCGCGATGCCCTCGGCGAGCAGGTTGCGGGTGGCATTGCTGGTCGGCGTGAAATGCCAGCGCGCCAGACGCGCGATCATGGCGCGGTTGATTTCTTCCGGGAACGGGCTGTAGGGGTCACCGGTGCGCAGTCCGGCTTCAACGTGAGCCACCGGGATGCGCTGGTAGAAGGCCGCGAGCGCGCCGGCAAAGGCCGTGGTGGTGTCACCTTGCACGACCACCACGTCCGGACGGTGTTGCTGGTAGGTGTGGGTCAGGCTTTCGATCAGGCGGGCGGTGAGCTCCGGCAGCGTCTGGTTCGCGCGCATCAGGTCCAGGTCGATGTCGGCCTGGAGGCCAAAACATGCCAGCGCCTGGTCCAGCATCTGGCGGTGTTGCCCGGTGGAGCAGCTGAGCAGTTCGATGCCATCCAGGTGGCGAGCCGCCTCGATAACGGGCGCGAGCTTGATGACTTCTGGCCGGGTGCCAAAAACAACCATGAGTTTCATCGCACCAGGCCTTCGCTTTCAATGCCCAGCGACTGGCCCTTGTATCGCACTTGCAGCGGCCAGGAGGAAGCAGCCGGCGGTCGCGCGATGAGGAACCCATCGGGGCTGGCTTGTACCCGTGTGTGCGCGCGGTCGTGCAGAAAATCCATGGCCTGGTCTTCGTTGGCGAACAACACCTTTCCGCGCTGACGCATGTGTTGAATCAGCGCCATATGGGCATCGGCACGCTGCGTTTCGGTGAGCCAGCCATATTGGTAGCGTTCGGAGAATGGATGGTCAAGGTAGCCAAAAAACGCACCCCCTTCGCAGGCCAGATCAAAGGCCTGTTTGAAGACGGCGATGGGATCGTCGCCCTCCAGCAGGCAGTCGCCGTGCAGCATGCATTGCTGGCTGTGGCCGATGAATCCCGACCCCGAGAATGGAGGCAGCCCCGAGCGGGCCATGAGGAAGTCGAAGTCGTTGCGGATGATGCCGCCGATGCAGCCGCAGTAGCCGGCGTCGGCCAGCCCCAGCCGGGCATACACGGGCGTCTGGTGGAAGGGTGAGACCGCGTAGCGCACGGTGTGGCCGATGGTGTCGCGGATCACGTCGGCCGATGTTTTGCCTTCGAGGTAGGCCGCTTCGTAGCTGCCGCCCCAGTCCGGGGCGTGGGTGGCCGTGTGCGACAGGATGGCCCCGCCAGCGGCCAGAACCTCACGGGGCAGCACGTGGTGCTGTGCGTCGGCCAGCACCTTGGCGTGCAGCGCCAGACTGAAGGGGACACCTTCGCGCTGATACACCTGCCACAGGGTTCGAGCCGATTCCACGTCTTCGTCGCAGTCCAGCCGCATGGTCACGGCAGCGTCAAACCCGTGGGGAATTTCGCCCAGCACCGGCCAGCAAGGCAACTCGCTTGGACGGTGATCGGAAAGGAAGTCTTCGAGCCAGCGCCACTCTTGCGAGTCGATCGGACCGACCGAGCGGTTGAACCAGAGCAGGCTGGCCGGACCCTGGTCCCACAGGCCCGCGTAAGCGCCATGGTGCCGGCCTTCGACCGTGACTTGAGCGAGTTCGTTGTGGGAATCCAGCCAGGCGCATTGCGCCAGCGACCACGGTGAGCCGTCGGCCGTGATGGCCCCGAAGCCCAGGTTGTTCCATTCGTCGGTGAAGTCGTAGCGGCGCAGTGCCCGTTCTGGCTGGCGACAGGTGCGGCCCGACAGGCGAAACATCGGCTCAGGCAACCAGCGCACCCGCGCGGCACTTTCAGAAAACTGGTAGGTGCTGGCTGGCGCGCAACCGGCCGCCTCAATGAGGTCCTGCGGCAGAGGTTCGGTGCGCGCCTTCAGGAAGTCGGCCAGAGCCGGCGCCAATGCACCCAGAACGATGATCTTGCTGCGGACACGGGTCAGGCCCATGAGCGCTGGTGTCCAGTCGTCCAAGGGGTTCACCACGACCCACGCATCGTTCCCACTCGGCTCGTGGAGCGTTTGCAGCAGGCCGGGAAAACTGCCATGCGATACCTGTTCCAGACCACAGCTGCGGGCGAGTGCCGCCACCAGCAGGGTGGCGGTGTGCTGTTGATTTCCGGGGGCGAGAACGTGGATCATGGGATTCAGGCGGTGACAACGTGGCGGAACTTGGCATGGCGGCCAACGCGCACCAGATCGCCGTGTTGCACAAATTCAAGCTGGAACGCGCCGGGCCAGTAGTTCTCGACACGGGCTGCGATGGTCTCGGGGTTGCCGTTGGCGTCGACCACGATGCGCAGCAGCGGCTGGGCGCCGCGCAGGTCGATCTGGAATTCCTGGATGCCGCCCACGCGGTGGTCCAGCACGTCCTGGATGTGGTGTGTGGCGTGGGGGGTGCCGTTGATCGGCACGATGTCGTGCAGGCGGCCCACCACCTCGGTCAGGAACAGGCCTTGGTCCCGTTGTTCAACACGGCCCAGGTCGCCGCTGCGGTAGCGCAGCAGCGGCATCAGGCGGTTGCGGAACGAGGTGAAGACCAGCTCCTGATGGCCGTCGGGTGCGTTGTCGGTGGAGAGCGATTCGCTCCAGCCCTCGGAGTCCAGCAGTTGCATGCCCTGGCCGCGGCCACCGTCGAGGTCGTAGGCCATCACGCCGAGTTCGGCCAGACCGTAGCGGTTGACGACCCGGCACTGCAACACCTGGGCGATCTTGTTGCGCTGGTAGTCTTCCATCAGCTCGCCGCTGGACTCAAAAACGGCAAAGGCCTTGCCCTTGCCTTGCGTCTTTTCGATGTGGCAGGCCAGGGCATAGATGGTGGAGGGATGACCGTGCACCAGGTAGGGCCGGCGCCGCTGCAGCGTGGCCCAGATTTCATCCAGACCGGCTGCGTCGAGCGCGCCGAAAAAGATGTTGCTGCGGTTCATCGCGAAACACTTGAAGTCTTCGCGCGACGGCCAGGGCGGCACCGGGTCGCCGGGGAAGCGGCAGGCGAAATGCAGCTCGGGCAGGCGCTGCGACTTGCCCGCCATCTTGCGGCAATACAGCACCACCGCGGCAGCGTGATCTGCGGCAATCTGATCGTATTCAATGACGCAGGAGACTCCGGTGGAGCCCCCGGTCTTGCAGGTGAAGTGGGGCGCAGCGGCCAGCGGACGGGACAGCAGGCGATCGCCCTGTTCGCGAATGATGTCCTTGGTCAGCAGGGGAATGTCCTGCAGGTAGCCGATGTCGGTGCGCAGCCGCTCGGGGTCAAAGCCAATACCGCCCAGCGTGTCCTTGTAGTAGGGCACGGACTGCATGGCAAAGGCCACGGTGTCGGCGAGCTGGTGACGGGCCAGCTGCAGGCGTTCGGCGAAGGGCTTGCGGTAGTGGCGGTGCAGCTCGGCCAGCTTGTCGCGCACCTGGCGCTGCTCCATGCGCTCGGCCACCGGGTAGGCCAGGTAGGCACTGGTCAGGCCTTTCAGCGTGCGCACGGGCTGGCGGCCGGAGAGCCATTCCAGGTAGGGAAAGATGGGGTGGTCGGCGTTCATGGCAGGCGGCTGATCGGGGGAGCCGGTCCGGCTGGCTTCAAGCCAGCGCGGGCGTCGGGTTGCTGGCTTGGCCCAGCACCTCGCTGGCCACGATCTTGCCGTGCTCCAGCTGCAGCTTCTTGTTGCAGACGTTGTCGATCAGCTCCGGGTTGTGGGAAGCGATCACGAGGATGGAAGCGTTGTCGACCAGGGACTTGAGGCGCTTGGCGGCTTTTTCCCGGAAGTCGGCATCGCCGACGCTGAGCCACTCGTCCATGAGCAGGATGTCGGCCTGGATGCTGGTCGAGATCGCGAACGTCAGGCGCAGCATCATGCCGCTCGAGTAGGTGCGCACCGGCAGGTTCAGGTATTCGCCGAGTTCGGTGAAGTCTGCGATCTCGTCGATCTTGCTGCGGATCATGCTCGGTTTGAAGCCGTTCATGATGCCGCGCAGATAGATGTTTTCGAAGCCGGTGGCGTCCGGGTCCACGCCGGTGGAGACGTCGAGCAGGGACGCGGTCTTGCCCTTGATCTTGAGCTGGCCGCGCGTGGGTGAATAGATGCCCGAGAGCACGCGCAGCAGCGTGGTCTTGCCCGAGCCGTTGTGGCCCACCAGACCGACGCGGTCGCCGTCCTTGAACTCGAAGTCGAGCGCATCGAGGGCGCACACCACAGGGTGGTTGCCGGCGTCGTTGCCGATGGTGCCCCCGGTGGTCAGGTGCAACACCTTCTTCTTCAACGAGCGGTGCGAGTTTTCAAAAATCGGAAACTCCACGGTCAGCTGCCGGGCGGAAATGCTTGTGCTCATGGGGTTACAGCCAGTAAGTCAGACGGTGGCGCGCGCGCTGCATCAGGTATTGGGCGGCGACAAAGCCCACGATCAGGAAACCGATCGACCACACCCAGGATTGCAGGTGGATCGGGGTGCCCAGAACCGGAGCCCGGACGATTTCGATCAGGTGGTACAGGGGATTGAAGTGGGCGATCCAGGCGCGATCCTGTAGCAGGTCGGGCGACCACATGATGGGCGTGAAGAAGAATGCGACCTGGAGGAAGTTGGTGACGATCGGCAGGATGTCGCGGTAGCGCACGCACAGGATGCCGAGCAGAACCCCCATCCAGACACCGTGCAGCAAGAGGATCAGCAGGCCGGGAATGATCAGCAGGAACGTGATGCCGGGCCAGTGGCCGATGGCCAGCAGGAAGAGGATCACCACCGGCAGGCTGTGCAGCAGGATGCAGAAATTGCGCCAGACGATGCGGCAGACATGGATGCTCAGCGGCATGCGGATCTGCTTGATCAGAAAGGCGGAGTTGATCATCGAGTTCGCGCCCTCGGTGATGACGGTCGAGATGTACTGCCAGATCACCAGACCCACACCCAGGTAGGGCAGATAGGTGACGATGTCCTGCTTGAGCAGGGTGGAGTACAGCACGCCGAGCACACCGATCATGATGAAGGTGCTCAGGGTGAACCAGAACGGACCGAGCACCGAACGCCGGTAACGCTGGCGGATGTCGTGCCAGCCCAGCGCCGACCACACATGTGCATTGCGCAGCCCGACCCAGATGTCGCTGCGCCCGTCGTGTTCGTACCAGGCGTCGTCGTGGCCTGTGTCCAGGGGGAGAGACTGGCTCAAAGTCGTATCAGTTGGTTCTGCCATAGATGTCTTCAAATCGCACGATGTCGTCTTCACCCAGGTAGGAGCCGCTCTGGACCTCGATCATCACGAGCGGATCCGGGCCGGGGTTGTGCAGACGGTGCTTGTGCTCGGCGGGAATGTAGGTGGATTCGTTGCTGGCCAGGCGGAACACATTTTCGCCGTTGGTGACTTCCGCCACGCCGCTGACCACGATCCAGTGTTCGTTGCGGTGGTGGTGCATCTGCAGGCTCAGGCTCGCGCCCGGCAGCACTTCGATGCGCTTGAGCTTGTAGCGGGCGCCTTCGCCCAGCACGGTGTACGTGCCCCACGGCCGCGCCACCGTCTGGTGCAGCTGGTACGCCGGGTGCTGCTTCTGCTTGAGCAGGCTGACCACCTGGCGCACATCCTGCACACTGTCGGCGTCCGACACCAGCAAGGCATCGGGCGTGTCGACGATGATCAGGTTGCGGGTGCCCACGGTGGCGACCAGGCGCTGGTCGGCGTGGATATAGGTGTTCTGGCTGTCGATGAAGATGCTGTCTTCGTTCGATCGGTTGTTGTTGGCGTCGCCCGGTGTCAGGTCGCGAACGGCCGTCCACGACCCGATGTCCGACCAGCCGATGTCGGCCGGGATCACGGCCACCTGGCCCGACTTTTCCATCAGGGCGTGGTCGATGGAGATGGACGGCACCTGGGCGTACAGCGCGTCCGGAATCTCCAGCCCCTGCCCACTGCCCCCTGTCTGGCCACGCATGGCCGCGTAACACGCCTGGCAGGCGGACAGGACCTCCGGTGCGTGCAAGCCCATTTCATGCAGGAAGGTGTCGACCTCGAAACAGAACATGCCGGCGTTCCAGAGGTACTCGCCCGATTGCACGTAGGCCGTGGCCGTCGCCAGATCGGGTTTTTCGACAAAGCGGCTCACGGTGTAGCCCGGGTGCAGCGGTTCACCGGTCTGGATGTAGCCGAAGCCGGTTTCCGGGCGGCTGGGCTGGATGCCGAAGGTGACGAGCCGTTTGCGGGTGGCCAGCACGGCGGCCTGTTGCACGGCCTCGGCAAACGCTTCCACCTGGGCCACCAGGTGGTCGGACGGCAGCACCAGCAGCAGCGACGGGCCACCCATGTGCTCAGCGGCGTGCAGCGCCGCCATCGTGATCGCCGCGGCCGTGTTGCGGCCATTTTTCTCCAGCAGGAATACACAAGCGCTGGTGTCCGAGACCGATTGTTTCAGGGTGTCGCGGCTGGAAAAAAAGTAATCCCGGTTGGTCACGGTGATGGAACGATCGGCACCACTCGTCTGTTGCGCGCGCAGATAGGTCTTCTGCAGCAGGCTTTGGCCGTCGGGCATCAGCATGAACGGTTTGGGGTGCGCCTCGCGCGACACCGGCCACAGGCGCGTGCCAGTGCCGCCGGAAAGGATCACGGGAATGATGGTCTGAAGTCCAGGGGTCATGGCGTGGGTTCAGTGTGGAGTGACGGACTGGTACAGCGCCGCGTACGACCGGGCCATGATGGCGCCTGTGAAGTGCTGCTCGTAGCGCTGGCGTGCCCGTTGCCCCATGGCCTGGGCCTCGACGTCATCGGCGATGAGTCGGTTCATCGCCGCCGCCAGCGATTCGGGATCCTTGGGGGGAACGACAAAACCGGTTTCCAGATGCTGGTTGATGAAACTGGTGCCGGTGCCGATGTCGCAACTGATTTGCGGCTTGCTGTGCATGGCGGCTTCAAGCAGCACCATGCCGTAGGCCTCGGATCGCAGGTGAGAGGGCAGTGCCAGAGCCGTGCAACGGCTGAGCAACTCGTGCTTCTCGGCTTCGCTGACCTGACCGGCAAAGACCACGTTGTCCAGCCCCAGGCGGGCCACCTGCTGGCGCAGGTTCTGGTCTTCAGGCCCACTGCCCGCCAGCACGATGGTGCCTCGGGTATGCCTCGCCGCTTCGACCAGGACATGCAGGCCCTTGTAATAACGCAACACCCCAAGCGACAGGATGAACGGCTGATCCGTCAACCCGAGTCGGGCCACGATGGATTCCGCGCCGTCGACCGCGGCCAGTGGCAACGCATCGTTCATCCCCAGCGGGATCACCTTCAGCTGTTCTGCGCTCACCAGCTGTTGCAGCACCGGGCTGGTCTGTGCATAAGCCGGCGAGGTGGCGACGACGGCATCCATGCTGCCGAGCGTGTGCCGCATCAGCGGGTAGTACAGACGACCCAGCACCCGCTGTTTGACGATGTCGGAGTGGTAGGTCATGACTTTGGGCTTGCGCGCTGCCGGCATCAGATTGAGCAGGTCGGCAAACGGCCAGGGAAAATGGAAATGCAGCACATCGGCCCACCGGGCGAGCTGGTCGAAGTGGCGAAAGGCTTCGGGTCCACCCAGATCGCAGGAGGCGGGTGCCCAGTACGATCGCGAGCGGTGCACCATGCCTTCGGCGCGGGACAAGCTGGCCGGGAGCGGGGCGGGTGACAGCGTGAACACCGCTGACTCGACGCCGAGTGGTTGGCAACCGGCACAGATTTGCTGAATCGCTTGTTGCAACCCGCCCGGTGGATCGGGGTAGTACGTGCGATAGACATGCAGAACTTTCATGGTCTTCGGTATCGCACTGGACTCAAAACGGGATGCAGTTCGATAGCGCTTGCCCTTGTGGTGGTTTCAGTCGAACAGGTCGGCGTTTTTGAGCAAAGCCCCGGCCTGGTCCTTGCCGGACAGCAAGGGCACGGCATCGGTCGGCCACTGGATGCCGATGTCCGGATCGTTCCAGACAATGCTGCGTTCGTGGGCAGGCGCGTAGTAGTTGGTGGTCTTGTACAGAAATTCTGCGGACTCGCTCAGCACCAGAAAACCGTGGGCAAAACCTTCCGGTATCCAGAGCTGGTGTTTGTTCTCGCCGCTGAGATGGGCACCCACCCATTGACCGCAGGTCGGTGAGGAGCGGCGGATGTCCACCGCCACGTCAAAGACTTCGCCTTGTACAACGCGCACCAGCTTGCCCTGGGCCTGCTGGATCTGGTAGTGCAGGCCGCGCAGCACGTGGCGCGCGGACTTCGAGTGGTTGTCCTGCACGAAATCAACCTTGCGGCCGACGGCTTCTTCAAAGCGCAGCTGGTTGAAGCTCTCGAAGAAGAACCCTCGATCGTCTCCGAAGACTTTTGGCTCAAACAGGATGACGTCCGGAATGGCGAGCGGTGTGGCTTTCATGGCTTATCGCACGTCTTCCCGCAGGATCTGTTGAAGGTACTGTCCATAGCCGTTCTTCGACAAGGGCTTGATCAGGGCCTCCATCTGCCCGGCATCGATCCAGCGGTGCCGGTAGGCGATTTCTTCGGGGCAGGCGACCTTGAGACCCTGGCGCTTTTCCAGCGTGGCGATGAACTGGCTCGCTTCGAGCAGGCTGTCGTGGGTGCCGGTGTCCAGCCAGGCGTAGCCCCGGCCCATCACCTCCACCTGCAGCTTGTTGGCTTCCAGGTACAGGCGGTTGAGATCGGTGATCTCCAGCTCACCGCGGGGGGACGGTTTGAGGTCCTTGGCCAGGCGGGCCACATCGTTGTCGTAGAAATACAGGCCGGTGACGGCGTAGTTGCTTTTGGGGTGCTTCGGCTTTTCTTCCAGGCTCAGCACCTTGCCCGACGGATCGAATTCGGCCACGCCGTAGCGCTCCGGGTCGTTCACGTGGTAGGCGAACACCGTGGCGCCTTCGGTGCGCTGACCGGCGTTGTGGAGCAAGGCGGCGAAATCGTGGCCGTAGAAGATGTTGTCGCCGAGCACCAGCGAAGAGTGGCTGTCACCGATGAATTTTTCACCAATCACGAAGGCCTGGGCAAGGCCGTCCGGGCTGGGCTGGACCGCATATTCCAGGTTCAGACCCCACTGGCTGCCGTCGCCCAGCAGCTCCTGGAAGCGTGGCGTGTCGTGCGGCGTTGAAATCACCAGGATGTCACGGATACCCGCGAGCATCAGGGTGCTCAGGGGGTAATAGACCATCGGCTTGTCATAGACCGGCATGAGTTGCTTGCTCACGGCCTGTGTGACCGGGTAGAGGCGTGTGCCGGACCCGCCGGCCAGGATGATGCCTTTGCGTTGAGAGGTGCTCATAAGATCTGTTGCAGTATGTGGTTCAAGCCTTGCTCCCAGTGGGGCAGTTCCAGGGCGAAGCTGCGTTTGAACTTCGACGAATCCAGCCGGGAGTCCCGTGGACGTCTGGCCAGTGTGGGGTAGGCGTCGGTGGTGATGGGCATCACCCGGTCCGGGCTCGTCCGCAGTTCGTAGCCCTTGATTGTCGCTTGTTCCAGAACGTACCGGGCATACGCGTGCCAGGAGGTCTCGCCAGAGGCCGTCACGTGGTAGAGCCCGAAAGGAAAAGCGGCGTGGTCGGACTGTTGGAGCTGGCGCACCAGATGGGCCGTGAGATCGGCCAGCAACGCGGCCGACGTGGGGGCGCCGATCTGGTCGGACACCACGCGCAGCTCGCTGCGCTCTTTGGCGAGCCGCAACATGGTCTTGGCAAAGTTCTGTCCATGCGCTCCGAACACCCAGCTGGTGCGCAGGATGAGGTGCTTGGGACAGGCCTGCCGGAGCGCGATTTCTCCCAGAAGCTTGCTGCGACCGTAGACCGATTGTGGTTGAGGGGCATCTTCCTCGACATAAGGCGCCCCTTTCTCACCGTCGAACACGTAGTCGGTCGAGAAGTGGATCACTGGTGCGCCCAGCCGATGCGCTTCTTCGCCGAGCACGCCGGGCGCCACGGCATTCACGGCCATGGCTTTGTCCGCATGGGTCTCGGCCAGATCCACCGCCGTGAACGCCGCAGGGTTGACCACCACCTGCGGCCGGACCCGGCGTACCAGCTCGCGCACGGCTTCGCTGTCTTCGAGGTCGCAGTCGCTGGAGTCGACCGCAAACACCTGACCCAGCGGCGCCAGCGCCCGCTGCAGTTCAAAGCCCAGCTGACCATTCTTGCCGGTCAGGAGAATGTTCATGCAGCGGCACCGTATTGCGTGCCGATCCAGTTGCGGTAGGCACCACTTTGCACATGGGCCACCCACTCGGGGTTGTCGAGGTACCACTGCACCGTCTTGCGGATGCCGCTTTCAAAGGTCTCGACCGGCTTCCAGCCCAGTTCCGTGTGGATCTTGCGGGCGTCGATGGCGTAACGGCGATCGTGACCCGGGCGGTCTTTCACGTAGGTGATCTGTTCGTTGTAGGGCTTGCCATCGGCCCGTGGGCGGAATTCGTCGAGCAGGGCGCAGACCTTTTGCACGATCTCGATGTTGGCCATCTCGTTCCAGCCCCCCACGTTGTAGGTTTCGCCGGGTTGGCCCGCTTCCAGCACGCGGCGGATGGCGCTGCAATGGTCTTTCACGAACAGCCAGTCGCGCACCTGCTGCCCATCGCCATAGATCGGCAGGGGCTTGCCCTGCAGGGCATTGACGATCACCAGAGGAATGAGCTTTTCGGGGAAGTGGTACGGGCCGTAGTTGTTGGAGCAGTTGGTGGTCAGGACCGGGATGCCGTAGGTGTGGTGGTAGGCGCGCACCAGGTGGTCAGACGATGCCTTGGATGCCGAATAGGGGCTGTTCGGCGCGAAGGGGGTGGTCTCGGTGAACGGCGCATCATCAGGGCCCAGGGTGCCATAGACCTCATCGGTGGACACGTGCAGGAAACGGAAGGCCGCCTTGTCGGCGTCGCCCAGGGCCGTCCAGTGGGCACGCACCGACTCCAGCAGGTTGAAGGTCCCGACCACGTTGGTCTGGATGAACTCGCCGGGGCCATGAATGGACCGGTCCACGTGGCTCTCGGCGGCGAAATTCACCACGGCGCGGGGAGCATGGTCTTTCAGCAGTTGGTCAACCAGTGCCCGGTCGCCAATATCGCCTTGCACGAACACATGCCGTGCGTCGCCCTGCAAGGCCTTGAGATTTTCGGGGTTGCCGGCATAGGTCAGCTTGTCCAGATTGACCACGGCCTCGCCACTCTGGCCCAGCCAGTCAATCACAAAGTTCGATCCGATGAAGCCAGCGGCCCCTGTTACCAAAATCATGGGTATGTCCTTGAAGGTGAGTGTCTGGAGTGGAAGCGAAAGCGCGCCCAGGCGCTTCAGGAATGTTTTCTTGAGAAAGATTGCACGAACACGATCGACAGCACCAGGCTGACGATCAGGTTGATGACCGCAATGGAGATCCACTGGTGTCTGGAAATGGGTTGCTGGGCTTCCAGCGTAAAGGGCAGCGACAGGTTGGATGCGGCACCGTTGATCTCGGCAGGGAAGCCCTTCTTGTGGGGCGTCAGGATGACCCGGGCAATGTTGGTCTGGGCGGGCGATTCGGCCGAAATCTGGATCGATACCTGCTGGTCCTTCAGTTGGCCCAGCGTGGTGTCGTCGAAACAGATGCGGCCAAAGTCGTCCTTGATCACGGCGGTGCTGAGCACTTTGACAACGTTCAGTTGGTCGCCAACCAGGGCCAGCTTGAAGGGCACGTGTTTGAAGTGAGGGAAATTCTTGTCCAGGAACAGCGACAAGCAGATGGGCCGATCAAGGAGATCATCACGAAAATTGATGTGGCTCATGTCCATCTTCTGGCTCAGCAGGAATTGCCCGCCAAAAGGGCCCACTGGTGTGATGGTTGTGATCTCTTTGTTGTCCAGGACCTGTGTGTTGCCGAAGTGCTGCACCCGGTCTTTGCTGAGCGTCCAGGTCAACGCGGCAAACCCGGCAAACAGCGCAGCCGTGAGCAGCAAGGTATTGATGAGTTTGCTCATATCCGCACGAATTGGAAGAAGGGGATCACATAGGTGGCATAGGCGTTGACATAGGCCCAGCCCATCCCCAGGCAGATCACCAACAGGAGTTGCGCCTGGTACCGGAAGGTTCTGGTGGCAAGCATGAATGAAGCCAGCAACAGGGGGACAAAGGGCAGGAGGTAGCGCCCCTGGATGCCGTGGGGTGATCCCGTCAACAGGATGGCCTTGTAGCCCTGGTAAAACAGCAGTGCCACGAACAGCGTCAGCAGCAGGGGGCCATAGGCGGTCAACCGTTGTTGGGGCTGGTCGGTCGTGAACACGCTGGCGATACCCAGAAAGCCTGAAAACGCCAGCAGAAAGCTGGCGCCAAAAGGCAGCGCGGTCAGCCTCCATGAAAAGTTGTGGCTGTTCATTAGTGCCAATGCCACGCCAGCGGTGCCCAGGGTGAACAGCAAGACAAACAGCAGCTTGCGGACCGACCCATTGCCCAACAGGGAAGAGCCCCATGCCTGGAAGCTGATCCAGCCCTTCGGCTCTGGACGAACAGCCGTCGAGCGCCAGGCGTTTCGCGTGATGGCAGCCAGCAACACCAGCACGCAGACCAGGGCTAACGCAGTGAACACGAAGTAAGAGGGACCTTCCACCCTGAACAGCTTGCCGCCGTGACACAGGCGTTGAACCTGCTCCATGGTCTGAGGCGTCTGGCAATAGCCGGAAAACCCGATCAAGGCATAGAAGTGGTACACCAGCCATTCGAAAAACGGCTGCTGGCGAAAATAGTCCAGCAGGGTGTAGTCAAACACCGTCTGCTTCAGATGCGAACCATGGATATAAAAGGGATCGCCAAAGTGGTAAATGTTTCGACGCATCCACCAAAGGGCTGTGCTGACCGACAGCAGCGACACCGCGAGCGCGTGTCCAATCCACAACAGGCCCCGTTTGCGCATCTCGAATAGCAGAATGCCCACGTAGGCCGCGATCAGAATCCACGCCGTCATCTTGGTCGCCCCCGCGCAAGCCAGCCAGAACGCGCAGGCGTGGGCGTGCCGGATGTGACCATCCACCACGTACTTCACCAAGTAGAGCGTCGCCAGGGCGCTCATCAGTGTCAGAAACAGGTCGTTGGAAATGCCCGACGCGAGGTGGGTCACCATCGGGATGAAACCGATCAGTGAGGCCCCGGCCAGCGCCGGACCTTCTGCAATGCCCAGAAACGTCAGCATCCTGAACAGGACGAGCACCAGCAAGCCGAGCGACAAGGCCGACACCAGCCGCGGTGCGCGGGCGAGGATCTGCTTGTCTTCGGTGAACTTGTGAACGATCGCGTAGGGTATGGCGGCGACACCGTAGTACAGCGGCGGGTGCTGGACGATGTAGTTTTTCCGGTGGTGATCCACCGCGCCTTCGATGTCGCGCCAGAGGGTGGGCGGTATCTCCGCCTGGCCCAGCAGGGGGAGCGGCCGCCCCTTGGTCATGTCCACCACATAGGCGTAGTGCCCGGATTCGTCTGGCAGATCACCCGGTGGCGTTACAAAAATGGCCAGGAACACGGCCAGACAGGCAAACAGGGTTGCCACCAGGTACGCAGGCCAGGGTCTGTTGTTCATGGTGGGACTTGTGGGTGACAAGGGGCTGGTTTCAGCGGTGGTTTTGCACGGGTGGCGGCGACATTTTCAGACTCGCCATGCCCAGCAGGAAGGCCAGCCCGTCACCGAGGATGGAGGTGACGCGCATTGTCACGGAAATGCCCAGGGTCGCGCCGGTACCAATGACCGGGGTGAACAGCAGCAGCATCATGGCCTCGCGCACGCCCATGCCACCCGGGGATCCGGGCACCAGGTAGCCGATGATCCAGGCCACGCTGAACAGCAGGGCAAACAGGAAGAAGTTGCCCCCGTGGGCCTGAAACACCGCGGTGGCCTGCAGTTTGAGAACCGCGCCCAACACAAACAGGTTGAACAGAATGATCCCGCCCACCACCAGGCTGGTGACGACCCTGGGGGGCTTGACCAGGGAACCGCCACCGAGCTTCAGGCTCAGCCGCGGAAACATCCGGTTCATCACCATGATGCCCACCGTGGGCGCGGCCACCGACACCAGCAGCAGTGCGACGAGCATCTCGGTCGTTGCGAAGCTGTCTTCCAGCACCGATTCGAACCCGCCGATGCCCAGCGCCAGTGCCAGCAGTGTCAGCGCCGCGCCCACGATGATGTTCCAGATGGTTTCGATCGAGGTGGTGGCCACCGTCACACCCATGGGGATGCCCTGTTCCTTGCCCAGCACCGCACGGCCGGCGAAATGGCCCACGTTGCCTGGCAGGTATTTGCCGATCTGTGAAACAGCCACCATTTGCCAGACGTGCAGCAGCGAGACATGCACATCCTGGTCCTTGAGCAACAGGCGCCAGTTGAGGGCGATGGTGAGGGTGTTCAACGCCGTGACCAGGATCGACAGCACCAGCGTCAGGACGATCGCGAAGGACCAGTCTATCGGCGGAATGTCGGCCAGATGCCGGTTGAGTTGCAGGCCGAAATAGACCACCGCGACGGACACCAGCCCATACGAGACGATCTTGAAGAGGACTTTTTTGAGGTTCATGCGGTAGCCAGGCCGACCCAGCGACGTCTCCGGGTGCGGGCTCAGGCCTTTTTTCTCACGACTTCGTTCAGGATGGCTTCCAGTCCTTCACCAAGCTTCTGGATGGTGCCGTGTTCGAGAAAGCGCCGATGGCCGTTTTCGGCGATCTTCTGGCGCAGGCCTTCATCGCGCTGGAGTTCGAGGATGGCGTCGGCAATCGCGCGAGGGCTGGCGGCGTCCACCAGGTACACGCTCTCCTTGTGCTGCAGCAGTTCCTGGACCGGTGCGTTGCGGCGTGTGATCAGCGGTTTGGCCATGCCGATCGCTTCGTTGACCTTGTTGGTCAGCACCAGCTCGGCCCGCATGTTGTCGCCAAAGATGCCCAGACACACATCGGCCTCCGCCATGTGGGTCGCGAGTCCGGCGTAGGGAACCGGGTCCAGGATCTTCACGTTCTGGACGTTCAGTTCCTTGAGCAGGGCCATGTCTTGCTCGAAGGTCAGGCCGCGGCCGATGATTTGAAAAGCGACGTTCTCGTTTTCCAGCAGTTTGGCGGCCTGGAAGATGTGCTTGACGCCATGGAACGGGATGTACTCACCGTGGAAATGCACCAGGAAAGCATCATGCTTCTGCTGGCGTTCCCGGGGGTAGATGACGGTATTGTCGACGGCCAGAAACAGGCGGCGCAACTTGCTCGTGCTGGAGCGGGCATATTCACCGAAGTGGGCGATCACGTGGTTGCTGTCCAGGATGGATACATTGGCGGCCTTGTACGACAACCAGTCGGACAGGGCATAGAGCTTGGCTTTCAGCGAACCGGGTTTGGCCTTTTCCCGGTCAAACACCATGGTGTCGTAGGTCGTGATGTACATGTCGAACACGATCGGCTTCCAGGTCAGCAACCGGATGACCGGGGTCAGCAGCTGGCCGTAAAACCCGGTCAGCACCACATCGCAGGACGGCGCCTTCAGCAGGGCCGAGAGGACCAGTCCGGGGTAGTGTTTGAACGATTTGTCCGGGGGCAGGCATTTGATCACCTCATGTCCCCGCATTTCCAGCGCACGGATGACGATTCGCGTGCGGGAGTAGCTTTCTTCCCGGCCGGCGACATACAGAATTTTCATGATGGGAGAGCAGTTCGGGATGCCGGCGCTGGTCAACGGCCACGCCTCGGTGGCTGGGGCGGTGGAATTCTAAAGGTGGGGTGTTTGCCCGTGCAGATTGAACCGGCTCGCGCGGTGAAGACCGCCAAAAGTGTTCAAACGGGCCCCGGAAACGTCACCCGCAATGATACCTTGTCGCGCCAACGCCAAAAGACTGGCCACCCCGAGGTACGCGGGCTCAGTCTTTGCCGAACAGGTCGCGGGTGTAAACCTTGTCTTTTACGTCGGTCAAGGCTTCGGATTGGCGGTTGGCCACGATCACGTCCGACATCTGCTTGAAAGCGTCCAGATCGCGGATCACGCGCGATTGGAAGAAATTGTCTTCGTTGAACATGGGTTCGTAAATGACGACCTCGATGCCCTTGGCCTTGATGCGTTTCATGATGCCCTGGATGCTGGAGGCGCGGAAATTGTCCGAACCGCTCTTCATGATCAGGCGGTAGATGCCCACCACCTTGGGGTGCCGACGGATGATGTCGTCGGCGATGAAGTCCTTGCGGGTGCTGTTGGACGCCACGATGGCCTGGATCAGGTTCTGCGGCACCTCCTGGTAGTTCGCGAGCAACTGCTTGGTGTCCTTGGGCAGACAGTAACCGCCGTACCCGAACGAGGGGTTGTTATAGTGGGCGCCGATGCGCGAGTCCAGGCACACGCCGTCGATGATCTGTCGGCTGTCCAGCCCGTGGGTCGCCGCATAGGTGTCGAGTTCGTTGAAGTACGACACGCGCATGGCCAGGTAGGTGTTGGCAAACAGCTTGACGGCTTCTGCCTCGGTCGGGTCCGTGAACAGCAGGGGCATGTCTTTCTTGATGGCTCCTTGCTGGAGCAGGCCGGCGAATGTGCGTGCCCGCTCGCTCTGTTCGCCCACCACGATGCGGGTGGGGTAGAGGTTGTCGTACAAGGCGCGGCCTTCGCGCAGGAACTCGGGTGAAAAGATCAGGTTGTCGGTCTGGAACCTGGCGCGTGCCTTGACGGTATAGCCCACGGGGATGGTGGACTTGATCACCATCACGGCTTTCGGGTTGATCGCTTTGACGTCCTGAATGACCGATTCGACCGAGCGGGTGTCGAAGTAGTTGGTCACGGGATCGTAGTCGGTGGGCGTCGCGATGATGACAAATTCGGCACCTTCATAGGCCTCGTTCTTGTCGGTGGTGGCCCGCAGGTTCAACGGCTTTGTCTTGAGGTATTCCTCGATCTCTGCGTCGATGATGGGTGACTGCTTGCGGTTGAGCATCGCCACCTTATCGGCCATTATGTCCAGGGCGACCACTTCGTTGTGCTGGGCCAGCAAAACGGCATTGGAAAGGCCGACATAGCCGGTACCCACGATGGCAATTTTCATGATTTGTCTTGACGGTCAATGGTGGTTGGGTGCACTGCCATGGGTTTTTGCTGCGAATGCGGAGAACACGCCCTGCATTTGCAGTGCGGGCGTTGAGCAAAGTTGCCCATGAAAGGGGTTGATTTTTTGCGCAGCGTTCTTCAGAAACGTTGAAGGGCGCTCAGGCGCCCTTCAACAGGTTCGGTCAGCCCATGGGATCAGAACAGGAGGTTGGCCAGCAGGCTGACGCGCTGCGTGTCCTTTGTTTTTTGCAGGTCGGCGGCGTAGGAGGCGGAAAAATTCAGGGACTTCGAAACGCCCAGGGAGGCATTCACGCCAGCCAGCGTGCTTCGGAATTTTGCCCGTTCAATCGTTTCACGCTGCGGCACACCCGGTTGATTGGCTTCCGTCATGGCGATGCTCAAGGCGCTGCGGTACAGCGATTCCGTGTGACTGAACCCGCCACTGAAGGTCAGGGTCTTTCCGTTCTGGAGGGCGAGCGGTGCGAACTGCACATCGAAACCGATGCCCGAGAAGATGTCTCTGGCGCGAGATGCGCTGTATGAGACATCCGACGTGTAGAGCGACTGGGATACGTAAGGTTTGAGCTGGTGGGTCTGGCTGGAGAAGGATGCCCATGGCGTGATGCTCATCCACTCGTTACCCATCGGGCGGCGAATCTTCTGCTCGAAAGACCATGTATTACCGACGCTGGTATTGGCGAACGAACGATCCAGCAACTCGTCGCGGGCGTTGTTCTCGACGCGCAATGTCAGGTTGGAAAGCTGGGTCGTGAAAAGGAAACTGGAAACAGGCTGGTGCCAGTAAAAAGTGGATCCTTTTGAGCTGTAGCGTTGCAAGAGCCGGTCGGTGCTGTGCAGTTGCTGGGCACTGTCGTTTTGCGTGATCGCAAAACCGTAGCGACCGTTCTTCTTGAAGAGGCTGTTGCTGGTGGTGAAGTCGAGGGCCACACCGGTCGGTACGGTCGCTTTGGCGTAAGGGTCGTTGAGCGTCGCAAACCGGTTGCTTGCCACCGAGTGACGATCTGCAGCGCTGGTCTGTCCGATCGGGATCAGGTTGAATCCCGCGGCCGTGGGCGTGCCGCGCAGGTTGAAAGCCAGGATGCCACTGTCGACCTCCGCCCCAAGGCGCTGGGCCGACTCAGCGCCGGCCGCCACCGAGTTCGACCATTCCCAGCCGCGCGTCAGGTAGTGTTCGTACACGCGCGCGATGATGGTTTGACCGCGGGTGCCGAAATGGGTGGTGTCGTGAAACAAGGCGTCAACCGCCGACCGGCTGGCATCCGGCGTGGAAACGTTGTTGAATCCAAAGGCTTGGGGATTGGCAAAAATGCGTTCGAAAGCCGTGTACATGTCCACGGCAACGATGTTGGGATTGCTGTTGGCAACCCCCGCGATATACGCATTCCAGGCAACCACCTGATCATGGGTTGAATCTGCAACGCCGGGATTCTTGCTCCAGTCGTGCAACTGAGTCAGGAAGAGGCGCCGGTTTTCATTGGCTGCGCCCATGGCTTTCAGTCGGTTCACACCGTCGTTGAGACCAAACTTGGCATGGGCCAGATCGTCGCGTGCGCCGTTCTTGTTGATGTCGTTGTGACCCAGGTAGACGATGGTCAGGTCGGTGTCGCCCACTTTGTCCTGACCGCGCAAGGTCATGGTGTCGAGTTGCCGGTTGAACTCCCGGTGACCGGCGTACCCAGCCCGTGCGCCCCCAATGGCGTAGTTCAGTGTCACATCGGTCGGGATCCGTGCACCGAGTTCCCTCACCCAGTTGCCCGTGTGTTGCGAGTTGGTGAAGGCAATGTCACTGTAACTGTCACCAAAAACCCGCAATGTGCCAATGTGGGGTTGCGTCGCCCCCGAGCTGGTGGCGATCTTGAAGGGGTTGGGTGCGACGGAGCCGCCGCTGCTGGCACAACCCATGAGGCTGAGCGCCGCAACCACCGCAGCTGTGAGGGGCGCAAGGTGGCCAAAGGGGGCGGGGAAAGACATGCTGAATCCTCGATGACAGGTTGCCGATCACGACGGCTTGAACAAGGCAGGCGGGGCCCGCTCGGGACCCCAAAATCCCTTGAATTCTGCCACAGGCGGTTGTGGTGCAAGTTGACAACAAGGGCGCTGGTGAGGATGCGTGGGTCCGCGGGATGCTCAAAAATCCGGGAGGATGCCCAGTGCAAACGGCAAACTCACCATCCCCAGCAGGGTGGACAGTGTGACCAGCCCCGCCACATACGGCCCGTTGTAGCCCATGCGGGCGGCCAGGACATAGCAGCTCGACGCGGTGGGCACGGCGGAGAACATCAGCAGGACCGTGGTTTGTGTGGCATCGAGCTGGAACAAGCGGGACAGGCCCAGTGCCATGAGCGGCATGCCCAGGTGTTTGACGGCCAGCACCGCCACCCCGAGCGTCTTGGCTGCGTGCAGCGAACCGAGCTGCATCCCTGCACCGGCCGCCATCAGGCCGAGCGCCAGCGAGGCTTGGCCGATGCGGCTCACAGTGGGTTCCAGCCAGACCGGGATCTGGAAGCCCAGAAGGTTGGCCACCAGACCCGAAGCGGTGCCGATGATCAGGGGGTTGCGCAGCAGTTCACCCACAAAATGTTTCTGTGCATGGCGGGCCATGGGCCAGACCGCGCCCACGTTGAACAGCGGCACGCACACGCCGATGATCACGGCGATGAGTTGCAGGCCTTGCGGTCCGGCCACCTTGCTCGCCAGCGCCAGGGCGATGAAGGAGTTGAAGCGAAAGCCCACCTGCGCGCTGGCGGCGTGCAGCCGCACGTCCAACCGTCGGCCCAGCCAGGGCCAGTGGGGCAGTGAATACGCCAGTGCGATGCCGCCCAGCCCCAGCGAGAAGCCCGCGGCCATGAGGCTGGAGGTGGCCCCCAGGTCCAGCGGACTTTTCACGATGGACTGGAACAGCAGCACCGGAAACAGGAAGTAGTAGACCAGGCTCTCGATGGGCTCCCAGACCTTGCGGTCGAGTGCGGTGAAACGGCAGAGCAGGTAGCCGATCAGGATGAGCGAAAAGTCGGGGAAGAGCAGCTGGGCGAAATTCACCGGTCGCAGCATACCGTGAGTGGAGTGACTTGTTTGTCACAGGGTCACGGCTTTTCGGGGTCGGGCCGGTTGCAGGGGGTGAGCAGGGTGACACCGCCATCTGACGGCAGCCATTGGCCCAGCGGCACGCAGTGGCCGTCAACACACCAGGCGTAGTCGGCGGTGTAGGACGAACGGGTGAGCCGCAGTCCCTGGGGCGACCACATGCGGGGGGTGTATTCGTACCAGCCGTTGCGCAGCACCGCGTCGTCGGGCGGCTCCATGCCGGCGGCCGAGCCGCGCACGCGCGCGGCCAGCGCCCGCAGCACCGGTGCGGCCCCGGGTGTGGCGCCCGGGGCCACGGCGTAGTCCTCTTCCCAGCGGACTTTCTCGATGGAGTGGGTCCAGGCCAGCGTGAATCTGTGCACCGGCACGAAAACCGGTGGCGCGGTCGATGCCACCAGCGCCAGACACACCCCCAGCAGTGCCATGGTTCCTCAGCGGTCGGCTCAGCGCGCCGTGGCCATGGCGCGCTGCTGGCGCGTGCGCCAGAGGTGCCAGGCGACGAACGCGGCCACCGCGGCCAGACCGATTTCGTCGGTCAGCGGCAGCGCCACGATGAGGAAACTGGCCGCCACGATCGCCACGGCGCGTTCGGTCCAGTTCAGCGGGCCCGCGAGGTAGCCGATGGCGCCCGCGCCCCACATGGCGATGGCGACCAGCGCCTTGAACACGATCCAGGCGGTGTCCATCCAGTCGCCGCTTTGCAGCATGAGCGCCGGGCTGTAGACCGCCATGAAGGGCACGATGAAGCCGGCGATGGCCACGCGGATGGCCTGCATGCTGATCTTCAGACCGCTCTCGCGCGCGATCGGGGCCGCCGCGAAGCAGGCCAGTGCCACCGGGGGCGTGAGGTCGGCCATGATGCCGAAATAGAACACGAACATGTGCGAGACGATCAGCGGCACGCCCAGCTCCAGCAGCACGGGCGCGGCCAGCGAGCTGGTGATGATGTAGTTGGGGATGGTGGGAATGCCCATGCCCAGCACCAGGCAGGTCACCATGGTCAGCAGCAGCGCCAGGAACAGGCTGTCGCGGCCGATGGCGATGATGTAGCCCCCCAGCTCGGCGGCCACGCCGGTGAGGTTGATCACCCCGATGATCACGCCCACCAGCGCGCAGGCGATGGCCACCGGCAGCGCGTGGCGCGCGCCGTCCACCAGTGCCTTCACCGCCAGCGCGCGGGCATCGCCACCCCGGCGCAGGATGAAGGTCAAGGCGATCAGCAAGGCGCTCACCACGAAGAAGGTGCCGACGCCGAACTGGTAGAAGCCGGCGCAGGCGAAGCCCAGCAGCACCCAGGCCAGGCCGCGCAGGGCCATGGCCTTGACGCCACTGATGACGGCCGCGCCGAAGATCAGGATCACGGTCAGGCCCAGGCCCACCGTGCCGGAAAACAGCGGCGTGTAGCCCGAGAAGAGCAGGGCCACCAGGCCCATCAATGGCAGCAGCAGGTACCAGCGCTGGCGCACCGCGGTCCAGGGGTTGGGGCATTCGTCCTTGGGCAGGCCCATCAGGCCCTTGCGCCCGGCTTCCAGATGCACCATCCAGAACGCGGTGACGAAATACAGGATGGCCGGGATCAACGCCGCCTTGACGATCTCGATGTACGGCACGTTGATGGTCTCGGCCATGATGAAGGCCACGGCCCCCATCACCGGCGGCATGATCTGCCCGCCCATGCTGGCGGTGGCTTCCACGCCGCCGGCAAAGGCCGGGCTGTAGCCGAAGCGCTTCATGAGGGGAATGGTGAACTGCCCGGTGGTGACCACGTTGGCCACGCCCGAGCCGTTGATGGTGCCCATCAGCCCGGAGGAGATCACCGAGACTTTGGCCGGGCCGCCGCGCGTGTGGCCCACGGTGCCCATGGCGAAGTCGTTGAACAGGCCGATCATGCCGGCCTGCTCCAGGAAGGCGCCAAACAGGATGAACAGGAAGATGTAGGTGGACGACACGTAGGTGGGCGTGCCGTACAGGCCTTCGGTGCCGAAGCCCAGCGTGCTCACCACCTGGTCGATGCCGTAGCCGCGGTGGGCCAGCGCGCCCGGCAGGTGCTGGCCGAACAGGGCGTAGAGCAGGAAGGTCACACACACCAGGGGCAGGCCCCAGCCCATGACACGTCGCGCGGCCTCGAACACCAGCGCGATCAGCAGCACGCCCACCACCCAGTCGGCTTGGGTGAGCTCGCCGGCGCGCAGCGTCAGGTCGGCCTCGAAAACCCACTGGTACAGCCCGGTGGCGAAACCCGCCAGGCCCAGCAGCCAGCCCAGCGCGCGCCAGACGGCCGAGCGCCCGTCCATGGGCGGGAACAGCGCGAAGATCATCAGCAGCACGAAGCCGACGTGGATGGCGCGGATCACCTGGCTGGAGAGCGGGTGAAACGAGGCCATCCAGAGCTGGTAGGCCGAGAAGGCAATCGCGACCCAGAAGATGGCGCCGCGCAGCGGGCTGGCCGGGGTCTCGCTGGAACTTTGGTTTGACATGGGATTCTCGATGGTCGAAGAGGATGAGCCTGGGGTCTGCCCTGGGCCTTACTTGATCAGACCGACTTCCTTGTAATAGCGCTCGGCGCCGGGGTGCAGCGGCACGGGCATGCCCTTGATGGCGTTCTCACGCTTGATGGCCTTGGCCGCGTTGTGGGCGGCGTAGAGCGTGTCGATGTTGCCGTACATG
>PHCC01000045.1 GCA_002842215.1 Betaproteobacteria bacterium HGW-Betaproteobacteria-9 | reverse complement strand
AGGGGCCCGTCTGGTGGCGAGTTCGGACCTGCGATCACCATGACCGTGCCGTCTCCGAACTGCAAGCGCTCGATGTTGAACAGGCGATCAGTGCCGTCGAAGGTGCCGTTGTTGTTGCCGTTGCCGCCCCCGCCCCCGCCGCCACCGTCGAATGCCGGGTCGTGTGCCACCGTCCACGAACCATCGCCGTTTTGCGTGATGGCGTACTCGTCGAAATTGCCACGGAAAACAGCGGTGTCGATCCCGGTGTCGTCCTCATCTCCGTCGAGAATCTCGCGCACGATGCTCAGCTGTCCCGGATTGAGGGTGCGGTCCATCATCATGCTGTTGAGCGAGCGCCCGCCGAACAGCACTGCTCCGGTGAGGTTGTCGTAGACGGGCCCAGTCAGGGTATCGGCTGTGGCGCTGGGATGGTCAGGCACACCACTGATGGCCAGACGGACGTTGAGCCACCTGTCGCCGTCGATGATGTCGTTACCCGCCTTGCCCATGAACAGGTCATTGCCGCCACCACCCAGCAGGATATCGGCCGCGGTGTCATCCACGAAGGAGGCGGTCGTGGCATCAATGCGGCTAACAGCCGCCTCGTCCATCACCACCACGGTCTTGGTCTCGCCCGCCCATTCGACCTGCACCCGCTCCAGATGGGCCACCAGGTCACCGAAACCGTCAATACGATCAACAGCGGACTGCAACAGCGTGTTCGAAAAAGACTCCCATTTGTCGAACTCGTCGAACTCGGCGGCGGCTCCCCCCACACCGTTGGCTCCCGTGACCACCTGGCGGCCGGTCAGCACGTCGTCATGATCCCAGCCCGAGAGGCCTTCGACCAGATCGAAACGGTCGCGCAGGATGACCGCCTCCTGGTTGACAAAGATCGGGATGCCCAGATCCGAGTTGGCGCCGTTGGGATCACCCTTGTGGACGGCCCAGT
The DNA here is from genome assembly GCA_002842215.1 of Betaproteobacteria bacterium HGW-Betaproteobacteria-9. GTDB lineage: Bacteria > Pseudomonadota > Gammaproteobacteria > Burkholderiales > Burkholderiaceae_C > Hydrogenophaga. Next base: position 4,129 of record PHCC01000045.1, on the reverse strand, counting down.
CGAAGCCCGCCATGCCGTTGCTGCGCTGGATGCCGGAACTCTGGAACATGATGTCGTCGCCCGACTCGCCGTCGTAGTCGGTGTCATTGCCCTGGCCATTGAGAACGTCGTGACCGACGATCGGGCTGTTGAAGAACAGCTCCGAGTTTTCACCGGCCAGCGTGTCAAAGCCCTCGCCGCCTTCGAGCCAGTCGTTGCCTTCGTTGCCCATCAACAGGTCGCCGCCGTTGTTGCCGAGCACGAAGTCGTCGCCCTCGCCTGCGAACACCTCCTGGCTGTCCGGACCGGTCATCACGAAGTCGTTGCCACGGCCACCGAAGCCGAGCACGATGCCCGAGCCCATGTGGATCACGTCGTTGCCGTCGTCGCCAAACAGGAAGTCGTCACCGCCCAGGTTTGTGATGATGTCGTCGCCGTCGCCGCCGTACACCTTGTCGGCCTCGTAGCCACCATCAAGACGGTCGTTGCCCCCATCACCCCACAGGGTGTCGATGCCCAGGCCGCCGACCAGGGTGTCGCTCAGTTCAGAGCCACCGAGCACGATGTGGTCCGCGCCGTTGTACTGCAGGAAGTGGTTGTTGCCGTCTTCGGCGTTGAAGCCGGTGCGGATGAACAGGGGCTTGATGATGTCCAGGATCGGGTTGCCCCAGGTCGGATCGTCACCGATCTGCACCGCCTGAACCACTTCCAGGATGGCATTGGGCGTGTCGAAGATCAGGCCGGGGATGTGACCCTGACCGGTTTCGCCCAGGTCGGTGTTGCGCATCACGATGGCCGCGAAGCTGTTGCCTTCGAGCTGGTTGAGCAGGTTCATGCCCTGCGTGCGGCTGAGGTAGTAGAAGCGGTCGCCGTTCTGCAGATTCTCCATCTGCGACTCGAACACAAAGTTGAAGGTGGCGCCCAGCATGCCGCCGAACTCCTGCTTCTCTTCGGCGAGGCCGCCGATCCAGAAGTCCACCAGGTTCAGGCCGGTTTCGACACCCGCCCAGCTCCCTGTGCTGTTCAAGTAGTCGAGTCTGTCAGCCGTTGCCTCGGGCGTTTCACCTTCCGCACCAACCACCAATGCCATTGCGGCATCGCGCTTGCCCTCAATCGTCACCTCCGATGTGATGCTGGTGTGGGTGCCGTAAGCCGCGATGAAGTTGATCACCGACAGCGGATTTTTCATGTGGGTCGCAAAATCCGTCCAGCTCGTGTAAGGCGTGAGCCGCGAATCGCCGGTGGCTTCGAAAAACTGCGCGCGGGCGTTGTTCAGCGAAGGCACGCCCGTGTCTCGGCCGCGCGCAATATTCAGCGCACCCAGGTCCAGCGGAAGCCCGACCAGGTTGTTGCGAAGGGCGTCTGTGACGAACTCGTCGATCTCGTTGCCGACCTGCCGGGTCATGCCGCGGATGATCTGACCGGCAGCCACTTCAGCCGACACCGCACCGTCCTGATCGAACTCCACCGGGTTGAGGAAGGCCTCGATCAGACCAATGTGTTCACCGCCCACGATGTTGTTTTCCGCGTCCAGCCGGTCCACGGTTTCGGTGAGCATGGAGTGGCCAAACCGGTACACCACGTGGGCGAACTCGGCCACGATGGCGGGATCGAGGTCGGGCGAAGCCGAGAACACGAAGGGATCAATGGCCGGTTGCACCTTGCGGGCGAACTCCTCGAACACCAGGTGCTGGTATTCCATCTCGGTGACGAAACGGCCCGCCTGAAACAGGCGCTCGCCGTTCCAGACCAATGCATTGATGTCCTCCGGGAAGACCGGAACCGCGTCGACCGGCACCAGCAGCCAGTCGTTGAGCGTGCCGAGGTCGCCGCTGCTCAGGATGGTCTGCTTGTAGTCTTCCACCAGGCGGTTGTGCTCTGAATGGAACACGGTGTGCACGGTGGTCAGACCGATGTTTTCGTTGCCGCGTCCGTCGCCGGTGATGTAGTGGCGGTCCAGCAGTTCGTTGTCGTAGGTGCTGGCCAGGCCATCGTCGGCCGTGAGCTCTGCGGTGGACAGGGTGCCACTGTCGTCGGCATCCACGTCGGTGTCAGCGGTCTGGGCGATCTTGGCGGTCGCGGGGTTGCCATCGTGGTCGTAGAAGCCTGGTGCCGCGTGGTGCGCAATGTCGTCGAGGAAGGCGTGGCCGGTTCGCAGTGCAGCCACTGCAGAAGGACTGACGGGCGCGAGCGGGTCGCCCTCGACCACGTCGTCGTCTTCGGTGTTGGCCACGCCATCCACCCCCACACCCACGATGACCTGGGCGTAGCCGTTGGCGCCCGGAATGAACTTGCCGTAGGGGTCGGTGCGCAGCAGCGGCACGTTGAGCACATCAAAATCGTCGAGCGCGATGCCCAGGAACTGAATGGCCTGCGCCTTGACTTCGCCCCAGTTGGCGATGCCGCCGTTGGCGCCATCCAGCAGGTGCCCGGTGGCGATCGTCTCCCCTGTCACCGGGTGCGCCATGTACTCGCGCAGGAACACCTGGTGCGACGCGTGCGAGGTGTAGGTCTGGTTCTGGTCAACGAACGGCGTCGTGGTGTTGATGGTTTCGTGGGTCTGGTCGTCGGCCGTGCCCATGATGCCGTCCGCGCCCGCCGTGGTCACGGTGGCTGCACGGGTCAGGGCCATGAAGTTCGGGCCACCCTCCACGTAGAGCGGATCATCCGGCTGCAGGGGGATGTAGACCGTGCCATTGCCCGCCTTGGGGATCAGGTCCAGCCCGTGGTCGAAGAACTGGCCGAACAGCGTCATCCAGCCGTTGAACGATGGCGAAAGCCCGATGTCAGGCGACAGGTTCTCTATCGTGATGCTGCCGTTGGCCGAAATGTCCAGACCCAGGGACTCCGCCAGAGCAAGACGCAGTGCCGGATCGGTCTCGGCCAGGATCGTTGCCGTGTCGGCCATCGGGTCGGCCGAGCCTGCCAGTTCAAGGGCCTTGAAGATGGCCGAAAAATTACCCAGTGTCTGATCCGAAATCAGGTTGCTGATGATGCGTGGGTCGGCATCGGCCACGCTGATGTGGGAGTCGTAGTCGGTGTTGGTGATCGTGGGTGCGCCCGAACCTTCGGGGCCCAGGGGCATCTCGTCACCGTCGGCATCGTTCAGGAACTCGGGCTCCAGCAGGCGCGGCATGACCTGGTCGGCCGCGCCCAGCAATTCCTGGCCGGGCAGGAGGCTGTTGTAGCTGCCATCCACGGTGCGCAGGCCCGAAGGCAACAAGGCGCTGATGGGTGTGCCATCCGGGTGCTCCAGCACACCGGTGGCAGCGTGGTGTTCGGCGATGCGGATCTGCTCGAGAATTTTCTCGAGGTCGCCGAGGGTCACGGTGAAGTTGGCGGGTTTGGTGGCCATGATGTTTCTCCAGAAATTCGTGGGGTTCGAGGGGCTTGGGGTTTACGCACGGGTCCGTTTGACAGGGACCGTGGGCGGGGGCCGCTCGAGATGGATGTGGACGAAGTCCTGGAGCGTGATGACGGTTTTCATGCGATTCCCCTTGGTCTGCCTGGCCGACCCGCCAGGTGGGCTGCAACACATATGTTTCAAGTTGTGCTGCGGTGGGAATCAGTGTCACGAGCGTCACCTTTGGTATCAATACCGAGTCCGACATACCTAAATATGCGTACTCCGTGCGTCTGAACTGACGCACTACGTCTTACAAAACATCTTTGTTTTCAAGATCTTGCGTCGCACTCTTCGAAAATCATCGAGGAGTGATATACCGATTGATCGATTTCAAAACTGGTGAATTCAGAACGTTTCATATGTGTTTTTTTGTAACTTTTTGATCTCCAAAAATTCCAGCAAATGGATCGATCACGCCCCTTTGATACACATGGGTTTCCAGTCGTGATTTTTTTCACAACACATACCTGATGGGGTTATTGGCGGCGCGCTCCTTGCCTAAGCCCGCCGATCACCACGGCACAACGCAGAAAAAAAGCCCCCTTCTTTCGAAGAGGGCTTTGAAGGGTCAGGAAGGCCTGACCGTCGGGGAATCCCGGTTGTTATGGTCAGGAGAGGATGAAGTCCTGTTGGGTCACCGTGGCGGCGTTGACACCCACCAGCGTGATGCTGTCAGCCCCGATGTCGATCAGGGTATCTACCCCAACCGCCGAGATCACCACGTTGGCCCCGAAGTTGCCCGCG
>PHCC01000029.1 GCA_002842215.1 Betaproteobacteria bacterium HGW-Betaproteobacteria-9 | reverse complement strand
GACCGGATCGGTGCCGGTGCGCAGGCAGTCGTAAGGGTAGATGTTGGGGTGGGCGTTGCCGGTGCGCTTTGGCGGCTGGCCGTCCAGGAACCAGTTGGCTGCGTGAGGGTGCAGCAGCGACGGGCCAGCGTCGTACAGCGCCGGGTTCCCCCGCGCGAGCGGGGATAGGTCCCCCTCCCCCACCACCATCGCCGTCCTGAGCCGGGATCTTCCGCGCGAGCGGAGACAGCCTTCCGACGTCGAGCCCACGCATCACTACTTTAGTTTCTCTGTATGAGCGGGGATATGCTCAGAGGTGTTCACGTTGGTGGAGGCCGTGGTGGTTCCCCAATGCGAACGAGAAAAGGCACAGGACCGATGGTCTAAACGAACGGATCAAGTCCATCGGACGAGTTTTCGTGGGCACGATCGAGGCACACACAGGGCACAAACGCCCAGCCCAACTGAGACATGACCATAGGTCACACATCGTATTGTGCCAAACTGGCAAGAAAAACCTTAAGGGAGTTTGGCAATCACTCGAAGAACGTGAGCAATCACTCTCTTGCAAGGTATGAATTGGTGCGGCTGGCGGGGATCGAACCCACGACCCTCGGCTTCGGAGGCCGATACTCTATCCACTGAGCTACAGCCGCATGCTGTAAGGAGACCAATCGTCGAATTGTTGCATGCCGGGCCAGTGACTATAGGCTTCGGAGGCCAATACTCTATCCACTGAGCTACAGCAGCTACAGCTACAGCAGCAGCAGCAGCAGCAGCAGCAGCAGCAGCAGCAGCAGCAGCAGCAGCAGCAGCAGCAGCAGCAGCAGCAGCAGCAACAACAGCGACCGATTCTATCAGGCGGGTCCCGCTGCAAGTCTGCGGCAAGAGGGGCTTGGCTATAATCGCAGGCTGTCCGGCGCTTGGCCGGGCATGGCCTGCACCCACCACCCTGGCCCCGTTCCGCCACCCTTGAGGACACCATGAGCGACCACGCGCACGATTCCCACACCGGCCCGATCAAAACCCCTGCCCAGTTGCTCTGGACGTCGTTTTTCTCGTTTGTCGCCCCGATCTTCATCATCATCGGCCTGGTGTACTACGTCACCTCAGGCGACAAGCCGGCCGCCGGCGCGGTGGACCCCGAACTCGCGACCGCCCAGCGCATCCAGCGCGTGGGCACCGTGGTGCTGGGTGATGCCGCAACGATCGCTGCCGCCATGGCGGCTTCGGGCGCAGCCCCGGCCGCTGACGGTGCGGCCGCTGCCGCACCCACCGCCGCACTCAGTGGTGAAGCGCTTTACAACAAGGCTTGCGTGGCCTGCCATGCGGCCGGGGTGGCCGGTGCGCCCAAGTTCGGCGACAAGGCCGCCTGGGGCCCGCGCGTCGGCCTCGGTCTGGAAGCGCTGACCGCCAGCGTGATCAAGGGTAAAAACGCGATGCCTCCCAAGGGCGGCTCCACGGCGTCGGACGCCGAGATCCAGTCGGCCGTCGAGTTCATCCTCGCCGCGGTCAAATAAAACAGAGGGCCTGTCTGCCCTGTAAAAAAAGCCGGTCAGTGACCGGCTTTTTTTGCGTCTGCCATCAACCGCGCGTCAGGACTTGCCGACTGGTCGGATTTCTGTCCCATGCAAGCTTTGCGGGCTCCGCACAAAGCCCCAGTCAATCGGCAACGCAGACCATTGCACCGGCTCGGGCACCCAGCGCCCCAGCTCCACCGCGTCGGCCGCCAGCGCCATGTCGCTGGTGTGCACCAGGCCGAGGCCCATCGTGGTCACAAGATAGAGGCGCCCCTGCTCGTCCAGCAAGCTCTGCCTCACCTCGCCCGCATCGAGTCCGGTGTGGGACCAGACCCGGCCATCGGGCTGCAAGCGCCAGATGAAGGGCGTGTTTTCCAGCTCGACATACACCCGCTGCGGTCCGTTCTGAAAGAACCATTGCCCCTGTTCATCCGCGGCGTAGTTGCGGTGGATGAACTCGATGAGTTTCTCGTGCTTGAGCAGGGAACCCTTGCTGGCGGGGCCACCGTCCCCCCCCTCGGCCCGCGCAAACGGGCCGGCCGCCTGGCAGCGGTCGTCGCGCATGTACCAGTTGCCGCGCGCGTCGAGCCCCAGCCAGCCGTAACAGTGCGGCACGTTGGGCCATTTGGCGAGGGCGGCTTTGACGATGTCATCCATACCGTGGATTACAACCCGTTTCAGGCACGCGAGACACAAGTCAATGACAGCAGAGGGGAAGTGATTCCAAGGGCACCGCGGAACCCGCTTCGCCGGGCCGCCTGTGTCGCCCGCTGGACGGGGCCGCGCGCGGCCCGGCGGGGGTGGATCAAATGTTCGCCAACAACCAGCGCCCAACCGCTTCGGGCATGGCGCGCACATGGCTGCGCAACGGCGGGCGCAAGGCCGGGAAACCCACATGTCCGCCCTGCGCCGTTTGCCACAGGGTCACGCAAGGCCCGGCGTCGCGCGGCGTCGGCAACGAAGCAGCGGGCACAAAAGGGTCATTGCGCGCATTGAGCGCCAGCGCCGGCACGCGGATCTGCGCCAGCACGGGCTTGGCCGACGCACGCGCCCAGTAGTCGTCGGTGTCGCGAAACCCGTGCAGGGGTGCGGTGAACAGGTTGTCAAAGCTGTAGAGGTCGCGCGCCGCCAGCAAGGCTTCGCGGTCGAACAGACCCGGGTATTGCTCCAGCTTGCGCAGGGCCTTGGGGACCATGCTCGACAAAAACATGCGGGTGTAGACCAGTCGGTTGAAACCGCGGCCGATGGCGTGCCCACCAGCGGCGAGATCCAGCGGCGAGCACACGGCGGCCACCGCGCACACCGTGTGTGCAGCGCCCTCGCCCATCTCGCCCGCCCAGCGCAGCAGCGCATTGCCCCCCAGTGAAACGCCCACCGCCAGCAAGGGACGGCCCGGGTGTTCGACGGCGAGCCGCTTGAGCATCCAGTCGATCTCCTGGAAGTCGCCCGAGTGGTAGGCGCGGGGTGCGCGGTTGATCTCGCCCGAACACCCCCTGAAATGAGGCACGGCAAAGGCCAGTCCCTCCGACGCGGCAAAGTCGGCGAAAGCCACCGCGTACTGGCTGGCCGACGACCCTTCCAGTCCGTGGAACAACACCAGCAAGGGGGCGCCTGGCGGGACGGTGTGCGTGCTCAGGTCCACATCGATGAAGTCGCCGTCGGGCGTGTCCCAGCGGGTGCGTTGCCAACGGGGCGTCGGCCCGAAATGGCGCTGGGCATACAGCGCCGCCCACAGCGTCTGCGCGTTGCCACCGGGCAGCCACCAGGGTGCGCGGTAGCCATCCATCGCAGTGGGCAGCGGCTCGCGTTTCATCTCGGTTGAACTTTCAGTGCAGGACCGGCGGCGTGGTCGTGACCTCGGGCGGCTCGGTGCGCGAACCCGGACTGGCGTGGTGGGCCACCAGGCGCCAGCCCTGTGCCGTCTTGGCGTAGACGTTGGTGGCCACGACCCAGGCGTGCTGCAGCCCGTCGTCGCTCAACACCTCCACGCGCTCGACCACGCTGTGCACGCTGCAGCTGCCCGCATCCAGGCGGCGCACCTTTTCCGGGTGGGCCTTGACACTGCCGTTGGCAAACATGGCTTCGAACGCGGCGCGCACCGCGGCATGCCCCACCATCCGGGGACCGCCGGGGTGCACGCAGACGATGTCGTCCTCGTCGGCCCAGCAGGCCATGAGGCGTTCGAGGTCGCCGTTTTGCAGTGCGTCGTAGAACGCGTGCTCGGTGTCGTCGGGGGAACCGGGGGGCAGTTTGGTTTTGCGCATGGCAGTCATTTTGCCGCTTGACCGGTGCGCCGGGGGGCAGCGGGCGCCTGTTCCCCCTGCCTGACGCTTTCGTGAACACCTGCCTGTCCCGCGCTGGCGCCCGCTGGCAAGGGCACAGGCTTGCCACACGCCACAGGTATAGTTGCCCGACAACAGGCCACCGTACCGCCTGCCACCATTTTGGTCAACGCCCCCGGAGGACACATGCGCACCTTGTTCAAACCCTTGACCACCTGGGCCCTGGCCCTGTTCCTGGCAGCCGGTCTCACCGGCTGCGGCTACAACGATTTCCAGCGCCTGGACGAACAGAGCAAGTCCGCCTGGTCCGAGGTGCTGAACCAGTACCAGCGCCGCGCCGACCTGATCCCGAACATCGTCGCCACCGTCAAGGGCGAAGCCAACTTCGAGCAGGAGACGCTGACCAAGGTGATCGAGGCACGCTCCAAGGCGACCTCGATCCAGATGACGCCGGAGATGCTGAACGACCCGGCCGCGATGCAGAAATTCCAGGCCGCACAGGGCGAGGTGAGCAGTGCCTTGAGCCGCCTGATGGTGGTGGTCGAGCAGTACCCCAACCTCAAGGCCAACCAGGCCTTCAGTGATCTCCGCGTGCAGCTCGAAGGCACCGAGAACCGCATCACCGTGGCCCGCAACCGCTACATCCAGGCGATCCAGGAATACAACGTGCTCGCGCGCAGTTTCCCGACCAACCTCACCGCCATGGTGTTCAGCTACGCGCCCAAGGCGGGTTTCCAGGTCGAAAACGAAGCCGCGATCTCCAGCCCGCCCAAGGTGGACTTCAACAAGCAATGACCGTGCGCTGGCATCGCCCGCTTCTGGCGGCGGTTTTCTGGCTGCTGGGCGCGGTGGCCTGGGCCCAAGGCCTGCAGCCACTGCCCGAGTTGCGCGCCCGCGTGATGGACCAGACCGGCACGCTGGATGCCGGCAGCCTCGCCTCCCTCGAAGCCCGGCTGGAAGCGTTCGAGAAGAGCCGCGGCTCGCAGGTCGTGGTGCTGATGGTGGCGACCACGGCCCCGGAAGACATCGCCGACTACACCCAGCGCCTGGGCGACGCCTGGAAGCTCGGACGCAAGGACGTGGGCGACGGGGTCTTGTTCGTCATCGCCAAGGACGACCGCCGTCTGCGCATCGCGACCGCCAAGACACTGGAAGGCGCGATCCCCGATCTGATCGCGCGCCGCATCATCGATCAGGCGGTCACGCCCGCCTTCCGCCAGGGTGACTACGCCGGCGGTATCCAGGCCGGCGTGGACCAGATCCTGGCGCGCATCGCGGGTGAGGACCTCCCACTGCCACAGGCCGCGCCCGCTGCGGTCAATGACTTCGAGTGGATGGACGTGCTGATCTTCCTGGTGTTTGCCGTGCCGATCGTCTCCGGTGTCTTGCGGGGCATCTTTGGCAATAAGCTCGGCACCCTGTTGACCGGCGGCGCAGCGGGCGGACTGGCCTGGGTCATCACCTCGGTGGCCTGGATCGCCATCGGAGCAGGGCTGCTCGGCATGCTGGCCGCGTTGTTCATCCAGTTTCTGCCCACCTCGGCCACTTCGGGGCGCAGCTCCCGGGGTGGACACCACGGCGGCTGGGGCGGCGGCGGTTTCGGCGGTGGGGGTGGGTTCGGTGGCGGAGGCGGATTTGGCTCGGGCGGCGGAGGCGATTTTGGCGGTGGCGGTGCGTCCGGAGACTGGTGAGCAAAATGAACAAATGGCTGCGCATCCTCAAACACCGCTGGCTCGACGCCTCGGACACCCGCCGAGCGGTGCCCGACGACATGGCCGAGCGCCTGGCCCAGCGCGTCGGCGCCAGCGAAGCCCGGCATACCGGTGAGGTGCGCTTGTGCGTCGAAGCGGCGCTGCCGTTGTCCTACCTGTGGCGCCTGCAGCCGGACCGCCCGATCAAGGCCCTGGTGCGCGAACGCGCGGTGAGCTGGTTTGGCCGCATGGGCGTCTGGGACACCGAACACAACAACGGCGTCTTGATCTACCTTCTGCTGGCCGAGCACGCGATCGAATTCGTTGCCGACCGGGCCCTCGCGCAACGGGTGGATCAGGCGCAGTGGCAAGCGATCGTCGACCGGCTCGGCGCCCGCCTGCACCGGGGTGAGGTTGAAGACGGGCTGACACAGGCGCTGGAGGAGGTTTCGGCACTGCTGGTGGAGCACTTCCCGGCCCCTTCCGGGACCTTGCGCCCCAACCAGCTGAGCAACAGCGTCGTGCGCGCCTGAAGCAGGCCCGCCGACCGGCGCCTGCGTTTACCTGCGTTTCTGGGCCTCGAGTCCGGTCCGGTTGTTCATGACCACCTGCAGTTCCTGCTGCAAGGCCTTGTTCATCTGGGCAAAGGTCTTGAGCTTGCGGGTGGTTTCGCGCAGGCGGTCGGCCATGCGTTTGGAGATCGCCAGCAGCAGGCGAGCGCCGACGCGGGGCTCGTCCTTGAGCAGTCGCATGAGGGCGGTCCGGGAGAGGACGGCCGCATAGATGTCGGTGGTGGCGGTGCAGGTGGCGGAGCGGGGTGCGCCATCCAGCACGCCCATTTCGCCGATCAGATGTCCTGGACCCATGATGTTGACCACCATGCTTTCGTTGAGACCGGGCAGGGCATTCTCCACGGCGATGTCACCTTCGAGCACCAGCAGCATGTAGTCGTTCTGACGGATTTCACCTTCCTGGATGAACACCGTTCCGGATTTGATGCGTTTGGGACGCATGTAAGCCACCACTTTCATGGCGTCCGCCAGCGTCAGGTCGTCCAGCGCAGATGCGGTGACCAGCAGGCGCGCCGCCACTTCCTCCGGTGCCAGGTCCGGGTTTTCAAAAATCGACGACATGGCAGCGGTGAGGGTTGAAGTGGTTCGGCAAGATGCTCGTATTGTGCGGGCGCGTACCAACAATCGGCAAAAAAAAGACCGGCCAACGGCCGGTCTCTCTGTAGCCAACGCGCAGGGCGTCTTACTTTTTCTGGCGGTACTTGCGCAGCGCTGCAATCTGCGCGGCCATGACCGCGAGTTCGGACGTGGCCTTGGCCAGATCGATATCGCTCTTGGCGTTCTTGACGGCTTCTTCGGCCTGCTTGCGCGCATCGCTGGCCTTGGCTTCGTCCAGGTCCTTGCCGCGGATGGCGGTGTCGGACAGCACAGTGATGCAGTGGGGTTGCACTTCCAGAATGCCACCCGCCACAAACACGAACTCTTCGCCGCCATCAGCCTTCTCGATGCGCACGGCACCGGGCTTGATGCGGGTGATCAGCGGAATGTGGCCGGGCAGAATGCCCAGTTCACCCGCTTCGCCCGGCAGGGCCACGAACTTGGCCTCGCCCGAGAAGATCGACTCTTCGGCGCTGACCACATCGACGTGGATGGTGCTCATAGATACTCCAGTTTAAAAGGTGAGTGGAAAGCAAGCAGCGGGGTGGCTGGCTAGGCGCCGCGCACAGCCGTACTAAAGGTACGGCGAGCACGACAACAACGCCAGACGCCCCGAGGCGCCGCTTTACGCCACCTTTTTGGCCTTTTCGAAGGCTTCGTCGATAGACCCGACCATGTAGAAGGCCTGCTCGGGCAGGTGGTCGCATTCGCCGGCCGTGATCATCTTGAAACCACGGATGGTTTCCGACAGCGGCACGTACTTGCCGGGCGAGCCGGTGAACACTTCGGCGACGTGGAACGGCTGCGACAGGAAACGCTGGATCTTGCGGGCGCGGGCCACCGCCAGCTTGTCTTCCGGTGCCAGTTCGTCCATGCCCAGAATGGCGATGATGTCGCGCAGCTCCTTGTAGCGCTGCAGCGTGTTCTGCACAGCGCGGGCGGTTTCGTAGTGGTCCTGGCCCACGACCAGCGGGTCAAGCTGGCGGCTGGTGGAGTCCAGCGGGTCCACGGCGGGGTAGATACCCAGCGAAGCGATGTCACGCGACAGCACCACGGTGGAATCCAGGTGGGCGAAGGTCGTGGCGGGCGACGGGTCGGTCAAGTCATCGGCTGGCACGTAAACTGCCTGGATGGAGGTGATCGAGCCGACCTTGGTCGAGGTGATACGCTCTTGCAGACGGCCCATTTCTTCGGCCAGTGTCGGCTGGTAGCCCACGGCGGAAGGCATGCGACCCAGCAGGGCGGACACTTCGGTACCGGCCAGCGTGAAACGGTAGATGTTGTCGACGAAGAACAGCACGTCACGGCCTTCGTCACGGAAGGACTCGGCGATGGTCAGGCCGGTCAGCGCCACGCGCAGACGGTTGCCCGGTGGCTCGTTCATCTGGCCGTAGACCATGGCCACTTTGGAGTTGGGCAGGTTCTCAAGGTCGACCACCTTGGAGTCGGCCATCTCGTGGTAGAAGTCATTGCCCTCACGGGTACGTTCACCCACACCGGCGAACACCGACAGACCACTGTGTGCCTTGGCGATGTTGTTGATGAGCTCCATCATGTTCACCGTCTTGCCCACACCGGCGCCACCGAACAGACCCACCTTGCCGCCTTTGGCGAACGGGCAGATCAGGTCGATCACCTTGATGCCAGTTTCCAGCAGCTCTTGCGAGGGGCTGAGTTCGTCATAGGCCGGGGCCTTGCGATGGATGGAGGCGGTCAGGGTCTGATCAACCGGGCCGCGCTCGTCGATGGGCGTGCCGAGCACGTCCATGATGCGGCCAAGTGTGGCCTTGCCCACCGGCACCATGATGGGTTCTGCGGTGTTGGTCACCAGCATGCCGCGGCGCAGGCCGTCGGACGAGCCCAGCGCAATCGTGCGCACCACGCCGTCACCCAGCTGTTGCTGGACTTCAAGCGTCAGGGCCGAGCCCTCCATTTTCAGGGCGTCATAGATGTGGGGCATCTGGTTGCGCGGAAATTCCACGTCAACCACGGCGCCGATACATTGGACGATCTTGCCTTGTACTTGAGACATGATGGATACCTTTTAAATTCTCTGGATTCTGTTGAACGGCTGCTTCAGACCGCTGCGGCGCCGGCGACGATTTCCGAAAGTTCTTTCGTGATCGCGGCCTGGCGGGTCTTGTTGTAGACCAGCTTGAGTTCGCCGATGACGCTGCCGGCGTTGTCGGTGGCGGCCTTCATGGCCACCATGCGCGCCGACTGCTCGGAGGCCATGTTTTCGGCCACGGCCTGGTACACCTGGGCTTCCACATAGCGCAGCAGCAGCTCGTCGATCACGGCGGGTGCGTCGGGTTCGTAGATGTAATCCCAGTCACGTCCGCCCGCGCCATCCTGCAAGGTGCCTGCGTTCAACGGCAGCAACTGCTCGGTCACGGCTTCCTGCTTCATCGTGTTGATGAACCGGGTGTAGCACAGGTAGACCGCGTTGATGCGGCCTTCGGTGTACGCATCGAGCAGCGACTTCACGGGGCCGATCAGCTTGTCCAGATGGGGCGTGTCGCCCAGTCCGGTTGCGCTGGACACCACCTTGGCATTGATGCGGTTGAGGAAACCGAGACCCTTGTTGCCAATGGCCACGGCCTCGGCGCCGATGCCTTTGGCCTGCAGATCCTTGAGCTGGGTCGTCAGGGCCCGCAGCACGTTGGTGTTCATGCCGCCGCACAGTCCCTTGTCGGTCGTCACAACGACAAAACCGGCGGTTTTGGCATCGTTGACCTTCATGAAGGCGTGCGTGTACTCGGGGTTAGCGCGGCTCAGGTTGCCGGTGATCTGGCGCACCTTTTCCGCGTAAGGCCGGGCCGCACGCATGCGGTCCTGCGCCTTGCGCATTTTGGAGGCGGCGACCATCTCCATGGCTTTGGTGATCTTCTTGGTGTTCTCCACCGATTTGATCTTGCCGCGTATTTCCTTGCCTGCTGCCATTGCTGCTCCTTTATCGGGTCAATGGGCCGGTTCAGTACGTGCCGGTTTTCTTGAACTCGGCAATGGCGGCGGCCAGCTGGGCTTCAGCATCCTTGTCCATGGCCTTGTCGTTTTCCAGCTTGGCCAGCAGGGCCGCGTACTTGTCCTTGAGGTGGGCGTGCATGCCGGCCTCGAAGGGCAGGACCTGCTTGATCTCGATGTCGTCGAGGTAGCCCTTGTTCACGGCGAACAGCGTGGAAGCCATCAAGGCGATGGACTGCGGGCTGTACTGGGCCTGCTTCAGGAGTTCGGTCACGCGGGCACCGCGGTCCAGCTGCTTGCGGGTGGCTTCGTCCAGGTCGGAAGCGAACTGCGCGAACGCAGCCAGTTCACGGTACTGGGCCAGGTCGGTACGGATACCGCCGGACAGGCTCTTGATCAGCTTGGTCTGGGCAGCACCACCGACGCGCGACACCGAGATACCGGCGTTGATGGCGGGGCGGACACCGGCGTTGAACAGGCTGGTTTCCAGGAAGATCTGGCCGTCGGTGATCGAAATCACGTTGGTTGGCACGAAAGCGGACACGTCGCCAGCTTGCGTTTCGATGATGGGCAGTGCGGTCAGCGAACCGGTCTGGCCCTTGACTTCACCCTTGGTGAAGGCTTCGACGTAATCGGCGTTCACGCGGGCAGCGCGCTCCAGCAGACGGCTGTGCAGATAGAACACGTCGCCAGGGTAGGCTTCGCGGCCTGGTGGGCGGCGCAGCAGCAGCGAAACCTGGCGGTAGGCCACGGCCTGCTTGGACAAGTCGTCGTACACGATCAGGGCGTCTTGACCGCGATCGCGGAAGTACTCGCCCATGGTGCAGCCCGAGTAGGCCGACAGGTACTGCATGGCAGCGGATTCAGAAGCCGAGGCGGCCACGACGATGGTGTAGTCCATCGCGCCGGCTTGCTCCAGGGCACGCACCACGTTCTTGATCGACGAGGCCTTCTGGCCAATCGCGACGTAAACGCAGGTCATGTTCTGACCCTTCTGGTTGATGATGGCGTCGATGGCCACGGCGGTCTTGCCGGTCTGGCGGTCACCGATGATCAGCTCGCGCTGACCACGGCCGACGGGCACCATCGAGTCGATCGACTTCAGACCGGTCTGCACCGGCTGGTCCACCGATTTGCGGGCGATCACGCCCGGAGCGACCTTTTCGATCACGTCGGTCATCTTGGCGTTGATCGGGCCTTTGCCGTCGATCGGAGCGCCCAGGGCGTTGACCACGCGGCCAATCAGCTCGGGGCCGACCGGCACTTCCAGAATGCGGCCCGTGCACTTGACGGTCTCGCCTTCGGAGATGTGCTCGTATTCACCCAGAATCACGGCGCCGACAGAGTCGCGCTCGAGGTTCAGGGCCAGGCCGAAGGAGGGCACGCCGTCCTTGTTGGCCGGGAATTCCAGCATTTCGCCCTGCATCACATCGGACAGGCCGTGCACGCGGACGATACCGTCGGTCACCGACACCACGGTGCCCTGGTTGCGCACATCACTCGATGCGCCCAGACCCTCGATGCGGGACTTGATCAGTTCAGAGATTTCGGCGGGATTGAGTTGCATGACTCTTTCCTTCTTTCGTTAAATGGGATGAGGGCGCGCCCGGGATTCGACCAACGGGCTTCAAGCCGTTAGCGCAACTTTCATTTGTTCCAGGCGGGCTTTGACCGAGGTGTCGAGCACCTCGTCACCCACCACCACGCGAACGCCACCGATCAGGTCTGGCTGGAGCTCAACCTTCAGGTTGAGCTTGCGTCCAAAGCGATTTTCCAGCACACCCGAAAGATCGGCCAGCGCAGCGCTGTCCATCTCGAAGGCGCTGTGGACCACAGCGTCGGAACTGCCTTGCTGGGCGTTTTTCAATGCCCGGAACTGCTCGGCGATTTCGGGCAAAGCGGCCAGACGACCGTTCTCGATCACGATGCGCAGAAAATTCTGCGCCGCCGTGGACAAGCCGGCTTTGAGCACGCCGGTGATGACACCGAACACCTGCTCGCTGGAAGCCTTGGGGCTGTCGGCGAACTGGCGCAACTGCTCGTTGCTGGCGATGGCTGCCAGCTCGTCAAGCCAGACAGCGGTGCCGGCAGCATCTGCGCCAGCGGCTTTGAACAGCGCGTCTGCGTAAGGACGGGCGATGGTTGCGATTTCGGCCATGGTCTACCTGTGGATGCCTGCTGGGGAAGCGTGGAGGATCGCGGGATCAGAGTTCGGTCTTCAGGCGGCCCAGCAACTCGGCGTGAACACCGGCGTTGACTTCGCGCTTGAGGATCTGCTCGGCACCTTTGACTGCCAGGGAAGCCACTTCTTCGCGCAGCGCCTCACGGGCTTTGACGACCTGAGCTTGAGCTTCCTGGTGAGCAGCGGCCACGATCTTGGCGGCTTCTTCGGTCGCACGCGCCTTGGCCTCTTCGATCACGGTCTGTGCACGGCGCTCGGCATCGGCCAGACGGATGGCGGACTCGTTGCGCGATTGGCTCAACTCTTCTTCCACGCGCTTGTTGGCGACAGCGAGCTCGGACTTGGCTTTTTCAGCCGAGGCCAGGCCTTCGGAAATCTTCAACGCACGCTCGTCAAGGGCTTTGGCGATGGGTGGCCACACGAAGGTCATCGTGAACCACACCAGAATCGCAAAAACGACGGCCTGCGCGAAGAGGGTTGCATTGATATTCATCGCAACGCCTTTCTGTGTGTTGACAAGGGAGTAGACGCGCTTGCTGCGGCATGGACGGCATTGGTGCGACCGGGCTCAGAGCCCGGCAACCTATGGCCGCCGCGCACGGCAGCAAGAACCATCAGGCCAGCGTGAAGGGGTTGGCGAAGGCGAACAGCAGGGCGATGGCCACGCCGATCAGGAAGGCGGCGTCGATCAGACCAGCCAGCAGGAACATCTTGGTTTGCAGGTCGTTCATCAGCTCAGGCTGACGGGCGCCGGACTCGAGGAACTTGCCGCCCATCATGCCGATGCCAACCGAAGCGCCCAAGGCACCCAGACCGACGATAAGACCGCAAGCCAGTGCGACGAGACCCAGAACGTTTTCCATGATGTTTCCTTTGAGATGGAGAAAAGTTGAGAAAGAAAGAGAAAAAGAGAGAGACAGAAAACTCAGCGAACGGAAGACCCGTGCCGCTTAGTGAGCGTCATGCGCCTGCCCGAGGTAAATCAGGGCCAGCATCATGAAAATGAACGCTTGCAAGGTGATGATCAAAATATGGAAGATGGTCCACACCGTGCCTGCGATCACATGTCCGATGAAGAACAGTCCACCGCTGAGCGAGAAGGCAGCAAAACCACCCAGCAACGCAATCAGCATGAACACCAGCTCACCCGCGAACATGTTGCCAAACAACCGCATGCCGTGTGAAACCGTCTTGGCCACGAACTCGATCATTTGCATAGAAAAATTCACCACGCCCAGCAGCAGCGCCGCGATCGGGTTTTTGCTGGTGCCAAACGGTGCCGTCACCAGTTCGTGCGACCAGCCGCCAAGGCCCTTGATCTTGATGTTGTAGAACAGGCAAAGCAGCAGCACCGAGATCGACAGGCCCAGCGTGGTCGACAGGTCGGCGGTGGGCACAACGCGGAGGTAGGCGTGGTGCGGATCGTGGCCGGTAGCCGAGTAATACTCAGCCCAGAGGCGCGGCAGCAGGTCGACCGGCAACATGTCCATGAAGTTCATCATGAAGATCCAGACGAACACCGTCAGCGCCAAAGGAGCCACCAGCTTGCGGCTGTTGGCGTTGTGGATCACCGACTTGGCCTGGCCGTCCACCATTTCAACCAGCATTTCCACGGCCGCCTGGAAACGACCCGGCGTACCCGCCGAAGCCTTGCGTGCGGCGCGCCAGAGCAGGAAACACACAAAGGCGCCAAGCACCACACTGAACACCACGGAGTCCAGGTTGATGATCGAAAAATCCACAATGGATTGCTGCTTTTCACCCGAGTTGTTCAAGTGAACCAGGTGGTGCCGGATGTATTCACCCGGGGTGATTGCGTTACCTTCAGCAGCCATGTTTGTTTGCGTCCATCAACCGATTTATTCAACGACGGGTCTGGATCCAGAATCCAAACCAGTACACCTTCAACACAAGCACCAGGCCCGCCACCAGGGCCAGCCAGTTCAGGTCGGGAACGATTCTGGGTGCGGACCACAACATGGCCACCGTCAACAGAATCTTGACCCCCTCCCACAAAACAAAACTCATGAACATCGAGATCACATGCCCCGCCGATCGACGGGACAATGCACTCGACGTCATACCCCAGGCCATCAGGGCCGTCGGGATCACCACCGAAGCTGCGCCGTACAACACCGAAGAAGCCACCGGAACCGAACGGGAGAACAACCACCCCAGAGCTCCGGCCAATAGCCCCACCAGCACCTGCACACCCACCACGCGCCAGGCCGACAACGCGGGCTGGCTGCGCCGCCACTGCAACGCCTCTTCATGCGTGAGGGGCTTGAACTCGGGATCAACCGCCCCATCTTCCCAAGCATCAGAGGTTCGCGAAGTCGACCCCACCGGCGGTATTGTCGACATGGCAAATTACTGACAGGTTACAAAGGCATGCGATTTGGCACAGCCGTTGATTATACGTAGAAACCCCATCCTCCCGTCAAGGTGTCTGTGAGCGAGAGGGTGCGTGCGCCAGCGACGACGGATAATTCCTCGGCATGAACATCCCGATGCCGGGCACCACTCCCGACCTGCCACCTCCAATGCCCGAATCGCTGTGCCACCTGAACGGCGAGTACCTTCGGTTGTGCGACGCCAAGGTTAGCGTTCTGGACCGTGGCTTCATTTTCGGCGACGGGGTCTACGAAGTGTTGCCCGCCTACGATGGCCGCTTTTTTCGCTTCGGGCAACACATGGCGCGGCTGGACCGTTCGCTCGGCGCCTTGCGCATTCACAACCCGCACACTCACGCCGAATGGCTGGCGATAGCCCGGCGCCTGATCGACGCGCTGGTGGCGTCCACCGGGGCGCCCGATCAATTGGTCTACATCCAGATCACGCGCGGCGTGGCGCCTCGCGACCACGTGATGTTGCCCGGACTGCGCCCCACCGTGTTTGTGATGGTCAGCGAGATGAAGCAAGCCACGCCAGCCCAGCGCGAACAGGGTGTGAACTGTGTGAGCGCCGAGGATTTTCGCTGGCAAATGGCCCACATCAAGACCACCAGCCTGCTCGCCGCGGTGATGGCACGCCAGATCAGCGCCGACGTGGGTGCGGTCGAGACGGTGATGTTTCGTGACGGCAACCTCAGCGAGGCGTCATCCAGCAACGTGTGGGTGGTGAAGAACGGTGTGGTGATGGGTCCGCCCAAAGACCACCTCTTGCTCGAAGGCATACGCTTCGGCCTGATCGAAGAAATGTGCCAGGCGCAGGGCATCCCGTTTGAATTGCGGCGCATCACCCGCGCCGAAGTGCTGGACGCCGACGAACTGATGCTGTCGTCTGCCACCAAGGAAGTCCTGCCCATCACCGCCTTGGACAACCAGCCAGTGGGCCACGGCGCCGCGCGTGGTCGCCCGGGTCCGATCTACGCCCGCCTGTACGCCGCCTACCAGCAGGCCAAGGCCAGTCAATCGATTTAAGGAGCACCCCATGGACCTGCCCCGCGAAATCCCGCCCGAACAATCGCTCATCGAATACCCCTGCCATTTCCCAATCAAGGTGATGGGCGCCAATGTGGACGGCTACGTCACGGCCATGACCCATGTGGCCAAAGCCTTCGACGCCAGTTTCGACGCATCGACCATCGAACTGCGCCCGAGCAAGGCCGGCAACTACATGGGTCTGACGCTGTCGGTGTATGTGACCAGTCGCGAGCAACTCGACGAGCTGTACCGCACACTGACCACGCACCCGATGGTCAAGATCGTTCTCTGAGCATGCAGATTCGCAATTTTGGCCGGGTGGACTACGCCCCCACCTACGACGCCATGGTGGCGTTCACCGAGGCACGCACGGTCGAAACGCCCGACGAGCTCTGGGTCTGCGAGCACCCGCCCGTGTTCACGCAAGGCATTGCCGGCAAGGACGACCACCTGCTGTCGCCGGGCGACATCCCGGTGGTCAAGACCAACCGCGGCGGCCAGGTGACTTACCACGGCCCGGGCCAGGTGGTGGTCTACCCGCTGATCGACCTGCAACGCGCCGGCTACTTCGTCAAGGAATACGTCTACCGCATCGAAGAGGCGGTGATCCGCACGCTGATCCATTTCGGCGTGACCGGTCACCGTGTCGGCGGTGCGCCCGGAATCTATGTGCGGCTGGAAGACCCGTTCAGTCACGCCCTGCTGCCGCAACGGCCGCAAAAAAAAGTGGAGGACCAACCCGCCGCCGATCCCGATTTCACTGGCCTGGGCAAGATCGCCGCACTGGGCATCAAGGTCAGCCGCCATTGCACCTATCACGGCGTGGCGCTCAACGTCGACATGGACCTGCAGCCCTACTGGCGCATCAACCCATGTGGGTATGCCGGCCTGCAGACGGTGGACCTTTCTACAATCGGGGTCGCCGTTTCATGGGATGAAGCGGCCCAGGTCCTGAGCCAGAAGCTCGGCACCACCCTCAGCCCCTGAACCCCAACGCGCCACCGCGCCCACGCCATGACCCGCCCCGACACCCCCACGGCCGCCGACACGAACACGGTCCGCGAAGCCCAGTCCGCCGCCGGCTACGACGCCACCGCCAAGCAGAAAAGCCAGGCCAAGACCTCGCGCATCCCGATCAAGATCGTGCCGGCCGAGGTGCTGAAAAAGCCCGAGTGGATCCGCGTCAAAGCCGGCTCGCCGAGCACCCGCTTCTACGAGATCAAGGACGTGCTGCGCGCCAACAAGCTGGTCACGGTGTGCGAAGAAGCCAGTTGCCCGAACATCGGCGAATGCTTCGGCAAGGGCACGGCCACCTTCATGATCATGGGCGACAAGTGCACGCGCCGCTGCCCATTCTGCGACGTGGGCCACGGCCGCCCCGACCCGCTGGACGTGAACGAGCCGGAGAACCTGGCCAAGACGATCGCAGCGCTCAAGCTCAAGTACGTGGTGATCACCAGCGTGGACCGCGACGACCTGCGCGACGGCGGCGCCGGCCATTTCGTGGCCTGCATCGAAAAAACCCGCGAGCTGTCACCGCAAACGCAGATCGAGGTGCTCGTGCCCGACTTTCGCGGCCGCGACGACCGCGCGCTGGAGATCCTCAAGGCGGCGCCTCCCGACGTGATGAACCACAACCTGGAAACCGCGCCGCGCCTGTACAAGGAAGCACGCCCGGGTTCTGATTACCAGTTCAGCCTGAACCTGCTCAAGAAATTCAAGGCGCTGTTCCCGCACGTGCCCACCAAGAGCGGCCTGATGGTCGGCCTGGGTGAGACCGACGAAGAAATCCTCGAAGTCATGCGTGACATGCGCGCGCACAACATCGAGATGCTGACCATCGGCCAGTACCTCGCGCCCAGCGGCCACCACCTGCCGGTGCGCCGCTACGTGCACCCCGACACCTTCAAGATGTTCGAGGCCGAGGCCTACAAGATGGGCTTCACCCATGCCGCCGTGGGCGCCATGGTGCGCAGCTCGTACCACGCCGATCAGCAGGCGCACGGCGTGCTGAACGCTGGCGCCACCAAGGGCTGACCATGCGCCTCCCGGCCGATGCCCTGTCGGTC
The DNA here is from genome assembly GCA_002842215.1 of Betaproteobacteria bacterium HGW-Betaproteobacteria-9. Taxonomy (GTDB): domain Bacteria; phylum Pseudomonadota; class Gammaproteobacteria; order Burkholderiales; family Burkholderiaceae_C; genus Hydrogenophaga. The sequence continues at coordinate 17,823 of PHCC01000029.1, read as the reverse complement.
CGGTGCTACGGCGCCTCGCACGACAGCCATGCGCACGAACACTTCCAGATCCTGCTCGGACTGGACGGCGTGCTGGAGCTGGAGGTGGATGGCCGAGGTCGTCGCCTTGCGGCCGGCGACGGCGCCGTGATCATCCCCGGGGATCGCCACGACTTTGAAGCCACCGGCTCGGCGCGCTGCCTGGTGCTGGACTCCCACGACGCGCGCTGGCAATACGCCCGCGAGAGCCCCGCGCCCCGGGCGCTGGCCCCCCTGGCCAGTTACCTCGCGGCGGCCTGCGACAACGCCCTGCCGCGCGCTCGTCTGCTCGGCCCCGCCCTGCTGCTGGAAGCCTGGGCGCCACCGGCCGTGCCCCAGCGGGCGCGGCGCGCTATCGACTGGACCGCACTGACCGCCTGGGCGCAGGCCCACGGTCGCGAGCCTCTGCAGGTGGCCGACCTCGCGATGCGCGTGCACCTGAGTGCAGCGCAGTTCACCGCCCGTTGCCGCGAGGAACAGGGTCAAAGCCCGATGGCCTGGCTGCGCGACTTGCGACTGACCGCAGCGCGCCGCTTCAGGAGCCAGGGCCTGCCGGTGGCCGAAGTGGCCCGGCGCACCGGCTACCGCTCGCCCTCGGCACTGACCGCCGCCCTGCGCAGGCCAGCGGGTCGCTGAACCGCAACGAGACCCGTTGATCGCGACGATCCACCCGCGGCTCGCGATGGCGCGGCCACTATGCTGACGCCATGTGTCAACGCCCCTCGATCGGTCCACCCGCGAACGCCCATGCGTTCGGGTTCTCAGGCCTTCACGCTGAGCTTTTCCCACGCCGCGATCACTTCCGCGGCGTACATCAGGGCGGGCCCGCCGCCCATGTAGACACAGACGGTCAGCATTTCCTCCAGTTCGGGCCGGGTGCAACCGAGCTGGACCAGCGCCTTGACGTGGAACCCGATACAACCCGAGCAACGTTGCGTGACCGCGATCGACAACGCGATCAGCTCCTTGTGTTTGGCGCTGAGTTCGCCATCGGTGATGGCGGCCCTCGCCAGTTGGCCGAAGCCGGCCATGGCGTTGGGCTGGGCTTTGCGGAAAGGCGCCAGGCTCTCGTTGATGTCGCGCATCAGGTCGCTGTGATTGAACGTGCTCAATTGAAATCCTTCGAGGAAAAATACCCTGTGGAGTATCCATCATGAAGCGCGCGTACTGCCTTGTCGTGGATCAAAGCCCCGTGGCGGCGCTCCGCGTGCCTGCATGACAGCCCATCTGCTGGCCCTTGGCGCCATGGCGCTGTGGGCGTCCCTGGCCGCGCTCGGGGTGTCGCTGTCGCACGTGCCACCCTTTCTGCTCACTGGGCTGGCTCTGCTGGTGGGCAGCGTGATCGCCTTGCCGCTGTCGCGCTTCGACTGGCGCCAATGGAGCATCCCACCCTCCACACTGGTGCTGGGGGTCTACGGCCTTTTCGGCTACCACTTCCTGTTCTTCATCGCGCTGCGCCACGCGCCACCGGTGCAGGCCAACCTGGTGAACTACCTCTGGCCGCTGGGTATTGTGGTCATGGCGCCGCTGTTCCTACCCGGCGTGTCGCTCACCGCGCGCCATGTGCTGGCCGCGCTGATCGGCTTTGCCGGCGCGGTGCTGGCCATACTCGGACGCGGTGGCACCGGTGAAGCGGTCTGGGCCTGGGGTTACATCCCGGCGCTCGGCTCGGCCTTCATCTGGGCCAGCTATTCGCTGCTGACGAAACGCGTGCGGGCATTCCCCACCGCGGCCATCGGCAGCTTTGCGCTGGTCTCGGGACTGCTCTCGCTGCTGTGCCACGCCTGGCTGGAACCCGCCACCGCGCTGACAGCGCGCGACTGGGGCCTGATCGCCCTGCTCGGCCTGGGGCCGCTGGGTGGCGCGTTCTTCCTGTGGGACGCGGCGCTCAAACGCGGGGATGCGCGGCAGATCGGGGTGTTGAGCTTCCTCACACCGCTGCTGTCCACCCTCACGCTGCTCTGGGTGCGCGGGGAGGCCCCGAGCGCTTCCGTGGTCCTGGCCGCGGTGATGATCATCGGCGCCGCGGTGATGGCGACGCGGATCCGCTGAAACGCGCCACCCCGGCTCGCGCGCCGCTGCGCGGATCAATCGACCTGATTCGGCGGCGCTGCCTCGTACAGCTCCAGCGGCAAGCCGTCGGGATCGGCGAAAAAGGCGAACCGACGTCCCGTGTATTCATCCACCCGCACGGGCTCGACTTCCACGCCTTGCGCCTCCAGCGTGCGCTTGGTGGCCTCAACGTCGAGCACTTCAAAGGCCAGGTGACGCAAACCCTGCGCCTCCGGATAGGAGGGCCGGGGTGGTGCGCCCGGGAATGAAAACAGTTCGATCTGCGAACCGTCGGGCAGGGCCAGGTCCAGCTTCCAGCTCTGGCGCGCCTCGCGGAAATGTTCACCGATCACTTGCAAACCCAGCACCCCGGTATAAAACCGCCGGGACCGCTCCACCTCCGAGCAGATGATCGCGGCATGGTGGATGCGCAACAACACGAGGCCGCCCTCCATCCGCTCAATCGGCCATCAGCGCCGCAGGATCCTCGGCCACGAGCACGCTCTGGGCCCAGGCCTGCAGGCGCCCGGTGTCGCTGCGCAGGATCTGCTGCTTGACGGCCAAAATCTGTGACGGATGCATGGAAAAACTGCGCAGGCCCAAGCCCAGCAACAGACGAGTCATGGCGACGTCGCCCGCCATTTCACCGCACACGCTCACCCCCTTGCCCTGGGCCCGGCACTGCGCGATGGTGCTGGCCAGCAGCTGCAGCACGGCCGGATGCACCGGGTCGTACAGGTGCGAAACGGCTTCGTCGGCGCGGTCGATGGCCAGCGTGTACTGGATCAGGTCGTTGGTGCCGATGGACAGAAAGTCGAAGTAGCGCAGAAACAGCGGAATGGTGAGCGCCGCAGCGGGCACTTCGATCATCGCGCCCAGGCGCACCGGGCCGTGGGCCTGGCCCCGCGCGTCGAGCTGCTCGCGGGCGCGATCCACCAATGCCAGCGTCTGGCGGATCTCGCTGGCGTGCGCCAGCATCGGTATGAGCAGGTTGATCGCGCCGTGTGCCGCAGCGCGCAGGATGGCCCGCAACTGCGCCAGAAACATGGTCGGCTCGGCCAGACTCCAGCGGATGGCGCGTAGGCCCAGCGCAGGGTTCAGGTGGTCTTCGCCAGCGCGCACGGGTGTTCTGTCCAGGGGTTTGTCAGCGCCCACGTCCACCGTCCGGATGGTGACGGGCAGGCCCTGCATGCCCTCGACCGCGCGGCGGTAGGCCTGGTACTGCTCTTCCTCGTCGGGCAGCTTGCCGTTGCGCCCCATGAACAGGAACTCGGTGCGGAACAGCCCGACACCCACGGCCCCCGCCTTGAGCGCTGCGATCGCGTCATCGGGCTGCTCGATGTTGGCCAGCAGTTCGATCTTCTGTCCGTCAAGCGTGACGGCCGGTGTGTTTTTCAGACGCGACAGGCGCTCGCGCTCGACCTCACCCTGGCGCTGCTTGAAGCCGTACTCGGCCAGCAGGATCGCCGAAGGGTCGACCACCACGACGCCAGCATCGCCATCGATGATGACCCAGTCGTCCTGGTTGATCAGGTGGCTGGCCGAGCGCGCACCGACCACGGCCGGGATGTCCATGCTGCGCGCGACGATGGCGGTGTGGCTGGTCTTGCCGCCCACGTCCGTCACGAAGCCCGCAAACACGCTCTGCTTGAACTGCAGCATGTCGGCCGGCGACAGGTCGTGCGCGATCAGCACCAGTGGCACCTCGACCGAGGGATCGAACAGGGTGTCGCTCTTGCCGTCTGCCGCAGCGGGTCGTGGCGCCGCGACGGGCGAGGCCACGCCTCGCATGAAGCGCAGCAGGCGCTCGACCACCTGCTCCAGATCGGCCTTGCGCTCGCGCAGGTAGGGGTCCTCCATTTCGTCGAACTGGCGCGCGATCACCTCCAGCTGGGTGGTCAGCGCCCATTCGGCGTTGTAGTGGCGGTCCACGATCCAGTGTTTGACACCGTTGGTGAGCTGCTCGTCCTGCAGCAGCATGAGGTGCACATCGAGCAGGGCGCTGAGTTCCGGGTGGGCGTCGTTGGACCCCAGTTCACCCAGGCTGTGCTGCACGCGACCGATCTCATCGACCACCGCCTTGCGCGCCGAGCGCAGACGCTCGATCTCGGCCTCGACCTGTTCGACCTTGACAAAATAGTGCGCCACGTCCACGCGGCTCGACGCCACGATGACAGCCCGCCCGATGGCAATGCCCCGTGAGACCGCCAGGCCATGGACCGTGAAGCTCATTTCGTCTCGAACCTGTCAAGGTGAGCACGAAGGGCCGTTTCGCCGCCGGGCCGCCCCAAGGCGAAACAGCCCCCTCGGGGGGCAGCGACCCGCGCAGCGGCGGAGCCCCGGGTCCACACCGCAGGTGGGGAAACGCAAGGGGGTGTCATCACTCTCCCTCGCCGAACTTGTCGTTGATCAGGGCGACGATGGCGTCCATCGCCTGCTGCTCGTCGGGCCCGTTGGTCTCGATCTCGACCGTGCTGCCGAGCCCGGCGGCCAGCATCATGACGCCCATGATGCTCTTGGCGTTGATGCGGCGTTCGCCGCGCGACATCCAGACATCGCAGCTGTGACTGCCGGCGATTTTGGTGAGTTTGGCCGAGGCGCGTGCGTGCAGCCCGAGCTTATTGCTGATGGTCACGGTGGTCTTGATCATGGGTGGCTCTTCGGGCCTGGTTCTGGGGTGCGGTGACCGCCACTTGAATGACCCCTTGCGTGGCACCGATCATGGCGCGCGAAATCAGGGCGTCGAGCGACTCGTGGCGGTAGGACACGGTGCGCAGCAGCATGGGCAGGTTGACACCGGCGATCAGCTTGGAGCGCACACCGTCCACCAGCTTCTGTGCCACGTTGCATGGGGTGGCGCCAAAGACATCGGTCACGACCAGGGTGTTGGGCTTGTCGAGCTGGCGCAACAGCGCACGCGCCTGCGCCAATGATTCTTCGGGCGGAACATTGGGCTGGACATCCAGGGCCGACACCGCGTCCGCGCTGTCGGGAAACACATGCAGCACACACTGGCGCAAGGCCGAAGCCAGCGGGGCGTGCGCAATGATGAGGATGCCGTTCATGTGTGCAGTTTAGCCCCGCGACGCGATCACATGGCGCCGGTAGCCGCGCAAAAAACCCCCATACGCCAACAAACAGCACAGCCCGAACACGGCCACTGCGCCGCGGAAGCTGGCTTCGGTGCTCCAGCCCATCGCGCCAAAGGCGTCCACCACCAGACCGATGGACCACTGGACCATAAAGATCCCGGCAAAGATCACCAGGTTGAAGGCCGAGAGCGCCCGACCAGCCGCCTGGGGCGGCAACGCCTGCGCCACCGCCGGCTGCGACAAGGCCACAAAGGTGCTGCCCACACAGAACGCGGCCCACAGGGGCCAGCCTGCTTCCGCACCCAGTCCGACGATGGCGCCCAGCGCCACAAAACTCAGCGGCAGGCCCCACGCGATCAGGCGTTCGGGCAACAGGCCTCGGTGGGCGAGGTGGGGGTTGATCACGCCCCACAGCCAGAACGCCGCGAGCATGCACAGGTTGATGCCAAAAAGGCCCAGTGCCGACTGGTCCGGCGTGTAGCCAGCCACCTTGACCATCCAGGGACCGGCCCAGAGGGTTTGCACCGCCACCATGCCGCCGTAGTTCACAAATCCGATGGGCACCATCTGGCGGAAATACGGGTGACGCCAGATCTCGCCATAGCCAACGGCCCTGCCCCCAGCGGGCGCACCGGCGCTCCCGTGGTGACGCCAGGCCGGCACGAGCACGGCGATACCCAGCATGGACACCACCACCAGCCCGGCGAGCAACCAGAACAAACCCCGCCAGCCCAACAGCGGCATGAGCCACTGCACGGGCAGAGTGGACGCGACCATGCCGAAGGAGCCTGTCATGAGCATCCAAGAATTGGCGCGCATCTGCGTGGCCGGGCTCAGCCAGCGCCGGTAGCCGGTGAGCGGCGCCATCAGGCAGGCGCTCACACCCATGCCGGTCAGTACCCGCGCGGCGAGCAGCCCGGCGAAGCTGGTGGCCATGGCGAAGGCGGCACAACCGAGCACCGCCACACACAGGAACGCCAGGATGACGCGGCGCGGGCCATACCGGTCCAGCCAGGTGCCCAGCGGCATCTGCGTCAGCGCGAAACCGAAGAAGTAGCCGCCGGCCAGCAGGCCCAGGTCACTCGCCTGCAGCGCGAGTTCGGCACTGAGGACAGGAGAGAGTGTGGCCGTGACGGCGCGCACCAGCGCCGACAGGAAATAGGCCAGTGCAAAGGCCACGAAGACCCACACCGCCGTGCGCGGTGCCAGCCATTCGTTTTCGGGCACCGATGTGCTGGCTTGGGAACGACCCGACGCGGCGCTCACCGGACTACCCTCCGTGCTGCGCACTGCGGGGCTGAGCGCCTTCGGAACGGCCGGGCGGCGCTCATGGGCCCGACAGCCGCAGACCGGCAAAGAATCCGTCCACCGCCTCGTCCGACAATTTCGCGCCGTAAACCGCGGCCTGGTAGACCTGCGTGCCCTGAGCGAAGTAGGCCGCACGCGTCTGCACCGGCTGGCCCTGCGGGTCCTGCCCTTGCGCGCTGATGCCTTGCGCGGCGGGTGCACCGGCCACGGTCACGCCCCATTGGGTGGACGGGTCATCGACTGGCGGGGGCACCACGCGGATGGCCTGCAGGCTGGCGCTGCGCCAGGCTGCGAGCGCGACCGGCACCTGGGCCACATCGCCCACATCGGCCCAGGCCACAGCGAAGCGCAGCCCCCCGGCTTCGCAGCTGTGCATGTGCAGCTCGGTCGGCGTGCCGGCCAGCGGCACCGCTCGCGTGGCGCTTTCGGGTTTGCAGGGCATCAGCGCCTGCAGAGGCGTGCCGTCCAGGCGCAGTTCGCGCCAGTTGAAGGTGGGACTGCAGGCGCTCACGGCCAGCAGCGCCGCCAGGCCAGCGGCGCGAGAAGAATGCGACAAAGGTGTCTCCGAAATGCGCGACAGCGTGGCGCCGCCGCGGCGGGCACAATGGCCCGATGAACGCTCTGGATGGTATCCGCATACTCGATTTGTCCCGCGTGCTCGCCGGGCCTTGGTGCACGCAGACGCTCGCCGATCTGGGCGCCGACGTGGTGAAGGTGGAGCGCCCGCCCGGCCCCAACCACCCCGGCGGTGACGACACACGCGGCTGGGGCCCACCCTTCCTGAAGGGCCGCGACGGCACCGACACCGCCGAGGCCGCCTACTACCTGGGCGCCAACCGCAACAAGCGATCCATCACCTGCGACATCTCACAACCCGAAGGCCAGGCGCTGATCCGCGAACTCGCCGCCAAGGCCGACGTGTTCGTGGAGAACTACAAGGTCGGCGACATGGCACGCTACGGTCTGGACTTCGCCTCCCTGCACGCCACCAACCCCAAGCTGGTGTACTGCTCCATCACCGGGTTCGGCCAGACCGGACCGTACAAGGACCGCGCGGGTTACGACTATGCGATCCAGGGCATGGGCGGTCTCATGAGCGTGACCGGCGAGCGCGATGATCTGCCCGGCGGCGGCCCGCAGAAGGTGGGCGTGGCGGTGGCCGACCTGTTCACCGGGCTCTACGCCACGGTCGCCATCCAGGCCGCGCTGCGCCACGCCGAGCGCACCGGCGAGGGCCAGCACATCGACATGGCCCTGCTCGACACGCAGGTCGCCATGCTCGCCAACCTCGGCGCCAACTACCTGGTGCGCGGCCGCGAAGACGGCAAGGTGCCGGGACGCGCCGGCAACGCGCATGTCAACATCGTGCCCTACCAGGTGTTTGAGGTCGCGCCGGATGCGCAGGGGCGGCCTCAACACGTCATCCTGGCCGTGGGCAACGACGGCCAGTTCGCCAAGTTCTGCGTGGTGGCGGGCCACCCGGAACTGGCGCAGGACGAGCGCTTCGCCCGCAACCAGAACCGCGTGCGCCACCGAGACGTGCTGGTACCGCTGCTCGAAGCGATCATGAAGACGCGCAGCAAGACCGACTGGCTCGCCGCGCTGGAAGCCGCCAAGGTGCCCGGCGGCCCGATCAACAACCTGGCCGAGGTGTTTGCCGACCCGCAGGTGCAAGAGCGCGGCATGGTGCAAACTTGGCAGCACCCGCTGGCCGAAGCGGTGGACCTGGTCGCCAGCCCGCTCAAGCTCAGCGCCACGCCGGTGCGCAACGACCTCCCACCGCCCCTGCTGGGCGAACACACGGCGGTGGTGCTGGGCGACTGGCTGGCGCTCACGCCCGAACGCTTGTCGGAACTCCGCGGCCGCGGTATCGTTTGATGTTGGCCTGCACAGCCCCTATGTCTGCCCCTGACGCCCACCTGCCATGAGTTCCACCGCCACAAAGTTCGAAACCGTACCCGCTGCGGCCATCCGATCCAGTGCTTTGCCCAGTCCGGCGTCCTTGCGTGGCGCAGCCCAGGCTGCTGCAGCGCTCGGCGAACCTTTGGTGGTCATGACCACTTTGAGTGGTTGCCCGTATTGCGATCTGGTGCGCAACAGCTACCTGCTGCCCCTGCGCCGCGAGGGCAAGGTGCAGGCCGTGCAGATTGACATCCGCGACCGCAGCAGCAACCTGCAAGGCTTCGTGGGCGAAAACACCACCCCGGCCGAACAGGCCCGGCTGTGGAAAGCGCGTTTTGCGCCGACCGTGCTCTTCCTCGGACCCAAAGGACAGGAACTGGCGGAACGCCTGGTCGGTGTGGCGGTACCGGATTTTTACGGAGACTACCTCGATGCCCGGCTCCTTGAAGCACGCAAGCGCTTGAAGTCGGCACACCCCGTCTGAAGCACCGGCCCGTTAAACTTTCGTCGATTCCGTTGAACTCTGGTCCAGAAAACAGGTCCATACCCACAGATATTCCGGCCGCCATCCGCGCCACCCCATTGAGCGACCCGCACCCCATGCCATCCCGTTCCACCCTGCCCGTTCTGCCCACCCGCCGCCGCTCAATGGCGGCGCTGTTCGCAGTGGCGGCCATCGGCTCTGTTTTCGCGTTGGGTGCCTGCAGCACCAGTGACGCTGCGCCCGCCTCCACTTTTGTGCTGATTGACGGCAGCCAGTCCACCACCGCCGACCTCAAGGGCAAGGTGACACTGGTGAACTTCTGGGCGACGACCTGCGTCTCCTGTGTCAAGGAAATGCCGGCCCTGACCGCGACCTACAACAAATACAAGGACCGCGGCTACGACACCGTGGCCGTGGCCATGAGCTACGACCCGCCCGCTTACGTGCTCAATTTTGCCAAGACCCGGCAGCTGCCCTTCAAGGTGGCACTCGACAACACCGGGGAGCTGGCGAAGTCCTGGGGCGATGTGAAACTCACCCCCACCACCTACCTGCTGGACAAGCAGGGCAACATCGTCAAGCGCTTCGTTGGCGAACCCGACATGACGGCGCTGCACAACCTGATCGAAGAGTTGCTCGCCAAGGGTTGACGCCCGGCCCTGCGGCTTCACCATGAAAAAGCCGGCGTTGAAAGCGCCGGCTTTTTTCGTTGGTTGACGCCGTCATCCGCCCTTCAAACGGGATACTCCACGCGTCAGTCCTTGCGGAAGTCGTCGTGACAAGCCTTGCACGACTGCCCCGCCGCACCAAACGCCGTCTTCACCGCGTCCAGATTACCCGTCTTCGCGGCCGCGGCGAGCTTGGACACTTCGCCCTGCATTTTTTCAGCCGCCGCGTTGAACTTGGCCTGCTCGGTCCAGATCGCGGGCAACGCGCGCGTGTCGCCTTTATCGGTGCCCGGGACGAAGCCCGCGTAGGGCAGCTTGCTCATGGTTTCCACAATGGCCGCGTTGTCCGCCGCCACCTTGGCATCGAAGGGCACCTTGCCACTGGCCATGGCACCAATGCGCCCGAAATGGGCACCCATCACAGTGAAAGCGGCCTTGCGGTACTTCACCGCATCTTCGGGCTTCTGGAACTGGGCCGCAGCGGGGGCGGACAAGCTGATCGCAGCGGCAGCGAGCGCAATTGAGGCAAGCATTTTCATGGGGACTCCTGAGCAAGTGGATTGGAGGTGTTGTTGTAGCCCTTGCGTGCTACAACGCGCTGAGTCTACGTCGGGGGCCTAAGTTCCGCAGGAACCGCTGACCATCTGTTCTTGTCCATAATCCACTTGTCACCGCTGGAGGTCTTTTCATGCACACCGTCCGCGTCTGGGATCTGCCCACCCGCCTGTTTCACTGGGCTTTGGTTTTCTGCGTCATTGGCCAGATCGTCACCGCCAATGTGGGTGGAAACTGGATGAACTGGCACCTTCGGCTGGGCTACACCGTTTTGACGCTGTTGCTGTTCCGGTTGGTCTGGGGCTTCGTGGGAGGACACTGGTCGCGCTTCTCCAGCTTCCTGTATGGCCCTACCACGGTTCTGAACTATCTCAAGGGTCAAGCACGCCCGGAACACCGCGTCGGCCACACCCCCCTGGGGACGTTCTCCGTTTTTGGCCTGTTGGTCATTTTGTTGTTGCAGGTGGGGAGCGGCCTTTTCAGCGACGACGAGATTGCGTTCACCGGCCCGCTCGTGAGCCTGGTCTCCGGCGAGGCGGTCAACCTGGCCACCAGCTACCACAAGAACGTTGGCAAATTCATCGTGCTCGCTCTTGTTGCACTGCACCTTCTAGCCATTGGTTACTACAGGTTCTCAAAAAAGGAAAACCTGGTGCGTCCCATGATCGTGGGCGACAAGCAAGTCCCCACCGCGGTGCCGAGTGCCCGCGATTCAACGCAGTCGCGCCTGCTGGCGCTGGGCGTGTTGTGCCTGTGTGCGCTGGTGGTGTACGGGCTGGTGGGTCTGGGTGCCGCGTCCGGGTTTTGACTGTCGGCTGCGAAAAGCAGCTTGTCGTATAGTCGTGACCCGGAATCGCCCGAGCACCTTGAATCCATGAACGAGCCCCCTGCCGAAGTCACCCTGCGTCTGGTTCACGCTGGTGAAGATGTGGCCACCATTCGTGCGCTCTTTCTGGAGTACCAGGCTGATCTGGGTGTGGACCTGTGCTTCCAGGGCTTCACCAACGAGCTGGCGAACCTGCCCGGCGATTACGCCGCGCCTGGTGGCGGGTTGTTGCTGGCCTGTGTGGACGGTGCGCCCGCCGGTTGCTGCGCCTTCCGGCCACTGATCAGCAGTGACCACATCAACGCCTGCGAGATGAAACGCCTGTTTGTCCGGCGTGCATTCCGGGGCTTTGGTCTGGGCCGCCAACTGGTCGAACGCATCATGACAATGGCCCAGCTCGCGGGTTACACCACCATGCTGCTGGACACCCTGAGCGACATGGAGACAGCACGTGCCATGTACCAGGAAGCCGGTTTTGTCGAGGTCCCTCCCTACTACCACAACCCTCTGGCAGGCGCCCACTACCTCAAGGCTGTGCTCTAGCACAGTGAACAGCCTGCTGGCAGAAAAAAAAAGGCAGGCCCCTGCGTTGGCGACCTGCCCTTGATACGGACCGCCGATCTCAGTGACCGGTTTTCACCTGTGCCAGCAAGGTTTCGGCGTCACTCACCTCGAACTGGCCCGGGCCTTCGACGTTCAATGTCTTGACCACGCCATCCTTCACCAGCATGGAATAGCGGTTGCTGCGCAAACCCATGCCGCGCGCTGTCAGATCCAACGTCAGGCCGGTGGCCTTGGCGAAATCTGCACTCCCGTCAGCCAGCATGCGCACCTTGTCGCCGGTGTTCTGATCGCGCGCCCAGGCACCCATCACAAACGCGTCGTTCACGCTCAGGCACCAGATTTCATCAACGCCCGCGGCCTTGAGGGCATCGAACTGCGCCACATAGCCGGGCACATGTTTGGCCGAACAGGTGGGCGTGAATGCACCGGGCAAGGCAAAAACAGCGATCGTCTTGCCCGCGCTGGCTTTGGCCGTGTCCACCGGGTTGGGGCCAATGCTGCAGCTTTCTCCCGCAACCTCGATGAATTCCATCAAGGTGGTTGCAGGAATCTTGTCGCCGATCTGAATCATGGGGGCTCCTCGTTGTACTGGATAAGGCCCCGCAGGGCCGGATTGGCCAACCCGCGAGAGACGCGGCGCCAGAAATGAAAAAAGCGACCGAATTGTCGGTCGCTTCTTCGAGTTGCGCTGCAGGGCGCAAAAACAGGCTTACACCAGTGCGGCCTTTTGAACCAAGCGGGTGGCCACCCAGTTTTTGGTCTTGGACAGCGGACGGCTTTCGGTGATCTCGATCACGTCGCCCGTCTTGTATTCACCGGCTTCGTCGTGCGCGTGGTACTTGCTCGACTTGGCAACGATTTTGTCGTAGAGTTCGTGCTTCACACGGCGCTCAACCAGAACCGTCACGGTCTTGGCACGCTTGTCACTGACGACCTTGCCAATCAAGGTGCGCTTGAGGGATGTTTTAGCTTCCGTCATGGTTTCGCTCCTTATTTGGCAGCAGCCGCTGCACGCTGTTGCTCGGCCAGGATGGTCTTGGCGCGGGCAATGGCACGGCGGGTGTCGCCCAGCGTACCGGTGTTGTTGAGTTGTTGCGTGGCTTTTTGCATGCGCAGGCCGAAGTGGGCCTTTTGCAGCGATTTCACTTCGGCTTCGAGGCCGGCCACATCCTTTTGGCGCAGTTCAGCAGTTTTCATCTTGTGTTCTCCTGAATCACTGACCCAACAGGCGCGTCACGAACGTGGTGCGCAGCGGAAGCTTGGCGGCGGCCAGCGTGAACGCTTCACGCGCCAGCTGCTCGGGCACACCCACGATCTCGTAGAGCACCTTGCCGGGCTGGATTTCAGCCACGTAGTACTCCACCGAACCCTTACCGTTGCCCATGCGAACTTCGGCAGGCTTCTGGGAAATTGGCTTGTCCGGGAACACACGGATCCAGATGCGGCCGCCACGCTTGACGTGACGGGAAATCGCACGACGTGCGGCTTCGATCTGGCGGGCCGTCAGACGGCCGCGGTCGGTGGACTTCAGACCGAAGTCACCGAACGCCACGGTGGCACCACTGGTGGCGACGCCCGTGTTGCGGCCTTTTTGCTCTTTACGGTACTTGCGACGAGCGGGTTGCAACATGTTTATTCTCCTTTGCCGTCCGCAGCTGCAGATGCGGGTGCGTCTTTACGAACGCGCTTAACGGCGGGTTTGGTGTCACCACCCGTGGCTTCGGCAGGCTTGTCGCTGCCATCGGCCGGGGCGGCATTGGCGCCGGGGCGGCGAACCGCAGCGCGGGCAGGGGGACCTGCCGGACGCTCGCGGCGCGGACCACGCGGGCGACGGTCTTCTTCAGAACGTGGCGCTTCAATGGCCACAGGCGCATCGTTGCGACCAAGGGTGTCGCCCTTGTAGACCCATACCTTGACACCGATGATGCCGTAGGTGGTCTTGGCTTCGGACGTGCCGTAGTCGATGTCGGCGCGCAGGGTGTGAAGCGGCACGCGGCCTTCGCGGTACCACTCGCAGCGTGCGATTTCGATACCGTTGAGACGACCCGACGACATGATCTTGATGCCCAGGGCACCCAGACGCATGGCGTTCTGCATGGCACGCTTCATCGCGCGGCGGAACATGATGCGCTTTTCGAGCTGCTGCGTGATGCTGTCGGCGATCAGCTTGGCATCGATTTCGGGCTTGCGCACTTCTTCGATGTTGACCGCGACCGGCACGCCCAACTTGGCGGTCAGTTCTTTCTTCAGCTTCTCGATGTCTTCGCCCTTCTTGCCGATCACCACGCCCGGACGTGCCGAGTAAATGGTGATGCGGGCGTTCTTGGCAGGACGCTCGATCACGACGCGGGAAACCGCGGCGTTCTTCAGCTTGCCCTTGAGGTACTCGCGCACCTTGATGTCTTCGGCAAGCATGCCGGCGAAGTCGCGGTTGCTCGCGTACCAGCGGCTGGCCCAGTTGCGCGAAATGGCGAGGCGGAACCCGGTGGGGTTGATTTTCTGTCCCATATTCCAGTGACCTCTTCAGTTGCCAACCGTCACATAGATGTGACAGGTGGGTTTGCTGATGCGGTTGCCGCGGCCTTTGGCGCGGGCCGAAAAACGCTTGAGCGTGGTGCCTTGTTCGATGTAGATGGTCTTGACCCTCAATTCATCGATGTCGGCGCCGTCGTTGTGCTCAGCATTGGCGATGGCAGATTCAAGCGCTTTCTTGACAATGCCAGCGGCCTTCTTTTGCGTGAACGCCAGGATGTTCAGGGCTTGGTCAACCTTTTTGCCGCGAATCAGGTCCGCAACCAAGCGGCCCTTGTCCATCGACAGGCGCACGCCGCGAACGACAGAGCGAGTTTCTGTATTCATGGTTGGTCCTTACTTCTTCGCTTTTTTATCGGCCGGGTGGCCTTTGAACGTGCGCGTCAGCGAAAACTCGCCGAGCTTGTGACCCACCATCTGATCGGTGATGTACACAGGCACGTGCTGCTTGCCGTTGTGCACAGCGATGGTCAGGCCGATGAACTCGGGCAGGATCATGGAGCGGCGCGACCAGGTCTTGACGGGTTTTTTGTCCTTGGTGGACACGGCCTTTTCCACCTTGGCCATCAGGTGATGGTCAATGAAAGGGCCTTTTTTGAGTGAACGAGTCATGTTGTCAACCCTTTACTTCTTGCGACGCGACACGATCATCGACTGCGTACGGCGGTTGTTGCGCGTACGGTAGCCTTTGGTCAGGTTGCCCCATGGATCCACCGGAGCGCGGCCTTCGCCGGTCTTGCCTTCACCACCACCGTGCGGGTGGTCGATCGGGTTCATCGCGGTACCGCGAACGGTCGGACGGATACCCATGTGACGCTTCACACCGGCTTTGCCCAGCTGACGCAGGCTGTGTTCCTGATTGGAAACTTCACCGATGGTGGCACGGCAATCCACGTGGATCTTGCGCACTTCACCCGAGCGCATGCGCACCTGGGCGTAGATGCCTTCGCGAGCCAGCAACACGGCCGAAGCACCAGCGGAACGGGCGATTTGCGCGCCTTTGCCGACTTGCAATTCGATGCAGTGGATGGTTGAACCGACGGGGATGTTGCGGATCGGCAGGGTGTTGCCGACACGGATAGGCGACTCCGAACCGGACAACAGCGTGGCACCGACTTCAACACCGCGCGGGGCGATGATGTAACGGCGCTCGCCATCGGCGTAGCACAGCAGCGCAATGTGGGCGGTGCGGTTGGGGTCGTACTCGATGCGTTCGACCTTGGCCGGGATGCCGTCCTTGGTGCGACGGAAGTCGACCACGCGGTAGTGGTGCTTGTGACCACCGCCCTTGTGGCGAACCGTGATGTGACCGTTGTTGTTGCGACCGGCCTTCTGGAATTGTGGTTCCAGCAGCGGTGCATAACCTTCACCTTTGTGGAGGTGGTCACGCGTGACCTTCACCATGCCGCGACGGCCTGGTGAGGTGGGTTTCATCTTGATAACTGCCATGATTAAACAGCCTCCCCGCCGAAGTTCAGTTCCTGACCCGGCATCAGCGTCACGTAGGCCTTGCGCACGTGGTCGCGGCGACCAACGGACTTGCCAAAGCGCTTGGATTTGCCTTTTTGGTTCAGCACGGACACGCCCTTGACTTCCACCTTGAACATCAATTCCACAGCGGCTTTGATTTCAGGCTTGGAAGCATCCCGCAGCACCTTGAACAGCACGGCGTTGGATTGCTCGGCGGCTTGTGTGGCCTTTTCCGACACGATCGGTGCAACCAGCACCTGCATCAGACGGCCTTCGTCGTATTTCGTGACGCTCATGCGAACATCTCCTTGAGCTGGTCAATGGCGCCCTTGGTGACGATCACCTTCTTGTAGTGCACCAGCGACACCGGATCGGCGTAACGCGGCTCAACAACGAGGATGTTGGGCAGGTTGCGCGAAGCCAGGTACAGGTTTTCGTCCACTTCCTCGGCAATCACCAGAACGTGGTTCAGGTTCATGGCCTTGAACTTGTCGGCGAGCTGCTTGGTCTTGGGCGAGTCCACCTTCATGGAATCCACCACCGCCAGACGGCCTTCACGGGCCAGCTGCGAGAAGATGGAGGCCATGCCGGCGCGGTACATCTTCTTGTTGAGCTTCTGGGTGAAGTTTTCGTCGGGGCTGTTCGGGAAAATGCGACCACCACCACGCCACAGCGGGGAAGAGGTCATACCGGCGCGAGCGCGGCCCGTGCCTTTTTGCTTGAACGGCTTCTTCGTCGAGTGATGAACCTGCTCACGGTCCTTCTGGGCTCGCGTACCCTGGCGGGCATTGGCCTGATAGGCCACGACCAACTGGTGAATCAGCGCTTCGTTGTAGTCACGACCAAACACGGTCTCAGGCACATCCACATTGGACGACGCTTGACCCTGGTCATTCAGGAGTTCAACTTGCATCAGTTAGCTCCCTTGTTGACTTTGGCTTTGATGGCGGGGCGAACGGTCAGGAAACCGCCGTTGGAGCCCGGCACAGCGCCACGGATCATCAGCAACTGACGGGCTTCGTCAACGCGGAAGATGTCGAGGTTCTGGATGGTCTTGGTGTCATCGCCCATGTGGCCGGTCATTTTCTTGCCGGGGAACACGCGACCTGGGTCTTGTGCCATGGAGATCGAGCCCGGCACATTGTGCGAACGGCTGTTGCCGTGCGACGCGCGCTGGGATTTGAAGTTGTGGCGCTTGATGGTGCCGGCGAAGCCTTTACCGATCGAGGTGCCTTGCACGTCCACCTTCTGGCCAGCCGCGAAGATCGCGTTGGCAGCCACCACGGCACCGGGCTGGTACTGGGCAGCAACGTCGGAGGCGACGCGGAATTCCTGGATGATTTCACCCGCTTCAACACCGGCCTTGGCCAGGTGGCCCGCTTCGGGCTTGGTGACACGGGAGGCACGGCGGGCACCAAAGGTGACCTGCAGCGCATCGTAGCCATCGTTGGCTTGGGTTTTGACTTGTGTCACACGGTTGTTGGACACGTCGACCACCGTGACAGGAACTGCGTCCCCATCATCGGTGAACAGGCGCATCATGCCCACCTTGCGACCCAACAACCCGAGGGAGTTGCTAAGACTCATTGTTTTCTCCGTTCCCGACTTCAATTGGCCGGGGCTGATGTTGTGCCCGCCTCCACCCTGAGGCAGCGCTGCGGCACATTGTTAAGGCGCTCCGGACCCACCGGGCAGCACCGAAAAACGATCATCTCTCAGACCAAAGGCCTGAAAAGCCTACGAGTATAACCAGCAGGCTGAAATTGCGCAAGCCTGACTCTCGTCAGGCTTGCCATGTGTGCATTACTGCAGCTTGATTTCGACGTCCACGCCGGCCGGCAGGTCGAGCTTCATCAGGGCGTCAACCGTTTTGTCGGTCGGGTCCACGATGTCCATCAGGCGCTGGTGGGTGCGGATTTCGAGCTGATCGCGCGACGTCTTGTTGACGTGCGGCGAACGCAGGATGTCAAAACGCTTCATGCGCGTCGGCAGGGGCACGGGACCCTTGACGATGGCGCCGGTGCGCTTGGCGGTGTCCACGATCTCGGCGGCCGAGGTGTCGATCAGTTTGTAGTCAAACGCCTTCAGGCGGATGCGGATCTTTTGCTTGGAAGACATGTGGATGCTCCTTACGCGATGATCTTGGCAACCACACCGGCGCCGACGGTACGGCCACCTTCGCGGATAGCGAAACGCAGGCCTTCTTCCATGGCGATCGGGGCAATCAGCTTGACGGTGATCGACACGTTGTCGCCCGGCATGACCATTTCCTTGCCTTCGGGCAGCTCGATGGAGCCGGTCACGTCGGTGGTGCGGAAGTAGAACTGCGGACGGTAGTTGTTGAAGAACGGC
>PHCC01000002.1 GCA_002842215.1 Betaproteobacteria bacterium HGW-Betaproteobacteria-9 | reverse complement strand
GAAGACCAACATCTTCCTGCCCTTCACCGTGTGGGACAACGTGCGCCTGGCCGCGCAGTCGCGCGAGCGCCATGCGCCCTGGAACCCGCTGCGCTGGCTGAGCGCCGCCGCCGGCATGACCCAGGTGAACCAGCGCTGCGAGCGCGCCATCGAGCTCGCGGGCCTGACGCAGCGCAGCCAGACCGTGGCCGCCACCATCAGCCACGGCGAACAGCGCCAGCTCGAAATCGCCATGACGCTGGCGACCGAACCCACCGTGCTGCTGCTCGACGAGCCGCTCGCCGGCATGGGCCAGGCCGAGGCCGAAAGCATGATCGCCCTGCTGCAGAAGCTGAAGAAAGACCACGCCATGATGCTGGTGGAGCACGACATGGACGCCGTGTTCTCGCTGGCCGACCAGCTCACCGTGATGGTCAACGGCCAGGTGATCGCCAGCGGCACGCCGGCCGAAGTGCGCAGCGATCCCCTCGTTCAGGCGGCGTATCTCGGAGAGGACCACGCATGAAAGCCACGCCGCTGATCCAGGCCTCTGGCCTGCACACCCACTACGGTGCCAGCCACATCCTGCGAGGCGTGGACTTCACCGTCGGCCAGGGCCAGACCATCGGCCTGATGGGTCGCAACGGCATGGGCAAAACCACCCTGCTCAAATCGCTCATGGGCATCGTCAAGCCCAGCGGTGGTGGCGTGCTGATCAAGGGCCGGCCCATGACGGGCGCCTCCACCTTCGAGATCGCCCGCGAAGGCATTGCCTACGTGCCCGAAGGCCGCGGCATCTTCGGCAACCTCAGCGTGAAGGAAAACCTGGTCATGTCGTCCCGCGCCGGCACCAAGGGCCAGCGCGACTGGACCTACGACCGCGTGCTCGAAACCTTCCCCCGACTGGCCGAGCGCCTGAACCACGGCGGCCAGCAGCTCAGCGGCGGCGAACAGCAGATGCTGACCATTGGCCGCGCGCTCATGACCAACCCCGACGTGCTCATCCTCGACGAAGCCACCGAAGGCCTGGCGCCGCTGATCGCGCGCGAGATCTGGCGCATCTGCGGCCTGATCCGCGAAAGCGGCATCAGCAGCGTGATCGTCGACAAGAACTGGAAACACGTCACCCAGATCACCGACCGCAACGTCATTCTGATCAAGGGCGAGGTGGTGTTCGAGGGCAGCTCGGACGAACTGCTTTCAAAGCCGGAATTGCTGGAGCAGTACCTGGGCGTGTGAGCCCCCCCCGGCGGATATCCGCCGAAGGCACCCTTTGGTGCCGGCCAAGCACATGCTCTGTGCCAATAATGTTGTCCGGACTGTGGACAGTGCGCTGGTTTGCAGACGCTTCCCGGAACCAGCACAAGACAACCCGAACAACAGCTTCCCTCTGGCAACCAACGCCCAGATGGGATCACCGTGACCCAACATGAACAACACAGCGGCATACATTCTCACCATAACAAGCATTGCTGAACGGCTATCTGACGCCAATACCTTGCAACATTCGCTGAATTCAGGGCAATTCTTCAATGCCGTAGAAATCATTCCATCCATCTACTGGAAAGAGGAAAGCTCCGCTATCGCCTTCCTGAATGAATTTCCGGAACACACGTTCACGGATCGTTATCTTGATACATGTCGAAAGGGGCAGATATGCTGCACCTTGAGCCACATCAACATCTGGAGAAAGCTGCTGAATAGCGACTATGATGGCGCCTTTGTGTTCGAGGATGATATCTACTTGGAAAATCCAGAGCATTTGAAAGAGACCATTGCCTCCCTTTCAATGCACGAAGAAATTGACTGGCTGAGAATACATCTGCACAAATCTTTCAGGGACGAGATATTGCAAAGTCGGGCGGATTCCATTTTTATGGACGATCCGTCGATTTATGGTTTTGCCGCCTATTACACCAGTCGACAAGGAGCGAAAAAACTCCTGAGCCACTTTCAGTACATCGATGACAATATCGATAGAATAATTCCAATCCTTGGCAAGACCAAGGCATTGAATTGCAAAACCATTCACCAGGTCATTGTTGAGCACCATCCGTTCGTCGGCACTGAAGACGATCTGATGCAACGGCACGAAATCGAACGAAAATCTGAAAAACTGCAAAAATCTCCCAGCACAATTTACGCCTCGCCGTATTTGAAGAAGGATGAGGAATTCTATAAATTCAATTCAGCCCGCTATCACGCCAGGCAGCTGAATACACAGGGCTACACCGTCCTGAAGGGCGTATTTGAAAAAGACTCGATCGCTCGGTCAAGAGATCAGGTACTGGCCCATCGAGAGCTGTTCAAGA
The DNA here is from genome assembly GCA_002842215.1 of Betaproteobacteria bacterium HGW-Betaproteobacteria-9. Classification (GTDB taxonomy): domain Bacteria; phylum Pseudomonadota; class Gammaproteobacteria; order Burkholderiales; family Burkholderiaceae_C; genus Hydrogenophaga. The sequence goes on along the minus strand of PHCC01000002.1, from coordinate 275,719 downwards.
ACACAAGGCCAACACCCTCTTCCTTGCATCTGGCAGGTTTTCACCGCTTTCCGGAGCTGGAAGCCCTGCATACCGCTCTTGCCACCAACGAAACCATCCTCGACTTCCTCAAGACCACCTTAAAAGGCAGGCCCGTGAGAACCATTGGCCTGTCCGATATCACCATCAACCGCTCGCAGGATTGGCACAAGGACCTGCTGAGGGGTAAATACCGGTGCCACCTTGATGACAAGGTCGGCTACTGGGATCTCGACAGTGGAGGCATATACAAGGCTTTGCTCTACCTGCAGGACGGCGCAAGTTTAAAGATCTTGAGCGGATCACACCTGAAACGAATTCCATTGGACAGCGATACATTCAGCGTGCCAGATGAGACTTCGCGCGTGACTGCCGTTCCGGTAGAAGCAGGCGATGTTGTGATCATGGACATCCGGGTTTCACACCGTGGCTCACCTGAAGAGGCCTTTCAATCTGATGAATGCAAAAATAATCCACGCATCCTGATTTCAACAGTTCTCGGCCGCTCCGACAGTGCGTTGACCAAGGCAATGGAAATTGGCAATTTCCATCGCCTGATGGACTGGGTCGAGCGAAATCCATAGCCGTGTTCTTGGTCGACCCCGATAGCGTGTCCTGCACGAAGCGAACGGCAAAGTCCTGAAAGAGCCTACAGCAGCGGCCGCAGCTCCCGCGCTGCGTCCAGCAGCAGAGGCAGCAGGTCGTGGCGCATCACATCGGGCGCCAGTCGGTCGGGCGAGGCCACCACGTTGAGCGCGGCCACGGTCTGCCCTTTCATGTTGCGCAATGGCACCGCCAGTGCGTGCACGCCCAGCTCGTGTTCCTCGCTGGCGACGGCGAAGTCGTCGGCCCGCACCCGGGCCACGATGGCTCGAAACGCCTTGTGGTCGATGGTTGTTTTGGGGGTCAGGCGTGGCAGTTCGCGGCCCTTGAGCCAGGCACTGAATTCGGCGCGCGGTAGCGCGGCCAGCAGCACCCATCCAGTGGACGTGGCGTGCACCGGCAGGCGCGCACCCAGGTGCAGGCCGTAGGCCATGAGACGCTGGCCGCCCACCGAGGCGCTGCGCGCCACGATCACCACCTCGTCCACATCGAGCACCACGGCCGAGAACGACTCGCGTGTCTGCGCAGCCAGTCGGTTCAGCGTCGGCTGCAGCAAGCGCGGCAGGCGCGCCGATGCGAGGTAGCTGCCCGAGAAGCGCAACACCTTGGCCGAAAGCCAATAGTGGCTGCCATCGGTTTCCAGATAACCCAGGTGGGCCAGTGTCAGCAGGTGGCGCCGCGCGGCGGCGCGCGTCAGGCCCGCGCGATCGGCGGCCTGCGTGGCGTTGAGGCGCTGGCGCTCGGTGTCGAAACTCTCCAGCACGGCCATGCCCTTGGCCATGCCCTCAATGAAGTCGGCTTTGGCAATGTCCATGCAGGTACTCCTGAACAAGTCTAGTGCGATCATCGCACATCATCGCCAATGATCGCGCAATGTCGATGGATGGATATGGTCATCCGAGGACCTGGAAACTAGAGTGCACATCTCCCCTTTCACACAACCCAGGAGACATCCATGCGCACCCAGGTAGCCATCATCGGCGGCGGCCCGTCCGGCCTCATGCTTTCCCAGCTCTTGCACCTCAAGGGCATCGACACCATCGTTCTGGAGCGACAGAGCCGCGAGTACGTGCTCAGCCGCATCCGCGCCGGTGTGCTGGAGCACGGCTTCGCCGCGCTGATGCGCGAGGCCCAGTGCGGCGAGCGCATGGACCGGGAAGGCGAGATCCATGACGGTTTCCTCATTTCCGACAACGGCAAGATGAACCGCGTCGATTTGCACAAGTACAGCGGCGGCAGCTCGGTGGTGGTGTACGGCCAGACCGAACTCACGCGAGACCTGTACGAGGCGCGCGACAAAATGAACGGTGTGGTGATCCACAACGCCGAAGACGTGCAGCCGCACGACCTCAAGAGCGACCAGCCCTATGTGACCTACCGCAACGGGGACGAGATCGTGCGCATCGACTGCGACTACGTGATCGGCGCCGATGGTTTCCACGGCGTGAGCCGCAAGTCGATCCCGCGCGACGTGCTCAAGGAATACGAGAAGGTCTATCCGTTTGGCTGGCTGGGCGTGCTCTCGCGGACCAAGCCGGTGTCGCCGGAACTGATCTATGCCAAGCACGAGCGTGGTTTTGCGCTGTGCTCGCTGCGCTCGCAGGTGCTGAGCCGCTACTACATCCAGGTGCCGCTGAGTGACAACGTCGAGGACTGGTCCGACGAGAAGTTCTGGGAAGAACTCAAGCGCCGCCTGCCGGCCGACGTGGCCGCGCAATTGATCACGGGCCCGTCGATCGAGAAGTCGATCGCGCCGCTGCGCTCCTTCGTGGCCGAGCCGATGCGCTACGGCAACCTGTTCCTGGCCGGTGACGCGGCCCACATCGTGCCGCCCACCGGCGCACGCGGGCTGAACAGCGCGGCGTCCGACATCTACTACCTTTACCACGCGATGGTCGCGCACTACAAACAGGGCGACGACTCCGGCCTGGACAACTACTCGGCCAAGGCGCTGGCGCGGGTCTGGAAAGCGCAGCGCTTCTCGTGGTGGATGACCACCATGCTGCACACCTTCCCGGACAGCATCGCCTACGACCAGAAGCTGCAGCAGACCGAGCTGGAGTACCTGTTCTCGTCCGAGAAAGCGCAGGGCTCGCTGGCTGAAAACTACGTCGGCCTGCCGTTCTGAACCACGGAGGCCGATGCTGTCACCCGCAGGCTGGCCGAGCGGCCGGCTTCCGGGTTACAACCGGGCCAGGCCAGCGTCCGCTCGCCGTGATGCGCTGACCACCAATGGATGCCATGGCCCAGACCCCTGCAACTGCAACCGCTACCCAACCCGCCGCGGCCACCGCGGCTTCCCTCAAACCCTTGCGCGGCGTGCGCGTGCTCAGTCTGGCGCTGAATCTGCCCGGCCCGGCCGCACTGATGCGCCTGAAAGCCATGGGCGCCACCTGCCTGAAGGCCGAACCACCTGGCCCCAGGGGCGCACCCGCCGGCACCAGCGGCGACCCGATGGGCCAGTACAACGCCACCGCCTACGCCACGCTGCACGACGCCATCAAGGTCATCACCATCGACCTCAAGAGCGACAAAGGCCAGACCCAGTTGCACAAGGAACTGGTCCGCACCGACCTGCTGCTCACCTCCTTCCGACCTTCGGCATTGGCCAAGTTGGGCCTGGGCTGGAAAGCGCTGCACAAGGCCTATCGGCAGCTCTCGGTGGTGACCATCGTGGGTGCGCCCGGTGCTCGCGCCGAAGAGCCGGGCCACGACCTCACCTACCTCGCCGATGCGGGACTGATCACCGGGCTGAGTCTGCCCCCCACGCTGTTCGCAGACATGGGCGGCGCGCTGATGGCCAGCGAAGCGGCGCTCCAGGCCGTGCTGGCGCAGAAGACCAGCGGCAAGGGATCGTTCCAGGAAGTGGCGCTGAGCGATGCAGCGGCCTGGCTCGCGCTCCCCCGCGCCTGGGGTCTGACGCAACCACACGGGGCCGTCGGCGGCGCGCACGCTGGCTACCGCGTTTATCCCTGCAAGAACGGTCGCGTGGCCGTGGCGGCGCTGGAGCCGCACTTTGCGGCCGCACTCTGCGCCGCTGGTGACGTGGCTTTCGAGGGCATGGGCACGATGTTCAAGCCGGCCACCCACGCTGCCATGGCCCGCTTCCTCGCAGGCAAGACGCGCCAGCAGCTCGACAAGCTGGCCATCGCGAAAGACATCCCGCTGCACACCCTGGCCGCCTGACGCTTTCGCTGATGTTTCAGGGCTGTGGCGCCGACGGCTGCGCCAGGTAGCGCGCCACGCCCTGCCCCGCCAGCCGTCCGCTCGACAGGCAGGCTGTGAGAAGGTAGCCCCCGGTGGGCGCTTCCCAATCGATCATCTCGCCGGCACAGAACACCCCGGGCTTCTTGCGCAGCATGAGGGCCGCATCCATCGCCTCGAAGCGCACGCCGCCCGCGGTGCTGATGGCTTCGTCCAGCGGCCGCGCAGCCACCACCGTGACCGGCAAGGCCTGGATGGCTGCGGCCAGCAGCTCGGGTTGGTTGAGCGTGTCGCGAGGCAGCAGCTCGTTGAGCAGGGCGAGCTTGATGCCGTCCAGACCCAGCCGGCTTTTCAGGTGGCTGGAGAGGCTGCGCGAACCCCGAGGGTGGCTCACGTGGGCCAGCACCTGCGCCGCGCTGTGGTCGGGCAGCAGGTTCAACGTGAAGGTGGCCGATCCGTGGGCATCAATCTGATCGCGCAACAGGCTGGACACGGCGTAGATCAGGCTGCCTTCGACGCCGGTGGCGGTGGCCACGAACTCGCCCCGGCGATCGAAGCGTCGGCCTTGGCTGTCGGTGAAATGCAGCGACGCGGACTTGAGCGGCTGTCCGGCGAAGCGTTCGCTGAAGAAGCGGCTCCAGCCAGCGCTCACGCCGTGCACCGACGAGCCGGCCACGTTGAAGCCGCAGTTGCTGGGCTTGAGCGGCGCAGCGTCCACCCCGCTCGCTTGGAGCAGGGGCCACCAGGCGCCGTCGGAACCCAGCCGCGCCCAGCTGGCCCCGCCGAGCGCCAGCACCGTGGCGCGGGCCTGTACCCGCTGCACGCCCTCGGGCGTCTGAAACAGCAGCGCGTCGCTGTCGTCGGCCCAACCCGTCCAGCGGTGGCGCATGTGGAACCGCACCGGTTCGCCGCCCTCTGCCGGATGCCGCAACCGCTGCAGCCAGGCGCGCAGCAGCGGCGCAGCCTTCATGTCGCTCGGGAAGACCCGGCTGGAGCTGCCGACAAAGGTTTGTATGCCCAGGCCAGCCGCCCATTCGCGCACTTCGTGCGGCCCGAAAGCTTCGAGCAGCGGGCGCAGTGCGTCAGCGCGCTCGGCGTAGCGCCCGATGAAAGCGTCCAGCGGCTCGGCGTGGGTCAGGTTCATGCCGCCCTTGCCGGCCAGCAAGAATTTGCGGCCCACCGAGGGCATGGCATCGAACAGGTGCACCGCGATACCGGCGCGTGACAGCACCTCGGCGGCCATCAGCCCGGCCGGGCCGCCGCCGATGACGGCCACGTCCACCTTCAGCGCAGACTCGGGAATGTTCAAGGGTTCGGAATCGGTCATGAAGCCAGTTGTTCGGGTGAAAGCGGGATGAGCTGGCCCAGGGGATTGATGAAGGCCAGCCGCACCGGCTCGCCGGGCCGTGCCTCGGCCATGGCTTGCTGGTAGCGGCGCATCTGCGCGAGGTATTCGGGCTGGCGCTCGGGGTGTTCGTGGCTCTTGAAGTCGAGCACCCACCAGGCACCGGCCGAACCGCCCTCGCCACGCTGGCGCACCAGGCGGTCCAGCCGCAGCAGCTCGCCCTGGTGGAACAGTTCGACCTCGTTGCCCCAGTGGTCGAGCTGGGCGGCGTCCCAGGCCCAGGCGGCAACGCCTGCCACGATGCGGCGCGCCATGGCCAGCGCTTCGGCGGCCTGGGCTGGGCTCAGGCCGAACTCGCGCGCGGCGGCCTGGGTGTGGACGGTGGTCCATTCGAAGCCGTCGGCCGGCGTTGGGAACCACTGCAGCAGGCGGTGCAGAGCGAGGCCGATGCGGGTGTGTTCGTCGTCCGCACTGTCCGCGGCTTGCCCCGCCGGGACGCTCGGCACTGCGCTGTCGGGTGCCAGCGTGCAGACCGGCAACTGGGCCAGTGTGAAGTCGGCTGCAACGGCGGGCGCCGCCACGGCGCTGGCCGGTTCGGGGGCGTGAATGGGCGTGGCCAGGGGCTGCAGGCGCTGGTACCAGCTGGCGTTGCTGCCGCGCTGGTGCGGCTCGAAGCTGGAGAGTACGAGGCGCTCTTCGGCCCGCGTCAGCGCCACGTAGAGCGCGTTGAGCTCTTCGAGCGCGCGCGCCTGCTGCTCCACTTGCAGCACTTCCACCGCGCAGGCGGGCGGTGATTTTTCGCTGGCCAGGAAGACGAACCGGCGCGGCGCAGCGTCTTCACCGGGCCAGTCGACCAGCACGCCCATGCTTTCGGGGCGGCTGGGCGGTGCGTCGGTGTCGAGCATGAGCACGGTGTGGGCCTCCAGCCCTTTGGCGCCGTGGATGGTGAGCAGGCGCACGGCGCACGGCGTCTGCACCGGCGTGGCCTTGATGCCGCCGGCCTTGAGCGCGCGCACCAGGCGGTAAGGCGTGAGGAAACGCCCGCCGTCCTGCGCCAGCGACTGCGCGAGCAGATCGCGCAGTTGTGCCAGCACGCCGCTGCGCTGGCTGGCGGGCACCACCTGCGCGAACCGCGCCAGCACGTCGCCATGGTCGTACAGCGCCGAGAGCGCGTCGTGCGGCGGCAGGCTTCGTACCCAGCCCTGGTACAGCGCCAAGCGCTCGGCGGTTTCGCGCAGCAGGCCCGCCTGTTCCGGCGCGGGCGCCTGCCCCGGTAACCGCAGCAGGTCAACCTGTTCGGCCGACGGCAGGCTGGCCAGGCGCTGGAGCACGTCCCACCACGAGGGGCGCACCGGCGCGGTCGCGGCGTCGGTGGAGGCGTCGCCCCGTTGCGTCCAGCGCTGGCGCAGACGCGCCAGCTGGGCCAGCGCGTCGTCGGTCCAGCCGAACAGCGGCGACTTCAGGGCGCGCGCCAGGCTCAGGTCGTGGCGCGGTGAAACCAGCGCGTCCAGCAGCGCCACCACGTCCTGCACCGCTGGCGCATCGCACAGGTCGAGCTTCTCGGGCTGCTCGCTGGCGATGCCGCGCTCGCGCAACGCCTCGAACATCCAGGCCAGGCGCTCGCGCCGGCGCGACAGCACCATCACCTGTTCGGGTTTCAGATGTCCCGAGGCGATTTGTGCCACCACCCAGTCGGCCGCCTGCTGCGCTTCCAGCGCAGACATGGTGTCTTCGGGCAAGACGCGCGGCGTGGTGAGGCTGTCGCGCCACATCGGCTCGTCGCCCCCTGCGGCGTCGCGCTCGCGCAGACTGCGCGGCAGCTGGGGCAGCGCCAGCACGGCACCCACCTCACTGCTTTCGGTGGTGTGGGCGCGGTAGTCGCTGCCGTACTCGCCAGCCTGCACGGCCGCCAGCATGGCGCTGTTGAGCGCCTGCACCACGCCCTGCGCGCAGCGGCGCGTGTGGTCGCAACTGAGCAGTGCGCCCGCTAAACCTTGCACCACAAAGGCTTGCGCCGCCTTGAACACCTGCGGCTCGGCGCGGCGGAAGCGGTAGATCGACTGTTTCGGATCGCCGACCAGGAACACGCAGGGCGCCTCGCCAGACCCGGCGCCGGCGTAGGCCGAGAGCCAGCCGTAGAGCGCCTGCCACTGCAGCGGGTTGGTGTCCTGGAATTCGTCGATGAGCACGTGGCGCACGCGGGCGTCCAGCCGCTGCTGCAGCCAGCCGGAAAGTTCGGCGTCGGCCAGCAGGCGCTGCGCCGCGCCCTCGACGTCGTTCATGTCGACCCAGCCGCGCTCGCGCTTGAGATCGGCGTACGCGGCCAGCAGTACGCGGGTGAGCCGCGCCAGGCGCTGGTGGTGCATCCACGCGGCGTGCTGGCGCCGTGCGCTGCACAGGTCTCGCAACTCGGGCTCGGCTTCCTGGGCGGCAGCGAACTTGGTGAGGTTGGTGTTGAGCCGGTCTTCGCTGGCGACGAAGAAGCCCTTGCGCAGCAGCGCCAGGCGGCGCGGCATCAGCGCCGGTTCGTCGGCGAGTTCAAACGCGTCGACCACCGCACTGGCCGCCGTCTTGGGCGTCTTGTTGGTCTCGCCGCCGAGCAGCTTTGCGCGCGTCAGCCAGCGCTCGCGGGCGCCGGGCTGCAGCAGGGCCAGTTCGGGCACGGCCAGGCCGGCCCAGCCCGGGTACAGCGCCGCAAACGGCTGCACCGACGCCTCGACCACGCCGGCGGCGTCCGCCAGCTTGAACTCCACGCGTTTCTGCAGCGCCTTTTCCAGCGCCTTGAGGGTCTGGTGGCGGCCGTGTTCGGCCACCGCATTCAGGAAGTCCTGCTTGTCCTCATCGCTCGCGGCCAGTGCGGCGTAAAAGCGCGGCCAGACCAGCGCGACCGCGGGCGCATCGTCCTCCAGCAGTTCGTACTGGGCCGGCAGCTGCAGCTCCTGCAGCACCGCCAATGGCGCACCGCGCAGCAGCGCCGCGAACCAGCTGTGAAAGGTGCGCACCTGCACCGGCCGGCCCAACGCCGTCATCCGCGCGTGCAGACTGCGTGCCTCAGGCAGGCGGCGCAACGCTTCGGCGTCCGGCAGCCCGCGCGCGCGCAGTTCGCCAGCCAGTTCGCCGTCGGGCAGGCGGCTCCAGCGGCGAAGCTCGGCGTTGAGTCGGTCACGCATTTCACCGGCGGCCTTCTTGGTGAAGGTGATGGCGAGGATGTCCTGCGGTGCGCAACCGTCGAGCAGCGCACGCAGGATGCGCGAGACCAGCATCCAGGTCTTGCCAGCGCCGGCGCAGGCCTCCACCGCGATGCTGCGCGCCGGGTCGCAGGCCAGTGCGTAGAAGGCTTCGCGCACCACCTGGGAGCCGTTGATGCGGTAGGCGGCCCCGGTCATGCGGCGCTCCAGAAGTCCTTGCGGCACAGGCCGCGCGCGGCGCAAAAGTCGCACACCTGGCCCTCGCCCAGCGCGGGCATGGGCTGGCCGGCGGCCACGCGCGCCATGTCGTGCGCCAGGCCTTCGCGCAGTTGCTCGCGCGCCATCAGCACCTCGGGCTGCTCGACCAGCAGGGTGGCTGCGTCCTTGGCCGCATCGCCGCGCTTGTCGGTGATGCTGAGGTAGGCGGCGCGCAGGTTTTCGTCAGGCAGCAGCGCGGCGTAGAAAGCGAGCTGTGTGTCTTCCAGCGGTTCCTTCACGCGCTCCAGCGTGCCGGGGCGGCCCTCGGTCTTGTAATCGATCACGAAAGGAATCGCGCCTTCGGGGCTGTCCTGCACATCGATGCGGTCGAGCTTGCCGTAGAGCTTCCAGGCCCCGGCCTGGGCGGTCAGCGCGGCCTCGGCTTTCAGAAAGCGCGGTCCGGCGCGCTCGGGTGTCGCCTCAAAGCCGGCCAGCCAGTCGAGATAGCCCTCGCGCAGCGCCGGCCAGACCGCCTGGTAGGGCAGGAACCCGGCACCACCCTCGCCCGCGTTCAGGCCCATGCTGTCGGCGGTGACCTCGGCCAGGCGGTTCAGCTCGGCGCGGTCGGCCTCGCGGCCGGGTCGGCGGTCGCCGCGCTGTTCGTGGAAAGCCCGCAACACGGCGTGCAGCCAGTTGCCCATGTCGCGCTGGTCGGGTTCGGCTTCGAGCTCGGGCGCGTCGACCAGCCGCAACTGGCGCAACGCAAAGAAACGGTAGGGGCAGTCGCGCAGGTCCTGGTAGGCGCTCGCTGAGAGCGACTCGGGCAGCACATCGCCCGCGGCCGGCTGGGGCCGTGGTTGCGCCAGCGGCTGGAGCGTGCGCTGGTGGCGCGGATCGGCACCAGCGTCCGCCCCGAAGCTGGCCAGCGCCTGCACCCAGGGGCTGGCCTGAATGGTTTCACCGCGCTCCTGCGTGCGCCACATCAGGTCGAGTTGCGGCAGCGCCAGCGTGGCCTGCCAGGCTTGTGCGGCGGCCAAGGCCAGGACATCGCGGGTGGGTAGCCCCAGGGCTTCGCGCTGAGCCGCTGTCCACTGGCCGGGCGGCTCCGGACTGGGGTTGAGATGCACCTCGTCGCAACCGGGCACGACGGTGGCGGCGAACGCCCGGCCCAGCAGTTGCGCCATCGGCAGGATGACCACATCCGGCTCGCCTTCACCGCGCGGCGTGAAGCTCGCGCCTTCGAGCACATCGCGCACCCAGGCGGTGAACCCGGACAGCGACAGCTTGCTGCCGGCGCGCGCGGCGGTCCGGTTCGGGGTAGCGCTCTCCGCTGCGGTGGCGGCCAGCGCATCGGTCACCCGCACAAGTTCCTGCGCGGCGCCTTCGCCCAGCCGCAAGGCCTGGATCATCTGCTGCCCCGCCGGGTCGTTGGCCAGGCTGTCCCACAGACCGCACTGCGCCAGCGCCAACGCCAGGCTTTCCAGCCAGGCCACCAGCGGGCGCGCCGGCTGGAGCACTTCGAGCAGAGCCGGCAGGCCTTCGGGTAGCGCGGGCACCAGGCGCGGCGACTGCAGCGCCGAGCGCCAGAGCGACACGCCGGCTTCGCGCGCCAGTTGCTCCAGCGCCTGCACCTGCGCTTCGGGCCAGACCGGACACTGTTTGAGCAGGTCGAGCACGTCGTCCATGCGGGCCCGGGTATCGGCCGCGCGCAGCAGGCTCATGAGACGGGCGGCGGCGTGCGTGGTGGAGAGCTTCCAGCCGGTTTCGTCGCGCACGCTCAGGCCAGCGTGGTGGAGCATGGCGCTGACGCGGCGGGTGAGCAGGCGGTCGTTGGCCACCAGGGCCACCGGCCGCTGAGCGGCGTTGACCCGCGCGATCACGCAGGCGGCCGCGCGCTGGGCTTCGTCCTCGGCATCGCCGCAGGCGTGCAGGACCGCGGACGGTAGGGCCGGGTCCGCTTCGCCCAGGGGCAACGGCAGTTCGGCGCCCTGAGCACCCCAGTGCTGCGCCAGCGCCGAGGCCAGTGGGTCCTGCTGAAAACCCTGCAACACGATCAGCGTCTGCACGCCCGACACCGAGCGGGCCAGCGGGCTCCACAGCACGTCGGTGGCGTAAGCAGACGTGCTGGCCCAGACCAGAGCCAGCGATCCCAGCATCGACTCCCAGTGCAGCGTCTGCACACCGGTTGCCATCGCTTCGCGCAAAGGTTCGGCCCAGGCCGCGCGCTGGTCTGGCGGCACCGCAGCGGCGAGGGGTGCCAGCTGGCGCGCCGCTTCGACCAGCCGCGCCACCATCACGGCACGCATGGAGGCATCGGTCCGCCCCTGTGCCACCCGGTCGATGAACGCGGCGGCCACCAGGCTGTCGCGGGCCATGTCCATGCTCAGATCGGTGGGGCCGGGCGCGAATGGCTGCAAGGACGCAGCCCAGTTGCGGGTGGATTCAAAGCGCGGCGAAAAACCACTCGGACAGGCCTCGGCCCAGGCGCGCCGCCCCGCGTCCATGAGCTGCGCGTAGGGCACCAGGACGAGTGCCCGTGACGGGTCGATGTCCGTCTGGCGGATCAGGGCATCGATGCCATCGATCCAGACCCGCCATTGGTGGCGGGTCGGGTGTTCGCCCGCACCTGTGGGCTCCTGTGGATCCGGCCCCGGCTGCGCCCCTTGCGCCAGTCGGGCAGACGCTGGTGGTGGTGTTCGGTTCGGTGGCATCGGGTCGGGGGCGTTTCTGTCACAATTGAATGCGTGCAGCTGACGGCGAGTGCGCCAGCGCTTTGACTTTAACTCCCCCGTTCAACGTTCCTTAGGATGGACCATGGCCAGTGACCTGATCAAACACGTTTCTGACGCAACTTTCCAGGCCGATGTGCTTGAAGCCCAGGCACCGGTGCTGGTGGATTTCTGGGCCGAATGGTGCGGCCCCTGCAAAATGATCGCCCCAATCCTTGACGAAGTCGCAGGCTCCTACGACGGCAAGCTCAAGGTCGCCAAGATGAACGTCGATGACAACCGCGACGTGCCCGCCAAGTTCGGCATCCGTGGCATCCCCACGCTGATGCTGTTCAAGGATGGCCAGCTGGCCGCCACCAAAGTCGGTGCCATGAGCAAGGCCCAGCTCACCGCCTTCATCGACCAGCAGCTCGCCTGATCGGACAGCCGGAAAGACCGGCCCGGGTGCAACGCCCGGGCCCTGTTCTCAAGCGGCTTTTTTTCCTGTCATAATCCGGCCCATCAGCTGGCCAGCCACAGCCCAGCCCCTCTCGACAGCGCCAGTCCGACATCCCGGACGCCAGCGCCCCCTCCCCCGGTTTTTGACTCGACTCCCTCACGGAGTGAAATCCATGCACCTCAACGAACTCAAGGCACTGCATGTGTCTGAAGTCCTCAAGCAGGCCGAAGCGCTTGAGATCGAAAACACCGGCCGCATGCGCAAGCAGGAGCTGATGTTCGCCATCATCAAGAAGCGCGCCAAGGGCGGCGAACTGGTGAACGCGGACGGCGTGCTCGAAGTGCTGCCCGACGGCTTCGGCTTTCTGCGCAACATGGACACGAGCTTCACCGCGTCCACCGACGACATCTACATCTCGCCGAGCCAGATCCGCCGCTTCAACCTGCACACTGGCGACATGATCGAGGGCGAGGTCCGCATCCCCAAGGATGGCGAGCGCTACTTCGCGCTGAACAAGCTCGACAAGATCAACGGCCTGCCCCCCGAGGACAACAAGCACAAGATCATGTTCGAGAACCTGACGCCGCTGTTCCCCAAGGAACAGATGCGCCTGGAACGCGACATCAAGACCGACGAGAACATCACCGGCCGCGTGATCGACATCATCGCGCCCATCGGCCGCGGCCAGCGCGCGCTGATCGTCGCCCCGCCCAAGAGCGGCAAGACGGTGATGATGCAGCACATCTGCCACGCCATCACCGCCAACCACCCCGAGGTGGAACTGCTGGTGCTGCTGGTGGACGAACGCCCGGAAGAAGTGACCGAAATGCAGCGCACGGTGCGCGGCGATGTGATTGCTTCGACCTTCGACGAACCGGCCGCGCGCCACGTGCACGTGGCCGAGATGGTGATCGAGCGCGCCAAGCGCCTGGTCGAGCTGAAGAAAGACGTGGTGATCCTGCTGGACTCGATCACCCGCCTGGCCCGCGCCTACAACAACGTGCTGCCCTCCTCGGGCAAGGTGCTGAGCGGCGGTGTGGACTCCAACGCGCTCCAACGCCCCAAGCGTTTCTTCGGCGCGGCGCGCAAGATCGAAGAAGGCGGTTCGCTGACCATCATCGCCACCGCGCTGGTCGACACCGGCAGCCGCATGGACGAAGTGATCTTTGAAGAATTCAAGGGCACCGGCAACTGCGAAATCCATCTGGACCGCCGCCTGTATGAAAAACGTGTCTTCCCCTCGATCCAGCTCAACCGCAGCGGCACCCGCCGCGAAGAACTGCTGCTGGCGCCCGAGATCCTGCAGAAGACCCGCATCCTGCGCCAGTTCATGTACAACATGGACGAGATAGAAGCCATGGAAATGGTCCTGAAGAGCATGAAGGCGACGAAGAACAACTCGGAGTTCTTTGACATGATGCGACGAGGCGGCTGACCCCCCTGCGCGCCTGACGGCGCTTCCCCCCTGGAAGGGGGGACAACACCAGAGGCCCGGCAAAGCCGGTTCCTCGGTGTTTCTGGATTCACTCCCCCTCACCTTCTCAGACATATCCGGAGCAAGTGTCTTGCCCCAGGATGTGGTGGAACCGGCTTTGCCGGGCCACTCGCATTTGCGACAAGTACAGTGGAATGGTTCCGCTGCGGCTGCCGCACCTGAACTCAAGGAAACGTCATGAAAGACGGCATTCACCCCAACTACCGCGAAATCTGTTTCGTGGACCTGTCCAACAACTTCCAGTTCGTGACGCGCTCCTGCGCCAACACGAAGGAAATGATCAAGCTGGAAGACGGCCGCGAACTGCCGCTGTTCAAGCTCGACACCTCCAGCGAGTCGCACCCCTTCTACACCGGCACGCAAAAGAGCGTGGACAACATGGGTGGCCGCGTGGAGCGCTTCCGCAACCGCTACGCCAAGCCCGCTGCCAAGTAAGCAGGTGCCGGACCCGGCCTCAGGGCTGCGGGTCTCCAACGCAGATTCTGCAGAAAAGCAGCCGGTTCACCGGCTGCTTTTTTTTCGCCCGACGCTTTTGTGACCCGCGCCTGAAACGACAGGCAACCTGCCCTGACGGCCCTGTATATTCCCCGCAGTGAATCCAACAACCCCCGCCATCGTGACCCAGTCGGCTGTGCGCCGTCTGCCCAGGCTCGCGCTCATCCTGTTCTGCCTTGCCTATGTGCTGCCGGGGTTCCTGGGCCGTGAGCCCTGGAAAAATGCCGACGTTTCCGCGCTCGGGGTCATGCTGGAGATGGCCTCGGGGAACAGCAGCTGGTGGCAACCCCAGGTGCTGGGCGTGGCCGCCGATGTGGAGGGTCCCCTGCCCTACTGGCTCGGCGCGGTGTTCATCCGGTTCCTGCCTTTCCTGAACGCTGACAGCGCAGCCCGCATCCCGTTTGCCCTGCTGCTGGCGCTCACCCTGGTCTGCACCTGGTACGCGGTGTACCACTTGGCGCGCCAGAAATCGGCGCAACCGATCGCCTTTGCCTTCGGGGGTGAAGCCAACCCGGTCGACTACGCGCGCTCGCTGGCCGATGCCGGCCTGCTGGCGCTCGTGGCCTGTCTGGGTTTGGCCCAGATGTCGCATGAAACCACGCCGGACCTGGCCCGTCTGGCCATGGTCAGCGCCTTGTTGATGGCCGCTGCGCGACTGGCCCACGCGGATGACCGACACCCCTGGCGCAGCGTGCTGCTCTGGAGCGTCTCGGCGCTGGCGCTGGTGCTCAGTGGGGCGCCGTGGGTGGCCATGAGCCTGGGTGCGGGTTTGACGCTGGCCTTGCTGGTCATGGGCAGCCGCCCCGGGCGAACCCTGCACCCCTTGCTGCCGTCTGCGGCAGCCCTGCTGGCCTTGGCCGTCGGGATCGGTGCCTTCACCGGTCAGATGAACTGGCCCACACTGGGTCTGCCGGCGGGTTTTGACGACTGGCGCCGCTGGGGACGCCTGCTGGTCTGGTTCACCTGGCCGGCATGGCCCCTGGTGCTGTGGACCCTGTGGGGTTGGCGGCGCCAGCTGCTCAGTCCGCATGTGGCACTGCCCCTCTGGACAGCGCTGGTGAGCGTGGTCAACAGTGCGGTCAACGCCGATTTTGATCGCGCCCTGCTGCTGGCGCTGCCCGCCATGGCCGCACTGGCCGCCTTCGCCCTGCCCACGCTCCGACGCAGCGTTTCAGCGCTGATCGACTGGTTCACCTTGATCTTTTTCACGATCTGTGCGCTGGCGATCTGGGTGATCTGGCTGGCCATGCAAACCGGCATTCCGGCAAAACCCGCGGCAAACGTGGCGCGCCTGGCGCCCGGCTTCGTGCCCGAGTTTTCCCTGCTGCTGTTTCTGGCGGGCCTGCTGGCCACGGTGGCCTGGGTCTGGCTGGTGGTCTGGCGCGTCGGCAGAAACCGGCAGGCGATCTGGAAGAGCCTGGTGCTGCCCGCGGCGGGTGCCACGCTGTGCTGGTTGCTGCTGATGTCGCTGTGGCTGCCACTGCTGGACTTTGCACGCAGCTACGGACCCGTTTCGCGCAGCATCGCGCGCCTGGTGCCCACCAGCAGCTGCGTTCTGGTGGACGGGCTGTCCCAGGCCCAGATTGCCGCGCTGCAGTACCAGGGCGGCCTCCAGCTGGTGCGCAGTCTTGAAGATGTCAGTCTCACCGCTCGCTGCCGCAGCATGGTGGTTTCGCCAGAGAACCAACCCACACTGGACCAGCGTGTGCAACTGACCCATTGGGCGTTCAGGGCCAGTGTCAGCCGCCTGAGCGACCGCAAGGAACGCCTGCTGGTCTACCGCCGCGTGGCCAACTGAACGGGCTTCAGTTGACCGCGTGCTCGCGCACGCGCACCGGCGGCAAGGCGATCACAAAAGTGGAGCCCTGGCCCACAACGCTGTGCACGTCGATCTGCCCGCCATGGCGCTGGGCCACGTGCTTCACGATGGCCAGACCCAGACCGGTGCCGCCGGTCTCGCGCGAGCGGCTGCGGTCCACGCGGTAAAAACGTTCTGTCAGGCGCGGGATGTGCTCGGCAGCGATACCGGGGCCGGTGTCGTTGACAAAGAACTCGCCCCAACCGTCTTCGCGCAGCCGCCAGCCCGCCTCGATCCGTCCGCCACCCGGCGTGTAGCGCACCGCATTGCTCAGCAGGTTCGACATGGCGCTCAGCAGTTCGGTCTTGGCACCCGACACCCAGAGACCGACCGCCGAGGACTGAACGATCTCATGGGGCGGGTCTGAAATCACCGCCGTCAACCCGCGTGCTTCCTGCAACACGTGGCCCAGCAGTTCGTCGCCATCGATCCATTCACCCGGCCCGGGCGCTGGGCTGCCCTCCAGGCGCGACAGTGTCAGCAGATCGCTCACCAGCGTCTGCATGCGCTGCGCCTGCTGGCTCATCAGCCCGAGGTAGGTGATGCGCTCGGACTCTTCCAGCGACAGGCTCTGCATGGTCTCGACGAAACCGCTAAGCACCGTCAGGGGGGTTCGGATTTCATGCGAAACATTCGCCACGAAGTCGCGGCGCATCGCCTCGGCCAGTTGCACCGCGGTCACATCGCGCGTGATCATGAGCTTGCGCTTTTTGCCGTAGGGGTGGATCTGCAGCGAAATCCGGGTGGGCTGTGATGGGCGCGGGCCCGGGCCGTCGATCTGGATTTCGTGGCCGAAATCACCTTCGGCAAGGTAAGACATGAAGGCCGGTGCACGCACCATGTTGCGCACATACTGGCCCAGGTCGCGCTGCGGATCGAATCCGAGGTGGTTGGCGGCTGTGAGATTGGACCATTCGATGCGGCCCGATGAATCGAGCAACATCACCCCGTTGGGGGATGCCTGGATGGCGGCGAGAAAGTCTTCCAGCCGCGCATCGCTGTTGCTGGCCTTCTTCTCCAGCTTCTTGATCAGTTTGCGGTTGCGGTCCAGCAATTCGCCCCATAGGCCCGAGAGCGCCGGTGTGCGGGCCACGTCGGCCTTGTTGAGCCAGTTGAGCAGACGGCGTGCACGCAGGCCATCGAACACGCTCCAGCCCAGCGCGCCCAGCAACGCGCCCACGAACGACCAGCCCGCGGCGTCCTGCGTCCAGCCCCAGACCGCCCCCAGCGCCACCAGGAGCAGCAGTTCGACGGAGCGCCGGATCATGCGGCGGAGACGGTGCTGCCTTGAGCCGGTCGCCCGGTGTTGTTGACGGCCGTGAGGCGGTAACCGGCGCCACGCACCGTTTCGACCATACCGGCGGCCTCACCCAGTGATTCCCTCAAACGCTTGACATGCACGTCCACGGTTCGCTCCTCGATAAAGACATGGTCCCCCCATATCTTGTCGAGCAGCGTACCACGCGTGTGCACACGTTCCGCGTGTTTCATGAGGTAGTGCAGGAGCTTGAACTCGGTCGGTCCGACCTTGAGTTCCTGGCCCCGGAAGGTGATGCGGTAGGTGCCGGCGTCCAGCGCGAGCTCACCCACCTGCACCGAGTCGTTGACGATCTCGGGTGCACGGCGGCGCAGCACGGCGCGGATGCGCGCCAGCAGTTCCTGCGTCGAAAAAGGCTTGGTGATGTAGTCGTCGGCGCCCGCGTCGAGACCCTGCACCTTGTCCGACTCGTCGCTGCGCGCGGTGAGCATCAGGATCGGGACCGTCTTGGTGCGCTCGTGCTTGCGCCACTGGCGTGCCAGTGAAGCGCCGCTCTCGCCGGGCAGCATCCAGTCGAGCAGGATGACGTCGGGCAGCACCGCGTCGACCTCGCGCTGTGCCGCCGCACCGTCAAAAACGACCGTGGGCGCAAAGCCGTTGTGGCGCAGGTTGACGGCGATCAGCTCGGCGATCGCCGGTTCGTCTTCCACCACCAGAACACGTGGCAGTTTTCTCACGATAGCAACCCCTGAACAGAAAAACATGTTGCGAGAGCGCAGCCTTGAACGAGGGCCAGCGCAGAACCGGCTTTGCCGGGCTGCTGCTGGCGCCCCCCTTGGGGGGTGACGCGAAGCGGCGCGGGGGGTGTTCTCTTCTTCATCCGACCACCGACTCCACTTTGTCCATCGAGGTGTGGCGCACGTCTTCGCCCTTGACCACGAAGATGATCTGTTCGGCAATGTTCTTCGCGTGGTCGCCCACGCGCTCCAGCGACTTGGCCAGGAACAGCAGGTTCAGGCTCGGCGAAATGGTGCGGGGATCTTCCATCATGTAGGTGATCAGCTTGCGCAGAAAGCCGTCGTATTCGAGGTCAATGGCATTGTCGTCTTTCATGATCGCCAGGGCCATGGTGGTGTCCAGGCGGGCGAAAGAGTCCAGCGTCTTGCGCAGCATGCCGGCGGCGAGATCGGCGGCCAGTCGCAGCTCCAACACCGGCAAGGAGCGCGGCGAGCCGCTTTCAATGATCGATTTGACCATGCGCGCAATGCGGGCCACTTCATCGCCTGCTCGCTCCAGATTTTGCGTGGTGCGCGAGATCGCCATCAGGAAGCGCAGGTCGCGCGCCGTGGGCTGGCGACGGCCGATGGTGGAAATGATCTCGTGATCGATGTTCACTTCCATCTGGTTGATGCGGTTTTCGGCTTCGAGCACCTGCTCGGCCGTCTCCAGGCTCATGTGGATCAGCGCGTAGACCGCCTGGTGCAGCTGGGATTCAACCAGGCCGCCCATCTCCAGCACGTGGGTGGAGATGGAGTTCAGCTCGGCGTCGAACTGGCTGGAGATGTGTTTGTCGCCCATGAAGGTCTCCTGTAGGGCCGCCTTCCGGACAGCCTGCGCCCCCGCTAGGGGCAATGAATAAGAGAAAACGAAACGGAGGAAGCGGTGACAGGCTCAGCCGAAACGGCCGGTGATGTAGTCCTCGGTCTCGGTCTTGGTCGGCTTGAAGAAAATCTGTTCGGTGGAGCCGAATTCAATCAACTCGCCCAGGTACATGTAGGCGGTGTAGTCGCTGCAGCGGGCGGCCTGCTGCATGTTGTGCGTCACGATGGCGATGGTGTAGTCCTGCTTCAGCTCGTGCACCAGCTCTTCGACCTTGCCGGTCGAGATCGGGTCGAGTGCCGAGGTGGGTTCGTCGAGCAGCAGCACCGAGGGCTTGACCGCCACGCTGCGCGCGATGCACAGGCGCTGCTGCTGGCCGCCGGAGAGCGACAGGCCGCTCTGGTTGAGCTTGTCTTTCACCTCGCCCCACAGCGCCGCCTTGGACAGCGCCCATTCGACGCGGTCGTCCATCTCGCTCTTGCTGAGATTTTCGTAGAGCTTCACGCCGAACGCGATGTTGTCGTAGATCGACATCGGGAACGGCGTGGGCTTCTGGAACACCATGCCGATGCGCGCGCGCAGCAGGTTGATGTCCTGCTTGTCGTCGAGGATGTTCTGGCCGTAGAAGTTGATCTCGCCCTCGGCGCGCTGGCCGGGGTACAGGCTGTACATGCGGTTGAGGGTGCGCAGCAGCGTGGACTTGCCGCAGCCCGACGGGCCGATGAAGGCCGTGACCTTGCGTTCCTCGATGTTCATGTTGACCCCCTTGAGACCCTGGAACTTGCCGTAAAAGAAGTTCAGGTTGCGCAGCTCAAGGGCGTTTTTGGTGGATGCAGCGGTTTCGGTCATGGATCGGATCCGGAAAATTGATGAGTTGACGGCGTGCGCAGGGAATGCGGCGCTCAGACGGGCGTCTTCTCGCGCAGGAACACGCGCGCAACGATGTTGAGCAGCAGGACGGACAGGGTGATGAGCAGCGCGCCGCCCCAGGCCAGGCGAATCCAGTTGTCGTAGGGGCTCATCGCAAACTGGAAGATCACCACCGGCAGGTTGGCCATGGGCTTGCTCATGTCGGTGCTGAAAAACTGGTTGTTCAACGCGGTGAAGAGCAACGGCGCGGTTTCGCCGCTGATGCGGGCCACCGCCAGCAACAGGCCGGTCATGACACCGCTCTTGGCCGCGCGCAGCGTGACCAGGGTCGCCACTTTCCAGCGTGGTGCGCCCAGGGCAAAAGCCGCTTCACGCAGGCTGCCAGGCACCAGGCGCAGCATGTTCTCGGTGGTGCGAACGACCACCGGCACCGCGATCAGCGACAGCGCCAGCGTGCCGGCCCAACCCGAGAAGGTCCCCATGGTGGCCACCGCGATGGCGTAGACAAACAGGCCGAGCACGATGGAAGGGGCCGACAGCATGATGTCGGTCACGAAGCGGGTCACTTCGGCGGTCTTGCTCTGATCGCCATATTCGGCCAGGTAGACACCGGCAAAGATGCCGATGGGGGTGGACACCAGCACCGAGAAGCCCACCATCAACAGGCTGCCCACGATGGCGTTGGCCAGGCCACCGCCTTCGGTGCCGGGCGCTGGCGTGGACTGGGTGAACATGTTCCAGTCCAGCGCGGCAAAGCCGTTGCTGAACAGCACGAACAGAATCCACAGCAACACGGTCAGGCCCAGCGCCATCGAGCCCATCGAGAGGGTCAGGCCGACAGCGTTGGACCAGCGGCGCTGGCGGTAAAGCGATTGATTGAAGTCCATGGTTGTGCCTTTGGGTGTGGGTTCAGAGGCCCTTGGCCTTTTCAGCCCGCACGAGCATCCACTTGGCCAGGCCGAGCACGATGAAGGTGATGACGAACAGCAGGAAGCCCAGCGCGAACAGCGCGGAGATGTGGAAGTCAGCCGCTTCGCCGAACTCGTTGGCCAGCGTCGAGGCGATCGACGTACCCGGCGAGAACAGCGAGGTGGGCATGCGGTTGGCGTTGCCGATCACGAAGGTCACGGCCATGGTCTCGCCCAGAGCGCGGCCCAGACCCAGCATCACACCGCCCACCACGCCCTTTTGCGTGTACGGCAGCACGACCTTGCGCACCACTTCCCAGGTGGTGCAGCCCAGCCCGTAGGCCGATTCGCGCAGGATCGGGGGCACGATTTCGAACACGTCGCGCATCACAGCCGCCACAAAAGGCAGCACCATGAAGGCGAGCACGATGCCGGCGGCCAGGATGCCGAAGCCGTTGGTGCTGCCGCCAAACAGGAAACCGATCAGCGGCATGCCACCGAGCACGTTCTGCAGCGGTACCTGGACGTGGTCGGCGAACAGTGGCGCAAACACGAAGAGGCCGAACATGCCGTAGATGATGGACGGCACGGCGGCCAGCAGTTCCACCGCCGTGCCCAGCGGGCGACGCAGCCAGGTCGGGCAGGTTTCGGTTAAGAACAGGGCAATGCCAAAAGACAGCGGCACGGCGATCAGCAGCGCAATGCCAGCGCTGGCCAGGGTGCCGACGATCGCGATCGCGGCACCAAATTCTTCGTTGATGATGTCCCACTCGACGTACCAGATGAAGTTCGCACCGAACTTCTGGAACGCGGGCCAGGCATTGATGAACAGGGAAACGATGATGCCCATCAGGGCGACCAGCACCAGCAGAGAAAACGACTGCGTGATGCGGTGGAAAAAGACATCCTGGAGCCGTTGCCGCCGGGCAATCGACACCATGCTGGCACTGCCCGTTTCAAGGGACACTGGTTGCGAACTCATGGTGGTACCCACGCTCATGTTGACTCCCGTCAGATTCTCTGGATCACTGATGTGCCTCATGCGCCGACCGGCATTGGGCAGCCGGCGCATGAGGCGGGTCAACGCAACTTACTTGGCGATCTGCGACCAGACCTTGGCGCGGATCTGGGTCGTCAGGCTGTCAGGCAGGGCCACGTAGTCGAGGTCGGCCGCCATCTGCTTGCCGCTCTTGAACGCCCAGTCGAAGAACTTGAGCGCTTCGGCCGAAGCCACCTTGTCGGCGGGCTGCTTGTACATCAGGATGAAAGAAGCGGTGCTCACGGGCCAGCTCTCGGCACCCTTGGCGTTCACCATGGAGATGCCCATGCCGGGCACGCTGAACCAGTCGGCGCTGGCAGCGGCGGCAGCGAAGGCTTTGTCATCGGGGCTGACGTACTTGCCATCGGCGTTCTGCAACTGCATGAAATTCATGTTGTTCTTCTTCACGTAGGCGTATTCCACATAACCCAGCGCACCCTTGACGCGGTTCACGTTGGCGGCCACGCCTTCGTTCCCCTTGCCACCCACGGAAGAAGCGGCTGGCCACTTGACGGCAGCGCCCTTGCCCACCTTGTCGGCCCAGTCCTTGCTCACGGCGGTCAGGTAGTCGGTCCAGTTGAATGTGGTGCCCGAACCATCGGCGCGGTGCACGATGGTGATGGACTGGTCAGGCAGACTCTTGCCGGGATTCAGGGCGACCAGCTTGGCGTCGTTCCACTTGGTGATGTTGCCCAGGAACATGTCGGCCAGCACGGGGCCGGTCACGCGCAGTTCGCCCGGCTTGAAGCCTTCGAGGTTGACCACGGGCACGGTGCCACCAATGATGGCCGGGAACTGGATCATGCCGTCCTTGTCCAGGTCTTCGCCCTTGACCGGGGCGTCGGAAGCACCGAAGGTCACGGTCTTGGCGCGGATCTGCTTCAGACCACCCGACGAACCGATCGACTGGTAGTTCAGGCCGGTGCCGGTTTCTTTCTTGTAGGCCTCGGCCCACTTGGCGTAGATCGGGAACGGGAACGTGGCGCCAGCGCCCGTGATGTCGGCGGCGAAGGCGTTGCCCATGGCCATGGTGGCCAGTGCGGCAGCGGCGACGGTCTTCAGAAGGGTGCGTTTGGTGTTCATGAGTGTCCTCTGTGTTGGGGAAAGAAAATCCACAACCGGGACTCTAGGGGGGCAATGTGACAAGCCTGTGACAGTCACAAAACCGTTTTGGAAACAGCGCCTTGCCTCGCCATGCCACCGCTGAACGGCCCATCCCGACCGGAGCCGAGCATGGGCAGCGTCACGATGGGGTGTGTCAAAGCCGTTGATCCGCCTCAAACCAGGCTCAATGGCGGGTGACCGTGCGGTGCCAGATGTCGATAATGAACCGGGAACCCACACGAAAGAAGCCTATGGAACTCGTGTTGAAACTGTTGACCGGTGGCGCCGGCAGCTTGGCGGCCTACCTCGCCGCTCACGTGTTGCTGTGCCTGCTGCCCGCATTTTTCATCGCGGGCGCCATGGCCGCCCTGATCCCCAAGGCCAGCATCACCCGCTGGCTGGGGCGCAGCACGCCGGCCTACGTTTCCTACCCCGCTGCAGCAGCGGCTGGCTCGCTGCTGGCGGTGTGTTCCTGCACCATCGTGCCGCTGTTCGCGGGCATTTACCGCAAGGGCGCCGGCATTGGCCCCGCCATGACCTTTCTCTTCTTTGCGCCAGCCGGCAACATCATGGCGCTGGCCTACACCGGCAGCATCCTCGGGCCCGAGTTCGCCGTCGCACGCGTGGTGTTCTGCCTGATGTTCGGCATTGGCATCGGCATCCTCATGGCGCTGGTGTTCTGGCGCGACGATGCGAGCCACGACGCACAGACCGACACGCTCTTTGCGGCGCAGGCCAGCATCGCCCCGGCGGCACTGGGGGTGCTGTTGTCGCTGGTGGCCTTGCTGATTGCTGGCACGCTGAAGCTGTGGCCATTGACCACCACCGTGGGCACCTTCACTCTGCCCCTGCCCTGGGCCCTGGCCTGGCAGGAGACCCTGTTTGGCTGGGTGCCCTTTGACGCCGCCAAAGGCGAAGAAGGTGTGAGCTTCCAGGGTTCGGTGCTGATCGGCTTGCTGCTGCTGATCTCGGCCACCGCCTGGAAAGGCATGGAAGACATCATCGAAGGCGCCAACCGCTGGACCTGGGTCGCGCTGGGCCTGGCGGCGACCACCCTGCTGGTGGCGGCGCTGCGCCTGACACCCACGCCAGAAGGTCTGGAAATAGCCCTCACCGGCCGGGCACTGGGGGTCGGCCTCTCGCTGTGGGCGGTGTGGATCTACGCCAAGCAATTGCCCGCCGACGACTGGCGCAGCTGGTTATGGGAAGCCTGGCGTTTCGTGAAACAGATCTTCCTCGTGCTGGTGATCGGCGTGTTCGTGGTCGGCATGGTGCGGCAGCTCATTCGCCCCGAGTGGATCGAATCGCTGGCCGGCAGCAACACCCTGATGGCCAACGTGGTGGCGGTAGGTTTCGGCGTCTTCATGTACTTCCCCACGCTGGTCGAGGTGCCGGTGGCCCGCATGTTCCTGGACCTGGGCATGCACCCCGGCCCGCTGCTCGCCTACCTGATGGCCGACCCTGAACTCAGCCTGCAGAGCATGCTGATGGTGGCCGCGGTGATCGGGCGGACCAAGACTGTGGCCTACGTGGGCTGGGTGGCGTTGTTCAGTGTTTCCGCGGGCCTCATCTTTGGCGCCTGGGTCGACGGTGCGGCCTGGACGTCACTGGCGCTGCTGATGGGCGTGTGCCTGGCCGGCCTGGCCGTTGCACTGGCCTGGTTGCGTCGCCGGCAGCGCACGGTTGTCGCCGCCTGATCTGTTTCATGTTTTCAAAGGAGAAACACCATGTTGACCGTCAAGATCCTGGGTTCCGGTTGTGCCAACTGCAAGAAGCTCGAAGCCGTGGCCCGCGAAGCCGCCACCGCCAGCCACATCGAGGCCGAGTTCCTCAAGGTCACCGACATGCAGCAGATCATGGCCTACGACCTGCTCTCGACGCCGGGCCTGGTGGTCAATGAAAAACTGGTCAGCAGCGGGCGCATTCCCACCGTGGCGGAAGTCCAGAAGTGGTTGTCCGCCTGACTTTGCGGTGACTCCAGCCCCTCAATGACGGTGGACGTGGCTGCCTGGTCCCTGTTGTGCAGAGGACCTGTCCGACGTGGCATGCCAGTCTCCACAGGGTTCGGTGAACGGAGTGCTCACCACCTGCAATGTGGCGTGTGTGATCTCGAAGCGGTCGTGCAGTTGCTCGGTGGCTTCTTTCAGAAACCCGTCGTCGGCATGTCCATGCGGCATCACCAGATGGGCCGTCAGGGCCACCTGCGAGGTGTCCATGGCCCAGATGTGCAGGTCGTGCACGTGGCTGATGCCGGGCAGCGATGCCAGGTAGTCGTGCACCGCCTGCGGGTCCACGCTGTCCGGAACGCCGTCAAACAGCAGGTGCAAGGACTGCCGGAACAGATTCCAGGTACCCACCAGGATGACGGCGGCGATCAGCAGGCTGACCACCGGATCGAGCCAGGTCCAGCCCATCCACAGGGTGAGCGCGCCGGCCACCACCACACCGGCCGACACCAGGGCATCGGCCGCCATGTGCAGGAAAGCGCCCCGGATGTTCAGATCGTTTTCGCGCCCGCGCATGAACAACAGGGCAGTCGCGGTGTTGACCACGATGCCCACACCCGCCACCACCATGATGGTCACACCCTCGTTCCCGACCAGTGGATCGGGTGACATCAGGCGCCCCACGGCCTCCCAGACCAGTGCACCCATGGCCACGAGCAGCAGCAAGGCATTGGCGAAAGCCGCCAGGATACTGCCCTTCTTCCAGCCGTAGGTGTGGCGGGCATTGGGTTGCAGCTTGCCGGCCAGCGCTCCGCCCCAGGCCAGCACCAGCCCGGCAACATCGCTCAGGTTGTGCCCGGCATCCGCCAACAAGGCCAGCGAGTTGATTTTCCAGCCGTAGAACGCTTCGATCGCCACGAAGGCCAGGTTGAGCCCGATGCCGATGGCAAAGGCCTTGTTGAAATTGGCGGGGGCGTGGCTGTGATCGTGTCCGGCGTTCATGGGGTTTGTGCTTGCAAGGCTTCTTGTTTTTTTCAAGCGCGGCGCATCACGCCGCTCAGATCGGTACCCGGGGCCACGGTGTTGAACACCGTGCCGTACTTTTTGACGTTGTCGTGCAGCAGGTCAATGCGCCTTTCAGACTCATCGGTGTCCACGATGATCTCGTAACGAATGCTTTCCATCCTGGGCGGCACGTCCTGCCGAACCCCGTCCACGATCACCTGCACGCCGCGCAGTTCGAACTTGAGGATCGGCACCACACGCTCGATGCCCTTGATCATGCAGGCCGACAGCGCGGCCAGCAGCAGCTCGGCGGGATTGAAGGCATCCGGATTGCCGGCCATGTCGGTGTCCAGAGCAATTTCGGCTTTCTTGCAGTGCGAAAGGCTGCCGTGGGCATCCACGCGACGCGAGGTCACGTGAAACGTCATCTTGGTGGAGGTTTCGGTCAAGTCATGCCTCCTGGTGAGCACAATGCCGTGGATGGGTCGGACAACGACCTGGCTTCAAAGCGCCGCCCTTTTCAGAGGGTACCCTTTTTGCATCCACGGAAGAATGCCACCGCACGTGGGCTTGGCAAGCGAGCACCGCGGCAAGAACCGGCAGAAGCTCCCGGCATTTGCCCGCAACTTGGCGCTACCCCCTGCGGTTGGCTTCGTGCAGCAGGGTTCGGCTCCCTCAGGCCTTGAACCACTGCTCGATCTTCTCGCGGCTGGGCACGCCACCGGCGTGCACCACCTGGCCATTGATCACCACGCCGGGCGTGCTCATGACGCCATAGCCCATGATGTCGCGCAGCTCTTCCACCTTCTCCAGCTGGACTTCGACGCCCTTGGCTTTCGCCACCTGGTCGATCAGCGCGATGGTGTTCTTGCAGTTGGTGCAACCGGTGCCGAGTACCTTGATGTCCATGATTCACTCCTGTTCCATTTCGAGATAGGTGAGATTGGCGATCTGGGGCAGCCAGACCTCCACGTGCTTGAGGTGCTTGAAAGGCGCAGCGTCGAAGCTCTTGATGGCCGCGCTCATGTCAGTGCCCGCCTCCACCGCCTGGCCCATGTGGGCACGCAGGGCCTTGAGCAGGTTGCCGGTATCCCTCTGCGCCTGCGCCAGCGTGGTCACGCTGCCGTGGCCGGGCACCACCACCTTCGGGTTCAACGCTTCGAGCGCTTCGAACGACTCCACCCAGGTTTTGGTTTTACTCACCGGGTGCAGGCCCAGGATGCGGTCCACATAGACCACGTCGCCGGTGAAGACCACGCCGCTCTGTGGCAGCCAGACCATGCTGTCACCCGGCGTGTGGCCGCCTTTGCGGTGCACGACTTCAATGTTGGTCCCACCCAGTTCGAGTTTCGCGTTGGCGTCTTTCAGCCAGCGCGTGGGCAACACCAGTTCGGTGCCGTCCATCTTCTCCTTGAGCACGGGTGCGTTGGCCTTCAGGTGCTCGGGGCCGCGGGCCTTCATGTCGGCTTCGGCATCGGCGTGCGCCATGATTTCCGCGCCCTGCGCCTTGAAGTAACCGTTGCCCAGCCAGCGGTGGTCCTGGCCGCCGGTGTTGATGACCCACCGGATGGGCTGCGCCGTGACCTTCTTCGCCGCTTCGGCGATCTGCTTCGCGCCCTGAAAGCTGGCACCGCTGTCGATCAACAAAGCCCCGGCGGGCGTGACCACCAGGCCGATGTTGGCGTTGAGGGCTTCGTTTTCGTAGGTGCGGCCTTCGGTGTCACCCACGTAGGCGTACACATCGGGTGCCACGGGTTTGAAGACGATCTCCACCGCCTGGGCTGACCAAGCCAGGGTGGCAGCCAAGCCTGCGATCAGCAGGTGTTTGTGTCGGATGGTTGGGATGTGCATACCGGTTGGTCTCCGTTGGTTTGAGGAAATAAATGTCAAAGTACAGCGTTGAACACAAAACTCACGATCAGGATGCCGGTGGCAACCACACCCACGAAGGTGGCAATGAGCCGGACCTTCAGCACCTTGCGCAGGATGATCATTTCGGGCAACGAGAGCGCGATCACGCTCATCATGAAAGCCAGCACCGTGCCCAGGGCCGCACCCTTGGCGAGCAGAGCCTGCACGATGGGGATCACGCCGGCCGCGTTGGTGTACATGGGCACACCGATCAGCACCGCCAGCGGCACCGACCACCAGGCGTCCTTGCCCATGAAACTGGCCATGAAGTCCTGCGGCACCCAGCCGTGGATGCCGGCGCCGATGGCGATACCGGCCAGGATGTAGGGCCAGACCTTGCCCACGATTTCGCGCACCGAGGCGAAACCCGCCTGCACCCGGTCGGCCAGCGTCGTTTCAGCCGCCTCGTAACCCGCCGACATCCGGGGCATGTCGCGCACCCAGTCTTCCAGGTGCGCTTCCATCTTCAGCCGACCAATGATCCAGCCGGCCACGATGGCCACCGACAGGCCCAGGCCCAGGTACAACGCTGCGATCTTCCAGCCGAACATGCCAAACAGCAGCGCCAGCGCCACCTCGTTGACCATGGGGGCAGAAATCAGGAACGAGAAGGTCACCCCCAGCGGCACGCCCGCCTGGACAAAACCGATGAACAACGGCACCGCCGAGCACGAACAGAACGGCGTGACGATGCCCAGGCTCGCAGCCATCACGTTGGCCACGCCTTCGGTGCGCCCGGCCAGCAGCGCGCGGGTGCGCTCGGGTGTGAAGTAGCTGTTGACCATGCCCATGACGAACACCACGCCGGTGAGCAGCAGCAGCACCTTGGGGGTGTCGTAGAAGAAGAACTGCAGTGCACCGCCCAGGTGACTGGCCCGGTCCACCGGCAAGGCGGCGACCAGCGCTTCAGAACCCGGCAGCAAGGTCTGGTACAGCGCAAACCAGACCAAGGCCGCCACGACCAGGAAAAAGACCGGCTGCCGCATCGGCCAGCTGGCCAGGGGCGAGGGAGACGTCGAGGTGTTCATGCCGCAGAAGACGCGGCACCTCGCCAAAAGATGCAGGTCGGTTCAAAAAATAGTTGAACCCGGCCCGCCAAGGGCCCGTTCGACCTCAGAGCATCTGGGTGATGGCTTCCACGTCTTCGGCAAACATCTGGCCTTTCTCCGCCAGCAGCAGCTTGCCGTCGCGCCCGCGCAGCAAGGTGATGGGCAGACCCCGGGGTTTGGGGAAGGCCTTGCGCCATTCCGGGCTGGCCCAGGCGGCCGGGAAGCTGTAGCCCTTCTTCTTCAGATAGGCCACGGCGTCTTCGGGTTTTTTGTCGATGGACAGTGCCACCATCTGCAAGCCACGGCCCTTCTGGCTTTGCCAGAGCTTTTCCATGCTGGGGCTTTGCAGTGCGCAGAACGGGCAGGTGCTGGACCACCAATACACCAGCAGCGATTTGCCTTCGGCCTGGGCCGGTTCGAACACCGAGCCGTCGAGCAGGGAGATGCGCGGCAGCTTGAGTTCGCTGCCGAGCGCTGGCAGCGGTGGCGCCTTGGCTTCCTCGGCGGCGGCCGATACCGGCTGAGCCCAGGCGGCGGGCCATGGGCTGGTCAGCACGGCGGCGGCACCGCCCAGCCAGACGCGGCGGGTCCACCGGTCATGCGCGGCATCGGGTAGGGCGTCGGGTCCGGCTTCAGGTCGGGTCATGGGAGGTCCTTGGGCTCTTGGGGTTCACAACAAGCGGAGGCCACCGGGGCGGGCAACGGTGGCCGGGGCACAAAATCGTCCACGCGGCCGACATCGTCAAACGAAATCTGGCAGGCCATGGTCATGCGTTCGCGCATGCGTTTGCGGGCCCGCTGCACGCGGGACTTGGCCGCCGGCAGGCTCAGGTTCTTGAGCCGGGCAAAGTCCCCCTGCTCCATGCCCTGCAGGTCGCACAACTGAATGGCCTCGCGGTCCTGCGGGTCCAGCTCGGACAAGACCCGGGGCAGGCAGGCCTGGGCCAGCGTGTCCACCGGATCGGTCTGCTCGACGGGTGCGGGCAGCTCGTCCAACCCTTCCGGCAAAGGCAGGCTGTCGCGCGACACGCGCAGGCGGTCGGTGAGGGTATTGCGGGCGACTTCAAACAGCCAGGCGCGCGGCTGCGCGATGGCGGCGAAGTGCTCTCCCAGCTTGAGGGTCTTGAGAAACACGTCCTGCAGCAGGTCGTCCACCTCGCTCTTCACCGGCGCGCGCGACAGCAACCAGCGGCGCAGCTCGGCTTCGTGCTGCGACCAGATGGCCAACACAGGGGAGAAAGAGGCAGAACGATCAACGGACATGCGAAAAATGATTCCAGAGGATTCTGTGCGGCGGTCCACATTGTCACGTCTGAATCGCCAGCTTCTTCATTTTTTCCCACAATGTCTTGCGTGAAATACCCAGCACATCGGCCGTTTTTCCAACGCTGCCATCGCAGTGCTGCAGTGCTTTCTGGATGTGTGAACGCTCCACCGTTTCGACCATGCGTTGCAAAGTGACGATGCCGTCTTCTGGCCCGTCATGCGTGACGGAAGAACCATCAGCCTGGCTCTCGGGAAGGTCCAACACCCCACCATCGCTGAGCACCACCGCCTCCTCCAGAAACGAACGCAGCTCCCGCACATTGCCACGCCACTCGCGGCCCATGAGGGCCCTCAGAAAGGGTTCGGACATGGCCAGGGGCCGACCCTGCTCCACCACGATCTGGGCCAGCAGCTTTTCGGTCAGCCAGCGGATGTCTTCCGGTCGCTCGCGCAGCGGAGGCAACTCGATCTTGATGACCGCCAACCGGTAGAACAGGTCCTCCCGGAACGCGCCCGCGTTCATGTCCGCGTACAGGTCGCGGTTCGTTGCAGCCAGGATGCGAAAGTCGCTCTGGGTGGTCCGCTCAGCCCCCAGGCGGAAGAAGCACTTCTCCTGCAGGGCTCGAAGCAGTTTGGCCTGCATGCTGGCGGGCAACTCGCCCACCTCGTCCAGAAACAAGGTGCCCTTGTTGGCGCGCTCCAGATAGCCCCTGTGGGTGCGCATCGCCCCGGAGAACGCGCCTTTTTCGTAACCAAAAAACTCGGCCTCCAGCATGGTCTCTGGGATCGCGGCGCAGTTCACCGCCACGAACTCGCCCTTCCCCACTCTGGGGTCGAGGCTGTGGATGAGTTGGGCGGCCACCTCCTTGCCCACCCCCGACTCCCCGGTCAACAGCACCGACACACGTTGGCTGGCCACCTTGTGCACCATGGCTTCCACCCGGCGCATGGCGACAGAAACGCCGAGCACAGCGTCATCATCAGGCGTGACGGACAGGTTCACTGCATCCCGGATCCTGGCCACCAGTCGTTCAATATCGAAAGGCTTGGTCAGGTACTCCCGGGCACCGGCGCGAACCGCAGCGACCGCATCGTTGACACTGCCGTAACCCGTCAGAAAAAACCAGGGCAAGGCCCGGACGGTGGCGGGCAAGGAGACGAACCACTCTGTGGCCAGTCCGTCGGGAAGCCGGACATCGCTGACCACGGCAGAAGGCAGGAATGTGAGGGCTTCACGAGCTTCGCTGAGCCGACGGCACCAGCTCACCTGCAAGCCTTCCAGCTCGAAGCGCTGCAACAGCGACTCACCCATGATGGGGTCGTCTTCAATCAACAGGATGGATGTCATGTCAGGCCTTCCGGCGCCTCTCGGTTGGGCACCTCAAACAAGAGGCAGGTTTGTGAGGTTTCGCTGGTGTCCAGCTCGAACCGGCCGCGCAGGTGGCTGGCAAGTTCCTGACACACCCACAGGCCAAATCCGCGTGGGTCCTTGCCGCTCTCGGCGGCCAGCGTGCTCTTGAACTTGTCTTCGCTCAGCACCGGTCCGCTGTTGTTGATGCAGAACCGCACCCTGGATTCATCGGCCTGGAGCCGCGCGCAGACGGAACCCTGCTCACCCGCCGCCTTGAGCGCGTTGAGCAGCAGGTTGAGCATGACCTGACGCAGCGGCGCCGATGGCACACGCAGGGCCGACTCCACATCGACCTGAATCCGGATCTCCGCCCGGAGTTTTTCGGCCGCCCCCCTCACCAGGGTCACGATGTCTTCCAGATCGCCCGGCTCCAGCGGCCGGTCCTCGATCCGGGCCTGTGGCAACAGCGCCGCCACGGTGGTGCGAATCTGCTGCAGTCCTCGATCGAGCAGATCAAGGGTGCGCAGGCGAATCGACTCCGTTCCCCCGTGCAGGCGCA
Organism: Betaproteobacteria bacterium HGW-Betaproteobacteria-9; assembly: GCA_002842215.1. Taxonomy (GTDB): domain Bacteria; phylum Pseudomonadota; class Gammaproteobacteria; order Burkholderiales; family Burkholderiaceae_C; genus Hydrogenophaga. The sequence goes on along the minus strand of PHCC01000002.1, from coordinate 244,282 downwards.
GCGTCTGGGTGGCAGTCAACATGCCCGCCAGCGGGTTGTTGATCTCGTGCGCCACGGCGGCCGTCATCTTGCCCACCGCAGCCAGGCGCTCGGCCGACAGTGCTCGCTCTTCCGCTGCTTTGCGGCGTTCGAGTTCTCCCATCAGCTGCGCGACGGCATCGCCAATGCGGCTCAGCTCAGGGTCCGTGGTCTTGGGCACATCGTCACGCAGGACGCCGGGGTCGTCCCGCCCGATGCGCTCGATCACCTCCACCAGCCGGCCCACCGGACGGGCCATGCGTTTGCCCACCCACCACCCGAGGGGACCCAGCACCGAGACCGCCAACACGATACCGATCAGCGCCGTGCGGGCCAGCGACGCCCAGTCGGGCGCAAAAGCGGCCGACTCCACCTCGGTGAACACAAAGCCCAGGGTTTGACCGTCCTCGCTGCGAATGGGGTCGATCAGCACCACGGAGCCATCGGATATCAGGTGAAGCTCCCGTTGTTCGATCTCCAGTGAAGACAACAGCGGCTGTTCACGCCAAGGCTGGCCCAGCACCGGCCGGCCAGTCTCCAGTTTCACCGGGTCCGACGCGGCGAACACGGCCCCGTCCGGGGTCAGGATCGCCAGGCGCGTCTGGTCTGCATCCGCCCCGGGGATGAGCTGGGCCGTGTCTCGCAGCAGCGAGAACACACGCCAGGTGTCGTCGGCTGCCAGCATGGGGCGCACCTGCGCGATGACCAGGACCACCGCCCGGTCCAGCAGCGACAGGGTATCCCGACGCGCGTTCTGAGCCTGGACCCGTGCTGTGATGGCCGTGACCAGCACGGCCGCCAGCAGCACGGCCAGGGAAAGCCCCAGCGGTATCTGCACCCGGTAAGGCAATCGCCTGAGCATCAGCCCCCCACCCCGCTGCCGGGAACCTGCTGGGCCTGCCGGCGAATGCTGTCGAACAGGCCGGGCTGCCCCTGCGTGAAGCCGGTGAGGTTCAATGAGGCCAGCAGGTCTCGCCCGACCTTGTCATCGCCCATGCGCAGCAAGGCCTGGCGAAGCGCTTCCATCTGCGGGTGCTCACGACCCTTGCGGACCACCAGCGGCGGAAACCCAAATGGTTCCGACTTCCAGATGACCTCGGTCTTGGCAATGGCGGGCATGCCCTGGGCACGCATGGTCTCCCACACGTAGCCGTCGATGGAGCCGGCCTGGGCCAGCCGGGCCGCCACGGCTTCGGCCACGTTGCGATGGCCGTGCGTGAAAAAGCCCCGCTTGAGGTCACGCACAGGCACCCCGGCCTTGCTCAACTGGGCCTGCGCGACCAGCCAGCCCGAGTTGGAAAGTGGATCGGAATAGGCCAGCACACGCCCTTTGAGATCGGCCCAGCCCCGGATCTCCGCGACCGGTGTTTTCGGACGGATGAGGTAGGCTTGGTAGAACGGCTGCCCCTGATACAGCGGCACTGCGAGCAGGGACAGCTCACTCTCGAAACGCATAAAGGGATAGCCACATATCCACGCCGCATCGATCTGTCCCGAAAACAGCAGGTCCAGGATGCTCTGGTAGGACTCGCGGGCCACGAACTCGACATCGACCCCCACCCGACTGCCCAGATAGCGCCCCCAGCGCGACAGGAAGGCTACCTGGTCGGCCAGGATCACCGGGGTCAGACCGATGCGCAGGCGATCCGCTCCCCAACTCGGGAGTGTCACAGCCGCTGCGGCGGCGCCGCAGACTCCAGCGGCCAGGTAGCGTCTTCGGTTCACGGACATTCCTGCGTTACGTTTTCGTAACTTTGATTTTCATCACGGTTACGAAAAGTTCACAGCGAACAAACCCTAGTGCTGCAAGTCCTTGTTTTTAAATGGATCCCATCCTGGCACAGCCATTGCGATGTGACATCGCCTTTGTTCAAACCAGGAGACAACATGGAAGACGTCAAGATCGGTCGCCGTATTTTTCTGAAATCGGGCGGCGCCGCAGCCGCCGTAGCGGGCGCCACCATCATCCCGATTCGCAGCGCGAACGCCGCCACCCCACCAGCATCCAGCGGCACCACCCTGCCCTACCCCAAGAAGGCCGTTGGCCAAGCCAAGGGCCTGCCGCTGAACCAGGCGGTGAGCTTTGCCTACCCCGATGACAGCTCGCCCTGCCTGGCCATCCGCATGGGCTCGCCCGTGCCGGGCGGCGTCGGCCCCAACGGCGACATCGTGGCCTACAGCTCCTACTGCACCCACATGGGCTGCCCGGTCGGCTATGAGCCCGGCACCAAGACCTTCAAGTGCGGCTGCCACTTCTCCATCTTCGACCCCGAGAACGGCGGCCAGATGGTGACCGGCCAGGCCACCGAAGACCTGCCGCGCATCCTGCTGGAATACGACGCCAAAACCGACAGCGTGCACGCCGTCGGTGTCGACGGCCTGATCTACGGCCGCCAGTCCAACATCCTGTAAGGAGCGCAGCCATGACCACCCAGATCAACGACCGCATCGCGCTGCCTCCGAAGGACGCGCAAAAGACCAACATGACCTGCCACTTCTGCATCGTCGGATGTGGCTACCACGCCTACAAGTGGGACCACAACACCGAAGGCGGCCGCGCCCCGGACCAGAACGCGCTGGGACTGGACTTCCGCACCCAGCTGCCGCCGTTTGCCACCACCCTGACCCGGGCGATGACCAACACCATCACCGACAAGGGCGGCAAGAAGTGGAACATCATGATCGTTCCCGACAAGGAATGCTCCGTGAACAGCGGCCTCTCAAGCACGCGCGGCGGCAAGATGGCCAGCTACATGTACACGCACGACGGCATCGGCCGCGAACGCCTGAAGCACCCGCGCATCAAGCGCGGCGACCAGTGGCTGGACACCAGCTGGGAGCAGGCCCTCGCGATCTACGCTGGCCTGACCAAGAAGATCCTTGACAACGACGGCCCTGACGGCCTGTTCTACGACTGCTTCGACCACGGCGGCGCTGGCGGCGGCTTCGAGAACACCTGGGGTACTGGCAAGCTGATGTTCAGCGCGCTGAAAACCCAGATGGTGCGCATTCACAACCGCCCGGCCTACAACTCCGAGTGCCACGCCACGCGCGACATGGGCGTGGGCGAGCTGAACAACAGCTACGAAGACGCCCAACTGGCCGACTGCATCCTGTGCACCGGTGCCAACCCCTACGAAACGCAGACCAACTACTTCCTGAACCATTGGGTGGCCAACCTCTCAGGGTCCACGGTGGACAAAAAGAAGAAGTGGTTCCCGGGCGAAACAGCGGCCGCAGCCAAGATCATCATCGTGGACCCGCGCCGCTCCGCCACGGTGGCGATCTGCGAACAGGTGGCCGGCAAGGAGAACGTGCTGCACCTGGACATCCAGCCCGGAACCGACACCGCGCTGTTCAACACGCTGTTCACCTACGTCGTGCAACAGGGGTGGACGGCCAAGGACTTCATTGCCAAACACACCAGTGGCTATGACGATGCGGTCAAGACCAACCGCATGAGCCTGGAAGAAGGCGCCAAGGCCACCGGGTTGACTGTGGCCCAGATCAAACAGGCGGCGGAGTGGGCCTACAAACCCAAGGCCAGCGGACACCGCCCCCGCACCTTCCACCCCTATGAAAAGGGCATCATCTGGGGCAACGACAACTACGTCATCCAGAGCGCGCTGGTGAGCCTGGTGCTGGCGACACAAAACGTCGGCCGCCGTGGCACCGGCGTGTGCCGCCTCGGCGGCCACCAGGAGGGTTACACCCGCCCGCCCTATCCCGGTAACAGCAAGATCTACCTGGACCAGGAAGTCATCAACGGCAAGGGCCTGATGTACACGCTGTGGGGCACCAACCCCTACCAGACCACGCTGAATGCCGAACAGCACCGCCTGGTGCTGAGCAAGCGCGCCAAGATCGTGGACGAGGCGATCTCGCGGGCCCGCGGTGCGAGCACAGAGCAGCTGGTGGACGTGATCTACAACGCCTGCAAGTACCAGGCCTGCTGTTCCCTGCAACCCATCCGGGCGAAATGAACCTGACGTCCATGAACGGCGAGCGCCGCATGCGCCTGTCCGAGAAGTTCATGGACCCACCCGGCTCCGCCAAGCCCGACTGCCTGATCGCCGCCGACATTGCCAACACCTTGAAGGCGATGTACCAGAAAGACGGCAAGGCGGACATGGCCAAGCGCTTCGACGGCTTCAACTGGAAGACCGAGGAGGACGCCTTCAACGACGGCTTCCGCCGCGCCGGCCGCCCGGGTGTGGAGCCCATCGACAGCCAAGGTGGCCCCACCGGCTACCTGGCCACCTACGATCTGCTGCGCAAGGCGGGCAACAACGGCGTGCAACTGCCCATCATGGAGGTCAAGGACGGCAAGCTGATCGGCACGGAAATGGAATACGCCGATGGCAAGTTCAGCACCGGCGACGGCAAGGCCCATTTCAAGCCAGCGCCCTGGAACGGCCTGCCCAAGATGGTGGCGGACCAGAAGGCCAAGTTCAAGTTCTGGATCAACCAGGGCCGCGCCAACGAGGTCTGGCAGACCGCCTACCACGACCAGTACAACAGCTTCGTGCGCGACCGCTACCCGATGGCCTACATCGAGATGAACCCGGACGATGCCAAGGCCCTGGGCGTGGCGGCCGGCGACGTGGTCGAGGTCTACAACGACTTCGGCAGCACCTACGCCATGGCCTACCCGCTCAAGGCGATCAAGGCGGGGCAGACCTTCATGCTCTTTGGCTACATCAAGGGTGTGGCCGGTGACGTGGTGACTTCCTGGGTGGATCGCAACGTGGTGCCTTACTACAAGGGCACCTGGGGCGGCATCAAGCGGGTGGGCAATGTGGACGACTACAAGAAGTCGATCTCATTCAAGGACCGCCGGTTCGCGTGACCGGCTCGTGAAAGGGTGGCCGCTGCCACCCTTTCTTCCTTGAAGCACAACAGACAGGAGACCCCCATGGGTGCTGCCTCACACATGCCGACGCCGGAAGCGCCCCTGCCGGCGTCACCGCGGGAGCGTGATCCATTCATCGACCACCTGGCCGAGGCCTGGATCACGTCCCGCCAGAACATCTCTCCCAAACGCCTGGTGGAGCCAGGCCCCGACGTTTCGCAGCTGCAACAGATCTTTCGCAGCGCCGCCTCGGCACCCGACCACGGCCTGGTCAAGCCCTGGCGATTTGTCATCGTGCCGCAGGACAAACGCGCCTTGCTGGCCGAGGTCTTTGCACTGGCGCTGGTGGACCGCGACCCGGGCGCGACGCTGGAACAGATCGAGACCGCCCGAGAGAAAGCGCACCGTGCTCCAGTGCTGATGCTCGTGGTGGCCCAGCTGGGCACCTGCGAGCCACCCATTCCATCTTTGGAGCGCATGGTGTCCGTGGGCGCGGCCGTACAGAACATGCTCCTGATGGCGCATGGCCAGGGCTTCGGCAGCAGCCTGACCAGCGGCCAGGCCATGCAGTCCACCCGCATGCGCCAACTGTTTTGTCTTGCCACGGGCGAAGAAGCGGTCTGCTTCCTGAACATCGGCACCGTGTCCAAACGCAAGACCCAACGCCTGCACCCCGAGGTGCACAGCTTTGTGAGCACGCTGTGACCACCACGCTTTTGCAGACCCAACCTTCCTCGATTCCCCCAACGGAGCCATACCGTGGGTGAACCACTGTTGGCGCGTGTGATCCCCTTGCTGGACCATCGGCAGTTCGCCGAACGACAACAGGCCCATTCGCACGCGCAATCGCTACCGACCGGAGAGGTTCGGGATCGGCTTCAAAGGCCTTTGCGCGATCTGCGCATCAGCGTGACCGACCGCTGCAACTTCCGCTGTGCCTACTGCATGCCCAAGGCCGTCTTCGGCAGCGACCACCGATACCTCCCCCATTCATCGCTGCTCAGCTTCGAAGAAATCACCCGGGTGGCGCGGCAGTTCGTCGCCCTGGGCGTCAGAAAGATCCGTCTGACCGGCGGTGAACCGCTGTTGCGCAAGAACCTGGAAGAACTGCTGGTTCTGCTGGCAGAACTGCGCACCTCCGATGGAAATGCAATCGACCTGACGATGACCACCAACGGCTCCCTGCTGGCCCGCAAGGCCAGGGCGCTCAAGGCCGCGGGACTGAACCGCGTCACGGTCAGTCTCGACGCGCTGGACGACCACGTGTTCAAGCGCATGAACGATGTGGACTTCCCGGTGGCCAAGGTGCTGGAAGGCATTGAGGCAGCGCAAGCCGCTGGCATCACGAACATCAAGGTCAACATGGTGGTCAAGCGCTGCGTCAACGACCAGCAGATCCTGCCTATGGCGCGATTCTTCCAGGGCACGGGCGTGGCGCTGCGCTTCATCGAATTCATGGACGTGGGGTCCACCAACGGCTGGAACATGGACGCCGTGCTGCCCAGCGAAGAAGTCGTTAGAACGCTCTCCAAGCACATGCCGCTGATGCGCCTCCTGGCCAGCGCTGCGGGCGAGACCGCGCAACGCTGGGGCTATGTCGGGTCCGACGGACAACACGCGCCGGCGCTGGGCGAGATCGGCGTCATCAGCAGCGTGACCCAGGCTTTCTGCGGTGACTGCAACCGTGCGAGGCTGTCCACCGAAGGACGCCTGTTCACCTGCCTCTTCGCCGGCCAGGGCGTCGATCTCCGCCGCATTCTCCGGAACATGACCACCAGAGATGATGAACAACTCGCCAGCGCCATCGCGTCCGTGTGGCAAGGACGCTCCGATCGCTATTCACAGCAGCGGTCATGTGTGGCCGAAAGGTCGTCCATGCCCAAGCCAGAAATGAGCTATATCGGAGGTTGACGCCCTTCGCCAGCGGAACTTGGCCGCATTGAAGCCCATTCGCTTCGCTCGGGCAGGCCCCGGCACAAACAAACGGTTTCCATTTCCGCCGACCCACGTGGGCGGCCGTAGCCGCTGGGCGCGCGCGCCATGCGTCACAATCCGGGCTCCTCATCCGACTTCCCGGACCGCCGGCTTCCCCATGGGAGCCGCCGTGGTCATCTCTCCCCATGCAAAACGGAACCCTCCTCGCCGCGATCGACCTCGGCTCCAACAGCTTCCGGCTCGAAATCGGCCGTTTCCACTCCGGCCACATCGAACGCGTCGAATACATCAAGGAAACCGTGCGCCAGGGCAACGGCCTGGACGAAAACAAGGTGCTGAGTGAAGCCGCCATGCAGCGTGGCTGGGACTGCCTGGCCCGCTTTGCCGAACGCCTGCACGGTTTCAAGAAACAACAGGTCCGGGCCGTCGCCACGCAGACCCTGCGCGAGGCCAAGAACCGCGACGAGTTCATGCGCAAGGCACAGTCCATCCTGGGCTTTGCCATCGAGGTGGTGTCGGGCCACGAAGAGGCGCGCCTGATTTACCAGGGTGTCTCGCGCCTGCTGCCGCAATCCGAAGAAAAACGCCTGGTGGTGGACATCGGCGGGCGCTCGACCGAGATGATCCTGGGTCAGGGTTACGAGGCCCGCAAGATGGAGTCCTACCGGCTGGGCAGCGTGGCCTGGTCGACCAAGTATTTCCCTCGGGGTCAGCTCACGGCGGTGGCCTTCAAGACTGCGGAAGTCGCGGCCAAGGCCGTGCTTGATGAGGCGCTCGACACCTTTCCGCCCTCCGAATGGACGGTGTCCTACGGCTCCTCGGGCACGGTGGGCTCGGTCGCCGACATCCTGGCGGCCAACGGCTGGGCTTCGGGCGTGATCACCCGTTCGGGACTCGACTGGCTGGTGGACAAGCTGATCAAGGCCGGCAACGTCGACAACCTGCGCATCGAGGGCATGAAGGACGACCGCCGGGCCGTGCTCGGTGGCGGCGTGAGCGTGCTGCGCGCAATCTTCGACCTCTTCGACATCCAGCAGATGCTGCCCGCGCAAGGCGCCTTGCGCCAGGGTGCGCTCTACGACCTGATCGACCGCGAGTCCCACACCGGCGACGTGCGCGAGCGCACGGTGCGCTGGCTGGCCGAGCGCTTCTCCATCGACGAAGCGCAGGCGCAGCGCGTGAGCACCGTGAGCACCGCCCTGTTCGCCCAGATCGCGGCGGCCGACACGCCCAACGAACGTTATTCGCAAAAGCTCGCCTGGGCCGCCCGCCTGCACGAGATCGGCACACACATCTCGCACGACCGCTCGTACCACCACGGCGCCTACATCCTGGACAACGTGGACGCACCGGGTTTCTCCTTTCCCGAATTGCACCGCATGAGCCAGCTGGTGCTCGGTCAGCGCGGCAAGTTGCGCAAGCTGGAGCAGTCGCTGGAAGACGAGCTGTTCGCCAAGCAGCTCATGAGCCTGCGCCTGGCGGTGCTGCTCTGCCATGCCCGCCAGATGCCCGAGCACCAGTCGGTCAAGCTCAGCTACAAATCGGGCGCCTTCAAGCTGGCAACCAACCCGGGTTGGTCGCGTCGCTACCCGCAGTCGGCCTGGCTGCTGGGCGAAGAAGTGCTGGCCTGGCAGAAAACGGCCTGGAAGTTCAGCGCCGATCTGCGCTGACCCCAGCGCACGCCCACAGGCAATCCGTCACGGGGCCGGTCTACGATGCCCGATTCCATGTGTACCCGGAGACAGCACAGCGATGGCCTTGATAGTGGTAGCGGAAGACGATGGCGGAACACTCAAACTCATCAGCGTGGTGCTGAAAAACCAGAGCCACGAAGTGCTCGAAGCCAGCAACGGACTCTCCGCCTGGCGCCTGATCCAGGAACACCAGCCCGACCTGATCGTCAGCGACGTCAACATGCCGGGCATGAGTGGTTTTGACCTGCTGCAGCACCTGCGTGAACACCCGCAGCTCGGTCAGACGCCGCTGATTCTGCTGACCTCGCTGCAGGAGCGGCGCGACATGCGTCAGGGCATGCTTCTGGGTGCCGACGACTACCTCACCAAACCCTTGCGCCCCAAGGAACTGACCGAGGCGGTGCAGGGCCAGTTCAACCGAAAGAACCTGCGCACCGCTGTGCAGGACATGCAGCTGCAGAAAGCCCTGTCCGAGGCCCTTGAGGAGCAAGCCTGGGACCTGCATGAACAATACGAAAAGCGGCTCGCGCGCGAGCTCAGCGAACAGTGGCCTGGCGATGCGCGTGGCCGGCAGGCCCTCAACTACCCCGAGGCAACCGTGTTGTTCGCCGACATCCGGCACTACCCGCAATGGCTGGCTGCGCTGGACCCGGCCGAACTCGGCCGGATGCTCAAACGTTTCTACGAAAACAGTGGCGACACCGTCCACCTGTTTGGCGCCAGCGCCATGCAGTTCGTGGGCGAAGGCGTGCTCGGCATCTTTGCCGACGGGGTCAACCTGGCCATGAGCGCGCCCCACAGCCTGCGGGCAGCCAAGGCCGCGCTGGGCCTGCGCAACGCCGCCGCCAGCATGGCGGACTTCGTGCAAGCGCAGTTTCCCGGCCGCCGCCTGCCACCGTTCGAAGTGGGCATTGCGCTGCACGGGGGACCGGTGGCGATGATGCAGCTGGACGGCCTGCTCGGCGGCAGCCGGCAGCTGATCCCGGTGGGCGAAGCCGTGGTGGACGCCATGGCCATGCAGCGCCACGCGCCATCCGAACACGGCGCCATCACGGTTTCGATCCCGGTGCTGCGCAGCATCACTGGCGCCGTCCGGCCCGTTGCCCGTTACCTCCTCACACTGCCCCACCGCAGCGAACCCATGGACGTTTGTGCCGTGGAACCGCTGCCCTTCTGAATCCAGTCCTGGCCCGCCACCGTGCCCATCACCCTCGCCCACCGACGCCGGCTTTCGCTCGGCCCTGCCCTGATCGCTGCGCTGGTGCTGGCCGCGCTGGTGCCGGCTTTGCTGGTGTCGTGGCTGCTCTCGTCCAACAGCGCGCAGGCGATCGATACGCTGGCCGAAAACGCCATGAGCCAGGCGGCCCACCGCGTGGACGTTGGCGCGCTGGCCCATCTGGGCGAATCGCACACCGTGGTCAACGCCCTGGTACCGCCTTTCGAGACCAGCGGCGCCGAGGCCGAACGCACACGCAACTGGCTGAAGGACACCACCGCGTTCGAGCTGATGGCCCACGCGCTCACGCAGCAGTCGGCCAATGTGCCCTACCTGTATTTCGGCACCGAAGACGGCAGCTTCTTTGGTCTGGAACGCGAAGAAGCGGGTTTCATCGTGCGCAGTATCCGGCCCGGCGAGAGTGGCCGGCGGCACTTCCTGATCGCGCAACCGGGTGACCGCAGCCGCCTCGTCAAGACCGAAACCACGGTCTACGACCCGCGCCGCAGACCCTGGTACCAGCTCGCGGCCAGCACCGGCCAGCGCGTGTTCACCAACGTCTACCGCTCGGCGGTCAAGGACCAGTTTGACCTGACCCTGGCGCAGCCGATCTACGGCGCGGACGCAAAAACCCTGCTCGGCGTGATGGCGGTGGACATGAGCCTGGCACGGCTGACCGACCTGATCCGCAGCACCCGCGTGAGCGACCACGCCGTGACCTACCTCGTCGACGCGCAGGGCCTGATGGTGGCCAGTTCGGGCGAAGAAGCCCTCCACCACCTCGTCGATGGGAAACAGCAGCGCATCACCCCCACGCAGAGCCAGGACGCGCTGGTGCGCGCCTCCTACAGCCAGCTCCACGCGCGTTTCCAGCCGGGCCAGCGCACCCAGCCCGGTCTGGTGCGGCTGGAAACCCGGCAAGACTGGCTGCAGCGGCTGGGTCTGACCAACAACCGGTTGATGGCGTTGCAGCGTCCCTTTGGGAAAAAATACAACCTCGACTGGCAGCTCATCGTGGTTGCGCCCGAACAGGACTTCACCCACCAGGTCACGCAGGCACGGCAATGGGCGTTGATGGCGATGGCCGCGCTGATGGGTGTGAGCGCCCTGGTGGCTTACACCGTGGCCAGGCGCCTCTCGGGCCAGTTCCAACAGCTCAACAGCTCGGCCCTGCGGCTGGGCTCGGGCGGCGTGCCGCCGGTGCAGCGGCTCACCCGGTTTCGCGAGGTGCACAACCTCTCGCAGGTCATGCACGACAGCGCGGTCCAGCTGCAGGCCTACAACACAGAGATTGAACAGAAAAACGAAGCCCTGCGCGACGCGGCCCAGATGCTGGAAGCCCGTGTGAACCTGCGCACCGCCGAACTCGCCGCTTCGCGCGAGGAGGCGCTCGCAGCGGTGAAGGCCAAGGCGGGTTTCCTCGCGGTCATGAGCCACGAAATCCGCACCCCGCTGCACGGCGTGGTCGGCATGAGCGAGTTGCTGAGCGAATCGCCGCTCACACCGACCCAGCAGGAACTGCTCGGTGTGCTGAAGGTGTCGAGCGACCAGTTGCTCGCCGTGGTGGACGACATCCTGGATTTCTCAAAAATCGAATCCGGCCGCCTGCAACTGGAGCAGGCACCGCTGGATGTGCGTGCCGCCATCGGCCACGCCACCGGCATCATGCGGCTCCAGGCGCAAGAGAAAGGCCTGCATCTGGCCATCCAGATCGCGCCCGAAGTGCCCGAGGCCATGATCGGCGACGTGGTCCGCCTGCGCCAGATCCTGCTCAACCTGTTGTCCAACGCCATCAAGTTCACCGAACACGGCGAGGTCGAACTGTGCGGCTGGCTGGACCAGACGCAGACGCCGCCCCAGCTGTGTTTCAGCGTCACCGACACCGGCGTCGGCATCCCGCCCGAGCGCCTGCCCGACCTGTTCCAGCCCTTCGCCCAAGGCGACACATCCACCACCCGCGTCTACGGAGGCACCGGCCTCGGACTGATGATCTGCAAGCACCTGGTCGAGATGATGGGTGGGCAGATCAGCGTGATCAGCGCGCCCGGCACGGGCTCCACCTTCCGCTTTTCGGTCCGCTGCCTGGCGGCCGATCCCGGCCTGGTCCGTGCGCCTGCGGTCACGAGCCTGCCGCACGAGAACCAACCTCACCGTGTGCTGGTGGTCGATGACAACCCGGTCAACCTCAAGGTGGCCGCTGCCATGCTGGACCGGCTGGGCTATCCCCATGACAGCGTCAGCGATGGCGCCACAGCGCTGCGAGCGATCACCCGCGCACAGGCAACGCAGCAGCCATTTGCCCTGGTGCTGCTCGACAGCCACATGCCCGGCATGGACGGCCAAGCCACCGCGCACGCCATCCGAACACAACTGGGCGAAAGTGCGCCGGTGTTGATCGGCATCTCGGCCTCGACCCTGGGCGAAGACCGCCAGCGCTGCCTGGACGCGGGCATGTCGGAATACCTGCCCAAACCCCTGGAACTCGAACGCCTCGCCGCCGCCCTGCGCCACTGGAGTCCGGCGACCACGACCGCGCATTCCGGGGGCACACCATCCGCCACCGATGAACCAACCGAGCCGGAGTTTCCCCTGGTTGCGCCCGACCCGGCCTGGCTGGACGCCGGGCGCTGGGAAGCACTGGCCGAATGCGACGATGCCGCTGGCACGTTGCGCCGCGACATCTTCAACGAATTTCTGCAGGCCCTGCCCGCCCGCTGCGATGCCATTCAACAGTCCGTTGCAGTGCCCCGCTTCGAGGACCTGCAGAACGCAGCGCACCGACTCAAGGGGGGCGCCGACAACGTGGGCGCCACCGCGCTGGGAATTGCCTGCGCGCAGATCGAACAGGCGGCGCGCGACCGGACGGTGGACACCCAGGCTCTGGAGCAATTGCAGACCGCCGCGCTGGGCACGGCGCGCGCACTGGCCGGCTTCATGGCCCGGGCCTGAAGCGGGCGGGTTCTGAGCTGGGAAAAACGGCCGGATTTTTTGGTATAAACGGTTTATACCGTTTAACTCAAAAGGAAAATTCATGGCATCCAAGAACACCGGCAAATCCAGCAAACTGGTCCGCGACAGCTTCACGATCCCCAAGGCCGAGTACGCCTCCATCGATGTCCTCAAGATCCGCGCCATCGGCCTGGGCACCAGCGTCAAGAAGAGCGAGCTCCTGCGCGCCGGCCTGATGGTGCTCAAGGGCATGAGCGATGCGGCCTTCAAGACCGCTGTTGCCGCCGTGCCCACCCTGAAGACCGGCCGCCCCAGCGCCGAAGTGACACCGCCCAAGGCGACCGCATCGGTGGCCAAACCTGCTGTGGTGGCCAAGCCTGCCGACAAAGTGGCCATCAAAAAGGCGGTGAAATCCACCGCAAAACCCGCAACCAAGGTCGAGCCGGCTGCCAAGGTGGCACCCAAGGCGGTTGAAAAGAAAGTGGTCGCCAAGAAGGCCGCTGCCCCGGCAGCGCGCAAGCCAGTCGCCAAGACGTTGGCAGCGAAGCCCAAGGCCTCCGCACCCGCCAAAGCCGCTGTGCCCGCCAAGCAGGCCGTCGCTGTGGTCAAGCCTGTCACTGCTACCAACGCCTGATGCCGCAGCGCCCTGAGCGGGCGCTGCCCGCAGACGCTCAGATCAGCTCGGGCGTCTGCACCGTGACCAGCACTGTCTGAAGTGCACCGTTGCGCTCCCGGTGGCGCAGCCACCAGAGCGCGCCCTTCTTCATCGGGCAGTACTCTTCCGGCAAACCGAGCAGGCGCGCGATCACGCTGCCCAGCATCGGCTGGTGACCAACCACCACCACCGGCGATTTGCCGTTGGGCCACTGCACCAGCTCCAGCAAAGACAGCGGGTCGCCGTCCGGAGCGAGTTCATCGCGCAGCTTGAATTTGCGCCCCAGCGCCTGCGCCGTCTGTTCTGCGCGCGCAGCGGGGCTGGCGAAGATGCGGGCGCCATCGGGCAGTTGGCGGTCGAGCCAGGCGGCCATGCGGGCGGCCTGCTTGTCGCCCCGCGGGGTCAGGCGGCGGGCGAGGTCGAGTGGGTCGCCCTGCTGCCCGTTGACCGGGTCGGGGTGATCGTAGGCTTCGGCGTGTCGCCAGAGGATCAGATCCACAGCCTGGCCCTTTCCTTGTCAGAGGTTGAGAGTTTTTTGGGCGTGGCCGAGCAACGCCCCAACATGCTCCCGATCAAGGCGCAAAGCACAGTCATAGCTCGGCCTATGCCGCGCATTTGCAACGCAGAGCGGGGGCGTTTTGGGGGGGTGAGCGGACATGAACAAAAGACTCTCAGCCCTTGCTGCCGTAGCGCGCCATCAGGCTGGCCTGTGCTGACTGCGGCACCGCACTGCGTCCCTTTGCACCGGCGAGCACGGCGGCCGGCACGTACCGGCCGTCCGGTTGCAGCAGCCAGGCGTCTTTGGTGTCGTGCAGACAGGCCGACAGGCACTCGTCCATGATGCGGTGGCGCAACGCGCTGTCGGTCACGGGCCAGGCCAGTTCGACCCGGCGCAGCATGTTGCGGTTCATCCAGTCGGCACTGGACAGCCAGAGTTCTTCGATCTCGTCGGTGCGGAAATAGAACACCCGCGAGTGCTCCAGCAACCGGCCGATGACCGAGCGCACCCGCACGTTGTCGGTCACACCCGGCACCTGCGCCGGCAGGATGCAGGCGCCGCGCACGATGATGTCGATCTTGGCACCCAGTTGCGAGGCCAACGCCAGCGCCCGGGCCAGGGGCTCATCGGTCAGGGCGTTCATCTTGAGGATGATGCGGGCTTCCTTGCCGGCCTTGGCGGCCGCACCCGCGGCCTCCACCTTGTCCAGCATGGTCTTGTGCAGATGAAACGGGGCGATCAGCACCTTGTTCAGCCTGGGCAGCCGGTTCTGGCTGGCCAGGTGCAGGAACACCTGCTCCAGATCGGCGGTGAGCGTGTCGTCGGCGGTGAGGTAGCTCAGGTCGGTATAGAGCCTGGCGGTGCCGGGGTTGTAGTTGCCGGTGGAGAGGTGGGCGTAGCGTTTGAGCCGGCCGTCTTCCCGCCGCGTGATGAGCATCATCTTGGCGTGGGTCTTCAGGCCCACCACGCCGTACACCACCTGCGCGCCCACGGATTCGAGGCGTTCGGCGTAGTTGATGTTGGCTTCTTCGTCAAAGCGTGCCTTGAGTTCCACCACCGCGGTGACTTCCTTGCCGCGGCGCACGGCTTCGCGCAGCAGGTTCATCAACTCGGACTTGGCGCCGGTGCGGTAGATGGTCTGCTTGATGGCCAGCACGTCCGGGTCTTCGACCGCTTCGCGCAGGAAGGCGAGCACCGCGTCAAAACTCTCGTAAGGCTGGTGGATCAACACGTCGCCCTGCTGCAGCTGCTCGAAATACGACTGGCCCGGCACCAGTTGCACCGGCCAGCCGGCGTTGTAGCGCTCGAAGCGCAGCGCGGGCGCATCGATCTGGTCAATGAGCTGGTTCAGCCGCACCAGGTTCACCGGGCCGGGCACCCGGAACAGGGCCTCCTGCGGCAGCGCAAACTGCGCCAGCAGAAAGCCGGCGAGGTAGTCGGAGCAGCCGGCCGAGATCTCCAGACGCAGCGCTTCACCATAGTGGCGTTGCTGCAGGCCTTTGCGCAGCGCGGTGCGCAGGTTTTTCACCTCTTCTTCGTCCACCGCGAGGTCGGAGTGGCGCGTGACGCGGAACTGCGAAAACTCGGTCACCTGCCGGCCCGGGAACAGGTCGGCCAGGTGCGAGCGGATCAGGCTGGAGATGGAGACAAAGTGGCTCTGCTTCGAACCCTTGACCGGTGGCATGCGGAAGAAGCGCGGCAGGATGCGCGGCACCTTGACGATGGCGATCTCGTTCTCGCGGCCAAACGCGTCCTTGCCGGTGAGCCGCACGATGAAGTTGAGCGACTTGTTCGCCACCTGGGGAAACGGGTGCGCGGGGTCCAGGCCCACAGGCAACAACAGGGGTTGCACTTCGCGCTGAAAGAACTCCTTGACCCAGCGGCGCTGGCGCGGGTTGCGCTCACCGTGGGCCACCAGCTTGATGCCCTTCTTCTCCAGCAAGGGCAGCAGTTCGTCGTTGTAGATGGCGTACTGCTGCGCCACAAGGGCATGCACCTTGGCGGACAGCTGTTCGTAGGTTTCGACGGTGTACAGGCCGCGCTGCTCACGGATCTTGTGCGCGTTGAGCTGGGGCGCCATGCGCACCTCGAAGAACTCGTCGAGGTTGCTGGAAACGATGCTCAGGTAGCGCAGGCGTTCCAGCAGGGGCACATCGGTTCGGCGCGCCCAGTCCATCACCCGCTCGTTGAAAGCCAGGATGCTGTGGTCTCGGTCCAGAAAAGTCAGGCGGGTCTGTGGGTTGCTGGCGCTCATGAAAACCGTGGGTATCAGGGGATGCGGCAAGGGCCAGCCGGTCTGGGCTGGCGTCCATGACACATGATCTTGACGATTATTCAACAGCTGGATGACGTTTGTGTGACAGTCTGACCACCTCGATGCCCGGCAAGGACCGCACGGCAGCGGCCGCGTTCAGCGGCGACGGCCGGGGTTTGCGCTGCCGCGGCGGCAACAGCACCAGGAAAGAGGTAAACAGGGTCGTGGCACGGCCCCAGCTGAACTGCTGGGCGCGGGCGCGCGCCGCATGGCGCTTGACCTTCAGCGCCTCGAACCAGGCCTCGCGCAGGTCTTCGCGCATCGCGCCGGCCCCGGCATCGCCCAACACCTGCAGCGGCCCGTGCACCGGATACGCCGCCACCGGCACACCGCAGGCCATGGCTTCGAGCATCACCTGCCCGAAGGTTTCGTTGCGGCAGGGAAACACGAACACGTCGGCCGCGGCGTACACCTGCGCCAGTTCCTGGCGCGGCAACACACCGAGCCAGTGCACATTGGGATAGCGCTCCTGCAGCGCGGTCTGCAGCGGCCCCACCCCACACACCACCTTGCTGCCCGGCACGTCGAGCGCGAGGAACGCCTCGACGTTCTTCTCGGCGGCAATCCGACCCACATACAGGCTCACCGGCCGCGCCAGGTGGCCCAGGGGTGGGAACTCGGTGGCCTCGGGGGCGAACGCAAACAGGCGGGTGTCGACCCCGTGTGTCCACTCGAGCAGGTTGCCAAAACTCCTTTGCTCCAGCAGGTCGAGCACACCGCGGGTCGGCACCATGACGCCACGGCTGGGCCGGTGGAAACGGCGCAGCAACGCATAGCTCCAGGACAGTGGCACGCGCAGCATCGCCTGCAGGATCTCGGGAAACCGGGTGTGGAATGCGGTGGTGAAAGGCAGTCCGCGGCGCAGGCAATGGCTTCGCGCCGCCCAGCCCAGCGGGCCTTCGGTGGCGATGTGGATGGCATCGGGGTTGGCCGCTTCGACCATGCGCGCCAGTTGCCGGCCCGGGAACAGCGCCATCGCTATGCCCGGATGCCCGGGGCACGGCCGGGTGCGAAACTGCCCGGGCTGGATCACCACCACCTCGTCACCGCGCGCCTGCAGCTGGCGCACCAGCTCCACCAGCGTGCTCACCACGCCGTTGACCTGGGGCAACCAGGCGTCTGTCACCAGAACCAGTTTCATGTTGGTCTCCCCTTGTGGACTCTTCAGGCGGTCTGGCGCAGCTGCGGCTCTGACGGCCGTTCAGCGATGGACGGAATCCAGTGCACCAGCTCCAGCCGGCCATCCATGTGCTCGACCAGCGCCGACAGGCTTTCCACCCAGTCGCCATCGTTGCAGTAGAGCGTGCCGTCGATGTGGCGCATTTCCGGGCGATGGATGTGACCGCAGACCACGCCCTGGTAGCCCTTGTGGCGCGCTTCGGCGGCCACGGCGCGCTCGAAATCGGTCACGTAGTTCAGCGCGCTCTTGACCTTGTGTTTCAGGTATTGCGAGAGCGACCAGTACGGCAAACCCATGCGCGCGCGCAGCGAGTTCAGGTGGCGGTTCAGGCGCAGCGTGAACTCGTAGAGGTTGTCGCCCACGTAGGCCAGCCACTTGGCGCACTGGATCACGCCGTCAAAGTGGTCGCCGTGCACAACCCAGAGCCGCTGCCCGTCGGCCGTGGTGTGCACGGCCTCGTTGCTGACCTCGATGCCGCCGAAGTTGTGGCCGTGGAACTGGCGCGCGAACTCGTCGTGGTTGCCCGGCACAAACACCACCCGGCAGCCCTTGCGCGCACGGCGCAGCAGTTTCTGCACCACGTCGTTGTGCGCCTGCGGCCAGAACCATTTGCGGCGCAGCTGCCAGCCGTCAATGATGTCGCCCACCAGGTACAGGGTCTGGCTCGGGTGGTGCTTGAGGAACTCCAGCAAGGCGCTGGCCTGGCAGCCGGCCGTGCCCAGGTGCAGATCAGAAATGAAAACGGCCCGGAAACGGGGCCGTTCTCCGCCATCGTTGGGCTGCTCGTCGTCGGCATCGGCGCCGATCGGCAGAACCCCAGCCAGCCCCCACCCACCCAGTGCTTCAAAGGTTGTTCTCATGTGGTTCCTTTGGATCAGCCATGCCAGCGCCGCCGAAGTGACCCATCCCAGGGCACCGCCGGGCCGGCTTTGCCGGACGGCCAGTGCCGCCCCCTGGGGGGTCGCACGAAGTGCGGCGGGGGGGTCAACAACCCAGGAAGTGCTTGCGGTAGCGCGCTGGCAGATCGGCGATGCGCATCATCATCGGCAGATCGGCGGCGTTGAAGTCCGGGTCCCAGGCGGGTGCGCCCAGCACCTTGGCGCCCAGGCGCAGATAACCTTTGATCAGCGCGGGCGGCTCCACGTCGAGCGTGTCGTCGAGTTGTTCGATGGGCAGCGGCAGGCGCGGGCGCACGTGGAATTCGATGGAAGCGAGGTGCTTCTCTTTCACCTGGCGCCAGATGCTGGCCGCGGCATGGCCGCCGCCGACCATGCCGTGTTCGCCCTGGTGCTGCATGGGGATGCTGGCGCAACCGATCATGGTGTCGAGCTGGTTGCGCACCATGAATTCGGCCAGTGCACCCCACAGCGCCATGATCACGCCGCCGTGGCGGTGGTCGCGGTGCACGCAGCTGCGGCCCAGTTCCACCATGCGCTCGCGCACATTGCGCAGGCGGGTCAGGTCGAATTCGGTGTCGCTGTAGGTGCTGCCCACGCGCCGGGCCTGGGCCGGCGTGAGCACGCGGTAAGTGCCGATCACCTGCCGCGTGGCGCTGTCGCGCACAAGCAGGTGTTCACAGAAGTCGTCGAACAGGTCCACGTCGTGCCCGGGCACGGCGTTCGAGAGGATGGCCCCCATCTCGCCGGCAAACACCGCGTGCCTCAGCCGTTGCGCTTCACGAACCTCGTCCAGGTGGCGGGCCCACGAGACTTCGATACCACCAGCCGCGGGCGTTTTCGCCAGCGGCCTGGCCACCAGGGGCTGAGACTGAGCAGGTGAGCGCGGATGAAGCAACCCCCGGGGCCGGCTCACCGGCGAGAGGTTCAGTGTGGGGGTGGGCAGTTCTCTCATGGCAGGCTCCTGGTGGATGCGCCCATCGCAGGCGCTGTGGTCGGTGTGCTCGTGTTCATGAACCTGCATTCTGGGAATCGCGCGTGTCCCGTCTGTGGCAGCGGCATGAAGTTTTGATGACACCCCCCGACCCGTGTAGACACGGAAAAAAACAGACATCGATTCCATGTTTCAAGTAATATTGAAATATGGAAATCACATCACCCTTGGAATCCCAGGCCCTGAGCGCGCTGGCCGCGCTTGCCCAGGTGCAGCGCCTGCGCGCCTTCCGTGCGCTGGTCGTGGCCGGCCCCGACGGCCTCACGCCTGGCGTGCTGGCCGAACAGCTGGGGGTGTCGCCCAGCGCACTCTCGTTCCACCTCAAGGAACTGGCCCACGCCGACCTGGTGAGCGCCGAGCCGCAGGGCCGCCACCTGATCTACCGCGCCAGCTTCGACCGCATGAACGCCCTGCTCGGCTACCTCACCGAACACTGCTGTGCCGGCCAGCCCTGCGAAGTCCCGGTGGATGCCGGCTGCACTGGTTGCGGGACGGCGCCATGAACCTGGCCGACGCGATCAACCTCGGCTGTGCCTGCCAGACCTTGCAGCCCAACCGATTGCGCGAGCAACTGGAAACCAGCCCGGCGCTCGGTGGCCTGACCGCGCGGCTGGCTGAGAGTCACCCGCACCTGTTTTCAGCCAGCGCGGTGTTCCTGGACTCGGGGGTGCAGCAGCAGATCGTGCAGGCTGTGACCACGCTGGAGCGAGTGATAGCCCTGCCCGCCTGGCACGCCCTGGCCCTGGCGCGAGCGAACCCGATCGCAGCGCTGGACTGGTGTCCGGCCGGCGTGTTCATGGGCTACGACTTCCACCTCGCCGCCGACGGCCCCAAGCTGATCGAGATCAACAGCAACGCCGGCGGCGCCCTGCTCAACGCCGCGCTGGCACGGGCGCACCGCGCCTGCTGCGCCGGCTTCGAGCCGCTGTTCGACCCGACGGACACGCTGCTGCGACTGGACGAGGTGTTCGTGGCCATGTTCCGCGCCGAGTGGCGGTCGCAGCGCGGCGACGCGCCGCTGCGCAACGTGCTGATCGTGGACGACGCGCCCGGCCAGCAGTACCTGGCGCCCGAATTCGAAATGGTGCGCGCGCTGTTCGCCGCGCAGGGCCTGATCGCCGTGGTGGCCGATGCGCGCGAGCTGCAATGGCGGGACGGCGCGCTCTGGCACCCGGCCCTGCCGGACGGTATGCGGGTGGACCTGGTCTACAACCGCCTGACCGACTTTTACCTGCAGGACAACAGCCACGAAGCGCTGCAGCAGGCCTACCGCGCCGGCGCGGCCGTGGTCACGCCGCACCCGCGCACGCATGCGCTGTACGCTGACAAACGCAACCTGATCGCAATGTCCGACGCCGCCCTGCTCGAAGCCTGGGGCGTGAGCGAAGCCGACCGCGCCGTGCTGCGCCAGGTGGTGCCCGCCACACAGCGCGTCACCGCCACCAACGCCGATGCGCTCTGGGCCCAGCGGCGCGAACTGTTCTTCAAACCCGCCGCCGGTTTCGGCGCCCGAGCCGCCTACCGTGGCGACAAACTCACCCGGCGCGTGTGGGGTGACATCCTCGCGGGCGACTACGTGGCCCAGACCACCGTGCCGCCCAGCGAGCGGCTGGTGTCCGTCGATGGCCAGACCATCCGCCTCAAGCTGGACCTGCGCGCCTACACCTACCGCGGCCAGGTGCAACTGCTGGCCGCGCGCACCTGGTCGGGCCAGACCACCAACTTCCGCACCGAAGGCGGCGGCTTTTCACCGGTGGTGGTGCTACCGCCCGCCGCCTCGCTCCCGAACCCCTTTCCTTTCCAAGCCTGACCGGAGTCTCCGATGAAACGCTTTCACGTCCACCTGCACGTCAACGACCTCGACAAAAACATCGGCTTTTATTCCGCCCTGTTCAACCAGCCGCCCACCCGCACCGAAAGCGATTACGCCAAGTGGATGCTGGAAGACCCGCCGGTGAACTTCGCCATTTCCACGCGCGGCACCCGCGCCGGACTGGATCACCTGGGTTTCCAGGTGTCGTCGGCCGACGAGCTCGGCGCGCTCAAGAACCAGGCGCAGGCCGCCGACATGGCCCTGCTCGACGAAGGCGAAACCACCTGCTGCTACGCGCGCAGCGACAAGTACTGGGTCACCGACCCGCAGGGCCTGGCCTGGGAACAGTTCCACACACTGGGCAACATTCCGGTGTTCAACGAGGCCACGGCGCCCACCGCTGGCGCCTGCTGCGCACCCCAGGCGTCGGCAGCGGACCGGCCCGTGTCCGTCCCGGTGGCGGCCGCGCCGTGCTGCGGCCCTTCGTCGTCCGCCCAACAGCCCGGCTGCTGCTGAGCACCCCCTCAACGAACCCAATTTCGCCATGACCTCCCCGAACCGGCCCCTGAACGTCCTCTTTCTCTGCACCCACAACTCGGCCCGCAGCATCCTGGCCGAGGCCGCCCTGAACCACCTGGGAAAGGTCCAGGGTGTGCAGCGATTCCGCGGTTTTTCCGCCGGCAGCAGCCCGCGCGACAACCAGCAACCCAACCCGCTCGCCCTGCGCGCCCTGCAGGACGCCGGCATCGCCACAGAAGGCCTGAGCAGCAAGAGCTGGGACGTGTTCGCCCAGGCCGACGCACCCCACATGGACCTGGTGATCACGGTCTGCGACAACGCCGCCGGCGAGGCCTGCCCGTACTGGCCCGGCCAGCCCGCCACCGCGCACTGGGGCTATGCCGACCCATCGAACACGCCAGGCAGTGAAGCGGAAAAGCTCACCGCCTTCAAGCAGACGCTGCTCGCCATCCACCGCCGGCTGGAGCTGCTGATCAACCTGCCCCTGGCGAGCGTGGACCGCCTGCTGCTGCAACAGCAGGCCCGCGATCTGGCGCAGAAAGACTGAACACCATGGGACTCTTCGAACGCTACCTCACCGTCTGGGTCGGCCTGGGCATCCTCGCGGGTGTCGGCCTGGGCCTGCTCACGCCCGCCAGCTTCGCCGCGATCGCGGCGATTGAAGTGGCACACGTCAACCTGATCGTCGCCGTGCTGATCTGGATCATGATCTACCCGATGATGATCCAGATCGACTTCGCGGCGGTGCGCGACGTCGGCAAGAAGCCGCAGGGCCTGTTGCTCACCGTGGTGATCAACTGGCTCATCAAGCCCTTCACCATGGCCGCGCTGGGCGTGCTGTTCTTCAAGTACCTGTTCGCGCCCTTCGTGGACCCGCAGTCTGCCAACGAATACATCGCGGGCATGATCCTGCTGGGCGTGGCGCCCTGCACCGCCATGGTCTTCGTCTGGAGCCAGCTCACCAAGGGCGACCCGAACTACACGCTGGTGCAGGTGTCGGTGAACGACCTCATGATGGTGTTCGCTTTCGCGCCCATCGCAGCCTTCCTGCTCGGCGTGACCGATCTGGCCGTGCCCTGGCAGACGCTGCTGATCTCCACCGTGCTCTACGTGGTGCTGCCGCTGGTGGCCGGTGTGCTCACGCGCCAGTTGCTGCGTTCGCGCGAGGGTGAGGCGGCGGTAAGCGCGTTTGTGAAGCTGCTCAAGCCCTGGTCGGTGGTGGGCCTGATCGCCACCGTGGTGCTGCTGTTCGGTTTCCAGGCGGAGACCATCGTGGCGCAACCGCTGGTGATCGGGCTGATCGCGGTGCCCCTGCTGATACAGACCTACGGCATCTTTGCCATCGGTTACGTGGGCGCGCGCTGGCTCAAATTGCCGCACAACATCGCCGCGCCGGCCTGCCTGATCGGCACCTCGAATTTCTTCGAGCTGGCCGTGGCGGTGGCGATCTCGCTGTTCGGCCTGCACTCGGGCGCTGCGCTGGCCACGGTGGTCGGTGTGCTGGTGGAAGTGCCGGTGATGCTGTCGCTGGTGGCGCTGATCAACCGAACGCGGCACTGGTTCGTGCCCCAGGCGAGCTGAGCAGTGGCACCGCGCTGCTCCAGCGTCCTCACTACAATTTGAACGAGCTGCCGTGGCAGCCTGCCTTGGCGGTTCCCTTCGGTGAAGAACCGCCTTCTTCGGTCGAACCAGGAGCATCTCCATGCACACACCGCGCACCCTGTTGGTCGTCAGTTTGCTCTCATCGATCTGGGGTTGCTCCAGCATTTCCCTCGAACCCGGCGAGCCCCCAGTGCGCGAGGCGAAGTCCATCGACGGCCAGTCTGAAGGCGAGGTCACGGGCACCGCCGCACCCGGCAGCCGGTTTGCCCAGCTCCGGATCGGGATGGAGGCCCAGTCGGTCCGAAAGCGCATCGGCGAGGCCGACGCGATGTACTCCCACGACACCGGCAAGCGCTGGATTCCGTTCTACCTCGGCAGCGATGCCCGCCGCATCATCACCCACTACAAAGGCGAAGGCTGCCTGACCTTCACCGGTGGCACCGTCTGGGGCGGTGGCAACAACCAGCTGATCCGCATCGACAACGACCCTTCGGGCCGTTGCTACCAGCCGTGAGCGCGACGCGCTGACCACGGCCGGAGCGGCTCCGGCCTGCCAGAATACGGGGCTGTGACTTCCGCCCCCACCCCGATCCAGCCACTGCCCGCGAGGCCTCTGGCGCTGACCTGCCACCCCGCCACACCCTGCCCGCTGGATCTGCAGCTGAGCGTGTCGCTGGCGGCGGCGGGTTCCGAGACGGGCGCCGGCTGGCTGCTGCACTACCGCATCACGGGTGACACAGCGGGACTGCTCGTCCCGCCGCCCCGTGTTCCCGGACCGGCCGACGGCCTGTGGCAGCACACCTGCTTTGAGGCCTTCGTCGCCCGCGCCGGCGAGCCGGCCTACCAGGAGTTCAATTTTTCGCCATCGGGTCGGTGGGCGGCCTACCGCTTCAGCACCGAACGGGTGCGCGATCTGCCCGCCGAGGCGGCTGCGCCAGACTGCCCACCCGAGCTGGTGTTCCTGGAGCAGCCGCAGTCCATGGATCTGCAGGTCTGGCTGCCGCGCGAGGCGCTGCCGCCAGCCGCGGCCGCTGCGCCCTTGATGCTGGGTCTGAGCGCCGTCCTGGAGACCCGCGACGGCCACCTCAGCTACTGGGCTCTGCACCACCCCGCCGCCCGACCCGACTTTCACCACCGCGCCGGCCTGGCGCATGTGCTCGATCTGCCACCATTCCCCTCCGCACCCATCAACCCCGCCTGACACCTCCGCATGAAATTCGGCATCGAACGTTTTCTGGAAGACCCCGCCCTGCGCGCACCACTGGCCGGCCGACGGATCGCCCTGCTCGCCCACCCCGCCTCGGTCACCCGCGACCTCACCCATTCGCTCGATGCGCTCGCCGCCCTGCCCGACGTGAAGCTCACGGCCGCCTTCGGCCCGCAACACGGGCTGCGCGGCGACAAGCAGGACAACATGGTCGAGTCGCCCGACTACCTTGACCCGCGCCTTGGTATTCCGGTGTTCAGCCTTTATGGCGAGGTGCGCCGCCCGACCGATGCCATGATGGACACGTTCGACGTCTTGCTGGTCGATCTGCAGGACCTGGGTTGCCGCATCTACACCTTCATCACCACACTGCGCTACGTGCTCGAAGCCGCCGCGCAACATGGCAAGGCGGTCTGGGTGCTGGACCGCCCCAACCCCGCCGGCCGCCCGGTCGAAGGCCTGACGCTGCGCGCGGGCTGGGAAAGCTTCGTCGGCGCCGGTCCCATGCCCATGCGCCACGGCATGACCATGGGCGAACTTGGCCAATGGTTCATCGCCACGCTGGGTTTGGCGATCGACTACCGCGTGATCACCATGGAAGGCTGGCAGCCCGACGCCGCGCCCGGCTTCGGCTGGCCGACCGAACGCACCTGGGTCAACCCCAGCCCCAACGCCGCCAACCTCTGGATGGCCCGCGCCTACGCCGGCACCGTGATGCTCGAAGGCACGACGCTCAGCGAAGGCCGCGGCACCACACGCCCGCTGGAATTGTTTGGTGCACCCGGCATCGACGCCCGCCGCCTGATCGCCGACATGCGCCGCACCGCACCGCAGTGGCTCAAAGGCTGTGTGCTGCGCGAGTGTTTCTTCGAGCCCACCTTCCACAAACACGCCGGCCAGCTCTGCGCCGGCGTGCAGATCCACGTGGAAGACCCGACGCACTACGACCACCCCGCGTTCCAGCCCTGGCGCCTGCAGGCCCTGGCCTTCAAGGCCCTGCGCGTGCAGCAACCGGACTATCCGCTGTGGCGCGATTTCGCCTACGAGTACGAACACGATCGCCTGGCGATTGACCTGATCAACGGCGGGCCGGCACTGCGCGAGTGGGTGGACGATCCGAAGTCAAAGCCCGAAGACTTGGAGGCGATCACCCAGCCGGACGAAACCGCCTGGATGGAGACCCGGAAACCCCACTTGCTCTACTGAGCAACGAGGAACAGCCTACCAGGATGCGGCGGAACCGGCTGTGCCGGGCCGCTCGCATCGCCCCCTTGAGGGGGTCGCGCGAAACGCGGCGGGGGGCAGTTCACAGCCACTTCTGCATGAACTGCGCCGTGCCCATGGCCGGGTCCAGCTGGTAACCGGCGAAGCCGATGCGCTCGTAGAGCTTGACCGCTGGCCCATTGCCCGACAGCACCTCCAGCGTCATCTTCACCGCCCCGCGCTCGCGGGCGATGATTTCGGCCAGCGCCAGCATCTGCTCGGCGATGCCACGCCCGCGATGGCTGGACAACACGGCCACATCGTGCACGTTCACCAACGGCTTGCAGGCAAAGGTTGAAAAACCCTCGATGCAGTTGACCAGGCCCACCGGCGCATCACCGTCAAATGCCAGCACGCTGTAGGCCTGTGGTCGTGCCGCGAGTTCGCGCACCAGGTGGGACTTGGCAAAGTCGCTCAAGCCATCCCCGCCACCCGCCGGATCGCTGGCGTAAGCGTCGAGCAGCATCACCAGCGATGCCGCATCGTGCGGGTTGGCATAGTCTGCGCGGCGGACAGAAACCGCGGCCGCCATCATCCGGCCCTCACCGCGTTCACCAGCCGCTCGGCGCAAGCCTGGGCCTGCTGAGGATCGCGCGCCTCGACCATCACCCTCAGCAGCGGCTCGGTGCCACTGGCGCGGATCAGCACGCGCCCCGTGTCCCCCAGCTCGGCCTCGACCGCTTTCGTCTCATCGGCCAGCAGGGTGTTGGTTTTCCAGTCCTGCCCGGGCTGCAGGCGCACATTGATCAAGGTCTGCGGAAACAGCGTCACATCGGCCAGCAGCTGCGCCATGGTCTTGCCGCTGCCGGCGCAGGCCTGCAACACCTGCAGCGCCGACACCAGGCCGTCGCCCGTGGTGTGTTTGTCCAGCACCAGCAAGTGCCCCGAGCCTTCGCCGCCGAGGATCCAGCCGTGGCGCTCCAGCTCTTCGAGCACGTAACGGTCGCCCACCCGGGCGCGCACGAACTTCACGCCACGCTGTTTGAACGCCACCTCGACGGCCATGTTGGTCATCAGCGTGCCCACCACCCCGGGCACATCCACGTCGCGCGCGATGCGGTCGGCCGCGATCAGGTACAGCAGCTCGTCGCCGTTGTACAGGCGCCCGCTGGCATCCACCAGTTGCAGCCGGTCCGCGTCACCATCGAGCGCCACGCCGTAGTCGGCCCCGCTCGCCCGAACCGCATCGACCAAGGCCTGCGGATGGGTCGCACCGACCTCGTGGTTGATGTTCAGCCCGTCGGGGGCGCAGCCGATGCGCACCACCTCGGCACCGAGCTCGTGGAACACCGCCGGCGCGATCTGGTAGGCCGCGCCGTGGGCAGCGTCGACCACGATCTTCAGGCCCTTGAGCGTGAGGTCGTTGGAGAAGGTGCTCTTGCAGAACTCGATGTAGCGACCGGCCGCGTCGTCCATGCGCCGCGCCTTGCCCAGGTTGCGCGAGTCGGCCCAGACCGGGTCCTTGTCCAGCTCGGCCTCGACGGCGTGCTCCCAGTCGTCCGAGAGCTTGTTGCCCTGCGCGCTGAAGAACTTGATCCCGTTGTCACCAAACGGGTTGTGACTGGCCGAGATCACTACGCCCAGGCTGGCGCGCTGCGCACGGGTCAGGTAGGCCACGGCCGGTGTCGGCACCGGGCCGAGCAAGACCACGTCCACCCCGGCCGAGTTGAAACCGGACTCCAGCGCGCTTTCCAGCATGTAGCCCGAGATGCGCGTGTCCTTGCCAATCAGGACCGTGGGGTGCGCCTCGTCTCGCTTGAGCACGCGGCCAACCGCGTGGGCCAGTTTGAGAACGAAATCGGGCGTGATCGGGGCCTGGCCGACGGTACCGCGGATGCCGTCGGTGCCAAAGTATTTGCGGGTCATGGATTCAGAGGATTTGTGCAGAAACACCCGGGATTATCGCGGCGTGGCCACCGGCCTCGCGAACCTCAGGGACGACGCGCTCGTTCACAAGTTCAGCGGTTCATAGAGAGCTTCGCGCCAGGACGGGTGGCATGGGTCTCGCAGGCACCGGAGTTCATCCCACCGGTGAGCACTAGACGAAATAGACCAGGTTGAACAGTCCAACGCAAACCATCGATACCGCCAGAGCCATCCGGTGCTTGCGATCATGCGCCGCCTTGCGATGGATCCAGGCATGAAACGGCACTGCGAGGAGGACCAGTACAGGTGAAGCATATAGGGCCGTCACCAAGGCCAGACCGGAAAATTCGTTTTGCCGATACGCCTGAAACCATACCCAGCCAATGCCCAGGTTGACGAGCATCAGGATCAGCGCGTGCAGCAACAAGAACCGGAACAAAGAACCGAACGACCATTTCGATGACGGGTGCTCAGTCACTGGGGCATCCACAAGAACTCTTTCATGGCGCCGGAATCCAGATCCGTCCTGCGCCGGGATACGCCCCTGATGACCGGCTGATGATCGACCATCAGAAAAGGTTGGATCCACCGGTACATTCGGGTTACCGATCCAACAGACTCATCACCCCATCCACCTCGCGTTGAATCCCTGCCAGCCCGGTGTATTCGCCGGGCACTTCGGGTGCGCGCAGGCGGTGCGCCTCGTACTGCTGAGCCAGCGAGGATTCGACACTTTGGTGAACCAGGGGCGAGGCATCCTGCTCAACGGCTTCGCGACGCACCGGGGTGCTCGCCCCGGCTTCGAAGGTCTTTGGCAGGCTGCCCGGCAAGACCAGCATCGGCACCTCCACCCTGGGCAGCAAGCGCTCCTTGAAAGCCGCCTCCTTGAAGTAACGGATCTTGTCCGACATCACCGGGTGCGCCATGCCCTCGACCAGCAGGATCTGCTTGTCCTCGCCCATGGCCTTGAGCTCCTGCGGCAGCATCAGGGCCCGGCGCTCCTCGCTCTCACTGCGGGTGTAGCTGCTTTCGCGCGAACGGCTGCGGCTCACGCTGTCTTTGCGCATCGCCGTGTACCCCAGCATCTCGCTGTATTCGTTCGCATCCTGCTGCTCGCGCGGCGCGAAGATGATGCGCAGTGCGTGGTTGGTCATGATGGTGCGCGCGTTTTCCTTGCCATAGGTGGACTCCAGCTGCGCCATGCTCTGGATGATGGGCATCAGCCGCAGGTTGTAGCCGGCCATAAAGCTGACAGCGCTGGCGATGATGTCGACGCGCCCGATACTGGTGAACTCGTCCATGAGCAGCAGGCACTGGTGCTTGAGCTCGGGGTTGGCCTGCGGCAGCTCGCGCGTGTTCTGGTTGATCAGCTGGCTGAAGAACAGGTTGAGGATCAGGCGGCTCTCGGCCAGCTTGTTGGGCTGGATGACCACGTAGATGCTCATCTTCTTTTTGCGCACGTCGCGCAGGTCGAAGTCGTTGCCGCTGGTGGCGGCGTCCACCACCGGGTTGAGCCAGGGATTCAGCGGCTCCTTGAAGGTGCCCATGATGCTGGCAAACGTTTCGTTGGCCTGGCCCAGCAGCGTGGCGAACGCCGTGCGTGCGCTCGGGCTCAGGTGCGGCCAGGCCGCGAGTTCCGACAGGTAGGCCTTGATCTCCTGCCCCGGTCGGCCGGACGCCAGTCGGTACAGGCCGCCCATGGTGGGCGCCTCGAAAGCTGCGTCGAACTGATCTGCCAGGTACGCCGCCTGCTCGAAGGCGTACAACGCGAAGGCAACAAAAGCGTTTTGCGCCTGGTTGGCCCAGAACGGGTCCTTGTGCAGATCCGACACCGGGTACAGCATGGCGGCGATGCTCTGCACATCGCTGATGCGGAAATGTTCGTCCTTCGACACATAGGACAGCGGGTTCCAGCGGTGCGTGCGCCGGTCTTCGGCGAAGGGATTGAAGAGGTAGACGTCCTGCCCATAGCGGGCGCGAAAGCCGCTCGTGAGGTCGAAGTTCTCCTGCTTGATGTCGAGCACCACCACCGAGCCCTGGTAACTGAGCAAGTTGGGGATCACGATGCCCACGCCCTTGCCCGAGCGGGTGGGCGCGGCCAGCAGGGCAAACTGCTGGCCGTTGAAGTACACGAACTGGCCGTCCTTCTTGCCCACGACCAGCGCTGTCTCTTCGGGCTTGAGCATGTGGCGCTGCCGCAGGTCGCCAGCGGTCGCGAACCGGGCCTCGCCATACAGGTTGGGCTTTTTCCGGAACAACATCAGCGCGGTCATCGCCACCAGCACCAGCAGCGGCAAGGCAAAACCGATCATCCCGCTGCTCTTGATCACGCCAGCGTGGGCGGGCACATCCGAATAGGCCGACCAGTAGCGCCAATAGTCCAGCCACGCCATGCGCGACCAAGGCATGTCCAAGCGCCAGAACAGCACCAGACCGCTCAGATACAAGCCGGCGAACAGGGCTGCAGCCAACACCACCAGAAAAAACAGCAGCTTGGCCTGCCTCATGGCTTGCCGTTCCCCTCGCCCAGGCGAGCCACCTGCTCTTTGTAGCGGCGCAACTGGTCGCGAGACCATTCGTAGCGACACAGCTCGGTCGCTGCAGGCAAGGCCTTGACCGCCACCCCTTGTTCACGCACCTGGGTGGCGCAACGTGCGTCTCGATAGCGGTGCCAGCTCTGGTGGTCCAGATGCTGCGTTCTGGCATAGGACTCGGCGTAGCCCTTGCCCTGCGAGCCGATCAAGGCCTGCTTCTTGCCCATGCGGTACTCACGCACCATCGTCAACAAGACACGGTCTTGCTCAATGCGCGCCCGGCGACAGCTGATCAACTCGGGCGCGAAAAGGTCGCAGACCGCGCTCACCTTCACTGCCGTCTTCCCTCTCTTAGGCAGCTCAGCCTTGGCTCGATCCCACCGCGTGGTGGCCGGCGAAAAACAATAGCTTTCCTGTTTGGCAGTGCCGGCTGCATTGACCACTTTCAAGGACAGACAACCCGGCGCGGTCGCCACAATCTCGCCGGCATTGGACACCGCATCCACCTGAGCAAAGTTGCCGGTCTTGGCATCAAACTGGTACAGGCTGTCGACCGGCAGCGTCCCCTCCAAGGCATACAGGCGCGTGACCTTGAAGTCCAGCAGGCCGTCCCCGTTGAAGTCCTTGAAGTCCAACCAGGCTTGCCGGTCCAGCCGTTCGCGCGGCAGTTCAAAGGCGTGTGGCAAAGCCTGCAATTCCTTCCCATCGCGACTCACCACGATGTAACCCGACCCCACCTCGCCTTCCACCGCGTCCGCCTTGTCGTCGAACTCAAAGCTGAAACGCAGCGTGCCGGCATCGGGACCGATCTGCTGAGAAAGGGCCTGCAGGCCGCTGCGCTGGGGCTGTAGGAAATGGAGGGGCACCTGCCCACACGCGGTCAACGTTGCTGTCAACAGCAGCGCACCCGAAACACCCATCCTGCCCCATATCTCTGATATCTCTGTCTTCATTGCCACTCCCTTTTCAGTTGCTCGGATTTTTTGTCACAACGGCGCACGACCGCTTCAAGCGCGCGCCATCGCCTTCGCAGACT
Source organism: Betaproteobacteria bacterium HGW-Betaproteobacteria-9 (assembly GCA_002842215.1). Taxonomy (GTDB): domain Bacteria; phylum Pseudomonadota; class Gammaproteobacteria; order Burkholderiales; family Burkholderiaceae_C; genus Hydrogenophaga. The sequence goes on along the minus strand of PHCC01000002.1, from coordinate 213,240 downwards.
CCGCCTGCGGCTGAACCTGGGCCAGCACGCTCGATTCACTCCGGCTGCGTTCGTGCTCCAGGATGCGCTGTAGATGCTCGTCTTGGCGTGTTGCGGCGAACACATCGTCCACCGCCCGTCCGGTCTGTTCGATCGGCTGATTCAGGCGCCCCTTGGCAGCCAGGTCATAAAACTGCCGTTCGATTTGTGATCGAACCGCCTGCTGGTCGGTCACGGGCAGGTTGGCATTCAGCATGCGTTGATCGAAGCGGTGCTGAAGCAGCACATGGCTGTCCTTCTGTGCGTCGCTCAGCCGAGCGTCCTTGAGCACGCCGCGCACGTGCTCCGGGAAGGTTTCGAACTGGGCGGGGTTGGCGTGTACGGGCGTCGTGCCCCGCGAACCGCGCTCACCCTGCACCGCCCATTGCAGCGAAGGCCGGGCCTGACCCGGATCGCCGTCGCTCGAAACGCTGTACAGCTTGTCGCCGTTGCGCGCGGTCTGGTAGGCCTCTGAGTGCAGCGGTACGGGTTCGTTGGGGTCGAAACGTTGGCTGGCGGGCACATCGGTCACGGTCACCCCGGTGTTCTGAAGGTACTTCGTCGAGCCCTCGAGCGCGGCGGCGGCTGTGCCCCGTGGGTGAGAGCCCCCACCGATACCGCAATGGTTGCCATGCAGGTTGACGGTCTTGACGCGCGGGTCGCGACTGTAGTCGGCCGCTTTGAACTCCGTGCGGAACTCATCGTCGGCACGCACCACCAGCACATCACCCTGCACATTGGGCGGCAAGCGCATGTCGCCCTTGATGTAGCTGTGCACCGGGTCCAGCATCACCATGCCTTTAACCTTGATGCCCCCAGGCGGCGCCAGCAGCTTGCCATCCTCGGTCACCAGCCCTTTGTCGTTGAGCATCTGGGCCAGCAGGACTTGGGACGCCGTGCCACGACTGAAGCCCACGCTGGAGTGGCTGATGTCTTTGTAGGTGGAGGAGGGATTGTCGCGGAGGTAGTCGTCCGCCTTTTGGACAAAGTCCCGATAGGCTTGATTGGCAGCTACTCGAACGGGTTCCGAGGGGAACGGTCCTGCCTGCAGCAAACTCCCCATCTCGCCCCCAGTACCAACGCCACGGTAGTAGCCCGTTTGAAGGTTGAAATTTGACCGCTTTGCGTCTTCAGCCTGACTGTGCAGATTCGCCACATTGGTCGGGTACGGGTTGCCCGACAGCTTCAGATTGTCCTTGTCGTTGTTCGTCCCATCAAACGCCGCAAAGAAAACGAACTTCCCGGCTGACCCACCATGGAGTTGGCCCATGACATCTCGCTGTATTCGCACCTGCTGGACTTCTTCGCGCAACAGATGGCGCTCAATGGTGGTTCCCATGTCCGTGGCTCTTGATCCCGCTTATCGGGACAGCTCGTTGGTGGGATAGATCTCAAAGGTTTCCCGGTACCTGGACGAACTCGTCTTCTTGTTGGGGGGCAAGTCACTGTTGCGGACCTTGGGCGTGATCACATACACGTACAGCTGCTTGCCTTCGATCACAAACGTCAGGCCGTGGTCGGTCATGTCCTTGGGCAACTGCTGGCGCAAATCCACCCGATCTTCAACCACCTCACCCGTCGATTTGATGCGCCACTTGACGAGTAGGAACTCTCCAACCGGCATCGGTCCGTTGATGTTGGTCCCGGGCGGCAACATGCTCTTACCCTCATTGATGGGGTGCTCGGGCGTGATGACACTTGCCCGAACCATCCGGTATTTGTCACCATAGCTGTATTCGAGCAGCTCATGGGCCGGGTACCACTTGTCACTCCAGCCATCAAACGCGAACTTGTGCCAAGGCTCTGCCACCTTGGTCGCGCAGGCCGTGGCCAGCACCAGCGTCATCAGGACGCCTACGAAAATCCGCCATGTCCGCATCAGGTCACCTTGAAACTATGCGCAGCGCCAGTGGCCGCAAAAGAGGGGTTCGAAGAGCCAAGACTTCTCAATACCCGCAGCGCGAAAAAACCGAGGTATCCACTTTGTCGCTCAGCTGGGCGTCTTCACGCCGGCTCGACCAGTGCAGTTCATCCTGACGCAACTCAAATACGTAGGTTTCAAGCACCTTGGGCGCTTCGTAAGGCGGTGCGTCCACTAGGCCCTGGATGCGCCAGGTGTTGCGACGACGCGGTTGAACGTCGGTCACAAAAATCGTGGTGCTCTGGCCCGGTTGCACCCACTGCACCATCTGGCGCTCATGGATCACCAGCGCGTCCTGCTCCGGCTCCACCGGGTGACGGCCGAGATAGCTGGCGCATTGGGTCGCGCCCGCTTCTGACTTCGGAAACCACAGCCCGCGCATGTCCACCGGCGTCAAACCCGGAATCGGGGTCGCCGCCTGAACCAGTGACGAAGTCAGGCACAACAAGGCGGTGCTCAGAGATTTGAACAACAAAGAGGTGTCAGTCATGTGTGTCACGCGTCCAGTGCCAGCTTGCGCTGAGGGTCAAAGTCGATGCCGGTGATGTAGCGCTGGCCCGCGTGAGCCTTGATGTGCACCACCACGTCGATGGTCAGCATCAGCAGCCGCTTGATTTCGCCGAACGCCAGGCCAGAACCCTCGGGCGAAGCCTTGACCATCAGGGCCATCTGGTCCCAGGTCTGGCTGGTGCTGCCGGCGTGGCAACTGGTGATGGAACCGGGGTGGCCCGACGCACAGTTGCGGATGTAATAGAACGACTCGTCACCCCGGATTTCCGCCAGGATGATGCGGTCGGGCTTCATGCGCAGGCAGGCCTCCATGCAGCCCTTGGCGGTCACGTTGGCCGTGCCCTGCCCGCCGCGTGAATAGATCAGGTGCACCCGGTTGGGCTGCTCAATGAACAGTTCGCGCGCGTCTTCGATGGTGATCAGCCGCTCGTCGTCCGGGATGTGCGTCACCAGCGACTTCATGAACGTGGTCTTGCCGCTGCCGGTGGCACCCGAGACCACGATGTTCTTCTTGTAGTGCACCGCCTTGCTGAAAAAGCCGTGGAAATCCCGTGCGCGCTTCAACGCCAGCAACTCCTCGTCCATCGCGCTGATGCTCCCGTCTTCTTCCAGAATCTGCGAAAAAAAACCGTCTTCCTGGTACTGGTTCAGCGTCTTGGTGTAGCGCGAAGGCAAGCGGATCGTGATCGACACGTGATCGGACGGCACGGCCGGCGGCAGCACGAACTGCGCGCGCTGCCCGGTGGGAAACGTCAGCGACACCACCGGGTCCACCTGCGTGATGCGTTGACCGGTCTTGCTTTCGTTGACCACCGTGGTGCAGAACTGCCGCGCCCGATCAAATGTCAGGCCCGGCACGTCGATGCGCTGCCAGCCGTCGACCGTCTCCAGAAACACCTCCCCCGGACGGTTGATGCAGATCTCCGTGACGCGGGGATCGTTCAGAAAACTCGTGATCCCCAGCACGTGGTACTGGTACTCAAGAAACTCTGTAGAAATGTTCGCGATGGGTTCGTCGCTGGTCTGTGCCGTCATGACGTGGAAGCCGCTGCGATCAACGCATCACGCTGGAGAAGTCGACATCGCGTGCCGCAAAAATGTTGATCACGGTGCCGTTGAGCACCGTCACCGTCGCCTTGCGGTTCGCCGAGCGGGCGAGCATGTCGTTGGCCGCCTTCTTCGCGGTCGTGGCGGTTGCAGACTCCCAGGGATCAACGCGCTCCTGGATCGCACCGCCAGCGTAGGTCGTGGTCTGCCGGCCGCGAATGTCGTTCTCGTTGGCGAACTTCTGCGCACCGGCATCGATACCGTCAGCCAGAAGGCTGACCAGCAAAGCCGCGCCAATGCGTTCACCCCAATGACCGTCGTAGTGCCCGGGGATGCCAGCGCCACCCAGTGCATCGGTCCCCGCGCTGTCGATCCGCACATCCAGACCGGTGGTGGTCAACACGCGGGTCCAGACAATGCCCACCCGATCGTAGTTTTCATCGGCGTACTTGTACTCACCCGTGACCTTCGACCCTTTGTCGATCAGCAAGCGGCTGCCGTTCACCGAGTAGATCGGCTCGGTCACGATGCAGGACGTCATGCCCGGCAAGGTCGACACCACTTTGGTCTCCAGAGAACAACGGATGAAGGTCCCGCGCGTCAGCGTGAAATCGGCATTCGCCAATACCTCCACCGCACCGCGTTTCACCGCAGAAAACTCGTCTTCGAACAGCGGGTTCTTCTTGCCCTTTTCAGACGCGGCCACCAGGTTGTTCTCGCTGGCCATTCGCCGCTGCATCAAATCGTCCTTGACCGGCGCGGCGCCTTCGTCCATCGGCATGGCGGGCGGCATCGGTGGCACATCGGCCCTGGCGACAACATCAACCGCAGGCGCCGGTGGAGGCAACTTGAGCAAGGGTTTCTCGGGAACGGTCACCTCTTCGTAGGTGATCTGCTTTTTCTTGTCGTCATCGGCCGAAAACGCATTGCTCGCCACCCACAGCGTCATGCCGATGGTCGCCAGCGACACCAGGACGATGTATGCCACCGCCGTCTTGTTCACGCCGCGTGTGAGACCCGCAGACAGCTTGGGCATGTTGTCGGACAGCACAGGGCCTTGGCCACCACCGTTGGCATTGGGAAATTGCATGTTCATTTGTTCCTCCTGAGACCCACCACGTCATTGCCCAGCCGCATCACCAGAAACGGGTAGACACCCAGCACCACCATCACGTTTTTCTCGCTCTTGGTGTTGACCAGAAACTCCTCGCCAAGGCGTTCATTGCGCCCAAACACCGCCGGGAAGTTCGCCATCGGCGGCAGGTGGATGTAGGTGAACTGCTGGTTGTCATACACCCGCGTCGGGACGATGGTCGATGCCTCGTTCACCGTCGAGTAGTCGTAGTTCAGGTGGTAGTTGCCTTGCGAATTCAGTGCGCTCGCGGTCGGCGACAACACGGCGTTGGCCGACGCCAGGGCACTGGCACTGTCCGGCGCCTCGCTGCCGTAAACGAAGCGGACCTTGTAGAACACGCCGGCGCTCTTCGCCTCCTCCAGCGTCTTCCACTTGGATGACGACACCTTCAGATCCAGCAGGTACGAGCGCATGTTGGTGCGGATGTACATGTTGGTGTCCACATCCACGTTCTTCGGGCGGATGTAGAAGATGTTGTCGCGCCGCACCAACTCCCAGCCATCGCTGAAGCCGGTGCCAAAGTCCTTGATCTGCTCTTGCGGGCTGATCTCGATCTGGGTGGCAATGCCGAGTGCCGTGTTCACCCGGGTCACCTGATCCGGCATGTAAGGCACTTCGCGCACCTCCTGCGCCTGGGCGGTGTTGTGCGAAACCATGCCAGACCCTGCCAGCAAGGCCCATAGGGCCAACGTTCGAGATATTGTTTTGTTCATTGTCAAGCCACCCCTGTCCGTTCCGGAAAATTCGGTTGATTCAGAAAACATCATTGCCCTTGCGTCGGCGTGGCTGGCGCGCCTGGCAAATTGGCTTGCAGTGCGGTTGCGGCCGGAGCCAGTCCCGTCTGCGCCCCGTCCGCGCCATGGTGCGTCACACCCTCTTCTTCATTCAGCAGCGGAACGCCTGCATCCTGGTTCGCCGACTTGAACACCGGCGCGTTGAACTCGTCGTCCACCCGGAACGCCGTCACCTGGAATCCCAAGGGGTTGCGCAAACGCAGGTTGTCGCTCATCCGGAGATTGGTCTTGTACTCGTAGCGCAGGGTCCCGACGTGGCTGCTCAGGTAGTCGCTCTTGCCGGTGGTCTTGTCAAACTTCCACTTCTCAAAGCGCACCGTCGCACCCGTCGGCCTCGCTCCACGCTCTTCATCCAGGCCGTTGAACACAATGCTGTTGACCTTGACGCGGATCGCCGTGTTGCGCCCCCAGCGCTTCTCAGGGCTGTTGTTCGTCCCGTCAAACTGCTTCACAAACAGCCCCTTGACCTGATCGTTCGACATCGCCGCCACGTATTCCCAGTCGTGCTCATTGATGGTGTCGTAGTCGTACCCCTCGCGGGCCTGCACAAACCGCGCCACATGGCTGCGGTTCAACGCCTCGCTCGCGTAGATGCCCGTCGCGGCCACGTTGTCGCGCAGCGGCGAAATCGTGCTCGTGCTGCGCTTCAAGTCCACCGTCACCAGATACGGCACCTTCTCCTTGAGCGGCAGCATGTAAGCAATGCCCGCCGCCATCAACACCGTCAACGCCATCGAACCCATCGCCACGATCCAAGCCCGGCGCTCGCTGCGCTTGACCATGGAAATCACGTTCGACTCGAAGTCCATCGACTTCTTGAGAACCACCTGCGAAGCCTCGGAGAGCTCCCGCTTGAACAATGCCATATCAGCCCTGAAAACTTTGTTGATCCATACCCGCTGAACCTGATCCCGACGGTCCGCTCAAGGCATCTTGGTCACCAACACCGCCTTGCTGGCCGACACCTGGATGCGCAGCTTCTGTGCCGCATAACTGCGGCGCACCGTGTTGAGCGCACGCTGAAGGTTGTTGTCCTTCACGGACTCCAGGCCACTCACCAGCGTCAGGTCACTCGGGTACTGCCAGTCCAGCGCACCGCCGTACTCCTTCGCCCAGCGCTCCAGCATGTTGCGCAGCGTTGCGTCGGTCGGCAACATCTGAAACTTGATCAGCTCCGCCTCTTCCTTGAGCGGAATCTCCTGAGGCACCGCGGCCAGCGTGTTGACGGGTTTCCAGTTGTCGGCGATGTCGATGGCCTTGGGCGCCGCGCAGGCCTGCACCAGCAGCACCACTAACGAGACCAGAGAAGCCCGACCCGGGGTGGAAGAAAAACTGAAAAACTGTTGTGTCATGGGCTTTTGAATCAAATCAAGGAAAGAGAAAACAGACGAATCGGCTTGAAAAAAGCGGCCTCAACCCATCGTCGAAACACAGAACCAGCATCGCACCCTCACGCCTTGAATCGACCGCCAGATGGAGACGAGGGCTGGACTGTGCGTAACCCATAGTTCAACGTGCATGCACCGCACCATTGTTGGACGCAGCCCCTTGCTGCCCTCTGGGGGGCGCCGCATGCACGGGCGTTTCCGAGGCCGATGACGGAGCCGACGAGCCACTGGGTGCCGAGGATGCAGGGGCCGAGGCGCTGGGTGTTCCAGCCTTTGTCGCCGGCCCGGAATGCCCCCCGCCCCATGCACCAGCCCCCCCCATAGACACACCGGGACTGCTGTCGCGGATCACCGCGCCACCACCCACCGAGTTCTGACTGCCCGACGCCTGACTCTCCGCCGGTTGCAGAGCGCCGCCGGTACCCAGATGCTTGTGTTCCTTGAGCACCGCATCCTCCACGTTCGTACCGTTGGAGTAGAACTTCATTGACGAGCCGTCCTGAGAAGTGCCGCCACCCCCGCTTCTAGCCCGGAACTCGTCGCCCGATTGTTTGTTTTGAATCTGGGCCACCCGGGCGTTGTCTGCGCCCGGCGCCGCAAGTCCCATGACACCGCCGCCCATGGCGCGAGCACCACCGACCTGCCCCGCAGCGCCCTCGGGTCCCGACACCATCGCCTGGCTGTTGGCTCGGTTGATCAGCATCTGGTTGTTCGAGTTGGCCATTCCTCCCGCCGGCCCCGACAAACCGGCCGTCGACCCAGACGCACCAGCGCCGATCAAAGCAGGGGATGAAACGCTCTGCCCGGCACCACCGCCTAGCGGCTGCCCCATGGGCCGGATGATGCCCATCGACCCCATCACATTGGACGCATAGCCAATCGACGCATTGAACATCTGCATGATCATTGGGGGAACCGCAACAATCAAGGTGGCAAACAAACCACCCATCATGGCCATCCTCATGGCGGCACCAGACATGTCCACACGGTTGCCGCCACCGGTCAACAAACTGATCAGCAATTCAGCAATCGCACCCAATCCAATTTGAAATGCTGTCGCATTCAAGGCACCCCCTGCATCAGCTATCGAGTTCAAAACATAGGAAACCATGATGGTCATCCCATAGCTCAGGCTCGCCGACATGGCTATCGTCGAAACAATGGCAAGAAAACAAAGCGATAGAAACGAACCGAGCAAAAACTTGCTCCAACTCCAGAACAGACTCGAGGTTTCCTTGAACAAAAGAAAGAAAACAAACAGCGGCGCCAACATTAAAGCAAATACGATTGCTATTTGAGACAGCAATACCAGCACAGATGTCAGAATAGCGGGCCCAGATTGACCCAGTAGCCCGGCAAAAATCGAGAAAGAACCCGTTTTGGTTTCTTGCTCTGAGGTAGCGTTCGTGATGTCTTCCACCACCATGTTCATCACCTGACTGATGGCAATGTTCATGTCAATTAAACGGTCTACGCCCATGTCCGACCCGGTCACAATCGTCGTGATCGCATTCTGCAGACCCAATACCGTGTGAATGATGGTATCGGTCGTGCCCAGCATGCCAGACACCAGGCTCAATACCAGAACAATTTTTGCACCCCGAAACAACAAGTCGAAAAATGGTTCTTTGTTTGTGCCAAAAATAAACCTGGAACCAGTCAAAACCAACCACAGTGTGACAAACACCGAAGACATGGCAAGAATTACTCTGGCCAGGTTATTCACTACAAAGAGCATCCATTTGTCCAAGATGCTGTCGTACAAAACGAATTTTCGCAGTTCGCAATAAAACGAAGCATCGGAAAGTGCCGCCAGGTAGCGGGCCGGGAAAATACCCGAATTTTCGAGCGCTTCAGAAAAGCCACTGACAGCAGCCATGCCGCCCAAATAGTCGGCCAAGGCCAACTCTTGGCATGATGGCGCTTTGACGAGCATGTCAAACATGCATCACCCCTGGACCTCCGAATGGTGTCAGATGACCGCCCTTACGAACCTGCATATGTGCCATGGGTCGTCTCATTGGTTGGATGGTGCCGCCTTGATCAGCGGATTGAATCGCGGAGGCTTGGCGTTCTTGGTGCGCTCGGGTCGGCTGAGCATCGATTTGCGGGCCTCGGCCTGTTGCACAAGATACATTTCTTCGCGCTGTTTGTAACCGTCCATCAGCACTTGAAGCTGAAAGGCGTCCACCTGCATCAGGGCTTGTTGGCCCTGGATCTCGAACTGGGCACGTTGGATTTGACCCAGCTCTCGTTGTTCTTCCCCTTGCGGAAAAACCCGGGTCTTCTTGATCAGCGAAACAATTTCCTCCCGGCGTTTGGCCAGATTCTTCAACATGGCGTGACTCTGCAAGATGGTTTGCAACCGCAGATTGCGCAAGCCCATGCAGGCCTCCCAATGCTTGGGACTGGTTTCTTTCTGCCCGCAGTCCGCCGCTGTTCCCACGTATTTGGCTATTTGCTCCTCAGTCAAATCTGGCAATGCGTCGGGGTCCTCAAACTTGGTGCCCAAGCCTTTGAGGGTCGTGGTTTCGCTACCGCTTCCCATTTTGATATCGCCTTCTGCTGTGCGCTCACTCTCAAAATGCTGATAAGTCTTGCCATTATCAAGACCCTCAATGTTTTTTATATTATTAATCTTCAGCAGCTGCTTCTTAACCTCATCATCATACACGGCCCATTGCGCCTGAACAGCTGTCGAAAAAATCAAAAGTCCAACAGCAATAGAAATTGACTTAATTGACATTGTATTTAGAAGTTAAAATTTCTACCGACTGCGGGACTATTTCCAACCTTTAAAGAAGCGCCAACAATCAATTTTTTCACGCCAGTGGATGTAAAGGAAGCGGAAAAACGTACCTCACCAACCACCCACCTTAACTCTGTATCGCTCCTCTCATCATTCGCTGGAAATCCTACAAGCGCCTCAACGTCTGTCCAGACCATACGGTTTTCGAGCTTTGAGTAGGCCACCTTCAGCCGCTCCTCTTGGTCCGCCGTGTCATCCCCATCCCCACCAGCGCCACCGCACGCCGACAACGCAAGCGCCGCAGCGCCGCCCAGCGCCCATCGGCCCAGTAGCCACCGGCGGCTCAATAAGTTCTCGGAGGGGGTGCTGTGTTTCATGGGGGGTTCCTGTTTACGGGTTCAAAAGGGTTGAACGGTTGAATCGACCAAGAAAACCGCACTGCCTGAGCTTTCGCGGCTCTTCTTGCCTTGCCTGGGCATGCAAAGCATAGTCAATATTTAATTATGTATTCTTATATACTATCAAATTTTACAGCCAAATATTTAATTTTATAATTCAAAAGGAATAATATTTCAACCATCGTTACACACCCACTGCTCTGAGGCAGCGGCAGTGTTCGTTGGTGCCGGTTGGCCGGTTGCGACGGCCTGGTCTTGTGGCTGCTGCAACCATGGCCCGCGCCGCTTGCCAATGCACCCGTTTAAGAAGAAACAGAAAAATCAAACCAAAAAGAAAGGACAACAATCGATTTTGAAAACCTAAAAATCGTCCCCATGCTCGCATTCGTTCATGCCATCCGAGCTTTTTGGATCACCTTTGGTGCTCAGGGGCTGTCTGCCACTCTTACCCTTCCACATCCCCATCTGCTTACCATGGATACAAACTTCCTCGAACTTTGGAATCCATTTCCTATTGAGGTATTGGCAGATTTGGATCCAGACGCCTGGACCGATGGCAGCCCAGCAATGAGCCGGGACACCGATCGCGCAGAAGGAAAACACATCCTCTTCATAGGGCACTCCGCGACTGAAGTAGGCGCCACCGGTGCTCTTTCCCTCTGCCACTCCGTCGCAGTTGGAAGCAAATACTGGACATGCGGATGCAGCGAGCAGCCCGAGGATCACCGCGCTGCGCTTGAGACAGTTGGTTCGTTTCATCGAATTACTCCACTTCTTCCGGAGACGTCGGCGCGTGCCGCAGAAATTCGTTGCTGTTGGCCATGAGCACCTTGCGCTGGGTCCGCAAGCCCTTGCGACGAGCGTGAAACTCGGGCAACCAGGTGTCAGGCAAATGGGGACTCGGGTGTTCGCTCAGGAGCGCTGACAGAATCTCGACGTTGTCACTCGAACCCGATAACACCGCCAACTCGTCGTCCATGCCATTCAGATTGAGTTGACACAACACAGCGGTGTGGCCTTGTTTGACCAGAAAGCAGCGGCTGCGCTCGTCCAGTCCAACCACCAACTCAAACTCGGCCTGCGTCAGCTTGAGACCTTCGAGGTAATCCTTGGCGTCCGCATTCGGGTTGGGCAGCAGGATGAGCGTCGCGGTCTGCTCGATCAATGCGGCAGAGATGTCGCTGTTCAGGGCATCCTGCGGACTTTGGGTGGCGAAGATGCCCAGGCCGTTCTGCTTGCGGATGGTCTTTTGTTTGTTCTTTGCAAAATCTTTGAGCCCACCCTTGCCTTCCAGCACTTTCCAGAACTCGTCCATCACGTAGATGAATGGCCGACCATCGATTAGGCTCTCCATGCGGTGGAGCAGATACTGGATGATGGGCTCGCGGGTTTTGCCGTCTTCGATGATCTCGGTGTAGTCGAAACCAATGATGTTGGAACCCGAGAAATCGATGTTGTCTCCGGGGTTGTCAAACACCCAGGCAGCCGGTCCGCCTTTGCACCAGACCGAGATGCATTCGAAGAGACTGTTTTCCCCCATGTTGGGCAGACTCTTCTGCAGATTGGTCATGGTCCGCAAGTGCAGCGGCGTGTCGAGAATGGCACGTACGGCGCGGATCAGGTCTTCCTGCTCGGATGGGGAGTATTTCTCTTTTCCACACAAGGTCTGCACCAGCTCGACAAGAAACTGTTCGTTCTCCGGCGTGTTCTCGCATTGCAGGGGGTTGAACCCGGTCGGGCGCCCTTTCTCGAGCGTGAAGTAGCGACCTCCGCAAGCCCGGATAAAGATCTCAGCACCACGGTCTTTGTCAAAGAAAAAGATCGTGGGCTCCGGCTGGATTTTCTGCACCTGTGCGAGCAGGAAATTGATCAACGCGGTCTTGCCGGTACCCGACTTGCCAATGACCATCGTGTTGGCAATGGCCTTTTCGCCGAGTGAGTTTTCGTGAGGCTTGGTGGCGTGAAAGTTGAAATGGTAGGCCTGATTGTTCAGCGTTTGCAAAATGCTGACGGATGGCCCCCACGGGTTGAAATTGGGCTTTCCGGTGGCGAAGTTGTGCAGCGGGCAAAAACCCAGAAAATTGAGCGAACTCAGATTGGCAATACGGGGACGGAAACGCCAATTACAAGGCAACTGGGCATAAAATGCGGCCGAAATCGCCACATCTTCCTTCACCGTCACGAAGCTCGCACCCGACAACTGGGCCCGCGCTTGTGAAACGTTGTTGTACAACTCTTCCTGGCCGGACGCAAAGACAGCCATGTTGAAATGGTATTGACCCAGAACAAAGTTCCCGGAAGCCAGCTGATCCATCGCGAAATCGAGCTCCACGATCTGACTCACCGCTTTGTCTTCGGATGAAAGCATCGCACCTTTGGTTCGCTCCAGCGCCTTCATGGAGGCGTAACGACTCATGGGCGTGAAGGAGTGTGTGACGATGTATTCAAACTCCAGATACTTCAAACCATTCAGCATCCCCGGCCAGGAGCTGTCTGCGTATTCCTTGATATTGAGAATCGCGCCGTAGTAGTTGTCTCCATTGGCCGTGCGAATCGCAAAGTCGCCACTGCCGGTTGAGAACATGTGTTTGCTCGTGGGCAAGTAGTCGTAGATTGGTGCGGGCAATACAGGTACCGGCTCATCGACGTGGTTCACCAGATAGCCGAAAAATTCCAGATTTTCGGAAAATACCTGTTTGTGGATGCTTTCGTACAAACCCAAGCGGTACGGTGAATAGTCTTGAAGCAGCGCTTCAACGTTGCCCACCAGTTCGTAAATCTTTTCGAGGTAGGCCTTCTCTTCGCGGCGCAGGACTTCCACATCCCTGGAAATGGCCGCAAATCGTTTTCCACTGACCACCGGACGATAGATCATTGTCAGATACAGCTCGTTCTGCATCAGGCGCTTGCTGGACAAGCGCTCCATGTAGCTCTCATGAAGTGCCTGACTGAACCGGTGCGGGTAACTGGCATCGGCCTTGATCGGCCGGCGCCGACGCACGTCGTGCGCCCAGAAAGCGATGTTCTCGAAGTCTGGCGCGCGCAGACTTTGCAACAGACTGTTGAAGGTCTTGTGACGGTGCTCCAGCTCCCAGTCCTCCCGACCCACGAACGGAAACCCGCTCAGGAGCCAGGTGATCATGTAGTCACCCTCCCGCGACTTCACCACGTGGACGTCCACGTGGGTGCTGAAGGGGATGAAATTGCTGTAGTCGGCGTCGGGAGAAAACATATCAGGGATTGAGTCAACTAGAAATGAATTTTTTCATGATGGCCACTGTGTCTCAGCGCTCATAGCCGCGCACCTTGTGTGCGTTCTTGGAATATTTCGACGGTCCGAACACCCAGGCCCCACCATTTTGCTGTTGATTCTTCGGGAAAAAACGAAAAGCCATATTCAACCCGATCAGGCGAAAAATCATTTCATCTTTTTTTGTCATGAATCGCATGGCAAAAATACTGACCGGAATCAATAGCAACATATACAGTGAAAAATACATGGCCAACAAAAGAGGAAATCCCGCACCCACGATAAATGGAATGTACGGAACACCCAAAATCATCGCAGGGCGCGTGCACCCTCTGAACAGGACATCTTTTCTCAAATCGACTCCAAAAATTCTCGCTCAGGGAATCCATGAAAAATCAGCAAGTGGTTGCACCTCCAGTCCATCCGGCAGTAAACCAGCCGGCGATGGCTGCAGCACCACCGATCAAAAGACCGCCAATAAGAACGGGGGCAACATCGGAGAGCCTTTTGTGAGCAAAAGCAATTTGATACCCCGCAAACACGATCGCAACCGTGACCACCAATACCGAAACAGCCTTCAACAAGGTTTCAAAGTTCTGAAAAAACAGCACCACATTGTCACAGGCCCCCTTGAAACCACCTGCACCTGCCGGAGCCGCCTGGGCATACACATCAACGGAAAGCATCATCGCCACGAAAAATAACACCAGTGAAAGCACTGTTTTGTTTTCGATTCCTTGTTGATTAAATTGCCAATTCACGATTTACTCCTGATTAAAAAACGAAAGACTTGTCTGAAGACGATGATTTGTCCTGCAACCCAGGACTGACGTCACCAACCCGAGGTGGGTCGCCAACGGCGTTTTCAGGTTTCCCTGAAGACTCGGTGGCGTGCAACAAACTGCCACCTTTGCGGGCGGTCATGGCGTTTGTTGCACTGAATTTTTTAGGCTTGCTCGCGCCAACTGCTCCGGGTGCCAAAGGGGCATTTAAATCCGGCAACGGAAGTTGGTCCGCGGGCAAGCTTGCACTGGCGGGCGGCAGTAGACGCGTTTGGTAGGGGTCGCCATTGACTCCCACCACTTGCGTGGGGATGTTGCTCAGGCCACGCGATGAAGGCTTTGTCGCTCCCGGCATTTCGGCTCCCGGTCCGGGGACGGGTATTGCGGGCCGGATTTCTGCCGTTTCGATGCCAGTGCCGCCGGTTGGCAATCGCTGTGAGGGCGCCCGGGCATTGGCCAGCGCCGCCGCCGTCACGGACAACGGCGTCGAAGGCTGGTATTTGCGGATGCTGTGCGGTTCTGGATATGCAGCGGCCTGCCTGGAAGGGGCTGCGGTTGACACGCCGCTGCCACCCAGGGGTAGGTTGTCGTCCCTGGCTGGTTTTCGCGGGTTGTTGTTGTAGGGAATGATCCTGACCGGCTCGGCTTGAGCCACAAGGGCAAACTGAACCTTGCGCATGGACGCAAAGATCTTCTGTACATAGCCGTGTTCAAACCCGGTGGCGAAGTTGCCGGAGTAGTAACAGCTGAAAGCCTTGCCCCAATCCTGGGCGCGGTCATAACACTCGCGCAGGATGCGGGAACCCGCCCGGAGGTTCAAGCAAACATCGAATGCTTCAGCGTAGGTATTCAAGCCGTATTTCGCCAGGTTGTAGCGATTGACCTGAGCAATACCGACGGAGAAGTTGTAGCCCTCTTCTTTCAGCTGGCGAACCGCCGCCAGCGCCTCTTCAAGGCTTTTGGGCTGACTTGCAAGATACCCACCCACAACGCCGATGGCGAAAGGATTGCGTGACGACTCCACGTGAACCACGTGCTGCATCACTTCATGGGGTACCGACAGATCGGGGCAATCCAGCATTGAAACCATCAACGGCAAACGCACCATGCCCTGGACCAGTGCACCGCCGAACAGATGTCGGCAACGATGACCCGAGCGAGCGCCGGGGTGCGGCCGCTTCCTCCTGAAATCAGTTTTATTGCTGATTATTGTAACTTGTGTATTATAAAAATCCGATCATCAGTAAATATTTGGACAACCTTAGTTGTCTCTAATTGTAAATATCGACCCGGGCGGGGTTCAGGAAGCCAGGGCTTTCGAGGCCTGCATGGCAGCCCACACCCCCAACACGTCGCCTGTTTCCCGCACATCGTGCACGCGCACAACACGCCCCCCCCTGTCCACGGCCAACAAGGCCGCCGCCACGCTGGCCGACACGCGTTCGGCAGGCAGCTCTCGCCCAGTCACGACACCCAGGGAGGACTTGCGCGACCAGCCGGCCAGCAGGGGGTAACCATCGACGAGCAACTCCTGCTGGCGCGCGAGCAGGCTGAAGTTCTGCTCGACGGTTTTGCCAAACCCGATGCCGGGATCGAGAACGATGCGCTCGGCAGCCACATTCAGGGCACGCAGGGTGCTCACCCGAACTCGCAAAAATTCGGAGACCAAGGGCACAACGTCCCCCTGCATGGGAGCGACCTGCATGGTCTGCGGATCGCGGTGCATGTGCATCAGGCACACACCACAGCGCGGATGCGATGCAACCACCTGCAACGCATTGCCCTGACGCAGCGCCCAGATGTCGTTGATGATGTCGGCCCCTTCGTCCAGGACAGCCCGCATGACCTCGGGTTTGTAGGTGTCCACGGACAAGGGTACCCCAAGCTTCGCAGCTTCGCGAACCACGGGCAGCACGCGCGCCAGTTCTTGGTCAAGAGGCACCGCCGGGCTGCCTGGACGGGTGGATTCGCCACCGATGTCGAGGATGTGCGCTCCATCTCTCAGCAACTGCTCGCAGTGCGCCAGCGCAGCGCGGGTTCCGGCATGCTGACCACCATCTGAAAATGAGTCCGGTGTGACGTTGACAATGCCCATGACCTTAGGTTGACTCAGGTCGATGTCGAAGCGGGAGGTTTGCCAGTGCATGAGTGGTGTCCGCAAAAAGTAACGGGGCCAAAGGCCCCGTCAGGTGAAAGCGCAGGTAACAGCCTGTGAGATCAGGCTGCCGTTGGTGCCGGATCGGTGTTCACAGCCGGCGTGCCTCCGCTGCCACTGCCGCCACCACCCACCGAAGGGTTACGGGGCGTCCAGTCCTTGGGCGGACGCGGCGGCTTGCCAGCCATGATGTCATCGATCTGGTCGGCATCAATGGTTTCCCATTCCAACAAGGCTTTCGCCATGGCATGCATCTTGTCGCTGTTTTCTTCGATCAGGTCACGCGCCAGCTTGTACTGCTGGTCGATGATGCGGCGCACCTCGGCGTCGACCTTCTGCATGGTGGACTCGCTCATGTTGGTGGTCTTGGTCACCGAGCGACCCAGAAACACTTCGCCTTCGTTTTCGGCGTAGACCATCGGGCCGAGTGCGTCGGTCATGCCGTAGCGCATCACCATGTCGCGGGCGATGGTTGTCGCACGTTCAAAGTCGTTGGACGCGCCGGTGGTCATCTGGTGCATGAACACTTCTTCGGCGATGCGGCCACCGAACAACATGCTGATCTGGTTCAGCATGTAGTCCTTGTCGTAGCTGTAGCGGTCTTGCGAGGGCAGGCTCATGGTCACACCCAGTGCGCGACCGCGCGGAATGATGGTGACCTTGTGCACCGGATCGCACTTGGGCAGCAGTTTGCCGATCAGCGCGTGGCCAGACTCGTGGTAGGCCGTGTTGCGGCGCTCTTCCTCGGGCATCACCATGCTCTTGCGCTCGGGGCCCATGAATATCTTGTCTTTGGCCTTTTCAAAGTCCTGCATCTCTACCACGCGCGCGTTGCGGCGCGCGGCCATCAGGGCGGCTTCGTTGCACAGGTTGGCCAGATCGGCACCGCTCATGCCAGGCGTGCCGCGGGCGATGACGCTCGGGTTCACGTCGGTGCCCAGCGGTACTTTGCGCATGTGCACATTGAGAATCTGCTCGCGACCGCGGATGTCGGGCAGCGTCACATAGACCTGACGGTCGAAACGACCCGGGCGCAGCAAGGCAGCGTCCAGGATGTCCGGGCGGTTGGTGGCCGCGACCACGATCACGCCCAGATTGGTTTCGAAACCGTCCATCTCGACCAGCATCTGGTTCAGGGTCTGCTCGCGTTCGTCATTGCCGCCGCCCAGGCCAGCGCCACGCTGGCGACCAACGGCATCAATTTCATCGATGAAGATGATGCAGGGTGCGTTCTTCTTGGCGTTTTCGAACATGTCGCGCACGCGGGCCGCGCCCACACCGACGAACATTTCAACGAAGTCGGAGCCCGAGATGCTGAAGAACGGCACCTTCGCTTCGCCGGCGATGCCCTTGGCCAGCAGCGTTTTGCCAGTGCCTGGAGGACCAACCAGCAGCAACCCACGCGGTATGCGACCGCCCAGCTTCTGGAATTTGGCCGGATCCTTGAGAAAGTCCACGACTTCCTTGACTTCTTCCTTGGCCTCATCGCAACCCGCCACGTCGGCAAAGGTCACGGTGTTATTGTTCTCGTCAAGCATGCGCGCCTTGCTCTTGCCGAAGCTGAAAGCACCGCCTTTGCCGCCACCCTGCATCTGGCGCATGAAGTAGATCCAGACGCCGATCAGCAGCAGCATCGGGCCCCAGCTCACGAGCAGGGTCATCAGCAGCGAGCCTTCTTCGCGCGGGCGCACGTCGAACTTGACGTTGTTGTTGATCAGGTCACCCACCAGACCGCGGTCCAGATAGGTCGCCGTGGTGCGGATGCGCCGGTCATCCTGGGTTACAGCCACGATCTCGGTGCCGCCCTGGCCTTCCTGGATGGTGGCGCTCTTAATGCGCTGTGCCTTCACCTCGTCAAGAAACTCTGAGTAGCCGATGTAGCCAGCGCCAGCCGCTGCGCGGCCGTCAAACTGCTTGAAGACGGTGAAAAGCACCATGGCGATAACCATCCACACGGCGATTTTCGAGAACCACTGGTTGTTCAAGTGCAGCTCCTGGCTAGAACATTGTCGTAGATACACATATTGGACCCATTTTAGGTCTTTCAAGAAGCCCTGCCATTGACAAATGACTTGGCAATGTCAATCGGAGGGTTGGCTTTTTATTTGACCCGGCGCTGGATTCAGCTCTGTGTCTGGGGTTTCAGACCCAGCCCCACCAGAAAGGTTTCAGAAGATTTGTCGCGTGAAGCCTTGGGCTTGATGGCTTTGACCACGCGAAAGGTCTGGCGAAACAGGGCCACGGCGGTGTCATAGGCCCCGCCGTGAAAGAGTTTGACCACCAGCGCGCCGTCGGGCTTCAGGTGGTGCACGCTGAAATCCACGGCGAGTTCGATCAGGTCGGTGATGCGCGCTGCATCAGCCGATCCGATGCCCGACAGATTGGGCGCCATGTCGGAAACCACCACATCCACAGCCGCCACACCCCGGTCGATCAGGGACTGCTCCAGCGTTGCCAGCACCTCGGGCTCCCGGAAATCGCCCTGGATAAAGTGAACGCCTTCCACCGCTTCCATGGGTAACATGTCCAGCGCGATGATCTGCCCGTGGAGCTCGCCCACCGCCGCACCCTGCGGGCTCAGGCGGCGTCGCACATACTGGCTCCAGGCGCCTGGGGCCGATCCCAGGTCGACCACGCAATCCCCGGGATGGATCAGGCCCAGGGTTTCGTCGATTTCCTTGAGTTTGTAGGCAGCCCGCGCACGGTAGCCGTCTCTTTTCGCCAGCTTCACATACGGATCGTTGACGTGCTGGTTGAGCCAGGCCTTGTTGACCTTCTTGCTCTGGGTCTTGACTTTCATGCCCATAAAGGTCTTTTCAGTTCTGTGTAAACGATAATTGTCCCATGCCCCAGATCACACTCACTCCCGCCCAGCGCAAAGTCCATCGCGCTGATGCCCACCACCTTGATCCTGTCGTCCTCGTTGGCGGCGATGGATTGAGCCCGTCCGTCAAAAAAGAAATCGACAACGCCCTGAAGGCCCATGGCCTGATCAAGGTTCGCGTGTTCAGCGACGACCGTGCCGCGCGCGAGCTCATGCTCAAGACGCTGGCCGACGAACTCGACGCCGCACCGATCCAGCACATCGGCAAACTGCTGGTGTTATGGCGCCCGATGCCCGAGAAAGAAAAAACGACGGACGAAGAGCGCATGCCGGGACCGCGTGACGTCAAGGTGCTCAAGTTCAGCAAGCGGGGTGGTCAGCGCCCCGAAGTCAAGGTGGTGCGCGTCCTGGGCAACCAGCGCCTCACACCCGGTGGCCAGGTCAAGCGCGCCAAAGTCATGAAAAAGAGCATCAAGAAGAGCGCCCAGTGAGCCAATGCCCCCGGCCACCAGCGGCTTGAACTTCCCTTGTCGCGCACCATCTGAAACCGCATGAACCTTCAAACTGCGCCCGGCGCCACCCTGCCCCTGCTGGATTTTTCCGATTTGCCGCGTTTCGACGCCATCACGCCAGACCAGGTGGCTCCGGCGCTGGACGTCTTGCTGACCGACGCCAACCGCGCGCTGGAGCATGTCACGGCGGATACGTTCCCGGCTGAATGGGCCGCCATTGCCGGCACGCTGGACGTGGCCACCGAGCGCCTTTCGCGCGCCTGGGGTGCCGTCAGCCACCTCAACAGTGTGGCCGACACGCCCGAGCTGCGCGCCGCCTACAACGAAGCCCTGCCCAAGGTCACCGAATTCTGGACCCGGCTCGGCTCGGACGAACGCCTCTACGCCAAGTACAAGGCCATGAATCCGGCCAGCCTCAACGCGGAGCAAACGCAGGCGCACAAAAACGCCATGCGCAGCTTTGTACTGGGCGGTGCAGAACTGCAGGGCGAGGCCAAGGAACGTTTTGCCTGGCTGCAGGAGCGCCAGGCCGAGTTGGGGCAGAAATTCAGCGAAAACGCGCTGGACGCGACCGACGCGTTTTCGCTGATCGTGTCCACCGACGAGCTGGCGGGCGTTCCGGCCGATGTGCTGCAGGCCACGGCCGCCGCGGCCAAGGCCGAAGGCCAGACGGGGCACAAGCTGACCCTCAAGATGCCTTGCTACTTGCCGGTCATGCAGTTCGCCCACAGCAGCTCGCTGCGCGAACAGCTCTACCGGGCCTACGTCACGCGGGCCAGCGACCAGGCGGCCGCGGAGGCACTGAAGTTTGACAACACAGCCATCATGGCTGAGCTGCTGGCCCTGCGCCATGAAGAAGCGCAACTGCTGGGCTACCGGCACTTTGGCGACGTGTCGCTGGTGCCCAAGATGGCCGAATCGCCCGAACAGGTGATCCAGTTCTTGCGCGATCTGGCGGGCAAGGCGCGCCCGTACGCCGACAAGGACTTGGCGGACCTGCGCGCTTTCGCCGCCAGCGATCTTGGCCTGACCGACCCGCAAGCCTGGGACTGGCCCTACGTTGGTGAAAAACTCAAGGAGGCGCGCTACGCCTTCAGTGAGCAGGAAGTCAAACCCTATTTCACCGCGCCCAAGGTGCTCGCCGGGCTGTTCCAGATCGTTGAAACGCTGTTCGAAGTGGCAATTCGCCGCGACACCGCACCGGTCTGGCACCCCGGCGTGGAGTTCTACCGCATCGAACGCACTTCGCCGGCCGGCGCCCAGCTGGTGGGTCAGTTCTACCTCGACCCGGCCGCCCGCACAGGCAAACGTGGCGGGGCTTGGATGGACGATGTGCGCGCCCGCTGGCTGCGCCCAGACACCGGTGCGCTGCAAAC
Source organism: Betaproteobacteria bacterium HGW-Betaproteobacteria-9 (assembly GCA_002842215.1). GTDB lineage: Bacteria > Pseudomonadota > Gammaproteobacteria > Burkholderiales > Burkholderiaceae_C > Hydrogenophaga. The sequence goes on along the minus strand of PHCC01000002.1, from coordinate 192,381 downwards.
ACCGGTGGCGCACCTGGTCTGCAACTTTGCTGAAGGCGTGGAAGTCGACGGCATAAAAAAACCGCCGCTGCTGACGCACGATGACGTCATCACCCTCTTCCACGAGTTCGGCCACGGCCTGCACCACATGCTGACCCTGGTGAACGAACGCGATGTCTCGGGCATCAGCGGTGTGGAGTGGGACGCGGTGGAGTTGCCCAGCCAGTTCATGGAGAATTTCTGCTGGGAATGGGACGTGCTCAAGCACATGACGGCCCATGTGGACACTGGCGAACCGCTGCCGCGCGACCTGTTCGACAAGATGCTCGCGGCCAAGAATTACCAGAGCGGCCTGCAGACGCTGCGCCAGGTGGAGTTTTCTCTGTTCGACATGCTGCTGCACAGCCAGACCGAGCCCGTCACCAACGGCGACGCCATCCTGGCGCTACAGCAGCAGGTGCGCGATGAAGTCGCCGTGTTGCAACCGCCCGCCTACAGCCGCACGCCGCACACCTTCAGCCACATCTTTGCAGGTGGGTACTCTGCCGGTTACTACAGCTACAAGTGGGCTGAAGTGCTGTCTGCCGATGCCTACGCTGCGTTCGAAGAAGCGGCCCAGAAGAATGGGCACAACACGCTGGACGTGGAAACGGGCCGACGCTACCGTGAGGCGATCCTGGAAGCTGGCGGCAGCCGCCCGGCCATGGCGTCGTTCAAGGCGTTCCGTGGGCGGGAGCCGGGCATCGATGCCTTGCTGCGTCACCAGGGCATGGCCTGAGCGCGAATGCCCGCCTGAATGTGGTTTGGAACTTGTATTTGGCCAAAGGATTTGACATGAGCATCACCCTTTCCCAGACCTCCACGCAGCGCACGCTGGTGCGTGCGGCGTTGGCTGGCGTCGTGTTCGGCGCGCTCGCCGCACCTTGGGCCTCGGCCCAGGGCGTGTACCGCACCGTGGGGCCCGACGGCAAGGTGAGCTATTCGGACCAGCCACCACCGGCCAACGGCAAGGCGTCCGTCATCGGCGGCACCTCCGCCAGCGCCGGAGCGGCCGCCAACCCACAGTTGCCGCTGGAACTGCGCCAGGTGGTCAACCGCTATCCGGTCACCCTCTACACCGCGACCGATTGCGCACCCTGCAACACCGGGCGCAACCTGCTCACCGCGCGCGGCGTGCCCTTCACTGAAAAAACGGTTAACTCTGCCGAGGACGCCGCTGCTTTGAAGCGCCTGAGCGGAGAGACCTCGCTGCCCTTCCTCAGTATCGGCGGGCAACAGATCAAGGGTTTCTCGGACGCCGATTGGGCGCAGTACCTGGACGCAGCGGGTTACCCCAAACAATCCGTCCTGCCATCCGGTTACCGCCGGCCTGCAGCAACGGCGCTGGTGGCAACGCAGCCCGCCCAGGCGGCCGCAGCTGCTCGACCGAATGCCGCTCAGGCCCGGCCGCCGGTGCAACCGGCCGAGACGCCGGTGACACCACCAACCGAGAACCCGGCCGGCATCCGTTTCTGAACGGTTCTGGCCCTGAGACTCAGAACGTCAGCGTCTTCACGCCGCTGCTGGTCCCCAGCAGGCAGACGCTGGCCTTCTGGTGGGCGAACACACCCACGGTGACCACGCCGGGCCACTGGTTCACTTCGCTCTCGAAGGCCAGCGGATCGGTGATCTGAAGACCGGTCACATCCAGGATGTGCTGGCCGTTGTCGGTCACCAGCGGAGCGCCGTCCTTGAGCCGCAGGTGAGCCTTGCCGCCGAGGGCGGCAAACTGGCGGATCAACCGGGCCGAGGCCATCGGGATCACCTCCACCGGCAGCGGAAAAGCGCCCAGGGCCTTCACCATCTTGGATTCGTCAGCGATGCAGACGAACCGGCGTGACTGGGCGGCCACGATCTTCTCGCGTGTGAGCGCCGCGCCACCGCCCTTGATCATGTGACCCTGCGCGTCGATTTCGTCGGCGCCATCGATGTAGACCGACAGTTCGGTCACCTCATTGGCTTCGAAGACCGGGATGCCCAGCGCTTTCAGCCGGGCCGTGGAGGCTACCGAGCTCGACACCGCGCCGGGGATCTGGTCCTTCATGGTAGCGAGTGCATCGATGAACTTGTTGACCGTCGAGCCGGTGCCCACACCGACGATTTCACCAGGGGTCACGTATTGCAGGGCAGCCTGGCCCACCAGGGCTTTGAGTTCGTCTTGGGTCATTTGAGACAATCAGCGGTTACAAAGAATTTGCCCATTATCCAATGTCCCTACTGCCCTACGCTGTCGCACGCCCCTTCCTCTTTGGCCTGGACCCGGAAGCCGCCCACGAACTCACGCTGCACAGCATCGCGAAGCTGCAGCACTCGCCACTGACCTGCCTCTACGGTGAAACCCGGATCGACGATCCGGTCACCCTGGCTGGCCTCCACTTCCCCAACCGGGTCGGTCTGGCTGCGGGGCTGGACAAGAATGCCGCCTGTATCGACGGCCTGGCTGCCATGGGTTTCGGATTTGTCGAAGTGGGCACGGTCACACCCAAGGCGCAGCCCGGCAATCCCAAGCCGCGCATGTTCCGACTGCCCAAGGCCAACGCCCTGATCAACCGGCTGGGTTTCAACAACGATGGCCTGGACGCCTTCATCGCCAATGTGCAGCGGGCGCGCTTTCGCAGCAAGGGTGGCGCCCATCCGATGCTGCTGGGCCTGAACATCGGCAAGAACGCCAGCACACCGATCGAGCGCGCCACCGACGACTACCTGACGTGCCTAGAAGGCGTGTACCCCCACGCTGACTACGTCACGGTCAACATCTCCAGCCCGAACACCCAGAACCTGCGCAGCCTGCAGAGCGACCAGGCGCTGGACGCGCTGCTCGGCGCCGTCGCAGAACGCCGGGAAGCCCTCGCCCAGCAGACCGGCCGACGCATTCCCATCTTCGTCAAGATCGCACCCGATCTGGATGACACGCAGATCGAGGTGATCGCCACCACCCTGATGCGCTACGGCACCGATAGCACAGGCCAGGCAAACAATGCCTTCGGCGTGATCGCCACCAACACGACCCTCAGCCGCGAAGCGGTAGCCGGCATGCCCCACGCCAACGAAACGGGCGGGCTCTCGGGCGCGCCGGTGCTGGCGGCCAGCAACCGCGTGATCCGACGCCTGCGGGCCTGCTTGGGCAAGAGTTTCCCCATCATCGGCGTGGGCGGCATCCTCAGCGGCGCGGATGCGGTGAGCAAGATCCAGTCGGGTGCCAACGTGGTCCAGATCTACACCGGACTGATTTACAAGGGCCCGGCGCTTGTCCGGGAAGCCGCCGAGGCGATCAGGACGGCAGCTCCCGCGCCCCGCTGAACAAGACCGCTGCGGCGTTCACAGCCGTGCCGCCACCTGCTCGCCAATGGCCAGGCAACTGGTCAGGCCCGGTGACTCGATGCCCAGCAGGTTGACCAGTCCCGGCACACCGTGCACGCCCGGACCATCGATGCGGAAATCGGCCGCGGGCTCATGGGGGCCGCTGATTTTGGGTCGCATGCCGGCGTAGCCGGGCAACAAGGCGTGCTCGGGCAATCCCGGCCAGTACTGGCGCACCGCGACGTAAAAGCCCTCGGCGCTGGCCGGATTCACGCCCAAGTTATCCGGGTCGTCGGTCCACTGCACATCCGGCCCGAACTTGGCCTGTCCGCCCAGATCGAGTGTCAGGTGCACACCCAGCCCGGCCAGGTGCGCCTCAGGATCGGGCGCGGGGTAGATCAGGCGAGCGAATGGCGAGCGCCCGCTCAAGGTGAAGTAACTGCCCTTGGCGTACCAGGCCCGGGGCGCGTGCACGGGGTCCAGGCCCTGGGTGTTCCCCGCGATCTGACAGGCATGCAGCCCAGCGGCATTGACCACGCTGCGCGCCAGCAAAACGGTACCGTCCTGCATCAGCACCTCGATACCGAGGCCGGTTGCCCGCAGGCTATCGACCCCACTGTGGCAGGCCACCAGCCCACACGCGTTTTCCAGATCACCCTGCAGGCTCAGCATCAGTGCATGGCTGTCCACGATGCCAGTGGACGGTGAAAGCAGGGCGGCCAGGCATTCGAGCTCAGGCTCCAGCGCCAGCGCTTCGGCGCGTGAGAGCCACTTCAAGTCGTGCACACCATTGGCTTCGGCGCGAGCCTGGATGCCCGGCAACCCTCGCACCTGCGACGCCGTGTTGGCGACGATCAGCTTGCCGCACCGGCGGTGAGCGATTCCGCGTTCAGAACAATAGGCGTACAGCAGCGCCCTGCCCCGCACACACAGCCGCGCCTTGAGCGAACCTTGTGGATAGTAGATGCCGGCGTGAATCACTTCGCTGTTGCGCGAACTCGTGCCGGTGCCGATGGTCGCCTCGCGCTCCAGCACCATCACCTCGCGCCCGGTCAGCGCCAGCGAACGGGCCACCGCCAACCCGACCACGCCGGCGCCGATCACCACCACATCCACCTGTTCCATGCCGCCAACTCCTGTCAAAGACATGACCTCAACGAAAAAGCCCCAAGCGAAACGCTTGGGGCTTTGTCTGGTGGGCGGTGCAGGGTTCGAACCTGCGACCCCTGCCGTGTGAAGGCAGTGCTCTACCACTGAGCTAACCGCCCGATTGATCTGACCGATCTCTCGGAAGCCTCAAATTATAGCGTCTAATTTGAGCCGTTTTTCCCGGTGAGCAGAAAATTTGGAGAAATGCCCGGTCAAACCGCCTCGAGTTTGCGCCAGAGCGTCTTGCCTTTGCAGGCCTTGTCCAGATCGGCCAGCGCGACATCATGCCCCTGCAGCTCCTGTTCGTTGGCGCGAAGCACGGGCAACTCGAACCGGGACAGATCGATCACAATGGCTTCGACGCCCGCTTCGCTGCTTTCATTGCCTTCAATCAGCAACGCGTCCTGGCCGCGCGTCATGTTGATGTAGACGTCGGCCAGCAGTTCGGCATCGAGCAACGCGCCGTGCAGCGTGCGCCCGGAATTGTCCACGTCCAGCCTGTCGCACAGCGCATCAAGGCCGTTGCGTTTGCCCGGGAACATCTCCTTGGCCATCACCAGGCTATCAATCACCTGACCGATCACGGTCTTGAGCGGCGGACGCCCCAGGCGGTCCAGTTCCTTGTTGAGGAAACTGATGTCGAACGGCGCGTTGTGGATGATCAGTTCGGCGTCGCGCAGGTAGTCCAGCAGCTCGTCCGCGATCTGCCCGAACTTGGGTTTGTCGCGTAGGAATTCGTTGCTGATGCCGTGCACCTTGAGCGCGTCCTCGTGGCTGTCGCGCTCGGGGTTGACGTAGAAGTGCAGGTTGTTGCCCGTGAGCTTGCGGTTGAGCAACTCGACACAGCCGATTTCAATGATGCGGTCGCCGCTGTCGGCGGACAGGCCGGTGGTTTCGGTGTCAAGAACAATCTGTCTCATGGATTCCTCACATCAGTGGAGATCCACCGCCGGGCCGCCCCAAGGTGGATCAGCCCCTTCGGGGGGCAGCGACCCGCGCAGCGGCGGAGCGTGGGGGTCAATGTTTCTCTTTGGCGTGGTTGATCGAATACTTCGGGATCTCGATCGTCACGTCCTGCTGCGCCAGGATGGCCTGACAAGACAGTCGCGAATGGGGCTCCAGGCCCCAGGCCCGGTCGAGCAGGTCTTCTTCGTTGTCGTCCAGCTCGTTGAGGCTGTTGAAGCCTTCGCGCACGATCACGTGGCAGGTGGTGCAGGCACACACCATGTCGCAGGCGTGCTCGATCGGGATGTTGTTTTCGAGCAGCGCCTCGCAGATCGAGGTGCCCGCCGGTGCGTTGACCTGGGCTCCTTGCGGACAGTATTCGGGGTGGGGCAATATCTTGATGATGGGCATGGGGTTCCTGTGCGTCGGTCCGCGGCGGGTTTCAGACTTCTTCGAGCCGTTTGCCGGCCAGGGCATGCTGGATACCCCGGTTCATGCGCATGGCGGCAAAGGCTTCGGTGCCCTTGGCGAGCGCTTCGGTGGCGGATTCGATCGCAGCGGTGTTGTCACCGGTGATGATCTGGCCCAACTGGGCAATCAGATGGTGAATGGACTCCAGCTCTGCGGGCTCCAGCAAGTCGGCGTCGGCTGCCAGCGCGCTCTGCGTGGCAGCGATCATGCGGTCGGCATCCACCCGGGCTTCGACCAGCGCGCGCGCCTGCATGTCCTGCTGCGCCGTGGCAAAGCTGTCCTTGAGCATGGCGGCGATCTGTTCGTCCGACAGACCGTAAGCCGGCTTGACGTCGATCTTCGCTTCAACGCCACTGCCCTGCTCTTTCGCGTTGACGGACAACAGGCCGTCGGCATCCACCGTGAAACTCACGCGGATGCGCGCCGCGCCAGCGGCCATGGGCGGAATGCCACGCAACGTGAAGCGCGCCAAGCTGCGGCAGTCGGCCACCAGATCGCGTTCGCCCTGCACCACGTGCAGCGCCAGCGCAGTCTGCCCGTCCTGGTAGGTGGTGAAATCCTGCGCCAACGCGGTGGGAATGGGGCTGTTGCGCGGCACGATGCGCTCGACCAGACCGCCCATCGTTTCGATACCGAGCGAGAGCGGAATCACGTCGAGCAGCAGCAGGTCGCCGTCACGGCTGTTGCCGGCGAGTGCGTTGGCCTGGATGGCTGCGCCCAGCGCCACCACCTCGTCCGGGTTCAGATTGACCAGGGGTTCCTGACCAAAGTACTCGCCCACGGTGCGGCGGATCACCGGCATGCGGGTGGAGCCACCCACCATCACCACACCCTTGACTTCGTCCTTGGCGATGTGCGCGTCGCGCAGCACCTTGCGCACCGCCGCCATGGTGCGGGCCGTGAGAGCGGTGGTGGCGGCCTCGAACTGGGCCGGCGTGACGGTCTGGCGCAGCGTCTGGCCACCGACCACCGCTTCGAACACCGCATGACCAGAACTGGCATCCACGGCCGACAGGGCTTCCTTGCAGCGGCGCGCCTCGGCGTGCAGACCCGCACGCTCGGAGGCGTTCAGCGGCGTGGTCACGCCTTGTTGCGCCAGCACCCAGGCAGCGAGCGCCTGGTCGTAATCGTCTCCGCCCAGCGCGGAGTCGCCACCGGTGGCCATGACCTCGAACACCCCCCGCGTCAGGCGCAGTATGGAGATGTCGAAGGTGCCGCCTCCGAGGTCGTAGATGGCGTAGATGCCTTCCGAGCCGTTGTCCAGCCCGTACGCGATCGCTGCGGCGGTAGGCTCGTTGATCAGGCGCAGCACGTTGATGCCGGCGAGCTGTGCCGCGTCCTTCGTGGCCTGGCGCTGCGCGTCGTCGAAGTACGCGGGCACGGTGATGACCGCGCCAAACAGCTCATCGTCGAAGCTGTCTTCGGCCCGGAAACGCAGCGTGGCCAGGATTTCGGCGCTCACCTCCATGGGTGTCTTGCGTCCGGCGATGGTCTCGACCACGGCCATGCCGTTCTGATCCACCACCGTGTACGGGAGCTTGTCAGCGTCGGCCACCTGCGCGCGCGTGCGGCCCATCAGGCGCTTGACCGAGCTCACGGTGTTCGCGGGATCGCTGACCTGCGCGGCCAGCGCTTCAAAGCCTATCTGGCGACCCGAGCCGCCTTGCGCCGGGTCGAGGTAGCGGACCACGCTGGGCAGGATCACGCGGCCATCCGCCGCCGGCAGGCATTCGGACACCCCGTGGCGCACCGCGGCCACCAGCGAATGCGTGGTGCCGAGGTCGATGCCGACCGCCACCCGTCGCTGGTGCGGATCGAGGGACTGGCCGGGTTCGGAAATCTGCAAGAGAGCCATGGGCGCGGGTTCTGGTAGAGAAAGAAAGCAGAGGGTTGCGGGGGACAGCCCGCTATTGTCCCAGCTGATCGAGCCGGTTCTCGACGTCGCTGGCAAAGCGCTCAACAAACATAAGGGCTCTGACCTGCTGGGCCAGCGCAGTGAAGTCACGTTGTACATCTGCGGTCTGCTGCAGCTGGGTCAACATCGTGCGGCGCGCAGCGCTCACCTCGTCCGCCATGCGCCCCAGCGCCTCGCTGCTGCGGGCGTCTTCCAGGTCTTCACGCCATTGCATCTGCTGCATCAGAAAGGCGGCCGGCATGGCGGTGTTGTTTTCTGCCTGGATCGGCACCCCGTTCAGCTCGCACAGATAGGCGGCGCGCTTGAGCGGGTCTTTCAGGTGCTGGTAGGCCTCATTGATGCGCACCGACCATTGCATGGCCAGGCGCTGCGCGGGGGCATCGGAAGTTGCAAAACGGTCTGGATGGGCCTCGCGCTGCAGGTCTTTCCAGCGTTGGTCCAGCGCGTCGCGGTCCAGCGCAAAGGCAGGTGCAATACCGAAAATTTCGAAGTCGTTGGACAGCAGGTTCATGACATCAAAAAGCCGCCAGGACGGTACGCACTGGCGGCTACTAGTGGGTGATTCGGCAACAGTATCAGATTCTGAAACTCTCGCCGCAACCGCAACGGTCGCGCTCATTGGGGTTATTGAAGCGGAAGCCTTCGTTCAGGCCCTCGCGCACGAAATCGAGCTGCGTGCCGTCGATGTAGGCCAGACTCTTCGGGTCCACCAGCACCTTGACGCCGTTGTCCTCGAACACCACATCTTCCGGTGCAATCTCGTCGGCGTATTCCAGCTTGTAAGCGAGGCCGGAGCAGCCGGTGGTCTTGACGCCCAGACGCACGCCGACGCCCTTGCCACGCTTGGCGATGTAACGGGTGACGTGCCGCGCAGCGGCTTCAGAGATCGAAATAGCCATGGTGCTGGAAATTTTGCCTGGATCAGTTCAGGTGTTTCTTGCGGTAGTCGTCCACCGCGGCCTTGATCGCGTCTTCGGCCAGGATGGAGCAGTGGATCTTCACCGGCGGCAGCGCCAGCTCTTCGGCGATCTCGCTGTTCTTCAGCGCCGCGGCCTGGTCCAGCGTCTTGCCCTTGACCCATTCGGTCACCAGCGACGACGAGGCAATCGCCGAGCCGCAACCGTAGGTCTTGAAGCGGGCGTCTTCGATCACGCCGGTAGTCGGGTTCACCTTGATCTGCAGCTTCATCACGTCGCCGCAGGCGGGTGCGCCCACCATGCCAGTGCCCACCGATTCGTCGCCCTTGTCGAACGAGCCGACATTGCGGGGGTTTTCGTAGTGGTCAACCACTTTTTCAGAATAAGCCATGGTCTTTCTCCTTCAGTGTGCGGCCCATTGAATCGTCGAGATATCAATGCCGTCTTTGAACATTTCCCACAAGGGGGACAACTCGCGCAGCTTCGCCACGTTTTCCTTGATGGTGCCGATCGCGTAATCGATCTCTTCTTCGGTGGTCCAGCGGCCGATCGTCATGCGCAGGCTGCTGTGGGCCAGTTCGTCGCTGCGACCGAGCGCACGCAGCACGTAGCTGGGCTCCAGGCTGGCCGAGGTGCAGGCCGAGCCCGACGACACCGCCAGACCCTTGATGCCCATGATCAGCGACTCGCCTTCGACGTAGTTGAAGCTCATGTTCAGGTTGTGCGGCACGCGCTGTGTCTCGTGGCCGTTGATGAACACCTCTTCGATGCCCTTCAGGCCGGTGACCATGCGATCGTGCAACGCACGGATGCGCACGTTTTCGGCGTGCATTTCTTCCTTGGCGATGCGGTAGGCCTCGCCCATGCCCACGCACTGGTGGGTGGGCAGCGTGCCGGAACGCATGCCGCGCTCATGACCGCCACCGTGCATCTGCGCTTCGATGCGGATGCGTGGCTTGCGCCGCACATACAGTGCGCCGATGCCCTTGGGGCCATAGGTTTTGTGGCTGGTCAGACTCATCAGATCGACCGGCAGGGTCTGGAGGTCAACGTCGACCCGGCCGGTGGCCTGCGCCGCGTCCACGTGAAAGATCACGCCTTTCTCGCGGCAGATCTTGCCGATAGCGGCGATGTCCTGGATCACGCCGATCTCATTGTTCACGAACATGACCGAAGCCAGGATGGTGTCCGGGCGGATGGTCGCCCTGAAGACGTCCAGATCGATCAGGCCATCGGCCATCACGTCAAGGTAAGTCACCTCAAACCCCTGGCGCTCCAGCTCGCGCATGGTGTCGAGCACGGCCTTGTGCTCGGTCTTGACCGTGATCAGGTGTTTGCCCTTGGTCTGGTAGAAGTGCGCCGCGCCTTTCAGTGCCAGGTTGTTGGACTCGGTGGCGCCGCTGGTCCAGACGATTTCGCGCGGGTCGGCGTTGATCAGGGCGGCCACCTGCTCGCGGGCGGTCTCGACCGCCTTTTCAGCTTCCCAGCCCCAGGCATGGCTGCGCGACGCCGGATTGCCGAAGTGTTCACGCAACCAGGGAATCATGGCATCCACCACCCGCGGATCGCAGGGATTGGTGGCGCTGTAGTCCATGTAGATGGGAAAGTGCGGAGTGCTCATGGCGGTCAATGAATTGGGCTGGCGGTTGGGATCGGTAGGGATCGACAGGAAGGGCATGCAGGGACAAACGAACGACACACCGGAACATCGGCATCGATCAGGACACCCCGGAACACGTGGAATCGGACCCTGCCACCGGGAAACAGTCCCCGGAAGCCGATGTCATTTCGAAAAGGCCGCACCTCCGAGTGCGAAGACCGAGTTGGGGGCGTTCACACGGATCGGTTTGACCACCGGTGCGCTGGAGATGGCCCGCTTGATCATGGGGGCGTTTTCCACCACCACACCTTTGGCCAGCTGTTCGTCCACCAGCGACTGCAGGGACACCGAGTCGAGGAAATCCACCATTTTGGCGTTCAGCGCGGCCCACAGCTCGTGGGTCATGCAGCGGTTGCCTTCACCCAGGCAGTTTTCCTTGCCGCCACACTGGGTGGCGTCGATCGGCTCGTCCACCGAAACGATGATGTCGGCCACGGTGATTTCCGCGGCCTTGCGGCCCAGGCTGTAACCACCACCCGGGCCACGCGTGGATTCCACCAGTTCGTGGCGCCGCAGTTTGCCAAACAGCTGCTCCAGGTAAGAGAGCGAAATCTGCTGACGCTGGCTGATGGCCGCGAGCGTGACGGGACCGTTGTTCTGGCGCAGGGCCAGATCGATCATGGCTGTGACCGCAAAGCGGCCTTTGGTCGTGAGGCGCATTTCAAGCTCCTGAAAGTTGTGGCTTGACCGTCGTTGAAGGTTTCATGGGAAAAATCCACCAAACCGCTTCTCCGCCCACCCTGCCGCACCATTGGCGGCTGACACTTCGAAGTCTTTCCCGACTATTTTGATCGAGTATACCCGAAAACCCTGTTCGCTGCTCAAGCTTGCGCGGCGGCGGCCAGAGGAGCGGTGCAAGGGTCCGCAGCAAAACTGAAAGTCACACAGGTGCCCGGGTGGGCGCTGGAGAACCGCACCTCAGCGCCGATTTCTGACGCCCGCATCCGGATATTGCTGATACCTCGGCCGCCTTCACGGAAACCCGATTCCAGCGGCTCACCCAGTCCCACGCCGTTGTCGGAGGCACTGAGGAAGATGCGCCCACTGCGCTCCCAGGTGCGCACCGTCACCCGGGTGGCTTGTGCGTGCTGGACCACGTTGGCAAAAACCTCCTGCAGACACCGGAACAGGTGCATCACACCCCGCACCTCCAGTCCCGGAACGGCGGAAACGGCTTCGACCTGCCAGTCCAGATCGATGCGGGCGGCTTGCAGCGTCGGCGAGATGCGCTGGCGCAAGGTACCCAGGATCGTGGGCAGGTCACCCTCCATCGGTTCCAGCGAATCCAGTGTCATGCGCAGCTCTTCGAGCGCGTGGTTGAGCATGTTCGCCACGGACGCGCTGTCCACCTTGGCGCCACTGCTGTGCACGAGGTTGAGCGTCTGCACCAGCTGGCTGCCGAGGCCGTCGTGCATGTCGCGGGTCAGTCGACGACGTTCGGCCTCCAGCACACGCTGGTTCTCCACCACGCGCAGACGATCAAACACGGCGTGCAGTTCGGCCTCGCGCTCGCCCACCTTGCGCGCCAGCTCGGTATTGACCTGGGCAACCTGTTCCATCGCTTGCGCTGTGCGCCGCACCAGCACCCAGCCCATGGCAAACATGAGCACCAGGCTGCCCGGTGTCATCCAGCGGATATCGGTGTCACCGGGAAAGTCCATCTGCACCACCAGAAAATCCCGCAAACCGGTGGCCATGGTGGCCAGGCTCACCACCACCATCAGACGCTGGTTCACGTTCATGCCCCAGCGGGCTCTGTGGATCACCTTCAGGATGGCCAACACGCACACCAGTGCGATCACGCCCGTCCAGAGACGGTAGAGCTGGTAGTTCTCCAGCCCGGCTTGCAGCGCCAGCCAGAACGGCCCGAGCGCCATCATGGCCACCACCAGCTTGCGCACCAGGCTTTGCCGGAAGTCAAACAACTCCGACATGAACAGGTAGGTGAACCCGCAATACCAAGTGAAGCTGAGTTTGTGGATGTAGTCCCAGATCAGGAACGGCCCGGGCAGAAACACCGGCGTGGACAGCCACAGTCGCACGGTCAGCACCACCAGTCCACCGCCCAGCAAACCAAACAGGGGCTCAGCGGTCCGGGACCAGATCAGCAGCGACAGCACACCCATCATGAACGACGAGGCGGCCACCATCCAGGTCAGGTTGACTTGCCACCAGGTCAGCCACCGGAAGCGCTGGTACAACACATCCCGGGGGCCCACCCAGACCGGTGACAGCCCGCTGATGCGCAGCAACTGCCCCTTGAGCTGGATCTCGATCCGGTTGTCGGCCCATCGAGGGGCCATCAGGCGCTGGGGCAGCTGTACGAAATGGGCACGTGTACCGGCATCGCAATAGCCGGAGCTCCGCCGCCAGCACTCGGCCGACAGCTCCTGCCCATTGAACAGGACCCGGAAACGCACGCCAACGCGGGGCAGCAGAAGCGCCAGGCCGTTCTCAAGATGCCCTGTTTGCGCCAGCGTCTCAGGCAGCGCCAGCCGGTAGTGCGCTTCGCCGCGCCAGTTGCGCCGCTCGTTGTCCCAGACGTGGGGCAACTCAACGGCGCGGCCTGAAACGTCATCCTGCCCCGCCAGCAGCACCGTCGCCTGCTCAACGGCGATCGCGCCGGGCATGTGGCCCACGCGGGTCGCCAGCCCGAGCGCCAACAACATCAAGCCCACCAGCAACCCGGCCCAGAAGTAGGCCGGCGTGCGGTGCAGGCGCTGCAGCAGTGGCTGCCACAGCCTCAAAGCAGACCCCGCTGCTGGGCCGCGCGAACCACCTGCACGCGGCTGTGCACCGCGAGCTTGCGATAGAGGTTCTTGATGTGCGTGCCCACCGTGGCCGGCGAGATCAACAGTTTGACGGCGATCTCCTTGTTCACGTAACCCTTGGCGACCAGCTGAAGCACTTCGGTTTCACGGTCCGACAGCAGAACCTCGTGCCACAGCTCCAACGCGGGCAAAGACGACTGCACCTCGCGAAACTGCTTCAGCAACATGCGCGCCAACAGCGGTGAAATGGGGGCGCCCCCTTCGCGGATCTGTTCGATGGCAGTGATCAGGGCCTCAGGGCTGCAACCCTTGAGCACGTAGCCCGTGGCGCCCGCCTCCAGCGCAGCCACCAGCCGCGATTCTTCGCCGAACACGGTAAAAACCAGCAGTTCGGCATCGGGTTGCTGCCGCGCCAGCAAGCGCAGCAAGTCTTCGCCGCTGCCGTCGGGAAGACCGAGGTCCACCAGGAACACATTGGCGTTCGACGCCACGGCGTGCCGTCGTGCGTGGGCCAGCGTGGCTGAGTGGCCCAACAGCTGCCAGAGCGGGCGAAGCAGCAGCGCCTGCTGCACAAACTGCAGGATGCTTGGATCGTCTTCTACCAGGTAGATGCGCGTGTCAGAGCCCTGCCCCTCCGGTTCGCGCAACGCTTGCGGTGCTTGCATAAATGGATCGGTTGCTGGTTGCCCCCGCGTCCCGTCCATACTGGCCGGCCCCTGCGCGGGTGCTTGTGGCGCCATTGTCCTTCATTGTTTTCAGGCCACGTTGTCCACACCGGGCGCGCCAAAGATCTGCGCCTTGAGGTGGTGCAACTGGTCGCGAACGCCCGCCGCCTTTTCGAATTCGAGGTTGCGCGCGTGCTCCAGCATCAGCTTCTCCAGCCGCTTGATCTCACGCGCCACGTCCTTCTCGCTCATGTCCTCCACGCTGGCGCGTTGCGCGCTCTCGGCGGCCAGGCGGTCGGCTTCCTTGCCCGCCTTTTCGCTGTACACGCCGTCGATCAGGTCCTTGATGCGCTTGTTGATGCTGCGCGGCTCGATGCCCATGGCCAGGTTGTGAGCGATCTGTCTGGTGCGGCGCCGCTCGGTCTCGCCGATGGCCCGCGCCATCGAATCGGTGGTGCGGTCGGCGTAGAGGATGGCGCGGCCGTTCAGGTTGCGCGCCGCGCGGCCAATGGTCTGGATCAGGCTGCGCTCGGAGCGCAGGAAGCCTTCCTTGTCGGCATCCAGAATGGCCACCAGCGACACCTCGGGAATGTCGATGCCTTCGCGCAGCAGGTTGATGCCGACCAGCACGTCGAACGCGCCCAGTCGCAGGTCGCGCAAAATTTCCACGCGCTCCACTGTGTCCACGTCGCTGTGCAGGTAACGCACCTTGACGCCGTTTTCCGTCAGGTAGTCAGTCAGCTGCTCGGCCATGCGCTTGGTCAGCGTGGTGATGAGCACGCGCTCGTTCTTCTCCACGCGGATGCGGATTTCCTGCAGCACGTCGTCCACCTGGTGCGTGGCGGGGCGCACTTCCACCTCCGGGTCCACCAGGCCGGTCGGGCGCACCAGCTGCTCCACCACCTGGCCGGAGTGCGTCTTTTCGTAGTCGGCCGGCGTGGCGGAGACGAACACCACCTGGCGCATGCGCTGTTCGAACTCTTCAAGCTTGAGCGGCCGGTTGTCCAGCGCGCTGGGCAGGCGGAAGCCGTACTCCACCAGCGTGGTCTTGCGGGCGCGGTCGCCGTTGTACATGCCGCCGAACTGGCCCATCAGCACATGGCTCTCGTCCAGGAACATCAGCGCGTCTTTGGGCAGATAGTCGGTCAGCGTGGACGGCGGCTCGCCCTCGGCCGTTCCGGACAGGTGGCGCGAGTAGTTCTCAATGCCCTTGCAGTGGCCCACTTCGCTGAGCATTTCCAGATCGAAGCGGGTGCGCTGCTCCAGCCGCTGCGCCTCCACCAGCTTGCCCATGCCCACCAGTTGCGCCAGGCGCACGCGCAACTCGTCCTTGATCAACTCCACCGCATTGAGCACCTGCTCGCGTGGCGTCACGTAGTGGCTGCTGGGGTAGACCGTGAAGCGAGGGATCTTCTGCCGCACCTTGCCGGTGAGCGGGTCGAACAGCTGCAGGGTTTCGATCTCGTCGTCGAACAGCTCAATGCGGATCGCCATCTCGCTGTGTTCGGCCGGGAACACGTCGATGGTGTCACCGCGCACGCGGAACTTGCCACGCGAAAAATCGGCCTCGTTGCGCGCGTACTGCATGCGCACCAGCTGGGCGATCAGGTCGCGTTGGCCGATCTTGTCACCGGTGCGCAGCGTCATCACCATCTGGTGGTAGCTCTCGGGCTTGCCGATGCCGTAGATGGCCGAGACCGTGGCCACAATCACCACGTCGCGCCGCTCCAGGATGCTCTTGGTGCAGCTCAGGCGCATCTGCTCGATGTGCTCGTTGATCGCACTGTCCTTCTCGATGAACAGGTCGCGCTGCGGCACATAGGCCTCGGGCTGGTAGTAGTCGTAGTAGCTGACGAAGTACTCGACCGCGTTCTTGGGGAAGAACTCGCGGAACTCGCTGTAGAGCTGCGCGGCCAGCGTCTTGTTGGGCGCGAACACGATGGCCGGGCGCCCCAGGCGGGCGATCACGTTGGCCATGGTGAAGGTCTTGCCCGAGCCGGTCACGCCCAGCAGGGTCTGGAACACCTCGCCGTCGTTCACGCCGTCCACCAGCTGCGCGATGGCGGTGGGCTGGTCGCCCGCGGGCGGATAGGGCATGAAAAGCTCGAACGGCGAGCCTGGAAAACGCACGAACTCGCCCTCGGGGGCGGGCTGGTTTTCCACGAGGCTGAGAGGAGCGGTGTTGGGCGCGGTCATGGACGGATAAAATCTCGGATTAACCAGACAGCGTACCGCAAACCCGCGCGCGCCGCCTGGTCTGCTGCGTTCGCAGCCCCCACCCGCACTCCTTTCTGGAATCCTGAAAATGTCCCTGTTCACCGCCGTCGAAATGGCCCCCCGCGACCCGATCCTGGGTCTGAACGAGCAGTTCGCTGCCGACACCAACCCCAGCAAGGTCAACCTCGGCGTTGGCGTGTATTTCGACGACAACGGCAAGCTGCCCTTGCTGCAGTGCGTGCAGGCCGCTGAAAAGACGATGATGGAAAAGCCCACGGCCCGTGGCTACCTGCCGATCGACGGCATCGTGGCCTACGACAACGCTGTCAAGGGCCTGGTTTTCGGCGCCGATTCCGACGTGGTCAAGAGCGGCCGCGTGGCCACCGTGCAGGCCATCGGCGGCACCGGCGGCCTGAAGATCGGCGCCGACTTCCTGAAGAAGCTCAGCCCCAATGCCACCGTGCTGATCTCCGACCCGAGCTGGGAAAACCACCGCGCGCTGTTCACCAACGCCGGCTTCCCGGTGGACACCTACCCCTACTTCGACCAGAGCGCCAACGGCGGCCTGGGCGGCATCAACTTCGACGGCATGCTGGCCAAGCTGAACGCCGCCGCCGAGGGCACCATCGTGCTGCTGCACGCCTGCTGCCACAACCCGACCGGCTACGACATCACCCCGGCCCAGTGGGACCAGGTGATCGCCGTGGTACAGGCGCGCAACCTGACGGCGTTCCTGGACATGGCCTACCAGGGCTTTGGCTACGGTATCGCCGAAGACGGCGCCGTGATCGGCAAGTTCGTGGCGGCCGGCCTGAACATCTTCGTGTCCACCAGCTTCTCCAAGAGCTTCAGTCTCTACGGCGAGCGCGTGGGCGCCCTGAGCGTGGTGGGCAGCAGCAAGGAAGAGACCGACCGCGTGCTCAGCCAGCTCAAGATCGCCATCCGCACCAACTACTCCAACCCACCGATCCACGGTGGCGCCATCGTGGCCGCCGTGCTGGGCAACCCCGAACTGCGCGCGCTGTGGGAAAAGGAACTGGGCGAGATGCGCGTGCGCATCAAGGCCATGCGCCAGAAGCTGGTCGACGGCCTGAAGGCCGCCGGCGTCGCCAAGGACATGAGCTTCATCACCACCCAGATCGGCATGTTCAGCTATTCCGGCCTCTCCAAGGACCAGATGGTGCGTCTGCGCAGCGAATTCGGCGTCTACGGCACCGACACCGGCCGCATGTGCGTGGCCGCGCTCAACAGCAAGAACATCGACTACGTCTGCCAGGCCATCGCCAAAGTGATCTGACCGGGTCGAACCAGACAGAAATGCCGCTCAATGAGCGGCATTTCTGCGTCTGGAAGCCCATGGAGCCCGATCAGCCCCAGATGACCGAGCGCATGGAGATGGAAGCAGCCTGGAAGCTGTCGTTGAAGAAACGGGGTGCTTCACCCGCCTCCACCGCACCCGCGGCGTACAGCAAAGGCAGGTAGTGGTCCCAGGTGGGGTGGGCCATCTGGGCCAGCGGACCCAGCGCACGGAATCCGTCCAGGGCCTCCAGCCGCTCCTCGGCGATGTGATCGCCCGTGATGCGGTCAAATTCGATGGCCCAGTCGTAGGCTTGGTTGTCGGCGGCCTCGCGGCGGATGGCGCGCAGGTTGTGCACGATGTTGCCGCTGCCCACGATCAGCACGCCCCGTTCGCGCAGGGCGCGCAGTTGCCGACCCAGTTCAAAATGTTCGGCCGGCGGACGGCTGTAATCCATGCTGAGCTGGATCACCGGGATGCTGGCATCCGGAAACATGGGCTTGAGCACCGACCAGGTGCCGTGGTCCAGACCCCATTCCAGATCATCCAGACCCAGCGGCGCCCCGCTGCCCGGTTGCGACACGGCCGCGCTGATCGCCCGAGCCATCGCGGGCGATCCGGGTGCCGGGTAGCGCTGGTCGAACAGCGCCTGCGGAAACCCGCCGAAATCGTGGATCGTGCGCGGATCGTCCATCGCCGTCAGTTGCCAGCCACGTGTGATCCAGTGGGCGGAAATGCACAGGATCAGGCGCGGGCGCGGGCCCCGTTCCAGCAGTTGGGTGCCCAGCTCCTGCCAACTGCGCCGATAGGCGTTGTCTTCGATGGCGTTCATGGGACTGCCATGCCCCAGAAACAGCACCGGCTGGCGTTCGGACAGGGGCCAGTCAGTCAACGTGTCCAGACGGGGAACGGTCGAAACCGGTGTGGAGGCAGGAGCGGCAGAGGTCAGACTCATGGGAATTCCCATCGCGGTGGCGGCAAGGGCGAAGCCCGAACGGATCAGAGGGCGGCGTTGCATGAAGGGGAAGGGTTCGTGGATCGGCGGTGGATCGAGGCCACAACAGCCGGAAAGCTCACTACGGATTCTTTCACGAAGGTGACAACCTGCCCGTGAATTTAGGTGTTTTCACTCTCACGCGACCGACCGCATACTGTTATATTGCACTGCAACATAACGGAAAAACCAGTCCCATGCTCTACCAGATTTACGAAACCCAGCGCTCCATCATGGAGCCGTTCGCTGACCTGGCCGAAGTGGCTTCCAGGCTCTACAACAACCCCGCTCTGCCGCTGGCCCAGTTGCCCATGGCACAACGCGTGTCGGCCGGCTACGACCTGATGCACCGGCTGGGCAAAGATTACGAAAAGCCCGTTTTCGGCATTCACACGGTGGATGTGGATGGCGTGGATGTGGCGATCCACGAGCGCGTGGAGCTTGACAAACCGTTCTGTGAACTGCGCCGCTTCAAGCGTTTCTCTGACGACACCGCCACCTTGGAGAAGCTGAAGGGCCAGCCTGTCGTGCTGGTGGTGGCACCGCTGTCCGGCCACTACGCCACACTGCTGCGCGACACCGTGCGCACCATGCTCAAGGACCACAAGGTCTATATCACCGAC
This sequence comes from Betaproteobacteria bacterium HGW-Betaproteobacteria-9, assembly GCA_002842215.1. Classification (GTDB taxonomy): domain Bacteria; phylum Pseudomonadota; class Gammaproteobacteria; order Burkholderiales; family Burkholderiaceae_C; genus Hydrogenophaga. The sequence goes on along the minus strand of PHCC01000002.1, from coordinate 173,439 downwards.
TGGAAAAACGCCCGCCTGGTGCCCATGTCCGAAGGCGAGTTTCACCTCGACGACTACATCAACTACGTGCAGGAATTCATCCAGTACCTGCAAAAAGGCTACGGCAACTGCCACGTCATGAGCGTGTGTCAGCCCACCGTGCCGGTGCTGGCCGCTGTTTCGCTGATGGCCAGCCGCGGGGAAATGACACCGTTGTCCATGACCATGATGGGCGGCCCCATCGACGCCAGCAAGTCGCCCACGGCCGTCAACAACCTGGCCACGCAGCGCAGCCACAGCTGGTTCGAAAACAACGTGATCTACCGCGTGCCGAGCAGCTTCCCGGGCGCTGGCCGCCGTGTCTACCCCGGCTTCCTGCAGCACACCGGTTTCGTGGCCATGAACCCCGACCGCCATGCCACCAGCCACTACGACTATTTCAAAGACCTGATCAAGGGCGACAACGAGAGCGCCGAAAACCACCGCCAGTTCTACGACGAGTACAACGCCGTGCTCGACATGGATGCGGACTATTACCTGGAAACCATCCAGACGGTGTTCCAGGACTTCAAGCTGGTCAACGGCACCTGGGATGTGAAATCCGTGAAGGGCAAGATTGAGCGCGTGCGCCCAGAGGACATCAAGGCCACCGGCCTGCTCACGATCGAAGGTGAGCTCGACGACATCTCCGGCTCGGGCCAGACGGCCGCCGCCCACGACCTGTGCACCAGCATTCCCAAGACGCACCAGATGCACTACGAGGCCAAAGGTGCGGGTCACTACGGCATCTTCAGCGGCCGGCGCTGGCGCGACATGGTGTACCCGGTGGTGAAGACCTTCATCCTGTCCCACCAGCCCAAACCGGCGCAGGCAACCGCTGCTGTCGCGCCGACCGCGCCCGCTGTTGTGGCCAAACCCGCCGTGCGCGCCGCCCAACCGGCCCAAGCCAAGGCGGTGAACAAGGTGGCAGCGCCCGTCGCCAAGGCATCGCCGGTCAAAGCCGTGGCCAAGCCCGCGACCAAGGCCCCGGTCGCCGCCGCCAAACGCAAGACCCCTCCCCGCTCCGCTTGATCGCGTGCGGGCCGGGGAGCGCCCTGCTCCCCGGTATATTGGCGACATGAACGATCTTGCCCGGCGCATCGATGCCGTCTTGCCCCAGACCCAGTGCACCCGCTGCGGCTACCCGGACTGTGCCAGTTACGCCGAAGCGGTTGCCTCAGGGGAAGCCGGCATCAACCAGTGCCCGCCCGGCGGCACAGAAGGCATCGAACGACTGGCCAGCCTCACCGGCCGAAGCACATCACCGCTGAACCCGAGCAACGGGATCGAAGGACCACTGACCCTCGCGGTGATCGACGAAGACTGGTGCATCGGCTGCACCCTGTGCATCAAGGTCTGTCCGACCGATGCCATCGTCGGCAGCAACAAGCGCATGCACACCGTGATCGAGCCCTTCTGCACGGGTTGTGAACTCTGCCTGCCGGTGTGTCCGGTGGACTGCATCTCGCTGGAGATCGTCAGTGGCGAGCGCACCGGCTGGCAGGCCTGGACCGTCGAACAAGCCGCCCGGGCCCGCCAGCGCTACGACGAACGCAAGCTGCGGCTGGCCCGCGAGCAGGTGGAACACGATCGGGTGCTCGAAGCCAAGGCCCGCATGAAATTCGCCGATCTGGAGGCCCACTCGCAGCACACCGATCCGGCCGTGCTGGACAAGAAGCGCGCCGTCATTGAAGCGGCGCTGGAGCGTGCGCGGGCCAAACGCCAGGCCAGCGGCGCTTGAGCGTCACACCCGCCGGGGCATCGTTTACTGAAGGCTCAACGACTTGTAGACGCCACAGCCCAGGTACAGGTCGTCCACCCGGGTGACATACGACATCTTGGTCTGGATCGCACCACTCTGCGGGTTGACGATGTCGTACTCGACCCAGCCAGCCTCCTGTTCCGCCTGTGCCACGATGCTCTCCAGCAGCGCCTGGCCGTCGATGCCGGCGATGTCCTGTACCCGGGAGCCCACTTTTTCCGGTTTGCCGCCAAACGCCAGATAGACACCCTGACGGTCAAGCACAAAGATATACATGTCCCGATCAAAGAACGGGCCGTCTGGCGCGCTCAGTCCGCGCAGGAAGGCGTCACGCCCGGTGGTTCCACGGAAGTCCAGCGCCTGATCAACCAGGGTCATCGCTTCTTCGGCGGTGCCCTGCTGCAACATGAAGGACGACACGGCCCGGGACAGATTGGCCGCGCGGTCCTCCAGCTGGTTCGCCTGGACCACGGCGCGCTCCACCATCTGGGCGTTGCGCTGCGTGATCTCGTCGAGCTGGCTCACCGCCGATGACACCTGGATCAGACCGGTGCTCTGCTCGGCACTGGCGGCCGAAATGAGCGACATGTTGGCCGCCACGCCGCGCACGCCATTGACGATCTCGGTCATGTTGCCGCCCGCCGCGCGGATCTGCTTCACGCTCGCCGCCACCTGGGTGGCCGACGCTTCAATCAGCTGCCGGATCTCCTTGGCCGAGGCCGCCGAACGCTGGGCCAGCATGCGCACCTCGCTCGCCACCACCGCAAATCCGCGCCCCTGCTCGCCGGCCCGTGCCGCCTCCACCGCGGCGTTCAGGGCCAGGATGTTGGTCTGGAACGCCAGGCTGTCGATCACGCCGATGATCTCGTTCATCTGTTGAGCGCTTTTCTGGATGGTCTCGACCGATTCCACCGCCCGCCCCATGGACTGCGCACCGGATTCGGCCACATCGCGCACCCGTGCCGCCTGCGAGTCGGAGTCGCTGGCCGTCTCCGCGTTCTGGTGCACGGTGCTGGAGAGCTGCTGCACGCTCGCGGCCGTCTCTTCCAGGTTGGCAGCCTGTTGTTCGGTGCGGTCCGCCAGGTCGCGGTTCCCCAGCGCCAGGCTCTTGCCCGCGTGCGCCACCAGCGCCGAGTTGCTGCGCACCTCCGCCACCATCGACGACAGGTTGCGGGTCATGCCTTCCAGCAGACGGGCCAGATCGGACAGCTCGTCGTTCCCCCGGATCTTCACGCGCGCCTGCAGGTTGCCGGCGGCCGTCTGCTTCATCACGGCCAACACATCGCGAAAATCGATCACGAAGCTGCGGTAGAACGACAGCAGCAGGAAGAGCAGCAAGCCCAGACCGAACAGCGCAGAACCCACCGCGATCTGGCGCTGCCGTTGCAAGGTGCCGGTGCGTTCGTGCAGCAGCGCATCCAGCCTTTGCAGCACGGCGGTCTGGTGCGTGCGGATCGCCGCAATGGTCTGCGTACCCGCATCGAAGTAGGCCTGGCTGCTGACGGTGCCGGCCGTGTCGAACGCCTGGCGCGCGGTCTGTACAAAGGCCTCCGTCGAAGCCAGTGCGGCCTCACCTTGCAGATCGTTCTGATCGTGGCGGGCAGCGAAGCCCATGGAAAAACGGATGTCCTGCGTTTCGGCGCTGAGCATGTCAAGCTGCAGGCGCAGGCCACTCATCGCTTCGGCCTGTGGTTCGGACAGACTGAGCTGCCCCGCCCCCAGGCCGCGCAGGCGAGCAACGGCTTCGCTCCAGCCAATGGTGCGAGAGACCACCATGTCCATGAGGAAATAGGTGGCCGCCTCCGGATCGAACAGCAGCTGTGACCGTTCACCCGTGGTGTAAATCAGCCGCCGCAGCTCGCTCACCACGGCGGTGTGCTGGGCGAACGCATCGACCGGGGCACCACTTTCGATCGATGGCAGCTTCTCGATGCGCGTCTGGAGGTCCTGCCATTCGCGTTCAAGCCCCATCCGGGGCAGCTCGTCCACCAGCACCCGTGTAGCGGCGAGTGACCGGGTCAGTTCGCCGCGGGTCTTGTCGAGTGCGCCGCGCACAGCGGTGTTGCCCGACAGCAGCATGTTCGTCTGCCCCCGATGGGTCTGCACGGACTGCACCACATCGGCCATGAGCGAGATCACCCGCACACCGTCGGCTTCGTTTTCGGCAAGGCGGATGTCCTCACCCAGTCGCTGAACCAGCAAGACGCAGATGACCAGCAGGGGCAGCACCAGCACCGACGACAAGACGCCCAGCTTGGTGGGCAACCGGAGGCGGCGCATCAGCCAGATGCCTGGCGCTAAGGGTGAAAAGCGGAACATGCGCGAAGGTCTCCTGATTCGATGGAACTCTGAAGGTTTATCGGTCCGTTTCCCCGGGGCTTGAACTTTTTCGGCCACCGGAGCCGCCATATGGAACATCAGTGCCGGGCAGGAATACCGGACTGCCGGGTCTCAAAGTGCCGAAAGAGCTGCTCCGCCATCAGCTGAAGCGTGTCGTCGGCCAGGTTGTGGGCATGGGCGAGCTGTTCCAGTGCATAGCGCCGGTCGCACAGCATCAGCGCACGGCTGACACACATGCCGTGGCTGGACATGCGCAAGGAGAAGGTTTCCAGCAGTTCCCGCGGCCACGGCAGCGCCAGCTCGCGTTCACGCCATTGGGGCTGTCGCTGTGCCCAGCGGGCGTCACCTTGTGCCAACAAAGGCATGGCAGCGGGTGGCTCCGCACCGACGGGCGATGGTGACTGCATCGAGCGCATGAAAAGTCCCTCATTGATGAAATCCAGCCCCTGAGACAACCGGACAAGCGGTTCTTCTGGCGAACTTTTGATGTTCCAAGGGTATCGGCCATCCAACCCGTGGATGCACCGAACAAACGGTGGAAAACCACCCTGCTCCGTGGTTTGCATCCCGCACCATGCAAAAAAAAGCCCTGCAGGTTCGAACACCTGCAGGGCCTATCTCCTCGGTCCGTCAAACCATCAGGTCGCTCCCGCCAACCTCTCAAAAGCACTGACCACCTCGGGCGGCGCCTGCACCAGTTCGATCAGCACGCCCTCACCCGCGATCGGGAACTCGTCGTTTGCTTTCGGGTGCAGAAAGGTGATGTCGAAACCCGCCGCACCCTTGCGGATGCCACCGGGCGCAAAACGCACGCCGTTGGCGGTCAGCCACTGCACCGCCAGTGGCAGGTTATCGATCCACAGGCCGATGTGGTTCAGCGGCGTGGCGTGCACCGCGGGCTTCTTCTCGGGGTCCATCGGTTGCATGAGATCGACCTCGACCTTGAACGGACCGCTGCCGATGGCGCAGATGTCTTCATCCACGTTCTCGCGCTCGCTTTTGAACGTTCCGGTGACCTCCAGCCCGAGCATGTCGACCCAGAGTTTTTGCAAGCGTTGCTTGTCGGGCCCGCCGATGGCGATCTGCTGGACGCCCAGCACCTTGAAGGGACGTTCTTTTGTGTTCATGAATCAGTGAATGCCGTTGTTGAGTGAATGGGGGACCTGCTCCAGCGTCCAGACGGTGGCCGGCGGCAGGTTGGCCCAGACCGAGGCCGCGCGCCGCCAGCGCCAGCCGGGCGGAATGCCGTCAAACGGGCGCAGGTGCGGCGATGCATAGGTGTACTGGACCAGGCGGGAATGTGGCTGGCGCGAGACCAGCGCCAGCATGGCGTCGATGCACAGGCGCGCCTCGTGCGCGGGCATCGACAGCAGGGGCAGCGACGACACCAGCGTCACCGGCGTGTCGGCCCCGATGGCCAGCCGGTCGACGCGGGAGGCGCAGTGGTTGAGCACCTCGATCTCGGGAAAAGCGATGCGCAGCAGGCCGGCGAAATCGGGGTCGAGTTCGTAGACCACAAATCGGTCCAGCGCCCGCGCGGCGGTCGCCAGCCTGCGCGTAATAGCCCCGGTGCCTGCGCCCACCTCGATCAGCACCCTGGGTGTAGCGCGCAGCGCCTCGTCGCAGACCGCCTGGGCCAATGCCCGGGACGCGGGGGCGATGGCGCCCACACGCCGCGGATTGCGCAGACAGCCCAGAGCGAAAGCCAGACCATGGTCCATGCGACACCCCTTGAAGTCAACGGGATTTAGAGGGTATCCCATTTCCGTCAGGCTTGTCTCTGTTCCATTGCGACCGACCGGGATCAGCCGAACTCGACGATCGGCTGGTCAACCACCAGCGACTCGCCCTTGGCGGCCAGCACCTTGGAGACCACGCCGTCGGCCGCAGCGAACAGCACGTTCTCCATCTTCATGGCCTCGATCACGGCCACGCGCTCGCCGGCCTGGACTTTCTGGCCCACCTGCACCGCCACGTCGACCAGCAGGCCGGGCATGGGCGAGAGCACGTATTTGCTCATGTCGGGCGGCGCCTTGAACGGCATGAGCTTGTGCAGCTCGGCCATGCGGGCGGACACCACCACGGTTTCGATGCGTGTGCCGTTGTGCTGCACCACGAGGGCCAGCGGGTTGCGCAGCGTGCCACGCTCCACCTGGGCGGTGAAGGGCTGGCCGTTGCACGCGCCGGTGATGCAGACGTCGTTCAGGCGCGAAGGGCTGCTGATGGCAAAGCGCTTGCCCTCCACGGTGACCACCGCCGAGCCGACCTGCCCCACCACCTCGTCCACGTGCACCGCGGTGTAGCGGTTTTCGCCGCCAGCGCCCAGCGTGATCACGCTGAAATCGTGGCCCACCTTGACGCCGTAGCCCGGCAACTGTCCGGTCAGACCCGCCGCGCGCTCACGCGACTTGCGGCGCACAAAGGCTGCCAAGGCCACCAGGAAGTCGGCGTCGTCGTGCGGTACGTCTTCGGCGCGGAAACCGTGAGCGTAGTGCTCGGCGATGAAGCCGGTGTTGAACTCACCGCTGACGAATTTCGGGTGCGCCAGCAGCGCCGCCTGGAACGGGATGTTGCTGCTGATGCCGCGGATCACGAAGCCGTTGAGCGCCTCGCGCATCTTGGCAATGGCTTCATTGCGGTCTTTGCCGTGCACGATGAGCTTGGCGATCATCGAGTCGTAGAACATCGGGATCTCGCCGCCATCGACCACGCCGGTGTCCACGCGCACGCCGTACAGATCGGCGGTGTTGGACTGGTGCATGGTCTGCGCTGGCGGCTGAAAGCGCACCAGGCGGCCCGTGCTGGGCAGGAAGTTGCGGAAAGGGTCCTCGGCGTTGATGCGGCACTCGATGGCCCAGCCGTTGCGCTGCACCTGGTCCTGTGTGATCGGCAGCTTCTCGCCAGCGGCCACGCGGATCATCAGCTCCACCAGATCGACGCCGGTGATGCACTCGGTGACCGGGTGCTCCACCTGCAGGCGGGTGTTCATCTCCAGGAAATAGAAGTCCTGGTCCTTGCCGACCACAAACTCCACCGTGCCCGCGCTCTGGTACTTCACCGCCTTGGCCAGGGCCACGGCCTGCTCGCCCATGGCCTTGCGCGTGGCGTCAGAAATGAAGGGCGACGGGGCCTCTTCGATCACCTTCTGGTGGCGACGCTGGATCGAGCACTCGCGTTCATTCAGGTAGACCACGTTGCCGTGTGAATCGCCCAGCACCTGGATCTCGATGTGGCGCGGCTCCAGCACGTATTTTTCGATGAAGACGCGGTCATCACCGAAGCTGTTGCGCGCTTCGTTGCGGCAAGAGGTGAAGCCCTCGAAGGCCTCCTTGTCGTTGAAGGCCACGCGCAGGCCCTTGCCACCTCCACCGGCCGAGGCCTTGATCATGACCGGGTAGCCGATGTCCTTGGCGATCTCCACGGCGCGCTCGGCGGTTTCAATGGCGTCGTTCCAGCCCGGAATGGTGTTGACCTTGGCCTCGTTGGCCAGCTTCTTGGAGGCGATCTTGTCGCCCATGGCCGCGATGGAGAAATGGCGCGGGCCGATGAAGGCGATGCCCTCGTCTTCACAGCGTTTGGCGAAGGCTTCGTTCTCCGACAGGAAGCCGTAGCCGGGGTGGATGGCCTGCGCGCCGGTCTTCTTGGCGGCCTCGATGATCTTGTCCGCCACCAGGTAGGACTCGCGAGAGGGCGCCGGGCCGAGCAGCACAGCCTCGTCGGCCAGTTGCACGTGGCGCGCTTCCTTGTCGGCCTCGGAATACACCGCCACGGTGGCGATGCCCATCTTCTGAGCGGTGGCGATGACGCGGCAGGCAATTTCGCCACGGTTTGCAATGAGAATTTTCGTGAACATTTCAGTCTCCTAGACGAGAACAAGTGTGTTGTTTGTTCGGCGAGTTGGTGCTGAGCCCGCCATGGGCACGGTGTGCCTGCCTCCGCTCATGTCCCCCGCCGACCTGAGGTCGGCTCCTCCTTGACTTCGCTGCGACAGGCCCACCGCGCCCAAGGCTGCGAAGGAGGTACAGGCGGTACGGACCGAACCCAAGTCAACCGGAATCGGGTGGTGTGGGCGTTTTGCGCAGGTAAAGGAGGAGCGCGAAGCGCGGGGGACACGGAGCAAAACGCCCGCGCCACCCGATTCAGCGCCAGAGAAGGACCAGGCACACACAAAAGACATCACAGCGGAATGTTCCCGTGCTTGCGCCACGGGTTCTCGATCTTTTTGTCTTTGAGCATCACCAGCGAGCGGCAGATGCGCTTGCGCGTCTCGTGCGGCAGGATCACGTCGTCGATGAAGCCCCGCGCGCCAGCCACGAAGGGGTTGGCGAAGCGGGCCTTGTATTCGGCCTCGCGCCCGGCCAGCTTGGCCGGGTCCTTCTTCTCTTCGCGGAAGATGATCTCCACCGCGCCCTTGGCGCCCATCACCGCGATCTCGGCGTTGGGCCAGGCGAAGTTCACGTCGCCGCGCAGGTGCTTGGAGGCCATCACGTCGTAGGCACCGCCGTAGGCCTTGCGGGTGATCACGGTGATCTTCGGCACGGTGCACTCGGCGTAGGCGTAGAGCAGTTTCGCGCCGTGTTTGATGATGCCGCCGTACTCCTGGCTGGTACCGGGCATGAAACCAGGAACGTCCACAAAGGTGATCACCGGGATGTTGAAGGCATCACAGAAACGCACAAAGCGCGCGGCCTTGATGCTCGACTTGATGTCCAGGCAACCGGCCAGCACCAGCGGCTGGTTGGCCACGATGCCCACCGTCTGGCCGTCCATGCGGGCGAAGCCGATCAGGATGTTCTTCGCGTACTCGGGCTGTAGCTCAAAGAAGTCGCCGTCGTCCACCGTCTTGACGATGAGCTCCTTCATGTCGTAGGGCTTGTTCGGGTTGTCCGGCACCAGCGTGTCCAGACTCAGCTCCATGCGGTCGATCGGGTCGCCGCTGGGGCGCACGGGCGCTTTCTCGCGGTTGTTGAGCGGCAGGTAGTTGTAGAGCCTGCGCAGCATCAGCAGCGCCTCCACGTCGTTCTCGAACGCGAGGTCGGCCACGCCGCTCTTGGTCGTGTGCGTCACGGCGCCTCCCAGCTCTTCCGATGTCACCTCTTCGTGCGTCACGGTCTTCACCACCTCGGGCCCGGTCACGAACATGTAGCTCGAATCCTTGACCATGAAGATGAAGTCGGTCATGGCGGGCGAATACACCGCACCGCCGGCCGAGGGGCCCATGATCATGCTGATTTGCGGCACCACGCCACTGGCCATCACGTTGCGCTGGAACACGTCGGCGTAACCGCCCAGTGAGGCGACACCCTCCTGGATGCGCGCGCCGCCCGAATCGTTCAGGCCGATCACCGGCGCGCCAACCTTCATGGCCTGGTCCATGATCTTGCAGATCTTCTCGGCGTGTGCTTCGGAGAGCGCGCCACCGAACACCGTGAAGTCCTGGCTGAACACGAACACCAGGCGGCCGTTGATCATGCCGTAGCCCGTGACCACACCGTCGCCGGGGATCTTGTTGTCCTGCATGCCGAAGTCGGTGCAACGGTGCTCGACGAACATGTCCCACTCTTCAAACGTGCCCTCGTCGAGCAGCACTTCCAGCCGCTCACGCGCGGTCAGCTTGCCCTTGGCGTGCTGCGCGTCGATGCGCTTTTGCCCGCCGCCGAGGCGGGCTGCGGCGCGCTTTTGCTCCAGTTGGTCCAGGATTTCTTGCATGCGTTTTCTCCAGAAAAATCGGTTCGGATTCAGTCAAACAGTTCAAGCAACTGGCGGGCGGCGGTTGACGCTGGCAGTTCACCGTCCAGCACCCGGCGGGTGGTGTCGTCGAGCCGCGCGCGGATCTGCGGGTGGTCACGGAAGCGTTGTTTCAGGCCGGCGTCGATGCGCTCCCACATCCAGGCGCCGGCCTGGTGCTGGCGGCGCGCGGCGAGCCTGCCGTTGGCGGTCTGTACCGTGCGGAATGTCGACACCTCGGCCCAGAAGCCGTCCACACCCTGGTTGTGCAGCGCGCTGATCTGGATCACCTGCGGGTGCCAGATGTTTTGATCGTGGTGGGCGTGCTCGGGATGGCCATGCAGGCCCAGCAGCCGCAGTGAAGAGGTGATCTGCGCGCGCGCGCGGGTGGCGGCGTCGGGGTCGATGTCGGCCTTGTTGATGACCACCAGATCGGCCAGCTCCATCACGCCCTTCTTGATAGCCTGCAAGTCGTCGCCCGCGTTGGGCAGCTGCAGCAGACAGAACATGTCGGTCATGTTGGCCACGGCGGTCTCGCTCTGGCCCACGCCCACGGTTTCCACCATCACGATGTCGTAGCCCGCGGCTTCGCAGACCAGCATGGCCTCGCGCGTTTTTTCGGCCACGCCCCCCAGCGTGCCGCTGCTCGGGCTCGGGCGGATGTAGGCCTTCTCGTGCACGCTCAGGTGCTCCATGCGGGTCTTGTCTCCCAGGATGGAGCCACCCGAGACGGTGGACGAGGGGTCGATGGTCAGCACCGCGACACGATGGCCCAGGCCGATGAGATACAGACCCAGCGCTTCGATGAAAGTGCTCTTGCCCACGCCGGGCACGCCGCTGATACCCAGCCGGAAGGACTTCCCCGTGTGCGGCAGCAGCGCCGTCAGCAGCTCGTCTCCCCGTGCGCGGTGATCGGCGCGGGTCGATTCGAGCAACGTGATGGCCTTGGCCATGGCGCGGCGCTGCACGGTGCCAGTGCCGGTCAGCACGCCGGCCTGCAACTCGGCAGAAATCACGCAAGCGCCTTCTTGATCTGCTCCAGCACGTCTTTCGCGCTGGCCGGAATCGGCGTGCCGGGTCCATAGATGCCCTTCACACCCGCCTCGTACAGCATCTCGTAGTCCTGGCGGGGGATCACGCCACCGACGAACACGATGATGTCCTCGGCGCCCTGCTTCTTCAGCTCGGCAATGATGGCCGGCACCAGGGTCTTGTGGCCGGCTGCCAGCGTCGAGACGCCCACCGCATGCACGTCGTTTTCAATCGCCTGGCGCGCGCACTCTTCGGGCGTCTGGAACAGTGGGCCCATGTCCACGTCAAAGCCCAGATCGGCGAAGGCCGTGGCCACCACCTTGGCGCCGCGGTCGTGGCCGTCCTGGCCCAGCTTACTGATCATCACGCGCGGGCGGCGGCCTTGCGCAGCGGCAAAGTCGTTGATCTCGCCCTTCAGGGCATCCCAGCCTTCGGCGGAGTCGTATGCGGCAGCGTACACACCGGTCACCTTTTGAGTATCGGCGCGGTGGCGCCCAAAAACTTTCTCCATCGCATCGCTCACCTCGCCCACGGTGGCACGCAGGCGCATGGCCTGGATGCACAGGTCCAGCAGGTTGCCCTGGCCCGATTCGGCGGCAGCGGTCAGCGCGTTAAGCGCCGCTTCGACCTTGGCCGCATCGCGGTTGGCCTTGATCTGCTTCAGTCGAGCGATCTGCCCGTCGCGCACCGCCACGTTGTCGATATCGCGCGCTTCGATGGCGTCTTCGGTCTTGAGTTTGTATTTGTTGACGCCGACGATCACGTCCTTGCCGCTGTCGATGCGCGCCTGCTTCTCGGCCGCTGCCGCTTCGATCTTCAGCTTGGCCCAGCCGCTGTCCACGGCCTTGGTCATGCCGCCCATGGCTTCGACCTCTTCGATGATCGCCCAGGCCTTGTCGGCCATTTCCTGCGTGAGCGACTCCATCATGTAGCTGCCGGCCCAGGGGTCCACCACGTTGGTGATGTGGGTCTCTTCCTGGATGATGAGCTGCGTGTTGCGCGCGATGCGGGCGCTGAACTCGGTGGGCAACGCGATGGCCTCGTCGAACGAGTTGGTGTGCAGGCTCTGCGTACCGCCGAACACCGCGGCCATGGCCTCAATGGCAGTACGCACCACGTTGTTGTAAGGGTCCTGCTCGGTGAGCGACCAGCCCGAGGTCTGGCAGTGCGTGCGCAACATCAGGCTCTTGGGGTTCTTGGCGTCGAAGCCCTTCATGATGCGCGTCCAGAGCAGGCGGGCGGCGCGCATCTTGGCGATCTCCAGGTAGAAGTTCATGCCGATCGCCCAGAAAAAGCTCAGGCGTCCGGCGAACCCGTCAACGTCCATGCCCTTGGCGATGGCGGTCTTCACGTACTCCTTGCCGTCGGCCAGGGTGAAGGCCAGCTCCAGCGCCTGGTTGGCGCCGGCTTCCTGCATGTGGTAGCCCGAGATCGAGATCGAGTTGAACTTCGGCATGTTCTTGGCCGTGTACTCGATGATGTCCCCGATGATCTTCATCGACGGCTCGGGCGGGTAGATGTAGGTGTTGCGCACCATGAACTCTTTCAGAATGTCGTTCTGAATCGTTCCGCTCAGCTTGTCTTGCGACACGCCCTGCTCTTCGGCCGCGATCACATAGCCCGCCAGCACCGGCAGCACAGCGCCATTCATGGTCATGGAGACACTGACCTTGTCCAGCGGGATCTCATTGAACAGGATCTTCATGTCCTCGACCGAGTCGATCGCCACGCCGGCCTTGCCGACGTCGCCGGTGACGCGCGGGTGATCAGAGTCGTAGCCACGGTGCGTGGCCAGATCGAACGCGACCGACACGCCCTGCCCGCCGGCGGCCAGCGCCTTGCGGTAGAAGGCGTTGGATTCTTCGGCGGTGGAAAACCCCGCGTACTGGCGGATCGTCCAGGGCCGCACCGCGTACATGGTCGCCTGCGGGCCACGGATGAAGGGCTCAAAGCCCGGCAAGGTGTTGGTGTGCGGCAGATGGGCCGTGTCTTCGGCCGTGTACAGCGGCTTGACCTCGATCCCGTCGGGCGTGAGCCAGTTGAGCGCGTTCACGTCACCGCCGGGCGCGGACTTCTGGGCCGCCTTGGTCCAGGCTTCGAGGGTGGCGGGGGCAAATTCGGGCTGTTTGTGGCTCATGGCAGGCAGGGTCTTGTAACAACAGAAGGGCAACACGGGAGCGCCGGCGATTTTATATCATTCATAATTATTGATGCAAAATATTCCTGCGGACTTACAATCCCAGCCCGTCACACACCGTTTGCCCAACCACTCGCCCCATGTCCGCCCTGTCCCTCGCCCCCCGCGCCCTGTATGAAGAAGTCGCCGAGCTGCTGCGCCAGCGCATCTTCAGCCGCGAGCTGGAGCCCGGCAGCTGGATCGACGAGCTCAAGATCGCCGAGGAATACGGGATCAGCCGCACCCCCCTGCGCGAGGCGCTCAAGGTGCTGGCGGCCGAAGGCCTGGTGACCATGAAGGTGCGCCGCGGTGCCTACGTGACCGAAGTGTCCGACAAGGACCTGGCCGACGTCTACCACTTGCTGGCCCTGCTGGAGTCGGATGCCGCCGGCGTGGTGGCTCAGCGCGCCAGCGACGCAGAACTGGCCGAACTCCAGGGGCTGCACGCCGAGCTCGAAGCCGCCGCAGAGGACCGCAACCGCTTCTTCGCTCTCAACGAGCGCTTTCACATGCGCTTGCTCGAAATCGCCAGCAACCGCTGGCGCGAACAGATGGTGGCCGATCTGCGCAAAGTCATGAAGCTCAACCGCCACAACTCGCTGTTCAAGACCGGGCGCATCGACGAGTCGCTCGCCGAACACCGCGCCATCATGACCGCCCTGCTCGCGCGCAACGCCGCGCTGACCCAGCAGCGCATGCACGAGCACTTCCAGAACGGGCTCGAAGCCGCGACCTGACACAACCCGGCCGTCTGCGGCCGGCGCACTGGTAAATTCCGGGCCAGGCCCTGCCCGTCAAACACCGGGCGGGAGTTTGCGATCCGCCGTTCCCCAGGAGCCCCCATGTCCGTTGCCCATCTGGCCCAGCCCGGCATTCTTGAACCCATTCCGGCCCAGGGCCGCTACCTGTCCTGCCAGTTGCGCGTGGGCGCCGAGCCCCGGACGGTGCTGCGCCGACTGGCCAGCCAGGCCGATGGGCTGTCCACCGTGGTGGCGCTGGGCGCCTCGCTGGTGCGCGAACTTGGTGCGGAGATTCCCGGGCTCAAGACCTTCTGCGGCATTGAAGGCGCACTCATCAAACTGCCCGCCACCCCGACCGACCTGCTGGTCTGGCTGCGCGGCACCGACCGTGGCCACCTGCTGATCCGCAGCCGCCACATTGAAACCCTGCTCGCACCCGCCTTCGAAGTGACCGACATCACCGATGCCTTCAACCACGACAACGGCAGAGACCTCACCGGCTACGAAGACGGCACCGAAAACCCCGAGGGTGAAAAAGCCCTGGCTGCGGCCTTTCTGCCCGAAAGTGCGGGTCTGCTGGCGGGCAGCAGCTTCGTGGCGGTGCAGCTCTGGCGCCACCACATGAGCCGCTTCGAAGCCATGCCGCGCCAACAGCAGGACCATACCGTCGGCCGCGAACGCGACAGCAACGAAGAGATCGACGACGCCCCCGAGTCGGCCCACGTGAAACGCACCGCCCAGGAAAATTTCGAGCCCGAGGCCTTTGTGCTGCGCCGCTCCATGCCCTGGGCCGAGGGCAATGAGGGTGGGCTTGTGTTCACGGCCTTCGGGCACTCGTTTGATGCCTTCGAGGCCCAGCTGCGGCGCATGTCGGGCGCTGAAGATGGCATCACCGACGCCCTGTTCACCTTCACCGAACCCGAAACCGGTGCGTACTTCTGGTGTCCCCCGTTGAAAGAGGGGCTCATTGACCTGCGCGCGGTGGGCGTATAAACATTGGACGGAGCACAGAACAAGTGAGGCTGTCTGTGCTCCGAATGTATACACCATAGGGTATATACCAAGACACCTGTGCCTCATGTGCGCGCAATATAAGCAATTGCGGATTTAGTAATCCTCGACCCATCCAACCATTGCGACGGAGATATTTCCATGGCTCACATCGTCATTCTCGGCGCCGGTCTCGGCGGCATGCCCATGGCCTATGAAATGAAGGCACTGGCCCGCCCCGGCGACACGGTTACGGTGATCAGCGAAGCCCCCAAGTTCCACTTCGTGCCGTCCAACCCCTGGGTGGCCGTGAACTGGCGCACCCGCAAGGACATCGAGGTCGACATTGCCCCGGCGCTGGCGAAAAAAGGCATTGAATCCATCATCCAGCGCGCCAAACGCGTCCACCCGGACGTCAACCAGGTCGAACTGGAAGACGGCAGCCGGGTGGACTACGACTACCTCGTCATCGCCACCGGCCCCAAGCTGGCCTTTGACGAAGTCGAAGGCCTGGGTCCTTTTGGCGGCCACACGCAGTCGATCTGCCACGTCAGCCACGCCGAAACCACCAAGACGGCCTGGGATGCGTTCGTGCAGGCGCCCGGCCCGATCGTGGTCGGTGCCGTGCAAGGCGCTTCGTGCTTCGGCCCGGCCTACGAGTTCGCGATGATCATGGACACCGACCTGCGCAAGCGCAAGATCCGTGACAAGGTGCCCATGACCTTCGTGACCTCCGAGCCCTACATCGGTCACCTGGGCTTGGGCGGCGTGGGCGATTCCAAGGGCATGCTCGAATCGGCCATGCGCCAGCGCCACATCAAGTGGATCTGCAACGCCAAGACCACCAAAGTGGAAGCGGGCCAGATGTACGTGACCGAGCACGACGACCAGGGCCGGCCCATCAAGGACCATGTGCTGCCCTTCAAGCACAGCATGATGCTGCCGGCCTTCAAGGGCGTGGACGCGGTGTTCGGCATCGAGGGCCTGACCAACCCGCGCGGCTTCATCACCATCGACGAACACCAGCGCAACGCCAGGTTCAAGAACATCTTCAGCATCGGCGTGTGCGTGGCGATTCCGCCGGTGGAAGTGACGCCCATTCCCTGTGGCACGCCCAAGACCGGCTACATGATCGAGTCCATGGTCACGGCCACGGCGCACAACATCCGCGAGCTGCTTGATGGCAAGGAGCCCACGCACCACGCCACCTGGAACACGGTCTGCCTGGCCGATTTCGGCGACACCGGTGCTGCCTTCGTGGCGCTGCCGCAGATCCCGCCGCGCAACGTGAGCTGGTTCAGCGAAGGCAAGTGGGTGCACCTGGCCAAGGTGGCGTTTGAAAAGTACTTCATGCGCAAGATGCAGAAGGGCACGTCCGAGCCCATCTACGAAAAGCTCATCATGGACTTCATCGGCATCACCAAGCTCAAGGGCAAACAAGGCCCCTGATGCTGCGCGGGCACTCGGGTGGCAAGCGCCCTCAGTGGCGCGGCGGCTCGGCCTCCCAGCGCTGCACGACCTTGCCGTGGTTGTCCACGCTTTCGAGCTGTACCTTGAAGCCCCACAGACGGGACACGTGCTTGAGCACCTCCCGGACGTCGTCGCTCAGGGGCCGGTCGTGCTGGCGGCTGTGGCGCAAGGTGAGCGAACGGTCGCCTCGCACGTCCACATTCCAGACCTGGATGTTGGGCTCCCGTTCGTTCAGGTCGTGCTGGCGCGCCAGCGCTTCGCGCACCCGCCGGTAGCCAGCCTCGTCGTGGATGGCGACCACCTCCAGTTCCAGTTCTGCCGCATCATCGACGATGGAAAACAGCCGCATCTCGCGCATGAGCCGCGGTGAAAGAAATTGCCCGATGAAGCTCTCGTCGCGGTAGTTCCGCATGGCGTGATGCAGTGTCGACCGCCAGTCGCTGCCCGCCAGGTCGGGAAACCACTGCCGGTCTTCCAGCGTGGGGTTTTCGCAAATGCGCTTGACATCGCTGAACATGGCAAAGCCCAGCGCATACGGGTTGACTCCGCTGTAACCCGGGTGTCCCACCGGCAGTTGGCAGACCACGTTGGTGTGCGAGCGCAGGAACTCGATCATGAAGCCGTCGGTCAGGCGGCCTTCGTCGTACAGGGCGTTGAGCAAGGTGTAGTGCCAGAACGTGGCCCATCCTTCGTTCATCACCTGGGTCTGGCGCTGCGGGTAAAAATACTGCGCCACCTTGCGCACGATGCGCACCACCTCGCGTTGCCAGGGTTCCAGCAGCGGCGCGTGTTTCTCGATGAAATACAGCAGGTTCTCCTCGGGCTCGGGCGGGAAACGCCGGCTGGACTTCTCCACCTGTTTGTCCGATCCCTTGGGCAAGGTGCGCCAGAGGTCGTTGACCTGCTGCTGCAAATAGGCCTCGCGGTCCTTGCGCCGCACCTCCTCCTCCGCCAGCGAAGGCTTTTGCGAACGCCGGTAACGGTCCACGCCCTGGCTCATGAGCGCGTGACACGAATCCAGCAATTCCTCAACCGCTTCGATGCCGTGCAACTCCTCGCACTCCGCGACATAGTTCCTCGCATAGACCAGGTAGTCGATGATGGATTCGGCGTCGGTCCACATGCGGAACAGATAGTTGCCCTTGAAGAACGAGTTGTGGCCGTAGCAGGCGTGTGCGATCACCAGCGCCTGCATGGTCATGGTGTTCTCTTCCATCAGGTAGGCGATGCAGGGATCGGAGTTGATCACGATCTCGTAGGCCAGTCCCATCTGCCCGCGCCGGTAGTGTTTCTCGGTCGCGATGAACTGCTTGCCGAAGGACCAGTGGCGGTAGTTGACCGGCATACCCACCGAGGCGTAGGCATCGATCATCTGTTCGGCGGTGATGACCTCCAGTTGCACCGGGTAGGTGTCCAGTCCGAAGTCGCGCGCCACGCGCGCAATCTCCGCGTGGTAGGTCTCGATGAGTTCAAAGGTCCAGTCCGATGGACAGGGCAAGGGCTGCCGGTCCCGGCCCGCGGGAGCGGGATCGCCGCCAGCCTCGGGCACCGGTTCCCGCGGGACATCGTCGGCGCGCATCATGAGGTACCTGCCTTCCTGAACAGCTCGCGAAACACCGGGTAGATGTCGGCGGCATCGGTGATCCGGCGCATGGCAAAGTTCGGCTCGTTCCGGCGCACCTGGTCGTACTCTTCCCAGAGGTTCTGCTCGTCGCCAGCGACCTGCACATAGGCGTAGTAGCGCACCAGGGGCAGCAGCTTCTGCTGCAACAGATCCCGGCACAGCGCCGAATCCTTGTACCAGTTTTCACCGTCCGAGGCCTGGGCGCCGTAGATGTTCCAGTCGCCCGGCGGGTAGCGCGCCTGAATCACCTCGTGCATCAGCGTCAGCGCGCTGGAGACCACCGTGCCCCCGCTTTCGGTGGCCTGGAAGAATTCGGTTTCCCCCACCTCGGCGGCCTGCGTGTGGTGGCGGATGAACACCACATCGGTGCGCTCGTAATGCCGTTGCAGGAACAGGTAGAGCAGGATGAAGAAGCGCTTGGCAATGTCCTTGCGCTCCTCATCCATCGAGCCCGACACATCCATCAGGCAGAACATCACCGCCTTGGCGGTCGGCTGCGGAATGCGCACCCGGTTGCGAAACCGGAGATCGAGCGGATCGAGAAATGGAATCCGGCGCACCCGGCGCACCAAGGCCTCGATGCGCTGCTGGAGCGCATGGATTTCCTCGCGCGGCGTGCTGTCCAGCCGCTCGGCTTTGGCCAGCGCGTTCTGCAGCTCGCGCAGTTGCTGCCGCAGCTCACCGCCCATGGCAATGCGCCGACCCAGCGAGGTGCGCATCGAGCGCACCACGTGCAGACTCGCCGGGTTGCCCGCCGACACGTAGCCCGCGCGCTGCGACTTCCATTCGGGTGCGTCGGGCAGCAACTGCGTGCGCACCAGGTGCGGCAAGGCCAGGTCATCGAAGAAGATCTGCATGAACTCGTCGCGCGTGATGCGGAAAACGAAATCGTCTTCCCCGCTGCCATCGGGACTGCCCCGTCCGCCCGCCCCGCCGGCGCCACCCGACGGGGGCCGACCGACGCGATCGCCCCGCACGTACTCGCGGTTGCCCGGGTGCACCGTCTCGCGCACCCCGCCCTGGCCGTGGCCAAACACCGGCTCGGACACATCGCGCCTGGGCAGCGTGATGTCTTCGCCCTGCTCTATGTCCCGGATGCTGCGGCCGGACACGGCCTTCTTCACCGCGTCGCGGATCTGGTCGCGGTAACGGCGCAAAAAGCGCTCGCGGTTGCCGATGGACTTGTTCTTGCCCGACAGCCGGCGATCGACGATCTGCTGCAGCATGGAGACCCGCCTTTCTGGTGTCCGGGACAATGGCCCTGGGCGCTCAGGAGCTCTTGCGCACGCGCAGGTACCAGTCGCACAGCAGGCGCACCTGGCGCGTGGTGTAGCCCTTGTCGACCATGCGGTTGACAAAGTCTTCGTGTTTCTTCTGTTCGTCGGCGCTGGCCTTGGCGTTGAACGAGATCACCGGCAACAGGTCCTCGGTGTTGGAGAACATCTTCTTCTCGATCACCGCGCGCAGCTTTTCGTAGCTGGTCCACAGCGGGTTCTTGCCCGCGTTGTTGGCCCGCGCACGCAGCACGAAGTTGACGATCTCGTTGCGGAAGTCTTTCGGGTTGCTGATGCCGGCGGGCTTTTCGATCTTCTCCAGCTCGGCGTTGAGCGAAGAGCGGTCGAATATTTCTCCAGTGTCGGTGTCGCGGTATTCCTGGTCCTGGATCCAGAAGTCGGCGTAGGTCACGTAGCGGTCGAAGATGTTCTGGCCGTACTCGGAGTACGACTCCAGATAGGCGGTCTGGATCTCCTTGCCGATGAACTCGGCATACCGCACCGCCAGCGTCTCCTTGATGAACGCCAGGTACTTCTGCTCGGTCTCGGCCGGGAACTGTTCGCGCTCGATCTGCTGCTCCAGCACATACATCAGGTGCACCGGGTTGGCCGCCACCTCGGTGCTGTCGAAGTTGAACACCCGCGACAGGATCTTGAACGCGAAGCGGGTCGAGATGCCGCTCATGCCCTCGTCCACGCCCGCGTAGTCGCGGTACTCCTGGTAGCTCTTGGCCTTGGGGTCGGTGTCTTTCAGGTTCTCACCGTCGTAGACCAGCAGCTTGCTGAAGATGCTGGAGTTTTCGGGCTCCTTCAGGCGGGTATAAACCGCGAACTGCGCCAGCATCTTCAGCGTGCCGGGTGAACAGACGGCCTGCGACAGCGACGAGTTGCGGATCAGCTTTTCGTAGATCTTGATCTCTTCCGTCACCCGCAGGCAATACGGCACCTTGACGATGTAGATGCGATCAAGGAAGGCTTCGTTGTTCTTGTTGTTGCGGAAGGCCTTCCACTCGCTCTCGTTGGAGTGCGCCATCACGATGCCGTCGAACGGGATCGCGCCGAAACCTTCGGTGCCTTTGAAATTGCCTTCCTGGGTCGCGGTCAGCAGCGGGTGCAGCACCTTGATCGGCGCCTTGAACATCTCCACAAACTCCAGCAGACCCTGGTTGGCCAGGCACAGGCCACCCGAGTAACTGTAGGCGTCCGGGTCGTCCTGGGCAAAGGTTTCGAGCTTTCGGATGTCGATCTTGCCTACCAGCGAAGAAATGTCCTGGTTGTTTTCGTCGCCGGGCTCGGTCTTGGCGATGGCGCACTGTTTGAGCACCGAAGGAAAACGCCGGACCACACGGAAGCGCCGGATATCCCCGCCGTACTCTTCGAGCCGCTTGACGGCCCAGGGCGACATGACGCGCTCCAAGTAACGCGGCGCGATGCCGTATTGCGATTCAAGCACCTGCCCGTCTTCGGTCGCGTTGAACAGGCCCAGCGGAGACTCATTGACCGGGGAATCCTTCAGCGCGTAGAACGGCACCTGCTGCATGAGCTGCTTGAGGCGCTCGGCGATGGAAGACTTGCCCCCACCCACCGGCCCCAGCAGGTAAAGAATCTGCTTCTTTTCTTCCAGGCCCTGCGCGGCATGGCGGAAGTAGGACACCACCTGCTCGATCGGCTCTTCCAGGCCATAGAAATCCCGGAAGGCCGGGTAGATCTTGATGACCTTGTTGCCGAAGATGCGCGAGAGGCGCTGGTCGTGCCGGGTGTCCAGCAACTCCGGCTCGCCGATGGCCACCAGCATGCGCTCGGCCGCCGTGGCGTAAACGAGTGGATCGTTCTTGCAGGCATCGAGGTACTCCTCGATCGACAGCTCGTCTTCACGCGTCTGTTCGTAGCGTGTCAGGAAATGACGGACAACATCCATACGACCTCCTATTGAAGCGGTCGCTATCGATGCGTCACCAACGTCAAGGCCCGCTCCCCACCGACGTCGGCGCCAGTCGGAATTTTTATCCGCCCGACCCGGGTCTGCTCCATCCGAAACTGGCGCGCTGGACAGACCCTGTGCGTGTGACGATGGTAGCGCTCAAAAGTTCAGGCGTCACGCGCGTAAACACTCAACCCTGTGCGCAGGTGTGATCTCTTCCACTACATGGGCCTGAGCCATGGCCCAGACGTCGCGTGCTGGCAAGGGTTTGAGGCGGTGATCGCTCCACACCTGGCGCCATTTTCGAGCCCCGTGCAAGCCGTGGCGCAAGCCCAGCATGTGGCTGGCGATGGAATACCAGGGCGCGCCGTCATGCGCCGCCGCGCGCTCCATGTAGTCCACCATGGCCAGCTCGACCGCTTCACGCGTCAAGGCCGGTCCGCTGGATGCCTGACCGTAGAAGCGGGCATCCCATTCGGTCATCACCCAGGGGTTGTGATAAGCCTCACGGCCGATCATCACGCCGTCGAGCTGCGTCAGGTGGCTGGCGATCTGCTCGTTGGTGGTGATGCCACCGTTGACCGCGATGGTCATGTGCGGAAAGTCACGCTTGAGCTGATACACAAGTTCGTAGCGCAGCGGAGGGATCTCGCGGTTCTCTTTGGGCGACAGGCCTTGGAGCCAGGCGTTGCGCGCGTGCACGATGAAAACACGGCAACCCGCGTCGGCCACCGTGCCAACAAAATCACGAACGAAGTCGTAGCTTTCGATCCGGTCGATGCCGATACGGTGTTTCACCGTCACGGGAATGCCCACCGCATCCACCATGGCCTTGACGCCATCGGCCACCAGCGCCGCGTCGGCCATCAGGCAGGCGCCAAAAGCGCCGCGCAACACGCGCTCGCTGGGGCATCCGCAGTTGAGGTTGATCTCGTCGTAACCGCGCTGCTCCCCCAGCTTCGCGCACCGCGCCAGATCGGCCGGCTCGCTGCCGCCCAGTTGCAGCGCCACCGGGTGTTCTTCTTCATTGAAATCCAGATGCTGCGCCGCGTTGCCGTGGATCAGCGCGCCGGTCGTCACCATCTCGGTGTAAAGCAAGGTGTTGCGGGTCAGCAGCCGGTGAAAAAAGCGGCAATGGCGGTCCGTCCACCCCATCATGGGCGCGACGGACAAACGCCAGCGATCAGTGTCAGCGAGGTGTTGTGGAAGGCGAAACATGGGAAAGCATTATCCCTTTTCGCTTCCACAAAGGTCACGTCCAAAGCCTTCTGCGGCCACGGTAGCTTTCTTCACCATAATGACGCAGTTCCCTTGCTCCATTTGATGCACATTTCGACGCTGGCCTATGAACTACGAATTCAGTCCCGAAGTGCTTTCAGACACCATCGGTTCCATCTATGACTGCGCGGTGGACCCCGAGCAATGGGACACGGCCCTGCAGATGATTCGCGACCGCATGGGGCTGTCGTTCGTACAGGTGCTTCATCAAGACTACCGGCATCAGGCGCCGGGCCTGCCACCGTTGCAACGCGCCATTCGCACCACCTGGGATGACCACTGGATTGATCTTCTGCCTACCTTGATGCACAAGGTGCCCAAGATCGAAGTCTGGATGGATGCCGAGATTGACACGCCCATCAGCCAGATGCAACTGGTGGAAGAAGTTGACTTCAGAGAAAGCGAGTTCTGCCGTGCCTGGGTCGAACCTCAAGGCTTGCGAGACACCTGCAACGCCCCCATCCTCAGGCGGGATGGACAGGTTGCGTGGCTCGTGGCGGTCAGCCCGCAGGGCAGGAAGCTTTTCGATGAGCATGATCGGCGAATGCTGGGCATGCTGACACCCCACGTGCGCCGTGCATTCCTGATTTCTGACCTGGCCGCAGAAAAAAACCGGCAGCTTCAGCTGTACCGGGACATGCTCGACGGGGTTGGCACCGCTGTCTTCTTGTTGGGACCTGATGCGCGCTTGATGTACCACAACGCAGCGGCGGAATTGGTGCTGACGCAAACCAGTTGCCTGGGCGTTCGCGATGGACGTATCTATCCGCAATCCCGAGAGCGGCAGGCTGCATTCGCAGAGGCCGTCGCCCGCGCTTGTACAACCAACGAGCTTTCGTTGGGTTATTGGGGCAATGGCATGCCCCTGCCCGGCAAGGCCAACGAGGCCGCCATCGCGTATCTACTTCCGTTGACGACCTCAGAGTACCGCCATGCGCTCGGGCCAGGTCTGGCGGCACTGTTCGTTACCACTGCAGACTCCTCGCAGCCCCCCTCGATCGAGGTGCTTTCCGCCCTCAGCGGACTGACCACCGCAGAGGCCCGGATCGCGCTGGCCATCGCCGATGGCGAAGCCACCGAATCCATTGCGAGCCGCCTGGAAATTTCCATCCATACGCTGCGCAAGCATTTGTCGAACGCTTTCGACAAAACCGGTCAATCCACCCAGGTGGCCCTGGGTGCGTACGTGAACCGACTGCGATTTTGAGTCTGCGGCAGCGGCAGCGCAAGGGTCCGCCCACCGCAGCGCGCCTGATGCGCTGTTCGCTCCGCCCCGCTCCTGCGCTGTGTACCACTGGTGCCTTGCAGCACAGCGCGTTTTTACTGTTCCAGCACCTGTTTGTTGATCGGCCAATTGGCCTGGCCATCTGCCCGCGCCATGCAATAGCGGGCGGCTGAGCCACGGGTTCGTGGCGGCGCCCAGTGGCAACAAGTCACTGGTTCTGGCTTTTTCTTGACAAAAATCAAAGCCAACTAATTGATTTGAGTGATGTGCCATCGGGGCGAGATTCGTAATCTCACCTCACCGATGGATGCATGGCAAAGGCGCTCATGAACGCCGGACATGCATGGGCCATCGGGCCAACCAACCCGAGCAACCCCATGGAGTTCGACATGAACCCCTTTTTGAACCCCGCAATCACCATGACCACCCAACAAAAAATGACGGCATTGATCGTCCACCCTCGTTCTGCACTCGCCGATGTCCTCCCGGATGCCGCACCCAACCGCCGCTGGCCCAATGGGGCACGACAGGTCTTTCTCTCCGCCCTCACCTGTGGACTGCTTTCACTGCTGGCTGCGCCCGCGCAAGCTCAGACTGTCTGCGACATGGGCGGCGATACCGCCGGTGCCATCGGAAGCAACAGTTTCGCATGCGGACCCGATGCCGAAGCGAATGGCGACGGGAGCACTACGGTCGGTAGCGGCGCTGGCATTGGCAACGTGGGTGCCGGCAACTCAGTATTCGGTTCACGCGCTGGAGAAGTCGTCATCGGGAATGGGAATTCCGTGTCGGGCACAACGGCCGGAGGGGGTGTGGTAGGCGACAACAACTCTGCCATGGGCTCCCACGCGGGCACGGGCGTGATCGGCAACTCTAACTCTGCATTGGGAACTGGTGCAGGCATAGGCGTGAACGGCAACGAAAACTCCGCCAGTGGCACGAGTGCCGGATTGGATGTCTCCGGTAACCTAAACTCCGCCAGCGGCTCGTATGCGGGCTCGCTTGTTCAGGGTTCAGGCAATTCCGCCACTGGCCTGCTCTCAGGCGGATCGGTGACCGGCGACTACAACACCGCCACCGGAGCGCATGCTGGTGTTGCCGTCACGGGCCACGGAAACACCGCGAATGGAACATCAGCCGGTCGAAATGTCACCGGCGACCGCAACACAGCCATGGGTGTCATGGCCGGCTCAGGCATCGCCGCCAACGACACCGTCAGCATAGGCACCAACGCACAAGCGCAGGCCGACAACAGCGTGGCCCTGGGTTCGGGCTCGATCGCCACACAAGCCAATACCGTTTCCGTGGGCTCGGCAGGCAACGAGCGTCGCATCACGAATGTGGCAGCGGGCGTGGATGGCACCGATGCCGTCAACGTGAATCAGCTCAACGGTGTCAGCGCAGACACCCTTCACCGCGCACAACGGTATGCCGATGCGGGTGACGCCCGCACGCTTCGGCAAGCCAAGAACTACACCGATGTGCGGGAGCAGGCCGTGCGCGAGTATGCGGACGAGGGTGACGCCCGCACCTTGGACAGCGCCCGCCAGCACACGGACCTCCGGGTAGGCGCCCTTCAAAAAGAAGCCTTCGCCGGTATTGCCCAGGCGGCAGCCATGGTGCCCATGGCCCCCGCTGGGGACGGGGAAACCACGGTGAACGTGGGGGTGGCTGCCTATGGTGGGCAGACGGCAGTGGGCTTGTCGTTCGCACGCCAGGTCGGCAACACCACCTTCAACGGTGGTCTGGGCGCAGGGTCGGGCAAGCGCCATCTGGTGCGCGTGGGGGCTGGCTGGCGTTTCTGATCGGTCGCACCCATGAAAAAGCCCCGTCGAACGGGGCTTTTTTCTGTTCACAAAACGCTTGTTCAGCCCATGTGCAAACCACCGTTCACCGAGAAGTCGGCGCCCGTGGCGTAGCCGCCTTCTTCGCTGGCCAGCCAGGCGATGATGGAGGCGATTTCGCTCGGCTTGCCCAGGCGCTTGACCGGCACCGTGGCGACGATTTTTTCCAGCACGTCGGGGCGGATGGCATTGACCATGTCGGTGCCGATGTAGCCCGGGCTCACGGTGTTGACCGTCACGCCCTTGGTGGCCAGTTCCTGCGCCAGCGCCATCGAGAAGCCGTGCATGCCGGCCTTGGCGGCCGAGTAGTTGGTCTGGCCGGCCTGGCCTTTTTCGCCGTTGACCGACGAGATGTTGATGATGCGGCCCCAGCCCTTTTCCACCATGTCGGGCACGACCTGCTTGGTCACGTTGAACATGGAGTTCAGGTTGGTTTCGATCACAGCCGACCAGTCTTCGCGCGACATCTTCAGGAACATGCGGTCCTTGGTGATGCCAGCGTTGTTGACCAGAACATCGATGCTGCCGTGCTCGGCCTTGGTCTTGGTGAAGGCCTCGACGGTGGAATCCCAGTCACCCACGTTGCCGACCGAGGCGTAGAAGGTGTAGCCCAGGGCCTTCTGCTCGTCCAGCCATTTGGTGAAATCGCGCGTGGGGCCGCAACCAGCGATGACCTTGAAGCCCTCCTTGTGCAGGCGCTGGCAGATGGCGGTTCCGATGCCGCCCATGCCGCCGGTGACGTATGCGACTTTTTGACTCATGTTGTTTGCTCCTCTAGGTGGTGCCGTTATGGCGAAAAAATGTGTGAGTGGGTCAGGCGCGTTCAACGGCCAAGGAAACGCCCATGCCGCCGCCGATGCACAGCGCGGCCAGACCCTTCTTGGCGCCGCTGCGCTGCATTTCGTGCAGCAGCGTCACGAGAATGCGGCAACCGGACGCACCGATGGGGTGACCGATGGCGATGGCACCACCGTTCACGTTGACCTTGGCGGGGTCAATGTCCAGCGCCATGTTGACCGCACAAGCCTGCGCAGCAAAAGCTTCGTTGAGTTCGAACACGTCGACGTCAGACGCCTTCCAGCCCGCACGGGCCAGGGCCTTCTGCGACGCGGGCACCGGGCCCATGCCCATGGTGGCCGGGTCGAGACCACTGGTGCCAAAGGCGGCGATGCGCGCCAGCGGCGTCAGGCCCAGGGCGGCGGCTTTCTTGGCCGTCATCACCATCACGGCGGCGGCGCCGTCGTTGATGCCGGAGGCGTTACCGGCGGTCACGGAGCCCGCCTTGTCAAAGGCAGGGCGCAGACCGGCCAGCACTTCGGCGGTGGTCTTGGCGTTGATGAACTCGTCGCTGTTGAAAACGATCGGGTCCCCCTTGCGCTGCGGGATGCTCACGCCGACGATCTCGTCCTTGAACTTGCCGGCGGCCTGTGCAGCGGCGGCCTTCGACTGGCTGCCAGCGGCCAGCGCGTCCTGCATCTCGCGGGTGATGCCGTGGGCCTTGGCCACGTTCTCGGCGGTGATGCCCATGTGGTACTGGTTGTACACGTCCCACAGGCCGTCCACGATCATGGTGTCGGTCATCTTCCAGTCGCCCATGCGCTGGCCATCGCGGCTGCCATTGAGCACATGCGGGCTGGCGCTCATGTTTTCCTGGCCACCGGCGATCACGATCTCGCTGTCGCCCCAGGCCACGGCCTGCGCGGCCAGCATCACGGCCTTCAGGCCCGAGCCGCAGACGGCGTTGATGGTCAGCGCTGGCGTTTCCTTGGCCACGCCGGCCTTCATCATGGCCTGACGCGCCGGGTTCTGGCCACAGCCAGCGGCCAGCACCTGGCCCATGATCACTTCACCGATGGCATCCACCGGCAGACCGGTGCGCGCCAGCAGCTCCTTGATCACGATGCTGCCCAGCTCGGTGGCCGGGGTCTTGGCGAGCGAGCCGCCGAACTTGCCCACAGCGGTGCGGGCGGCTGAAACGATGACGATGTCTTCCACGGGTTGTCTCCTCAGAGGTCAAAAAAGCGGTTGCAAAAATTTCAGGCTCTTGCCTTGACGTAGCGGCCCGGCGCGGGTTCGATGGCGGCGTAGGCCTTTCCCTTGCCATAGGTCTTGGGCGCAGCAATTTGCTTGCCAGCCAATGGCTTGAGCCAGGCGGCCCAGTCTGACCACCAACTGCCCTTGTGCTCGGTGGCGCTGGCGATCCAGTCGTTCACGTCGGCAGGAAACTTCGTCGCGTTGCTCACCCAGTGGCTGCGTTTGCCGGCAGCGGGTGGGTTGATCACGCCGGCGATGTGGCCAGACGCGCCCATCACGAAACGCTTCTTGCCCGGGAACACCTGCGTGCTGGCGTAGGCACCGCCGATGGGCACGATGTGGTCTTCGCGCGAGCCGTAGATGTAGACCGGCAGCTTGACCTGGCGGAAATCGATCTTCTCGCCGCAGACTTCGGTCTTGCCGGGCTTGACGAGGTTGTTTTCGAGATAGGTCTGGCGCAGGTACCAGGCGTAGTACGGGCCAGGCAGATTGGTCGCGTCGGAGTTCCAGTACAGCAGGTCGAACGGCGGCGGCGATTCGCCCTTCAGGTAGTTGCCCACCACGTAGTTCCACACCAGGTCGTTCGGGCGCAGGAAGCTGAACGTGGTCGCCAGATCGCGGCCGGACATGAGGCCACCCTGGCCAAACTGCATTTCGCGCATCTTCACGAAAGGCTCGTCGATGAACACATCGAGGATGCCGGTGTCGGTGAAGTCGATCAGCGTGGTGAGGAAGGTGGCGCTGTGGACCGGCTCTTCGCCACGCGCGGCCAGCACGGCCAGGGCGTTGCTGAGCATGGTGCCGCCGACGCAGAAGCCCAGCGCGTTGATGGTCTCGGCACCGGTGATGTCTTGCGTGACGCCAATGGCCTTGATGACCGCGTCTTCAATGTAGTCGTCCCAGGTCTTTTGCGCGAGCGACTCGTCCGGATTGCGCCAGCTCACCACGAAGGTACGGTGGCCCTGCTCCACGCAGTACCGGATCAGCGAGTTGGCGGGCTGCAGGTCGAGGATGTAGAACTTGTTGATGCAGGGCGGCACCAGCAGGAACGGACGCTCGTAGACCTTGGCGGTGAGCGGCTTGTACTCGATCAGCTGGAACAACTCGTTCTCGAACACCACGGCGCCTTCGGTGGTGGCGACGTTCTTGCCCACCTCGAACACGCTCTCGTCCGTCATGGACACATGGCCCTGCTTCATGTCGTGCAGCAGGTTGGCCATGCCCTTGGCGATGCTCTCGCCCTTGGACTCCAGCGCCATCTTCTGGGCTTCGGCGTTGAAGGCCAGGAAGTTGCTGGGTGCGCTGGCGTCGATCCACTGCTGCACCGCAAAGCGCACACGGGTGCGCGTCTTGGCGTCGCCCTCCACCGCATCGGCCAGCGCCATCAGGGTGCGGGCGTTCAGCAGGTAGGCGGCTGCAGAGAACGCGGCCACCGGATTGCTGGCCCAGGCTTCGGAGGCAAAGCGGCGGTCGGCCTGCGGCTTGGCGTCGAGACCGTGATTCCACAGGCCCGCCACGTCTTTCATGTAGGTGTTCTGGATTTCAAGCAGCTTGGCCGGATCGAAGTGGACCTTCTGGCCAGCGGCCTGGTTGAACATGTCGCCCATACCTGCCATCCCCATGCCAGCCCCCATCTGAGGCATTGCCATGCCGAAAGGATTGCCCGCGCCACTCTGGGGTATGAAAGCCTTGAAAGCCGCGAAAGGGTCTGTGGCGTCTTGTGGCGCTGCTTGTGCGGCAGCCCCCGGAAAGGCCTGCGCAGCTTGCGTCCACTGGGCAATGAGGTTTTGCTGAAACTGCTGTGCAGCTTCCAGCCAAGGCTGTGGGGGTGTCTTCCCAGATGTCATGCTTGTCTCCAATGGTTTTTACCAGCGGCTTATTATCGGTTCCTCTGGGGAGGAATTCCGGGTTTTCCCTAGTGTCAATGTGCCGGCTTCCAGCAAGCTGACAACAAAACCCCGCATGGTTAGGAACGTTGTGTATCTGGTGGTGATCGGTTGGCTCTATGTGGTGCTCATGATGGCGGTGGCCGAGGCCTCGAATACGACGGGCACCGTGCTCGGAGCCATTGTGACCTTCTTTCTTTACGGTTTGATTCCAATCGCATTGGTGGTTTACCTGATGCGCACGCCACAGCGTCGCAAAGAGATCAAGGCACGCGAAGCCGCCGAAGACGCCCTCCGCCAGCAAGCCCGCTCCACCGCGCAGGAAGACCAATTCGCCGCCGGGCCGCGCCAAGGCGAATCAGCCCCCTCGGAGGGCAGCGACCCGCGCAGCGGTGGAGCCCCGGACTGTCCCCGAGAGGGACAGAACGCATGGGGGATCTCATTGCCGCCAGATGCAGGCCGCCATGCGTCCGGTGCTGCCCAGACGGACAGCATCCCGGCGGTGGGAAAAGAAACGTAAGGCTTGTGTCGCGGTACACCAGACCGGGGTACCGTCGTTGCCATAGACGTGGTGGATGCCCATGGCGCTCAGCCGCAACCGGGCCAGCGCCGACAGGTTCGCGTGGTACTTCTCACCACCCGCGGGGTGCGGAACAAAGGCGCGTTGGGCCGCCGGATCGCTCTGCACAAAAGCAGCCCGCACCTCAGGCCCCACCTCAAACGCTTCGGGCCCGATGCAGGGTCCCAGCCAGACCAGCATGTCGGCGATGACGCGGTCCCGATCGGCCGAGGCGTCCATCTGCTGAACCGCCTGCACCAAAGCGGCGACTGTGGCCTCCAGAACCCCTTGACCATCCGGCCCACCCGCCAGTCCACGCCAGCCGGCGTGGGCGGCCGCCACCACGCTGCCCGCGCTGTTCGTGAACAGCACCGGCAGGCAGTCCGCCACCATGATGGTGCAGGCCACACCGGGCAAGGTGCTCAGGCAGGCATCGGCCTCACCCCCATCGGGCGTCCGGGTATCGAGTGTGGCCACGGCCACGCCGTGCACCTGCTTCAGGAACACCGGTCGCACACCGGTGGCACCGGCCAGACGCGCCCGGTTGGTGGCGACCGCAGCCGGATCGTCACCCACATGGTCGCCGAGGTTGAGGCGGTCAAACGGCAGCGCCGACACGCCGCCCGAGCGGGTGGTGAACACCGCGCGCACCCCGGCCGGCAAGGGCCAGTCAGGCACCAGCCAGTCTTCCGGTATGGGCATCAGGCTTCGAAGTCCGGGCAGGCAGAGGGCTGCGCCTGCTGAAACGCCGGCAACGCCATGCAGGCGTCGAAAGCGGCCATGGTGCGTGGCAAGCCGTCGAACGGGGTGTTGAAACGTTGCCCGTTGAAGATCTGCGGCACCAGACAACAGTCAGCCAGCGTGGGCGTGTCGCCGTAACAGAAGCGCGAAGCCGGCTGTTGGGCCAGCTGCCGTTCAAAGGCCTCCAGTCCGCTGCGCACCCAGTGGCGGTACCAGGTGTTCCTGGCATCTTCGTCCAGCTTCAGCGTGCCCGAGAGGTACTTGAGCACGCGCAGGTTGTTGATGGGGTGGATCTCGCAGGCAATCGACTGCGCCAGCGCCCGCACTCGGGCCCGCGCCAGCGCTTCGCGCGGCACCAGGGCGGGTTCGGGATGGATGTCGTCCAGGTACTCGATGATCGCCATCGACTGCGACAGGCGCGTGCCATCGTCCAGTTCCAGCAGTGGCACCAGTTGGTCGGCCGCGATATCGCTGTAGGCGGACTGTTTGTGTTCGCCTTTGGCGAGGTGCACCGGCAGGTATTCGTAAGGCAGGCCCTTGAGCGCGAGCGCGATGCGCACACGGAAGGACGCCGAGGAGCGGAAGTAGTTGTAGAGCTTCATGGAGACCAAGGATAAACCGGTTGATCAACCCCCATCGGCCGATGGTCGGGCTTTGTCGAGCATGCGCCCAAGCAGGTCCATCGGCAGCGGGAACACGATGGTCGACGCGCGGTCACCGGCCACCTGGGTCATGGTCTGCAGGTAGCGCAGCTGCATGGCCTCGGGCTGCTGCGACAGCATCTGTGCGGCTTCGAGCAAGGACACGGCGGCCTGCTTCTCGCCTTCGGCATGGATCACCTTGGCACGCCGCTCGCGTTCGGCTTCGGCCTGGCGCGCGATGGCGCGCACCATGGACTCGTTGAGGTCAATGTGCTTGATCTCGACGTTGGTCACCTTGATGCCCCAGGCACCCGTCTGCGCGTCCAGGATCTGCTGTACATCAAGGTTCAGCCGCTCGCGCTCGGCCAGCATTTCGTCGAGCTCGTGTTTGCCCAGCACCACGCGCAACGTGGTCTGCGCGAGCTGGCTGGTGGCCACGAGGAAGTTTTCCACCTGGATGATGGCCTTGTCGGGCGCCACCACGCGGAAGAACACCACCGCATTGACCTTGACCGATACGTTGTCGCGCGAGATCACATCCTGCGGCGGCACGTCCATGGTCACCACGCGCAGATCGACCCGCACCATCTGCTGCAGGCCCGGCACCACGATCACCAGACCCGGCCCCTTGACCTTCCAGAAACGGCCGAGCTGGAACACCACGCCACGCTCGTACTCGCGCAGGATGCGGAACGACGACGCCAGCAGGATCAGCACAACGGGCACGAGGATCGCGCCCAGTCCCAGGTTGAAATCGAACATCGTGGGTGCCTCCTTCAGGGGGATGATTGGGACGCAGAAAAGTTTTCGGTGTCGGGCCGCACCTGCAGTACCAGGTCGCTCAAACCCAGCACCCGCACGCGCTGCCCTGGCAACAGGGGCGATTCCGAGCGCACCTGCCAACGCTCGCCATGCACCTCGGCCCAGGCCTGATCGTCCTGCACCTGGACCACATCACCGAGCGCGCCGACCAGGCCCTCGCCACCGCTGACCACCGGCGCGCGGCGCGCCCGCAGCGCCATGCCACCACCCAGCAACACCGCGGCCGCTGCCGTGACGGCGATGCCGAAAATCAGCGGCAGCGGCACACCCAGGCCGGGTACATCGCGGTCAAACAGCAGCAGTCCGCCAGCGATGAACGCCACGACACCACCCACACCGAGCACGCCAAACGAGGGCGAAAGCAGTTCGGCAGCCAGCAGTGCAAAGCCCAGCAGGATCAGCGCGAGCGCCGCGTAGTTCACCGGCAGCAGCTGCAATGCAAACATCGCCAGCAGCAGACAGAGCGCGCCCACGGTCCCGGGCAGACCGAAGCCGGGTGACGAAAACTCGAACATCAGGCCGTAGACCCCGATCATCAGCAGGATCAGCGCCAAGCTCGGGTTGGCGATCACGCCCAGCAGGCGGTGGCGCCAGTCGGGCGGCTGCGCCTGGGTGGTCAGACCGCGCGTCTGCAGACGCAGCTCGCCACTGGCCATGCGCACGGTGCGCCCGTCAATCTGCGTGAGCAGGTCGGCGATGTCGTCGGCCACCACGTCAATCACTTTCTCGTTCAAGGCTTCGCTCGCCGCCAGGCTGGCTGCCTCTCGGACCGCGCGTTCGGCCCACTGGGCGTTGCGTCCGTGTTGTATCGCCAGGCCGCGGATGAAAGCCGCCGCGTCGTTGACCTGCTTGGCGGTCATCGCGTCGGCGGGCGATGCGGGCGCGGGCGTACCCGGTGTGTCTTTGGACGCCGGCGAGGAATCGGGCCGTTCCCGTGGCGCCTGCGGTGCGCCCGGCATGCCGATGGCCACGGGCGTGGCGGCGCCCAAGGTGGTGGCCGGCGCCATGGCGGCGATGTGGCTGGCGTAGAGGATGTAGGTGCCGGCGCTCGCGGCCCGTGCGCCCTGTGGCGTCACGTAGGTGGCGACCGGCACGGGTGAGGCCAGGATGGCCTGGATGATCTGGCGCATGGAGGTGTCGAGCCCGCCGGGCGTGTCCAGCTCCAGCACCACCAGCGCAGCGCCCTGCTGCTGGGCACGCTGCAGGCCACGGATCACGTAGTCAGCGCTGGCGGGTCCTATGGCGCCCTGTACCGTCAGGACCACGGCCTGTTCTGCCCGCACACCGGTCACCGCGAGGGCCCACAACAACGCACCCCACAACCACCAGCGACGGAGGCTGAAGCCGATGCCCCCGAAGGCCCGGAGACCCATGGCAGGAGACGTGTTCATCGCACCTCCGCAAAGAGACCGGTTTCACTGTATGCCTGTCCGCCGCAACCACGCAAGCGACCCGCCACACACCCATGGCGCGTGAAAGGACGTCCCGATTCACCGGGCCAGGTACGCCACCAGCCCTTGCAGCGTGAACAGCCGCGGGTAGTCGCTTTCGGGAATCGGCACGCCACTGCCCTGGCTCAGGCCGATGATGAAGTTGAGGAAATCCATCGAGTCGAGGTCCAGCGCCTCGCGCAGGTCCTCGTGGTCGCCAACGGTACTCAGGTCGGCCTCGGGGGCGATGCCGGCCAGCACATCGGTCGCGAGTTGTCGGATGTCGGCTGGGTTCATGGAGGCTCCCGGTTCAAAGGGTTTGTGGTGTGTGCAGGGCGCGGTGGATGGCCACCAGCAACTGGCCGCCGAGGTGGCCGTCGCTGACGCGGTGATCGGCCGCCAGACTGGCATTGACCACCGGTCGTGGCAACACCTGCCCATCCACCACCCATGGTTTGGACAGCACACGCCCGAAGCCGACGATGGCGACCTGCGGCGGGTAGATGACACCCCACACGCTTTCGGCACCGCGGTCGCCCAGGCTGGAGACGGTGATGGTCGGGTCGGTGAGTTCGGAGCTGCGCAGCCCGCCAGCCCGCGCCCGCTGCACCAGATCGCGCAGAGCGGTCATGAGCTCGGGCAGGGTCTTCTGGTCGGCATGGTGGATGGCCGGCGCCACCAGGCCACCACCGCGCAGGGCAATCGCCCAGCCGATGTGGATGCCGTCGCCGGGGCGGAACTGCCCACTCTCGTAAAAGCCGTTGAGCTGCGGCACCTCGCGCAAAGCGAGGGCCGTGGCCTTGAGCAGCAGCACGGCGCTGAGCAGCCGGTCTTCCGGCTGGCGGTCGCGGTTCCAGCCATCGAGCCAGGTCTGGGCCGCTGCGAAATCCACCGTTTCAGCCAGGTAGTAATGCGGGATTTCGCGCTTGGATCGGCTCATGGCCGCCGCGATGGCCTGGCGCATCTGGGGGGCGTCGAAACCGCCCGGTTTCACGCGTTGCGGGGTTGCCGTTCGCACGGCCATAGGTGGGGCTTGCGACGCCGCGCGCTCCACATCGGCCAGCGTGACCGCACCATCGGCACCGCTGCCGTACAAGGCGTCTGGCGTCAGGCCGAGCGTCTGCGCGCGGCGGCGCGCGGCGGGGCTGACCTTGGCTCGCAACGGTGTGCCGGTCACTGCCGCCTGCGGAACTGGCGCCAAGGGTGCCGTGGCAGGCTTCGCCGCCGGTGCTGTTGATGCCGGGATCGAAGCCGGACCGGCCTGCACTGCGGTTAGCGGCGCTGGCGCTGCTGCACCCGCCTCGCCAGGCAGCGCTACCCGCGCCAGCACCGCACCCACCGGCAAGCTTTCTCCCATCGGGGCGAGCTCACCGATCACGCCGTCGAGAAAACACTCCACATCGATCGCGCCTTTGTGCGTTTCCACCACTGCGACCACATCGCCAGGCTTCACCCGGGCTCCCGGCTCGACGAGCCACTGCACCACCGTGCCGGTTTCCATGTCGGCACCCAGCGCGGGCATCAGGAAGTCGGCCATGCGCCCTACCCCGCTTTCACCACGCTGCGCACGGCGGCCACGATGTCGGGCACCTGCGGCAGGCTGGCCGTTTCCATGTGTTCGGCGTAGGGCACTGGCACCTCGCGGGCACAGACGCGGCGCACCGGGGCATCGAGCTCGTAGAGCGCGTCTTCGGCCAGTCGGGCTGCAATCTCGGCCGAGATCGAGCCGCTCTTCCAGCCCTCGTCCACGATCACGCAGCGGTGCGTGCGGGTGAGTGATTCCATCACGGTGGCGGTGTCCAGCGGGCGCAAGACACGCAGGTCGATCACCTCGGCCTCGATGCCCTCGCCCGCCAGTTGCTGCGCCGCGGCCAGGCACTTGGGCAGGCTGTTGCCATAGGTCACCAGGCTGACATCCTTGCCCGGGCGGCGCACGCGCGCGTGTTCAATGTCCACCGCAGTGACGGCCGGGTCCAGTTCGCCCTCGGCGTTGTAGAGCACGATGTGTTCGAAGATCAGCACGGGGTTGGGGTCGGCCAGTGCGGCGGCGAGCATGTGGCGCGCGTCCTCCACCGTGCCGGGCACCAGTACCTTGAGTCCGGGGATGTGGGCGAACCAGCCCTCCAGGCTGTGCGAATGCTGCGCCGCCAGCTGACGACCCGCGCCGGTGGCCATGCGGATCACCAGCGGCACGGCGAACTGTCCACCCGACATGTGCGGGATGGTGGCGGCGTTGTTCATGATCTGGTCCAGCGCGAGCAGGCTGAAGTTGCAGGTCATGATCTCGACGATGGGGCGCAGACCGGCCAGCGCTGCGCCCACACCCGCGCCGACAAAACCCACCTCGGCCAGCGGCGTGTCGACGATGCGCGCGGGGCCGAACTCTTCCAGCAGGCCCTTGGTCACGGCGTAGCAACCCCCGTATTTGCCCACGTCCTCACCCATCACGAAGCAGCGTGGGTCGGCCAGCAGCGCGTCGCGGATCGCCTGCTTGCAGGCTTCGCGGTAGGTCATCCGGAGGGGTGTGAAGCTGCTCATGGCGCCGCCTCCTGCACCACGCTGTCCATCAGCACGAAGCGCTCCAGCTGGTCCACCGGTTCCAGCGTGCCGGCCTCGGCAAACGCCACCGCCGCCTGAAGCTCCGCGGCCACCGTGGCGTCGATCGCCGCGGCTTCGTCCGTGGTCAACAGGTGGTTGCCCTCCATCCAGTGGCGCAAGCGCTCGATCGGATCGCGCTGGCGCCAGTCTTCGATCTCGCCCCGCGTACGGTAGGCCTGTGTGTCGAACATCGAATGCGCGCGGAAACGGTAGGTGCGGCATTCCAGGAAATACGGCCCGAGGCCGGCGCGCACATGCGCCACGGCGCGCCGCGCGGCGGCGGCCATCTGGACCGGGTCCATCGCATCGACCTGCGCCGAGGCCATGCGGTAGGCGTCGGCCTTGCGGTACACCTCGGTCTGCGACTCGGAATCGGCCAGCGGAACACCCATGGCGTAGAGGTTGTTTTCACACACGAACAGCACCGGCAGCGTCCAGATGGCCGCCAGGTTCATGCTCTCATGAAAAGCCCCTTCGGCCACCGCACCCTCGCCAAAGAAACACGCCGTCACCGCACCCGGTCGCAGCTGTTTGTCGGCCATGGCAATGCCCACGGCCAGCGGCAGGCCACCGCCGACGATGGCGTTGCCACCGAAGAAGCGGTGCTCGCGGTGAAACAGGTGCATGGAACCGCCGCGCCCGCGGCAACAGCCTTCGAGCTTGCCCAGCATCTCGGCCATGAGCGGCGCCATCGGCACGCCGCGCGCCAGCGCATGGCCGTGCTCGCGGTAGGTGGCCAGCACCGCGTCGCGCGGCTCCAGCGCATCCATCACCCCCACGGCCACGGCCTCCTCGCCGTCGTACAGGTGCAGGAAGCCGCGGATTTTCTGCGCCTGGTAAAGCTCGACGCACTTGGCTTCAAATCGACGGATGCGCAGCATCCCGCGGTACAGATGGTGCAGGTGGGCACGGTCCAAGTGAATCTTGTCGGTCATGGCGCACCCTTCTTTTCATCGCTTTCCAGTGTGGACAGATCGCCCTCGGGCAGGCCGAGCTCGCGCGCCTTGAGCAGGCGGCGCATGATCTTGCCGCTGCGGGTCTTGGGCAGGTTGTCGCGGAACTCGATCTGTTTGGGCGCCACCGCCGCGCCCAGCCGTTTGCGCGCATGGCCCAGCAGCTCGCGGCGCAGGGTCTCGCCAGCCTCGAAGCCGGGCTTGAGCGCCACGAAGGCCTTCACCACCTCGCCCGCCATCGGGTCGGGAATGCCGATCACGCCCGCCTCGGCGACCGCCGGGTGCTCCATCAGCGCGCTCTCGACCTCGAACGGCCCGATCAAATGCCCGGCGGATTTGATGACGTCGTCGGCTCGGCCGACGAACCAGTAGTAGCCGTCGGCATCGCGGTGCGCCAGGTCGCCGGTGAGGTACCAGCCGTCGGCGAAACACTTGCGGTAGCGCTCGTCCTCGTGCAGGTAGCCACGCATCATCGACGGCCAGGGCGTCCTGAGCGCCAGCTCGCCGTCCACACCGGGTGCTTCGATGGGCTCCACATGCCCGCCGGCCAGGCGGCGCACCACCGCGGCGGTGATGCCGGGCAAGGGCTTGCCCATGGAGCCCGGCTTGATGTCCATGGCCGCGTAGTTGGAGACCATGATGCCGCCGGTTTCGGTCTGCCACCAGTTGTCGTGGAAGGGCAGGCGAAACGCCTTGAGGCCCCAGAGCACGGCCTCGGGATTCAGCGGCTCGCCCACGCTGGCCATGAAGCGCAGCGCCGAGAGGTCGAAGCCCTGCAATGCCTCGGCGCCGAGCTTCATCATCATGCGGATCGCCGTGGGCGCGGTGTACCAGACGGTGATGCGCTCGCGCTCCAGCACGCCGTACCAGGTCTGCGGATCGAACTCGGCTTCCACCACCACATTCGTCACGCCGCACACCAGCGGCGCGATGATGCCGTAGCTGGTGCCGGTGACCCAGCCCGGGTCGGCCGTGCACCAGAACACATCGTCATCGTGCAGGTCCAGCGCGTAGCGACCGGTCACCACGTGCGCGAGCACGGCCTCGTGCACGTGCACCGCACCCTTGGGGCGGCCGGTGGTGCCGCTGGTGAAGTGCAGCAGCGCCATGGACTCGGGATCGGTGGGCCCGATGGTGTACCGCGTGGACGCAGGCGATACGAGAACACCCCAAGGGTGCACGCCGGTTTCGTCCGCCGGGGCCGCGCCGACCACGATCACATGCTTCAGCCCGGGCAGGCGTTCCCGCACATCGCGGATCTTGCGCTGGTAGAGCTCGGGGGTCGTCACCAGCACGCGCGCGTCGCCCATCTCGGCCCGGGTGACGATGGGCTCGGGACCAAAGGCCGAGAACAGCGGCGTCACCACGCAGCGCGCCTTGAGCGCACCCAACACCGCCACATACAACTCGGGCAGGCGCCCCATCAACACAAACACCCGCTCGCCGGGCATCACGCCCAGATCGTTCAGCGCGTTGGCGAACTGGTTGGTGGCCTGCGCCAGGTCGGCGTAGGTGAATTCCTGGCGTTCACCGGTTTTGCCGATCCAGCGGATCGCGACCTTGTCACCACGGCCATGCAGCAGGTGCCGGTCCACGGCTTCGTAAGCGATGTTCAGGCCAGCGCCGCCGGGCAGGCCGTCCAGCCAGCGGCGGGCGTCATTCCAGCTGAACTGCGCGGCAGTGACCGCGTGGTCCATCAGGTTCGGCGCCGGCCCCCGCGCCGCGGGTTGCTTGTGAATGGTCGCGCTCACCGTGGTCTCCTGGATGCACAGCAGCCTGTCGTAAGACGCTGAAACGAAAGACCGTCAGCGAACCGGAAAACCTGCGCTGCCTGTGGTGTGGCGGGAGACGACGCTCCCATATGAAACATCATGACCCATCGGGAGCACGGCCCGATTGAGCGCAATCAATGTGCGCGAAGTCCACCGCAATAGCAAGCGCCGATCAGTGTGTGCGGTCGGCGAGGCGCCGCAAAGCCTCCGTCACCGCAGGCACGACACTGACCGCGTTGCTGGCGTGGGGAATGCAGTCGGTGCTCCAGATCTGACCAGCACCGGCTTCGCGGATCAGCCGGACTGCGCCCTCGGCAAACAACGCGTGCGTGACCGCCACGTCCACCGAAGCCGCGCCCGCCGCTTTCAGCAAACGCGCGGCCTGGGCAAGGGTATGGCCCGAACTGGCCACGTCGTCCATCAGCACCACGGCGCGTCCGGCGAACGGCAGGTCGGGCAGCTCGATGTCCACCTGCCGGTCGCCATGCCGCAGCTTGCGGCAAACGCCGTGCGCCCAGCCGTGACGCGCAGCAGCCTGCGCCACCCATTGCAGCGACTCCTCGTCGGGACCGATCAGCAGCACGTCAGGGCGCTGCGTCGCAATGTGGTCGGCCAGCAGCGGCGCGCCGCTGAGCACGATGGCATCTTTCACGGGTATGGCCTCTTCCAGCGTCGCCACGCGGTGCAGGTGCGGGTCCACCGTGATCACGGCGTCAAACAGACCGGCCAGGAAGCGGCCGATGACGCGCTGGCTCACCGCTTCGCCGGGGTTGAACGCGATGTCCTGCCGCATGTAGGCCAGGTATGGCGCCACCAGCGTGAGGTGCACGGCGCCGAGCTGGTGCGCGGTGCGCGCGACCAGCAGGATTTCAACCAGCTTCTCGTTCGGCTGGTGCAGGCCGCGCCAGAACACCACACGCGGTGGCAGGCTCTCGGGCAGTCGCAGGCGCAACTCGCCGTCCGGAAAGCGGTGGCGCTGAATGATGGCCAACGTCAGACCCGCCGCAGCGGCAACCGCCTGGGCGATGGTCTGCTCATCGTCAAAACACAGCAGGCAGCCAGCAGAAAGGTCGGGGGGCATCAGAACTCCACAAACACATGGGGCACCTGGTCGGCGTGACCGAGGCTGAAACCGTTGAAGCGCAGGCAGGCCTGGCGCGCGAATTCGAGATCGGCCGGGTAGCTGGCGTGCACGCGGTAGAGCGTTTCGCCCGCCCGCACGGCGTCGCCCAGCTTTCGCAGCAGGTCCACGCCCGCGCCCTGCACCTTGGGAGCGCCGGCCAGGCGCGCGATCTGCGCGATCTGCAGGTTGTCGATGCCGGTCACCACGCCGGCCTGTGCCGCGGTCACCTCCAGCGTGAGCACGCCCAGCGCCGGGTGGTGGTGATCGAAGTCGCGCGATCCCTGGGCCTCGATGATGGCCTGCATCTGCGCCAGCGCGCGGCCCGAGTCCAGGATATCGCGCGCGATACCGAAACCGTCGCCACCGCGCACGTCGGGGCTGCACTCGATCAGGCGCCCGGCCAGGCGCAGCGATTTCTGCCGCAGGTCGTTCGGTGCATCGGGGTGGTTCTCCAGCACGCGCATCACGTCGCGCGCCTCCAGCACCGGCCCCACGCCCTGCCCCACCGGCTGGCGGCCGTCGGTGATGACCACGTCCAGCGACAGGTGCAGGCGCTGCGCCACGTATTCAAACAGGCGGCGCAAGCGCTGCGCCTCGGGCATGGAGCGCACCTTGGCCGTGGGGCCGATGGGGATGTCGAGCACCAGGTGGGTGGCGCCGGCCGCGATCTTCTTCGACAGAATGGACGCGACCATTTGCCCCGGCGAGTCCAGCGCCAGCGGCCGCTCGACCGAGATCAGCACATCGTCGGCGGGCGACA
The DNA here is from genome assembly GCA_002842215.1 of Betaproteobacteria bacterium HGW-Betaproteobacteria-9. Classification (GTDB taxonomy): domain Bacteria; phylum Pseudomonadota; class Gammaproteobacteria; order Burkholderiales; family Burkholderiaceae_C; genus Hydrogenophaga. Next base: position 132,699 of record PHCC01000002.1, on the reverse strand, counting down.
GGTTGGCCGTGCCGCCCCAGGCCAGGCAGCCCCTGTGGGTGCGCACGATTTCGGTCAACCGATCAAAAGGCAGCTCCACCGTGGCCAATACCTCCATGGTGTCCGCGGTGCCCGCGGGCGAGGTGATGGCGCGCGAGGATGTCTTGGGAAATACCAGCCCATAGGCCGCCACGATGGGTACCACCAGCATGGAGGTGCGGTTGCCCGGAATGCCGCCGATGCAGTGTTTGTCCACCACCAAGGGCTCGTGCCAGTCCAGTCGGCGGCCGCTGGCCACCATGGCTTCGGTGAGGAAAAACACCTCCTCGCGGTCCAACTCGCTGCGGTTGCTGGCGACCACGAAGGCGGTCAGTTCGATCTTGGAATAGCGGTGCTGTGCGATGTCGCCCACGATGGCGTGGAAATCGGCGCGTGTGAGGCGCTCGCCGTTGATCTTGCGAAACAGCGCCGGTATCGATTCCGGCGGCTCGGCCTGCGACACCGAGGCCGGGTGGCCGTCAGGCACCTCCAGTTGCACGAACGCGTCCTCCGACACGCCGAGCTGGTTGCAGCCGACGATCGCCGCATCGTCCACCACGTTGAGCGTGGCCAGGATGCGTTTGCCGTTGGCACGGACTTCCACCTTGGACAGGGCCTGAAAGCCCTCGGCCCGGTAGACCGCGCAGTCGCGGTGCAGGTAGGCCACGTTCTCGCGGTAGGTGTCGATGGCCACGCGGCGCAGCATCAGGCTGTCGCGGCCGGGTGTCTCTTGTTCGGGTTGGGCACTCATGTCTGCACGATACACCGCCGAAGGACCAGCGCGACAGTGCATGGGCTCCGGCGCGCCACCCCGGGGCATGAAAAGGTCCAGCCCAGGGCACCGCCGGGCCGGCGTGGGGGGCCGTCCTCAGCCCACCACCAGCCGCATCCCGGGCATGAACCGCTCGGACTCGGCGCGCCGCTCCAGCGCCAGCCGCATGTTCATCTGCGCCACCTCGGTGTGCTCCACCGCAAGCGCCTGCGCGCGCGCGCCCTCGCCGCGCTGCAGCGCGTCAAACAGCATGTGGTGCTGCCGATGGGCGTAGAGCATCCAGTCGCGGTCCAGCGCCACCGTGCCCTGCATGGGTAGCATGGCCGAAGCCGGGGCGAACGGCAGCTTGTCATTGAGCGCCACAGCCCGCTGCAGCGCCCGGTTACCACAGGCGGCCAGGATCAGCGCATGAAAGCGGTCGTTCATGGCCGCGTAGGCGGCGTAGCTTTCTATCGTGAGCGGGCTCTCGGCGAGCAGCCGGTCGCCCTCGTCCAGGCAGGCCTGCAGGTCGCCCTGCAGCTGGCGCGACACGCCGTGCTCAGCGACCAGGCGCGCCGCCATGCCTTCCAAGTGGCCCCGCACGGCGATCGCGTCGGTGACTTCCCGGGCGGTGAACTGGCGCACCAGGTACTTGCCGGTGTCGTTGGCCTCGACCAGCCCTTCCTGTTCCAGCGTGACCAGCGCGGCGCGCACCGGCGTGCGCGATGCCCCCAGGCGCTCGGCCAGTTGTTGCTCAGCCAGTCGCTGGCCGGGCGCGAACTCGCCGCTCAGGATCAGGTCGCGCAGTTGCATCAAAACGGTTTCTTGCAGGCTCATGCCGCAAACTGTACACTGAATCTACAAAACGGGATACCGTTTGACCATCACCCGCTGAACAAACCACAGGAGACCCCGCATGAAAGCCGAACAGAACCAGCGCATCACCCAGGTCGGACCAGGCACACCGGGTGGCGAGTTGCTGCGCCGCTACTGGCAGCCGGTGGCGCTGCTCGACGAGTTCAACCCCGCGCTGGACCCGGCCATGGGTGTGCGCCCGGTGAAGGCGGTGCGGATGCTGGGGCAGGACTTCGTATTGTTCAAAGATGCAGCGGGTCAGTTCGGCCTGCTCGACCGCGACTGCCCGCACCGCGGTGCCGACCTGGCCTTTGGCCGCAACGAGGGCGACGGTCTGCGCTGCCCCTTCCACGGCTGGAAGTTCGACGTCAGCGGCCAGTGCACCGAAACCCCGGCCGAGCCCGCCGGCAGCACCCTGTGCAGCCGCATCCGGCAGCGCAGCTACCCGCTGGTGGAAAAGGCGGGCGCGCTGTTTGGCTGGTTCGGCCCCGAAGGCAGCACACCGCCGCCCTTCCCCGCGCTGGACTGCTTCGAAGCGCCGGCCACGCACAGTTTCGTGTTCAAGGGCCTGTGGCACTGCAACTGGCTGCAGGCCTTCGAGGTCGGCATCGACCCGGCGCACGCCTCGTACCTGCACCGCTTCTTCAACGACGCCTCGCTCGAAGGCAGCTACGGCAAACAGTTCCGTGGCGCCAGCGTGGGCGAGGTGGGCGGCGAGCGCTGGCCCATGACCAAGGTGATGCGCGAATTCGGCCAACCCCAGATCAGCTTCACACAGCAGCCTTATGGCCTGCAGCTGACCGCCCTGCGCCCCATGACCGACGCGCTCACCCACGTGCGCGTCACCAACGCGGTGTTCCCGCAGACCTTCGTGATCCCGCTGTCGGAGACCATGACGATCACGCAGATGCACGTGCCGGTGGACGACACACGCAATTACTGGTTCGCCTTCTTCACCAGTTTCGACACGCCAGTGGACAAGGACACCATGCGCAACCAGCGCCTGGATGCCGTCACCCTGCCCGACTACGTCCCCAAATCCGGCCGCCACAACAACTGGGGCTTCAACGCGGAAGAGCAGCAGAACCGCACCTACTTGGGCATGGGAGAGGACGACATCAACGTGCACGACCAGTGGGCCTGCGAGAGCATGGGCGCCATTCAGGACCGCACGCGCGAACACCTGGGCACAACCGACAAGGTGATCATGGCCAACCGGCGCATGTTGTTGCAGGCCATGGACACCGTGGAACAAGGCGGCACGCCGCCCGGCATCGCCGACCCGGCACAACACGCCAACATCAACGGCCCCGACACCGTGGACGGCATCGCCCCCGCAGAAGGATGGCAGACCTGGTGGCAAGAAGCGGTGCGCGCCAAGCGCGATAACGCGCCCTGGCAGAACGCCGCCGCGCAAGCCGCGACCGAAACGGCCAGCGCGAAATGAGCCATTTCGCCCAACGCTGCGGCCTGCACGATGCGGCCCGGGAAGCGGCTTGCCAACAAACCGCCCGGCTCATCGAAGCCAGTGGCATCCAGCGCGTGCGCCTGGGCTGGTGCGATGTCCACGGCATGCTGCGCGGCAAGACACTGATGGCGCCCGCGGCCATCAAAGCGCTGCGCGATGGCGTGGGCATGGTCGGCACGATGATGCTCAAGGACACGGCCGACCGCACCGCCTGGAAGGTGTTCGAGCCCGGCGGCACCAGCGACCTGCCCGGCTTTGCCGGCGCGGCCAACCTGATGTTGCTGCCCGATCCGTCGAGCTTCATCGAGTTGCCCTGGAGCAAAGGCACTGGCTGGCTGCGCTGCCAGCCCTGGTTTCAGGACGCCACCCCGGTGGCGCTGGACAGCCGCCGCGTGCTGCAGCAGGCGCTGGCGCGGCTGGCCCAGGCGGGCTACGGTCTGAAGACCGGGCTCGAAGTCGAATTCCACATCTACCGCATCACCGACACAGCGCCGCAGCTCGACCCCGAACGCGCCGATTGGCCCGGTCTGCCGCCGCAGGTGGAAATGATCCACCCCGGCTACAACCTGCAGTCCGAAGCCATGATCGACATGGCCGACGAGCCACTGTCCATCGTGATGCACACGGCGCAGGCGCTGGGCCTGCCGCTGCAGTCGCTGGAAATCGAACTCGGCCCCAGCCAGGTGGAAGCCGTGTTCGACGCCACCGACGCACTCACCGCGGCCGACCAGATGGTGTTGTTCCGCAACGGCGTGCGCCAGGCGCTGCGCCGCGCCGACTACCACGCCACGTTCATGTGCCGCCCGCCGTTTCCGAACATCATGTCCAGCGGCTGGCACCTGCACCAGTCGCTGGTGGATCTGGCCACCGGCCGCAACGCCTGCGTGCGCGAAACGTCCGCACCCGGCAGCAAACCCGCCGACGCGCGCCACACGCTGTCGGACGCCGGCGCCCACTGGCTCGCCGGCCTGCTGGCGCACGCCGAAGGCATGACCGCGCTGTGCACACCCACCGTCAACGGTTTCGGCCGCTTCCGCCCGAACGCGCTGGCCCCCCAGAGCGTGATCTGGGGGCAGGACAACCGCGGCGCCATGTTGCGCGTGGTCGGCGGGCCGGGCGACCACGCCACCCGCATCGAGAACCGCATCGGCGAGCCCGCCGCCAACCCCTACCTGTACATGGCGGCGCAGATCCACGCCGGGCTCGACGGACTGGCCCGCGGTCTCGAACCGCCACCCGCCTGCGAAACACCCTACGCCGCCGATCACCCCAAAATCCCCGACACCCTCGGCAACGCACTGGGATGCCTGCGCGCAGACACCGCGCTCATCGCCGGGCTGGGCGCCGATGTCGTGCACCATTTCTGCCGCATCAAACAACAAGAGATCGACCGCCACGCCGACTCCAAGGACAAGACCGACTTCGACCGCCGCGAATACTTCAGCAGAATCTGACCCCATGATCCACATCCGCATCATCGCCGCCGACCAGTCGGTACAGGACATCCAGGGAAAACCGGGCCAGAGCGTCATGGAAGCCGCCGTCGCCGCCAACGTGAGCGGCATCGCAGCCGACTGCGGCGGCACGCTCACCTGCGCCACCTGCCATGTGATCGTCGATGCCCCCTGGGCAGACCGGCTCCCCGCGCCCGGCAATGACGAACAAGGCATGCTCGACTTCACCGCATCGCCGCGTGCAGCCGGCAGCCGGCTGAGCTGCCAGATCGTGCTCACGCCGGAACTCGACGGCATCGAACTGAGCCTGCCGACTTCGCAGTATTGAGCGGGCACCGGTTGCCTATACTGCTGGGCACTCAACCCCACGCCACCCGCTGCCCGCCAGCCGCCAGGAACCCGCCATGAGCTACGTTTTCACCCCGCCGCCCGTCGTTTCCGTGCCCGTGGTCGGGCGCGCCGAGCGCTTCCCGGTCCACCGCATCTACTGCGTGGGCCGCAACTACGAAGAACACGCGAAAGAAATGGGCTTCACCGGCCGCGAGCCGCCGTTCTTCTTTCTCAAACCGGCCGACGCCATCGTGGTCGCCGAAGCCGGCAAGACCGCGGTCATTCCCTATCCCACGCTCACGTCCAACCTGCACCACGAGATCGAGCTCGTGGTCGCCATCGGCCAGGGTGGCTGCGGCATCCGCGCCGAAGACGCAGCGAAGCACATCTTTGGCTACGCGGTCGGCCTGGACATGACGCGCCGCGACCTGCAGACCGAGATGAAAAAGCAGGGCCGCCCCTGGTGCATCGGCAAGGGCTACGACCAGTCCGCGCCCATCGGCCCCATCACACCTGCGGCCGAGGCCGGCGACATCGCCAACGCCGCGATCTGGGTGCAGGCCAACGGCAGCGACCGGCAACGAAGCAACGTGAGCAAACTCATCTGGAACATCGCCGAGACCATCGAACACCTGTCCAACGCTTGGGAACTGCAGCCGGGCGACCTGATCTACACCGGCACCCCCGAAGGCGTGGCCGCGGTGGTCAAGGGCGACACCATGACCGGTGGGGTGGACGGCCTGACCGGCATCAGCGTCAAGGTGGCCTGAAAGCAGAACCAGGGTTAACCCCTAGGCTTGAATGTCTAAAATTCAACCATCGTGAACTGATTTCACAAAATTAAATCACGCAAACCCATGCGGACCGTCCGCGCTGCGGGTTTGACCTCTGTCCCGCAGCGCAACAAAACGTTTACCGTCACTGGGTCATCAGCCGTCGGCCACCCCATTTCCCCCTACAACACAGGAGAACATCCCATGATCCAGCGCAGAACCCTGCTCCAGTCAGGCGCCGCCGTGGCCTTCGGCGCCCCGGCCTTGGTCGGCTTTGCCCAGCAGACCGTCACCCTCAAGTTCCACACCTTCATGTCGCCACAGTCCAACGTGTGGCTCAACATGCACAAGGCCTGGATGGACAAGGTCACCAAAGACTCGGGCGGCCGCATCAAGTTCGAGGCCTATCCCGCCATGCAGCTCGGCGGGTCGCCGGTGCAGCTGTACGACCAGGCCAAGGACGGCGTGGTCGACATCGTCTGGACCCTGCCGGGCAACACGCCGGGCCGCTTCCCGCGCATCGAAGTCTTCGAGCTGCCGTTCATGATGAACAACGCCGAAGCCACCTCCAAGGCCTACTGGGAATACGTGCAGACCGTTGCCCAGGACGAGTTCAAGGATGTGCATCCCATCGCCTTGCAGGTGCACGGTCCGGGCATGTTCCACATGCGCGACAAGCAGGTCAAGACCGCCGAAGACCTCAAGGGTTCCAAGGTGCGCGGCCCGACCCGCCAGATCACCAAGATGCTCGGCTACCTGGGCGCCTCGCCCGTGGGCATGCCCCTGCCGCAGATTCCGGATGCGCTCTCCAAAGGCGTCATTAACGGCTGCGTGATCCCCTGGGAAGTGGTGCCGGCCGTCAAGGTGCAGGAACTGGCCAAGTTCCACAGCGAGTTCGACCCGGCGGGCGGCGCGCTCTACACCACGACCTTCATCCTGGCCATGAACAAGGCCAAGTACAACGCGCTGCCCGCCGACCTCAAGGCCGTCATCGACAAAAACTCCGGCCTGGAAACCTCGGCCTGGCTGGGCAAGGTGCAGCAGGGTGGCGACGCGCCAGGCCGCGAGTCGGCCGTCAAGCTCGGCAACAGCATCTATACCATCCCCGCCGCAGAAGCCCAGGAATTCAAGCGCAAGGCGCGCCTGGTCGAAGTGGAATGGATGCAGGACATGGACAAGCGCGGCTTCAACGGCAAGCAACTGCTGGACACCGCCAAGTCGCTGATCGCCAAACACGGCAAGTCCGCCAAGGGCTGATCGCCTCCTGGGCCGGGTGCCTTGCACCCCTGTGTCTTGAAGGGCTCCGCAAGGGGCCCTTTTTCATTTCCCCTACACTTTGCGACATGCACCGCAGCCCCATCCAACACTGCAAAGAATGCGGCGCCGCCGTCACCTACCGACTCCCCGACGACGGTGACACCAAACTCCGCGCCATCTGCACCGTCTGCCACACCGTCCACTATGAAAACCCGCTCAATGTCGTGGGCACGGTGCCGGTGTGGGGCGAGACGGGTGAATACGTGCTGCTCTGCCTGCGCAACATCGAACCGCGCCGTGGCAAGTGGACCCTCCCTGCCGGCTTCATGGAGCTGGGCGAAACCACGGCCGAAGGCGCGCTGCGCGAAACCGACGAAGAGGCCGGTGCGCAGATCGAGCTGGGCGAACTCTTCACGCTCATGAACGTGGCGCGCGTGGGCCAGGTGCACCTGTACTACCGCGCCCGGCTGATCAGCCAGCACTTCAACCCCGGCTTCGAGACCATCGAGGCCCGGCTGTTCACCGAAGACCAGATCCCCTGGGACGAGATCGCGTTCCGCACCGTCCGGGAAACGCTGGAACACTACTTCGCCGACCGCCGTCGCGGGCAGTTCGGCTTCCACGCCTTCGACATCGCCTGAGGGCTGACGTCGCTGGCGATGATGGGTTGGTCAGGTGCGCCGCCGCAGCGGCACCAGCAGATCGCCCAGGCCGTTGTGGTCGATCTCGTGCATCAGCTGCAGCAGGCGGCCAATGTCACCTTTCGGAAAGCCCTCGCGCGCAAACCAGTTCAGGTAGTTGCCCGGCAGGTCGGCGATGGGCGTGCCCTTGTGTTTTCCGAAGGGCATCTCGGTTGTGATCAGGCGTTCCAGGTCCTCCGGCTTCATCGCTCAGCACCTCCGCCGTCCAGCCAGGCCCGCACCGCGGTATGGAACTGGGCGGGCTTCTGAAACATCAACCAGTGTCCGGCGTCAAAGCCCTTCACCTGGCTGCCCGGCGTCGTGCCCAGGGCTGCGAGCCAACGCGGTGAATGGAACATGAAGGGCTTGCGCCGGCCGAAACAGAACAGCGTGGGGATCTGTGGGCCGAACACCTTGTCCACCCGCGCCACGCCACGCAAACCGCCGTAAGAACCGAACCACTGCATGGCGTAGGGGTAGTTCATCTGCCAGCCCATGCGCTCCGGCGGCGTGCGACAGCCGATGGTGCGCGCCATGAAACGCGTCATGCGGTCGGCCAGGCCCGGCAGCCAGGCACCCAGCTTCCAGGCCACAGCCAGCCAGAGCTGGTAGCCCGCGATCATCAGCTTCTCTTTGGTTTTGAGCGACTTGAGGTAGGCGCCCGAATTGGTGTCGCCGATGTCGGTACCCACCACGCGCGCCACGCGTTGCGGGTGGCGTGCCGCGTATTCGTAGCCGAAGAAACAGCCCCAGTCGTGCAGCAGCAGCGTCACCGGCTCGTCTGGGCTCACCGCGTCCACCACCGCGCCCACCAGTTGACACATCTCATTCACCGACACAGGGCGCGGCGGCTTGGAGAGGTCGAAGCCCGGCAGCGAGAAGCGCACGCAGCGGTAGCCATCGCGAAGCGCGTGCACCGCACCATCCCACAGCGCCAGCGTGTCGGGCCAGCCGTGCAGCATCACCACCGTGGGGCCACTGCCCTCGATCTGCACCGTCAGTCCCTGCACATCGAGGGTTGGGGTCATGGTTTGATATCCGTCAAATGAAGTGACGGAGATGGTAGCGCGCGCAGGGGCCAGGCGGTGTCTTGCACGATACTCCCCGGCCATGCACCGCACCATCTTCACCACCCCGGTGGTCAACACCCTGCTGCGCGGCTTTTCGCTGGCTTTCCTGAAAATGACCGGCTGGACAGTCGAAGGCAGCCTGCCACCGCAGGCGACCCGGAGCGTGTTCATTGCGGCGCCCCACACCAGCAACTGGGACCTGCCCTACACCCTCATGGTCGCCTTCGCCCTGCGCCTGAACCCCTACTGGATGGGCAAGCACAGCATCTTCAAAGCCCCGTTTGGCGGCCTGATGCGCTGGCTCGGCGGCATCCCGGTGAACCGCGCGCAATCCAGCAACCTGGTGGCCGCCTCGGCACAGGCCATCGCCGAGGCCGACGGACCGCTACAACTCATCGTGCCGCCCGAAGGCACGCGCAGCAAGACGCGCTATTGGAAGACCGGCTTCTACTACATCGCCCAGACGGCCCAGGTGCCCATCGTCATGGCCTACATGGACTACGCCACCAAACGCAGCGGCCTGGGCCCGCTGTTCCAGCCCACCGGCAACATCGAGGCCGACATGGCCGCGATCAAGGCGTTTTACGCACCGTTCAAGGGCAAGAACGCGGCGCAGTTTGAGGCCGAGCCGATCGAGTAAGCCTGTGCGTCAGCCAGCCGCTGTGTCCCGGCGGTCGTGCCGCTCGTTGGTCACCTCCAGACGCACGCCGTCCGGGTCGATGAAAGGCGTGGGCCGGCTATTTCATTTTTGATTGGAGCTGGATCGTGTCGCCCGCCACCATGAAGCGGCCGCGCCCGCGGTGGTGCAAGGTGCGCGCGTCCTTCTGCGCCGGGTCCACCCACGCCTTCACCACCTCCAGCACAAACAGACCGTACTTCGCCACCATGCCCGTGTCCACCACGCGGCACTCCAGGCTGGCAAAACACTCTTTGATCAACGGTGCGCCCACCACTTTGGCCGGCACCGGCGTGAGCCCGAAGCGCTCGAACTTGTCCACGTTGCGGCCCGATGAATTGCCACACGCCACCACCTGCTCCGCGATCTCCACCGAGGGGATGTTGATCACGCACTCGCGCGACGTCTTGAGCAAACCAAACGAGTGGTTGCGCGGGCTGACCACACAGCCCACCAGCGGCGGCTCGAACTCCAGCATCAGGTGCCAGGACTGCACCATCACATCCGTCTGCCCGCCGCTCGCCGTGGTCAGCAGCACCACCGGGCCTGGTTCGAGCAAGGTGTAGGCCTTGGCGAGCGGGAACGATCTTTTGGCCATGTGTGGGCTCCCGTTGCGCAGATTCAGGACGTCGCGCCGAACGCCTCGTGGAAGCGCACCGTGCCGTGCGGCAAGGCGTCGGTGAAGGGCAGCGCCATGAAGTACTCCGGTGGAATGTCCGGGTAGACCAGTTGCGCCTCGTTGCGGAAGCCGAAGCGCCGGTAGTAGCCTGGGTCGCCCACCAGCATGATGCCCGCGGCGCCCTGTTCGCGCAGCGCCTGCAGCGCCGCCCGCATCAGCGCCGAACCAATGCCTTTTCCCTGGTGCTCAGGCAACACCGAAATCGGCCCCAGCCCATGCCAGCCCGGCGTGCCGTCGGCAATGACCACCGGCGAGGTCGCCACATGCCCCACCCGTTCGCCACCCTGCTCCGCCACCAGCGACAGGCTCAGCGCACCGGCGCGGCGCAGCGCGTTGACGATGAAGGCCTCGGTGTGGCTGGTGTGGGGCGCGTTCAGGAAGGCGGCCGTGGTGAGGGTGGCGATGGCGGCCGAGTCAGCGGGCGTTTCGGGTCGGATCATGGTGTGGAGCCGGTCAGGGTGTTTGGGTTGTGGGCGCTGAAGAAGTTGGTGTCAACAGATCAAACCGCTGCGCCCAACCGCCCCACCCCCTCTTCAATCTTCTCCACCCCGACCGTCGCAAACGAGAGGCGCAGGGTCGCGTGGTCGGGGTTGCTGGCGTAGAACGGCGCGCCGGGCACGAAGGCCACACCTTTTTCGATCGCGCGTTTGGCCAGCTCGCCGCCGTCGGCCACCTTGCCGCCCGCACCGGTGAGGCGGGCCCAGACGAACAGGCCGCCTTGGGGTTGCACGAACTCGATGGCGTCGCCCAGTTCGCGGCGCAGCGCGTTGCCCATGGTGGTGGCGCGTTCGGCGTAGACGGCGCGCACCTTGGCGAGCGTGGCGGGCATGCGGCCGGCCTTGAGGTACTGCGCGGCGGTGGCCTGGGCGAAGGTGCTGGTGTGCGCATCGCTGAACTGTTTGCACATGGTGGCCTTGGCCAGCAACTCGGCCGGGCCGACCATCCAGCCCACGCGCAGGCCGGGGCTCAGCACCTTGCTCAGCGAACCGCAGTGCACCAGCAGCTCACGGCTGCCGGGCACGCTGGCGCTGAGCGCCAACAGGCTCGGGGGCGGCGCTTCGCCGAAGTAGAGGTCGCCATACGGGTCGTCTTCCACGATCAGCGTGTTGTGTTTCACCGCCATCTCCAGCACTTGTCTGCGTCGCTCCAGGCTGAGCATGGCGCCGCTGGGGTTGCCGAAGGTGGGGATGAGGTAGACGAACTTGGGTTTGTGTTCTTCGATCAGCTTTTCCAGTTCATCGGTCTTCACGCCGTTGCCATCCACCGGCGCGCTGATGAGCTGCGCGCCATAGAGGCGGAAACACTGGATGGTGGCGAGGAAGGTGGGGCCTTCGACGATGACCTTGTCGCCGGGGGAAATCAGCGTCTTGCCCAGCAGGTCCAGCGCCTGCTGGCTGCCGGTGGTGACGATGAGGTCGGAGGCAGCAACGCCCTGGTTGCCCTTGCTGGTCATGAAGGCAGCGAGCTGTTCACGCAGCGGGTTGTAACCCTCGGTAGCACCGTATTGCAGTGCGGCACCGGGTTCTTCGGTCAGCGCGGTGTTGACGGCTTCGCGGATGCCATCGACGTCAAACATGGCGCTGTCGGGGAAGCCGCCAGCGAAGCTGATGATGCCGGGCTTGCCGAGCAGTTTGAAGAGTTCGCGGATGGCGGAGGTTTCGACGTTGTTCAGGCGGTCGGCAAATTGCAGTGGCATGGCATGTGGCTCATTGGCAAAAACGAAAGATTGGACGATAGCAGACACGGCCACGGTGGCGCCTGAAACGGCGCTTTTCCGTGGCCCGATCTGGCCGATTTCGGTGCTCCATTTTTTCGACCCACCGCCCCGGTTTCGTCCTCCGTTTGAGGCATGCCGGTTACACCGATTTGTGGCGCAATGCGGTCCAGAAGAACCAGCGTTGAGGCCACGAATTTCACCGGTTGGACAAGAGATCGGGCGACACAAAGTGTCACAACATCCGGCCAATGAAGTTCGTAGCCTTTCGGACCTGAAGCACGCCGCTGGCTTCACCAGGCGCCACGAGGCGCACTCCGGGCCCCCAACCAACATCGCCTTCAAGGAGCGTCCACCATGCCTTCAGCCCTCACCTATCCTGGGGTTTACGTCGAAGAGGTTCCCAGTGGTGTGCGCACCATCACCGGTGTCGCCACGTCCATCACGGCCTTCATCGGCCGCTCGTCGCGAGGCCCCGTCAACCGGGCGGTGCGGGTACAAAGTTTTACAGAATACGCGCGCATCTTCGGAGGCCTCTGGCGTGACAGCGCCATGAGCTACGCGGTGAGCCACTTCTTTCAACACGGCGGGGCCGACGCGCTGATCGTGCGGGTGTTCAACGGCAACATCGCCACCAACACGGCCACCATCACCCTGCCCGCGGGCGCTGGCAGTCTGGTGCTGGAAGCCGCCAGTCCGGGCCTGTGGGGCCAGGCCTTGCGGGCCCGGGTCGATCACCTCACCCGCGACACCACCGACACGCTGCTCTTCAACCTCACGGTCGAAGAGCTCGACCGGGTGGGCGGCAGCCAGGTGGTGGCCGCGGAGAGCTTTCGCAACGTCTCGGTCTCGCCGTTGAGCCCGCGCTTCGTCAACACCGTGCTCAACGAACAGTCGGCCCTGGTGAGGGTGCGTGCCTCCGCGCCGCAGAACGCCAGCCCGAACGACCCGGCCAACCCGGCCTTGCCCAACGTGGTGGCCGCGGGTGCTGCGAACGCCGATGGCGCGGCGATCACCGACGCCCAGCTCGTGCCCACCAACGCCACGGCGATCGCCAACCGCGAAGGCATGTACGCGCTGGAGGCGGCCGACCTGTTCAACCTGCTGTGCCTGCCGCCGCTGACGCTCGAAGCCGACGTGGCCCCCGCCACCTGGGCCCTGGCCGCCACCTACTGCCAGGACCGGCGCGCGATGTTGATCATCGATGCGCCCGCCGCCTGGACCGCCAACGCCGCCACCGCCATCAGCACCGCCCAGACCGGCGTGAGCGCCTTGCGCACCACGGTGGGCAATGACGACGCGCGCAATGCCGCGGTGTACTTTCCGCGCCTGCGCATGGCCGATCCGCTGAGCGAAAACCGCCTCGCCGAGTTCGCGCCCTGTGGTGCGGTCGCGGGCATCATCGCGCGCACCGACGTGCAGCGCGGCATCTGGAAAGCGCCGGCGGGCCTGGACGCCTCGTTCTCCGGTGTGCAGGGCTTCAGCTACACCATGACCGACGGCCAGAACGGCCTGCTCAACCCGCTGGGGCTGAACTGCCTGCGCAGCTTCCCGGTCACGGGCAACCTGGTGTGGGGCGCGCGCACGCTGGCCGGCGCTGACCAGCTTGCATCCGAGTGGAAATACCTGCCGGTGCGGCGCTTCGCGCTGTTCCTCGAAGAGAGCCTGTACCGCGGTAGCCAGTGGGTGGTGTTCGAACCCAACGACGAACCGCTGTGGGCGCAGATCCGGCTCAACGTGGGCGCCTTCATGCAGAACCTGTTTCGCCAGGGCGCGTTTCAGGGCCGCAGCCCGCGCGAGGCCTACTTCGTCAAGTGCGACCGCGAGACCACGACGCAGAACGACATCAACCTCGGCATCGTGAACATCCTGGTCGGATTCGCGCCGTTGAAACCGGCCGAATTCGTGGTGCTCAAGATCCAGCAGATGGCCGGTCAGGTCGAAGTCTAGGGCCTGTTCACACTGTTTTTCCAAGATGCGTTGCGGATCAAAAAGGCCATGCGCAAGGCGCGAAACGCAGCCGGGGTCGCCCCCCGGCAAGGCTTCGCAACGCCGCGCATGGCCTTTTTGGCCGCAACCCGAAGGGAATGGGTTGGAAACAGCGCCACTCGTCGTTGCACTCCTAGGCCAGACACCCAGTCTGGCCGTCGTCCCGCGCCTAGATTGGCGCTGTTTCCAACCCATTCGCACTTGGAAAAACAGTGTGAACAGGCCCTAAGGAGAACCGTCATGGCTCAGTTCAGCGTCAATGCACAGCGTTTCGACCCCTACAAGAACTTCAAATTCCGCGTCAAGTGGGACGGCCGCTACGTCGCGGGCATCAGCAAGGTCGGCGCGCTCAAGCGCAGCACCGAGCTGGTCGAGCACCGCGAGGGCGGCGACCCTTCGGTCACACGCAAGTCGCCCGGGCGCACCAAGTTCGAGGCGATCAGCCTGGAGCGCGGCGTGACGCACGACCTGGAGTTCGAGCGCTGGGCCAACAAGGTCTGGAATTTCGGCTCCGGCCTGGGCGCCGAAGTCTCGCTGCAGGACTTCCGCAAGGACCTGATCATCGAGGTCTACAACGAGGCCGGCCAGCTCGTGCTGGCCTACAAGGTGTTCCGTTGCTGGGTCTCGGAATACCAGGCCCTGCCCGATCTGGACGCCAACGCCAACGCGGTGGCCATCCAGTCGATCAAACTGGAGAACGAAGGCTGGGAGCGTGACTACGACGTCACCGAGCCGACCGAACCGCGCTTCACCGAACCGGCCTGAGGCCCACCACCATGCGCACGCTCGACGAAGCCGGGCTGCTCGACCTCTGGGAAAGCGGCCAGGACCGCCACCCCATTGACCGGGCCTTGCTGCTCTGCGCCTGGGCCCGGCCCGACGTGGCGCCCGGGCGCTTCGCGCAGTTGCCGCTGGGCGTGGTCAACACCGAGCTGCTGCGCATGCGCGCTGCGCTGTTCGGCGCGCGCGTCGAAGTGCAGCTGGACTGCGAACACTGCGGCCAACACCTGGAACTCGAGCTGGACATCGGCGAGCTGCTGGCCGACGCCGATACACAAGACGCGCGTGCGGACGTGGCGCTGCAGGGGTTCCGGTTCCGCGTGCCCCACAGCCGCGATCTCGCCGCCCTGGCCCATGAAACCGATGCGCAGGCCGCCGCGCTGCGCCTGCTGGAGCGCTGCTGCGTGGCGCGCCCCGATGGCCCAGCGGCGTTGGCCGACGTGTTGAGCGAGGCAGAAGAACAGCTCGAAGCCGTCGACCCGCTGGCCGACCTGCGGCTGAGCGTGGCCTGCGAGGCCTGCGGCCAGATGACGCAGGCTTCGCTCGACGCAGGAAGCCTGGTGTGGGACGACGTGCACAAGCACGCCAGGGGCCTGCTCGGCCAGGTGCACAGCCTGGCACAGGCCTATGGCTGGACCGAAGGCGAAGTGCTCGCCCTCAGCCCGGCCCGGCGCGCCGCGTACCTGGACCTGCTCAGGGTCTGAGGCCCACACCACAAGACGAGGCAGACCATGACCGGATTCCTGCAACGTCTCGCCCAACGGGCCAACGGCTCGGCCCGCACGGTGCGCACCGCGTCGGGCGCGCGGTTCGCGCCCGAGCCGCTCGGGCGCAGCACGTCGATGCTGGAAGACGCCCCGGCGCCCGAGGCCCGCACTCCGTTCGAGCCAGCCGGCTCGACCACCGACATGCCCCCGGACGCGAGCCAAGGCCGTTTTCCCGACCCGGTGTTCGCACCGGTCGATGCACGGCGCCAAAGGGCTGCGGAACCAACCCTGCGCGGGCAGACCGGCGCGACGGCATCGGCCCCCGTCCCGCTGCAGGCAACCCCCGACGAAGCCGATGCGGCGCCCTCCCCGGCCTGGACGATGCACACAAATACACCGATGCCCACCCCAGGCACACCTGACAAGGCAGGCGAAACCCGGGGGATTCGCAGCGCGAAACCCGCCACCCGCACACCCGGCACCCCGAGGCCGGACGCGACCTCATCAACCACCCCGTCAGCCCCAGAGCCCCCGGCCTGGCCTCAGGTCGAGCCGCTGCTGGCGCCCGCGATCCGCGTGCGCTGGCCCGCCAGCGCCGCGCAGCCGCCCCCGGCCCAGCGGTCCGGCCGCGAAGGCCCGGTCGACACCACCACCGAAGTGCACGTGAGCATTGGCCGCATCGAGGTCACGGCCATCCACGAACCGGCGGCGCCAGCGCAGCGCCCCGCCGCGCGCCGCAAAGCGCCGGTGTCGCTGGACGAATACCTGTCCCGGCGCCAGGGAGGCCGCTCATGACCACCGCCCTGGGCATCGCCGCGGTCACCGCCACGCTGCGCAGCCTGCTGAGCGAAGGGCTGGTGGAGCACAACCTCAGCGGCGTGCTGGGCAGCACCGCCAGCGTCAGCGTGCTGCCGCCCGACCGCGTGGTGCCACAAAACGGCACCGAGGCCTCGCAGCTCAACCTGTTCCTGCACCGCGTCAGCGCCAACACGGGCTGGCGCAACGAAGGCCTGCCCAGCCGCGATGCGTCCGGGCGCAACCGGCTGAGCAACGCGCCGCTGGCGCTGGACCTGCACTACCTGCTATCGGCCTACAGCGGCGGCGACCTGCACGCCGAGATCCTGCTGGGCTACGCCATGCAGTGGCTGCACGAATCCCCGTTACTGACCCGCGGCATGATCCGCCAGGCCCTCACGCCCGTGCCCCTGCCCGGCACACCGCTCGAACGCGCGCTGTTCGACTCGGGCCTGGCCGATCAGGTCGAGCTGATCAAGATCACACCCGAGCACCTCGACACCGAGGAAATGTCCAAGCTCTGGACCGCCACCCAAAGCCATCTGCGCCCGACCGCCGCCTACCGCGCCACGGTGGTGCTGATCGAAGCCTCGGAGCCCGTGCGCTCGGCGCTGCCGGTGCTCACCCGCGGCGGGGTGGACCCGCAGAGCGGGCGCGAGCGCGGCGTGTCCGTGGAGCCCGGCCTGGAACCCGCCATCCCGACGCTTGAGGCGGTGTCACCACCCGGTGGTCAGATCGTCGCGCGGCTGGGCGAAACCATCGACCTCACGGGCCACCACCTAGACGGCACCGGGCGCACCGTGCTGCTGGGCAACGACCGCTTCGAGAGCGAACTCAGCCTGCCCGCGCTGGCGACCGGGGGCGCGGATCTGGTGCAGTTCAGCATCCCGCTGGCCGACGCCGCGACCTTTCCGGTGGGCGTCTACCGCGTGGGCGTGAGCGTGCTGCGCCCGGGCGAGAGCGCTGCACGCAGCAGCAACCGCCTGGCCATGACACTGGCGCCGCACATCACCGGGCTGCCGCTGAACGTGGTGCGCGCGGGCGACGGCAGTGCCAGCTTCACGATCAACTTTCACCCCGCCCTGCGCGCCGGGCAAAGCGTGGTGCTGGTGCTGGGCCAGCAGGAATACACGCCGCAGGCCTTCACCGCGCCCACCACCTCGCTCGACTTCGTGATCGAAGACGCGCCCGTGTCGCCCCCGCCCCCACCCGGCCAGCCCCCGGGCCACCTGGCGCGCCTGCGCATCGACGGCATCGACAGCCCCCTCATCGACCGCTCGGCCGTGCCGCCGGCCTTCCTGAACCAGCGTGTGGTGATCACATGAACGCCCGCGACACCGCCCACGCGCCCACCGACTGGACCGAGGCCAACCAGCGCCTGCTGTCGACCGAGTTCGCGCGCATCAAGGCCCGGCTGCGCGGTGAGGACGAAGCGACTTCCCGGGCCCGGATAGCGCAATGCCGGCTTGAACTCGACGAACCGGCGGCCATCGACCAGCTGGTCGAACGCTTCGGCCTTTCGGGCTTCGAGCGCGACACCCTGCTGCTGGCCGCCGGCGTCGAAATGGACAGCGAGATCGGCGCCCTCTGCGCGGGGGCCTCGCCCGGCGGCCAGCGCCCCTGGGCCACGTTCGGTCTGGCCCTGGCCGTGCTGCCCGATCCGCACTGGAGCGCGTTGACCCCGGTGCGGCCCCTGCGCCGCTGGCGACTGGTCGAACCCATGGATGACACCTCCCTGGTCAACGCCCACCTGAAACTGGACGAGCGGGTGCTGCACCACCTGGCCGGCGCCGGCTTCCTGGACACGCGCCTGATGGCCCTGCTGCAGCCGGTACCGGTGCCCACCACGATGGCGCCCCGGCAGCAGACGCTGGCCCAGGCGCTCGCCGCCGCCATCACCGAGGCGGGCGAGCCCGTTCCGGTGGTGCAACTCTGGGGCAAGGACCGGCACGGCAAACGCGATATCGCCGCCAGCGCCGCCGCGCGGCTCGGCTTGCAGCTCTACGCCATGGCCTGCGAAGACCTGCCCGACTCGGCGCAGGAGCTTGAAGCGCTGGCCGTGCTCTGGCAACGCGAAGCCGCGCTGCTCGACGCCGCGCTGCTGGTCGAATGTGGCGACGCCGCCCCACCCGCGCCCGCCCTGCGTTTGGTCGAGCGCATCGGTGGCCTGGCGCTGCTGAGCGTGGCTGAGCCGACGGAGCTCACGCGGCGCGACATCCGCATCGACATCCCCAAGCCCGGGGTGGGCGAGCAGCGGCTCTTGTGGGAACACGCGCTGGGCGGGCGGGCGCCGCGGTATGGCGCCGCGCTCGACGGTGTGGCCTCTGAGTTCCGGCTGAGCGCGCGCGACATCCAGCGCATGGGCGCCGAACTGCAGCGCGCGGAAGACCTCGCCAGCGACCCCGTGGCCACCCTGTGGTCCACCTGCCGCAGCCTGGAGGGGCGGCGCCTTGCCGGGCTGGCCCAGCGCATCGAACCCGTGGCCCGCTGGGACGACCTGATCCTGCCCGAGCCGCAGAAGGCCACCCTGCGCCAGATCGCCGCCCACCTGCGCCACCGACCCACGGTGTACGAACACTGGGGTTTCGCGGGCAAGGGCGGGCGCGGCCTGGGCATCTCGGTGCTGTTCGCCGGCGAGAGCGGCACCGGCAAGACCATGGCGGCCGAGGTACTGGCCCACGAGCTGCATCTGGACCTCTACCGCATCGACCTTTCGGCCGTGGTCAGCAAATACATCGGTGAAACCGAAAAGAACCTGGCCCGCGTGTTTGACGTGGCCGAAGACAGCGGCGTGGTGCTGCTGTTCGACGAGGCCGACGCGCTGTTCGGCAAGCGCAGCGAGGTCAAGGACAGCCACGACCGCTACGCCAACATCGAGGTGAGCTACCTGCTGCAGCGCATGGAGGCCTACCGTGGACTGGCGATCCTCACCACCAACCAGCAAAAGGCGCTGGACACGGCGTTCTCGCGCCGGCTGCGCTTCGTGGTGAATTTCCCGTTCCCGGAGGCCAGCGAGCGCGAAGCCATCTGGCGGCGCATTTTCCCCGGCGCCACGCCCACCGCAGACCTGGACCACGCCAAGCTCGCCCGCCTGCAGATGGCCGGCGGCAACATCCGCAACATCGCGCTCAACGCCGCTTTCCACGCGGCGCAGGACGCACAACCCGTCGGCATGGCGCACGTGCTGCGCGCCGCGCAGTCCGAAGCCAGCAAACGCGAACGCCCGCTGAGCGACGCCGAAACCCGGGGGTGGTCATGAAGCGCGTCGTGCTGCACATCGACCGGCTGGTGCTGCGTGGCTTCGACCGCGCAGACCAGGCTGGCATCGCCGAAGGGCTGCGCGCAGAACTCGGCCGGCTGCTGGCCACGCCGCAGGCCGCGCAGGCGCTGGTGGCGCAACGCAGCGTGGCGCGGCTGAAGGTCGCGCCCCTGCCCATCGCGCCGGGTGCGCAGGCCACGGCGGTGGGCGAACAGACCGCGCAAAGCATCGTGCGGGGGATAAGTTCATGAACACGGTGGCGCCCCTGATGACCAGGGCCGGCAAACTCAGGGCGTCCACACACACGCCGGTGGCGAGCCCGTGGCTGCAGCGCCAGTGCGCTTGCGGCTGCGGTTCGTCCGCCACCGCATCGGATCGCCGCGATGACGATGCCTCGACCGGCGCCCTGCAACGCAAGCTCGCCATCGGCGCCAGCAACGACGCGCTGGAGCAGGAAGCCGAACAGGTCGCCCACCAGGTGCTCGCGGCACCGGGCCGACCCCACGCGGGTGCGGTGCCACCGCGCATCCAGCGCTCCAGCGGCAGTCCGTCGCAGGGTGCCGCCGCGGCGCCCGCCAGCGTGGACACGGCGCTGGCAAACCCGGGCCGCGCGCTGGAGCCGGCGCTGCGCCAGGACATGGAACAACGCTTCGGCCACGACTTCTCCAGCGTGCGCGTGCACGCGGACGCGGCGGCACAGACCTCGGCCCGGGACGTCAACGCCCACGCCTACACCGTGGGCCGGGACCTGGTGTTCGGCAGCGGCCAGTACGCACCCGGCACGGCGGCGGGCCGGCACCTGATCGCCCACGAGCTCACCCACGTGGTCCAGCAGACCGGCCCGTCAGGCGAACCGAGCGCCGGTACCACGCAGACGCTGCACCGCTACCGCAGCAAGGGCAAGGACACGATTGCCTTCGAGGGCGCCGACGAAACCCTGAAGGATGTCAAGACCCAGCCCTGGGTGGAACACATCGACATCCAGTTCGACAAAGCCGTGATGGACGACGGCCACAAGGCCGCGGCCCTTGCGGCCGGCCAGTTGGAGCCGCGCATGCCCACCGGCACCTTGAAGGCCAAATACAGCACGGCATCGTCCAGCGTGCCGGCCGACATCGTGATGCCCATCGCGGGCGGCTCCACCATGCTGGGCGTCGGGCTGACCGACCGCGTCAAGAACTCCAAGGTCTCGCGGCTGGAAGGCCTGGGCTACACCGACTCCGAAAACGTCCGACTCGGCAACCTGACCGATCCCGTGGCCAAGACGGGCAAAGGCGCGCGCTACTCGGCCAGCGGCGCCGGGACCATGAACTACGCCATCTTTTTCAAGGGCATCCAGGCGATTCACGAAGGCTTGCTCAACACCGGCTCGCACGCCTGCGTGCACGTCGGCACCCAGTCCCTGATCCGCACCCTGAACCACCACACCCGCATCGGCGTGACCACGGTGTCGGTCAGCTACAGCGGCGCGGTGTTGAGTGACCTCTGTTGCCACCGGAAAAAGACCGGCAACACCCGCTGGAACACCAATCCCTGCGGGAGCACCAAATGCCCATGAGCACGGCCGCCGCCTTGGGACGCCAGCGGTCATGGAACAGCCGGCGCCATTCGGGACTTCCGAGGCATCAGGAATTGTGAAGGACCTCTCACGATGAGCACTACCGCCACTCTGCAACAGACCGCTCCTAAATCACAGGTGTCGGCCGGTGCATACCAAGTCTTGCAGCGCAAATGTGCCTGCGGATCGAGTACCTCCAGCTTGACTGGCGAATGCGAGGCATGCAGCAAGAGGAAGCGGCTTGGTCTGCAAACCAAACTCGTTATCGGCGCAGCCAACGACCCCTTGGAACATGAAGCCAACCGAGTTGCTGACCAGGTACTGGCAACGCCGACGCATGTTGCAGTTGGTACAACCCCGCCACACATACAGCGCCTCCCCCGGCAGTCAGGCAGCGAAGCCGCCGGCACCCCAGTCAGCGTAGGCCAGGCACTCGCGACCCCTGGCCGCCCGATGGAAACAGGGGTTCAGCAAGACATGGAGCTGCGTTTCGGCCACGACTTTTCTCGCGTACGGGTGCATACCGGTGCTGCCGCCGATACGTCTGCGCAAGAAGTGGGTGCACTGGCTTATACGGTCGGACACCACGTGGTGTTCGGCTCCGGGCAGTACTTGCCCGGCAACGAATCCGGCCGGCACTTGCTTGCCCATGAGTTGACACATGTGGTCCAGCAATCAGGTACGGACGGCGGCATCGCGAATCGCCTGATGCGCCAGCCCGCAGGACCCGGCGTCTGCGACCCGGCCAACCTCGGCACGCTGGGTCCAAAGTTTGCCTTACCCCAGACGGAAGTCGAGAAACTGAAACTACCCACCAGAACGCTGCGCTCAGCCTTACCTGGGGAGACCGATTTCAGCCTCTACTGCCCGCACCGAGCGTCGATAGCTATCGGCGACCTGGTGGCGGCGTCCACCGTCTATTTCATCGGCAGTGGCAAGGTAAAGGGCAAGGACGAGGTCTGGACCAGGGTCGACGGCAATGACGGCTATTTCTGGGGCTTCATCAAGGATGACAAATACATCGACAAGATCACCGCCAAGCCTCCACCAAAAGAGCGAAAAAAAAACGAGGATGAGCCCAAGAAAAAAGGCGTTTGCGGCCCGGACGTGACCAAACAGCTCTCTAACGGCGTCACCAACGCGCGCAAGGACTTTCGCGCGAAGAGCGCAGACCAGCGCGAGGAGATGTGCGATCAGCTCCGCAGCCTGGTGCACGGTCCCGTGACCTGGGACTTTCCACGTCTGCACGTCAGGAACTGGATGAGCGGTATTCGGGATACATGCGCCACGGTAGTCAGCAACAAGAACGAGGCCTGCTGCGCCAATTCGGTCCAGGTCGGCAAGGACTGCTACTACGCCGGTTCCGCCAACTACGCGCTGTTCGGAGCCATCTGCCGAGAGTGTTTCGACTTTTACCTGAACAGGCCGAGCGTTGACCTGGATGGCGTATATGCCTTCCGGTCCAAGAGCATGCTGTCGCTGATCGAACTCTACAAGTCCGACGCGTGGAACTTCAAGAACTCTCAGCAGTGGGCCTCGGCCGGTTACGGGGGCTGGCCCTCCGGCGCGTCGGCTCCGTCCGGCGACTGTTCAAGTGATTGTTCCTCGAACTGCTCACTGCCATTCTTCATCGAAGGTGGCGCAGACAACGAGGCCTTCCGCGCCCGCTGGTGTCCCTATCTCGATCCTGTCGGCTCCTGCAAGAGCTGGTCCTCGAACCTCTGGGATCAGATTCCTCCTCGGGCCAAGCAATAGCTTCACGACGCGAAGCGAATTGACGTCAATGACCAACATGCACCAAACACACGACTAACCACGAGCCCCTCATGACCAGCTTCCCCAACTCCCCCAAGGTCCTCAAAGGCGGCCTGGTGCTGATCGACCCCGAGTCGTCGCGGGTGTTGCGCGTCATCTCGCTGCAGTACAACCCGGAAAAACTCACCCGCAGCCTGCAGGTGCAGGCCGCGGGCGGCGAAGCGGCCAACCGCAGCGAGGCGATGCGCTTCAAGGGGCCGGCCATCGAGACCTTCCGGCTCGAAGCCGACATCGACGCGGCCGACCAGCTGGAGTTTCCCGACCAGAACCGCGGCACCGTGGACCACGGCGTGGCGCCCCAGCTGGCCGTGCTCGAAGCGTTGGCAAACCCGGGCAGCGCGCAATTGCTGGAGGTGCACCGGCAGGCCGATTCCGGTACGCTGGAGATCGCGCCCATGGAGGCCCCGCTGATGCTCTTCGTCTGGGGCAAGAACCGCATCGTGCCGGTGCGGCTGACCGAGTTCTCGATCACCGAAGAGGCTTTCGACCCGGCGCTCAACCCCATCGTCGCCAAGGTCAGCATCGGCCTGCGCGTGCTGTCGGTGGACGACCTGGGCTTCTCCCACAAGGGCGGCAGCCTGTTCATGGCGTATCTGCAAGGCAAGGAGCGGCTCGCCGGCCAGGCGCAGGCGGGCGGCTTCGGCGCCCTGGGCATAGGAGGCATCGGCTGATGGACCCCGTTCAAGCATTCATGCAGGCCCACGCGCTGGCCACCCCGCTGTTCGCGCCGACCAGCCGCTATCACGGCATCGGCTCGGCGCAGACGACCACGCCCGAGGGAACCGTGATCACCTTCGTCAAGCGGCGCTTCGTGCCGCCGCCCGAGCGTTTCTCGACCCTCTCCGAGCACACCGTGGCCAGTGGCGACCGGCTCGACAACCTGGCCGCGCACTATCTCGGCGACCCGCTGCAGTACTGGCGCCTGTGCGACGCCAATGGCGCGATGAACCCGAGCGAGCTGACCGCCACCGTGGGCCGCCTGCTGCGCATCACCCTGCCCGAAGGTATTCCGGGAGACAGCGATGCTGGCTAAGGGCATCCAGCTCACCCTGCTGATCGGCCCGGTGATCGCGGTGCCGGCGCCGCGGGTGGTGATGGACGCGCTGGAGAGCGTGGAGGTGCGCAGCTCCGCCGGCAGCGCCAGCGGCTTCACGCTGACCTTCCAGTTCAGCTCGCGCTCCGAGCTCAACACCATCTTCCTGATCGCCGGCGCGCAGAACACCGGGCTGGGCACGCCGCCGCTGCGGGTGATGCTGGTCGTCACGCTCAACGGCACGCCGCAGCCGCTGTTCGACGGCGTCATGACCCATGTGGAGGTGCAGGCCGGCGGCCAGGGTTCGCCCGGCACGGTCACCGTCACCGGCGAAGACCTGACGAAGGTGATGGACACCCAGGACTGGAGCGGCCTGCCGTTTCCGGCCATGCCGATCGAGGCGCGCGTGGCCCTGTTGTGCGCCAAGTACGCGCCGTTTGGCCTGATCCCGCTGGTGATCCCGGCGCTGTTCCCCGACGTGCCGATCCCGGTGGACAAGATCCCCGCCCAGCAGGGCACCGATCTGGCCTACATCCGCCAGCTCGCCGAACAGGTGGGCTACGTGTTCTACATCGAGCCCGGGCCGGCGCCGGGCACCAACGTCGCCTACTTCGGCCCCGAGATCAAGATCGGCGTGCCCCAGCCCGCGCTCAACGTGGACATGGACGCGTTGACCAACGTCGAGAACCTGAGCTTCAACTTCGACCCGACCGCCGGCGTGCTGCCCATCGTGTTCATCCAGAACCAGCTCACGCGCGCGCCAATCCCGATTCCGATCCCCAACCTGAACCCGCTGCAGCCGCCACTGGGGGTGTTGTCCACGCCGCTGTCGAACCTGACCCTGCTCAAGGACACGGCCCGCATGAACCCGATGCAGGCGATCTCGCGCGGCCTGGCCGAGGCCAAGAAGTCGCAGGACTCGGTGACCGCCAGCGGCGAGCTCGACGTGTTGCGCTATGGCCGCCCGCTCAAGTCGCGCGCCCTGGTCGGGGTGCGCGGCGTGGGCCTGGCCTACGATGGTCTGTACTACGTTTCCAGCGTCAAGAGCACGCTCAAGCGCGGCGAGTTCAAGCAGAGCTTCGACCTCAGCCGCAACGGCCTGATCTCCATCACACCGAGGATTCCGGTATGAGCGCCGCGCCGGGCCGTTCCCAAGCAAGCTCGCACCGCAGCCCGCAGGGCGAAGGTACTCCAGTGAGCGCCGCCGGGCCGTTCCCAAGGCGCTCAGTCCCGCAGTGCGAAGCACGGAGGGTATTCCAGTGAGCAATGGCGCGCAGAAGTTCTACGGCAAGTACCGCGGCATGGTGATCTCCAACGTCGACCCCATGCAGCAGGGCCGGCTGATGGTGCAGGTGCCCGACGTGGGCGGCCTGGTCCCCGGCACCTGGGCCATGCCCTGCGTGCCGATCGCGGGCATCCAGAACGGCATGTTCGCTTTGCCCATCCCCGGCTCGGGCGTCTGGGTCGAGTTCGAGCAGGGCGACCCGGACTTTCCCATCTGGGTCGGCGGCTTCTGGGGCAGCGCGGCGGAAGTTCCCGCGCTGGCCCTGCTCACGCCCCCGGCGGTGCCGGCGATCACGCTGCAGACGCCGCTGCAGAACGGCCTGACCATCTCCGACGTGCCCGGCCCCACCGGCGGCATCATGATCAAGAGCACCACCGGCGCGATGCTCATCGTCAACGACACCGGCATCTACATCCAGAACGGCAAGGGCGCGGCCATCACCCTGGTGGGCCCGGTGGTGACCATCAACAACGGCGCCCTCACGGTGACCTGACACCATGCCCGGCCCCCTGCTCCACGTCGGTGCCACCGTGCTCTGTGCCCACGGCGGCAGCGCCACGCCCACGGCGCCCAACCCGCGCGTGCTGGTCAGCGGCCAGCCCACGGTGGTGATGAGCGCACCCTATGCCATCGCGGGCTGCCCGTTCAACGTTTCGGGCAGCCCGGTGCCCTGCGTCACCGGGCAGTGGGTGGTGGCCGCGCTGCGGGTGCAGTCCAGCGGCCAGCCCCTGGTGCTGATGGACAGCCAGGCGGTCTGCGCGCCCAACGGCACACCGCTGCTGCCGGTGGCCGCGCAAACCCGCGTGATCGGGAGCTGAACATGACCCAACGCCTGTTTTTCCCCTACCAGTTCGATGGCCGCGGCCTCACCCGCGAGGCCGACGAGGCGGACTGGATCCGTGGCCTGGTCGAGCAGGTGCTGTTCACCGCACCGGGCGAGCGCGTGATGCGCCCGGACTTCGGCAGCGGCCTGCGCGAGCTGGTGTTCGCCCCCAACAGCCCCGAGCTCGCGGCCACCACCCAGTTCCTGGTGCAGGGCGCGCTGCAGCGCTGGCTCTCGGGCCTGATCACGGTCGAGGCGGTCGAAGTGCGGGCGGTGGACGCCGCGCTCAGCGTCACCGTGCAATACCAGATACGGCGCAACGCCTCGCGCCAGCGCGAGACCTTCACCCAGGGAGGTCCGGCATGATCTTCCATTGCTGCGATCAGAACCGGCGCGCGGCGGTGGACGCCCACGCCACGCTCAACGGCATCGACTGGCTGGAGGTGCTGGACCTCGACGCCCCCCTGGGCAGCCCGCGCCAGCGCACCCTGCTCGTGCGCCTGCTCAAGCCGGTGCCGGCCGGTCTCACGCGCGAGCAGGTGCTGATCGAAGGCGGCGAGCGCATCCGCCGCATCGCGGTTCAGTGGATCGGCGTGGCCAGCGCGCCCCCGGCCGAGGCGAGCGCGGCCGAGCAGGCCCTGTTCAGCGCGCTGGCCGAGGCCGACCACGTGCTGCTGGTGCGCACCGACAGCGCGGGCGACTTCTCGCGCTACACCCTGCGCCTCACGCAGGACCCGGCCACACCCACGCCGCTGCCCGACTTCGACCCCCGGCTCTCCGAGATCGAATTCCGCTTCAAGGTGGAGTGCCCGAGCGACTTCGACTGCCGCACGGCCCCGGGCTGCCCCGAGCCCGCCAAGCCGGTGCCCGACATCAACTACCTCGCGCGCGACTACGAGAGCCTGCGCCGTCTGGTGATCGACCGCCTGGCGCGCAACATGCCGGGCTGGCGCGACCGCAGCCCGGCCGATCTGGCCACCACGCTGGCCGAACTGATCGCCTACGTGGGCGATCTGCAGCACTACCAGCTCGACGCCGTCGCCACCGAGGCCTACCTGCACACCGCCCGCCGGCGCAGCAGCCTGCGCCGCCACGCCCTGCTGGTGGACTACGCGGTGCACGAGGGCTGCAACGCCCGCGCCTGGCTGCACATCGACGTGAGCGGCGGCCCCTTCCCCCTGCCCGACGACCTGCGCTTCACCACCCGGGTGGCGGGTGTGCCGCCGCGCATCGTTCCCGACTCGCCCGCCGAGCGCGCCGCGCTGCAGGCCCGGCCCCTGGTGTTCGAGCCGCTGCACGGCGCGACCCTGCGCGAGGCGCACAACAGTTTTGAATTCCACACCTGGGGCGATGCCCGCTGCTGCCTGCCCCGCGGCGCCACCCGCGCCACGCTGCGCGGCCACTGGCCCGAGCTGCGGGCGGGCGACGTGTTGATCTTCCAGGAACAGCTCGGCCCGCTCAGCGGCGAGCCCGAAGACGCCGACCCCGCCCACCGCCACGCGGTGCGCCTCAGCGCCGTGCGCGCCTTTGATGGCAGCGACACACTGACCGACCCGCTGCCGCCCGATCCGGCCGACCCCAGCGCCCTGACCGAGATCACCGAGATCGCCTGGCACCCGGCCGACGCCCTGCCCTTCGCGCTGTGCATCTCCAGCGAAACCGACGAGGCGCACGGCAGCGTGCTGATCCACGGCGTGAGCACCGCGCTGGGCAACAACGTGCTGGTCGATCACGGCCAGCGCATCGAAGACGAGCCGCTGGGCAGCGTGCCGCAGCCCCGGCTGCACCACCCGGCTGCGCTGGGCGACGCCTGCCAGCGCGCGGCGCCGCAACCCCTGCCCCCGCGCTACCGGCCCCGACTGGCCAGCGCGCCGCTCACCCACCAGGGCACGGTGCTCGTAACGCGGGTCGAGAACGGCGTACGCACCAACGAGCGCCTGCTGTTCGATCCGCAGGACTCGGCCAGCGCCGCCATGCGCTGGCGCACCGCCGACGCGCTGCCCCGGATCGGCCTGACCGCCACCCAGGGCAGCGGCAGCGAGCCCTGGAGCCCGCGCCGCGACCTGCTCGCCAGCCGCGCCAGCGACACCCACTTCGTGATCGAGGCCGAAGACGACGGCAGCGCGCGGCTGCGCTTTGGCGACGACCGGCACGGCCGCCGGCCCGACAGCGGCACCGCTTTCAGCGCGCACTACCGCGTGGGCAACGGGCCGCAGGGCAACGTGGGCGCGGGCGCCATCGCCCATGTGGTGACCACGCAGGGCGGCATCAACGCGGTGGTCAACCCCATGCCCGCGCGCGGCGGCGTGGCGCCCGAAACCACCGCCGAGGTGCGCCGGCGCGCGCCGCAGGCCTTTCGCACCCAGGAGCGCGCCGTGACCATGGCCGACTACGCCGCCGTCACCGAGCGCCTGCCCGAGGTGCAGCGCGCCGCCGCCAGCCTGCGCTGGACCGGCAGCTGGCACACCGTGTTCGTCACCGTGGACCGGCAAGACGGCGAAGCCATCGACCCCGCCTTCGCCACCCAGGTCGGCAACCACCTGGACCGCTACCGCATGGCCGGCCACGACCTGCGCATCCACGACCCGATCGCGGTGTCGCTGGAGATCGACCTGCTGGTCTGCGTGGACAAAGACCATTTCCGCAGCGACGTCAGCCGCGGCCTGCTCGACGTGCTGAGCAGCCGCACCCGCGCCGACGGCACGCGCGGCCTGTTCCACCCGGACCACTTCAGCTTCGGCCAGACCGTGTTCCTGAGCCCGCTGTACGCGGCCGCTCGCACCGTGGCCGGCGTGGGTTCGGTCCAGGTCACGCGCTTCCAGCGCCAGGGCCTGCCCGACCCTAAACCCCTGGCCGATGGCTTCATGACCCTGGGCCGGCTGGAGATCGCGCGGCTCGACAACGACCCCAACTTCCCCGAGCACGGTGTGCTGCGGCTGGAACTGCACGGAGGCAAGTGATGAGCGGCCAGGACACCTCCCCCGAAGACTGCGGCTGCTGCGCCGGCGTGGACGCCGACACCCCGGCGCGCGTGCACAACCCGCCCGGCCAGCCGGCCATCGCCTACCGGGTGGGCCGCCACGGCGACTTCCTCGCGTCCATGCAAGCGCGGCTGTCGAGCACCGACACCCCGGCGCTGGCGGCCCTGGGCACGCGCGAGTTGAGCGACTTCAGCCTGGCGCTGGCCGATGCCATGGCCACCTCGCTCGACGTGCTGAGCTTCTACACCGAACGCTACGCGCAGGAACACTACCTGCGCACCGCCACCGAGCGCTTGTCGGTGCGTGAGATGGCGCGCCTGATCGGCTACCGGCTCGCGCCCGGCGTGGCCGCCAGCACCCACCTGGCGTTCAAGCTGCTGGAGGCGCCGGGTGCCGCGCCGTCCGTGCCGATCCAGATCCCGGTGGGCACGCGGGTGCAGAGCGTGCCCGGCCAGGACGAGACGGCCCAGAGCTTCGAGACCGTGGCCGCGGTGCCCGCGCGGGTGCAGTGGAACGCCATGCCGGTGCAGACCCGCGTGCCCTGGCGGCCCCAGTCGGGCGACACCGAGCTGTGGCTCGACGGCCTGGCCACCCAGCTGCAGCCGGGCGATCCGATCCTGATCGTGGGCAGCGACCGCGTCAACGACCCCGGCGGCGAACACTGGGACGTGCGCGTGCTCAGCGCGGTGCAGCCCGACAACGCCCACGCCCGCACCCGCGTGCTGTGGAAGCAGCCCCTGGGCAGCGGATTCCCGCCCATGAGCCCGGCCGGCGTGGGCGTGGAGGTGCACGCGTTTCGCCAGCGCACGGCGCTCTTCGGCCACAACGCGCCCGACCCGAATCTGCTCAGCGGCCGCGGCTCCAACCTGGCACAGAAGATCGACAAGAGCACACCCTCCAACTGGACCTGGAAACAGTTCCACATCAACGGAACGACGCTGGACCTGGAGAGCGCCAACCCCAAGATCACCGCCGGCACCTGGTTCGCGCTGGTGTCCAACGAGGCCGGCCTGGGCAGCGCCGACCTGCCGGGCTACACCGAGCTTTACCGCGTCCAGCGCGTGAGCCAACTCAGCCGCAACGACTTCGGCATCTCGGGCAAGACCACCCGCCTCACGCCCGACACCACCGAAAACCTGAGCGCCGCCCGATTCGGCCTGCGCAACACCCTGGTGCTCGCGCAGAGCGAGCGCCTGGCCACGGTGGACACGCCGCTGTTCCACCCGGTGCACGGCGACGCGCTCACCCTGGGCCAGCGCGTGGAAGGCCTGCTGCCCGGCCAGGCACTGGCGGTCTCGGGCACCCGGCAGCGCATCGCCATCGCCGCGGGCGCCCAGGGCCTGTCGCTGCAGCTCGCGCAGGGCGGCAGCGTGGCGCTGACCGAGGGCGACGAACTCTTCATGACCGCGCCGGCCAGCCGCCTGCTGTTCTTCACCGCCATCACGCTGGGCGCCGAGGCCTTCACCGCGCTGCTCGGCCAGCCGTCGGCCCGGCTGCGGCTCGCCCTGATGGACCGCGACGGCCGCAGCGGCACGCTGGTGGCCAAGGGCCACGAGATCCAGCTGGCGCCGGCGCGCAAGGACGACCCGCTGGTGCGGGAGATCGTCCACCTCGCCAACACCGGCCAGGCCGTGGTGCTGGAGCGCGACCACACGCAACTGAAGCTCGACGCCGCGCTGCGCCACGTGTACGAGCGCGCCAGCGTCCGGGTCAACGGCAACGTGGCGCCCGCCACGCACGGCGAAACGGTCGAGGCGCTGCTGGGCAACGGCGACGCGGGCAGCGCGGGCCAGCGCTTCGTGCTGAACCAGGCGCCGCTGACCCACGTCAGCGCCCCCACGCCCAGCGGCGGCGCGTCCACGCTGGAGCTGCGCGTCGCCGACGTGTTGTGGACCGAAGCGCCCACGCTCTACCAGGCCAGCCCCGACGCCCGCCTGTACCAGACGCACCAGGACGACGACGGCCTGACCACGGTGGCGTTTGGCGACGGCGTGGAAGGCGCGCGCCTGCCCAGCGGGCAGAGCAACGTGCGCGCGCGCTACCGCAAGGGCCTGGGCGTGGCCGGCAACGTGGCCGCGGGCCAGTTGACCACGCTGCTGTCGCGCCCGCTCGGCGTCAGCGAGGTGGTGAACCCCGAGCCCGCCACCGGCGGTGAAGACGGCGAGCGGCTGGAGCGCGCGCGCGAAAACGCGCCGCTGACCGTGCTGACGCTGGACCGCGCGGTCTCGATCACCGACTACGCCAGCTTCGCCCGCGCCTTCGCCGGCATCGACAAGGCCCACGCGCTGTGGATTCCCGCCGGCCCCGCGCAGGGCGTGTTCCTCAGCATCGCCGGGGTGGACGGCGCCGTGGTGCCGCCGTCGGGCGCCACCTTCGCCAGCCTGGGCGCGGCGCTGCGCAGCCACGGCGACGCGCTGGTGCCGCTGCAGCTGCGCAACCACCTCGGCGTGCGGTTTCGGTTGCGGCTCTCGGTGAAGGTGCTGGCCAGCCACGAGACCGACCCGGTGCTCCAGGCCCTGGAGGCCGCGCTGCGCGCGCATTTCAGCTTCGCCCGCCGCCAGTTCGGCCAGACCGTGTCGGTAGACGAGGTGGCGGCCGTGGCCCAGGCGGTGGCGGGCGTGCAGGCGGTGCACGTCACCCGCCTGCACCGCGTGGGCCAGGCCCCGGGCCTGGTGCCGCGCCTGTTCGCGGCCCTGCCCGTGGCCTCGCTCACCGGCCAGCCGCTGCCGGCCGAACTGCTCACCCTGGCCGACGAGCCGGTGGAACTGGAGGTGATGCCATGAGTGCGCAGCACGCGAAGGAGTCCCCATGACCACCGACACCCAGTCGCTCTTTGAACTGCTGCCGGCCATCCACCGCATCCGCGACGCCGAGCTGGCGCAGGCCCTGGGCCTGGAGCGCGGGCCGCTCGAAGAGCTGATCGGGGTGCTGGCCGAACAGATCGCGGTGGCCGGGGAAAGCCTGGAGCAGCTCCACGACGACCTGTTCATCGAAACCTGCGCCGACTGGGCCGTGCCCTACATCGGCGACCTGATCGGCTACCAGAGCCTGCACGGCGTCACGCCCAAGGTGGCCAGCGCGCGCGCCGAGGTGGCGCACACCATCGCCCTGCGCCGGCGCAAGGGCACGGCGCTGGTGCTGGAGCAGCTCGCGCGCGACGTGACCGGCTGGGACGCGCGCGCCGTGGAGTATTTCCAGCGCATCGTGACCACGCAGTACATGAACCACACCCGCCCGCACAACCTGCAGTCGCCCGATCTGCGGCACGGGTTGGCGCTGGAGCGCCTGGGCACGGCGTTCGAGAGCGCCAACCGCACGGTGGACGTGCGGCGCATCGAATCGAGCCGGGGGCGCCACAACATCCCCAACGTCGGCCTGCACCTGTGGCGCATCCAGGCCTACCGGCACCGCGACACCCCGGCGCTGCGGGTGGGGCCGCGCCGCTACCGCGTGAGCCCGCTCAACCACGACCTGCCGCTGTACAACCGCCCGCGCGCCG
This sequence comes from Betaproteobacteria bacterium HGW-Betaproteobacteria-9, assembly GCA_002842215.1. Lineage (GTDB taxonomy): Bacteria > Pseudomonadota > Gammaproteobacteria > Burkholderiales > Burkholderiaceae_C > Hydrogenophaga. The sequence continues at coordinate 100,450 of PHCC01000002.1, read as the reverse complement.
AAGACGACATCACCCACCTGGCCGAGCCGGCCCATGTGCCCGGGCCGCTCTCGCGCCGGCGCCTGGCCGCCGAGCTGGCGCAGCACTACGGCACGCGGTCCAACACCGCGGCGCCGCTGGACAACGCCGAGCCCGCGCTGCTGCTCAGCGTGGACGGCACGCCGATCGAGCGCGACCAGATCGTGGTCTGCGATCTGGGCGACGACGGCGCCACCTGGGCCCACACACCGCCCCCGGCGGGTGTCTACGCCATCGACCCGGTGCTCGGGCGCATCGCCCTGCCGCCGGAGGCCGACGACCCGGCCGAGCTCAGCCTGACCTGGCACGAAGGCTTCAGCGCCGACCTGGGCGGCGGTGAATACGAACGCGGCGAGAGCCTGCCGGCGCCGGCCACCACCACCCTGGTGGTGCGCGTGCCCGACGACCAGCCCAGCATCGGCGCGGCGCTGACCCAGATCGCCGGCAACGGCGTGGTGGAAATCCGCGACAGCCGCCGCTACACGGAAACGCTGACCCTGGCCGTGGTGGCCGACGGGCAGATCGAGATCCGGGCCGAGAACGGCCGCCGCCCGGTGCTCGACCTGGGCGGCTGCACCGTGACCGGTGGGGCCAACGCCGCCTGCACGCTCAACGGCCTGCTGATCACCGGGGCGCCGCTGCTGGTGCCCGACGACGGCACGAACGCCCTGAAACAGCTCAACCTGCTGCACTGCACCCTGGTGCCGGGCATCGCCCTGAACCCGGACGCCAGCCCGGCGCAGCCCGCCACACCCAGCCTGCAACTGGAAATCGCCGGCCTGCGGACGCACATCGAGCGCTGCATCGTGGGCGCCGTGCGCTGCCACGAGCGCGCCAGCCTGAGCGCGCAAGACAGCCTGATCGACGCCACCGCGCGCAGCGGCGTGGCGCTGGCCGCGCTCGATGGCAGCGGCCCCGGTGCGGCGCTCACGCTGGAGGCCTGCACCGTGGTGGGCAAGCTGCACGCGGCGCAGATGAGCGTGTCCAACAGCATCCTGCTCGCCACCCTGGCCGAGGGCGACAGCTGGGCCGTGCCGGTGCGCGCCGCGCGCAAGCAGGTGGGCTGCGTGCGCTTTTCCTGGCTGCCGCTGAGCGCCATCGTGCCCACGCGGTTCCGCTGCCAGCCCGGCTCGGCGGCCGACGCGCAGCACATCGCGCCGCGCTTCAGCTCGCTGGTCTACGGCACACCGGCCTACGCCCAGCTCGCCCGCTCGACACCGCCCGAGGTGCTGCGCGGCGCCGACGACGAAAGCGAGATGGGTGTCTTGCACCACCTGCACGGCGCGCAGCGCGAAGCCAATCTGCGCATCCGCCTCGCCGAATACCTGCGGGTCGGGTTGCGGGCCGGCATTTTCTACGAATCCTGAAGGAGGGAGCACCATGAGTTTCGATCTGAGCCGCGTGCGCTTTGACGCCCGCCAGGACTTCCTGGGCGTGGTCATGCAGCAGGGCCGCGTCCAGCTGGACGCGGACTGGAACGAGTGGGTGGCCCAGCTCGGCCGGCGGCTGCAGGCCGGCAGCTGGGACACCTTCAACGGCAGCGTGGTGCCGCGCACCACGCCCGACGGTTTTCGCATCGAGGCGACCGCGGGCGCCCTGAGCATCGGCCCGGGGCGCATGTACGTGGATGGCCTGCTGGCCGAGAACCACGGCGGCACGCCCGACGCCTGGGACCCGCACCTGGCCGAGCTCGCCGGCACCACCGCGCTGGACTACCTGGACCAGCCCTACTACCCCGAGCCGCCCGCGTTGCCCGCCGCCGGGCCGCACCTGGTGTACCTGGACGTGTGGCAACGCGACGTGACCGCGCTGCAGGTGCCCGGGCTGATCGAGCCGGCCGTCGGCGTGGACACCACCGGCCGGCGCCAGACGGTGTGGCAGGTGAAGCTGTTGCCCATCGACGGCGCGATCAGTTGCGCCACGCCCGACGAAGACATCCCCGCCTGGTTGGCCGCCACCGCGCCGTCGGCCGCGCGCCTGTCCACCGCCACCGGCGACCCCGGCTTCGAGCCCAACCCCTGCAGCGTGCCGCCGGCCGCAGGCTACCGCGGGCTGGAGAACCAGCTCTACCGTGTGGAGGTGCACCAGGGCGGCGCACTCGGCACGGCCACCTTCAAGTGGTCGCGCGACAACGCCAGCGTGGCTTCGCGCGCGACCCACCTCAACCCGGCGCGCGACCGCGTCACGGTCGAGAGCATCGGGCGCGACGACGTGCTGCGCTTCAACGACGGCGACTGGGTCGAAGTCACCGACGACCACCGCGAGCTGCACGGCCTGCCCGGCGAGCTGCGCCGCATCCGCGCCGCCAGCGGGGTGGACCCGATCGCGCGCACGCTGACTTTCGACCAGCCGCTGAGCGCCGGCCTGTTCCCCACCGATGCGCAACAGGCCACCGACCCGCTGCGCAACACCCGGGTGCGGCGCTGGGACCAGTCGGGCCAGGTGCGCCGCGAAGACGGCAGCGCGGTGGCCGGCCAGGACCTGGACGCGCCCGCCAGCACCGGCGAGATCCTGATCCCGCCGCTGGGCACGCGCCTGTTTCTGGAGCATGGCATCCTGGTTGAGTTCAGCCTCGATCCGGCCGGTGGCCAGTTCCACAGCGGCGACCACTGGGTGTTCGCCGCGCGCAGCACCAACGCCAAAATCGAAGAACTGGACCGCGCCCCGCCGCTGGGCACCCACCACCACCACGCCCGGCTCGCCGTGGTGAACTTCCCCGACGCGGAGACCGACTGCCGCACGCTGTGGCCGCCCATGCCCGAGGGCCATGGCTGCGACTGCTCGGTCTGCGTCAGCGCGGAAAACCACAACAACGGCAGCGCCACGCTGCAACAGGCGGTGGACAGCCTCAAGGCCACCGGCGGCACGGTCTGCCTGGGCATCGGCACCTACAACCTGTCGGCGCCGCTGAACATCGAGGGCGCGCGCTCGCTGCGCATCCGCGGCCAGGGCTGGGCCACCGTGCTGCAGGGCAGCGAGCCCGGCACCGTGGTGAACATCAACGACAGCAACGGCGTGGCGCTGGAAAACCTCAGCCTGCTCGGCTCAGCGCGCACCTCGGGCACCACCGCCATGCTGCTGGCGACCCAGGTGATCGACCTGCTCGCGCAGCACATCAACGTGCTCGGCCTGTCGGTGGGCAACGGCACCAGCGTGGCCATCGGGCTGGCCGGCAACGTGCTCGGCGCGAAGATCGAGCAGTGCGCGCTGGTGGCCGAACGCGGCATCGCGGCGGTGACCGACCGCGAGCGCAAACACCTGCTCACCGCCGAACTGCGGATCGCGCGCAACCTCCTGTTCTGCAGCCAGCGCGCGGTCAACCTCGACGGCACCAGCCTGCATTTCGGCAACACCCGCATCGTGGACAACCTGATGCTGGTGGGCAACCAGGCCGCCGTGGTCGCCACCGGCGCCACCCTGCCCGGCTCGCCCATGCACATTGCCAGCAACGTCATCTACACCGCCGGCGCCGGCATCCGGGCCGGGGTCGATGGCCTGTCCATCGAGGGCAACGAGATCTCCGGTGCCGCCGAGCGCAGCGGCGACGGCATCGTGCTCGAAGAGGGGCTGGACCCGGTGGCGCTGGACCGCGCGCGCATCGGCGGCAACCGCCTGCGCATGCTGCGGGGCAACGGGGTGGTGATCAACCACCGCGTCGAACACGCGGTGATCAGCGACAACCATTTCGAACAACTCGGACTCGGCGCGCTGGTGATGGCGCGCAGCGCCTCGGCCGGCGTGCTGCGCTTTTCGGGCAACCAGTGCCACGACCTCGGCCTGGCCGCCAACGTGGAAAACACCGCCTTCGCCGCGATCCAGCTGGTCCGCGTGGAGCGCGCCGACCTGCTTGACAACAGCCTGGGCCGGGTCGCGCGCACGGCCACCGGCTCGCCCGCGGTCGATGCGGTGCGCGCGCTGGCCATGGGGCAGTTGCGCGTCGCGGGCAACCGCTGCTTCGGCATCGGCCCGGACCGCGGCAGCGGCCAGATCAGCGGCCTGCATGTGCTGCCGCCGTTTGACCACTGCGCGATCGACGACAACCAGGTGGACCGCATCGGCGACGACAGCCAGAAGCCCGAGCCGCTGGCCTGGCGGGCGATCAACATCGCGCCCAACAGCAGCGTGCGCTTCACCCACTTCGCCCTGGCCAGCTTCGTCTCGGCGGGCGAAGCGGGCTTCCTGCTGACCGACAGCCTGGCGGCGGCGGTGCCCGCGCGCACGGGCATCCTGTCCATCCGCGGCAACCGGCTGCGCGGCCACCTGTCCTTGGTGCCGTTGAACCGCTGCGCCGGCGTCGCCGACTGCCTCTTCAACACCAACCACTGCGAAGCGGTCGGCGAAGGCAGCGCGCAACCGGTGATCGGCCAGCTCACCGCGCGCACGCTCAACGCCAGCAACAACCGGCTGATCGGCCTGGGGGACCTGCAGACCCTCTTCCTGTTCCCCGAGTTGAAGCGCGCCATCGTGATGGGCAACACCAGCACCGGCCCGATCGTGGTGCAAGGGGGCACGCCCACCCCGGCCGACATCAACCTGACCAACGTCATCGGTCTCTGAAGGAGTCTTGCCATGCCGATCACCAGCTTCCGAGGCGAAAAATCCCTGGCCGAGATCGCCGACCTGATGTTCGAGCGCCTGACGCCCAAGCAGCGCGAAAAGGCCGAGGCCGCCATCCTGAAAGCCAACCCGCGGCTGAGCGACCTGAGCACCCTGCCCAGGGGCGCCGTGCTCAAGGTGCCCGACCTCCCGGAGCTGCGGGCCAAGGCCCGCCGGGCGGCGGACGACCCGCCGGCCCAGGTCGCCAGCGAGATCGGCGAGGCGCTCACCGGCTACGGCAAACAGCTGGCCCAACGCACCCAGCAGGGCCTGGCCGACAACAAGGAACACAGCGCCCTGATCCGCAGCGACGCCTTCAAACGCGCCCTGGAAAAATCCCCCGAACTGAAAGAACAGGCCGCACTGACCACCAAGGCCCTGGAGCTGCGCGGCAAGGAGCTCGCCGAGCGCGCCAAGACCGTGGAGACGGCGATCCAGGGCATGCTGAAAAACCTGAAGGCGGCGAGCGCCTGACGCTTGGCACGGGTTGCCCAGTCACTTCAAGCGTTCGCGGATGGCGGAGGTTTCGGCGTTGTGAAGGCGGTCGGCGAATGGCCGAGGTATGGCTGTGTCTCGCTATCTGGAACGGGAAGCACATAAGATCGCAGACGCCCCGCCACTTCTCCCGGTCTGACCATGCCCTTCATACGCTCTCTGCTCGCGGCCCTCGCGCTGAGTCTGACGCTCGCCCACAGCGCCTGGGCGCAGGAACTGGACGACGCCAAACGCGCCGACATCGAGCAGTTGCTCGAACTCACCCAGACCATGAGCAACGCGCGCGCCAACATGAACACCGTGTTGCAGCAACTGGTGCTGCAGCTGCGCCAGAAGCAGCCCAAGTTGACCGAAGAACACCTGCGTATCGTCGCCGAAGCCCACGAAGCGGTGTTCGATGAAAACATCGGCGTGTTCAAGGCGCTGATGGTGCACCTGTACCACAAGCATTTCAGCGCCGAGGACATCCAGCAACTGCTGGTTTTCTACGCTTCGGACACCGGCCGCAAGCTCACCCAGGTCACGCCCGCGCTCAACCGGGAATCGTTCGAGATCGGCGTGCAGTTCGGCCGCCTGCTCGGGCCCAAGGTGGAACAGCGGGTGAAGGAACGGCTCGCGTCCAGGGGCGTCACCCTGTAAACCCGCATCAGCCTATGAAACCCGCCGCCATCGAAGCCTTCTTTTCTACCCTGCAAGCCGCCAACCCGCACCCGGTGACCGAGCTGGAATACACCAGCGTGTTCGAGCTGCTGACGGCTGTGCTGCTCTCGGCCCAGGCCACCGACGTGGGCGTGAACAAGGCGACGCGCAAGCTGTTCCCGGTGGCCAACACGCCGCAGAAAATCCTCGCGCTCGGGCAGGAGGGCCTGGAGAGTTACATCAAGACCATCGGCCTGTACCGCAGCAAGGCCAAACACCTGATGCAGACCTGCCGCATCCTGGTGGAGCGCCACGGCGGCGAGGTGCCGCGCACCCGCGAGGCGCTCGAAGCCCTGCCCGGCGTGGGCCGCAAGACGGCCAACGTGGTGCTCAACGTGGCCTTCGGCCAGCCCACCATGGCGGTGGACACGCACATCTTCCGCGTCAGCAACCGCACCGGCCTGGCCCCGGGCAAGACGCCGCTGGCGGTGGAGCAGCAGCTGATGAAACGCGTGCCGCCCGCTTATGCGGTGGACTCGCACCACTGGCTGATCCTGCTCGGGCGCTATGTGTGCATGGCGCGCAAACCGCTGTGCCACCGGTGCGCGGTGTCGGCGTATTGCGATTTCAAGCCCAAGACGACAGGCTGAAGATCTCGGGGCAGATCCGCCCCGCGCGCAACCACGCCAGCACAGGCCAGCGCGGAACCGGCTTTGCCGGGCCGCTGCTGGCGCCCCCTGGGGGGTGACGCCGAAGGCGGCGCGGGGGGAGATTCATCTCATCCAGCTCTGCACCACGGGCAGCGCCGTCGCCATCTCGGTGGCGGCGTGCAGCAGCAGCCCCACCAGCGCCCCCACCAGCGTGCCGTTGATGCGGATGAACTGCAGGTCGCGGCCGATGTGGTCTTCCAGCACGCGGCTCATGTCGTGCGCGTCCCAAGCCTCCACCCGCTGCGCCACGAAGCCGACGATGTTGTCGCGGCTGCCTTCCAGCGCACGCAGCAGCACCTGCTGCGCCTGGGTGTTGAGCCAGTCGCGCAGCGTGGCGTCGGCCAGCAACTGCTGTCCCGCCGCTTGCACCACGCTGGCGAAACGCCCGGCGAGCGCGGTATCGGGGTTCTGCGCTTCGTCGCGCAGGCGCTGCATCACCTCGTGCCACCAGGCTTCGATGGGCTCGTTCCATTGCGGCTGGTCCAGCCAGGCGTCGCGCCAGGTGGCCACGCGCGCCTGCCAGTCGGCATCGGTTTGCAGGCGCTGGATGGACTGCGCCATCCAGTCATCAAACCGGTGGCGCAGCTCGTGCTGCGGGTCGGCCGCCACATCGGCCAGGGTGTGGGTGAGCGCGGCCACCAGCTTGCGCGTGGCCAGCCGCGCGGCCATCTGGTCGAGGCCCACGTACTTGAGCTGTTTGAGTTCGCCCGCGATGCGCTCGGTGAGCTGCTCCTGCACCGCCTCTTGTTCGGCCCAGTGCGCCATCTGCTGCAACAGGCCGTTGAGCCACTGCTGGTGGTGGCCGTGTTGCGTGAGCGCGGCGAGCGCCTGGCCACCGAGCGTGGCCACGTCCACCTGGCGCAGCAGGCGCTGCGCGATTTGCGCCACCCACTGGCGCACGAGGGTCTGATCGAGCGCGTTCAGCAAGGCCGGCGTGGCCCGCTGCAGCCACCGGCCCACGCGGGCGGCCGACTCGGGCTGCGCCAGCCAGCGGCCCAGCTCCTGGCCCACATCCCAGCGCGCGAGCATGGGCCGCACGTGTTCGGCGGTGAGGAAGTGGGTGCCCAGAAAGCGCGCCAGCTGCGCGCCCAGCCGGTCCTTGTTGGCCACGATGATGGCGGTGTGCGGGATCGGCAGGCCCAGCGGGTGGCGGAACAGCGCGACCACGGCAAACCAGTCGGCCAGCGCGCCGACCACCGCCGCACCCGCTGCGGCGGCCACATAGGCCCAGGCGTCGTGGCGCGGGGTCAGCAGCGTGGCCACTATGTAGATCACCACGGCCAGCAGCAGCAGGCCGAGCGCCAGCGCCTTCATGCGGGCCAGGCTGGCGGATGGGTTAGGGCCTGTTAACACTATTTTTCCAAGTGCGAATAGGTTGAAAACAGCGCCAATCTAGGCGCGCGACGACGGCCAGACTGGATGTCTGGCCTAGGAGTGCAACAACGAGTGGCGCTGTTTTCAACCCATTCCCTTCGGGTTGCGGCCAAAAAGGCCCTGCGCGGCGTTGCGAAGCCTTGCCGGGGGGTGACCCCGGCCGCGTTTCGCGCCTTGCGCATGGCCTTTTTGATCCGCAACGCATCTTGGAAAAATAGTGTTAACAGGCCCTAATCGGCGGGAGGTTCATGGGCCACAGTGTGCCCTGAGTGGCCGAGCGCCGGACAACCAGTCCAGGCAGAGGTGGCCGCCGGTCCCGGGCGCGTCATTTGGCCACTGCGCCACGCCACCAATGGGTCCACGGCCGTGGGTGGCAACGAACTGCGCCGCGCGGATCACGCCAGCGTGGGTGACCCAGACCGCTTCGCCGAGCGCACTGTCTCGCAGCGCGTCCAGCGCGTCGGCCACGCGGTCGATGAGCTCCTGCGTGCTCTCGGCGCCACCGAAGCGGTGGTGCGCGAAGTCGGCCATCCAGACGTCGAACGCGGCGCGCGGGATGTCGTCCCAGCGCTGCAGCTCCCAATGCCCGAAGTCCATTTCGTTCAGGCGGGTGTCGATGGCCGGGTCGCCCAGGTCGGGCCGCAGCGTGGTCAGTGCCAGCGCCAGCTGCTGCGCACGGCCCAGACCCGACACCCACACCGGCAAGCCGGTCGGCAGCATCGCCGCCGCGGCCTCGGCCGCCTGCCGCGTGAGCGCGGCGTTGGCCGGCACGTCGGTCGCGCCGTAGCAGAACCCGGATTCGAGCTCCACCCGGGCGTGGCGCAGCAGCCAGAGTTTCACAGCGCCAGTGCCAGCGCCAGGTAAAACGCCAGCTCGCACACCTGCTGCGTGGCGCCCAGGCCGTCGCCAGTGAAGCCCTGCAGGCGGCGGCTCAGCAGGCGCCACATCCACGCCAGGCCGAGCAGCGCGCCGAGCACCGCTGCGAACCAGTGCAGGGCCGGCAGCAGGCTGACCACCAGCCCCATGGCCAGCGCCCACCACAGCACGCCGGTGAACACACCCGCGTTACCGATGCTCTCGGCCAGCGGCTTGGATTTCGATTGCGGCGTGTCACCCACGTGCGGCAGCGTGCGGATGATGAACAGCGGCATCAGCCGCGAGCTGACGTGGGCAGCAAACAGCGCCGCGCTCGCCAGCAGCAGGCCACCGGCCTGCGCCAGCAGGGCAATCAGCGCCGCCTTGCACAACAGGGCCAGCACCAGCGCCACCGCGCCGTAGCTGCCGATGCGCGAGTCCTTCATGATGGCCAGCGCGCGTTCGCGGTTCACCGCGCCGCCCAGGCCATCGGCCGTGTCGGCCAGCCCGTCTTCATGGAACGCGCCGGTCAGCCAGACGCTGAACGCGGTGCTCAGCACGGCCGCCACCCAGGGCGCAGCGGGCTGTGCCGGCAGCAGCGTGAGCAGGCCCGCAAACACCGCCGCCGTGAGCCCGCCCACCACCCAGCCCACCCCCGGGAAATGCGCGGCGCTCGCGCGCAGCATGGCGGGCGAAAAACCGACCCAGTCGGCCAGGCGACCGGTCACCGGGATGCGGGTGAAGAACTGGAGGGCTATGAAAAAGTGACGGAAGGACAGGAACACCCCCGTGCGCCGCTGCGCGTCGTCCCCCCCCTCCTGCGGGAGGGGGGCTGCAGCGAGTGGCCCGGCGGAGCCGGTTCCACGGCTGATGTGCATTGACTCCCCCCTGCGACGCAGCGCGTCTTCCCCCTGGGGGGACGCAGCTGGTGGCCCGGCGGAGCCGGTTCCATGGCTGCCTGGGTCGAAGTCACCTCGCTCCATGTCCTTCGCCTCAAGCCTGGGTGGGTGTTGTCGCTGCCACCTCGTCCTGCCGCGACACACCTGCCGATTCGAAGCTCGCCATCTCGCGCAGGATGGCGCAGGCCGACATGAGCAGCGGCCAGGCCACGGCCGCGCCCGAGCCTTCGCCCAGGCGCAGGCCCAGGTCGAGCAGTGGCTCGGCGCGCAGGTGGGCGAGCATGAGCGCGTGGCCACGTTCGCCCGAGCGGTGCGCGAATACGCAGCGCTGCAGCACGGCGGGTTGCAAGGCCGCGGCCACCATCACGGCCGCGCTGGCGATGAAGCCGTCCACCACGATCACGCGGCGTTCGACCGCGGCCTGCAGCACCGCGCCGACCATGGTGGCGATCTCGAAACCGCCGAACGCCGCGAGCGCGGCCAGCGGATCTTTGGCATCGGGGTGGCGCGCCAGCACCTGGCGCAGGATGCCGATCTTGCGTTGCACGGCCTCGGCGTCGAGCCCGGTGCCAGCACCGGTGCAGTCGGCCACGGACAGGCCGGCCAGGCGTGCCAGCAGCATCGCCGCCGCCGAGGTGTTGCCGATACCCATTTCACCGAGCAGCAGCGCGTTGCCCGGCAGACCGCGCACCAGGGCGGCCCCGTTGGCGAGCGCCTCCTCGCACTGCGCGGCGCTCATGGCCGGGCCTTCCAGCGCATCGGCGGTGCCGGGCGCGACCTTGTTGATCACGAGGCCGGGTCGGGGCGCGAAGTCGTGGCGCACGCCGCAGTCCACCACCGTGAGGCCGATGCCGTGTTGCCGCGCGAGCACGCTCACCGCGGCGCCACCGGCCAGGAAGTTCTCGACCATCTGCCAGGTCACGTCGCTCGGGTAGGCCGACACGCCGCGCGCCGCCAGGCCGTGGTCGCCGGCGAACACCACCAGTTGCGGCTCTTTCAGCTCGGGCGCTTCGCTGCCCAGGATCAGGCCGATGCGCTGCGCCAGCGCCTCGATGCGGCCGAGCGAGCCCAGCGGTTTGGTCTTGTTGTCCAGCTTGTGCTGCAGGCGAGCCGCCAATGCAGGTTGTGCGATGTCGGCGATGGTGGGAACGGTGGTGGTCATGGTTCAGTCCGGTTGGATGAGGGCGTCGAGCACACCGGGCTCGACATGGATTTGAAGAAAATCGGCCAGGCCGTCGAACACGGTCTCCAGCGTGGGCGCGGTGGCCCCAAACAGCGCGTGCAGCACACGCGGGTCTTCGAACAGGCCGTGCAGGTAGACGCCGAGCACGTTGCCCGCGGCGTTCTGCCAGGCCAGGCCGGGGACCACCTCGCGTGCCACGTCGCCCTTGGCGGCCATGGCCGGGTGCTGGGCGGTCTGCCCGTGGTGAATTTCGTAGCCGGCGGTTTCCACGCCCGACAGCGCGCTCCAGGGGCCGGCGAGCGCGCTGAAACGGGCCTGGGTGTGGCGCACGGTTTTCTGCGGATCGAACGCGGTCACCAGCGGCAGCAGGCCCAGGCCGGGCGCGTTGCCGTCGATGCCATGGGTGTCGATCAGCGCCTCGCCCAGCATCTGCAGGCCGCCGCAGATGCCCAGCACCGCCCTGCCCGACGCCGCGTGTTCGGCCACGGCGCGGTCCAGCCCCTGTGCTCGCAGCCAGGCGAGGTCGGCCACCGTGGCCTTGGAGCCCGGCAGCACGATCCAGTCGGCGCCCGCGCAGTCGGCCGGGCTGCGCGCCCAGACCAGGCGCACACCGGGCACGTTCTTCAGCGGCTGGAATTCGTCGAGGTTGCTGATGCGCGGCCAGGCGATGACGGCGATCGTTGTCTGCACCGCACCAGCAGCGAGGGTGCGGTCATCGAACACCCCGTCTTCCTCCGGCAGCCCGTGTTGCCACCACATCGGCAGCGTCGCCACGGTGGGCACGCCGGTCAGTTCCTGCAGCATCTGCGGGCCGGGCGCGAGCAGGGTGGCGTCGCCACGGAACTTGTTGAGCACGAAGCCCTTGATGAGTGCGCGCTCGTCTTCCGGCAGCAGCGCCCAGGTGCCGTAGAGGTGGGCGAAGGCGCCGCCGCGGTCGATGTCGGTCACCAGCAGGCAGCGCGCCTGCGCGTGGCGCGCGATGCGCATGTTGACGATGTCGCTCGCGTGCAGGTTGATCTCGGCCGGCGAGCCCGCGCCCTCGATCACGACCACGTCGTTCTCTTCGCGCAGCGCGTCCAGCGCGGCGGTGATGGCCGGCCAGACTTTCTCACTGCGGCCGCGCCAGGGCATGGTGGAGAGTTCTTCACTCACCTGCCCCATCAACACCACCTGGCTGCGTGTGTCGGCCTCGGGTTTCAGCAACAGCGGGTTCATGCGCACCTCGGGCTCGGCTCGCGCGGCCAGGGCCTGAAAGTACTGGGCGCTGCCGATTTCGCCGAGGGCACCTCCGGGACCTGCCACCACCCGCGCGTTGTTGCTCATGTTCTGCGCCTTGAACGGCGCGACCTTGAGGCCCTGGCGCGCGTAGTGGCGGCACAGCGCTGTGGTGAGCCAGCTCTTGCCGGCACCGCTGGTGGTGCCAAGCACCATCACACAGACCGCTGTCATGGGGAGGTTTCCTTCGTGGTTTCCAGCACTGCGGTGTGCAGCGCCTGCTGGCCCGCTGGTGGCAACACACCGAGCCGCCAGTGGCCCGGCAGGCCCAGCGAGGTGGTGTCGCGCAGTTTGATGCCCTGGGCGCGCAGCGCTTCGACGTCCAGCGCGTGCGGCGCCCGGGCGCAGACGTAGTTGGCTTCGCTCGGCAGGCACACCCAGCCGGCTTCGCCCAGGCACGCGACCTGGGCCGCTTTCCATGTGGTCAGTTGCTCGCGGCTCTTCGCCAGCCAGCGCTGGGGGTCGAGCTGTACCCAGGCGGTGAGCATCGCGACCGCGTGGGCGCCCAGCGGCCACGAGGGCGCCATCCGGGTCAGCGTCTGCGCCAGTGCCAGGCCCCGCAGCGGCGCGATGGCGTAGGCACCACGCACACCCGTCAAACCCAGCGCCTTGTTGGGCGTCCAGAGCTGCCAGACGCCGTCGAGCGTGTCGGCGCCCAGGCTGCAGTGGCCGCTCAGGCGCAGCGGTTCGTAGGCGCGGTCGAGCACCACCACACCGCCCTGACCGGCCACCGCCTGCGCCAGGGGTTCGGCCGTGCCCAGCGGGCTCGAGGGTTCGCAGAGCCACAGCAGATCGGCCTTTGCCGGATCGTCCACACGTTGAAGGCCCCAGGCCTGGGCAGCATGTGCGTAATCGCCATAGGCCAGCGCAGGCCACCAGACGCTTTGCCCGCCCACGCGAACCACAGCCGCCGTGATGCGCGCGATGAACTCGCTTGCACTGCCCGCGACCACGATGCGCTCGGCCGCGACACCGTGGAACGCAGCCAGCGCCGCGCGCAGGACGGTGTAAGCGGGGTCGGGGTAGTGCTGCGGATCGGCCCGCTGCACGGCGGTCAGCACCATGGGGCACGGCCCGACGGCGTTGGCGTTGGTCGAAAAGTCCCAGCGGGGCACGCCCAGGGCATCGGGTCCACCGTGCTCATGGCTCATTGACAGACCTCCGCTCGTCGGGCTGCGGTGCGAGCTGGCTTGGAACGGCCCAGCGCGGCGCTCATGCAAACGCCCTCACCATCTCGTACAGCGTCACTGCGCCGGCCAGCCAGGCCAATGCGCCCACCACGCGGCCCGCCAGTTGCAGGGCGCGCGCGGTGTCGGCCGGCTGCGGGCGGCGTCCGGCCGGGTGCAGGGTGTACACGCCGGGCTTGGCCAAGCTCACATTCAGCGCCAGCGCCATGGCGGCCATGGGCCAGCCGCTGTTGGGCGAGGGCGTTCGGTTCGCTTGAGACGGCAGTTGCTTCAAGGTGCTCGCCGCACCCAGCAGGCCCAGCAGCGCCGCCGTGAGCCGAGCGGGCAGCCACGACAACACATCGTCGGCCCGCGCAGCCCACTTGCCAGCCCAGGTCCAGTCGCGGCCCTGGCGCTCGCCCCGGTAGCCCCACATGGCGTCGGCCGTGTTGGCGAAGCGGTAGAGCGCGGCGCCCGGCAGGCCGGCCACGGCGAACCAGAACAGCGGCGCGACCACGGAATCGTTGAGGTTTTCCGCCAGGGTTTCGATGGCGCTTTCGCGCACCTGGGCCGCGTCGAGCGGGGCCACATCGCGGCTCACCAGCCAGGCCAGGCGCACGCGACCCGCATCCAGCGATTCGGCCAGCGCCGCCTCCACCGCACGCACCTCGTCGCGCAGCATGCGCCAGGCCAGCAAAGGCTTCAGCACCACGCCCAGCAGCAAGGCCTGCAGCCACAGCGGCCCGCCGCGCATGGCCCAGACCGCCGCGAGCGCGACCGTCACCACCAGCAGCGCCCCAAAAATCCAAGCAAACGCGCCGCGCACGAACGGCCCGGCCGCTCCAGCAGACGATTCGCCCACGGCGGGCGCAATGCGCCGGCCCAACGCCCCCAGGTAGTGGCCCATCCACACCACCGGGTGCCAACGGGGCGGTGGCTCGCCCCAGCGGACATCGATGAGCAGCGCCACACAGACAGCGAGGGCCATCACGGTCCAGGACGGCAGGGTGGCCAGTTCGGCCATGGGGCTCAAGCCTCCAGCACGGCTGCGACCGCGCGGTGCTGACTGGGCCCATCGGCGCGGCCCGCCCCCAGGCCGGCGGCAGCGGCCCGCAGCGCGTCCACGAGCTCGGCCACATCAGCGCTCTGGTGCGCGGCCGACAAGGCGATGCGCAATCGGGCGGTGCCCTCCGGCACGGTGGGCGGGCGGATGGCGGGCACCCACAGGCCCTGTTCGCGCAGCGAGGCCATCACGGCCAGTGCGGCGGCGTTGTCGCCGATCACCAGCGGCTGGATGGCGGTGTCCGAGTGCGTGAGCGTCCAGCCCGCAGCGTCGATGGTCGCGTGGGCACCCGGCGCCAAGCCCGCGCGCAGTTGCGCGATCAGCGCGGCCAGGTGCTGGCGCCGGCGCTCGCCCTCGGCACCGAGCACGCAGCGCAGGCCGGCGCGCACCGCCTCGGCCAGCAGGGCGGGCGCGGCGGTGGCGTAGGTGTAGCTGCGGGTTTTCTGCAGCAGCCATTCCACCAGGCTCTCGGGCCCGGCCACGAACGCACCCGCCACGCCCAGCGCCTTGCCCAGGGTGGCCATGTAGAGCACGCGCGGCGAAGCGCCCGGCCCGGTGAGGCCGGCGGCGGCCAGCGCACCCCGGCCCTGCGGCCCCAGCACGCCAAAGCCGTGCGCGTCATCGAGCAGCAGCAGCGCATCGTGCCGTTCACACAGCGCGTGCAGGCCGGCGATGTCAGCCACGTCGCCGTCCATGCTGAACACCGCGTCGCTGATCACCAGCTTGCGGCGCGCCGGGCTGGCGGCCAGCAAGGCGTCGAGCCGGGCCAGGTCGCCGTGGGGGTAGCGGTGCACCGTGGCCTTGGACAGGCGCGCGCCGTCGATCAGGCAGGCGTGGTTCAGCGCGTCGGAAAACAGCGCGTCGCCCTCGCCCACCAGGGCCGGCACGATGCTCGCGTTGGTGGCGTAGCCGGCGTAGAAATACAGCGCGCGCGGCAGGCCCACGGCCTCGGCCAGCTCGCGCTCCAGCGCGGCGTTGGCCACGCTGTGGCCACTGACCATGGGCGAGGCCCCGGAACCCACGCCGTAGCGATCCACGGCGGCGTGCACCGCCTGGCGCAGCAGCGGGTCTTGCGCCAGGCCCAGGTAGTCGTTGCTGCAGAAGGCCAGCAGCGACACACCGTCCACGCTCAGGCGGGCGCCTGGCTCGGGCGTCACCGCGCGGCGCACGCGGCGCAGCGACTGCGCGTCCAGCGAGGCCAGGCGGTCGTCAAATTCATTCAGCCAGCTCATGGCCATCCTTTCAACGCCATGTTTCAGGCAGTTCCAGTTGCACAGCGCGCGCGTCCGGCACCGGCTGCCAAGGCACCACGCCCAGCAGCGGCGCACCCAGGCGCAGGCGCAGTGTTTCGATGTTCTCGTCGCGGCAGGCCATAACCGGGTCCACGGTGTTGGCCACCCAGCCAGCCAGGTGCAGGCCGTCGGCGCGGATGGCCTCGGCCGTCAGCAGCGCGTGGTTCAGGCAACCCAGGCGCAGGCCGACCACCAGCACCACCGGCAGGGCCAGCGCCACCGCCAGGTCGGCCAGGGTCTCGTCTTCGTTCAGCGGCACGCGCCAGCCACCCGAGCCTTCGACCAGCACCACGTCGGCCTGGTGCCGCAGCCCGCGGTGCGCCGCCACCAGCTCGGCCACGCCGACCCGCCGGCCCGCGCGCGCGGCCGCCAGATGCGGCGACAGCGGCTCGGGCAGCGCCACGGGACAGTCCAGTTCGGGCGGCACGGCCACGGTGGACGCGGCGCGCAGCGCCAGCACGTCTTCCG
The DNA here is from genome assembly GCA_002842215.1 of Betaproteobacteria bacterium HGW-Betaproteobacteria-9. Lineage (GTDB taxonomy): Bacteria > Pseudomonadota > Gammaproteobacteria > Burkholderiales > Burkholderiaceae_C > Hydrogenophaga. The sequence continues at coordinate 84,417 of PHCC01000002.1, read as the reverse complement.
CCACCCACGCGCCACCCTGTTGCACCAGGCCGGCCGCCACCGGCTTCATGCCGACGACGCGAGGGTGGTGGCGCGCCAGCGTGTGCAACAGCGCGGCGCTCACCAGCGTCTTGCCCACGCCGGTGTCGGTGCCGGTGACGAAGCAGCCGTCAAACACCATCAAGCACCCCGCTCACCGGCGCCGGGCTGGTTTCTTCGGCCAGCGTGGCTTCGAGCGCGCCCAGCGCGCCCCGGGCCAGCAGCTCGCCCTCGGCCTCATCGATCACATAGGGCGGCATGGCGTACAGCGTGTGGCCGATGGGCCGCAGCAACAGCCCCTGCGCCAGCGCGTGGCGGGCATAGCGGCGGCCGAAGTCGGGCAGGCTGCTCGCCACGTCCCAGGCGAAGACCATGCCCTTGCGTCGCGCAAAGCGCACACGGGGATGCGCCGTGAGCGGCGCGAACTGCGCGGCCAGTCGCTCACTGGCCCCCACGTTCTGGCGCAGCGCGTCGGTCTGCTCAAACAGGTCCAGCGTGGCCAGCGCGGCGCGGCAGGCCAGCGGGTTGCCGGTGTAACTGTGTGAGTGCAGGAAGCCGCGCGCCACGGCGTCGTCGTAGAAGGCGGCGTACACCGCGTCGGTGGTGAGCACCACCGACAGCGGCAGGGTGCCGCCGGTCAGGCCTTTGGAGAGGCACAGGAAGTCGGGGCGGATGCCCGCCTGCTCGTGCGCAAACAAGGTGCCGGTGCGGCCGAAGCCGACCGCGATCTCGTCGAGCACCAGGTGCACCTGGTGCTGGTCGCAGAGTTCGCGCGCAAGCTTCAGATAGAGCGGATCGTGCATGGCCATGCCGGCGGCGCACTGGATCAGCGGCTCGATGATGACGGCGGCCGTCTCGTGCGCGTGTTCGGCCAGCCAGTCGCCCAGGGCGACCGCCGCCCGCCCGGCCACGTCGGCCGGGGTTTCACCGGGCGCGGCCTGCCGGGCGTCTGGGCTGGGCACGGTGGCGGCCAGCCGCACCAGCGGCGCATAGGCTTCGCGGAACAGCGGAATGTCGGTCACGGCCAGCGCGCCCACTGTCTCGCCGTGGTAGCCCCCGGCCACGCCGACAAAACGGCACTTCTCGGCCCGGCCCGCGTTGCGCCAGTGGTGGGCGCTCATCTTCAGCGCGATCTCGGTGGCGCTGGCGCCGTCGCTGCCGTAGAAGGCGTGGCCCAGGCCGGTGAGCGCGGCCAGGCGCTCGGAGAGTTCAACCACCGGCGCGTGGGTGAAGCCGGCCAGCATCACGTGGTCCAGCGTGTTCAATTGGTCCACCAGCGCGGCGCGGATCGCGGGGTGGTTGTGGCCAAACAGGTTGACCCACCAGGAGCTGATCGCGTCGAGGTAGCGCCGACCTTCGTGGTCGTGCAGCCACACACCTTCGGCCCGCGCCACCGGAATCAGCGGCAGCGCCGCGCCATCGGGCGCGTGCAGCTTCATCTGGGTGCAGGGGTGCCACACGGCGGCCAGGCTGCGCTGGCGCCAGGCGGCGTTGGGCGACACGGGCAGCGTCAAAGCTCGGCGCCCAGGGGCAGGATGACCGGGTCGCCGGCCTGCGGACCAGCGGGCTCGCTGCGAGTCTCGACGATGCGGTTGGCGGCGTCAGGGAACACCAGCTTCGGCACGGCCTCGTCGAGCTTGTCTTCGTGCACCATGCCGAAGGCCGCGATGATCACCAGATCGCCCACGCTGGCGCGCCGGGCGGCCGAGCCGTTGAGCGAGATGATGCCGCTGCCGCGCGGCGACTTGATGGCGTAGGTGATGAAACGTTCGCCGTTGTTGACGTTCCAGATGTGGACCTGCTCATTGGGGCGGATGTTGCTCGCCTCCAGCAGGTCTTCGTCGATGCCGCAGGAGCCTTCGTAGTGCAGCTCGCAGTGGGTGACGGTGGCGCGGTGGATCTTGGATTTCAGCAGGGTGCGGAACATGGGGTATCTCCTTGCATTGAGGTTGCCTGGGCCATCAGGCGGTCAGGCGTGCGCGCGGGTGGTGTGCATGCCGGTGCGGGCCAGCAGGTCCTGGTCGGCCTCCACGTCGGGGTTGCCGGTCACCAGCAGCTTGTCGCCGTAGAAGATGGAGTTGGCGCCGGCCAGGAAACACAGCACCTGGGTCGATTCGCCCATCTGCCGGCGCCCGGCCGACAGACGCACCTTGGCCTTGGGCATGGTGATGCGGGCCACCGCCACCGTGCGAACGAACTCCAGCGGGTCCAGATCGGGCTCGTCGGCCAGTGGCGTGCCGGGCACCTTGACCAGGTGGTTGATCGGCACCGACTCGGGGTAAGGCGCCAGGTTGGCGAGCTGCGCGATCAGCCCGGCGCGCCCGGCGCGCGATTCGCCCATGCCCACGATGCCGCCGCTGCAGACGTGGATGCCGGCCTCGCGCACATGGCCCAGGGTGTCCAGCCGGTCCTGGTAGTCGCGGGTGGTGATGACGTTGCCGTACAGCTCGGGCGCGGTGTCCAGGTTGTGGTTGTAGTAGTCCAGGCCCGCGCCCTTGAGGCGCTGCGCCTGGTCACCCGTGAGCATGCCCAGGGTGCAGCAGGCTTCGAGGCCCTCGTCCTTAATCACACGCACCAGCTCCTCCACCTTCTCCAGGTCGCGGTCGTTGGGCGCGCGCCAGGCGGCACCCATGCAGAAGCGCGAGGCGCCGGCCGCCTTGGCGCCGAGCACGGCCTCCCGCACGGCCTCGGGCGTCATCATCTTGGTGGCTTCCACGCCGGTCTCGTGGTGCACCGACTGCGGGCAGTAGCCGCAGTCCTCCGGGCAACCGCCGGTCTTGATCGACAGCAACGTCGCCAACTCCATCTGGGTGGGGTCGTGGTGCTCGCGGTGCACGGTCTGCGCGCGGTGCATCAGCTCAGGGAAAGGCAGGTCCAGCAGGGCCTGCACCTCGGCCACGGGCCAGCGCTGCTCCGTCGCCGGTGCAGACTTGACGGGGCGGTGCAGGGTCACGGGGGCTTCAATTGCGGTGTTCATGGGTTGTTCACTCCAAAGGGTTCATCTTGATCGCCGTGTCTCGGTCGGCACACACCGTGGAACCGGCTTTGCCGGGCCACTGGTGTGGTCCCCTGGGGGGAAGACGCGAAGCGGCGCAGGGGGGCATCTCAATCCTCAATGCCACGCTGCGCCGGAATACCGGCATTGAACGCGTGCTTGATCTTGGTCATTTCAGTCACGGTGTCGGCCAGCTCGACGATCTCGGGCGGGCAGCGGCGACCGGTCAGACAGACATGCACGTGCGAGGGCCGCTCGCGCAAAGTCTGCAACACACCGTCCAGCGGCAACCAGCCGTAGATCAGCGGGTAGGTGATCTCGTCGAGCACGACAAGAAAGTGATCACCGGCGAGGATGGTAGCGCGGGCCTTCTCCCAGCCGTCGCGCGCCAGTTGCGCGGAGTGTTCGAGGTCCTGACTCTTCCAGCTGAAGCCGTCGCCCAATCCTTCGATGGGGATGCCGATCTGTTCGAACATGCGGTGCTCGCCGAAACGCGCCGAGGGCACCTTCATGAACTGGTAGATCTTCACCGCCTTGCCACGACCGTGCGCGCGCAACGCCAGCCCGAAAGCGGCCGTGCTCTTGCCTTTGCCGTCGCCGGTATTGACGATCACGAGGCCACGGCGCTCGCCCTCGGCTTTGTCGTAGGGCTTCTCGCTCGGCGGGGTTTCAATCTGCATGGTGTGTCTTCGGTAAAGAGGTGATCCGCGGCAACGCCACCCACTGCCCTTGCAGTGCGTGGACTTCGATGCGATGGTCAAACACCGCTTCCAGCGCGCGGTGGGTGAAAGGCTCGGCACACAGACCCTGGTGGGTGACACGGCCTTGCGCCATCACCACCAATTCGTCGGCGTGCAAGGCCATGGCGATCTCGTGCAGCACGCTGACAACGGTCTTGCCTTCGCGCACGAGGGCCCGCACCAGATCCAGCCAGTCGGCCTGGTGCGGCGGGTCGAGGTTGGCCAGGGGCTCGTCCATCAGCAGCACCTGGGCCTCCACAGCCAGTGCGCGGGCCAGCAGCACGCGCTGGCGCTCACCGCCCGAGAGCTGACCGAGCGAGCGGGCGCGCCAGTCCCAGGCCTGGGTGGCACGCAGCGCACGCTCCACCGCAGCGTGGTCGGCGGCGCTGGGCGGGCTGAGCCAGGCCTGGTGCGGCAGGCGCCCGAGCATGGCGACGTCCCACACGGTGAGGTCGTCGCCGCTGGATTCGTTTTGTCCCAGCCAGGCGAGCTGCTGCGCCCGCTGGCGGCTGGGCCAGTCGGCCAGCGGCCGGCCCAGCAAGGCGACCCCGCCGCTGTGTGGCAGCAGCCCGGCGAGCGCCTTGAGCAGCGTGGACTTGCCCGCGCCATTGGGGCCGACGATGCAGGTCCAGCGCGCGCGCGGCAGCGCCAGGTCAATGTTGTGCAGTATCTCGGTGTCGCCCAGCCGCGCACTCAGGTCGCGCGCTTCGATGGCGATGGCGGCCGGATTCATGGGCGCGTTCACAGTCCCGCCCCCCGCGATACGCGCGTGTTGCGCTGCATCAGCCACAGCAGGTAGCCGCCGCCCAGCACGGCGGTGAGCACGCCCACCGGCAGCTCCTGCGGCGCGATCAGCCAGCGCGCCAGCGTGTCGGCCGCCATCAGCAGCGCGCCGCCCATGCAGCTGGCCAAGAGCATCAACCGGGCGCTGGTGGTCTTGACCATGGAGCGCACCAGGTGCGGCGCGGCCAGACCCACGAAGGCGATCAGCCCGGTCTGCGCCACGGCGGTGCCCGTGGCCAGCGCGAGCACCGCCACCAGCGCCGCGCGCATGGGACCCAGCGGCAGGCCCAGGCTGCGCGCGGTCGCGTCGCCCAGGCTCAGGCCGTCGAGCACGCGCGCCAGCAGCCAGGCCGCCAGTGCGCACAGCGCCCACACGGCCACCATCAGCACGCAGGCGGTCCAGCCCACGAAGCTGGTGGAGCCGAGCATGAAGGCCTGCATGGCCTGCAGCGACTCCGGCGAGAACAGCAACACGAGGTGTGTCATCGCACCCAGCACCACACCCACCACCACGCCGGCCAGCAGCAGGCGCAGCGTGTGCTGCACGCCACGCGAGAGCAGCAGTGTGAGCAGCACCGCCAGCACCGCGCCGCCAAAGGCCGCACCGGTCAGGCCCAGGCGCACCCAGACGCTGCTGGAAAACACGCTCACGGCCACGCCGCTGTTCATCATGCCGGCGCCCAGCATGCCCGCGCCACCGCCCATCGCGGCCAGTGCCAGCGCCACACCGAGCGAAGCGCCGGAGGCGCTGCCGAGCAGAAACGGGTCGGCCAGCGGGTTGCGGAACAGGCCCTGCGCCACCGCGCCGGCCAGGCCCAGCAGCGCGCCCGCACCCCAGGCCCCCAGCGTGCGCGGCAGGCGGATCTCCCACACGATCTGCTGCGCCATCGCGGTGGCGGCCGGATCGACATCCGGTTTCAACAACGGGCCGATCAGGTTTTCAAAACCCGCGCTGCCCACGCACACGCCGAGCGCGGCCAAGGCCAGCGCGGTGAGCAACAGGCCCACCACCAGCCAGGAGGCGCGGCGTGCGTTCACGGACGTACCCCCGATTTCTTGGCGCCGGGCGCCTTCTCGGTCAGGCAGCGCGCCATCAGCCGGGCCCCCTCGGCCATGCGCGGGCCGGGCCGCACCAGGGTGTCGGATTCGTCGGCCGGGAACACACACAGGTGCTGCGCGCGCATGGCGCGCATGCTCATCCAGCCCGGCCGCTGCAGCATGCCGTCCACGCTGCGCTGGCCGACCATGATCAGGTCGGGATCGGCGCGCACGATGTACTCGGGGTTGAGCTTCGGGAACGGCCCCAGCGACGCGGGCACGATGTTCTTCGTGCCCAGGCGTGTCAGCGTCTCGCCGATGAAGGAGCTTTCGCCCGCGGCGTACGGCCCGGGGTTGACCTCGAAATACACCCTTGTGCCACGCACGCCCGCCGGCAGCGACTGCGCGGCGGCCATCACGGCGGCGTCGATGGCACGCCAGATTTTCTGCGCGTCGGGCACCTCCAGCAAGGCGCCGATCTTGAGCATCACGCGCTGCACGTCGGCGTGCGTCTTGGGCTCCAGCGCCACCACCTTGAGGCCCAGCGCACGCAGCCGGTCGCCCGCGCGCGACGACGTCGCCATCAGCACCACATCAGGCCGCAGCGCCACGATCTGTTCGATGTTCGGGTCCAGCCCGCCGCCCACCTTGGGCAGCGGCTTCACGCTCGCGGGCCAGTTGGTGTAGCGGTCCACGCCCACCAGGCGCTGGCACTGGCCGAGTTCGCACACCGTCTCGGCCAGCGAGGGCAGCAGGCTCACGATGCGCTGCGGCGAGCGCTCGAAGTCCACCACCACGCCGTGGTCATCGGTGATCTGCAGCGCGGCGCGGGCCGGCAGGGACAGCAGCGCCAACCCCACCAGAGCCACAGCGGCCAGGATCTTGAGCGTCGGATTCATGGCTTGTCTTTCAAGGCCAGCGGCAGGCCCGCCGCCATCAGGGTGACGCGCTCGCAGGCGGCCGCCACGCTCTGGTTCAAACGGCCCAGCGCGTCCACGAACTGGCGCACCTCGCGCCCCAGGGGGATCACGCCCAGGCCGATCTCGTTGCCCACCAGCACCAACGGGCCGGGCGCTGCGGCGATGGCCTCGCACAGCGCATCGCCTGCGGCGATCACGGCGGGTTCATCGATGGCCTGCCCGGCATCGGCCGGCATCGTCAGGTTGGTCATCCACAGCGTCAGGCAATCGACCACCACCAGCGTTTGCGCATCGCCGACGCGCCCCAGCGCCTCGGCCAGCGCCAGCGGCTCCTCCACCGTGACCATGCCCGGCACCCGCTCGGCGCGGTCGCGCCGGTGGCGCGCGATGCGTTCGCGCATCTCGTCGTCCCAGGCCTGACCGGTGGCGACCATCACGGCGCGGTGATCGGGCGAACGCTCCAGCCACTGTCGCGCCAGCGTTTCGGCCCGGCGCGACTTGCCACTGCGTTGACCGCCGAGGATGAATTCGCTGCGGGTCGGGTCAGCCATGCTGACTCATCCACGTTGCGACGATGCGGTGCATCTGTTCCACCCCGTCGGTCAGCGCCGCGGGGCCGGGTTGCAGGATGTCGGCCGACTTGATCTCGAACAGCTGGCCGTCGCGCACGGCGGGCACATCCTGCCAGCCGGCGCGCGCCGCCACCTTCTCGGGCCGGAACTTCTTGCCGCACCACGAGCCGATCACGATGTCGGGCGCGCGGCGCACGATCTCGCTGCCGTCGGCAATGATGCGGTCCTTGCCCAGCGACTGCACGGCCAGCTCGGGAAACACGTCGTCACCGCCCGCAATGCCCAACAGCTCGGACACCCAGCGGATGCCGCTGATATGCGGCTCGTCCCACTCTTCAAAAAACACCCGCGGACGGCGCTTGCCGGACGCCACCAGCGCGGCCACCTCGGCGCGGATCACGTCCAGCCGCTGGCGCATGACCGCGATGCGCGCGAGACCGTCTTCAGCGCAGCCCACCATGGCGGCCACCTGGTACAGCATGGAAAAAATTTCGTCTACGCTGCGCTGGTTGAACACCGTCACCTGCACACCAGCTCGGATCAGCGAGGCCGCAATGTCGGCCTGCAGGTCCGAAAAACCGAACACGCAGTCGGGCTGCAGCGCGAGGATCTTGTCGATCTTCGCGTTGAGAAACGCGCTGACCTTGGGCTTCTCGTCGCGAGCCCGGCGCGGGCGCACCGTGTAGCCGCTGATGCCGACGATGCGCTGCTCCTGCCCCAGCAGGTAGAGCCACTCGGTGGTCTCCTCGGTCAGGCAGACGATGCGCTGCGGTCCCAGGGGCTGTGTGCTCACAAAACCTCCTCAAGAAACAGCGCGGCCGCGGCCTCGGGGTTGGAAGCGAACCAGGCGTGGAAATAGCTGGCGCGCACCGGGCCCTGTGCGTAGATGGCCTCGCCGCGCCCGCCCGCGCGCTGCGGTGCGGTCGTTGAGCGCGGCATCAGCGACGACTCGGTGGTCGAGTAGTGAAACGTGTGCCCGCGCAGCTCGCCCCGCTCCGTGTTCCAGCGCTGCGGCCCGAGCGCAGCCAGGCGCTTCTGCATGACCACGCGGCCGGGCAGCAGGCCCCACATCGCGTGCTCGTCGCCGTCGGCGGTGGCCAGGGTGTCAAACAGAGGCATCATGCCGCCGCACTCGGCCCAGACCGGCCGGCCGGCCGCGACGTGTTCGGCCAAAGAAGCGCGGCAGCGCGTGCCCATCGCCAGCGTGGCCGCATGCAGCTCCGGGTAACCGCCCGGCAGCCACACGGCGTCACAAGCCGGCACCGGCTCGTCGGCCAGCGGCGAGAAAAACACCAGCTCGGCGCCGAGTGCGCGCAGGCTGTCCAGGTTGGCCGGGTAGATGAAACAGAAGGCCGCATCGCGCGCCACCGCCACCGTGCGCCCCGCCAGCCGGCTCTCGGACACCGCGGGCAACACCGCGTCGAACCGTACCGACCAACGCTGCCAGCCCGCGGGGTCGAGCTGACCCAGCGGCGTCTGTGCCAGCGCGTCGGCCACGGCGTCCAGACGCTCCATGGCGTCGGGCAGCTCGGACGCGACCGTCAAACCAAGGTGCCGCTCGGGCAGCGTGAACCCCGCATCGCGCAACAAGGCCCCGAGCCAGCCGGCGTCGATGCCCACCGTGTCGCCTTCGGACATCGCCGGTCGCAACGAGCGCTGCAGCATCTGCGCGTGGCCCTCGCTGGCGACCCTGTTGGCCAGCACGCCCGCCCAGGGCAGGCCTTCCTGGTAATGGCGCAGCCCGTGCGCCAGCGCGCCGAAGGTGCCCGCCATCGCCGACGCGTCGATCACAGCCAACACCGGAATGCCCAGGCGCCGCGCCAGATCGGCGGCGCTGGGCTCGCCGTCGAACAGACCCATGACCCCTTCGATCAGGATCAGGTCGCTCGACAAAGCGGCCTCGAACAGGCGCGCGCGGATGTCGGCCTCGCCGTTGAGCCAGAGGTCAAGGTTGTGCACCGGTTGGCCGCTGGCAAACGTGTGCCAGTGCGGGTCCAGAAAATCCGGGCCGCACTTGAACACCCGCACCCGCCGGCCCTGCCGCGTGTGCAGCCGTGCGAGCGCCGCCGTCACCGTGGTCTTGCCCTGGCCAGAGGCGGGGGCCGCGATCAGCAGCGCGGGGCAGACAGCAACGGCGTGGTCCATGGTGGCACTCAACGCGGCGTCCAGTTGAGGCCGACATACAAGGTGCGACCGGCGGTGGCGTAGCCCAGCACCGACTCGTAGGCCTTGTCGCTCAGGTTGTCGACACGGGCCTGCAGCTTCCAGTTGGGCGTGAGCGCGGTGCTCGCCGTCAGGTTCAGCAGGCTGTAGGCCGGCAGGCGCTGCGTGTTGGCCGCGTCGTTGAAACGCGAGCCGACATGCTGCACCTCGCCACCGAGCGTCCAACTGGCCAACTGGGTGTCGGCGGTCAACGTGGCCTGGGTCTGGGCGCGCCGGGCGAGGCGCAGACCGGTCTCCTGGTCTTTAGGACGCATCAGATCGAGCGAAGCCCCGAGGTTGACCGCGCCCACACGGGTGCCGCCGCTGAGCGTGACGCCGGTGTAGCGCGCCCTGCCCGTGTTGCCGTAACAACCCGCGAATTCACCCATGCCATTGGCACACGTTCCGGGGCCACTGACGTAGTTGATCAGGTTCTTCACGTCGTTGCGGTAGAGCGTGAACCCAGCCCGGTCATGACCCGACTGGTAGCGCAGACCGGTTTCGAAGTTGCGGGCGGTTTCGGCCTTCAGATCGGGTGTGCCGTAGAGGCTGAAGCGCTGGAACAGCGTGGGCACACGGAACGCGGTGCCGGCCGACAGCGTGGCACGCCAGGCGGGCGTGAACGCAAACGCGTAGGCCGCGCCACCGGTGGACTGGCCACCGAACTCGCTGTCGTCGTCGTGGCGTGCGTTGAGCTGCAGCGTGTGTGCGCCCTGTCGCAGCGTGTAGCCCAGCGCGAGCGCGTTCTGGTCGCGGTCGTTCTGTTCGGGGGTGGTGCTGCCGTTCGTGAGGCGGTCTTCGCGGCGCTCCAGATCGGCGCTCAGGGTGGCCGTGCCCATGCGCCACTCGTTGCGCAAGAGGTAGGTGTCGATGCGGGTCTTGGTCAGGTAAGGCGACGGCGTGGTCTCGTAGCGGTCGGTACCGCGTGTCACCCCTACCCGGGTTTTCCAGGCGTCGCTCCAGGCCGCCGACCAGCTGATGCCCTGGGTGCGCAAATCCTGCTGGCTCTGGTCGTCCTGACCGGGCAGAAAGCCGTCGTAGCCCGCCTTCTGCTCGCTGTCGAGCAGCGTCGCTTCCAGCTCGTGGCCGGGCGCGAGCTTCCAGCCCAGCCGGCCAGAGACCGACTGGCTGCGGTAGCCGTCGCGGTCCGGGTTGCCCGAGGGCTTGGCGTTGAAACCGTCGCTGCGCTCACCGGACAGGCCCAGCGCATAGCTCACCGCGTCCTGCCCGCCCCGCAGCGACACGCTCATGTCGCGCGTGTTGTGCGTGCCCACGCCCACATGGGCAGAGGGAAAGAAACCCGTCTCACCCTGGCGAGTGAAGATCTGGACCACACCGGCCAGGGCGTCCGATCCGTAGATCGCCGCCGCCGGGCCGCGAAGCACCTCGATGCGCTCGACCTGCGCCAGCGGGATCGCGTTCCAGCTGGCGCCGCCGGTGGACTGCGAATCCACGCGGACCCCGTCCACAAACACGGCGGTGAAGCGCGTCTCCGCGCCGCGCAGGTACACACTGGTGGTCGAAGCCGGGCCGCCATTGCGGGTCACGGTGATGCCCGGCACACGCGACAGTACATCGGCCAGACCATTGGCGCCGCTGCGCTCGATCTGCTCGCGATCAACAATGGAGACGTCGGCCACCACATCGGCTACAGGTATGGCAGACCGCGTGGCGGTGACCACGGTTTCAGGCAGCTCCGTGGTGGGGGAAGTTGCAGAAGTCTGGGCGTGGGAAGACAGGGCCAGGATGGCCAGGGGCAGCACGGCCAGGGGCGCGCGCAGGTTGCGGTTTTTCATGAAAGCAGAACGAACGATGATGTGCTCTCACCGTCTTCCCCGACGGTGCCTGAGCGTCACGGCAGCGCGCCAACGACTGGACGCACCACCACCTCGTTGGCCGGTATCCGGGCTGGCAGAGCGACCTTCATCACCTTCCCAGACAGCGCGAGCCGTCCAGTGGTTGTGAGATGAAAGCGGAGTGGCCTGAAGACATCAGGCATCTCGTCTGCTTACCGTTGCGGGGGCAGCGCAGGTTAGGTCGGTCCGTGTGGACTTTCCCTCCTGCTTCCCGTTGAACTGCGGCATGTGAACCACACCGCGAGCACCAACAGCGCCCATTGTAATCGCGCGGCCCTTGCCGCAACCCTACAATGTGGCAGCAACATGTCGTAACCATGGCCGATCCCAAGCACCTTGACCAGATCACCGAACGCGTAGAGCGGCTGCTGCTGCGACACGAGGAACTGCAGCGCACCAACGCCCTGCTGCACGAGCAGGTGCAGGCCCTGCAGGCCGAAAGGGACTCGCTCAAGTCGCGCTTGAACGCCGCCCGCGCCCGCATCGACGCCCTGCTCGACCGGCTGCCCGCCTCGGCCACCGAAGTCCTGACGACCCCGAACAAGGATCGCGAATGAACAAGCCGGCCAGCAAACAGATTGAAGTCCAGATCATGGGTCAGAGCTACCTGCTGGCCTGCCCTGTGGGTGGCGAGTCGGCCCTGCTCGACGCCGTGGAGCGGGTCGACACCGCCATGTGCCGCATCCGCGATGCCGGCAAGATGAAGGCCCGCGACCGCATCGCCGTGCTCGCCTCGCTGAACCTCGCCTTCGAGCTGTCGCAAAAAGAGTCACAACATTTTGAACAGCCCGTGTTCGGTCACACCGAATCCGGCGCGCTGACCGAACCCACACAGACCCTGGGCAGTGCGGACAACGATCCGGCCGCGCAGGCGCGCATGGACGAGCTCATTCGCCGCCTCGACCAGACCCTGGGCAGCGACGGCCAACTGCTCTGACGACCATTCGGCGGCGCGCAAGTTTTTATGGACCGGCGGTCCTGAAAACACAGCGCAGCGGGCCTACAATCCAAACCGTCTGCAGTGCGCGCCGGGCTTTATATTTCCTTGAACCAATGCTCATTGAGCACGGACTAGGTACATTGCCTGATGGGTGTGAGCATCTCGCGTCAGATGAACCCGAAGTCACGCTGCCCTGGCCCACCTGAACCCCGGTTCAGGATGACGGTCCGGCGGCACGGCAGACACCTTATTCGAACCACCCCCCCTGCGCCGCTTCACGTCCTCCCCCCTCTCCTGCGGGAGGGGGAACGCAGCCTGTGGCCCGGCGAAGCCGGTTCCACGGCTGCTCTGGGTGGCTCCCCCTCCTGAGCGTGCTTTCGGCGTTTGGCCACGATCCCCTCATGATCCTTGAACCTCTGCTCATTGCCGAACTGGTTGCCCTTGGCCTGTGCACCGGTTTCCTCGCCGGCCTGCTCGGCATCGGTGGGGGCATGATCATGGTGCCCTTCATCACCGTGATCCTTTCGGGTCGCGGCGTCGCCCCCGACCTGGCGATCAAGATGGCCATCGCCACTTCCATGGCCACCATCATCTTCACCTCCATCTCCAGCGTGCGCGCGCACCACCAACGCGGTGCCGTGCGCTGGGACATCGTCAAGCGCCTGGCGCCGGGCATCGTGCTCGGCGCCGCGCTGGCCAGCCTGGGCGTGTTCGCCCTGCTCAAGGGTTCGTGGCTCGCGCTGGTGTTTGCGGCTTTCGTCAGCTTCTCCGCGACGCAGATGCTGATGGACAAAAAACCAAAACCCACACGCACCCTGCCCGGCACCGCGGGCCAGATCGGCGCGGGCACGACCATCGGCTTCCTCTCCGGTCTGGTGGGTGCGGGGGGCGGCTTCGTGAGCGTGCCTTTCATGACCTGGTGCAACGTCGCCATCCACAACGCCGTGGCCACCAGCGCTGCGCTCGGGTTCCCGATTGCGCTGGCCAATGCCTTGGGCTACATCGTTGCCGGTCAAGGCGTGACCGGCTTGCCCAGCGGTTCGCTGGGCTATGTGTTTCTGCCCGCGCTGCTGGTCATCGCCATCGCCAGCGTGCTCATGGCGCCGCTGGGCGTGAAGGCCGCGCACGCGCTGCCGGTGAAATCGCTCAAGCACGTCTTCGCCAGCATCCTGTATGTGCTGGCCGCCTACATGCTCTACAAGGGTCTGGCAGCCTGAAGGGCTGTGAGCCCCCACGCTCCACCGCTGCGCGGGTCGCTGCCCCCCCAAAGGGGTGTGGTCTTGCTTGGGGCGGCCCTGCGCTGCGACCAGTGGCAAGCCAGCTCAGGCCGTGAGCTGAACGTTCGACACCACGATGCCGTCTTCATCGGCGTAGAGCCAGTCGCCTGGACGCACCCACACCCCATGGATTTGCACCGCCAGATCGCGCAGCCCCTCGGTGCGACGCTCGGTGGGCAGAGGTATGCAAGCCAACGCGCGAATGCCCACGTTGCAGACGGCCAGCTCGGCCACATCGCGAACGCAGCCATCGATCACCACGCCTGCCCAGCCGTTGCGGGCCGCCGCAGCCCCCAGGTTGCCGCCCAGCAGCGCGCGGCGCAACGAGCCGCCGCCGTCCACCACCAGCACCCGGCCCTCGCCCGCGCTTTCGACCGCCTGCTTCACGGGCGTGTTGTCTTCGAAGCATTTGACGGTGACCACCGGCCCAGCGAAGCGGCGCACCGCACCGAAATCGCGGAACACGGGCGGCAGCACACGAAAGGCGCCGGAGTCATCGTTCTTGTGGGCGTCACACAAATCGCAGGTGGCCATCATGGGGGTGTTGGACATGGTGAAAATCGGATTGAAAAACGGGTTGAAAAACGAAGAGAAGAAGGGCCCGGAAATCGAGCGCATTGGAGCATGACCACACGCTCTGACGAACAGCTTGCACAGGGCGTGGGCTGAAGTGTTGTTTTCAACGCCAATATGGGCCTCACTTCCTCTGAAAACCTGCAAAAAACCTGATCGCGCCGCTTGGAATGGTGATGCAAGTCCATTAGCATCCGAGACACCAGTGAGAAAGCGCGTTTTCCACTGGTGAATAGTCAACTTCTAGAAGGATATCCAACCATGGCAACTGCGAAAAAAGCGCCGGCTAAAAAAGCCGCCCCGGCCAAGAAGGCCGCTGCACCGGCAAAGAAAGCCGCTCCTGCGAAGAAGGTCGCTGCACCCGCGAAGAAAGCCGCTCCGGCCAAGAAGGCTGCAGCTCCGGCAAAGAAGGCCGTTCCGGCAAAAAAAGCCGCCCCTGCCAAGAAGGCCGCTCCGGCGAAAAAGCGCACCCCCAACGCTGCGTTCATGAAGGCCATGACCCCCAGCGCCGCACTGGCCGCCATCGTCGGCGCCACCCCGCTGCCACGCACCGAAGTGACCAAGCAGGTCTGGGCCTACATCAAGAAGTCAACGCCGACGCCAAGCTGAAGGAGATCTTCAAGAAGGCCCAGGCTTCGATGTTCGAAATGACCAAGATGATCAACGAACACCTGAAGTGATCAGGCCTCAGGACTCCGCGCCTCGCGCAGAGCCTTCGATCAAAAGAGCCGGCGCAAGCCGGCTTTTTTTCGTCTGGATGCGACCGGCGCCGCCGAAGGGCAACGTCAATGGGATGCCTCTGCAGAGCATCACTCAAATGTGAGAAACTGAAAAAAACCTACCCCAAATGAGGTATGACAGTTCCACCCCCACAGCCCAACATGCCGGTCAGCGGTTCAGGTCATGAGGACCTGAGTTCGCCGTTGCCGCTGCAATACAACAGGGTGGTCCTTGTGATGGACTTGGTGGAATCGGTGCGACTGATGGCAGCCAACGAGTCGGCGGTGGTGAACCACTGGCACGGCTTTCTCGGCCATGCACGAACGCAGGTGTTGCCGCAGCGGCGCGGCAGGCTGGTCAAGAGCCTGGGCGACGGCATCCTGGCCGAGTTCGACCAGCCCGTTGACGCCGTGCAGGCGGCCCACGAACTCCACCGCTTCTTTGCCCCCCTCAACCAGACCCTGCCGCCAGCCGAACAACTGCATCTGCGGGCGGGCATCAACGCCAGCCACCTGTATGTCGACACCGAAGATGTGTATGGACACGGCGTGAACCTGGCTGCGCGCGTGACCAGCCTGGCCGATCCGGGTGACACGGTGGTCACGGCGGCCGTGCGCGATGCCATCGTGGACGGGGTGGACGGCGAAGTCGAGGACATGGGCGAGAGCTACCTCAAACACTGGCCCGAACCGGTGCGCACCTGGCTGGTTCATCCGGTTCGAGACGGCCAGGCTGTCTGGCGTCCCGCGGTGCGCGAGGCCGCGCCCGTCGACTTCCGGCCCTCCATCGCCGTCATCCCGTTCGAGGCCCGCAACCCTTCGCCGGAACACTTCGTCGTCGGCGAGCTCATCGCCGACGGCGTGATCGCACAGCTTTCACGCAGCCAGGACTTGCGCGTGATCTCGCGCCTGTCCACCACGGCCTTTCGCAACCGCAGCGCCAGCCCCGGCGAGATCGACGCCCGGCTCGACGCTGCCTTCGTGCTCAGCGGCAGCTACGCCACCCTGGGTGACCGGGTGGTCATCATGGCCGAGCTGTCCGACACGCGCCGCCATGAAGTCGTGTGGGCCGAACGCCTCGGTGGCGACACCCTGGACTTGGTGCAGGAGCAAAGCGAATTGCTCAACACGCTCAGCACCGCCTGTGCCCAAGCGCTGCTCCATGCCGAAATTCAGCGTAGCCTGGTGCTGCCGCTGCCCAAGCTGGACAGCAATTCGCTCATGCTGGGTGGCATCACGCTCATGCACCGCTCGACAGCGCGCGACCTGCAGCGCAGCCAGCAGCTGCTCGAAGCGGTGGCTGAACGGCACAAACGCGTGGCGGCACCCCGGGCCTGGATGGCCAAGTGGCACATCATGCAGGTGGTGCAAGGCCTCGCGGCCGATCCGGCCAGGGAGTTCCAGCGGGCGATCGACATGGCCGACCGCGCGCTCGATCTGGAGCCCTCCAGCTCGCTGGCCATGGCCATCAAGGGCCACGCGCTGTGCCACCTGGGCGAGGACGTGGACGCCTCGCACCGCCTGCTGCAGGAAGCCACCCAGAGCAACCCGAACGACGCCATGGCCTGGCTTTACAACAGCGTGTGGTCGCAGATGTGGGGCACACCCACGGACTCGATGATCGAAGCCGAAAACGCCCTGCACCTCTCGCCGCTGGATCCGCAGAAATACTATTTCGAGATGATGCTGGCCAACAGCTACTTGGCGATCGGCGACTACAGCCGATCCATTGCGCTGTGCAAGAGCTCCCTGTGCAAAAACAGGTACCACCTTCCGACCATCAGGGCGCTGCTGTTCGGGCAGTATGAAGCAGGCCTCACCGAAGATGCCAGGCAGACATTCGAGTTGTTACGGCAGCTCCAGCCAGACCTGACGGTGAGCAGATACCTCGCGTCGGGGAGCCAGAGCAAGACAAGGCAACACGGTGCACGCGTTCTGAGTGCAATGGGCTTGCCTGAACACTGAACTTCAACACCAGGACAGGAGCGCATATGAGCGGTGGATATAGCGGCGGTTACTCTGGGGGATACAGTGGCGGCTATTCCGGAGGCTACTCGGGTGGATATTCGGGCGGTTACAGCGGAGGCTACGGATCAAGCCGGGAGTCCCAGGCCATCGATGTCAGTCGCGCGGCCATCGCCGGCCCGTTCCAGGGTGCCGTTCTTCACCCGGGGACACCCGGTTTTGATCACCCTGACAATCTGAAGCTGTGGGCTGACGGCCCGCGGATGACCACCTGCTTCGAAGAGCTGTTCGAAGGTGTGTCCGTCACGGTGAACAAGAGCCGAAAACAGGCGTCGATGCGTTTCGCCAATCTCAATGGCAACACCATCAAGAACAAGACACTGGTGGATTTGCAGGGGCCGGACAAAGACTTGCTCAAGCAGCAGTTGGAACTGGTGGCCGCCTACGCCGACCTGCGTGGCGACCGTGGAGCCGAGATCATCGACCAGTTGACGGCACCAGTCGGTTATTGGTCTGCCGTGCTGGGGCTGTCGGCCCATCGCCACAAAAAAACCATCCAGCTCATCGAGATCACGCTGGCGCTGTGTGTGCAGGTTGAAATGCGTTTCAAGCACATCTTCGCCACCCTGCGACCGGTCGAGTTCTCACCACAGATTCAACCCATGATCCCGACCCCGGGGCATGGCAGTTGGCCCAGTGGGCATGCCACCGAGGCCTTCGCCGTGGCCCAGATGCTGCAGCCCTTTATGAATCAGGCCCGGCCCGGCAAGAAGGATGGCGAGAACAGCCAGGTACAACTGCAACGCCTGGCCGCACGCATCGCCGTGAACCGCACGGTGGCCGGTGTGCACTTCCCGGTGGACAGCGCGGCCGGCCGCCTGCTGGGCGGCAGCCTGGGCGAGTTTTTTGTGGCGCGCGCAACAGGTGGCAGTGTCCGGCTGCGTGGGTTTGACAGCGCCAGGTTCGTCGACGCCGATGGCTCACCCAAAGACTTCAAACTCAGCGACCCGTTGGACGCCGGCGCCTACAGCGTCAGTGGCCCGGCGATTGCGCTTCCCAAGGCTGACACCCTGGCTTGGCTGTGGCAGGAAGCGCTGAAGGAATGGGCATGAAACGCCAGGCACCGATGCCTTGGGCAGATTTGCCCAGGGGCGAAGTGACAGGCATCGACTGGTCCGCCACCGGAGCCATCAGCGGCGCTGACCCTTATCTGACGTGGGCAGAAGCCGATCAATTCGCCGGTTATCGCCTGGGGGAAGGCGCAGCAGCCAAACCCCAGTGGTTGCCGATTGCCATCGAACTCCATCAGGACTACGGCGTCCAGGATCTGCTGCTGGCCTCTGACGTGAAATGGCTACAGGTGTCCAAGGCTTATCTGCAAGTACACGGACTGCGTTACTGCACAGCCCGAGCGGCCAAGGGATTCTTCAAGGCGCTGCGCAAGCGCCCTGCGCTTTCGGCCATCATCCGGCGTTTCGAGCTGGGGCTGCCGGTGGAGGAACACACTGGGCCGTTGAAAGACCCGGCCACCCCACAAAGCACGCCTGATACAGGGCTGCCAGCACTGGACGGCAAGGTCCTGGGCATCATCGACGGGGGCCTGGCTCTCGCCAATGCCGCCTTCCTTCGCACCGATGGACTTCCCCGAATTCGCTATTTCTGGCGTCAGGACGAGTTCGATGGCCCCCACGGGCCAGGCATGGGACGCAAGCTGCGCACCAGACTGGATCCGGAGCGCAGCGGTCCAACGCCATCGGTGATGGGATACGGCCACGAACTGACAGCGAAGGCGATACGGGACGCCATGGACCGTTTCACCATCAACGGAGCGGTCGACGAGGACGACCTGTACGACCACCTGCAGTTCTGGGACCTGAAGCACCCCGTCAACCACGGCACGCACGTGGCCAGTCTGGCCAGCGGCCCTTGGCTGGCCACGGCCCGCATGAGCAGCGCAGGGCACACGCCCGACATGACCCCAGCCGATGATGCGGCCAGCCAGGCGCCGTTGATTGCGGTACAGCTGGATTGGTCCAATGTCGTCGATACGTCGGGCGGAGCCATGAACGTGAGCATTCTGGATGCGCTCATCTATATCCTGAACCGCACAGCACCCAACGCCCAAGTGGTCGTCAACATCAGCTGGGGAACGCTGGCGGGCCCGCACGATGGCACCTCGGTGCTGGAAGCGGCCATCGAGCAGCTGATTGCCTTGCGCGGCCCCGAACATCTGCAGGTTTTTGTGCCGGCCGGCAACGGCTACCAGGATCGCACCCACGCGAACAAAACGCTGGCTCCTGGGGAGTCGGTTGAACTGTCATGGCACGTCCAGCCTGACGACCGGACACAGAGTTTTCTGGAGCTCTGGCTGGGTGACCCGGATTTGCCAGAAAAAGCTCTGCAAGATGTGCGTATCGAAGTCACCCTGCCCGGAGGGCGGGCGCTGGAGGCTTTGACGACCGGCAATGCGGGCTGCTGGCCTTCTACCCAGATGCCACAACTGGCACTGGTATTTCCAGGCCGGACCGCCTTGGGTCGGTACGGCTCTTGCGCCCTGCTAGCGCTGTGTCCAACGGCGTCCCACAACCCGGCTGACCGGCTCGCACCAGCCGGCACCTGGCGGGTCAAGATCAGCAATGACGGCGTCCACCCAGTGGTGCTCGACGCCTACATCGAACGGGACGATGTGGCTCTGGGCACCCATACCGGAGCCCGTCAGTCCTACCTCAATGGGAAGTGCTACGACACCAGCGGCAATGTTGAAAGCTTTGTGGACGATCCGGACAACCCGACGTCGATCCGACGCAGCGGCACATTCAACAGCATCGGCACCGGGGGCGCCACCGTGTCGGTCGGCGGCGTGCGCTTCGCTTCCAGTGCCTTCGATCCGGCCGCACGCTACAGCCCCAGACTGCCGGATCCGGATGCCACCCGGCTGCCGCAGCGCTACCGGGTCGTCAAAGTACCCGATGCCCTGGCGGTTTCCGACGAGAGCACCGCACTCTGGGGTGTCCTGGGTGCCGGTAGCCGCAGTGGCAGCGCAGTGCGGCTCTATGGCACCAGCTGCGCATCACCCCAGTTGGCCAGGGCGAGGTTCGACCGAACCGAGTAGCCAGACCCCAGGTCGCTCGCCCCCTGCTTGGTGGGTGAGTCGACCTATCAACACGCCCTCCCAACTTTCCCGGAAACGCGACAACCAGCTGTTCACCAACGCGCCGGTAACGGTTTGAGCAGCCAGATCCAGCGCTCGCGGACGGCGATGTAGCCGCCGCTCTCCAGATCCTTCAGCAAGCGGCTGACCATCTCGCGCGAGCAGGCCAGGTGCTGCGCCATGGCCTGGTGGGTCAGTCGCTCGCGCAATGGCCGCTCACCCCGTTCGTTGGGCGGGCTGGCCATCCGGTTCAGCAGGCTGACCAGACGACCGTAGACATCGATGAGGGCCACGCTGCGCGCGCTTTCCGTGGCGAGGCGGGCGCGCCGGATCAGACGGCCCAGGAGTTCGAGGGCAAATTCGGGGTGATCGGCGATGTAGCCCAGCAATGTGGCCCGGGACACAACAGCACAGGTGCTGGCCTCGGTGGCTTCGACATTGGCCGATCGGGGGCCGCCGTCGAGCGACATTTCGCCCACGTATTCCCACGGCCCGTACGTGCCGAGGGTGAGTTCCTTGCCGCTGTTGTCGGCCAGAAAGGCCCGAAGCCGGCCCTTGAGAACGACGTAGAGCGTGTCGCCGGTTTCCCCTTCCTGTATCAGCAGCGTCCCCCGGCGGTAGAGACGCGGCACCCCGAGGGCGGCCAGAGCCTCAATGTGTGATGTGGAACCGGGTTTGGACGATAAGGCTGCGGCAAGGGGCATGGGTGCTCATGGTTGGGCAAACTCCATGGCATTGTGAGGCATCGGCGAAACGATGCGCAAGGCGGGCACCACCGGCGGCAGGCTGTTGACGCGCTGCATCATCAACCGGATGCTCGGGCAACCGGTCTTTTCGCGCAAGGCCTTGATCTGGCTGCGCACCGTGGACTGGACCACGCCGTGTTCGGCCGCGATATCGGGGATCGACAGGCCGCGGCACAGCCCCATCAGCACCGACTCTTCGCTCGGACTGAGGTTCTGCGACCGGGCAAACATGCGGACCGCCAGGTTCTCGCAGGCGCTTTGTCGCGACAACAGCACGAGCACCGATGGCTCATCGGTCTCCAGGGGGTGGCTCAGCGGGATGAAGGCCAGCGACAGCTCCCGCGATGCACTGCGAAGCGACACCAGCCGGCGCTGACCACGCAGCGCCTGCTCCAGCGCCTGCTGGATCTGCACAGTGAAGTCGGTGGTGACGCCCAGCAGCGTGTTGCCGTGGTTCATGATCAGCCGGGCGCTGATCATTTCGTGGCGCGCGAGGTGGTTGGCATGGCGCAAACGGCCCTGGCCGTCGATCACCAGCACACCGTAGTCGACTTCGTCCAGCACGCGCAGCAGGAGCGCCTGCTCCAGACCGCCCTGAACGCCAAGGCCCGCTGCCGAAAAATGGTTGCGGGTGGAGATGGTTTCATTGGCTTGCCACATGTGACGTTCCTCCGTCGTGTTGATGGAGGAACTTTAAAAAAACGGCGGCCGGTCAGCTAGCGCGTGGTTGCCCGGCGTTTTGTGATCTATTTACATTTCGCCGAGAAATCGGCCTGCGACAGGTCTTATGCCCGCGCCTTGTTGCGGATGGCCGACAAGGTGCCCCGCGTGGTGATGACTTCTTCACTGAGCATCACTTCGATCACCGTGCCGCCGGGCGCCGCCAGGGCACGCAGCAGCGCGGGCTCGAATTCGGCGGTTTGAGTGACTTGCTCGGCCGCGTAGCCATAGGCCCGGGCAAGGGCACAGAAGTCCGGGTTGTTCAGGTCCGAACCGCTCACGCGCGCAGGGTACTCACGCTCCTGGTGCATGCGGATCGTGCCGTAGGTGCCGTTGTTGAGCAGCAGCACGATGGACTTTGCACCGTGCTGCACGGCGGTGGCCAGCTCCTGACCGTTCATGAGGAAGTCGCCATCGCCCGCGATGGTGAAGGCGGTGCGCCCGGTGAGGATGGCCGCGGCGATGCCCGCGGGCACACCGTAGCCCATGGCGCCGTTGGTAGGCGCGAGTTGCGTCTTGTGGCCTTTGACCAGCCCGTGGTAGCGGTAGAAGCGGTGCAGCCACGACGCAAAGTTGCCCGCCCCGTTGGTGAGCACGGCGTCGGCCGGTAGGTGGCGCTGCAGCGTGTGGATGAGGGCCGGCATGTCGATGCTGCCGGGCAGCACGATGCCACCGTTCGCCACGTCCACGTTGGCCTCGTAGTCGGCGTGGCAGGCTTGCGTCCACGGTCCCCAGGCGACACCGGGTGGCGCGGTCAACACCTCCAGGCTGCGCGCCGCCGCGTTCATGGTGGCGTTGATCGCCAGCGTGGCCTGGTAGACACGGTTCAACTCTTCCGCGCTGGCGTGGATGTGCACCAGCTTCTGTTTCGGCATCGGTGCTTCAATCAAGGTGTAGCCGCCGGTGGTCGACTCGCCCAGGCGCGGGCCAATGGCGATCAGCAGGTCGCTCTCGCGCACGCGCGCGGCCAGCGCCGGGTTGATGCCAAGACCGATGTCGCCCGCGTAGTGGGGGTGGTGGTTGTCAAAGCAGTCCTGGAAGCGGAAGGCGTTGGCCACCGGCAGTTGCCAGTTTTCTGCAAAGCGCTGCAAGGCCGCCGCCGACTGTGGCGTCCAGCCGCCACCGCCGGCGATCACCAGCGGGCGTTCGGCCTGCAGCAGCAGTTCGCGCAGGGAACGCAGCGCCCCCGGGTCGCTCCAGGCCTGCACCGGCTCCACGCGCGGCAGGGGTTCGACGTCCACGGTTTGCGTGAGCATGTCTTCGGGCAGCACGAGTACCACCGGGCCGGGCCGACCGTTCATGGCGGTGGAGAAGGCGCGGGCCACGTATTCGGGGATGCGGCGCGCATCGTCGATGCGCTCCACGCGCTTGGCCATGCCCTTGGTGCTCGGCCCAAAGAAGCTCAGGTAGTCCACCTCCTGAAAGGCTTCGCGGTCGCGCGCGTCGCTGGCCACATCGCCGATGAACAGCACCATGGGCGTGGAGTCCTGGAAGGCGGTGTGCAGGCCGATGGAGGCGTTGGTCGCGCCCGGTCCGCGGGTCACGAAGCAGATGCCAGGTCGCCCAGTGAGCTTGCCCTGGGCCTCGGCCATGAAGGCCGCTCCGCCCTCCTGCCGATTCATCACGAAACGGATGCGGTCGGCGTGCGCATGAAAGCCGTCAAGCACGGCAAGATAACTCTCGCCCGGTACGCCAAAGGCGTGGGTCACGCCCTGGGCGATCAGGCATTCAATCAGCAGGTGTCCGGCGAGTTTTTGTGTCATGCACGGCATTGTGCCGCGGGTCGTGTTTTATGTGGTCCTGCGGCCGACACCGATGGCGGCATACACCGAGATGAACAGCGTCACCGCCGCACCGGTCAGCGTGAGTGCGTACCAGCCGCGGTCCATCAGGGCGCCAAACACCAGCGGCGAGATCGCAAAACCCACATCCAGGCCCGAATACACGGTGCCGTAGACCCGGCCGGTCGCACCTTTGGGCGTGGCTTTCTTGATCATCATGTCGCGGCTCGGGCCACCCACGCCGACGGCGAAGCCGGTGGCGGCCAGCGCCACCATGGTGCCGGTGGCGCCGAGCCAGCCCGTGGCGCACAGCAGCAGCAAGGCCGCGCCGCTGGACATCGAGATCGCCACCACGCGGTCGCTGGAGAACCGGTGGCTCTGACCATAAGCCGCCACGAAGCCGCCGACCAGCATGCCGCCGGCGCCGCACAGCATGTAGGCGCTGATGGTCAAGGTCGCGGCTTCCACGCTCACGCCGTACAAGCTCTTCAGGATGGACGGCGCAAAACTCTGTACCACCGCGAGCGTCATCGTGGACAGCAGAAAGAAGGCAAAGCACCACCACACCACCGGCAGTTTCAGATAGGCCAGCTCGGCACCCTTCGGTGCGTCGGCGTGGCGCACGTGCACATCGGTGCGCAACTTGTCGCGCTGCCAGAACAGCAGGGCCAGCACGCCCACGTAGAGCAGCGCGGCGGCGTGGTACGCGGTGCGCCAGTCGGCCAGCGCGGTGATACCGACCAGGAACGCGGGCGCCAGCGCCCAGCCCAGGTTGCCGGTAAGACCGTGGGCGCTGAAGGCGTGGCCCAGGCGCGGCACCGACACGCGCTGGTTGAGGATGGTGAAGTCGGCCGGGTGGAACGGCGCGTTGCCCAGTCCGGCCAGAGCGGCCACCAGCACCAAGCCGAGGTAGCCCGTGGCCATGGACGCGGCCAGCGCCGCCAGCAGGAAACAGGTGATGGCGGCGAACAGCACCGGCCTCGCGCCAATGCGGTCGACCACGAAGCCGGCCATGGCCTGGCCCGACCCCGAGATGATGAAAAAGATGCTCATGAGCAAGCCGACATCGGAAAAACTCAGGCCGAAGTCGCGCATGAACACCGGGAACAGTGGGGCGAGCAGCAGGTGGGAGAAGTGCGAGGTACCGTGCGCCAGGCCGACCAGTCCGATCACGGAAGCATCCTGCTTGAGGGGAATGGGGTTGACCGGCGCTGTGGCGCCCAGGGTGGCGGTGTTCATGCGGCCAATGGTAGGGTGGGCAAGCGGGGCCGTTTTGCGATAAAAAGACAATTCCTGTCGAATCCCAGCCAAACCACCCTGCCCCACCATGAAACCCCGCCGCCCGCGCCAGGCCGTCCCGGTCGGCGACACCGACCCCTTTGAACCCACCCCGGCGCGGCCGGTGCGCTGCCGCGCACGCGCCATGGGGCACGACACCCAGTTCGAGCCGCACCACCACCCCTGGGGTCAGCTCGCCTGTTGCGCCAGTGGGCTGCTGCAGGTGACGGTGTCCACGCCAGGGGATCCGACCAGCAACGCGCCCGCGTTCGAAACCACCACCATCGTGCCGCCGTCGCGCGCGGTCTGGATTCCGCCGGGGGCGCGGCACGCGGTCACCATGCTCGAAGCCTCGCAATTGCACACCCTCTACATCGACGCGTCGGTGGTGCCGGCGGACTGGCGCTGTTCGCGCGTCCTGGTGGTGTCGCCGCTGCTGCGCGAGCTGGTGCGCGGCATGGACCAGCCCCACGCGCAGCCAGCGCCCCAGCAACAGGCCCTGGCCACGCTGGTGCTGGCCGAGATCGCGCACGCGCCCACCCAGCCCCTGGGTGTGCCCATGCCCGATCCGCAACACGGCGACCGGCGGCTGCGCGCGTTGTGCGAAGCCGTGATGAACGCACCGGCGCAACACGCCACGCTCGCCGCTTGGGCGGCGCACAGCGGTGCGAGCGAACGCACGCTGGCGCGGCTGTTTCGTGAAGAACTGGGCACCGGCTTCCAGCGCTGGCGCCAGCAGGTGGTGCTGGCCCATGCCTTGCCCATGCTGGCCCGCGGCACGCCCGTGAGCCAGGTGGCCGCGGCCAGCGGCTATGCCAGCGACAGCGCCTTCACCGCCATGTTCCGCGCCGCGCTGGGCCAGCCGCCCACACGCTTCGGGCCGGGTAGACCAGCGTCAGCCTGATCAGGCGGGCCGCTCGATGGGCAACACCTCCCAGACCCGCTCCTTGGGCCGGCACAGGCGCGTGCCCAGCGGCGTGACAACGATGGGCCGCTCGACCAGCACCGGGTGGTTCACCATGAAATCGAGCAATTGCTCATCGCTCCAGTCAGGCCGGGCCAGATCGAGCTGCGCGTACAGATCGCCCTTGGTGCGAAGCACGTCGCGTGGGCGCAGGGCCATGGCTTTCAGCAGGCCTGCGAGCTGTTCGCGGGTGTAGGGCGTCTTCAGGTACTCAACCACCAGCGGGTCGAAGTCCGCCTCGCGGACCATGGCCAGGACGTTGCGCGAGGTGCTGCAGGCGGGGTTGTGGAAAAAGGTGATGTCGGGGTTCTTGGGCTTCATGTCGGTGCTTCGGTGGAGGCTGGCGTGAGCATAGCGCCCGCTCGCGGTGCAAAGGGCCCGGCCATCGGGCGCTGGCGGCCTTGTCATGCCCCTGTCACGGCCGGCCCGTATCTTGCTGGTCTGAAGTCACACGCACAGGGAACACCACATGGCCAGCATTGAACGGTTCGCCAAAACACCCAAGGCCTGGGACGCGCTCGCACGCCCGGGCCAGATCGGGCGCAAAGCCCACAGCCTGCTGCTGATGGCCAATGGACGGCGCAGCGAGCGGGAGCTTTCCATGCTGCTGGGGGACGACGTCTCCGAGCTGGCACACGGGCTGCAGCTCCAGGGTTACCTGCAACCGATTCCGTTCGTGATGTACAGCGACGGGGACAACACCCTCAACAGCTGATCCCCAGGCGCTCAGAGCCAGCGCTTGAGCAACCCCATCACCTGGTCAAAGCGCTTGCCGTACGGCGGGTAAAACAGGCTGCCCATCGCGAAGCGCGATTGCACCAGCACGGACTTCTGCTGCGTGAAACGCAGGAAGCCCGTCTCACCGTGGTAGGCGCCCCAGCCACTCTCACCCACGCCACCAAACGGCAGGTTGTCGTGGGCAATGTGCAGCAGGGTGTCGTTCACCGTCACGCCGCCGCTCACCGTGTTGCTCAGCACGTGGTCCCGCGCGCCGGTGTCGCTGCCGAACCAGTAGAGCGCCAACGGGCGCGGCCCGGTGTTGATGGTGGCGATGGCGTCGTCCAGTTTTCTGTAGGTCAGCACCGGCAGCATGGGGCCGAAGATCTCCTCGCGCATCAGGCGAAGACCGGACGGGGCATCAAACACCAGGACCGGGTTCATCTGGCGCTCCTGGGCCACCGTGTGTGCCCCCTCCACAATCGAGGCACGTATCTCCACCACCCGGGCACCCTGTGTACGGGCCTCTGACAGCAGCGACTGCAGGCGCGCGTGGTGGCGGTCACTGACGATGCTGGTGTAGTCGGGATTGCCGCCGATGGTGGGGAACAGGCGCACCACGGCCGCCGCAAACGCCTGCTCGAACTCGGCCTCGCGCCCGCGCGGCAGCAGCACGTAGTCGGGTGCGATGCAGGTCTGCCCGGCGTTCAGCAGCTTGCCGTGGGCGATCTTGAGGGCGGCACTGGCGATGTCGCACGAGGCGTCGATGATGCAGGGCGACTTGCCTCCCAGCTCCAGCGTGGTGGGCGTGAGGTTGTCCGCCGCCGCCGCCGCGACCTTGCGGCCCACCGCCGTGGAGCCGGTGAAGAACAGGTGGTCAAACGGCAGGCTGGCGAACTCGTGCGCCACGTCCGCCCCGCCCTGCACCACACACACCTCGTCGGTCGCAAAGGCCTGGTTCAACACCGCGGCCAGCAGTGCCGAGGTGTGCGGCGTGAGCTCGCTGGGCTTGATCATCACGCGGTTACCCGCCGCCAGCGCCGTGGCGGCCGGACCCAGCGTGAGCTGCAACGGGTAGTTCCAGGGGCCGATGACCCCGATCACGCCCAGTGGCTGGCGCTGGATGTGCGCGCTGGCGGGCTGCAGGTAGATCGGCGTGGCCACGCGCCGCGGTTTCATCCACGCGCTGGTGTGTTTCTCCAGGTCGCCCAGCAGCGCACGCAGCACAAAAAAGTCGGCCACCTCGGTGAGCTGCAGGGAGCGCACGCCGAAGTCGGCCTGCACCGCTTCGGCCAGCGCCACGCCGTGCACGTCGATCAAAGCCCGCATGCGCTGCAAACGGTCGAGTCGAAGCGCCAGCGGCACGTCGATCTGGGAGCGGCTGGCCCGGTACTGCGCGTCAAACAGGGCGCGCATCGGGAGGTCGGGCGGGGTCTGGGTCATGGTGCCATCATAGAAAAGACGCCGCCCCGGAGATAGGGGTTGTGCCCCTATCAGGCCGGAACCGCTTCGGTGGCGACTACACAGGCGTGAGCGGGAGCGCCGGGCACGCCCTTGACCACCGCGTCGATGGCGGCATCGACCACCGGCCGCACGGCCAGCGGCCGCAACCCGCGCTGGCGGATGAGCTTTTCGCAGCTGCGCCGGGTCATGGTGTGCGGGTGCCCGCCCCGGCTGGTGAACAGGAACAGTGTGGCCCGGGCGTTGGCCCAGACCAGCCGGGCGCGCAGCCACTGTCCGCTGGCCTGCAGATCCACCCAGTCACCCACATGCAGACTGGCGAGCACGCCTGCGGTTTCTGTCCCTTCATCCGCCTCTTCGCTGGACGTGGACAGCGGCGCTGCCGCGGAGTCCTCCACCACCGTGGCAACCGCAACCGGCGCATCCTGGAACCCGGCCTCGACCCGCTCACGCGCCGCCAGCCAGGGCGTGTCTGCCGCCCGCGGCCGGGGAGCCTCGGCCAGGTTGTCCGTTTCGGGAAAGGCGACCACCGGGGTTTCGAGTGCACCCGGTATCGAAGTCCCGGCCTGGGACCGGGCGCTGGCCCGGCGCAACGCCAGCACCGGCTCGTGGTAGCGGATCAATGCATCGAAAAAGGTCTGTGTTTCTTCTGCCGGTTTGTCCAGCATGCCCAGCCCGGCTCGCAGTTTCTGCAGCAGACCCGGCAGCATCTCGATCAGCTTGCGCGGCTGGTGCAGTGTGACCTCGTGGCGCACGCTCCACAGCAGATCCGAGATCAGGGCCCGGTAACCCAGCGGGTCAGGGCCGCCGTCAGGATGGCGCAGTTGCGCCTCGGCAATCACCAGCGACCAGCTGCCGTAGAGAAAATCCAGCACCGCCGCAGGCGCATTGAACACGTCGGGCCGCAGGCTGATTTCCCACGCCACCTGGTCCGCCAGCTCCTGGCGTGCTTCGGCGAAATGCAGGGCCTGCAGGTGTTGCGCCTGCGCATCCGCCTCGGCCTGGTCGGCACCCGCCCAGTCTTCCTGCAGGTGTTCCAGCGCCACCGCAAAGGGTTCGGGCGTCGCACCGGGCAAGGCGTTGAGGGCATTGACGGCCTCGCGCACCGGCGCATGGAACTGCTCGAACTCGCCCGAGAATTCGTCGTTGAAGCGGAAGCTGCGCTGCGCGACCTGCTCGACAAACAGGCGGGCCGGGTGCTGGTCTTTGGCGAAGAACCGGGGGTCGTCCATCGCCAGCCGCAGCAGGGCCGGCTCCAGCGCCACCACCGCCTCGCGCACCGGCGCCAGCAGCAGCGGATCGCGCGCCACCTGGTTGACCAGCTTGCGCACCAGGTCCAGCCCCACCGCCTGCGACACGCGTTCGGCTTGCTGCTTGAGATCGAGCAACACCCGCGTGCGCTCGTGCGGAGCGGCGTAGGCGCCCCAGTGGTCCGTGCCCAGCTGCGAACCGATGCTGACCGCTCGCGCAGGCCGGTCAACGACCGGCAGGCCGCGGAACTGCACACGCTCTCGATCGACCACCACCTCGTCCAGCAGGGGCAGATCGGCCTGGGCCTGGGCGATCCGCTGCTCGCGCAACAGCTGGTCGTAGTAACCCGAATCGAGCGCCTGCTCGAACCGGTCACCCTCATCGGCCAGGAAATCGTGGAACACCTGATGGTCCAGCCGGGTCTGCGTGCCGGCCAGGGCCGTCATGGGCGGCAGCGTCTGATACGGATCACCGCGCCCGGTCGGAGCGGGTTCAAAAGACAGCGCGTCGCGGGGCAGTGGATCGCGCCGCACCGAAGCCGGACCCGAGCCCGAGCCCGCTTGCGGATCCTCCACCAGGCGGATGCGATAGCCCGCTTCCTGCACATTGGCCTGCTGCAACCGCAGCGCCAGTTGCTCGTAGAGCTGGCACAGCCCGCGACCGAGCGGGCTGGCCAGATGCTGTAACCAGAGGGACCGGATCTCGGGCTCGCGCTCGAACTCGGCAATGAGGTCGCGCAGCACCCGCACGAACACCGAGGGACGCAGCGGGTTCTTCTCCACCTGCACCGTCTCGAAACCGATGAGCGAACTCATGCGCGCATCCAGCGCCGTCAGGGCCTGCTCCACCACCGGCATCAGGTCCTGCAGCAAGCGGGCCGATTCCAGCGATTCGGACACCGACAGGTCATCCACCAGCGCCAGCAACGAGGAGTCGGACAGCAGGGCGAGCGACGACGTTCGCCCGCCCTCGTCCCCTCCCCGCTCAAAGGCCTCGCGCAAGCGCGCCGGATAGGTATCGGTCAGCGCGCCCTTGCGTTGTGTCAATGCCCAGCAGGCCTGGGCCAGGCGCTGGCGCTCGGCCACCGCGCTGGACTTCGTTTCGGCCGCCTGCAACGAAGCCACCGCCGCCTCGATGCAACGACCCAGCAAAGGCTTCGCCTGGCGGGCGACCTCATCAAAACATTGATCGAGCAACTGCGACGAATTCGGCATATATCCCGAGGTTTATACCGTCCGCCTCTTGTTCGAATGCAAGGCAATGGCAACAACTTGTTACCAGTATGACCGTCTATCCCCCGGTCACGACCGCCTGACGGTTCTCAGTCATCAGGCCATTTCAATGGGTTCGCCGAACTCGAACACGCCCGGGTAACGCACCGGATCGACACCGACCGGAATCACCGATTTCGGCGGATACTTGCCCTCCAGCAGCAGCTTGGAGAGCGGGTTCTCGATGCGCTGCTGGATCGCGCGCTTGAGTGGCCGCGCGCCGAACACCGGATCGAAGCCAACCTTGGCCAGTTCTTCCAGGGCCGCCGGTGCCACCTCCAGCCGCAGGTCCATCTTCTGCAGGCGTGCCTGCAGCGCTTTCAACTGGATCGCCGCGATGGACGCGATGTGCTGTGCGTCGAGCGCGTGGAACACCACCGTCTCGTCGATGCGGTTCAGGAACTCGGGCCGGAAGTGGTCCTTGAGCTCGCCCCACACGGCTTCCTTGATGTCGTCGTAGGACTGGCCCACCATGGCCTGGATCAGGTGCGAGCCGATGTTGCTCGTCATCACGATCACGGTGTTCTTGAAGTCCACGGTACGGCCCTGGCCATCGGTCAGGCGACCGTCGTCCAGCACCTGCAGCAGCACGTTGAACACGTCCGGATGCGCCTTCTCCACCTCGTCGAGCAGCAGCACGCTGTAGGGCTTGCGGCGCACGGCTTCGGTCAGGTAGCCGCCCTCCTCGTAACCCACGTAGCCGGGCGGCGCACCGATCAGGCGGGCCACGGAGTGTTTCTCCATGAACTCGCTCATGTCGATGCGGATCAGGTGCTCCTCGCTGTCGAACAGGAAGCCCGCGAGGGCTTTGCACAGCTCGGTCTTGCCCACGCCGGTGGGGCCGAGGAACAGGAAAGAGCCGGTCGGGCGGTTCGGGTCAGACAGGCCCGAGCGCGAACGGCGGATGGCGTTGGCCACGGCCGAGATCGCTTCGTCCTGCCCCACCACGCGGGTGTGCAGCTTGTCTTCCATCACCAGCAGCTTGTCGCGCTCGCCCTGCATCAGCTTGGCGACCGGGATGCCGGTGGCGCGCGCCACCACTTCGGCAATCTCTTCGGCGCCAACCTGGGTGCGCAGCAGCTGCGGACCCACACCCGCGCCGCCCTTGGCCTTGCCGGACTCTTTTTCCTGCGCTTCCTGGAGCTGCTTCTCCAGCTCGGGCAGCTTGCCGTACTGCAGCTCGGCCACCTTGGCCAGGTCGCCTTTGCGGGTCAGGCTTTCGATCTGCTGACGCAGCTGGTCGATTTCTTCGCGCACCTGGGCGCTGCCCTGGGCTGTGGCCTTTTCGGACTTCCAGATTTCGTCGAGATCGGCGATCTCCTTCTGCAGCCGGGTGATCTCTTCTTCGATCAGGGTCAGCCGCTTCTGAGAAGACTCGTCCTTCTCTTTCTTCACCGCTTCGCGCTCGATCTGCAGCTGGATCAGCCGGCGATCCAGCTTGTCCATCACCTCAGGCTTGGAGTCGAGTTCGATCTTGATCTTGGCCGCGGCCTCGTCGATCAGGTCGATCGCCTTGTCGGGCAGGAAACGGTCGGTGATGTAGCGGTGGCTCAGTTCGGCGGCGGCGACGATGGCCGGGTCGGTGATGTCCACGCCGTGGTGCACCTGGTAGCGCTCCTTCAGACCGCGCAGGATGGCGATGGTCGCTTCCACCGTCGGCTCGCCCACCAGGATCTTCTGGAAGCGGCGTTCCAGCGCGGCGTCTTTTTCGATGTATTTGCGGTATTCGTCCAGCGTCGTCGCGCCCACGCAATGCAGCTCGCCACGCGCCAGCGCGGGCTTGAGCATGTTGCCCGCGTCCATCGCACCCTCGGCTTTGCCCGCGCCCACCATGGTGTGCAGCTCGTCGATGAAAACGATGGTCTGGCCCTCGTCCTTGGCCAGTTCGTTGAGCACGGTTTTTAGGCGCTCCTCGAATTCACCCCGGAACTTGGCGCCCGCCAGCAGCGCGGCCATGTCCAGGCTCAGCACGCGCTTGCCCTTGAGCGAATCGGGCACCTCGCCGGCCACGATGCGCTGAGCCAGACCTTCGACGATAGCGGTCTTGCCGACGCCGGGTTCGCCAATCAGCACCGGGTTGTTCTTGGTGCGGCGCTGCAGCACCTGGATGGCGCGGCGGATCTCGTCGTCACGGCCGATCACCGGGTCGAGCTTGCCCATGCGGGCGCGCTCGGTCAGGTCCAGGGTGTATTTCTTCAGCGCTTCGCGCTGGCCCTCGGCTTCGGGGCTGTCCATCTTCTGGCCGCCGCGCACCGCGGTGATGGCGCTTTCCAGGCTCTTGCGGGTCAGGCCGTTTTCGTTCGCGATGCGGCCGATATCGCCCTTCTGGTCGGCCACGGCGAGCAGAAACAGCTCGCCGGCAATGAACTCGTCACCGCGCTTGATGGCTTCCCGTTCGGTGGCCTGCAACAACTTGGCCAGATCGGAGCCGACCTGCACCTGCTCCTGGCCCTGCACTTCGGGCAGACGCTTCACCGCCGCCTCGGCGGCCTTGGCCAGTCCCTGAACGTTCACGCCCGCGCGCTGCAGCAGCGACTGCGGGCCGTCGGCCTGGCGCAGCATGGCCAGCAGCAGGTGGGCCGGATCGATGTAGGCGTTGTCGTTGCCGAGCGCCAGGGTCTGGGCTTCGCTCAGGGCTTCCTGGAACTTGGTGGTGAGTTTGTCGAGTCGCATGAAAGAGCTCTCCGGAAAATTTGATTACCCGGCATTTGGAGCGATTCCCCGGGTTTTCAAGGTGGCTTTTCCAGCTTGCGCCCGCACGCACCACGCGGCCTTGACACAGATCAGCCGATCCCCGCCCTTCGGGAACCATCTGGATCAGCGCCGCTCAACGGCGCCAGTAGGCGTAGGTCCAGGCGGTGTTCAGGCCCAGCCGGCGGTACAACGCGAGCGCTGGCCCGTTGTCCGCGACGACCTGGAGAAACACCCGGGAAATCCCGCGGCGCAAGGCTTCCTCGGCCATGGCCTGCAGCACCCGCCCGGCCAGGCCCCGACCCCGGTGTGAGGCGGCGGTGCGCATGCCGTGGACGCTCAGCCAGCCGTGGCCGTAGGCCGCGGCCCCGCAGGCCACCGTCTGTCCGTCTTCGCGCAGGCTGGCAAACAACGTCCCGGTGGCCCGGCTCAGCGAGCGTGCCCGGCTCGCACCGTCCACCGGGTCCAGGCCTTCGCCCAGGAACATAGCCATCCAGGCTTCATCAGGCTTCGCCGACAGGTCCGCTGCTGGCCCGGGCTGCACCATCAGCAGGTCATGCACACGGCCACATTGCGTCAGCGTGGGCTGGGCGCGCGCAAAGCCCCGCGCCTGCAGGCCCTGGTGCAGGGCTTCGAAGGCCGGTCCATCGGGCAGGCGGAAGGCCGGCACGAAACCCTGAGCGGCGTAGCGTTCGAGGATGTCGTCGAGCACCGCCGGGTCGGCCACGGCATGGCTCAGAGGGACAGCGCTGCGGGCACGGCCCACCGTACCGCTGTCCATGGGCAGCAGCCAGCCGGGCAGCGACTCCACGCGCTCGGGCGACACGGCGTCGAGCGTGGCGCGCTCGATGGCTTCGATGTCGGCGTCGGAAAGGATCGTGGGCGCCATGCCAATAAGGGCTGTCAGGCGTTCTGACTCTGGATGCCCCACTTCGCGAGCGCCGCGTCATCGCTGACCCGCGCATCCACCCAGCGTGCGCCATCCGGCGTCTGTTCCTTCTTCCAGAACGGCGCCTGGGTCTTGAGGTAGTCCATCAGGAACTCGCAGGCCTGGAAGCTCTCGCCCCGGTGCGCGGAGGTCACGGCTACCAGCACGATCTGGTCCAGCGGCTGCAGCAGACCCACACGGTGGATCACGCGCACGGCGTAGATGTCAAAGCGCTTGAATGCCTCGTCGATCATGGCTTCTATGCTCTTCTCGGTCATGCCCGGGTAGTGCTCCAGCTCCATGGTGCTGATGCTCTGACCATCGTTGCGGTCACGGACCGTGCCAACGAAGGTGCAGATGGCACCCACGCGCTGGTCCTGCTCGCGCAGCCGGGCGACCTCGGTGCTGAGATCGAAGTCCTGGGTCTGGATGCTGACGCGGACGTTCATGATCAGCCGCCGGTCACGGGCGGGAAAAAGGCCACTTCCGCGCCCTCGCTGAGCGCGGCGGCTTCGTCGGTCATGGTCTGGTTGAGCGACACACGCACCGCCCGGCCACGCGCCAGCGCCTCGGCATAGCCGCCGCCCCGCGCGATCAGTTCGTCGCGCAGGACGGTCAGCGTGCCGGCCGCCGTGTCCAGCGACTCGCTGCCGGTGCCGACGGCTTCGCGGATGGAGGCGAAATAACGCAGTTGAATCTTCACGGGACAGGCCTTCAGAGCAGCAGGTCGGCAAAAGAAAGAAAGGACACCAGATCGCCCCGGGCGATGGTGGTGCCAGCCGGGTTGTCGACCAGACCGTCGCCCCATACCGCGGAGGTCAACACGCCCGAGCTCTGGTTGGGAAACAGGTCCAGCCCGCCAGCGGCGTTGCGGCGCACGCGCAGGAATTCGCGGCGCTTGTCGGCGCGCGACAGGTCGAAGTGGGCGGGCAGCTTCACCGGTTGCAGACCCGGCACTTCGGCACCCTGCAGCCGCAGCAGGAAGGGGCGCACCAGCAACAGGAAAGTGACGAAACTGGACACCGGGTTGCCCGGCAGACCGATGAAATGGCAGGGCTGCGCCGCATCGGCACCAGCCCCCGCATCGCGCCGCACCGTGCCGTATGCAAAAGGCTTGCCCGGCTTCATGGCGATCTGCCACAGGTCAAGGCTGCCCAGTTGCTGAACGGACGGCTTGATGTGGTCCTCTTCGCCCACCGAGACACCGCCGCTGGTGAGAATCAGGTCGTGGTGGTCGGCCGCTGTCTTGAGCGCGGCAAGCGTCAGCTCCCGCTTGTCCGGCACGATGCCGAGGTCACTCACCTCGCAGCCCAGGTGCTGCAGCAAGGTGCGCAGGAAGAAGCGGTTGGAGTTGTAGATCGCGCCAGGCTTCATGTCTTGCGGAGCCACCTCGCCCGGCATCACGAGTTCGTCGCCGGTGGAAAACAGGGCCACGCGCGGACGCACCATCACCGGCAGCTGGGCACAGCCGATGCTGGCCGCCAGCCCCAGGCTGGCCGGGGAAAGCCGGGTCCCGCGCGGCAAGACCACCGCTCCCCGCGTCACGTCTTCGCCGGCACGACGCACCCACTGGCCAGAGGCCGGCACGGCGTCAATGTGCACAGCATGCAGATTGCCGCCCACCTCGCGGGTGTCTTCCTGCATCACCACCGCATCGGCACCCGCGGGCATGGGCGCACCCGTGAAGATGCGCGCGCACGTCCCGGGCCGCAACGGCTCGGCGGCATGACCGGCCGCGATGCGCTGCGACACCGCCAGCACCACGCCGGCCTCGGTCACGTCGGCCGCGTTGACGGCATACCCGTCCATGGACGAGTTGTCCTGTGGCGGCACCTGCAAGCCTGAAACCAGATCGCTGGCCAGCACGCGGCCATCGGCCTCGAAAGTGGCCACCGTCTCGACCCGGGACAACGGAACGACCCGCGCGAGCAGGTCGGCCAGCGCAGCGTCCAGCGCCATCAAGGGGGCCCGGGCGGGCGGTGCAGAAGCGTTCATGGCGTCAGAGTCGGTGGGTGGGCATGTCCGCCGGGTCAGATGTAGGCCTCGGGAACATAGTCAAAACGGTCTTCATTGTCGAGCAGCCAGCCGGCCACGGCTGCGGCGTCGTTCAAATTCAGCACCGGGCGCAGGGTGGTCTGCGGCAATTGATCGGCGCTGTCGGTGGCGATGGCGGCGACAAAGGGATCGTCCGGATACAGCACGGGCTTGCCGGTGGCCGCACGCCAGACCTCGACCTTGAGCAGGTTGCTGTCGCGGTAGCCCTCGACCAGCACCCAGTCCACACCCGGATGCAGCGTGCGAATCACGTCGTGGACCGTCAGCTCAATCGGCCGTTCGAATTCGCGCATCAGCACCAGGCGCTGCGGCGAGGCGGCCACCACTTCGTAGGCCCCGGCCTCGCGATGGCGCCAGGTGTCTTTGCCCGGGTGATCAATGTCCAGGCCGTGGTGCACGTGTTTGACCACCGAGACCCGCAGGCCCCGTTGACGCAGGACAGGGATCAGCTGCTCCAGCAGCGTGGTTTTTCCCGCACCTGAAAAGCCCGCAAAGCCTACGACTTTCATGCCTGCTGCCAACGCCCGACCATCAGGCCGCGGGGCAATGCTGGACGATGTAGCGCTGCACCGCCGCCGTGTCGGCCGGCATCACCTGCACGCGCTTGGGCAGGGCTTCGATGCCTTCGAACTTCGCGGGCCGGTCGGGCTGGCGCCCCAGCGCCTCGACGATGGTTTCGGCGAACTTGATGGGCAAGGCGGTTTCCAGCACGATCATCGGCGTCGCCGCATTCAAATGCTCACGCGCCACCTTCACGCCGTCGGCGGTGTGGGTGTCGATCATCACGCCGAAGCGCTCGAAGGTGTCCTTGATGGTGGCCAGGCGGTCGGCGTGCGTGCTCTTGCCACTGACGAAACCGTAGTGCCTGGCGGCGTCGGCAAACACCGGGTCAGCGCCCAAATCGAAACGGCCGTCCTGGTTCAGCGCGTCGGCAAACAGCGCTTTCACGCGCGCGCCGTCACGGCCCAGCAGGTCGAACACAAAGCGCTCGAAGTTGCTGGCCTTGGAAATGTCCATCGACGGGCTGGAGGTTTCGTGCGTGTCGGCGCTTGCTCGCACGCGGTACACCCCGGTGCGGAAGAACTCGTCGAGCACATCGTTTTCGTTCGTCGCCACCACCAGCGTCTGAATCGGCAGACCCATCTGGCGTGCCACATGGCCGGCGCAGACGTTGCCGAAGTTGCCACTGGGCACCGTGAAGTTCACCTTCTGATCGTTACCCGCGGTCGCCTGGAAATAGCCGGCGAAGTAGTAAACGACCTGCGCCAGCAGGCGCGCCCAGTTGATCGAATTGACGGTACCGATTTTGTAGGCGCGCTTGAATGCCAGGTCGTTCGACACGTTCTTGACAATGTCCTGGCAATCGTCGAACACGCCTTCAATGGCGATGTTGTGGATGTTCTGATCCATCAGGCTGAACATCTGTGCCTGCTGGAACGGGCTCATGCGCCCGTGCGGGCTGAGCATGAAGACGCGCACGCCGTGCTTGCCGCGCATGGCGTACTCGGCCGCGCTGCCGGTGTCGCCAGATGTCGCACCCAGGATGTTGAGCTCTTCGCCACGGCGCGCCAGTTCGTACTCGAACAGGTTGCCCAGCAGCTGCATGGCCATGTCCTTGAAGGCCAGTGTCGGGCCGTTGGACAAAGCTTCGAGGTAGAAGCCGTCTTCCAGCTGCTTCAGCGGCACAATGGCCGCCGTGCCGTACACCGCTTCGGTGTAGGTCTTCTCGCACAGCGCTTTGAGGTCGGCGGCAGGAATGTCGTCGATGTAGAGCGACAGCACCTCAAACGCCAGCGCGGCGTAACCACCGGCCGCTCCGCCATTGAACACGCCGCGCCAGCGCGCCAGTGTGGCGGCTTCCACCTGCGGATAACGCTCGGGCAAATACAGACCGCCGTCGGGCGCCAGGCCTTCAAGCAGGATTTCGCAGAAGTGTTTGCGGTCCGGGTGGCCGCGGGTGGAGAGGTACAACATCTCAGTTCAGCTCTTCTTTCCGGATGCGCGTGATGGGTGCGAGCACGCTCGGCAGCACCTGCATTTGTGCAAGCACGTCGTTCATCGTGCCTTCGCGGATGTCGTGCGTGAGGATGATCAGGTCGGTCTGGGTCGAGCCCTCGCCGCCCACCTCGTCGGCCTCGCGCTGCAGCACTGCGTCGATGCTGATGCCGGCGTTGGCCAGTAGGCCCGTCACCTGGGCCAGCACGCCGGCTTCGTCGGCCACGCGCAGGCGCAGGTAATAGCTGGTCACCACCTCGCTCATCGGCAACACGCTCAAGTCGCTCATCTTGTCGGGCTGGAACGCCAGGTGCGGCACGCGGTGCAGCGGGTCGGCGGTGTGCAGGCGGGTGATGTCCACCAGATCGGCGATCACGGCCGAGGCGGTGGGTTCGCTGCCGGCGCCCTTGCCGTAGTACAGCGTGGTGCCCACGGCGTCGCCCTGCACCACCACGGCGTTCATCGCGCCCTCGACGTTGGCGATCAGTCGCTTGGATGGCACCAGGCTCGGGTGCACGCGCAACTCGATGCCCTGGGCCGTGCGCTTGGTGATGCCCAGCAGCTTGATGCGGTAGCCCAGCTGTTCGGCGTATTTGATGTCGGTGGCACCCAACTTCGTGATGCCCTCGACGTAGGCCTTGTCGAACTGCACCGGGATGCCGAAGGCGATCGCGCTCATCAACGTGACCTTGTGCGCCGCGTCCACACCCTCGATGTCGAAGGTCGGGTCGGCTTCGGCGTAGCCCAGGCGCTGCGCCTCCTTGAGCACGACGTCGAAGTCCAGCCCCTTGTCGCGCATCTCGGACAGGATGAAGTTGGTCGTGCCGTTGATGATGCCGGCGATCCACTGGATGCTGTTGGCGGTGAGGCCTTCTCGCAGCGCCTTGATGATGGGAATGCCACCGGCCACGGCCGCTTCAAAGGCCACCATCACGCCCTTGGCCGAAGCCGCAGCAAAAATCTCGGTACCGTGCACAGCGAGCAGCGCCTTGTTGGCTGTCACCACGTGCTTGCCGGCCGCAATGGCTTCCAGCACCAGCGCCTTGGCGATGCCGTAGCCACCGATCAGCTCGATCACGATGTCAATCTCGGGGTTGGCGATCACGGCGCGCGCGTCGTTCACCACCTTCACGTCCGGGCCGACGATGCTCTGCGCACGCGCCACATCAAGGTCGGCCACCATGGTGATCTCAATGCCACGGCCGGCACGGCGCTTGATTTCTTCCTGGTTGCGCTGCAGCACGTTGAACGTGCCGCTGCCCACGGTGCCTATGCCCAGCAGGCCTACTTGGATCGGTTTCATCGTTGTTAACTCTCGGCTTCAAAAATATCGGTGCCAGGCCATGCCATGGCCCGGGGCACCCGGTTTAGGGAACGGCCAGACTGGCGGTGTTGCCCATTGCAGCGGCGATTGATGCGTGCGCAGGCGCGTGGCGCTTGCGCCAGCCTTCGAAGAACTTGGCCACGCGGCCAATGGCTTCGCGCAGATCGTCCTCGTGCGGCAGGAAAACAATGCGGAAGTGCTGGTTGTCCGGGTAGTTGAAGCCCGAGCCCTGCACCAGCATCACGCGGGTTTCCTGCAACAGTTCCAGGAACAGCTGCTGGTCGTCTTCAACCGGGTACATCGCCGGGTCAAGGCGCGGGAACATGTAGAGCGCCGCCGTCGGCTTGACACAGCTGACGCCCGGAATGGCGGTAATCAGTTCGTAGGCCAGGTCGCGCTGGCGGCGCAGCCGGCCGCCTTCGCACACCAGATCGTTGATGCTCTGGTAGCCACCGAGCGCGGTCTGGATCGCCCACTGGCCCGGCACGTTGGCGCACAGGCGCATGTTCGAGAGCATGTTCAGGCCCTCGATGTAGTCCCGTGCCGGCTTCTTGTCACCCGAGACGATCATCCAGCCCGCGCGATAACCGCAGGAGCGGTAGCTCTTGGACAAGGAATTGAAGGTCAAAGTCAGCACATCTTCCGACAGGCTGGCGATCGCGGTGTGCTTCACGCCTTCGTACAGCACCTTGTCGTACACCTCGTCGGCAAAGATCACCAGACCGTGCTCGCGCGCGATCGCCACGATCGCCTGGAGCAGTTCGTCGGAATACAGCGCGCCGGTCGGGTTGTTGGGGTTGATCACCACGATGCCCTTGGTGGCCGGTGTGATCTTGCGCCGGATGTCGTCCAGGTCGGGCATCCAGCCATTCGACTCGTCGCACATGTAGTGCACCGGCGTGCCACCCGAGAGGCTGACCGCCGCCGTCCACAGCGGGTAGTCGGGCGATGGCAGCAGCAGCTCGTCGCCATCGTCGAGCAAGGCGTTGGTGGCCATCACGATCAGCTCGCTGGCGCCGTTGCCGAGATAAATGTCATCCAGCGTCACGCCTTTGACATTCTGCTTCTGCGTCTCGTGCATCACCGCCTTGCGCGCCGCAAAAATCCCTTTACTGTCCGAATACCCTGCCGAGTTCGGCAGGTTGCGGATCATGTCCTGCTGGATTTCCTCAGGGGCATCGAAACCGAACGGCGCCATGTTGCCGATGTTCAGGCGGATGATCTTGTGGCCCTCTTCCTCCATCCGGATGGCCGCGTCCATGATGGGACCACGGATGTCGTAGCAGACGTTGGCGAGCTTGGCGGATTTCTGGATGGTTTTCAAAGTCCCTCCCGCTTGGGGGCCGTAGAAAGAGATGGAGAGCCGGACTATGGCGCTGGGCGCTATATTACGGTGCGTCTTGTAGGGAAAACCTGCAATTTGACCACAGTTCTTCACCGTATCCGTGCACGCTCCGCCCCATTCCTGCGCCCGACTTCCCCATGAAACTGCACGCTGACAAGCCCGATCTGCACACCATCAACGCTTACGGCGATGGATGGATCGCGATCAACGGTCAGCGCCACACGCAAAGCCTCATCCTCGCGTCGTCCGGGGAATTGTTGCCATGGGCCTGCGAGCGGTTCGAAGACCTTGAGCCTGCGCATTTCGAGCGACTGCTGAGCTGCTCGCCGGTGAAGCCCGAGCTGGTGGTTTTTGGCAGTGGCCCGCGCCTGCGGTTCGTGCGTCCAGGCATGCTGGAGTGCCTGATCAACCAGCGCATTGGTGTGGAAACCATGGACACCCTGGCGGCCTGCCGCACCTACAACATCCTCGCTAGCGAAGGCCGGCGGGTGCTGGCCGCCCTGCTGATTGGCACCTGAATACCCGGATACCGAGCGGTCCATTCGGGTCCACTCCCGGCCCTGCAACGCTGTTCAGGGTAAAATACCGGATTGTTTCCTGCTTTGACAGCCATTGGGCGCACGCCGCCCGTGGCGTGCTCGATGCACACGGGAAGCCAACGAATCACCACCAACTTACGTCAGGGGTCCACGCAGTATGGCAGTCGTTGTCAACAAACCCATTCCCGAATTTGAAGCCCTGGCCACCAGCGGCATCAAAGTCAGCAACCAGACTCACCTCGGCCAGACCGTTGTGCTGTATTTTTACCCGAAAGACAACACGCCCGGCTGCACCACCGAGGCCATGCAATTCCGCGACAAGTACAAAGACTTCGTCAAGGCGGGTGCCCATGTGTTCGGCGTCTCGCGCGACAACATGAAGTCCCACGATGACTTCAAAACCAAACTTGAATTGCCGTTCGAACTGATCGCCGACACAGAAGAGAAGATGTGCCACATGTTCGGCGTGGTCAAGAACAAGATCATGTACGGCAAGAAGGTCAAGGGCATCGAACGCAGTACCTTCCTCATTGGCGCCGATGGCGTGCTCAAGCAGGAATGGCGCGGCCTGAAAGTGCCAGGCCATGTCGAAGATGTGCTGAAGGCCGTCAAGACCCTGAAAAAGGCCGTCTGAGCTTAACCACACCGCCGGTGGCGGCGGATTTTGACCGTCACAGGGCTCGTGCATAATGGGTTCATGACATTGGGAAGACCCTTCGCCCGCCCTTCTTTCTCTGCCCTCTGCAGCCCAAAAAGCCGCCCGGTCTCCCCGGCGGCTTTTTGCTTTCCGGCCCAGCGCTGAACCACCAAGCCCTCCATGCCACTGCCTCCAGCCCCCTCAAAACGCGCCGCCCTGCTCGCCTCCGATGCCTACAGCCTCAGAGCATCTGAAGAGTTGATCAGCTTTTCTCCGGAACCCGAGCGCGTGGCCACCCCCTTGCGTGCCGCTCCTGCGGCACCTGCCAGCGAGGCGCCGACTGCAAAAGCCGGTGCTCGGTCCCGTGGCCGGGAGCGAAAGCCGGAGCTGGCCCCGGTGCCATCCCAACCCGCTGCCCCGGCTGCAGAGCGCCAACCGGTCGAATTCCGCACGCCCCAGCCAACGGGCAAACCGCCGGTCGCCAGCGAGACCGTGTCGCGCGCTTCGCCCGTGGCCAGCAACCGCCGCGCAGGGCGCGCCAAATCCGGCGGGTCAACCGGACCAGCCCGTTTGTTCGTGCTGGACACCAACGTGCTGCTGCACGACCCGATGAGCCTGTTCCGCTTCGAGGAACACGACATCTTCCTG
This sequence comes from Betaproteobacteria bacterium HGW-Betaproteobacteria-9, assembly GCA_002842215.1. GTDB lineage: Bacteria > Pseudomonadota > Gammaproteobacteria > Burkholderiales > Burkholderiaceae_C > Hydrogenophaga. The sequence continues at coordinate 42,317 of PHCC01000002.1, read as the reverse complement.
CCCATGATCGTGCTTGAAGAGCTCGACGGCCACAAGAAGGGCATGACGGAAGTCGCCCGCAACGGCCGCCAGACCAGCCGCACGCTCGATGCCCTGGTCGCGCAGCAAGGCGGCGACATGACGCGCGGCCTCAAACTTTCGGCCACTGGTCACCTGTCCGCCCGCGGGCTGCTGTTTTTCCAGACCGAACCGCTGGACGCCCAGTTGCCCGCCAGCCTGCCCCAGGGCAAGGCCGACAACCAGATCCTGGGCGTGGTTCACGCCTTGCGCGACAAACACCCTCAGCGCGAAGTGATCCTGGTGTCCAAGGACATCAACATGCGGGTCAAGGCCCGCGCGCTGGGTCTGGCCGCCGAGGACTATCAGAACGACAAGACCCTGGACGACGGTGAACTGCTCTACGCCGGTGCCTTGGCGCTGCCGCAGGACTTCTGGACCCGCCAGAGCAAGACGATCGAAAGCTGGGCCAGCGGCAGTCACACCTTCTACCGCGTCAGCGGTCCAGCGGTGAGCCAGTTCTACATCAACCAGTTTGTGTACTTCGAAGCGCCTGGAGAACCCTCGCTGTACGCCCGCGTGACCGAAATCCGGGACAAGACCGCGGTCCTCAAGACGCTCAAGGACTTCACCCACCTGAAAAACGCGGTCTGGGGCGTCACCAGCCGCAACCGTGAGCAGAACTTCGCCCTCAATATCCTGATGGACCCCGAGGTAGATTTCGTCACCCTGGCCGGCACGGCCGGCACCGGCAAGACGCTGATGGCGCTGGCCAGCGGCCTGACCCAGGTGCTGGACGACCGACGCTACACCGAGATCATCATGACCCGTGCCACCGTGAGCGTGGGTGAAGACATCGGTTTCCTGCCCGGCACCGAAGAAGAAAAGATGGGCCCCTGGATGGGCGCGCTCGACGACAACCTGGAGTTCCTGGCCAAGGGCGATGGCGGCAACGCCGGCGAATGGGGGCGCGCCGCCACCAACGAGCTGATCCGAAGCCGCATCAAGGTCAAGAGCATGAACTTCATGCGCGGGCGCACCTTCATGAACAAGTACGTCATCATCGACGAGGCGCAGAACCTGACGCCCAAGCAGATGAAGACCCTGATCACCCGCGCCGGCCCCGGCACCAAGATCATCTGCATGGGCAACCTGGCGCAGATCGACACGCCTTACCTCACGGAGGGCTCTTCGGGCCTGACCTACGCGGTGGACCGCTTCAAGGGCTGGCCGCACGGTGGCCACATCACGCTCGCGCGCGGCGAACGTTCGCGACTGGCGGACTTCGCCAGTGAAGTCCTCTGATCGAGCTTCAATCGGCCCCAAAGAAAAACCCGGCATGGCCGGGTTTTTCTTTGAAAGGTCGGTGGCTCAGAAATCCCCGCCGCCAGCGAGACTCTCGAAACGCGTGAGCGTGTTCAGGAAAGTCAGTTTGACGACTCCGGTGGGGCCGTTACGCTGCTTGCCAATGATGATCTCGGCCACACCGGGTTCCTTGGACGTTTCGCGGTTGTAGTAGTCATCGCGGTAGATGAACATGATGATGTCCGCATCCTGCTCGATGGCACCGGATTCGCGCAGGTCGCTCATCATGGGGCGTTTGTCGGTGCGCTGCTCGACCGAGCGGTTGAGCTGGGAGAGCGCGATCACAGGACACTGCAATTCCTTGGCCAGCATCTTCAGACCCCGCGAGATTTCACCCAGCTCGGTAGCACGGTTGTCCCCCCCGGCTGCACCCGAGCCACTCATGAGCTGCAGGTAGTCAACCACGATCAGACCGAGCTTGCCGCACTGGCGCGAGAGGCGCCGCGCGTTGGCCCGCAACTCGCTGGGTGTCAGGCCCGGTGTCTCGTCGATGTGCAGCGACACGTTGCGCAGCTTCTCGATGGCTTCGGTCAGGCGTGGCCATTCGTCATCGGTCAGCTTGCCGGTGCGCAGGTGGCCCTGGTTGATGCGACCGATGGAACCGACGATACGCACCGCGAGCTGGGAGGCGCCCATTTCCATGGAAAACACCGCCACGGGGAGGCCTTCATTGAGCGCCACGTGTTCGGCGATGTTGATGGCGAACGCCGTCTTGCCCATGGACGGACGAGCCGCCAGCACCACCAGATCCCCCGCTTGCAGACCCGAGGTCATGCGATCCAGGTCGATGAAACCGGTGGGCACACCCGTCACGTCCATCGGGTTGTCGGCCATTTCCTGCACGCGGTCCAGCAGATCGACCACGAGCGTGTCCATGCCCTGGAAGCCCTCCTTCATGCGCGAGCCCTCTTCACCGATCTTGAAGATCTTCTGCTCGGCTTCGTCCAGGATCTTGGCGACCTGCCGGCCTTGCGGGTTGAAGGCGGCGGTGGCAATTTCGTCGCTGGCAGCGACCAGTTTGCGCAGGATGGCGCGTTCGCGCACGATCTCGGCGTAACGGCGGATGTTGGCCGCGCTGGGCACGTATTGCGCCAGCGAGTTCAGGTAGGCCAGGCCACCGGCCTCGTCGGCCTTGCCCAGGTTTTGCAGGTGCTCGAACACCGTGACCACGTCGGCCGGCTTGCTGGCGTTGACCAGCGCCGCGATGGCGGAATACGTCAGACGGTGTTCGTAGCGGTAGAAGTCGGAGTCGTTGACCAGATCGGCCACGCGGTCCCAGGCGTGGTTGTCGAGCAGCAGGCCGCCCAGCACACTGGACTCGGCCTCGATGGAATGCGGTGGGACGCGCAACTGGGCGATCTGCCGGTCGGCACCGAAATCGACATCTTCAAGATCGGTGTCAAACGAAGAAAGGGGACTGGAGAATGCGGTGGACATGGCTTTCCTGAAGGGCCTTCAATGGTACGTCGCGGCCGCCCGGGTGTCATGGGACAAACCTGTGGACAACCGGTGCAAAGGAGGAGGATTTCGTGGGACAAGTCGCTCCAGCCGATGGGCGGGACGCAGCGCAGGAAACAAAAAAGCCGCCAACCCGAAGGCGGCGGCTTTTGTTCCATCCCCGGCAGCGAACTGCCTGGATGGATGAGGGCGATCAGGCGGTTTCGCCGAGCACCGAAACAGCGACGTCGATGGTGACGTCGGTGTGCAGATTGACGCTCACGGTGTAGTCACCCGCGTTCTTCAACGGACCGTTGGGCATGCGAACTTGCGACTTGGCCACAGAGAAGCCTTGCTTGTTCAGCTCTTCGGACACGTCGTGGTTGGTGACGGAGCCAAACAGGCGACCGTCCACACCGGCTTTTTGCGACAGCTTGACCGTCACGGCGGCGAGTTTTTCACCCAGGGCCTGGGCTTCAGCCAGCTTGGCAGCAGCCACTTTTTCGAGTTCCGCGCGGCGGGCTTCGAATTCGGCGATGGCGTTTTGCGTGGCGCGGCGGGCACGACCGGACGGGATCAGGAAGTTGCGGGCGTAGCCGTCCTTGACCTTGACCACATCGCCCAGGGCGCCGAGATTGACAACTTTGTCGAGCAGGATGATTTGCATGTCAGGCTCTCTTTCAGACGCGGTGCTGGTCGCTGTAAGGCAGCATGGCCAGGAAGCGTGCGCGCTTGATGGCCGTGTTGACCTGGCGCTGGTAGAAGGCGCGGGTGCCGGTCAGGCGCGCGGGGATGATCTTGCCGTTTTCGGCGATGAAGTCACGCAGGACATCAATGTCCTTGTAGTCGACTTCTTCGACGTTCGCCACGGTGAAGCGGCAGAAGCGCTTGCGCTTGAACAGCAGTGATTGGGTGTTGCGCTTGGGACGCTTGTCTTTGTTGAAACGTTTCGGTGCAGCCATGATGGGCCTTTCCTATGTCTTGCTGAAATCTTGGATATGAAACACGACGCCTTTGCCGTTGCGTGCATTCGCCAGAAAACCGTGAAACTCACAAACCGAATCGAGCCCTTGTCGGGACAGCGTTTCAGCCTGGGTACCGAAGGCCACAGCCCTCAGTTGCAGTTTCACCAGTCGCGGGGTGTCCATTTCGGTGACCGTTGACTCGTGCTCCAGCACGAGGTTGACGGCCGGGATGCCTGCCGGTGTGTAGCGCAGGCTCTGAACCTGCACCACCACGGCGGACAATTGACACCGGTTGACCGCTGACGATGACACGCCCGGGATCAGGCGGCCTGGACTCGCTGTTCCTGGTTGCCGTGGGCGGGCTGTTGAAGCTTGCGGGCTTCTTCACGCTCGACCGACTTCATCATGCTCGAAGGGCCGGTTTCGGCCTTCTTCTTGAGCACGGTCAGGTGGCGCAGCACGGCGTCGTTGAACTTGAAGGCGTGCTCCAGTTCAGCCATCACAGCCTGATCGGCCTCGATGTTGACACACAGGTAGTGGGCTTTTGACAGCTTGTTGATCTGGTAAACCATCTGGCGACGGCCCCAATCTTCAACGCGGTGGATCTTGCCGCCGCCGGCCGTGATCATGCCCTTGTAGCGCTCCAGCATGGCTGGAACCTGTTCGCTTTGATCCGGATGGATCAGCAAAACGATTTCGTAATGACGCATAGACTCTCCTTTTGGATAAAAAAGCCGCCCCCAGCGTCTGTTTGGGGTGCAGCAAGGCAAGCCTGCGATTCTAGCAAAGATCCACGCGGTCTGTAAAACTGGCTTGACTTGATCGAACGGACGGAAGCTGGGCGATGGCGCCGGAGCCTAGCGCCGGGGGTAGCGAAGGTGCTCCACCAGATCCTGCACATCGCGGCTGGGCGGCGGCGTGACCAGGCTCACCAGAATGATCACGGCGAAGCCCAGCGGGACACCAAAAACGCCGGCAGAAATCGGCAGGATGCCAAACCAGAGTTCCACCGGCGAGGTGACCCCGAACACATCGCGCAACCAAGGCTGCGTCGTCACCATGTAGTAGAAGGTGACGCCCAGACCCGCGATCATGCCCAGGGCCGCGGCAATGCCGGTGGCGCGCTTCCAAAAAATGCCCAGGACGAGTGCCGGGAAGAACGCCGCCGCCGCGAAGGAAAACGCGGCCGAGACGAGGAACAGGATGTCCGCCGGCTTCTGCGCCGCCACATACGCCGCCACCAGAGCCACCATGAGCAGCAGCACCTTGGAGATGGTGACCCGGCGCGCGGTGGACGCATTGGGATCGATCATCTTGTAGTAGAGGTCGTGAGACAGCGCGTTGGCAATCGTCAGCAACAGCCCGTCGGCGGTGGACAGCGCGGCGGCCAGGCCGCCCGCAGCCACCAGACCGGAGATCACATAGGGCAAGCCGCCAATCTCTGCGGTGGCCAGCACGATGATGTCGCCACCGATGGACATTTCGTTGAGCTGCAGCAGCCCGTCCTGGTTGATATCGGTCACCGACAGCAGCGAAGGATCGACCTTGTTCCACGCGGAAACCCACTGGGGCAACTGGTCAAAAGGCGTGCCGATGAGCACATGGAACACCTCGAACTTCACCAGCACGGCCAGCGCCGGTGCGGTGAAGTACAGCAGGAAGATGAAAAACAGCGACCAGGTCACCGATTGCCGGGCCTCCTTCACGCTGGGCACCGTGTAGTAGCGCATCAGGATGTGCGGCAGCGCTGCGGTGCCCACCATGAGGCAGAAGATCAGCGCCAGGAAGTTTCGGCGCGATTCGTCGTAAGTCTGCCGGGCCTCGGCGTCCCCGTCGGGATCCCCGGCGAACTGGGCTGCGTGCGCCGGCATGCCGTTGAGCGGCAGGGACTTGGTGTCGGCCTCGGCCTTTGAACGGGTCCAGGTGACCCGGGCCGAAGCGGCATCCCGCGGCAAAGCCGACAAGGCCTTTTCGGCGGCCGATATCTGCGACGACGGCGCATTCGCCGAGCGCAATTCGGCGAGCTTCGCTTCAGCCGCCGCCTTGGCCGCCACCAGGGAGATCGCGGGGTTTACCAGTTTGGCGGCGAGTTCATTCGAACGGGCTTTATAGATCTCGCGCACGGCCAGCTCTTTGGGGTCGTTCGCGAGCAGCTTTTCCTTGGCCGTCACCTTTTCAAGCTGAAACCCGTAGATGGCCTGGGGCACCGGAACCCCCGTCTGTTTGACCGACAGCCACACCACCGGCAGCATGTAGGCCACGATCAGCACGATGTATTGCGCCACCTGGGTCCAGGTCACGGCACGCATGCCGCCCAGGAAGGAGCACACCAGGATACCGCCCAGTCCGAGGAAGATCCCGAGCTCGAACGCCACACCGGTCAGGCGCGAGGTGATCAGACCCACGCCCGATATCTGGGCCACCACATAGGTGAACGAACACAGGATGGCCGCGGCGATACCGAGCAGGCGCGGCAGGTTGCCCCCATAGCGCTCCCCAAGGAAATCCGGGATGGTGAACTGACCGAACTTGCGCAGATAAGGCGCCAGCAGCAGGGCCACCAGGCAATAGCCCCCCGTCCAGCCCATGATGAACGCCAGACCGCTGTAGCCCGTGAGGTACAGCGTACCGGCCATGCCGATGAACGACGCGGCCGACATCCAGTCCGCGCCGGTGGCCATGCCGTTGTAGACGGCAGGCACCCGGCGGCCGGCGACGTAGTACTCGGTGGCGTCGGTCGTGCGGCTCATGATGCCGATGCCCGCGTAGAGACCGATCGTGGCGAGCAGGAAGATGAAACCGATCCAGTCGCGCGGCAGACCCATCTGCTCCGCCACGGCCAGGCTGACCACAAACAGGACGAAACCCCCGGTGTACCAGAGGTACACCTTATCGAGCTGCTGCTTGAACGCCTTGTTGGCGGCGATGTCGCTGGCGCTGCGCCGGGATTCGGGTCGACCTGTCATGGTTTATGGCCCGTCCTCATCCACCCCGTGCTGGATGTCGAGCCGGTTCATGTACCAGGCATAGAACCCGATGATGAGGCAGTACACCACCAGGGCGCCCTGCGCGCCCACCCAGAAGCTGAAGGGCCAGCCGAAGAAATTGAAGTTCAGGTCGCGGGCGAAGTAGCTCACCACAAAAGTCACCACAAACCAGATCGTCAGCAGGACGGCTGTGATGTTCAGGTTCTTCCGCCAGTAGCGGCGGTGGTTGTCGGTGGGTTCCATGTGATCCATTGGTTTCTTCGCCGGCGTCAGGCCCGGGCGGTCCCCAGACCGGTCTCGCGCTCCAGCTGGGCCGCCACACGCGGCTCGAAACCGCGAAGGTGGTGAATGATCTTCTCGGCTTCGTCAGGCGCCTGCCGATCCACCTGCACCCGGGCCATCTGGTACCAGCCATACGGGCTCATGGGCTGCAGTTCGGTGTTCTTGCGCAGCGCCTGCAAGGCTTCATCCAGGCGCTGCTGGGCGATGAGGCTGAGCGACAGGCCGTACCACGCCCGGTCCAGCCGGGGATCGATGGCGATCGCACGGCGGAACGCCGCCTCGGACGCGGTCAGCAGGCCCAGCGATTCGCACACGTAGCCCAGATTGAACCAGCCGTCCGCCCGCTCAGGGTGCTGCAGGACCAACCGCTCCAGCAAGCGCTGCGCGGCTGCTGGGTCACCCAGGCAGGCGTGAAGGTGTGCGCCCGTCGCGAGTGAAAACGCGTCGAAGGGATGGGCCTCAAGGCGGTGCAAGACCCGCGCCAGCGCCTGCCGCTCCAGTCCGCACATCAGCAGCAGCCGGACCCGACCGCGTTCCAGCGTGACGGTCATGCGCTCGGTCATCGACACAGCTGCACCCCGATCTCCAGGCAATGGGCAATTTTCGCCGCGGTGGCCGCGAGCCAGACAAAACCCAGGATCAGGAAAGCCACCAGCGGCCGATGGCGTTCGAGCACCACCCGGGGTGTCACCCAACCGGCCAGCTGAACAAACGGTCGGGCGATCTGTTGCAGCAACTGGTAGAAGAAATTCTGTGCACGGCGCTGGCCCACCAGCAAACCCAACACCCATTGCCCGAACAACGCCAGCAGCGCGATTTCGGCGACGAGTTTGACGGCAGAAAGAAGGATCAACATGCAAGGCTCAGGACAAGGTGGCGCCATTCTGGATTTCGAGCTTACCAAGTTCTTACAGAAGCGCCGACATCGCGTCTGACACAGGTCAAACGCCAACAGGGTATACCCGCAATACCCCCTTCGCCCGCGGTGTAGCATGTCCGGCAAGCATCCCAACAGGTCCAGGACATGAGCGCATCCGCCAGCAAAAACCCCTCCCTCACCGCCGCCATCCGGAACCACCGGGTGTTCGGCCGCTTGCCCGCCAGTATCCAGGCCTCGTTGGCCAAAGCCTTGATGGTTCAGGGGTACGAGGCCGGCGTGCGCCTGGCCGATGGCGAGTCATTCACGTCCCATCTGTACTGGCTCATGGACGGTGCCGTGGAGCTGCAGGATGCCGATAACCTACCGCTGCTCAGCTTGCAGGCGGATGAGTTCTTTGGTCTGGACCAGGGCGGTGACCTGATGGCCTGCGCCGCGGTCGCCCTGAGCGCCTGCCGCGTCGCGCAACTCGACCACGCCACCCTGAATGCCTTGCGCCAGGAAGCCCCTGCCCTCGCCTATTTCCTGCCCCAGGGGAACCGCCACCCACGCAACGCCCTGGCCGGCGCCGGCACCGAGACCGACCCCGCGCTCAACCTGATGACCACCCCGGTGCGCGCGCTGATCAAGCGCGCACCCATCACCCTGCCCCCACAAACCAGCATCCGCGAGGCGGCGCAGGTCATGAGTGAAAAGCGCGTGTCCTCGGTGCTGATCGTGGAGCAGGACCACCTTTTTGGTCTGATCACCGACCGCGACCTGCGCAACCGGGTCATTGCCGCAGGCATGGACACCGCACGCTCGATCATGGACATCGCCACGCTCGCGCCCATGACCATCGACGTGCAGAACCCGGCCTTTGATGCCTTGCTGCTCATGGCCCGTCACAACATCCACCACGTGCCCGTGCTCGACGGACAGCGCATCGCCGGCATGATCACCGCCACCGACCTGACCGAGCAGCACAGCACCTCGGCCGTGTACCTGGCGGGTGATATCTACAAACAAGGCAGCGTCGAAGGCCTGCAGCAGGCCAGCACCAAGATCAAGCGCCTGCAGCAGAGCCTGGCCTCGGCCCAGGCTTCGGCCTACAGCACCGGCCACATCATCACCGCCATCACCGACGCCATCACCAGCCGGCTGCTGCAACTCGGCGAGGCCCGCTTCGGCCCGGCGCCGGTGGACTACGTGTGGGTGGCCGCCGGTTCCCAGGCGCGCAGCGAGCAGACCGCCAAGTCCGACCAGGACAACTGCATGGTGCTGGACGACAGCTACGACGAAGCGCAACACGGCGCCTACTACAAGGCCCTGGCCCAGTTCGTCTGCGACGGGCTGGACGCCTGCGGTTATGTCTACTGCCCCGGAGAAATGATGGCCATGACCGACACCTGGCGCCAGCCGCGCCGGCGCTGGGCCGAGTACTTTGCGCGCTGGACCGGTCAGCCCGATCCGAAAGCCTTGATGCTGACCTGTGTGTTCTTCGACCTGCGCGCCGTGCACGGCAACAACCAGTTGCTCGACGGACTGCGCCGCGATGTGCTCGAACGCACCCGAGGCAACAGCATCTTTCTGGCCCTCATGGTGGGCAACGCGCTCACGCACCAGCCGCCGCTGGGCTTGTTCAAGGGCATCTCCAGCATCCGCAGCGGTGAACACAAGGGCACCATCGACCTCAAGCACACCGGTGTGGTGCCCATCGTCGACCTCGCCCGTGTGTACGCGCTGGCCGGCGGCGACGATGCCGTGAACACCCACGATCGGTTGCTGAGCGCCGCAGCGGGCGGAGCCATCAGCGAACAGAGCGCCCGCGACCTGCGCGATGCGCTGGAGTTTCTGGCCTTCACCCGCATCCAGCACCAGGCCCGCCAGATCGCCGCGGGCGTGGCCCCCGACAACTACCTGAATCCGGACACCATCTCCAACTTCGAACGCTCCCAGCTCAAGGACGCCTTCACCGTGGTCCAGTCACTGCAAAGCGTACTGGGCCAGCGCTACAAGATGTGACTCCCCCCGCGCCGGCCTGCGGCCGTCACCCCCCAGGGGGCGGCACTGGCGGCCCGGCAAAGCCGGTTCCGCGGTGCCCTGGGATCGACTCCCCCTCTTGAATGGCCTCACCTCTCCGGCGCGCGTGCTTTGACCCAGGATGCGATGGAACTGGCTTTGCCAGGCCACTCGCATCGCCCCCTGGGGGGTGACGCGCCCTTAGGCGCGGCGCGGGGGGGTCAATACTTGATTCGGGCGTAATACGTCTTCTGCGCCGCTTCCCGCGCCTCGCCCAGCGTGTGGATCCCCTTTTCGGCCAGCATCGGAATCAGTTTCACAAACACCTCGGCGGTGACCATGGCGTCGCCCAGTGCGGTGTGGCGCCCGATGACTGTGACGTTGAAGCGCTCGGCCAAGGCCTCCAGCCGGTGCGAGTCCTGGTTGGGATGGATCAGAGCGGAAAGCAGCAGCGTGTCCAGCACCGGGTGGTCAAAGACCACACCGGTCTGCGCCTCCTTGAGTTGCAGGAAACGCATGTCAAACGCGGCGTTGTGCGCCACCAGCACGGTGTCCTGCGCGAAAGCATGGAAGGCCGGCAGCACCTGATCGATGGTCGGCTGCCCCACCACCATCTCGGGCTGGATACCGTGGATCGGAATCGACGCCGCCGGGATCGGGCGCTTCGGGTCCACCAGCTGTTCGAAACACTCCTGGCGCAGCAGCTTGTTGTTGACGATGCGCGCCGCACCGATCTGGATGATCTCGTCGCCCTGCGACGGATTGAGCCCGGTGGTCTCGGTGTCGAACACCGTGTAGACCAGATCGACGAGCTTGCGGTCGTCCAGCGTGCGCGTCTGCTCGGTGGTCTTGAAGAGGTCGAAGTCGTAGTACTCGGGGCGGCTCTCGCTCTTGAGAAAGGCGGCGGCGTCCACCTGCTCCTGCGGGTTGGCCAGCGGCAGCAGGAAGCGGAAGAAGGCCTGGTGGCGCACGCGTTCGCGCTCGAACCAGAAAGCGCCGCCGTGGCGCTCGACCACGTCACGCACGGTCAGGCGCGTGGTTTCATGGCCCACCTTCATCGGGTCCATTTCCCAGCTCATCACCGTCTCGGTACTCATCGCCTGGCCGGACCATATGAGGTCCAGCTGGGCTTTGCCAGGGCTGCCCGCCGCAGGCGCCAGGCGCAGCTGCACGAAACGCACCTCGAACTCGTCGGCCAGGCGGCCGGTCAGGTACACCAGCGCCTGCAGCATCGAAAAGCTCTCCACCTTGAGCCACAGAGCGCTGTCCACGTCCACCGTCGAAGCCGGCAGGCCGGTCACCACCTCGATGCGGCGCAGCGCCGCGTTCACGAGATCGGCGCCCAGCATGTCTTCCAGCGGCCAGCGGGTCTTGAGGCTGTCGGCCGAGCCCGCTTCCAGCGCCCCGATGCGCTGGCTGAGCGTGCGCGTTTCTTCGCGGATGACCCCCAGGAAGCGTTCGCGCATGGCGGGTTCCAGATCGGGGTAGTCGAGCATGTCGATCGCGGCCTGCATGTTGGCCAGTGCAGAACGGCTGCCCTCGGTGAGCGAGTGCAGCACCTGGTCTTTGGCCGACTCGGCCTCGTAGTCGCGCGTGATGTTGTCCAGCATCAGCACGAAGCCGCTGAGTTCGATGCGGTCGGCCGGCGACTCGGCCGTCTGGGCCTGGACCGAACGCACCGGTGCCATCTGCACCCGCAGCAGCTGACCGGCCGCCGTGGTGGTCACGAACTGGGCCGACGGCTGGCCGGCCCCACGCAGCATGCGCTGCTGGATGTTCTCCAGTGCGTGGGCCACCAGCTTGCGGTCGAACACGCTGTAGATCGAGCGACCGAGACCGATCAGCTCGGCGCCACCGGCCACGCCGGGCGCCTGCGAGAGCGCGCGGAACTGCATGCGCGCGCGGTTGTTGTACAGAATGATTCGGCCGTCAAGGTTGCAGACCACGACGCTTTGCGTGAGTTCGGACATGAGCGCCGCCAGACGCGACTTCTCCTGCTCGATGCCTTGCGCCGCCTCATGCACCTTGGCGTCCATCTCGCGCCGCAGGTCTTCGCGTTGCCCCACCAACTGGTTGAACAGCCCCACCAGCACCTTGGTTTCAACATTGCCCTTGGGCGTGAGCTCGCGCACAACGTCGGTGCGCAGCAGAACCTGCGCTTCTTCGGCCAGTTGCACCGAGGGCGTGACCCAGTGGTCGAACCAGCGCTTCAGTCCCCAGGCGATGGCCGCCATGCCGGCACCCCAGGTCAGAGTGATCAGCATCAGGCGGTCCCCAAGCAGGCTCCAGATGGTCGCCCGGTCGTCCGGTTCCAGGGTCGAACCCAGCAGGCCAAACGTTGCCAGCAACCAGGCCACAGACACCACGGCCGCCACGACCAGCAGCCACCACAGGCGACGGTCTGTCTTCTGTTGCCCGCTCATGAAGCCGCACCCAGCAGCTCGCGCACCTTCTGCACCAGTTCCTTGGTCGAGAACGGTTTGGTCATATAGGCGTTGGCGCCCAGCGCCAGGCCCTTGGCCACATCGGTGTCGCGGCCCTTGGCGGTGAGCAGGAGGATGAGGGTGTCACGCAGGTCTTCGTTGGCGCGGACTTCGCAGCAGACATCAAAACCGGTCTTGATCGGCATCATCACGTCGAGCAACACGAGCGCCGGGCGCTCGCGGGCAATCGCATCCATCGCTTCCTGACCATCGCGCGCCAGCACCACCTCGAAGCCTTCGCGCTTCATGAGGAACTCCAGCGAAATGAGGATGTTCGGTTCGTCGTCGGCAATCAGTATTTTCTGGCTCATGTTTCTGTGCTCCTCTGGTGTTCGTCGTTGTAGCTGTCGTCGTCGGCGGTCGGTGTGTGGCGGGGCAGCGAGAAGCCGAAGCAGGCGCCCTGCCCCGGCGTTGAGCGCAGCCACATGCTGCCGCCGAAATGCTCGACGATCTGGCGACTGATGGGCAGGCCCAGCCCCGTGCCACCCGCCCGGTAGTGATCGTCACCGGCCACCTGCCGGAATTTTTCGAAGGCCACCGCCTGCTGTTCCAGCGGGATGCCCGGGCCGTTGTCTTCGACCTCCACGGTCAGGCGGTCCGGATCCTCATGCAGGCGCAGCACCACACGACCGCCCTCTCGGGGGGCGTACTTCAGGGCATTCGACAGCAGGTTCAGCACCACCTGCGTGAGCCGATCGGCGTCGGCCCGGACCGCATGCACCTGCGGGGGCAAGCTCAGCACCAGCGCCACCCCACGCTCACGGTAGCTCTCCTTCATGGTGCCCGCGGCCTGTTCGGCCACCTCGCGCAGATCCACATCGGTGTCGTGCCACTCGGCGTGTCCTGCCTCGATCTTGGCCATGTCCAGCACCTGATTCACCAGCCGGCTCAAGCGTTCGGCCTCGGTAACGATGATGCCCAGAAACTGCTGTCGCTGCGCCGTGTCCATGTAGTCATCGTCGCGCATCAGCTCCGACAGGGCCCTGATGGAGGTCAAGGGCGTGCGCAGCTCGTGGGTCACCGAAGACATGAAGTCGTCCTTCATGCGGTCCAGGCTCTTGAGCTTCTCATTGGCCTCGCGCAATTCGGCCGTGGCCCGTTCCAGCGAACGCGATTTGTCCTCCAGCGCATGCGAATAAGCCCGCAGCTGCGAGGCCTCGTCGAGGATGCGCATCACGTCGTCCAGGTCCAGCGCCTCTTCTTCCACCACCGCCGCGACCATGATCCGCGCCGAGGCGCTGCCGATGGCACCCGCGAGCTGGGTTTCGACAAAGTGCACCAGCCGCGCGTCGCCCGGAATCTGGTCGATGTTGGCCACGCCCAGGCGCGCGGCATAACCCACAAACAGGCGCTGGGCCACGTCGACACCGAGAAAACGCCCGGTCAGCGGCAGCAGCGCCGACACCTGCGCCTTACCCTGCCAGAACACCGGCCGCGCATGCGCCGTGCGGTTGAACACGTCGACGAACAACAGCGCCTGGCTGGTTTCAGCCGCCGACGGCGCCCGCCACAGCGACACACCCACGTAGGCTCCGATGTTCGCCAGCAGGCTCCAGAAGAGCGAATGGGTCAGGTTGTCGAGTCCCGAGAGGCCAAGAAACGCCTCGGGTTTGAACCAGTGCCAGCCAAAGGGGCCGAACTGCAGAAAGTCCGAATCCAGCCAGCCCGACTTGGCCAGCGAGGGCAACATCAGGGTGTAGACCCAGAAGCCGAAACCCAGCAGCAGACCGGCCAGGGCGCCACGGCGTGTGCCGCCTTTCCAGTACAGGCCGCCCAGCATGGCGGGGGCGAACTGCGCCACCGCGGCGAAACTGATGAGGCCGATGCTGACCAGCGCGTAGGCCTCGCCCGCCAGGTGGAAATACAGGTAGCCCAGCAGCAGGATGCCCAGGATGGCCAGGCGCCGGATGCCCAGCAGCAGGCCGGTGAGGTCCCCGCTGGCACGCGCACCGAAGCGCTTCATGCGCAGCAGGATGGGCATGACCAGGTCGTTGCAGACCATGGTGGAAACGGCGATGGCTTCGACGATCACCATGCCGGTTGCGGCGGAGAGACCACCGACGAAGGCCGCCAGCGCCAGCGCACCATGGCCCTGCGACAGGGGCAGCGAGAGGATGAAGGTTTCCGGGTCCATGCGCCCCGGTCCGAAGTGCAGCAGGCCACCGATGGCAATGGGCAGCACAAACAGGTTGATCAGCAGCAGGTAGAGCGGAAACACCCAGACCGCGCGGCGCAGGTGCTGCTCGTCGACGTTTTCCACCACCATCACCTGGAACTGCCGCGGCAGAAAGATCACCGACAACATGGCCAGCAGGGTGAGGCCGAACCACTGCGGATACGCAAAAGGCTGGTCCTGGCCGAACTGCAACAAGCGGCGCAGTTCGGCCACCGCGTAGGCCTGGTCAAAGAGCGCTGCGGGGCTGGAGAACAGCCCGAACGAGACAAAGAGGCCCACGGCCAGGAACGCCATCAGCTTGACGACAGACTCGAAAGCGATGGCCGCCACCATGCCTTCATGCCGCTCGGTGCTGTCGAGGTGGCGCGCGCCAAACACCATGGTGAAACCCGCCAGCATCAGCGCCACATACAGGGTGCTGTCGTTCCACCATTGCGCGCTTTGCACCGCAGGCGAACCCAGCGGCGAGGTCAGCACGGCGTAGCCGCTGGCGATCGCCTTGAGCTGCAGTGCGATGTAGGGCACGATGCCGACCACCGTGATCATCGTCACCAGGCCTGCCAGCAAAGGGCTCTTGCCGTAGCGGCTGGCGATGAAGTCGGCGATGGAGGTGATGCGGTAGGTCTTGGCCACGCGGATCATCTTGCGCACCACCATCCAGGCCAGGACCATGGCCAGCATCGGCCCGAGGTAGATCGGCAGGAACCACACGCCCGAGTTGGCCGCGCGCCCCACGCTGCCGAAGTAGGTCCAGGCGGTGCAGTAGACCGCCATCGACAGGGCGTACACCCAGGGACTGGAAATCACCGAGCGGCCTTGCGCTGCACGCCAGTCGCCCCAGTAGGCCACGGCGAACAGCAGCAGCAGGTAGGCGAATGAAACGGCGATGACCAGCGGGGCGGACAGCATGGGCGGGTCGTGTTGCGTCAGTGGGGCCGTGCGATGTCGCTGGCGGCGGGATCGCGTTCGCGTCCGCGCTCGACGACCCAGGCCAGCGCCGCGATCAGCAGCGCCCAGATACCGAACAAGGCCAGGGGAAACAGGGGCAACCCGAAGACCCGCGCCTCGTGGTCCCAGAGCGCCAGCAACGGAAAGCTCAACAAGGCCCAGCCGGCCACGAACAGGGCCACCAGGCGTTGGGCATCCAGGCCTTGAAACATGTGTGTCTCCTCAAGCGGCGGGCGCGATGCATCGCCGCGCCTGTCTCAAAGGATTGTGCCCCAAGCACTGACCACGGGCTTACGTTGCAAAGCAACAAAAAAGGCGGCAAGGGTTGCCCCCTGCCGCCGTTCGCCGTGCTCGCCCGCGCTTTACTTCTGGGACGCGGCCAGCAGCTGCCAGGTGTCCACCACGGAGTCCGGGTTCAGCGAGATCGAGCTGATGCCTTCGGCCTGCAACCACTGTGCAAAATCCGGGTGATCGCTCGGGCCCTGGCCGCAGATGCCCACGTACTTGCCCTCGGCCTTGCACGCGCCGATGGCCATCTTGAGCAGGGCCTTGACGGCGGGGTCGCGCTCGTCGAAGTCCTTGGCCAGCAGCTCCAGACCCGAGTCGCGGTCCAGACCCAGGGTGAGCTGGGTCAGGTCGTTGGAGCCGATCGAGAAGCCGTCGAAGAACTGCAGGAACTCATGGGCCAACACGGCGTTGCTCGGGATCTCGCACATCATGATGACCTTGAGCCCGTTCTCGCCGCGTTTGAGGCCCTTCTCGGCCAGCAGCTCGGTCACCCGCTGGGCCTGGCCCAGGGTGCGCACAAACGGCACCATCACCTGCACGTTGTCCAGTCCCATGTCTTCGCGCACACGCTTCAAGGCCTCGCACTCCATGGCAAAGGCTTCGCGGAAGTCTTCGCTGATGTAGCGGGCTGCGCCGCGGAAGCCCAGCATGGGGTTCTCCTCATCGGGCTCGTAGCGGCTGCCGCCGACCAGCTTGCGGTACTCGTTCGACTTGAAGTCCGACAGCCGCACGATCACCGGCCGGGGCCAAAAAGCCGCCGCGATGGTCGCCACGCCTTCGGCCACCTTGTCCACGTAAAACGCACGCGGCGAAGCGTGGCCACGCGCCACCGATTCCACCGCCTTCTTCAGGTCAGCGTCGATCTGCGGATAGTCCAGGATCGCCTTGGGGTGCACGCCAATGTTGTTGTTGATGATGAATTCCAGACGGGCGAGGCCCACGCCGCCGTTCGGGATCTGTGCGAAGTCGAACGCCAGCTGGGGGTTGCCCACGTTCATCATGATCTTCACGTCCACCTCGGGCATGGTGCCGCGCTGCACTTCGGTGACCTCGGTTTCCAGCAGACCGTCGTAGATGTGGCCGGTGTCACCCTCGGCGCAGCTCACCGTCACCAGCATGCCGTCCTTGAGCGACTCGGTGGCGTTGCCGCAACCCACCACGGCCGGAATGCCCAGCTCGCGCGCGATGATCGCGGCGTGACAGGTGCGGCCACCGCGGTTGGTCACGATGGCGCTGGCGCGCTTCATCACCGGTTCCCAGTTGGGGTCGGTCATGTCGGTCACCAGCACGTCGCCGGGCTGCACCTTGTCCATCTCGCTGATGTTGTGCACCAGGCGCACCGGGCCGGTCCCGACCTTCTGGCCGATGGCGCGGCCCGAGGCCAGCACGGCGCCCTTACCCTTGAGCTTGTAGCGCACCTCGGTCTTGCCAGCCGACTGGCTCTTCACCGTCTCGGGGCGGGCCTGCAGGATGTAGAGCTGCCCGTCGATGCCGTCCTTGCCCCACTCGATGTCCATCGGGCGGCCGTAATGCTGTTCGATCACCAGCGCGTAGTGCGCCAGTTGTTCGACGTCGGCGTCGGTCAGGCTGTAGCGGTTGCGCTGCTCGACCGGCACGTCCACCGTCTTCACGAGCTTACCCTTGAGCGCGCTGTCGCCGGCTTTCTCTTCGGCCGTGGTGAAGGTCATCTGGATCAGCTTGCTGCCGAGGTTGCGGCGGATCAGCGCGCGCTTGCCGGCCTTGAGCATGGGCTTGTGCACGTAGAACTCGTCGGGGTTCACGGCGCCCTGCACCACCGTCTCGCCCAGACCGTAGCTGGCCGTGATGAAGACCACGTCTTCAAAGCCGGACTCGGTGTCGATGGTGAACATCACACCGGCCGCACCCGTATCGGATCGCACCATGCGCTGCACGCCAGCCGACAGGGCCACGTCGGCATGGGCAAAGCCCTTGTGCACGCGGTAGCTGATGGCGCGGTCGTTGTACAGCGAGGCAAACACCTCCTTCATCTTGTGCAGCACTTCGTCGATGCCGTGCACGTTGAGGAAGGTCTCCTGCTGGCCGGCGAACGAAGCGTCGGGCAGGTCTTCGGCCGTGGCGGAGGACCGCACTGCGAAGGTGGCTTTGTCGTTGTCACCCACCAGCGTGACGAAGGCGTCGCGGATGGCTTTTTCCAGATTGGCCGGAAAGGGCTGGTTTTCGACCATGGCGCGGATCTCGGCGCCGGCTTCGGCCAGGGCGCGCACGTCTTCGGTGTCCAGCGCATCGAGGCGCGCATTGATGCGGTCGGTCAGGCCGTCGTATTTCAGGAACTCGCGGAAGGCGTGCGCCGTGGTCGCAAAACCAGTGGGCACCTTCACGCCGCTGGGGAGCTGCGAGATCATTTCGCCGAGACTGGCGTTCTTGCCGCCGACGGATTCAACGTCGGACATTCGCAGGTTCTCGAAAGGCACGACCAGATCGGTCGGGGAAAACAGGTTGGACATGGAAAGACTCCGCTCAAGTTAAAAAACCGGGTGCTCCATGCACGGCGCTTGCGACCTGTGTGTTCTGTTGTGGGTCTTGCACCGGGCAACGTGGCTGAAATCTGGCGGGCCGGAACCGGGATAATGACCGGAGCCCGAACCTGCAATTGTAGGGCGGCAGCCTGTTTCAGGCGGCACACCGTTGCCCTGCGGTGTGAAAACCGCGGTGGCATTGCCTGAATATTTTTGCACCCCTACCCCGGGACCGCTTCATGACCAACCGAACCGTCTTTTTCGTTTCCGATGGCACCGGCATCACCGCCGAAACCTTCGGCAACGCCATCCTCAACCAGTTCGAGGCCCAGGTGCGGCGTGTGCGACTGCCTTTTCTCGACAGCGTGGACAAGGCCCACCAGGCGGTGCGCCAGATCAACCACACCGCCGTGGTCGAGGGACGGCGCCCCCTGATCTTCACCACGGTGGTCAACATGGATGTCCTGCAGGTCTTCAAGGAACACTGCACCGGCATGATGCTCGACATGTTCGGCACCTTTGTGGAACCGCTGGAGGCCGAGCTGGGCATCAAGTCCAACCACCGCGTGGGGCGCTTCTCGGACGTGTCCAAGAGCAAGGAATACCACGACCGCATCGAAGCGATCAACTTCTCTCTCATGCACGACGACGGCCAGAGCCACCGCGACCTGGCCGGTTCGGATGTGATCCTGGTCGGCGTGAGCCGCAGCGGAAAGACGCCGACCTCGCTCTATCTGGCCATGCAGCACGGGCTGAAGGCATCCAACTACCCGCTGATCCCGGAAGACTTCGAGCGCCGCAAATTGCCGCCCGCATTGATGCCACACCGCAAGAAGATCTTCGGCCTGACCATCGCTCCGGAACGCCTGTCCGAGATCCGCAACGAGCGACGGCCGAACTCGCGCTACGCCAGCCTGGAGAACTGCCGCATGGAAGTCAGTGAGGCCGAAGGCATGATGCGCCGCGAGGGCATCCGCTGGCTCTCGACAACGACGAAGTCGATCGAAGAAATCGCCACCACCATCCTGCAGGAAATCCGGCCCGAACAGCTCAGCTATTGAGCTCCCGCCCAGGCACGCGGGTGCATGGCGGGAACACCACTCCTATTTGCCTGCTGCGGGCTTTTTCTTGGCCGGGCCGAGGCCGTGGGCCTGGCGTCCCAGGGCAAACGAGGCGAACAGTTTGACCCACAGCGTGACGCCCGCAATGGCCACCCAGTCTTCCGATGCCAGCGCCTGAAAACCCAGCACCGCCACGAGCAGAACCACGATCACCACGCCGCCAATCATGTTGATCGCCATTTCATAGGGCGCGTACTTCTCGGCGTTGGGCGGCGGCAGGCCTTTTTTCAGTGCCACCTCGGAGAAGTCGTTCTTCACCAGGATGCGCCAGGCGCGGCGCAGCCAGAAAAAGGCCACGGGAAACAGGGCCAGCAGAAATATCCAGTTGAATATGAAAACACTCGGCAGATTCATCCGGAAGGTCCTTGTTGAAATCGGGGAGCGGGTGTGCTCTGGGCAAAGCGCCGGGAAGACGGTCTGTGCACAACAAACCTGGTGACAAAACAGCGACAGGCCGGATTGTCCTCCAAGAAAAAGACCCCGTCGGCAAGCCCACGGGGTCTTGATTCACACACCCGCCAGGCCATGGCCTGGCGGGTGGATTTCAGGCGATCTCAGTGACCGGTGGCAACGCCCGCGCCTTTGGGCACGCGCACCGACTCCACCAGTTCCTGGATGTGCTTGGGCACCGGAGAGCCCATCTTGCTCACCAGGTAAGCCACTGCGAAGTTGACCAGGGCACCCACGGTACCGAAGGCTTCGGGGGTGATGGTGAAGAAGCCGTTGACGCCGCCGACCATGTCAAGGTACTCGGTGCCCTTGATGAAGAACAGACCCTTGTGTGCGAACACGTAGAACAGCGTCACGAACAGGCCTGCCAGCATGCCGGCGGTGGCACCCTTGTCATTGATGGTACGGCTGAAAATACCCATCATCAGAGCCGGGAAGATCGTGGAAGCCGCGATACCGAAGGCCAGGGCCACGGTACCGGCCGCGAAGCCCGGAGGGTTCAGACCGAGGTAGCCCGCCACGAAGATGGCCACGGCCATAGCGATCTTGCCCGCCATGAGCTCGCCCTTTTCGCTGATGTCAGGCTTGATGGCTCCCTTGATCAGGTCGTGGGAGATGGCGGAAGAGATGGCCAGCAGCAGACCGGCAGCGGTCGACAGCGCAGCGGCCAGGCCGCCGGCAGCCACCAGAGCGATCACCCAGTTGGGCAGCAACGCGATTTCCGGGTTGGCCAGCACGATGATGTCAGCGTTCACGGTCAGCTCGTTGCCCTTCCAGCCAGCGGCTTCGGCCTTGCCCTTGGCGACTTCGTTCTTGGTCTTGTCGTTGTAGTACTGGATACGGCCGTCGGCGTTCTTGTCTTCCCACTTCAGCAGGCCGGTCTTTTCCCAGCGCTTCATCCAGTCAGGACGCTGCTCGTAAACCAGGCTGGCTTCGGTGGCGTACAGGTCGCCGTTGGCTTTCACGGTATCAGCATTCACCTGGATGCCTTCCGCCGTCTGGGTCAGACCCACAGCGGAGTTCACGGTGCCATGCAGGTTCAGCTTGGCCATGGCGCCCACAGCGGGAGCGGTGGTGTACAGCAGAGCAATGAAAACCAGGGCCCAGCCAGCGGACGAACGGGCGTCGGCCACCTTGGGCACGGTGAAGAAGCGAACGATCACGTGGGGCAGGCCCGCGGTACCGATCATCAGCGACACGGTGTAGAAGAACATGTTCAGCATCGAACCGGCGCTGGACGTGGTGTACTGGCCAAAACCCAGATCGGTCACCACCTGGTCCAGCTTGGTCAGCAGCGCGACATCGGTTCCGGTCATGGAAGAGCCCAGGCCCAACTGAGGCAGGAAGTTGCCGGTCAGGTTCAGGGAGATGAAGAAGGCCGGCACCAGGTAGGCGCAGATCAGCACCATGTACTGGGCCACCTGGGTGTAGGTGATGCCCTTCATGCCACCGAACACGGCGTAGGCGAACACGATCGCCATGCCGATGTAAATGCCCTGCTCGCTCGACACACCCAGGAAGCGCGCAAACGTCACGCCCACACCGGTCATCTGGCCGATGATGTAGGTCAACGAAGCGACCAGCAAGCACAGCACCGCGACGTTGCGGGCGGTCTTCGAATAGAAGCGATCGCCGATGAACTCGGGCACGGTGAACTTGCCGAACTTGCGCAGGTAGGGCGCCAGCAGCATGGCCAGCAGCACGTAGCCACCGGTCCAACCCATCAGGAACACGGCACCGCCGTAGCCCATGTTGGAGATCAGGCCGGCCATGGAGATGAAGGACGCGGCCGACATCCAGTCAGCGGCCGTGGCCATGCCGTTGGTCACGGGGTGCACCCCGCCGCCGGCAACGTAAAACTCGGACGTGCTGCCCGCGCGTGCCCAGAAGGCGATGCCGAGGTAGAGCGCGAAGCTCAGCCCGACGAAGATGTAAATGGTGGTTTGGAGTTCCATGTTGGTCTTCCTTGATCAGTCTTCTTGCATGCCGAACTTGCGGTCGATCTTGCCCATCTGGTGGGCGTACCAGAAGATGAGCGCGATGAACACATAGATGGAGCCTTGTTGGGCGAACCAGAAACCGACGGGATAACCGCCAAGCTTGATGCCGTTGAGTGCGTCCGCGAACAGGATGCCTGCGCCGTAAGAGACCAGGAACCAGATGATCAGCACCTTGGTCAGCAGACCCAGGGTGGCCGACCAGTAGGCCTTTGCGTTGTTGTCACTTGTCATGAAAGTCATCTCCTCATAGTGATGCTTTTGCGATTTCAGCGGTGTGACCCGCCCCGTTTTGCATGCCGCTTACCTTGCGGATTCCGGCATTACGGGGCGGACTGTGGAAGCACTTCCTTACAGCTAAATTGCTGCGCGCCCCCCTTCAGGGAAACCAAGGGTATGTCCTAATAAATGACACTCACACAGCCACCATCTGTCCCAGAATCGCTCGTGAGGACACCCCGTTTCAGCGGCCCAGCTGACTGCTTCAGCCGCATTCGCTGGGCGTGGAAAGCATTGGGGTAAGTACTAGGTAAGACCCTAAGCCTATCGTGGCTGTTCAACCAACCACGACCGAGGTCAAGACATGGACGACACCGTCATTCAACGGATTCTGAAGAATCCCCAATACCAGGAACTCAAAGCCAAACGATCCCGCTTTGGCTGGTGGCTCACCCTGGCCATGATGGTCGTGTATTACGGCTTCATCCTGCTGGTCGCCTTCAACAAGGAGTTCCTCTCGCAGAAGCTGGGCGACGGCGTCCTCACGATGGGCATCCCCGTCGGTTTCGGCGTGATCGTCTTCACCATCGTCATCACAGCCATCTACGTCAAACGCGCCAACACCGAGTTCGACGACCTCTCCAACGAAGTGATCAAGGCTGCGTACAAATGATGCCCGCTCAAAATTCCCTGCGTCGCGTGCTGACGCTGCTGGCGCTCTTCGGTGTGTCGTTTACCGCCTGGGCAGCGGGCGCCGACCTCGGTCAGGCCGAGAAACAGCCCACCAACTGGACCGCCATCACCATGTTCGCGATGTTCGTGGTGTTCACGCTGTTCATCACCAAGTGGGCCGCAGCCAAGACCAAATCGGCCTCGGACTTCTACACCGCTGGCGGTGGCATCACCGGCTTCCAGAATGGTCTGGCGATCGCCGGCGACTACATGTCGGCCGCCTCATTCCTCGGCATCTCCGCGGCCGTGATGGCCAGCGGTTTTGACGGCCTGATCTATTCCATCGGCTTCCTGGTCGGCTGGCCCGTGATCACCTTCCTGATGGCCGAGCGCCTGCGCAACCTGGGCAAGTTCACCTTTGCCGACGTGGCCGCGTTCCGCTTCAACCAGACCCCGGTCCGCGTCTTCGCGGCCTCGGGCACACTGGTGGTCGTGGCGTTCTACCTGATCGCGCAAATGGTCGGTGCCGGCCAGCTCATCAAGCTGCTGTTCGGCCTGGAATACTACATCGCCGTGATCATCGTCGGCGCACTGATGATGGTCTACGTGCTGTTCGGCGGCATGACCGCCACCACCTGGGTGCAGATCATCAAGGCCTGCCTGCTGCTGGGTGGCGCATCGTTCATGGCCTTCATGGTGCTGCTGCACTTCGGCTTCAGCCCCGAAGCGATGTTCGCCGGCGCGGTGCAGATCAAGACCGATCTGGCGCTGAAGGACGGCAAGATCGCCGAGGCCGCCACGGCCGCCGGTCAGTCGATCATGGGCCCAGGCAACTTCGTGAAGGATCCGATCTCGGCCATCAGCTTCGGCATGGCCCTGATGTTCGGTACCGCCGGCCTGCCGCACATCCTGATGCGCTTCTTCACCGTGCCTTCGGCCAAGGAAGCGCGCAAGTCGGTGATGTGGGCCACCGGCTGGATCGGCTACTTCTACCTGCTGACCTTCATCATCGGCTTTGGGGCCATCACCTTCGTGCTGATCAATCCCGACTTCCTCGATGCCAAAGGCGCCTTGCTGGGCGGCAACAACATGGCAGCCATCCACCTGGCCAATGCAGTGGGTGGCAACGTGTTCCTGGGCTTCATCTCGGCCGTGGCATTCGCCACCATCCTCGCGGTGGTAGCGGGCCTGACGCTGTCGGGCGCTTCGGCCGTGTCGCACGACATCTACGCCACCGTGGTCAAGAAAGGCCAGGCCGATTCGGCATCCGAATTGCGCGTGTCGAAGATCACCACGATCTGCCTGGGTATCGTGGCGGTGGTGCTCGGCATCGCTTTCGAGAAGCAGAACATCGCATTCATGGTGTCGCTGGCTTTCGCGATCGCGGCATCGGCCAACTTCCCGGTGCTGTTCATGAGCGTGCTGTGGAAAGACTGCACCACCAAGGGTGCCGTGATCGGCGGTTTCCTGGGGCTGATCTCCTCCGTGGCGCTGACCATCGTGTCACCCTCGGTCTGGGAAGCCACGCTGGGCAACCCCAAGGGTTCGGCTCTGTTCCCCTACACCTCGCCGGCCCTGTTCTCCATGACGATCGGCTTCGTGGGCATCTGGCTGTTCTCCATCCTAGACAACAGCACCCGTGCCAAGGTGGACCGCGCGGGCTTCCTGGCCCAGCAGGTTCGTTCGGAAACCGGCATCGGCGCTTCTGGCGCTTCGGGTCACTGATCCACGAAAAAAAGCGGACCTCGGTTCGCGCCCAACAAAAAAGCCACCGGGTTGCCCCAGTGGCTTTTTTGTTTTGAGTGCTAACGTTCGTTCAGGCGGTCACGGCTTCGGAGGCAGCGGCCACCACCGGCTGGCGGATCAGGTGGTCGAACGCGCTGAGCGCGGCCTTGGCACCCTCGCCCGCGGCGATCACGATCTGCTTGTAGGGCACGGTGGTGCAGTCACCGGCGGCAAACACGCCCGGCACGTTGGTGTGACCCTTGGCGTCCACCACGATCTCGCCGAAGCGGCTGAGTTCGACCGTGCCCTTGAGGAACTCGGTGTTGGGCACCAGGCCGATCTGCACGAACACGCCTTCCAGCGGCATCAGGTGTTCTTCGTTCGTGGCGCGGTCCTTGTATTTCAGGCCATTGACCTTGCCGTCGGCGCCGGTGATTTCGGTGGTCTGCGCGTTCACATGGATGCTCACATTGGGCAAGCTCTTCAGCTTGCTCACCAGCACCGCGTCGGCCTTGAGCTGGTCGGCAAACTCGACCAGGGTCACGTGCTGCACGATACCGGCGAGGTCGATGGCCGCTTCGACACCCGAGTTGCCGCCGCCGATGACCGCTGTGCGCTTGCCCTTGAACAGCGGGCCGTCGCAATGCGGGCAGTAGGCCACGCCCTTGTTCTTGTATTCCTGCTCACCGGGCACGTTGACGTTGCGCCAGCGCGCGCCGGTGGACAGGATCACGCTGCGCGCCTGGAGCACGCCGCCGTTGGCCATCTGCACCTGCACCAGGCCACCCGGCTCTTCAGCAGGGATGATCCGGTCGGCGCGCTGCAGGTTCATGATGTCCACCTCGTAGTGGCGCACCTGGGCTTCGAGCGCGGCGGCGAACTTGGGGCCGTCGGTCTCCAGCACAGAGATGTAGTTCTCGATCGCCATGGTGTCGTTGACCTGGCCACCGAAACGCTCGGCCGCCACACCCACGCGGATGCCCTTGCGGGCGGCGTACACGGCCGCTGCCGCGCCGGCCGGGCCCCCGCCAACGATCAGCACGTCGAACGGATCCTTGGCATTGAGCTTGGCGGCTTCGCGGTCACCCGAGTTGGTGTCCAGCTTGGCCACGATTTCTTCCACCGTCATGCGGCCGGAACCAAAAACCTTGCCGTTCAGGAACACCATGGGCACGGCCATGATCTCGCGCTCGGATACTTCCTGCTGGAACGCGCCGCCTTCGATCACCACGGTCTTGACCCTGGGGTTGAAGATAGCCATCAGCGACAGCGCCTGCACCACATCCGGGCAGTTGTGGCAGGTCAGGGACATGTAGACCTCGAAACTGAAGTCACCGTCCAAGGCTTTGATGGAATCGATCACCTCGGCCTCGACCTTGGGCGGGTGACCGCCAGTCCACAGCAGCGCCAGCACCAGCGACGTGAACTCGTGGCCCAATGGCAGACCGGCAAAACGCACACCCTGGGTTTCGCCCTCACGCGCCACCACAAACGACGGCTTGCGCGCATCGTCGCCCGACGTGTCCAGCGTGACCTTTTCGGACAGCGAAACGATGTCGTCCAGCAGGCTGCGCATCTCGGTGCCGGTGGCACTGTCGTCCAGCGAAGCGATCAGCGTGATCGGCTGGCGCAGCATGCCGAGGTAGGTCTGGAGCTGGGATTTGAGGGTGGCGTCAAGCATGGTGGACTCCTTAAAGGAAAGATGAGGTGCGGAAGGCCGCTGGTGCATGAGCCTGCAAGCAAGCCCATGAGGCAGCGGTACTGCCAGAAAAAACGGGAGAGGAACGAAGGGCAGTCAACCCAGAATGCGGCGGAACCGGCTCCGCCGGGCCGCTCGCATTGCCCCCTTGAGGGGGTGACGCGCCGCAGGACGCGTCGCGGGGGTGGTCAGATCTTCCCGACGAGTTCCAGCGAAGGAGCGATCGTCTTGGCGCCTTCGTTCCACTTGGCCGGGCACACCTGGCCGGGGTTGGCTGCGGTGTACTGGGCAGCCTTCAGCTTGCGCAGGGTTTCCTTGACGTCGCGGGCGATTTCGTTGGAGTGGATCTCGGCGGTCTTGATGATGCCGTCGGGATTGATCACGAACGTGCCGCGCAGGGCCAGGCCTTCTTCGGGGATGTGCACGCCGAACGCGTTGGTCAGGGTGTGGGTCGGGTCGCCGACCAGGGGGAACTGGGCCTTGCCCACGGCAGGGCTGGTCTCGTGCCACACCTTGTGCGAAAAGTGCGTGTCGGTCGTGACGATGTACACCTCGGCGCCTGCCTTCTGGAACTCGGCGTAATTGTCGGCGGCGTCTTCCACTTCGGTCGGGCAGTTGAAGGTGAAGGCGGCCGGCATGAAGATCAGCACGGACCACTTGCCCTTCAGGCTTTCGTCGGAGACTTCGATGAACTTGCCGTTGTGGAAGGCCTGGGTCTTGAAGGGCTGGACTTGGGTATTGATCAGGGACATGGTGATTCCTAAGTTGAGGTTGAAAGAAACGGTGATCAGGACGCGACGGGTATCGCGATGGGTTGAATCATAGACGACAACTATCATTAAGTCGCATTGATAGTTTACATTGGATCGATAGCTTTTGTTGCGCAGCAGCATGACCGCGTCGCCCACACACCCACAAGCGGTGGCGACCGGGCGGCTCCATCCGATGTTGGGCCAGTGCTACAAAAACCGGATTCAGGCGCCCATCTTTATTGAATTTATTGCGAATCGTTCGCGTTTGCAATACGATGGTGCTTCCAGCCAGCCACAGCGCAGTGCGTTGAAGCCAGCCGACAACCCGTTCGACCACCGCTTCCATGTCACAACGCAAAAAGACCCTGCGCCACGCCCAGCGCGCCCTGCCCCGTTCATCCTCCTCTGCAAACTCCGGCGTGATGCTGCCGCTGGGCGCCATGCTGCTGGCCGGCTCTCTGAACGCCATGGCCCAGACCGCGCCAGCCGCCGCCGAAAAGACCTTGCCCACGGTGGTGGTGCGCGAACAGGCCGAAGCGCCGGAAGGCAAAGACGCGCTGCGCGCCACCGAAACCCGCATTGGCAAAGGCCAGCAGCAACTGCGCGACATCCCCCAGTCGGTCACCGTGGTCACGGAAAAACTGATCGACGACCGCAACCTCGACACCGTCAAGGAGGCCCTGAAAAACACCGCCGGCATCACCTTCCTGGCGGCCGAAGGCGGCGAAGAAGACATCCGCCTGCGCGGTTTCGCCCTGCAGGCGACCGGTGACCTGTTCATCGACGGCATGCGCGACCCGGCCATCTACGACCGCGACACCTTCAACCTGGACCGCCTGGAGGTGCTGCGCGGTTCGGCGTCCATGATGTTCGGTCGCGGATCCACCGGTGGCGCCGTCAACCAGGTCAGCAAGACGCCGCGCCTGATCGACGAACACCAAGTGGACCTCACGCTGGGCAACCACAAGTACGTACGCGCCACCGGCGACTTCAACATCCAGACCGGCGAAAGCGCCGCGCTGCGCATCAACGCCATGACCACCAAGGCCGACAACAACGGCAGCGGTGCCAGCCTCGACAAACGCGGTGCCGCGCTGGCCTACCGCAACGGCATTGGCGAGCGCAACGAATTCCAGGTCAACCTGTACCACTTGGACAACAACAACGGCATCAACTACGGCATACCGTACATCGCACCCACCACCGGCTCCAGCGACCGCGTGTTGCTGCCGCTTGACCCCGAAACCTACTACGGTGCTGCGAGCGACTACAACGACAGCAGCGCCACCCTCATTGGCGGCTCGCACACCCACCGCTTCAGCCGCGACAGCGAACTCAAGACCCAGATCCGCGTGGGCCAGTTCGAGCGTGACCAGCGCTCCGGCGCCATCCGCCTGTGCACGCGCGGCGTGAACCAGCAGACCGGCGCCGTGACGAACCCGCAATGCCCCAGCTCCCACTCGCTGGAGACCTTCGGCCCGAACACCCAGCTGACCCGTGGCAACCACCTGAAGATTCAGGACATGGACACGGCCCAGTTCCAGAGCGACTACTCGGGCAAGTTCGAGGCGCTGGGGATGAAGCACGACTTTCTGGCCGGCGTGGACTTCTCGCGCGAAGAACGCACCGTCTACGCCGCACGCTCCAGCGCGCAGGGTGGCGTTGACATCAGCAAGCCCACCACGCTGATCGGAACACCGAACGACGGCGCCTGGGTCGACGAATCGTCCCGCGTGCTGCGCGTGAACAACCAGTACACCGCGCAAGGCTGGGGTGCCTATGTGCAAGACACGGCGCAAATCGCACCCGCGTGGAAAGTGGTGGCCGGTCTGCGCTACGACAACCTGACGGGTGACTACGACAGCTTCAGCCTGCCGCAAAACGCCGCCGGCCCGCTGAGCGCCGAGAGCTACCGCATGGAGGTGTCGGAATGGAGCCCGCGCGCTGGTGTGCTGTTCCAGCCCACACCGCAGCAGTCGTACCACTTCTCGATCGGCCAGTCTTTCAACACCTCGGGCGACGCCTACTCGCTGGGCGCCAGCAACGTCGACACCCCGCCGGAAAAAAGCCGCAACATCGAACTCGGCGCCAAGCTGGACTCGGCTGACAAGCGCTTCTCCACGCGACTCGCGGTGTTCCGCTCGACCAAATACAACGAGCGCAACACCGATCCGGATCGCCCGGTCGTGACGCTGTCGGGCGAACGCCACGTGGCGGGTTTTGAGGTCGATGCCGTGGGTCGCCTGACGTCCAAGTGGGAAGTCTTCGGCTCCTACATGTGGCTGCCGGTCGCCAGGGTGGACCGGGCCGCGCCCTGCCCATCCACCGGCCAGTGCGCCCAAGGTGCGGCTGGCGAGCGCCCGGGCGACCGCCCTTCGCTCACCCCCGAGCACAGTGGAACCGTGTGGACCACCTACCAGTTCACACCCAAGCTGCGCCTGGGCGCCGGCCTGAACTTCCGTGGCAAACAGTCGCCGACCCGTGTCGAATGGACGGTGCCGTCCTACGTCACCGCCGACTTGATGGCCGAGTACAAGTTTGACTTCGACCGCCTGACGCTCAAGGCCAACCTGTCCAACATCGCCGACAAACTCTACGCCGACCAGCTGTATCCGGGGCACTACATCCCCGGTGCGGGCCGCACGCTGCAGGTGACCGCCAGCCTGAAGTTCTGATCGTCAACCGCTTTCGCTAGACGGCACTCGGGCCGTCCTCGCAGTGGCGCGGGGACGGCCTTTCCATTGATGACAACCCATTAAAAAGACGGAGCCCCACGATGCTGCTCACCCTACCCGACATCCTGTCATCCGAAGACCTGGCACGGGCGCGCAAGCTGCTCATCGATGCACCATGGACCGACGGCCGGGAAAGCGCGGGGCCCCAGGCGCGCACCGTCAAGAACAACCAGCAGTTGCCGCACGACAGCGAAGCCGCACAAGCGATCCGGACCCTGGTGCTGAACGGACTTAACCGCTCGCCCCTGTTCTTCAGTGCCGCGCTGCCGCTGCGCATCTTCACGCCCCGCATCAACCGCTACGGCGGCGAGGCCAACACCTACGGCAACCACATCGACAACGCGATCCGGCTCAAGGTCAACGACGCCGGACAGACCGAATACGTGCGCACCGATGTCTCCTGTACCGTGTTCCTGAACGACCCCGACGAGTACGACGGCGGCGAGCTCACCGTGAGCGACACCTACGGCACCCGGGGCGTGAAGCTGCCCGCCGGCCACGCCGTGCTTTACCCCGGCACCAGCCTGCACCAGGTGACCCCCGTCACGCGTGGGCACCGTGTCGCCTGCTTCCTCTGGGTGCAGAGCATGGTGCGCAGCGACGAACAGCGTCGCCTGCTCTACGAACTCGACATGAACATTCTTGCGTTGCGCCAGCAACACGGCGAAACCAACGAGACCACGGGACTCACCGGCACGTACCACAACCTGCTGCGCATGTGGTCTGAGACATGACGCAAGCCCATCCACCTCGCTCCCAGCTACCCGAAGGCCTGGTCAGCCTGGCCGACCATGAAGCCTTTGCCAGCGGTGTGCTCGATGCGAATGCGCAGGCCTATTTCGACGGTGGCGCAGCCGACGAGATCACCCTGCGCGAGAACGTCCTGGCCTGGCAGCGCATCCCGCTGTTGCCACGCGTTTTGCGGCCGGTGGCCGGTGGACACACGCGGGTCGAATTGCTCGGCCGCACGCTGGCCCATCCGATCCTGGTCGCGCCCATGGCCTACCAGCGCCTCGCGCACCCTCACGGTGAACAGGCCACGGCGCTGGCGGCGGCCGTGCTGGGCGCTGGCCTGGTGCTGAGCACCCAGGCCAGCACACCGCTGGAAGAGGTTGCCCAGGTGGTGCTGGGCGAAGCCGCTCGCGGCCCGCTGTGGTTTCAGCTCTACCTGCAAGCCGACCGGAGCTTCACCCGGGCGCTGGTGCAGCGCGCCGAAGCGGCGGGCTATGAAGCCCTGGTGCTCACGATCGATGCGCCGGTGAACGGGGCACGGGACCGCGAACGGCGCGCCGGCTTCACGCTGCCGCCGGGCATCTCTGCCGTCAACCTGCAAGGCCTGCAGCCGCCCGCGCCTGCAGCATTGCGGCCTGATCAAAGTCCTCTTTTCGATGACCTGTTGACCCACGCCCCCACCTGGGACGATGTGGTCTGGTTGCGCGCGCTGACGCGTCTGCCCGTCCTGCTCAAAGGCATCACCCACCCAGCCGATGCGCGGCAGGCACTGGCCTGTGGCGCAGCCGGTCTGATCGTCTCCAACCACGGCGGCCGCACGCTAGACACCCTGCCCGCCACCGCCACCCTGCTGCCCGCCATCGCGCAGGCGGTCGGCGATGCACTGCCCGTGCTGGTGGACGGTGGCATCCGGCGCGGCACCGACGTGCTCAAGGCCATCGCGCTGGGCGCCAGCGCGGTGCTGGTCGGCCGACCGGTCATCCACGGGCTGGCGAACGCGGGTGCCACCGGCGTGGCGCACGTCATCCGCCTGCTGCGTGACGAACTGGAAATCGCCATGGCGCTGAGCGGTTGCCGGACGCTCGACGAGGCCAGCGAGGCGTTGTGGTCCCGCCAGTCCGGCTGAACAAGGGACGTCCACTTATTTCGGTAATTTTTGATATTTATCGCGAATGCGAGGAATTCGCATTTATACTGAAGCACTGTCTTCAACCGCAGACTGAAAGGGGCTCACCATGACCGGCAGTGTTTTCATTCTGGGCGGCAGCCTGATCCTGATTCTGGCCGCCGCGTGGTGGGTGCTTCACCCCTGAATCCGCGAACCGCCCATTCCAACCGTACGTCGCGTCCACCTACACTATGTCTTCCGCCAGCGCGAGCCTCGCGCTACCCCTTTCAGGAGCCCCGCAGGCTCCCACTCCGACACCCCGCATGGACCGCCGCCTGTTCATCGTGATCGCCGTGGTCGGCTTTCATGTACTGGGCCTGTGGGCCCTGCAAACCGGCCTGCTGCGCCGGGCGGTGGAGCTCGTGGTGCCCGTGCAGGTGATGGCCGAATTCATCGAACTGCCCCAACCCCAGGTGACGCCCACGCCGCCACCACCGAAGCCCCAACCCGTGCCCGTCCCCAAGAGGGTCATCCCGCCAGCACCCCGGCCAACTCCGCAACCGGTGGCCATTGCCGACCCGACCCCTTCCCCCACGGCCGCGACGGGCACCACCGAAACTCAGTCACCCGCACCGCCGCCACAGACACCCATGGTGGTTGCCGAGCCCGCGCCACCAGCGCCGCCCAAGATCGAACTGCCCTCCAGCAGCGCCGACTACCTCAACAACGCACCACCGCCCTACCCGCCGCTGTCCAAGCGCCTGGGTGAACAAGGCAAGGTGATCGTGCGTGCCTTCATTGAAGTCAATGGCGCGGCGAGCAAGGCCGAAATCAGGACTTCCAGCGGCTATGAACGCCTCGACCAGACCGCCTTGCAGACGGTGTTGAAGTGGCGCTACATCCCCGGCAAACGCGCAGGCGTTCCAGAAGCAATGTGGTTCAACATCCCCATCAACTTCGTCCTCGAATAAAGCGCCACGCGCACCCTCACCGAATCCGATCTCACTGGAGTTTTCTCACCCATGGAACCGCAAAACGTCTCATCCGGTCTGGCCCACGTCTGGCTCCAGGGCGACGCCGTCACCCGCACCGTCGCCCTCGTCCTGCTGGTCATGTCGCTCGCCACCTGGATCATCATCCTGTGGAAATACCTCGACCAGCGCGCCCAGCGCCAGCAGGCCAAGGCCTGTGAAGGGTTCTGGCACAGCGCCGACTTCGCCGAAGGTCTGGACAAGCTCGGCGCTCAGGACGGCAACCCGTTCCGCGCACTGGCCAACGAAGGCCGCGAAGCGGCTCGCCACGTGCTGCACAAGGACGGCCGGCCCGGCCCACAACTGCACGACACGCTTGACGTGAGCGACTGGGTCGAACGCTGCCTGCGCCGCAGCCTGGACGACGCCACCGCGCGCGCGCAGAGCGGCCTCACGGTGCTCGCCTCCATCGCCTCCACCGCACCCTTCGTGGGCCTGTTTGGCACCGTCTGGGGCATCTACCACGCGCTGTTGAGCATCGGCGCGGCCGGCCAGGTCAGCATCGACCAGGTTGCCGGCCCGATCGGCGAGGCGCTGATCATGACCGCCATGGGCCTGCTGGTCGCGATTCCGGCCGTGCTGGGCTACAACGTCCTGGTGCGCGGCAACAAGGGCATCAACCACCAGCTCAACCGCTTTGCCCACGACCTGCACGCCTACTTCGTCACCGGTGCCCGCGTGACGGCGGGTGGCGACGGCAAGGTCCTGCCCATGAAAAAAGCCTGAGCGCTCTAGGACATCACCATGGCCATCGGAACCCAGGACGACAGCGACGAGATGATGAGCGAGATCAACATGATCCCGTTCATCGACGTCATGCTGGTGCTGCTCATCATCTTCATCATCACCGTGCCGGTGATCAAACACGCGGTCAACATCGACCTGCCACGCGCCAGCAATGAAAAGGTGCTCGACAAGCCGGAAAACATCCGCCTCTCGGTAGACGCCGACGGCGCCTATTTCTGGAACGAGACCCCGGTGCAAGACGCCGACTTCGAGCAGCGCCTCGCCGGCGCCGCGGCCCAGGAGCCACAGCCCGAACTGCACATCCGCGGCGACAAGGCGGTGCGCTACGAGCGCGTGGCCCTGGCCATGGCGGCTGCGCAGCGCGCGGGTGTGCGCAAGATCGGCTTCATCACCGAGCCGGTGGCGCCGTGAGACCCGGTCAACCGGCCCAGGAGGACGCATGTTGAGCAAACCACCGCCGAACGACACCGTGCCCATGACGGACCGGCCTCAGGTCGTGGAGACGCTGCCTGAAACGGCGCCGCCCGTTCTGCTCACCAGCCACGATGTGCTGCGCGGCCAGAAGTCGGTGGCCATTACCCACAACGGCGCGCTTTACCGCTTGCAGACCACGCGCCAGGGCAAACTCATCCTGACCAAATAAGGATCAACCCAACTTCATCGTGGGGCGACCCGGGGAAATACCATCTCCCCGAGCGTCGTTTTTTGGCCAGCCAAGGGATTTGTGTCCCGGTAGCCAGTCATTTTTTCCTCACAACCCGATGGCAGCGATGCCCGCGCGCGCGATCTGCGCGTCTTCGCTCGACTTCACACCGCTCACGCCGACCGCGCCAATGCACTGGCCGTCTTTCATGATCGGCACGCCACCTTCGAGCATGCCGGCCACGGCGGGGGCGCTCAGGAACGACACCCGTCCCTGGTTGATCACGTCCTCGTAGACCTTGCTCTCGCGGCGCCCCAGCGCCGCGGTGTGGGCCTTGGCAGGGGCAATGTGCGAAGAAATGGCCGGTGCACCATCCAGACGCTGCAGCCAGAGCAGGTGACCACCATCGTCCACGATGGCAAACGTGACCGCCCAGCTGTTTTGCACGGCTTCGGCCTCGGCCGCTGCGGCGATGAGTTTGACGTCGGCGAGTTCTAGCACTGCTTTGTTTTTCATGAACTTATTCCTTCTATGGGGTATCTGACGGGGGTTCGCAAGCCGGGGCATCAACACCCTGGCTCTGGACCCGGGACGATACCGCACTACGGGCCCTGCGCAGGTCACAACTGCCCTGACCAGAATGCGGTTTTTGCCGGGTCGCACAGCGGACAAGGCCGCGCCCTACAATGCGGCTTCACCAGCGATCGGCCCCCTGGACCGGATGCTGTCAGACCACTGCGTCAGATGATGAAGGAGCTCACCACCATGACCGACCAAGTACAACCCACCAGCGGCCGCTTCGGCACCGCCGTATCCACTTCCGCGCAGCGCAACAAGGTGATGCGCAACACCTACTGGCTGCTCGCGCTGTCCATGCTGCCCACGGTGCTCGGCGCCTGGATCGGCGTCGCCACCGGCATCACCGCCAGCCTGACGGGTGGCCTGGGCCTGATCGTTTTCCTGGGTGGCGCCTTTGGCTTCATGTTCGCCATCGAGAAGACCAAGAATTCCGCAGCCGGCGTGCCGGTGCTGCTGGCCTTCACTTTCTTCATGGGCCTGATGCTCTCGCGCCTGCTGGCGGGCGTGCTGGGTTTCAGCAACGGCTCCAGTCTGATCATGACCGCGTTCGGTGGCACCGCTGGGGTGTTCTTCATCATGGCCAACATCTCGACCGTGATCAAGCGCGACCTCTCGGGCATGGGCAAGTGGCTGTTCGTCGGCGCCCTGGCGATCATGATCGGCGCGATCATCAACGTGTTTGTCGGCAGCACCGCCGGCATGGCCGCCATCGCCACCCTGGCCATCATCGTGTTCAGCCTCTACCTGCTGTACGACCTCAAGCGCATCGTGGACGGCGGCGAGACCAACTACATCAGCGCCACCCTGGGCCTGTACCTGAGCCTGTTCAACATCTTCCAGAGCCTGCTGGCCCTGCTGGGCATCTTTGGTGGCGAACGCGACTGATCGCCCTCACCGCCCCTTCAGCGAAAAAGGACCTTCGGGTCCTTTTTCTTTGCCGGTTCGCAAGCATCAACCCGACGGTGGGGTGTGCAAACCATTCAAGTTGGCGCGCCAGACGCCGAAAGAAAGGACAAACCTGCACGCCCCAGCACCATGCGACACACTGCCCTCACCTTCTGCCTGATCGCTACAGCCAGCCTGCTGGCCGGCTGTGACGCCCTGGGCATCGAGACCGCCCCTCAGGTCGCCGCCAAAAAGGAAGCCGAAGGCATGGCCATCGGCAGCGCCTGCCGACACGCCATTCGCAGCATCGAGGATTGTTTCAACGGCAACCCCAAAGCTGGCAAGGCGGCCGTTTTCGCCGGCTGGAAAGACATGGACCAGTACATGCGCGAAAATCAGATCGTCGGCATGCCATCAGAACCCGAGGCCGCCGAACCCAGCCCGGGCAAGGCCGACGAAGCCGAAGTGCCCAGCGATCCGAACGCCAACGCCGTCCGGTCGCACAAGTCCTGACAAAAGCGGTCAGACTGCGCCGGCCGCGCACTCGGTGTCCAGCTCGAACACCGCCATGCTCTCCACGTGCGCCGTGTGCGGGAACATGTTCACCACCCCCGCCGCGACACAGCGGTAGCCCGCCTGGTGCACCAGCAGACCCGCATCCCGCGCCAGCGTGGCCGGGTTGCAGCTCACGTAGACAATGCGTTTCGGCGGTGTCCAGCCCCCGCGCAGCTCGGGTTGCTGGTGCAGGTCGGCCAGCGTCTTGGCCAGCGCAAACGCGCCCTCGCGTGGCGGGTCCACCAGCCACTTGTCCGCCTGCCCATCGCCCACCAGTTGCGAAGGCGTCATCTCGAACAGGTTGCGCGCCACAAACGCCGTGGGCGCCAGCGGCACCGCTCGACCGGTCTGATTGCCGGCAAGGTTCTCGCGCGAGCGCGCCACCAGCGTTTCGCTGCCTTCAATGCCCAGCACTTCGCCCGCTTGCGTGGCGATCGGCAAGGTGAAATTGCCGAGCCCACAGAACCAGTCGATCACGCGCTCGTGTTTCTGTGCATCGAGCAGGCGCAAGGCGCGCGAGACCAGCACGCGGTTGATGTGCGGGTTGACCTGGGTGAAATCGGTGGGTTTGAACGGCATGGTGA
Organism: Betaproteobacteria bacterium HGW-Betaproteobacteria-9; assembly: GCA_002842215.1. GTDB lineage: Bacteria > Pseudomonadota > Gammaproteobacteria > Burkholderiales > Burkholderiaceae_C > Hydrogenophaga. The sequence continues at coordinate 5,779 of PHCC01000002.1, read as the reverse complement.
TGCCGAAATCGGGCAACGCATACGACAACAGGGGGCCGCCCTCGTCGAGCAGCTTCACCGTGTCCGGCCCTTTCGACTGCAACCACCATTGCACGCCGTGCTGGGCAGCAAAGGCCCGCAGACGGGTGACGTCATCGTCCGACAGCGGCTCCAGATGGCGCAGCACCAGGGCGGTCACGTGGTCGCCACAGGCCAGTTCGATCTGCGGGCAGGTTTCGCGGGCGTCCATGCCGAAGATCAGCCCGCGCAGCGGCATCATCATCGCGCTCACGTGCGGCGGCAGCACGTGGCAGACCTGCATGTCGGCCACGTAGCGGCTCTTGCGCTCGTGAAAACCGATCAGCACCTCGCCCTTCTTGTGCACGAAACGCACCGACAGGCGCGCGCGGTAGCGGTAGCCCCAGGCCGGCCCTTCGATGGGCCGCAGCATGGTCTGCGCCTTGACCTTGCCCAGGTGCCAGAGGTTGTCCTCCAGCACACGTTGCTTGATGGCCACCTGGGCGTTCTCGTGCAGGTGCTGCATCTTGCAGCCACCGCAGGCGCCGGCGTGCAGACCGAAATGCGGGCAACCCGGGCGCACGCGTTGCGAGGACTCGCGGTGGATGGCGGTAACGACGCCCGCTTCCCAATTGTTCTTCTTGCGGTGCACGCTGGTGCTGACCACTTCAAAAGGCAAGGCGCCTTCGATGAAGACGACTTTGCCGTCCGGGCGGCGGGCGATGCCCTGGGCATCGATGTCGAGGGATTCCACCGCCAGCCAGCCTTCCGGCAAAGTGGCTTCGGAAGCGGCGGGCGCGTCGTCGCGCGCGGTGGTGAGAAGGCTGTTTTCGTGGGCGAGAGGTGCGGTCATCCTTTGATTGTCTCAGGACGCGAGACGGGATATCACTTCAAGCCCAGGCTTTGAGGTACTCGTCCCAATGGCTCTCGGTGGGCGCCAGGTTGCCCAGCGTTTCCTTGACGAAGGTGATTTCCTGCTCGTACTCGGCCTCGGTCAGGCCGCCGCGCATCTTCTGGAAACGGCAATACACCAGGTAGGTGTTCATCACGTCGGTTTCGCAGTAGCGGCGGATGTCATCAGTCTGACCGGCCAGGTACTGCGCGTACACCTGCGAGCCGTCCATGCCCAGCTTGCCCGGAAAGCCGCAGAGCTTGGCCATGGCGTCCAGCGGCGCGTTGTTCTTCGGGCTGTACATCGCCAGCAGGTCCATCAGGTCCAGGTGGCGCATGTGGTAACGACTGATGTAGTTGTTCCACTTGTACTCGCGGTCGTCTTCGCCCATGTCCCAGTACTTGCTGGCCTCCACGCCGTGGCGCAAACCGCGGTAGTGCAGCACCGGCAGATCAAATCCGCTGCCGTTCCAGCTCACCAGCTGCGGCTGGTGTTTCTCTATGCTGTGGAAGAAAGTCTGGACGACCTTACCTTCACTCGCGCCATCGCGGTCAACGAACGAATGGATGCGCAGACCCTCGGTGTTGCGAAACACCACGCTGATGACCAGGATGCGCTGCAGGTGCAAAGGCATGAAATCGCTTTGCCCTTTTTCCTTGCGTTCCGCCAGCCAGGCTGCATACACCTGCTCGTCGCTGGTCTCGGTGGATTCACCACGCAAGGCCCTAAGGCCCTCGATGTCGGGGATCGACTCGATGTCAAAAACCAGAACAGGCCAGGACATAAGATTGGGCGCAGAAACTCAAACGTTGAGAGAAACCTGATCGGCGCGCGGGTCTGCACCCAGCACACACCGAGGAACCGGCTTCGCCGGTCCAAAGGTGTGGTCCCCCCTGGGGGGAAGCCGCGAAGCGGCGCAGGGGGTTACCTCTTTGGCAGATGACCCAGCGGATCGACCGGTTTACCCAGGCGACGCACCTCGAAGTGCAGCTTCACGCGATCGGCATCGCTGCTGCCCATCTCGGCAATCTTCTGCCCCTGGCGAACCGCCTGGTCTTCGCGCACCAGCAAGGCCTGGTTGTGGGCGTACGCCGTGAGGTAGGTGTTGTTGTGTTTGAGGATGATCAGGTTGCCGTAGCCGCGCAGGCCGGCGCCGGCGTAAACCACCCGGCCATCGGCCGCCGCCACGATCGGATCACCCACGCGCCCGGAAATCGCCACGCCTTTGTTCTTGGCTTCGTCAAACGGCGCAATCACCGGACCCTGCGCGGGCCAGACAAACTGCAGCTCCTCGGCCGATGCCACCGGTGGTTCCGAAGGCGCGGGTGCTGCCGGTACGGGTGGGAGCGTGGTGGCCGGTGCCGGGCTGTTGCCGGCGGTCAGGGGCCGCGCCACCACGCCGGGTGTCGCAATGGGCGCCGCGGTCACCGTGGTGGGGGCCGTACCTGGTGCAACCGCTGTGCCGGTCGTCGCGGGCGGCGCCACGCGCAGGACCTGGCCGACTTCGATCAGGTTCGGATTGGCCAGGTTGTTCCAGGTCTGCACATCGCGCCAGGCCTGTCCGCTCTCCAGCGCAATGCGGTACAGGGTGTCGCCCGGGCGCACGGTGAAATAACCGGGCTTGCCCGCATTCTCGGCACCCGGCAAGGGTTTGACCTCCGTGGCCTTGGCCCCCGAACGGTCTTCCACCGGCGCGGGCTGCGAGACACGCCGGGTCGAACAACCCGCGGCCACCAGCAAGCTGGTGACCGCAGCCACCAGCAGCACATTGCGCCAAGCCGCTCGACGCGCGGGCAGGCCTTTCGGTGCCAACGGGTCGAATTCCACTCTGTTCATCTTGACTCCCACCTGGTTCCAGCCCTGGCGATGTTCCGAGGACTGCCTGAAAAAATCCCGAGCCCCCACCAGAAGGTGGACCTCATGCGACCCCTGATTTTAGAGGCACGAACAGCACCGGCTCCAGCACCGTTTTCTTCACACCCGTGGCGGTTTTGTCGATGACCACCAGATGCTGCTGGCCCACGCCGGTCACGGCCGGGGCCACCAGACGTCCACCCACCGCCAATTGGTCGATCCAGGCCTGCGGAATCGCCTCTCCTCCGGCCGCTGCGATGATGGCCGCGTAAGGAGCGCCTTGCGCAAAACCCAGTATTCCGTCGCCAAACAGCAGATGCAGATTGGCCAGCCGCAAACCCCGCACATTTTCGCGTGCTTTTTCGTGCAGGCCGCGCAGGCGCTCCATGCTGTAGACCTCCCGCGACACATGGCTCAAGACCGCGGCCTGGTAACCACATCCGGTCCCAATTTCAAGTACCCGGCCAAGCTTTTCAGTGCGTCCCTCGCACAGCAGTTCAATCATCCGGGCCACCACATTGGGTTTGGATATGGTTTGCCCCAAACCTATAGGGAGACTCGTGTCTTCATACGCCTGGTTGACGAGCGCCGTATCGACAAAACGGTGTCGCTCCACCGCACCCATCGCTGCCAGGACCGCGGGATGACTCACCCCCTGCGCCTGCAGCTTGCGAACCATGGCCGCACGCGGTGCGCGTGAGTCCATATCCACAAGCTTCACGGTCGGCGCTGATCGCGGGACGGCCGTGGGCTTGGCATGTGCTGGCGCCGCGGGGGTGTTTTTGCGCGCCGGCGCACCTTGCGCAGGGGCGGCCAGTTGAACAGGGAAACCCGGCCGCGGTCGGGCCGGTGTCTTTGTGGCTGGCGCCTGAGGGCCAGGCGTGGGTGGCTTTTTCATGCCGCAGAGCTGCCGGTGCCGTGCCGACCGGTAGTGCCCTCCGGAGTGGCGGCCGCGGGTGCTCCCGAAAGCTGCGCTGCGGTCGGCGCCCAGTACGGCAGGCGTTCGTGGTCCGTGAGGTCCACCTGCAGCGGCGTGATGGTCGCGTAGCCCAGCGCCGTGGCGTGGAAGTCGGTGCCTTCGGCATCGTCCTTGGCCGCCCCGGCGCCGCCGATCCAGTACATGGTGTCGCCGCGCGGATTGGTCTGGGCGATCACCTGCTCAGCCGCATGGCGCCGCCCCAGCCGGGCGACCTTGAATCCCGGAATCTCGCTCGCGGGTCGGTTGGGGATGTTCACATTGAGCAGCCAGGGCGCATGGCGCTGCGGGGATCCGTCCAGCGACGGCAGCAGTTGTGCCACCAGCTCAGCGGCCTTCTGCGCCGCCACATCCAGATGGGCCCAGCCCTTCTGCGTCTGAGAAAACGCGATCGCAGGAATACCGAACAGGTAACCCTCCATCGCGGCACCCACGGTGCCCGAGTAAATGGTGTCGTCGCCCATGTTGGCGCCGTTGTTGATGCCCGAGACCACCAGATCAGGGCGGTAGCCCAGCAGGCCGGTCAGCGCGATGTGCACGCAGTCGGCCGGCGTGCCGTTGACGTAGCGAAAGCCGTTGGGCGCCCTGTGCACATACAGCGGCGAATGCAGCGACAGCGCATTCGATTTGGCGCTGTTGTTGTGCTCGGGCGCCACCACCTCCACCTCGGCCAGATCCTTGAGGGCTTCGTAGAGAGCCACGATGCCGGGCGCCTGGTAACCGTCGTCGTTGGAGATGAGGATTTTCATGCAGTTGATTCTAGGTGGATTGCCCCACTGGACCGGGTTCACGCCATCGACAGCCCAACCTCGGTCGCCCCAGCGACAGAAAGCAGACATACCCGCTGTGCCCGACCCGGCGCGCTGCCTATCATCAGCCGCTTCCCCCTGTCCTACGAGGAGACAACATGCAAGCCTGGTTGTGCGAAAACCCTGTCGGCGTCGAAGCCCTGACGTGGAAAGAACTGCCTACCCCCGAGCCCAAGGCGGGCGAAGTGTTGATCGAAATCCAGGCCGCGAGCCTGAACTTCCCCGATCTGCTCATCGTGCAGAACAAGTACCAGATGAAACCCGCCCTGCCCTTCGTTCCTGGCTCGGAATACGCCGGCGTGGTCCGCGCGGTGGGCGAAGGCGTGAAGCATCTGCAGGCGGGCCAGAGTGTGGCCTGCCTCAGCGGCACCGGCGGCTTCGGTACCCACACGCTGGCGCCCGCGGCGCTGTGCATGCCCCTGCCACCGGGTTTCCCACCAGTGGACGCGGCCGCCTTCATCATGATCTACGCCACCTCGTGGCACGCGCTGATGGACCGCGCTGCGCTCAAGGCGGGCGAAACCGTGTTGGTGCTGGGCGCGGCCGGAGGCGTGGGCACGGCGGCCATCCAGATCGCCAACGCCGTCGGAGCGAGAGTGATCGCCGCCGCGTCCACCGACGACAAATGCGAGCTCTGCCGCCAGCTGGGCGCAGACGCCACCATCAACTACAGCGTGCACACGCCTCAGGCTGGCCTGCGCGACGAAATCAAACGCCTCACCGACGGAAAGGGCCCCGACGTGATATACGACCCGGTGGGCGGTGATTTCGCTGAACCCGCGTTCCGCTCCATCGCCTGGCGCGGGCGCTACCTGGTGGTGGGATTTGCCAGCGGTCCCATCCCCAGCCTGCCGCTGAACCTGACCCTGCTCAAGGGCGCCAGCATCGTCGGCGTGTTCTGGGGCGACTTTGCTCGCCGCGAGCCGCAAGCCAACGCGCAAATGATGCAGATCCTCGCCGGCATGTACGCCAAGGGCCAGGTCAAACCGATGATCGACCAGACTCTGCACATGAGCGAACTGCCCAGAGCCTACGCCATCATGGGTTCGCGCTCGGTCAAGGGCAAGCTGGTGCTGGTGAACTGAACGCGCCCACAAGGAAAATGGGCTGCTGCCGGTTGACCCTGTACCCGATTCAGTACCGCTCGAAAGTGAGCCTGTCAGAAATTTTGTGTTTGAGGCATAGCATGATGAACAGGAGCATCTATGCCAAGCAAGAAGAAGCCGGTGGCTGCCGGCATGACGGCGTTGC
>PHCC01000028.1 GCA_002842215.1 Betaproteobacteria bacterium HGW-Betaproteobacteria-9 | reverse complement strand
CCCGTGCTGAAAAATTCAGCAGGATAGAGCGGCAACGTGGCTCAGATTTCAACGTGAATACGCCCCGAAATGGCCCAGCCTTGGAAATGAATCAACAGATAGCCTTCGCTCGACACCCGGGCACTCTCCGGATGCAGTGAGCAAGCGGTCATCCCTGGGTGCCAGCACACTCCATGCGAGTATTGAAGCAGAGCACGCTCGTATCAAATTGGACCACGCGAGGGGTGACTTTGAGCGGGAAGCCTCGCATCTTGCACTTGCCTTGAAAGATGCCAAAAAGGCCTGTGCTGAAATCGTGCCTGCTTCATTTGACGCAGACCCTTTTCGTCGAACTTGCGCCCGGTTACCCGGTACCGCTCAAACGCAGCACCAAGTCATGCAAAACGTCCTGAAAGCCTATGCAGAGCTCGAAGACAGTTGGCGAAAGGAACGCCCCCGGCAAGAAGCCTTGCTTCGAGAGGCACAGGCCCTTCAGCAGTAGCCAGCCAAGCAATTAACCTTTGGCAGACTTGTCGCCGCCTTGAGGAGCAGCTTGTTGCGCTGTTTAAACTGTTGGCGTCATGGCGCCACTCGAGGCTCCACCCAAAGAAAGCGTCGGCCATGCAGTCAGTCCTCTACTTGTTTCCAGATACCAATGTCTTCTTGCAGTGCAAACCACTGGAGCAAGTTACTTGGGAGACTTTCGGCCGATGGGAACGCATTAATATCGTTGTCACTAGGCCCATCCAAACCGAAATTGACTCTCTCAAGGGCAAAGGCAACAGCAGACAAGCCTCTAAAGCACGCGCTGCAACTTCTCTATTGCGCAGACTACTTGAAGATGAGTCACCGTTCATTGTCCTTAGTGTCAAACCGCTGGTGCATTTATCTGTGCGCCTAGACCTCCGAACAGATGATTCGGCGTCGGAGTCTCTGAACTACGAGGTCAGAGATGACCAACTCGTCGGTACAGCCCTGGCATTTCAGAGAGAGCACTCGGCAGATGTTACACGCCTGCTGACCGACGACACAGGCGTCATGTTCAGCGCGAAGACTGTCGGGGTTGAATACGTACGGATTCCTCAGGACTGGTTCCTCCCTCCTGAAATCGATGAAGCGACCAAGCGTGAAAATGCCTTACGCGAAAAACTCGCTTCGCATGAGAAGTCAGAACCCCAGTTCACGATAAACCTCTCGGCCACCGTTCCCGGACCCAAGTCAGCCGCACCAGAACACACGAGCTACACAGGTTCAAACGCAACGACAACTACATGGCCCGAGGGGAGTCTCGCGCCGTACACGGCAACTATCAGGACGTACATCCCACTGACCGAGAGTGAGTTGGTGGCGCTGGAAGCAAGGCTTGTCGAGCGTTTTCCTCTGGCCACTGAGTTCGGCTCATCCGAATCACAGGAGCGGCCCATTGCTGGCGGAGCGCTTTCGAAAGCCCTGTACGGACGCTTCAAGGAGGTTTTTACACCAGCGTCCTCTGAACAGATTGAGACCTACAAAAGTGCTTACTGCGACTGGATAGTGAAATGCAAGGAGTTGCTCAAAACCTATCATGAGACGCTGAACTCCCAGGTCAAGTGGCCGCTCCTGATTGCACGCATTGCCAACTGTGGTTCTCGACCTGCGGATGACGCTCTAGTGGTCATCGAGGCGCTAGGCAAACCGAAGCTTCTTCGTCCGCTCGAAGAGGAAGAAGAGCGCACAGAGGTCACTTTTCAATTGCATCCTCCACCTAGGGCACCAACGGGAAGCTGGAAAAAGGTGCATTTGTCTGGAGGACTCAATGGCCTAGATAGGCGATTGGGTGTCTTCAGCTCACCCCTCTCGGCGCCCGTTCTCTATCACCCGTTTCTTCCACCAGAACCTACAGACCCCAACGCGTTCTATTGGAAAGAAGCCTACAGCAGGTATCCAACCAACAAGCTCGAACTAGCGTGCACACAGTGGAGACACGCAGTTGAGCCTGAGGAATTTCGGCAGTTTGTCATCTGCTCACTAACGCCGGGGAAGCACTCGGGACCAATCACCGTCACGGTGCACGCGGCCAATCTGACTACTCCGAAAAAGGTCAAGCTATCCGTTGAGCTTTTCGTCGAGCAGGTTTCTTGCTCGGAACTCGCTACAGGGCTGGTGGAAGCCCTTCAGCTACCGACGAAACAATTGCGGCTCAATCTCATTGATGACGGCAGCGCGTAGCTCCTGACGCAAGCATTTGGCGGGCACGACCGTGCCTTGATGTATGGGGAAGCATCTTGAACGGAGTCGAAGTCCGTGCCATCCAGCGTTTCCCTGACAAGGTCAACCGCCTCTCGATACGCGGCGCCATCGAGCGCCCGGAAAATAAAACGCGCCTTCGCTCCATAAAGTCTCGCTGCTAGAGCCGGAGCCACGACTTCCAGTTGTGGACCAGCTTCGTCCATCAGCCTGAAGTCTCCAAGCGCGAAGGTGACCAGTGGCCCTCGCGAATCTTTGGGATTTGGCGATTTACGCGGATTGCGTCCGACCCAGGTAACTTTTCCAGCGATGCCCAACTCTCTTGGCCAGCGGCTAAAGCCCCCCACTCCAATGACCGCGTCGTACGCGAAACCGCGCACACTACCCATGCAGGTATTTATGCCAAATTGCCGACGCTGGTCGGGGTCACCGATATGGGTTCGCTTGTAGACAAGGATTTTCAAAGACATCTGTACTTCCACTCCAAGTCATTTCAACAAGTGCGCGCACCTCAAGGTCAACTCCTAGAGCCGGTATTCCCATGTCGACTGAAACCCGCTCCTTCGGCGCACCAAAGGAGTGCCCTGCGCGGCATCCACGAAGGACAACGGCCACAAAAGTAGCCGTTGCATGCAGGGTTCTCTATCGCGGAGACCGCGAACTCCTACTCCAGGTAGGGCCCGAAGACTCGGGCGGCACTACTTTGTGCACCCTGCTCGTAGTAGTTCTTGAGGCAGGGTATTGAGGAGGTAGTTCCAAGAGTGTCAAAGCGAACAACTCTATTCGCAGCACAAAACTTGCTGACTTTTTAAAGGCGAACAACTCTTTTATAGACCGATTTTGTGCGCAGAGCAATGTCGTTGATTTGTATGGATTTCTGAGCGAACGACTCATTTACCTAGACCCACAATGGCACTCTGATCGCCCACCACCAGGGCGGCGAGCACGCCAGCGCTGCGGGGATCGTCCACCCGGCCGGCGATGCGCTCGCCAACCGTCTGGCGCATCGACTCCAGCGGGTACCAGCCCTGGCCCGCCAGCCGCTGCGGGCGCGGATCGCGTGGTCCGTTGCGCACGTAGCCGGTGGCGCCGATGCCGTTTTCCCAGAGCCAGCGCTCGCGGTCGAAGCCGTGCGGGTTGGCGTTGCCGTGTGGCGCCGTCAGCCGCACCCTCAAGCGCCAGCGCTCACCCGCTCGCCAGTCGGGGCCGGTGGCAACCCCATCGCCCGCGGCCACCGCGCGGCTGTACCAGGCCAGTTGCAGCAACGGGGGCAAGTGCACCGGTCGGCCATGGCGGGCGGCCGACTCCATCGCCAGTTCGAAACGGGCACCTTCGGCATGGCGCCGTGGCATCGCGTCGATGCGCCCGGTGACCTCGATGTCAAGGCCTTGCAGGACCGGGTCCAGCGCCTGCGAGGCAAAGTGCGCCGCCCGCACGCCGGTCAGGCCCGCGCCCGCGCACGCACCGGCGGCCACGGCCAGCACCAGAAGCCACGCAGTCTGTTGCCCACCCCTGGAGCCGCGCCAGAGCAGCACGACCAGCAACAGCCCGCTGGCCAGCAACAGCGCCGCATACCCTTGCCAGGGCCAGAGGGCGGCCTGCTGCAACTGGCAGGCGACCCCGAGCACCCACCCGGGCAGCCAGGCCAGCACCAGGCCCGCCATGCTCAGGCCGGCTCTCTGGGCCCGCACACGGCGGGGTTGTCATACAGCTGTGGCGCAAGACTTGCTAGCATGGCTGCAAGCCGCGACGACAGTGCGCTTGTCCGCGGTCCCATCGTTTTATTCCCCCTGTTGAAAGACACCAGCATGGCCATTCATGTTGCCCTGAGCCACATCACCCATTATCGGTACGACCGCCTGGTCAAACTCGGTCCCCAGGTGGTGCGTCTGCGCCCGGCGCCACACAGCCGCACCAAGGTGCTGTCGTACTCGCAGAAGATCGAACCGGCTGGCCACTTCATCAACTGGCAGCAGGACCCGTTTGCCAACTACCAGGCGCGCCTGGTGTTCCCAGAACCCACCACCGAGTTCAAGGTCACGATCGACCTGGTGGTCGAGATGGCGGTGCACAACCCCTTTGACTTTTTTCTGGAGCCGCGCGCCGAAGAATTCCCCTTCAGCTACGACGCCTCGCAGCTGCAGGAACTCGCGCCCTACCTGGCCACCGCGCCGCTCACCGAAGAGCTCAAGGCCTACCTCGCCCAGGTGGACATGAAGAAGCGCCGCACCATCGACTTCCTGGTCGACGTGAACCAGATGCTGCAGCGCGACATCTCGTACACCATCCGCATGGAGCCGGGTGTGCAGACGCCCGAAGAAACGCTCAAGCTGAAAAGCGGCTCCTGCCGCGACACCGGCTGGCTGCTGGTGCAGATGCTGCGCCACCTCGGCCTGGCCGCGCGCTTCGTCTCGGGCTACCTGATCCAGCTGACCCCGGACGTGAAAGCCATCGACGGCCCGAGCGGCCCCGAAAAGGACTTCACCGACCTGCACGCCTGGTGCGAGGTGTTCCTGCCCGGCGCTGGCTGGATTGGCCTCGATCCCACATCGGGTCTGCTGGCCGGCGAAGGCCACATTCCGCTGGCCTGCACGCCGCAGCCCTCGAGCGCCGCGCCGGTCGAAGGCGCGATGGACAAGTGCGAGGTCGAGTTCGAGCACCACATGGGCGTGACGCGGGTCTACGAATCGCCGCGTGTGACCAAGCCCTACACCGAAGAACAGTGGGCGGGTGTGGTGGCGCTGGGCGAGAAGGTCGACGCCGACCTGGAGAAACACGACGTGCGCCTGACCATGGGCGGTGAGCCGACCTATGTGGCCACCGCCGACCGCGACGCCGCCGAGTGGAACACCGACGCCCTCGGCCCCACCAAACGCGGCTACGCCACCGAGCTGCTGGGCCGGCTGCGCGAGCGCTACGGTGCGGGCGGCTTCGTGCACATGGGCCAGGGCAAGTGGTACCCGGGCGAACAGCTGCCTCGCTGGGCGCTTTCGATCTTCTGGCGCGCCGACGGCGAGCCCTGCTGGAACAACCCGGCCCTGCTGGCCGACGAACGCGACGTCGCGAAATACGACAGCGAAGACGCGAGTCGCTTCACACAGGCGCTGGCGCGCCAGCTCGGTCTGTCCACGCAATTCATCACCCCCGGCTTTGAGGACACCTGGTACTACCTCTGGCGCGAACGCCGCCTGCCGGTGAACGTGGACCCGTTCGACGCCAAGCTCGACGACGAGCTGGAGCGGGCGCGCCTGCGCCGCGTGTTCACGCAAGGACTGGACGCGACGGTGGGCTATGTGCTGCCGCTGATGGCCAACGACCACATCCCGCTGTCGGACAACGGCAAAGGGGGCGAGGGCTACCACCGCGTCTCGGGCACGGTGTGGTCCACCGGCCCCTGGTTCTTCCGCGACGAGCGCATGTACCTGGTGCCCGGCGATTCGCCCATGGGCTACCGCCTGCCGCTGGATTCGCTGCCCTGGGTCTCGGCCGCCGACTACCCGTACCACATCGAGCAGGACCCGCACACACCACGCGACCCGCTGCCCGCGGGCGCGGTGCTCAAGCACCAGGTCTCGCCGCACAACATCGGTGGTGGTTTCGCCGAGGGCGGCACCGTGTCCCTGCAGGGCACGGACTTCGACCCGGCTGGTGGACCGGCCATGGACGGCCCCGGTGCGGGCCAGCCCGGCCCGGGTTCGACACCCACCCAGGCGATGTCCTCCAGGTTCCCGCAGCGCAGCGAATCGGCCGCTTGGCTCACGCGCACCGCCCTGGTGGTGGAAGCCCGCGACCCGCACCGAGCCAACGGCCCCAAGGCCGAAAAGGCCGGTGGTGGCAAGAACCAGCACCTGTACGTGTTCATGCCGCCCATGCAGCGGCTCGAAGACTACCTGGACCTGCTGGCCGCCGTGGAAGCCACGGCCGACCAGTTGGGCGTGACCGTCGTGCTCGAGGGCTACCCGCCACCGCGCGACCCGCGCCTGAAGATGCTGCAGGTCACGCCCGACCCCGGCGTCATCGAGGTCAACATCCACCCCAGCAGCAGCTGGCCCGAGCTGGTTGAGCGCACCGAATTCCTGTACGACGCGGCGTTTGAAACGCGCCTGTGCGCCGAGAAGTTCATGACCGACGGCCGCCACACCGGCACCGGCGGCGGCAACCACTTCGTGCTCGGCGGCGCCACGCCGGCCGACTCGCCCTTCCTGCGCCGCCCCGAACTGCTGGGTAGCCTGGTCGCCTACTGGCACAACCACCCCTCGCTGTCCTACCTGTTCAGCGGCCTGTTTATCGGCCCGACCAGCCAGGCCCCACGGGTGGACGAAGCGCGCAACGACCAGCTCTACGAGCTGGAGATCGCGCTGCAGGAGATCGAGAAGAACCGCCAGACCCACGGCCAGGACATGCCACCGTGGCTGGTGGACCGCACGCTGCGCAACATCCTGATCGACGTCACCGGCAACACCCACCGCAGCGAGTTCTGCATCGACAAACTCTTCTCACCCGACTCGCCCACCGGCCGCCTGGGCCTGCTGGAACTGCGCGCGTTCGAGATGCCGCCGCACGCCCGCATGAGCATCGCGCAACAGTTGCTGCTGCGCGCGCTGGTCTCGCGTTTCTGGCAACAGCCGTTCAGCCAGAAGCTCACGCGCTGGGGCACCGAGCTGCACGACCGCTTCCTGCTGCCCACCTTCATCCGCATGGACTTCGAAGACGTGATCGCCGACCTCGCCGAGTTCGGCTACCCGCTGGACATGACCTGGTTCGAGCCGCATTTCGAGTTCCGCTTCCCGCTCGTGGGCGAGGTCTCGGCGCGCGGCATCGAGCTCATGCTGCGCAGCGCGCTGGAGCCCTGGCACGTGATGGGCGAAGAAGGCGCGCCCGGCGGCACGGTGCGCTATGTGGACTCGTCGCTGGAACGCATCGAGGTGCGCGTCTCCGGCTACAACGACAGCCGCTACGTCATCACCTGCAACGGCCGCGCCATTCCCATGCAGAGCACCGGCACCGTGGGCGAATTCGTTTCGGGCGTGCGTTACAAGGCCTGGAGCCCGCCGTCGGCGCTGCACCCGTCGATTCCCTCACACGCACCGCTCACTTTCGACATCGTGGACACCTGGATGCAGCGTTCGCTGGGCGGCTGCCAGTACCACGTAGCCCACCCCGGTGGCCGCAACTACGACACCTTCCCGATCAACGCCTACGAAGCCGAGAGCCGCCGCATGTCGCGCTTCTTCCAGATGGGCCACACGGCGGGCAAGATGGTGGTGGCGCCGGCCACACCGAGCCGCGAGTTCCCGTTCACGCTGGACCTTCGCCATTGACGTGACGGACAGCACAGGTTCCCCCACGGATCGGGTTTTGCCCCAAGCCCCGGAGAAGGAAGCAAAGGCATACTCCAAACCCGTGACATCTGAAAACGCCTCCGACTCCCTGTTCGACGAACTCAGCCCCGAATCCCCCGGGGACTGGGCTTTGTCGCTCTCGGTGCCTGCTGACGACGGACACCGCGATGAATTGCGCGACGGCAAGGTCCCCCACACGCTCACGCCCACCTGGTCGCGCTTTTTCAACCACGTCGGCACCGATGGTCTGGCCGACCTGAACCGCCGCAACGACAACCTGCAGCGCCAGATCCGCGACAACGGCGTCACCTACAACGTCTACGCCGAATCGTCGGGCCAGCAGCGCCCCTGGGCGCTCGACCTGTTCCCGATGGTGATCGGCCCCGAGGACTGGGCCCACATCGAGGCCGGCGTGCTGCAGCGCACCCGCCTGCTCAACGCCATGATGGCCGACCTGTACGGCGAACGCGAGCTGCTCAAGCGTGCCCTGCTGCCAGCCGCGCTGGTGCAGGGCCACCCGGGCTACCTGCGCGCCATGCAGGGCGTGCAGCCCACGGGCGGCACCTGGCTGCACATCGTCGCCTTCGATCTCGCCCACGGACCCGACGGCCGCTGGTGGGTGGTCGGCCAGCGCACGCAGGCGCCCTCGGGCCTGGGCTACCTGCTGGAAAACCGCATCGCGATCGCGCGCCAGTTCCCCAAGGCCTTCGCCGGCATGAAGGTGCAGCGCCTGGCCGCGAGCTACCGTGCGCTGATGGACGGCATCAAGGCCATGGCCCCCGAAGGTGAAAACGCGCGCATCGCCCTGCTCACGCCCGGCCCCTACAACGAAACCTATTTCGAACACGCCTACCTCGCGCGGTACCTCGGCCTCACGCTGGTGGAGGGCAACGACCTCACCGTGCGCGACCAGCGTCTGTACCTCAAGACCCTGAGCGGTCTGGAACCGGTGCACGCGCTGATCAAGCGGCTGGACGACGAGTGGCTCGACCCGCTGGAGCTGCGCTCCGACTCGCGCCTCGGCGTGCCCGGCCTGCTGCAGGTGCTGCGCGCGGGCAACCTGCTGCTGGCCAACGCGCCCGGCTCGGCCCCCCTCGAATCGAGCGCCCTGCTCGGTTTCCTGCCCGCCATCAGCCGCCACCTGCTGGGCGAAGAGCTGGCCCTGCCCTCGCTCGCCACCTGGTGGTGCGGCGAAGACGCGGCGCTGCGCGAGGTGCTGCCGCTGCTCAAGGGCAGCGTGATCAAGCCCACCTACCCCAGTTCGGGCCTCGACTCCGCCATGGGCCAGAGCCTCAACAAGCGCGAGCTCGACGAATGGGCCGGCCGCATGGTGCGCCACCCGGACGACTACACCGTGCAGTCCTGGCTGCCGCTGTCGCAGACCCCCACCTGGACCGGCGAGCGCCTGCTTCCGCGCTCGGCCATGCTGCGTGTGTTTGCGCTGGCCGACGGACCGCAGTCCTGGCGCATGCTGCCCGGAGGCCTGGTTCGCCTCGCGCCGCGTGGCCAGCTCATCGCCGCCATGCAGCGCGGCGGCAGCAGCGCGGACTGCTGGGTGCTCACCAAAGGCGAGGTTGACCACACCAGCCTGCTGCAGTCGGCCCCCAGCACCATGGCGCTGGCGCACCAGACCCGCCCGGTGACCAGCCGCGCGGCCGAAAACCTGTTCTGGCTGGGCCGCTACACCGAACGCGCTGAAAACAGCATCCGGCTCGCGCAGATCGTGCTCAACCACGTGGGCGGCGAAGAGCCCAACTCGCGCCCGCTCATGGCCTGGCTCTCGGCCACCGCCCTGGAAAACTCGCTGGTGCTGCCCGGCGTGCCCGCCGCCGAACAGTCGGCGCGCGTGTTTGCGCGTTCGCTCATGGCCGGCCTCTCGCCCGTGCCCGGCACGCCGCTGGCCGCACAGTCGTACAGCGTGGGTTTCAACCTGCGCGCGCTCAAGGCCTCGGCCGCGCAGGTGCGCGAGCGCCTCTCGCAGGAACACTGGAACCTGATCGAACGCACCGAAGCCGGCTTTGCGATCGATTGCGCCAACATGGCCGCCGACGCCGAATACGCCACCACCGAAGCCCTGGCCGCGCTGCAGAACGCCAGCGAGCTGCTGGCCGCCATCACCGGCGCGCAAACCGACCGCATGGTGCGCGACAACGGCTGGCGCCTGCTCTCGGTCGGCCGCCACATCGAGCGCCTGATCACGCTGTCGCGAGCGCTCACGCTCAGCCTCGAACACGGCTGCCTGCACGACCAGGCCGGCTTCGAGGCCGTGGTGGCGCTGTTCGACAGCACCATCACCTTCCACGCCCAGTACCAGCAGCGCCGCGACATGGTCGCGTTGATCGACCTGCTGGTGATGAACCGGGACAACCCCCGCTCGCTTGCCTGGGTCGTGCAGACATTGAGATCGCGTCTGGCCAAGCTCTCGCAGAGCGCCACCCCGCAAGACGCCGAGCTGGCCATGGGCCTGCCCGACCCCGACACCTGGGTGCTCGCCGACCTCAGCAACTGGCAGCGCAACCCCGAGGGTGAGCGCCACTGGGGTGAACTGGAGACCTTGCTCGACGACTGCGAAGCCGCCGCGATCGAACTCTCAGAAGAAATCACGCGCCTGCATTTCAGCCACGCCGACCGGCGCAACCAGACCCTGGGCGCCTGACCGTGTTGCTCCGCATCCTTCACCGCACCACCTACCGCTACCAGGGCAGCATCGACATGGCCCAGCACATGGTGCACCTGTCGCCCAAGGACACCGCCACGCAGCATCTGGTCGAGCACAGCCTGCGCATCCAGCCCGAACCGGCGGCGCGCAGCCAGACCACCGACGTGTTCGGCAACCTGCGCACCTTTTTCTCCTTGCAGGCGCCGCACGAAACCCTCACCGTCGAAGCCGACAGCCTGGTGCAGACCGAGGCCCCGCAAGCGCTGCCCGACAGCGTGGCGTGGCAGCAGCTGCACTGGGAAGACGTGCGCCAGCATTTCCGCTACCGCGCCCATGCGCCCTACGACCCGGCCAGCGAGTTCCTGTTTGCGTCCCCCTATGTGCCGCGCGACGACGCCTTCGCGGCCTTCGCGCGCCCGGCCTTCAAGGCGGGTCTGCCGGTGCTGGAAGCCACGCAAGCGCTGATGGAGCGCATCCACACCGAACTGACCTACGAAACGGACAGCACCGAGGTCAACACCCCGGCGCTGCAGGCGCTGGAACAGGGCAAGGGCGTGTGCCAGGACTTTGCCCACATCATGATCGGCTGTCTGCGCAGCCTGGGCCTGCCCGCGCGTTACGTGAGCGGCTACCTGCTCACCCAGCCGCCACCGGGCACGCCCCGCCTGATCGGAGCCGACGCCTCTCACGCCTGGGTGTCGGTCTACGTTCCACCGCTGGCCGAGCTCCGTGACGCTGCAGACGATGAATCCGATGAGTCAGCTGAAACGCCGGAGGGCGACGACACCCCCGCGCCCGGCGGCGCCTGGTTCGACTTCGACCCGACCAACAACCGCTGCGGCTGGGGCAGCCCGGGCGAAGACTACGTGACACTGGCCACCGGGCGCGACTTCTCCGATGTCTCACCCATGCGCGGTGTGATCCAGGGCGGCGCGCGGCACAAGCTCGACGTGGCGGTCACCGTCGCGCCACCCGAAGAAGTCGCAGACCGGCTCGAGTCCTGAGCCATCAAACCCAACTGGCGTTGATGATCCCCGGCATCAGGCTGCCTGCTCGCCCAGCCGCCGCAACCGGGCCTGCCACTTCGCCACACCCGCCTCGCCCAGTTGCTCCACCATCCCGATCAAGGTTTGACGGACCGGGGCGATGCCGACAAAACCCAGGATGTTGCGCTCCAGCGATTTGACGCTGTGGGCGCGGAAGTACCAGCGGTAGAGCAGCGCGGGCATGCCCATGGTGACGATCACACGGGCCGAGCGACCGGTGAGCCCCTTGTGGCCAAACGGGTTGTCACCGCCCTTCTTGAAGGCGAATCCGGGCCGCGCCACCTGTTCCAGAAAACCCTTGAGCACAGCCGGCATGTCGCCCAGCCAGAGCGGGAAACACAGCACGAGGTGTTGCGCCCAGGCGATGTCGTCCTGGGCGCTCTGCAGCGAAGGCGGCAGCGCACCGTGTTCCCAGTCGTGCTGACTCCGGAGCAGCGGGAAGTCGAGCGCGGCCACGTCCACCCGGCGCAGCGCATGCCCGGCCGCCTGCGCACCGTCGGCGTAGGCTTCAATCAGGGCATGGATGAGGTGGCGCGCCCCGGCATCGGGGTGGCCGTTGACGAGCAGGATGCGGCGCGGTTCGGTCATGGCAGGGCTCCGGTGAAATGACACCATGCTGGCACCGCGGCGGCGCAGGCGGTTTGAGCCGCGTCAAGCCCGGGGCGGGCCAGCGTCAGCCCTTGTCGAACACCGGGTCCACCGGCACCTGCAGCGCGGTGGCGAGCTGGTTCGTCTTGGCCGCCAGCGCCACGATGGACAGCAGCTCGGCGTGTTGCTCGCGCGTCATGCCCTTGGCTGTGGCCGCGGCGGTGTGCGAGTGCACGCAGTAGCTGCAGCCATTGATGATGGACGCCGTGATGTAGACCAGCTCCTTGGTCAGCGGGTCGAGCGTTGACGGCGTGGCCATGATCCGCTTGACCTCGGTCCAGGTCTGCTCCAGCAGCGCCGGATCAAACGCCAGGTAGCGCCACATGTTGTTGATGAAATCGGTCTTGCGCGTGGCGCGGATGTCGTCGAACACGGCCTTGACGCGCGGATCGGCTTCGGGGTTTTCGAGGGGCGCAACAGTGGACATGCGGGGTCTCCTGGGGATGGGCTCAGCGCGGTCAACGCGGTTTGGCTGACTTGGCGGTCTTGGGTTTGCGCTCGGCGCGGATGTGCCCGTCTTCGCGCAGCTTCTGTTTGCGCGTGGCGCGGTCGGCATCGGCCTGCAGACCGGCCTTGAGCCAGTGCGTGAACTGCTCAGGCGTTTCCAGCGTGATGCGGCCGATGTGTTGTCCGCGGAAGTCCGCGATCACCAGTTCGGCCGCCTTCTGCATGTTGACCTTGCCACCGCCCGCGAGCGCTCCGCGCTGGCGACCGATGGCTTCTATCAGTTCTTCTTCGTGCGCCTGGGCGTAGGCATCGGGCGCTCGGCCGAGCTTGTAGCGGGCTTCGAGCAGCGCTGGGTAATCGGCCTTGAGCAGGGCCAGCAGTTCGTAGGCCACTTCCTGTTCGTCGTAGGCGTTCTTGCCCACCGCGCCACTGGCGGCGAGGTTGAAGCCGCTCTCGGGCACGACGATGCGCGGCCAGAGCATGCCGGGCGTGTCATACAGGTAGAAGTCGTCGGCCAGCGCGATGCGCGATTCGGTGCGCGTCACGCCGGCTTCGTCGCCGGTTTTGGCCGCGCGCTTGCCCTTGAGCGTGTTGATCAGCGTGGACTTGCCCACGTTGGGAATGCCGCAGATCAGCACGCGCATGGGTTTGACCATGCCGCCGCGCCGGGGCGCGAGCTGGTAGCAGGCGTCGATGATGGCACGGGCGGGCGCGGTGTTGCTGGCGTCCAGCGCGATGGCCTGCGTGTTGGGCAACGCGTTGTAGTGCGCGAGCCAGAGCGCGGTGCGCGCGGGGTCGGCCATGTCCTGCTTGTTCAGCACCTTGAGCGTGGGCCGGCCGCTGGTGAGCTCGGCCATGAGCGGGTTGGCGCTGCTGCCGGGCAGGCGGGCGTCGAGCATCTCGATCACGACGTCGATCTCTTTCACGCGCTCGCCGATCGCCTTGCGCGTGAGGTGCATGTGCCCGGGGAACCACTGGATGCTCATTGTTTGTTCTTTCAGTCAGACCGGGATTGTGCTCTGGGTAGAAGTCTCTATCGCCGCGGCAAATCCGCGTGCCACAATGATTTTTCATTCACCAATCCCCCAAGAGGAGACACATGAGCATCACCGTCAAGATCGATCTGGGTTACGAATTCGACGTCAAGGCCAAGGCCGCCGAGGTGTTCGAGGTGCTGTCGGACGTGCCGACTTCCGTGAGCCATTTTCCCAAAGTCGAACAGCTCACCGACCTGGGTGATGGCGTCTACCAATGGGAGATGGAAAAGGTGGGCACGGCACAGGTCAACATCCAGACCATCTACGCCAGCAAATACGTCAGCGACAAGGCCAAGGGCACCGTGAAGTGGACGCCGGTCAAGGGCGTGGGCAATGCGCTGGTGGGCGGCAACTGGAAGATCGTGGACAACAAGAAGTCGACCGGCGTGACGCTGGCGATCCAGGGCGAGATCGAGGTGCCGCTGCCGGGCCTGATGAAGATGATCGTGGTGCCGGTGGTGCAGGGCGAGTTCGAGAAGCTGGTCGAGAAATACATCGACAACCTCATCCAGCGCTTTGGCGGCGAAGCCTGAGCTTGGCGCGTTTGTCCACACCCGGTGAGTTGTCCAGCGAAACACTGGATAAGTGTGTGCATAACCCAGGGCCAACTGTGTACGGGGTGCGCAAGTGCTTGTGGCCCTAGGTGCTTCTTCAATCTGCCCATCAAACAGGCACCCGGACAACGGTGGTTATCCACTTGTCCATAAAAATCTTGGACAAGCTTGTGCATAAGTCATGGCGAGCCCTGTACGGAGTGTCCAAGTGCTTGTTTCATAACGATGTTCTTCAGATTGCCTGTTCAGAAGGCAGTGTCTGTACAAGCCCCGCGCCGCGCGCGTGCGGGGCATTGCGCTGAGATTTGTGCACATGATCGATCTCCCCGCACCCACGGCCTTCCACTTGCACCTGTCGGATAGCGGCGAAACCCTCACCGCACCGGCCAATGCCACGCTGTTGCAGACCCTGCTGCGCGCGGGCGTGGCGTGGCCCGCCTCGTGCCGCAACGGCAGCTGCCGCGCCTGCATCGGCCGGCTGGCGCAGGGCCGTGTGCGCTACGACATCGAATGGCCGGGCCTGCTGCCCGAAGAAAAGGCGGCCGGCTGCGTGCTGCCTTGCGCCGCTTTTCCGCTGGAAGACCTGGAGCTGAGCGGTCCCGGCGCCTAGCGCTGACTTCCCAGGTATCAGTTTCCATGGTGCCGGAGCACCACCCCGATGCATGAATCGGTCCAGCCCAGGGCACCGCCGGGCCGGCTTTGCCGGACGGCCAGTGCCGCCCCCTTGAGGGGGTAGCGCGAAGCGCTGCGGGGGTGTTTCTATTCAACCAGCCTGCAGGTGCTGCCTGAAGAAACCGAGCGTGCGCTCCCAGGCGAGCTGGGCGGCGTTGGCGTCGTAACGCGGTGTCGTGTCGTTGTGGAAACCGTGCTGGGTGCCCGGGTACAGGTGCGCCAGGTAGCGCACGCCCGCGGTCTTGAGCGCGGCTTCATACGTTGGCCAGGCGGCGTTGATGCGCTCGTCGATCCCGGCGAAGTGGATCAGCAACGGCGCCTTCACCTGGGCCGCGTCTTCGGCGGGCGGGTGGTTGCCGTAGAACGGGACCGCCGCGCCCAGATCGGGCAACTGGGTGGACAGGTGGTGCGCCACGCCGCCGCCGTAACAGAAGCCCACCACACCGATGCGACCGGAGCAGTCGGACCGGCCTTTGAGCGCGCCCGCGGCGGCGATGAAGTCCTGCCGGGTCTTGCCCTGGTCGAGCTGGGCAAACAGGGCCCGGGCCTTGTCTTCGTCCCCGGGGTAGCCGCCCAGTGGGGTGAGTGCATCGGGCGCCATCGCGAGATAGCCGTCCACGGCGAGGCGGCGGGCGATGTCTTCGATGTGGGGATTGAGGCCGCGGTTCTCGTGCACCACCAGCACGCCCGGCAACTGGCCGCTGGCGCCGGCGGGCTTGGCCACATAGGCCTTGACCGCGCCGGAACCCGAGAGCGAAGCAAGCTCCACCCGCTGCGTGCTGATGCGCAGATCGCCCTGGGGCACCACCTGCGCGATGGCAAAGTCGGGGCTGAGCGCGGCCAGCAGGCCCACTGCCGTCAGGCCGCCGACGGCGAACTTCGCGGCACGGTCCAGAAAGCCGCGACGATCAATGTCTCCGTGCACGTACGCATCAAACAGGATCAGCAGTTCCTGGTCAAAGTCCGCAGCGGTCAAACGTGCCATGGCAGCCTCCTTGAATGGGAAGCCCGCAGCTTATCGCCAGCCCGTCCGGTGGTGAATACGCCTGACGGGGGAGCGGGTTTCCAGAGGTAACGGCCGCAACACCCGCCGGCCGCGGGCAAGGCGCACCCGACGGCTCAGACGGGTGCGATCGCGGACCAGTCGGGATGCCGCCCCAGGCGGTCGGGGGAGGTGTACTCCTGCCGGTACACCTCGAACGGCATGGTGTCCGCAGCTTCGATGGCGCGCTGGGCTTCGAACGACTGAGCGGCCATGGCCTCAAACCGGGCCTGCTGCTTGGCGCTCCAGGGCAGCCCCAGCAGGTGGACATGGGTCTGCTGCGACTGCTCGCGCACAAAGCCGACAAATGAATCGCTGTGCTCCTGCCGGATCGCGGCGAGCACACGGGCCGATGGCAGCGTCTCGGGGGCGAGCAGCGAGGCACGGGCCTGCGCCACGGCATCGCGGTGGTCATTGCCCCCGTGGGTCGCGTCCAGGGTCGCAGCAATGGGCGCCAGCTGATCGATCAGCTCAATGCCCCACTGCTGCAGGCCCACGCTTTCCCCCTTGCGCCACAGACAGAGGCCGGGCTCGCGTCCGCGCGCGGCGGTGACGTGCTGGTTGAACTTGAGCTCGTGGATTTCATCCGGCGTGTCGGGCGGGCTGTCGCTGAGCAGGCAATGCATCAGGAACACGTCGAGAAAGCGCAAGGTGGACGCGCCGATGCCGATGGGCTCGAACGGGTCGAGGTCCATCAGCCGCACCTCGACGTATTCCACGCCGCGTTCGCGCAGCGCGTGCAGCGGGCGTTCGCCGGGGTAGATCACGCGCTTGGGGCGGATCGTGCCGTAGAACTCGTTTTCGATCTGCAGCAGGGTGGTGGCGAGCTGGTTGTAGTCACCACCCGGGTTGCGGATGCCCACCGTTTCGTAGGCCGGCCAGGGGCGCGTGAGCGCGTCGTGCAGCGAGGCGGCATAGCCTTCGAGTCCGTTGTAACTCACGTCCAGCGTGGCCTGCGCCTCGCTCTGGTAGCCCAGACGACCCATGCGCAGCGAGGTGCCGTAGGGCATGTGCAGGCTGCCGCCGCTGCCCAGCGGCAGCAACTCGTGCTGGCGGCCTTCGACGAAACTGGAACACAGGGCGGGCGAGGCGCCGAACAGCGCGAGCAGCAAAAAGGCGTGGCGGCGGAAGTTGCGGATGAGCGCGAAATACCCATCGTTGTCCACACCCGGCAGCGACCAGTTGTAGTGGATGCCGCTGATGGTCTGCATGCGCCGGCCGTAGCGGTGGCCCAGACCCATGCGGTACACGCTCTTGGCGCGCCCGACGTTGGACGACCCATAACGACCCAGCGGAATGGTCTCGTCGGTCGGCAGGCCGCAGGGCATGCTCGACGCCCACATCACTTCTTCACCCGCGGCCTTGAGGCTGCGCACCGTGTACTGGTGGACCTCGGTGAGCTCGTTCAGGCAAGACGCCACGCTGTCGTGCACCCCCGTGATCAGCTCCAGCTGCGACTCGCTGTAGTCGGTGGTGATGTGCGGGTGCGTGAGCGCGCTGCCCAGGGCCGCCGGATGCGGCGTGAGGGCCAGTTTGCCGTCGGGCTGGGCACGCAGGCTTTCTTTTTCAAGACCGCGGCGCATGCCGCGCAGGCGATCGGCGCCGAGCGCTTGCAGCCGTTGTTCCAGTGAAGTCATACAGGGGGAGGTTTTCGGGTCCGGGGCCGGAACTTAACACGGCTGGGCCATTTCCGCTGGCGGCACGGCCATGCGGTTTTCGGGTAGGAAACGGCGCGCCACCGGCGCGACGGGGGTCTCCCGCGCCGCGGCCAGCCCCGTGCTCGCGTGCAACCAGGCATCGATCTGCGGCGGATCGTTGCAGCAGCGCAGCTCGTCGAACGCGGTCTGGGCCTCGGGATAACGCTTGCGCAGGTAGTTGAGCCACTGCTTCAGGCGCCCGGCGCGGTGGCGGCGCTCGACGCGGCCGCTCACCTGCTGCCAGAACACCGCCAGCAAGGGCGCCACTTCGCGCCAGGGCACACCGCCCTGCCCCTTGATCGCCAGCGCCAGGCCCGGATCGGTCACCATGCCGCGGCCGATCATGAGCGCATCACAACCGCTCACTTCGCGGCAGCGCAGCGCTTCGGCGACGCTCCAGATTTCGCCGTTGGCGATCACCTGCATGGCCCCCGCGGGCAGCGATTCGCGCACCTGCGCGATGCGCTCCCAGTAGGCGGGTGGCCGGTAACCATGGGCCTTGGTGCGGGCGTGGATCACCAGTTCGTCGGCACCGGCTTCGGCGATCGCCTGCGCACAATCCTCGGCGCGCTGGTCGTCGTTGAAGCCCAGGCGCATCTTGGCCGACACCGGCACGTGAGCCGGCACGGCACGGCGCACCGCAGACACGATGCGGCCGATCAGTTCGGGTTCGTCCAGCAACACCGCGCCGCCGCGGCTCTGGTTCACCGTCTTGGCCGGGCAGCCGAAATTGAGGTCCACCCCGAACGGGCTCAACCCGGCGAGCCGGGCGGCGTTCTCGGCCAGGCAGGCCGGATCGGAACCCAGCAGCTGCGGCCGCACCGGCACCCCCGAGCGCGTGCGCCCGCCATTGAGCAGCTCGGGCACCACGCGCACGAAGGCGCGCTCGGGCAGCAGCGTGTTGGTCACGCGGATGAATTCGCTCACGCAGCGGTCGATACCGCCCGTGCGCGTGAGCACATCGCGCAGCGTCGCGTCGAGCAGGCCTTCCATGGGCGCGAGCAAAAGGGTCATGGGAATGGGGTGGGCGGCGACCCGTGGAAGCGGTACGGCGGGGCCGTTTGGGGCGGGTTTCCATTCTATCGGGCCCCGCTTGCGGCTGCGGACGCGCCTCCGGTACCATCGTCCGTTCGGTATTTTCGCCCTCCGGAGATAAACCCCATGCGACTGTTTCCCGCACTGCCCCTGGCGACCGGCCTGCTGGCAGCGGCCTCGCTCTGCTTCGCGCAGGCCACCCCGCCCGCAGCGACCGCCCAGCCCCCGGTGCCCGCCGCCACGGACGGCGCACGCGTGGGCACCTTCAAACAGATCGAGGGCGATATCCGAACCGGGCGAACCGGCGCCCTGCGCGTGCCGACGTCAGGCGACGGCGTGAGCGTCAACGAGCGCGTCAGCACTGGGAAAGACGGCGCTGCCACGATCACGCTCAAGGACGGCACGGTGCTGACCATGGGCCCGAACACCGCCATGGACCTGAGCCGGTTCCAGTTCGATTCGACCACCCAGCAAGGCCACTTCGTGCTCGACCTGCTGCGGGGTTCCGTGCGCGTGGTCACCGGGCTGCTGGCCCGCATCAACCCGGAGCTGTTCAAGGTCAACACGCCCACCTCGGTGGTTGGCGTGCGTGGCACCGACTTCATCGTGGAAGCACAGGCCGCCCAATGACCCACCCGCTGCCCATTCGTCACGCCCTGGTCGGCCTGTCCCTGGCCCTGACCGCCTTGCTCACGGCCTGCGCACCCACCACGCGTGTGACCCTGCTGCCCCAGGCCAGCGGCAAGGCCAGTGCGGTCGAGGTGACCACCGGCAAGGGCTCCCAACGCATCGACAAGCCCTACCAGGTGGCCGAGGTCGGTCGCAGCGGCAACCTGAGCCAGGCCACCACCACCGCCGAAGCGGTGCGCGAGCGGCATCCGCAACTGCTGGCGCTGCAGCCGCCACCAGCCGAGCGCTTCACGCTGGAATTTGACCCGGGCACCTCGGCACTGACACCGGAGTCCCTGACCCGTCTGGAAGCCGTGATTCGCAACGCGCAGTCCCGTGCGGGGGGTGAAATCATCGTGACCGGCCACACCGACCGCCAGGGCTCGCTCGAAGGCAACGACGCGCTCTCGCTGGAACGTGCCAAGGCGGTGCGCGCGTTGCTGGTCGAGCGCGGATTCAACGCCGAACGGATCGAGGCCGTGGGACGCGGCGAACGCGAGCCCCTGGTGCCCACCGACGACGAAGTGGCCGAACCGCGCAACCGTCGCGCCGACATCGAGGTGCGCTGAACCGACCATGGCGCACGAACCCCGCCTCACCGCCGCGCTGCGCGAACTGCTGGCCACGCAGCGCATCGCTGCGCTCGGCACGCTCGACCAAACCGGCGCACCCTTCGTGTCCATGGTGCCCTTCGCCGTGTTGCCGCTGGCCGGCGAACTGGTGATCCACGTCAGCGGTCTGGCTGCGCACACGCGCAACCTGATGCGCCAGCCGCGCGCCTCGCTCATGGTCTGCCAGGCCGAAGTCGCGGGCGAACCGGTGCATGCGCTGCCCCGCGTGACATTGGACGTGAACGCCCTGCCCTGCGAGCCCGGCAGCGCCGCACACGGGGCCGCGGCCGAAGCCTATCTGGCCCGCTTTCCCGAGGCCGAGCCCATGACGGCATTGGGTGATTTCCGCTTCCTGCACCTGGTGCCGGTCGGCGCGCGCCAGGTGGCCGGTTTCGGCGCCGCGCGCAGCATCGACGCCGACGAACTGCGCCAGGCGCTTGGCCCCGCGCCGTGAGCGACACCGCCACCGCGCAGCCACCCGGCCCGCAAGCCACCCCGGCGGCGATCCCGGCCGGGCTGCGGGTGCTGTACACCGACGAGGCCCTGCTGGTGCTGGACAAGCCCGCCGGGCTGCTGGCGGTGCCCGGGCGCGGCGAAGACAAGCAGGACTGCCTGAGCGCGCGGGCCCAGGCCGCCTACCCCGACGCGCTGGTGGTGCACCGGCTGGACATGGCCACCTCGGGCATCGTGGTCATGGGCCGGGGCATCGAAGCCCAGCGCGCCCTCGGCCTGGCGTTCGAGCAACGCCGCGTGCACAAGCGCTATGTGGCGGTGGTCAACGGCCTGCTGGCCAACCCGGAGCCGGACAACGGCTGGAACACGATCGACCTGCCGTTGCTGCTGGACTGGCTCAACCGCCCACGCAGCGCTGTCAACCACGAACTCGGCAAACCCAGCGTAACGCACTGGCGCCTCGCCACCGAACCGGCACCCCTGCCGGGCACAACGCGGCTCGACCTCGAACCCGTCACCGGCCGCTCGCACCAGTTGCGTGTGCACCTGCAGGCGATTGACCACCCCATCGTCGGCGACCCGCTCTACGCGGCGCCCACCGTGGCGGTGGACCGCATGCTGCTGCACGCGCAGGCACTGAGCATCCCGCACCCGGTCACCGGCGCCGAGATGCGTTTTGAATCCCCCTGCCCCTTCTGAGGCTCTTCACCATGCACGACCTCTTCATCCTCACCGGCGCCTCCCGTGGCATGGGCCTGGCCATGGCGCGACAACTCATCGAGCCGGGTCAGGTGCTGCTGTGCCTGTCGCGCCAGTCCAGCGCCGAACTCACCGAACTCGCGAGCCAGCGCGGCGCCACGCTGCTGCAATGGCGCATCGACCTGGCCGACACCGTGGCCGCGGCCGACCGCCTGCAGAACTGGCTGGCCCAGCTCGACGCGCCCAGCCTGGCCAGTGCCACCCTGATCAACAACGCCGGTGTCATCCCGCCCATCGGGCCGCTGGACGCTTGCCCGCCCGATCAACTGGCCAATGCGCTGCGCGTCGGGCTCGAAGCGCCCATGCAGCTCACCGCAGCCTTCCTGCGCGCCACCGGTACCTGGGTCGATGGCGGCTGGCGCGGTCCGCGCAAGGTGCTCAACATCTCGTCCGGCCTGGGCCGCCGGCCCATGGCCGCGCAGGCGCCGTATTGCGCCGCCAAGGCCGGGCTGGACCACTTCACCCGCTGCAGCGCGCTCGACGAAGCGCAGCGCGAACACGGCGCCAAGCTGGTCTCGCTCGCGCCCGGCGTGATCGACACCGACATGCAGGTGCAACTGCGCGCCGGCGACCCGGCGGCGTTTCCCGACCTGCAGCGCTTCGTGGAACTCCAGCGCCAGGGCCAGCTCTCTAGTCCACCGGACGCCGCCCGCCAGGTCCTGGCCTGGCTCCAGCGGCCCGACTTCGGAGACCAACCGGTGGCCGACGTGCGGGACTGAATTGACTCACCCCCGCAGCGCTTCGCGCTACCCCCTACAGGGGGCGGCACTGGCCGTCCGGCAAAGCCGGCCCGGCGGTGCCCTGGGTGGCACCGCTTCATGCGGCGGGGTGGCGCTCCGAGGCCACGGGATACCGAAGTGAAACACCCTCGCAGGAGGTACGCACCATGCAGACCCCTTCTCGCCGCCAGTTCACCCGATCGCTGCTCACCCTGGGAGCCATGTCCAGCGCGCCGATGCGGGCCATGGCGCAGGGCAGTGGTGACTTCTGGGCCTTGCTGCGCCGCGGTGGCTGCGTGGTGCTCATGCGCCACGCACTGACCGAACCCGGTGTCGGCGACCCACCGGGCTTCCGGCTCGACCAGTGCAGCACCCAGCGCCAGCTGAGCGAAGCCGGCCGCGAGCAGGCACGCCGGGTCGGCGCGGCGTTCACGCGCGAAGGCGTGCAGCTCGACGAGGTGCGCTCCAGCGCCTGGTGCCGCTGCACCGAAACCGCCGAGCTCGCCTTCGGCCAGCACACGGTCTGGGCACCGATCAATTCCTTTTTCA
This sequence comes from Betaproteobacteria bacterium HGW-Betaproteobacteria-9, assembly GCA_002842215.1. GTDB lineage: Bacteria > Pseudomonadota > Gammaproteobacteria > Burkholderiales > Burkholderiaceae_C > Hydrogenophaga. The sequence continues at coordinate 24,253 of PHCC01000028.1, read as the reverse complement.
ACGACGCCACCGGCCCGACGCAGACCCGCGAGGTGTTGCGCGCGGTGCACGGGCTGGCGGCACCGAAGAACATCATGCTGGTGACACACCAGGTCAACATCTCGGCACTCACGGGCACATTCCTGGCCATGGGCGAGGTCTTCGTCACTCGGCCGGGGGCCAGTGACCACTTGCCGGTACTGGCACGCCAGGTTTTCTGAGCGCTGGCGAAGGCCGGGAGTACCTGGTTTGGCGCCCGACAAGCTCGGCGTAAGCCAGCCGCGGATACCATGTGCAGTTGATCCGGCGATCACCGCCCTATCGGGGCGGGTCACCACCCATCACACCCCCACCACAAACAGGAGATGAACATGAGCCGAGAAGTTGTTGTTGTCAGCGCCGCCCGCACCGCCATTGGTACCTACGGCGGCAGCCTCAAGGACACGCCGCCCACCGAACTGGCGGCCCTGGTCGTCAAGGAAACGCTGGCGCGCGCCGGTGTGGACGGCCAGGACGTCGGCCATGTGGTGTTCGGCCACGTGGTCAACACCGAGCCCAAGGACATGTACCTCTCCCGCGTGGCCGCGGTCAACGGCGGCTGCGCCGAAGGCACGCCCGCGTTCAACGTCAACCGCCTGTGCGGCTCGGGCCTGCAGGCCATCATTTCCGCCAGCCAGGCGATTCTTCTGGGCGACTGCGACATCGCCATCGGCGGCGGCGCCGAAAACATGAGCCGCGGCCCCTACGCCAGCCTCTCGGCCCGCTGGGGCGCCCGCATGGGCGACAGCAAGATGGTCGACATGGTGGTCGGCGCCCTGCACGACCCCTTCCACACCATCCACATGGGTGTGACGGCTGAAAACGTGGCCGCGAAGTTCGGCATCACGCGTGAGATGCAGGACGCGCTGGCCGTCGAGAGCCACAACCGCGCCCAGCGCGCCACCGAAGCCGGCTACTTCAAGGACCAGATCGTGCCCGTCATGCTCAAGAGCAAGAAGGGCGAGGTGGCCTATGCCACCGACGAGCACTTCCGCCCCAACTGCTCGCTCGCCGACATGGCCAAGCTGAAACCCGTGTTCGTGAAGGAAAACGGCACCGTGACCGCCGGCAACGCCTCGGGCATCAACGACGCCGCCGCGGCCGTGGTGCTGATGGAGGCGGGCACCGCCAAGGCCCGAGGCGCCAAGCCGCTGGGCCGCCTGGTGGCCTATGCCCACACCGGCGTGGACCCCAAGATCATGGGCATTGGCCCGGTGTCGGCCTCGCGCCTGGCACTGCAGAAAGCCGGCCTGACCGTCAACGACATGGACGTGATCGAAGCCAACGAAGCCTTCGCTGCCCAGGCCTGTGCCGTGAGCAAGGAACTCGGCCTGGACCCGGCCAAGGTCAACCCCAACGGTTCGGGCATTTCCCTCGGCCACCCCATTGGCGCCACCGGCGCGCTGATCACCGTCAAGGCGCTCTACGAACTGCAACGCATCAACGGCCGCTACGCGTTGGTGACGATGTGCATTGGCGGCGGCCAGGGCATCGCCGCTGTGTTCGAAAGGCTGTAACGCCATGCGCTGGGCCGCTGCGATTCAGGAGCTGGAGCGCGGCCTGCTGCAGCGCGACGTGGCCGCCCGCGCGCTGCTGCTGGCGGCGCTCGCGGGCGAGCACGTGCTGCTGCTCGGCCCGCCCGGCACGGCCAAGAGCGAACTCGCGCGCCGTCTGCAGCGCCTGCTGCCCGGCGCGCACTATTTCGAGCGCCTGCTCACCCGCTTCACCGTGCCCGAAGAGCTGTTCGGACCGCTGTCGCTGCGCGCGCTGGAAGACGACCGCTACGAACGCCTGACCGAGGGCTACCTGCCGAGCGCCGAAGTGGCGTTTCTCGACGAGGTGTTCAAGGCCAACTCCGCCATCCTCAACACCCTGCTCGGCCTGCTGCACGAGCGCCAGTTCGACAACGGCAGCCAGCGCCAGCCGGTGCCGCTGGTGTGCCTGGTGGGCGCCAGCAACGAACAGCCGCAGGACGACAGCCTGCTCGCGTTCTACGACCGCTTCCTGCTGCGCGTGCCCGTGCAGCCGGTGGACGACGCACACTTCACCGCCCTGCTGCTGGCCGACACGTCGGCCGCAAGCGACACCCCGGCCAACGCGCTGATCGACCCGGTCGTGGTGCAGGCGCTGCGCGAGAGCGCGCCGCATGTCCCGCTGGGTGAAGCCGCGCTGGCGCTGCTGCTGCAGGCCCGGCAACACGCGAGCCAGACCGCACAGACCGTGTCGGACCGCCGCTGGCGCCAGCTCGTGGCCCTGCTGCAGCTGCAGGCCGCCAGTCGCGGGGCCGTCGAGGTCAGTCCTTGGGACCTCTGGCTGCTCCCCTATGCGCTGGCCGCCGACCCAGCCCAAGGGCCAGGATGGACCGCACTGTTCCTGCACCGGGTCGCCCATACCGCACCGGTGCCCATCGACGGGCTGGAGCGCGCGGTGATGGCCTTCGAGTCGCAGCTGGACACTGAGCGCCGCGCCCCGCCCGACGCGCAGGACGACAGCGCGGGCAAACTGGCGCTGGCGCGCGCCATCACCCGCCCGGGCGAAGAAAGCGAGATGCTGCGCATCACCAGCGAGCGCGCCCAGCGACGCTACAGCCCGGTGCACATCGAAGCGCGCGTGGCGCAGTGCGATCAGTTGCTGGAGCGCCTGGTGGCGCTGCATGGCGAGTGGCTGGCGGTCGCGCACGCGGTGCTGGCCAAGGCCCGGTCGCACGACTGGCTGCCCCCGAGCTGGCTGCTGCAGATCGAAGCCGCGCACGCCGAACGCTGCGGCCAGCTGGCGGGTCTGTGTGCGCAACACCAGTCCACGCGCAACGGTTTTGCGGCCTTGCCGGTGGACGAGGCGCTGACCGAGCTGCCCGCACCGGTGCAATGGGGCTCTGCGTGACAACGGCAACCGGCTCGGCGCCCACAGCCGGGCCGTTCGAGCCTGTGCCAACAAGCGCCTGGTGTCCTGAGCCTGCGGAAGATCCAGGCCTGCCCGACCGGCCCTACCACCACCTGAACGCCTTGCCACGCGAACTCTGGCGCTGGGCCGTGGTGTGCAGCAGCGGCCCGACCATGCGCCGCCTGCCGGAACTGGCCCACTGGGTGCGCGCACTCATGGACGGCACCCTGCCCGATCCGGCGCACGACTTCGGCGACCCCGCCGCCAGCCAGGCGCTGCGCCCGCTGCTGGCAGAGCTGGACCTGCTCACCCTCACGCGCCAGAGCGCTCCGCTCACCCAGCAGGTGCTGCAAAGCCTGCTGTGGCACCTCGACAGCCTGATCGACCGCCCCTTCGACGAACCGCGCGCGCAAGCCATCGCCCGCATGCTGGCCGGCTTTCGCGAAACCTGGGACGTGCAGCGCCAGGGCTGGGACGAGGTGCTGGCCCTGCTGCAGTCGCTCGGCGATCTGGCGCATCTGCGCTGGGACGACCTCGCCGGCCAGCTCAACCGGCGTGAGTGGCAGGAAGCGCGCCGCATCGGCCAGCTGCTGCAACGCATGCCCACCTTGGCCCGCTTCATCGACGGTGTGGGCCGCCGCGACACTGATCGGCAGCGCCCGCCGGCACGCACCGCCCGGCCCGATCCGGCGCCCGATGCACAGGCCGCGCAACGCCAGGCCGACGAAGAAGAGCGCCGCCCCGAGCCCACCGCGGTGGACGGCGTGCGCCGCTCGCGCAATCTCGCGCGCATGGCAGGCAGCGAAAGCCTGAACCTGACCCACCCGGTGCTGCACCGTCTGTGGCGCGCACGCTTCGCCGAGGCGCAACTGCTGACCTACGACGACCGCGCCCGCGAAACCTCGCGGCGGCCGCTGCCATTGCCCGAACACCGGCCGCACCGGCAAGCGCCCACCCACGCCGGGCGCGGACCGCTGATCATCTGCCTCGACACCTCGGGCTCCATGCGCGGCGCGCCGGAAAACGTGGCCAAAGCCTGCGTGCTGCAGGCGCTGCGCAGCGCCCACGCCGGGCAGCGCCGCTGCCGGCTGCTGGCCTTTGGCGGCCCCAGCGAGCTGCTGGAGCGCGACCTGACGCTCGACGCCGCCGGGCTGGAGCACCTGCTCGACCTGATGGGCCAGAGTTTCGACGGCGGCACCGACGTGCAGACGCCGATCGAACGCGCCATCGCCCTGGTGCAGACCGCCGGCTGGGAAGAGGCCGACCTGCTGGTGGTGAGCGACGGCGAGTTCGGCGTCACCCCCGCCACGCTGCAGCAGCTGCGCGAGGCCAAGGAGCGGCTGGCCTTGCGCGCGCACGGCATCCTGATCGGCGACCGCGAGACCATCGGCCTGCTGGAGGTCTGCGACCACCTGCACTGGGTGCGCGAGTGGCGGCGCTACGGCAGCGGCGCCAGCGCGGTGACCGACGACTTCTCGCCGGTGCACAGCCGCAGCCTGACAGCGCTGTATTTCCCCAACGCAATACGGCGGTGAGGCCCCCCTGCGCCGCTTTGCGGCTTCCCCCCGGGGGACCACGCCCTGTGGCCCGGCGAAGCCGGTTCCACGGCGTGTGCTGGACTTGCACCACCTCTTTCGCGAACTTTGGGTCACCCCCCGCCTCCAACACGTTCTGTCCTTGAAGAGGTGCTGCGATGTGGAAACGACTCTCAGTGATCTGGCTCGCGGTGCGCGGTGACGCGAAGCGGCTCTGGTATGCGCTGGGCCATCCCGAATCGCCGGGCTGGCTCAAGGCCGGTGCGGCCGCGCTGGTGCTCTACCTGATCTCGCCGATCGACTTCATTCCCGACATGCTGCCCGTGATCGGCGTGCTGGACGACCTGGTCATCGTGCCGCTGGCGCTGCGCTGGCTGCTCGCGCGCCTGCCTGCCCACGTCCGTGCCTACGCCGAACAGCGCGCCGGCGGCGCGCGCCCGACCGACGGCTGGACCGACCGCACCGTGCGCTGACCGCTGAACCCGGGGCCGCGAGGCCCCGGGTTCACGGGACAACCCTGTCCGGGTGCGCCAGCCGTCCGGCGCTGACCTCGCGGATTGCTGGAGGCGGGTGCAGGCTAAGGCTGGCCAGAAGCCGGTTCAGGTTGGGCATCGCCGCCTGGGCCTTGGCTCCGCTCGCCCGCAGCAGATCCAGATGGGTGGGTTCGACGGGTCCGGCACCGTCCAGCAGCACCCCAACGGTGTTGAGCCGACTCGCTTTCAACCAGGCCTCGACCGGGGGACTCTGCCGCCAGCGCTGGGCGTTCGCCAGCGTCACGGCCCACTGGAGCAGCCAGTCTGACGGCCGCTCGGGCACCGGCACCGGTTCGCACAAGGCGTTCTGTTCGGCTTCGTCGCCCACCGTGCTTTCAACCTGGGCGATCAGGGCCGCGCTGAACAGCGGCCGGCACCAGCTGACCATCAGCAGGTTGATCCGGTCGCCATCGAACACCGGCACGCCCGGGGCGGGTTGCAAGCCACCGGCGCTGCAGTCGATGGTCAGCGTGTCCGCGTGAGCGCCGATCACACCCTGCTCCAGCACCAGGTGCGAGCGCTCGACCGAGCGCAGCCGGCCGAGCCGCACCACGCCGTGGATGCGCCGCAGCCGGGTCATCTCTTCGCGCGAGGCGATGGCGCAACGGAAGCTTGTCGGCTCGACCGCCGGGTCCAGGCGCATCAGCACGCCACGCTGCTCCAGGCGCGACCACAGGTCGGGCAGCGAGGTGGCTTCGGCGATCGCTTCGAACTGGTCGATCGTGCGGCGCATGCTGAGGACAAAGTGCTCCTCGCCCGTCAGGAGGTTGGCGCGGTCCTGCACCCAGGCGTCGCGCGGCATGATCCAGCGGATGCGCGAAGCCGGCACCCCGGCGTCCAGCAGCCACAGGCAGGTGTCCATGCCGGTCTTGCCCGATCCGACCACGGTGTAGTGGGCGTAAGACCGCTGCAGCTGCGGCAACTGGCCCGGCGCGATGCAGTCCACGCTGGTCGCCAGCGCGTAGGCGGGCCGGCGGACCGACGGCACTTCGGTGCGGGCGTGGGTGGCATTCACCCGTTTGCGGCGCACCGTCACCACCTGCTCCACCCCGGTGGTCAGGCACACGAGGCGGTGCGAACCATCGACACCCTGGCGGTATTGATGGCCCGGGAACCAGCGCACCCGACCGGTGGGCAGGAAGCGCTCGCGCATCAGCCGCTCAAAATAGGCCAGCACCTCGGCGCCGGTGGCGCCACGCCCGTAGCCGGACGGGTCCGGCTCTGCCTCATCCAGCCGGGTGGAGGCGACGCCGTACCAGGCAGACGGCTGGTGCAGGCGCACGAACGGGTAGGCATCGTTCCAGTGACCGCCGGGCAACGGGTGCGGGTCCACCATCAGCACGGTGGCGTCGGAGGAGGCGTCGATCAACGTGTCGACAAAGGCCATGGCCATGGCACCCGCGCCCACGACGAGGTAGTCGGTCTCGATGGCTGGGTGGTGCATGTCAGCGCCCCTTGGGTGTATGGGCAGCCGGCGCATCACGGCGCCTCCCGCAGCAGTTGCTCGACCGCCAGCCGGCCCACCTGGCGGCCCAGCGCCTCGCCGGCATCGGTGGAAAAGCGGTAGTGCAGGCCGCCATGGATGCGGGCTTGCGAGACCTCGCGTACGAAGTCGTCGGTGCGCTTCCATTGCCGCACCGCGCCCTTGGCGCTCGGGCTGGTGGTGCTCAGGACGGGCAAAGTGCCGGCTTCGAACTCGGCGTCGAGCACCGTGCCGACCGCGCTGGCGAGGCTGCTGTGGGCACTCGGGTACTCGGGGTGCATCGGCGTGTCGACGAGCGGGGCCCAACCGGCCACGCGCTCGGTCGCCGCGTGGCCGTCGGTGTCGCCGTTGCGGATCGCGGTGACGGGGCGCCAGAAATGGTGGTGGTACTTGGCGTCGATCACACCAATCAGGGCGTCGTCCATGGCCTGCGCCACGGCAGCGAACACGCGGGCATTGCGGGCCGGATCGCGGCCGGGCTGATCAACCGCCGACCGCACGACCCCGTGGTAGATCGCCGGCATCGAATAGGCCCAGAAGCGCGCGGCCTCGGTCTGCTCGGCGCTGCGCCGGCCGCCCGAGCGCTCGCCCAGCGACTTCACCTCGTTGTAGTCGCGCGCCCATTGATCGCTGGTCAGCGACGGCGGCGGCCCGGGGCGGAACTGCGCCGCGCCCGACATCAGCCAGGGCTTTCGCTGCGCCCACTGGGGCACGGCCGGCAAGGCGGTGGGCACATAGGCGCCCGCGGCGGCATGCGGCCGGTAGCTTTCGGGCGCACCCGCGCCATCGCCGGCGCGAGCGGCCAACACCGCGGCCGCGGCGCGTTCACCCGCGGCCATGCCGGCGGCCTTGGCCGGCCCCTCCGGGATGGCCGACAGCGCGGCCTGCACGGCGGCATCGGTGCCTGCGCGCTGGCCCGGGAGCAGTTGCGTCAGGGTGGTGTGGTGGGCCATCGCCACCGCGGCGTCCACCGCCGGCTTCGTGGTGGCCACCCGCGGCGGCAAGCCATCAATCGCCTGGTGTACCGCAGTCTGCACGATCGCCATGACGCGGATCGCGGGCGGCGTGCCGAGCTGTGAATCGGCCAGCAGCGCGTTGGCCCGCAGGTTCCAGTCCGTGACGGTGTCGGCGTGCGCCTGCAGCGCTGCCATGGCGGCCAGCGGTGCCCAAAGCTTGTGGCGGAAAAGTGGTGTGCTCATGTCGGTCTCCGGGGGTCGGGTTCATTGTTTGGTGACGACGATTTCGAGGTACTCGCTGGGCACGACCAGCGACTGCGGACCGCCGACGTTCAGCTCCTCCAGCAGCGCCGTGATGGCGCGTTCGAGCGACTGAGCGCCCTGGGCATCGAGCGCAGCAAAGGCCTTGTGCGTGGGGCCATAAAGTTCGCGGAACACCTGCACCCAGTGCACCGCCGAGCGGTAGCGGAAGTTGAAGTGGCGGTGCTCACAACGGATCTGCGCCGCGTGCGAACCGAACAGCTCGACGATGTGCGATTCGGTGCCCCAGAGCAGCGGGGAAGCGAGACCGGCCGGGGGCGGCACGTGGGCACCGATGAGCTTGAACAGGCGGCCGATGAAACCACCGGGTGTCCAGTTCGCGAGGCCAATGCGGCCACCGCTGCGCAGCACGCGCAGCATCTCGCTGGCGGCGCGCGGGTGTTCGGGCGTGAACATCACGCCGAAGGTGGAGAGCACGGCGTCGAAGCTGGCGTCGGCGAACGGCAGGGCTTCGGCATCGGCGTGCTGGAACCGGATGGCCAGGCCTTCAGCAACCGCGCGATCGTGGCCCTTGGCCAGCAGCGCCTGCACATAGTCGGTCGAGGTGACCTGCGCGTGGCGCCGCGCGGCGGCCAGCGAGGCGTTGCCGTTGCCGGCGGCCACGTCGAGCACGCGCTCGCCGGCGCGCACGTCGGCCGCTTCCGCCAGCGTCTCGCCGACGATCTGCAAGGTGGTGCCAATGGCGGCGTAGTCGCCACTGGCCCAGGTGGCCTGCTGGCGCTGCTTGATGGCTGCGTAGTCGGGAACGGGTTTGTCGAGCACGGTGTTCATGGGGTTGTCTCCTGTGGAAGTGGGGGCGTCGGCGCGGGCTTGCGGCGACGGGCCCATTCTTCGGAGAACGGGACATTGACGCTTCTCCGGGCGTCCTTCAGACTTGTCTGTTCGTCCTGGAATGCGTCTGGTCAACCGCGACTTTGGCCGGGAATCCACCCCACTTGATCGCGGCTCCAGATGTGGAGGTCCTGACCATGCACCACGATCCCTTGTCCGACGTGCTGCGCAGCGTGCGCCTGCGCGGAGCGGTCTTCTACTACGTGAGTTTTGGCGACGAGTGGGCTGCCGAAACGCCGGCTTCACCCGATCTGGCGCGCGCCCTGATGCCCGGTGCCGAACACGTGCTGGCCTACCACCTCATCGTCCGGGGCGCGGGCTGGGCCGCCACCGACGGCGAACCGCCGGTGCGGCTGGCGCAGGGCGACATCGTGATGTTTCCGCGCGGCGACGGACACGTCATCTCCAGCGCGCCGGGCATGCATGCGCAGGAAGACCGCAGCGACTGGCGCTTCACCACCCGCAACGACCCCAAGCCTATCGCGGTGGCCTACCACCGCGGCGTGTTGCGCCCGGGCGCGGCGATACCGGCCGACGAGGCCACATCGGTCGTGGTCTGCGGTTTCATCGCCTGCGACCTGCTGCCCTTCAACCCCTTGATTTCGTCGCTGCCCCGGCTGCTGCACCTGGCGTCCGGTGGCCTGGGTACCTGGGTGGCGCAACTGCTGGACCAGGCGGTGGCGGAATCGCGCGAGAGCCGCGCCGGCAGCGCTGCGGTGCTCGAGCGGGTCAGCGAAATGGTGTTTGTCGATGCGGCGCGGCGCCACCTGGAATCGTTGCCCAGCGGCGCCTCGGGCTGGTTCGCTGCGCTGCGCGATCGCCATGTCGGGCGGGCAATCCATCTCATGCACGAGAAGCCGGCCCATCCGTGGACGATCGACGAACTGGGGCGCGAGTCCGGGCTGTCGCGTTCGGCGTTGCACGAACGTTTCGTCGAACTCGCCGGGCAGCCGCCGATGCAATACCTCACCGGCTGGCGCATGCAGCTCGGCGCCGGCCTGCTGCGCAGCAGCGACACCAAGGTCGCAACGATCGCGCAGGAGGTGGGCTACGACTCCGAGGCAGCCTTCTCCCGCGCGTTCAAACGCAGCGTGGGACAGCCGCCGGCGGCGTGGCGGCGCAAGCAGCGCGTGGGCACCTGACGCGGCGCGGTTTCACTCGCCCTGAAAGCCGCCCGAGCGGTAGGTCAGCACCAGCGTGTCGCGCCAGCCCAGTTCGCCGTTCTCCAGCGGCTGGATCGGCGTGGTCTCGTGGATCACGCGCGCATCGTCCAGCAGCAGCAGCGACCAGGGCTCGGTCAGCGTGAAGCGCTGGCCATTGGGTCCGTCGGCCTCGAAAACCCGGCTCTCGCCGCCCTTGATGCGGTGGCGTCCGAGCATGAACACCGCCACCAGATCGACGCCGTCGCGGTGCGCGCCTTCGGGCGTGGGCCGGCCGATGCCGTCGGTGGTGTCGATGCGGAACGGGTGTGCCTCGATAAACCAGGGCTGCGTTCCGCGCAGGGCCGACACCGCCTCGCCCACCCGCGCCAGCACGCGGCTCCACACCGGCAGTGCCACGAGCTCGGGCTGCATGGGTTCGAACAGGCGCTGCATGCCGCCGTGCAGCGCGTTGTATTCCAGCGGTTGCCAGTGGGCGCGGTGCGGCGCCTGCTGCACCACCTGGCCATCGACCACGAAGCAGCTGTGGCGCCGGCGCCGGTAGTGCCCGCCGTCCTTCAGGTAGGCGTCGGCCGGCAGGTGATCCCAGCCGGCGTGCAGCGCATCGAGCTCGGCCGCGTCGGCCGGCAGCCACCACCGCACATCGGCGGCAGCCATCAGCGCAAAGCCCTGCGATTGCAGGGCGGCATCAAGCCCGTCAAGGGGCACACAGGGTGGAGGGAAAGCACTGGTGGTCATGGCGGGGCAGTGTAACGGTGCCGGCAGTGCCCGCATCCGCATCCGGGTTCACCCGCAATGGGCCTTGCGGAGTTTCTGCGCTGGATCAAACCGCGGCCGTTTGCACGCTGTCAAGCTGTTGGCAAAGTCAAGGAGGTTGTCATGAACACTGTTGAATGGTCCGACACTTTGCTGCTGGATTTTGAGCCCATGGACGGCGTGCACCGCGAGTTTGTGGATCTGCTGGCGCTGGCACAAAACGCACCCGACGCCACCCTGCCGCAGGCCTGGGCCGCGGTGGTGGATCACACCGTGGAGCACTTCGGTCGGGAGGACGACTGGATGCGAAAAACCCGCTTCTCCGCGGCCGAGAACCACATCATCCAGCACCGGGTGGTGCTCAACGTGCTGCGGGAAGGCTTGGCGATGGCGCGCGCTGGCCAGATGGATGCGGTCCGTGAAATGGCCGGTGAACTGGCGGTCTGGTTCACCAAACACACCCAGTCGCTGGACGCCGCCCTGGCGCTGCACATGCGCCGTCACGCCGACGGCATCGGGAAAGCCCCCTCCCGCCACGCCAAGAGCGCACACGCGTCCCCCTCTTCCCACTGAAGTGCAGGAAGACCCTGCCAATACATGGGGTAAACGATATGAGCTTTGATATTTGTCAATGGTTATATTGTTTCCGAACCGGAGACACCCATGGAACAGGCCCTTCACACCCCAGCTTCCGAGAGGGAGCACCCCGAGCAATCGTCAACATCCCCTGACCCCGACACCGGGGACGGACGGGGGCCATCGGTTTTCTCCCTGACACTCGCGTCCCTTCAACCCGGCGACCCGATCCAATGGCTCAAGCTGGGCTGGCAGGACTTCCAGCGCTGCCCGCGCATCGGCCTGTTCTACGGTCTGTGTTTCTTCGCCATGGGACACGCGCTGCTGGCGGTGTTCCAGAACGCACCGGCCTACGTGCTGGCGCTGAGCGCCGGCTTCCTGCTGATGGGACCGTTCCTGTGCCTGGGTCTGTACGACGCCAGCAAGGCCATGCAGACCCACGACCACCGCCCCTCGCTGCGCGCCTCCCTGCAGGCCTGGCGACCGACCAAGGGCACGATGGGCATCTTTGCCGGCGTGCTGCTGATCCTGGAACTGCTCTGGGGCCGGGCTTCGCTGGTGGTGTTTGCCGTCACCTTCAACACCATGCCCTCGACCGAGAAGCTGTTGCCGCAGCTGATCAACCCCGAGAACATCGGCTTCCTGATCACCTACACCATCGTCGGCGGCCTCTTCGCCGGTCTGATCTTCATCACCAGCGTGATCTCGATCCCGATGATCATGGACCGCAAGACCGACGCCGTGTCGGCCGGCCTCACCAGCATCCGCGCCTGCCTGCAGAACCCCGGTGTGATGCTGATCTGGGGCGCGCTCATCACGGTGCTGATCGGCCTGGCCATGTTGCCGGTGTTCCTCGGCCTGCTGATCGTGGGTCCGGTGATTGGGCACGCCACCTGGCACGCCTACCGGCACATCGTGCCTGTTCAGACCGAAGACAGCGCCTGACCCTCAGGTGTTGACGTTCACCACCAGGCGCCCGCGCACCTGGCCCGCCAGGATATCGCTGGCCGCGCCAATCGCCGCCTCCAGACCGATTTCGCGCGTGATCGCGGCGAGCTTGCCGCGGTCCAGGCCGGTGGCCAGTTGCGCCCACGCGGCCTCGCGCCGGGCCAGCGGCGCCATCACGCTGTCGATGCCGTAGAGCGTCACACCGCGCAGGATGAACGGGGCCACCGAAGCCGGCAGGTCCATGCCTTGTGCCAGACCGCAGGCCGCCACCGCGCCGCCGTAGCGCGTGCTGGCGCAGGCGTTCGCCAGCGTGTGGCTGCCCACCGAATCGACCACGCCGATCCAGCGCTCCTTCTGCAACGGCTTGCCCGCCGCGCTCAGCGTGCTGCGGTCGATGAGCTCGGCAGCACCGAGGGACTTGAGAAAATCCGCCTCGCCCAGCCGGCCAGTGGACGCCACCACCGTGTGGCCCAATCCAGCAAGCAGCGCGATCGCGATGCTGCCCACGCCGCCGTTGGCCCCGGTCACCAGCACCTCGCCGCTGCCGGGCAACACACCCGCTTCGGCCCAGTGTTTCTGCAGCGCCATCACGCACAGCATGGCGGTGTAGCCCGCGGTGCCGATCGCCATGGCTTCTCGCGCGCTCAGGCCTTCAGGCAAGGCCACCAGCCAGTCGCCCTTGACCCGCGCCATCTGCGACAGACCGCCCCAGTGCGATTCACCAACGCCGAAGCCGTTGAGGATGACGCGGTCGCCGGCCGTCCAGCGCGGGTGTTCGCTGGCCGTCACGGTGCCCGCGAAATCGATGCCCGGCACCAGGGGAAAACTGCGCACCACGGGCGATTGGCCCGTGATGGCCAGGCCGTCCTTGTAGTTGAGGGTGGACCAGTCCACCCGCACCGTCACGTCGCCGCTGGCGGGCAGTTGCGCCTCGTCGAGTTCGGTGAGCGCGCAGCGGTAGCCGGCGTCATCGGTCTTGTTGATCAGCAGGGCTTTGAACATGAGGGTCTCCTTGTGAAGCGGGCGCGGTTTCGCGCCAGAGGCGGGCCAGCAGCCACCAGCCGACCAGGGTATTGAGCACGGCGAACAGGGTCAGAAGACCCCGCATCGCACCGGTGGGCTGGATCACCAGCAAAGCCGACGTCATCGCAGAAGACATCAGGTTGAGCACGATCACCAGCCAGAAAAGGGGCATTCGCGGCTGCGAGAGCCGGCGCAGCGGAGAGATGGCGTTGGTCATGCAGAGATTGTGCCGGGAGGCGCCTGCCCCGAGGGGCCATCAACCCTTCAGCCCGCAGGTTCCTGCTCCTGCAGCAAGCGCCACATCACCTTGCCGCTGCCACTCTTGGGCAACGCCTCGACAAACTGCACCACGCGCGGGCACTTGTAGACCGCCATGTTCTCGCGGCACCAGTCCAGGATGTCCTGTTCGCTGGTCTGGCTGCGCGCGCTGTCGCGCAGCACCACCACCGCTTTCACGCTTTCACCGCGGTAGTCGTCTTTCGTGCTGATCACGCAGGCCTCGGCGATCGCCGGGTGGCGGAACATCAGCGCCTCCACCTCGGCCGGCCAGACCTTGAAACCGCTGGCGTTGATCATGCGTTTGAGGCGGTCGGTGATGAAGAAATAACCGTCTTCGTCCACCTTGCCAAGGTCGCCGGAACGGAAGTATTTTTCGCCGTTGAAATCGATGAAGGCCGCCTCGGTCGCATCCGGCCGCTTCCAGTAGCCAGCGAACACCGACGGCCCGCGGATGATGATTTCGCCCGCCTCGCCCACCGGCATTTCCAGCAGCGTCTCCGGGTCCACCACGCGCGCATCGGTGCTCAGAAACGGGATGCCCAGGCATTGCTGTTTGGGCGCATCGGGCGGGTTGTTGTGCGAAGGCGCGGCGGTCTCGGTGAGGCCGTAGCCCTCGGCGTAGCGCAGGCCGAACTGATCGAACAGGCGCTGCGCCACGGCTTGCGGCATGGCGGCGCCGCCACCGCCGATGAAGACCAGGCTGGAGAGGTCGTACTGGTCGAAGCGCGGGCTGGCCAGCAGGTCGATCACCATGGTCGGGATGTTGCTCCAGTGCGTGACGCGCCAGGCCGAGATCTGCCGCCCGGCAAGCTCGCGGTCCCAGCGCGGCATGATCACCAGGGTGGCGCCGGTGTAGAGGCCCGAATGCATGCCCACCACCATGCCGGTGATGTGGAACATGGGCACCACCACCAGCGACACGTTTTCCGGCGTGCCGCCGGTCCACAGGCTGCAGGCCACGGCGTTGTGCATGATGCTGGCGTGCGTGTGCATGCAGCCCTTGGGCAGGCCGGTGGTGCCACTGGTGTAGGGCAGCACGCACAGGTCGGCGGGCTGGCGGTCGTGCGCCGGTGCGGTGTGGCCGCTGGCCAGCGCGTCGGCCCAGTCGGCCACGCTGCCGCCCGGCAGAGCCGGCAGCGGGTGACGCGTCGTGAGCCAGTCGACCCAGGCGGGCGGGATTTCGGCCTGCGGGCCAATGGCGTCGTGGTAGTGCGCCACGACCAGGTGCGACAGGCGCTGCACCTCGGGCAGATCGGCGTTGGCCTTGAGCAGATCACCCGCGAGGTCGGCCGCGCAGACCGCGACTTTCACGTCGGGATCGGTGATGTAGTGTTTGAGCTCCTCGGCCCGGTTCATCGGGTTCACCGGCACCACCACCGCGTTGGCCCGCAGGATGGCGTAGTGCGCCACGATCCACTGCGGGCAGTTCTGCATCAGGAGGATCACGCGGTCGCCCGCGCGCACGCCCTGCGCATGCAGGTGGCCCGCCAGCCGCTCGGCTTGCGCCAGCAGTTCGCTGTAGCTGAGCTGCTGATCGAAGAACACCAGAGCCGGCTTGTCCGGGTAACGCTGCGCGCTCACCACCAAGTTGTGCCAGAGCGAGGTCACGGGCGGACTGATGCGGTGCGGCAGGCGCTTCGGCCAGAAGCGGTGGTGGGGGCGCAGCTGAACATGAACGGTCACCGGGGCGGCGTTTGCGAGGCTCATCGGTTTGTCTCCTGGTACTTCTTTTCAGCGCGAGCATACGGGGCTGCGCTGCAAAAAGAAAAGCAGCCATGTCGCGCCTGGGACCACTGGCGCGCATGGCGGGTGGCACGGAACGTGCTGGTACCAAAGCACGGTTTTTGACGTGGGTCAAAGGCGATACGGTGATACCTTTTACGCATAGTTTTCCCACGTAAACCCCGATGTCATGGCCCGCACCGCGGTAATACAGTCGCTCTGCGGGCCGGATATGCCTCCTTCTGGTGCACATTGCCCGAATCATCAACATCTAGACCACAACGGAGTTACCGATGAAATTGAATGCCCTGAAATTGACCGCCATGGGGATGGGCGCTGCAGCCGCCCTGATGAGCCTGCCGGCCCACGCCGGCAAAACTGTGGACGCCATCAAGGCACGCGGGCAGTTGGTCTGCGGCGTGAACGTCGGCTTGGCGGGCTTCTCCGCCGCCGACAGCAATGGCAACTGGACGGGCCTGGACGTGGACTACTGCAAGGCTGTGGCCGCCGCCGTGCTGAACGATGCGAGCAAGGTCAAGTGGGTGCCGCTGACGGCCCAGCAGCGCTTCACCGCGCTGCAGTCCGGCGAAGTGGACATCCTCGCGCGCAACACCACCAACACCCTCTCGCGCGACGCCTCGCTGGGTCTGCACTTCGTGGGCGTGAACTACTACGACGGCCAGGGTTTCCTGGTCAACAAGGGCAAGATCACCAGCGCCAAGCAGCTCAAGGGCGCCACCGTGTGCGTGCAGTCCGGCACCACGACCGAGAAGAACCTGACCGACTTCTCGCGCGCCAACAAGCTCAACATCAAGGCTGTGGTGTTCGAGAAGCTGGAAGCTTCCACGGGCGCCTACTTCGCTGGCCGCTGCCAGGCCTACACCACCGACGCCTCGGGCCTGGCCTCGATCCGCGCCAAGGAAGCCAAAGTGCCGGCCGATCACGTGATCCTGCCCGACCTGATCTCCAAGGAGCCGCTGGGCCCGATGATCCGTCGTGGTGACGACGAATTCTTCGGCATCACCAAATGGGTGCTCAACGGCCTGATCGAAGCCGAGGAATACGGCATCACCCAGGCCAACGTGGACGAGATGAAGAAGAGCACCGATCCGCAAGTGGGCCGCATGCTGGGCTCCACCGAAGATCTGGGCAAACACCTGGGCCTGGACAAGGAGTGGCTGGCGCGCTCGATCAAGGCCGTGGGCAACTACGGCGAGAGCTTCGAGCGCAACGTCGGCCCCAAGACCCCGATCAACCTGCCGCGCGGCAAGAACAACCTGTGGAGCGCAGGCGGCTTCATGTACGCAGCGCCGCTGCGCTGATCCAGCACCCTCGGCACTTGGCCGTCGCAGGCACAAGTGTTCTATGAACTCCGTTTCGTAGGGCACTTGTGCCGTTTTTTTAGTCCCTTCCTTTTTGGGAAACGTCTCCATGTCCAATCAGTCCATGATTGAAGCGCGGCCGCTACCCGCCACCAAAAGACGCTCGATTTCGTGGAACAGCCGCGAAGGCCGCAGCGTCATCTACCAGGTGGTCGCCATCGCCTCGGTGGCCACCCTCATCTGGCTGCTCGTGCGCAACACGCTGCGCAACATGCGCGAGCGCGGCATCCAGAGCGGTTACGACTTCATGGGCCAGCCCTTCGGTTTCGACGTCAGCGAAACCCTGATCCCGTACGACGTGATGAGCACGTACTGGACGGCCTTCTCCATCGGCATGCTCAACACGCTCAAGGTCGCCATCATCGGCATCGTGCTGGCCACGATCCTCGGCACGCTGATCGGTGTGGGGCGCTTTTCGCCCAACTTCCTGCTGCGCAAGATCTGCTACGGGTATGTCGAGTTCTTCCGCAACGTACCGATCTACCTGCAGCTGCTGATCTGGTACATCGTGTTCACCGAAATCCTGCCCAGCTTCGAAGAGGCCTGGCAAGTCGGCCACTTCTACCTGAGCAAAGGCGGTCTGTCCTTCCCATGGCCAATCTGGAAACTGGGGCAGACGCTCGCACTGGTCGGACTGTTGCTGGGCGCGGTAGGTGCCTGGCTGTACGCCCGCAAGGCCAGCAAACACTTTGACCTGACGGGTCAGCAAAAACCGGTGGTGCTGGTGTCGCTGGCGCTGATCGTCGGCCTGGCCGTGCTGGGCTGGCTGGCGGGTGGCGCGCCCACCGGCTGGAGCCTGCCGGTGAAGGGGGTATTCCAGATCGAAGAAGGCGCCGCGTTCAGCCCCGAGTTCCTCGCCCTGCTGTTGGGTCTGGTGCTCTACACCGCATCGTTCATTGCCGAGATCGTGCGCTCGGGCATTTCGTCGGTGTCGCTGGGCCAGCACGAAGCCGCCGCCTCGCTCGGCCTGGGCAAGCGCCAGTCCATGCGCCTGGTCGTTCTGCCGCAGGCGCTGCGCGTGATCATCCCGCCGCTGACCAGCCAGTACCTGAACCTGACCAAGAACTCTTCGCTCGCAGTGGCCATCGGTTACCCCGATCTGGTGTCCATTGCCAACACCACGCTGAACCAGACCGGTCGCGCCATCGAAGCCCTCTCGATCGTGATGCTGGTCTACCTCACGCTCTCCCTCATCACCTCGGCGCTGATGAACTGGTTCAACGCCAGTGCAGCCATCCAGGAGCGTTGACCATGCAACAGATCTATCAACCGATTGACGCACGCCCGATGCCGGGCCTGAGCACCGGCGTCATCGCCTGGCTCAAGACCAACCTGTTTTCCAGCCTGGGCAACAGCATCAAGACACTGATCGTGATGGCCATTGCCTTGTGGGCGCTGTACGGCGCCATGGGCTGGACCGTGACCAACGCCGTCTTCGGTGCCAGCCTCGAAGCCTGCAACAGCGTGCGCGGCATCGGCGCCTGCTGGGGCGTGGTGACCGAAAAAGGCCGCCTGATCGTCATGGGCCGCTACCCCGACACCGAACACTGGCGCCCGGTGATCGCCACCGCGCTGATGCTCGCTGTGGTCGGCATCAGCTGCATGCCACGCTTCTGGAACAAGTCGCTGCCGCTGATCTGGGTGGTGATGCTGGTGATCTACTTCACCCTCATGAAAGGTGGCGTGCTCGGCCTGACCCCCGTGGACACCGACCAATGGGGCGGTCTGCCGCTCACCGTGATGCTGACCGTGGTGTCGATGACGATGGCCTTCCCGCTCTCGATCTTCGTGGCGCTGGGCCGGCGCTCCAACATGCCGGCCATCAAGACCCTGTGCACGCTCTACGTGGAACTGATCCGCGGCGTACCGCTGATCACGGTGCTGTTCATGGCCTCGTTCATGCTGCCGCTGTTCATGCCCGATGGGGTGCAAATCGATGTGCTGATCCGCGTGGTGGTGGGCATCACGCTGTTCTCGGCCGCCTACATGGCCGAGGTGGTGCGCGGTGGCCTGCAGGCCCTGCCCAAGGGCCAGACCGAGGCCGCGGCCACGCTGGGCCTGAGCTACTGGCAGACGCAGCGCAAGATCGTGCTGCCGCAGGCGCTGTCGATGGTGGTGCCTTCGCTCATGAACACCTTCATCGGCATGTTCAAAGATACCTCGCTGGTCACCATCGTCTCGCTCTACGAGCTGACCGGCGCGCTGGCCCTGGCGCTCAACGCCGATGCCGACTGGCGCCCCTTCAAGCTCGAAGCCTATTTCTTCATCACACTGATCTATTTCGTGTTCTGTTTTGCCATGTCGCGCTACTCGCTCTGGGTTGAAAAGCGCACCGCTGTCAGCAAGGTTCGCTGAGCACAGAACACGTCAAAAAAGAAAGCCTTTCATGAGCCCATCAGATTCCCCCATCATCCAGTTCGACAACGTCAACAAGTGGTACGCCAGCAATGGCTACCACGTGCTGCGCGACGTCAACCTCAGCTTCGCCAAGGGCGAGAAGGTCGTGATCTGCGGCCCGTCCGGTTCGGGCAAATCGACGCTGATCCGCTGCATCAACGCGCTCGAGGAATACCAACAAGGCAAGCTCACCGTGGACGGCACCGTGATCGGCGACGACCTCAAGGGCATCGACAAGGTGCGCCGCGAAGTCGGCATGGTGTTCCAGCAGTTCAACCTGTTCCCGCACCTCACTGTGCTGGAGAACCTGATCCTCTCGCCCACCTGGGTGGCCAAGCTGCCGCGCAACGTGGCGATCGAAAAGGCCATGGTGCAGCTGGAGCGCGTGCGCATCGCCGAACACGCCAACAAATACCCGCTGCAGCTCTCGGGCGGTCAGCAACAGCGCGTGGCGATCGCGCGCGCGCTGTGCCTCACGCCCAAGATCATGTTGTTCGACGAGCCCACCTCGGCGCTCGACCCCGAGATGATCAAAGAGGTGCTGGACGTGATGATCGGCCTGGCCGATCAGGGCATGACCATGCTCTGCGTGACGCACGAGATGGGTTTTGCCAAGGCCGTGGCCGACCGCGTGATCTTCATGGACCAGGGCCAGGTGGTCGAACAGAACACGCCCGAAGAGTTCTTCAACCACCCGCAGACCGACCGCAGCAAGGACTTTTTGTCCAAGATCCTGGGGCATTGAGCGCGCGCTGCCCCGGAACCTTGGACAACGAACGGCGGGGCAGTGCGGCCTGCACCATCCAACTATTGCTTCGTCGCGAACCGGCTCATATTGAGTGCCCCCATCCAACTGTGGTGCGGCGCACCGGGTCGGTGCTGGACACAGGGGATCCGCGGTTTAGATTCATGCGTTTCTTGCTTCCTATCCGATGGATCGGTTCACACCCAGACTCGAAAACTCCGGGCTGGACTGATACTCCTTGAGCACACGAAGCAGCATCTGTTCAAACAGGCGCTCAAAAGCGGTTTGAACCGGCATGGTTTCAATTCCTTCCGGCGTTTCTGCCCGACCAATTGCTGAATGCAGGGCATGTTTCACGGCCGTTCGCGTGAAAGTTTTCCCGCCAACGGTGATCGTCACTTGCATTTCGTAGGCATCGGTGACCAAGGACCCTGCCAGACCGAAGGTCAAGCCTGTTCCCAATCCCTTGCCAACAGCGCCGCCTACGTCGGCGATGTTGTTGAGAACCACGTGAATCGTGCCATCTGTGCCCTCGCTGCCCGGAATCGCAAGACCCGATGCACGCAAGATCCGCTCGGTACTGTCAGAGATCGCCTGATCCACCTTTTCCAGATGCTCTCCATTTCGCTGAAATTCGGCCGTTACCTTGAGTTTTTTTGGCTGCAATGGCTTTTTCAGTTCTTCATATGAGATTTTTGGAAACGAAGGGTCCAGGAAAGATTTTGTGGACATGCATGCCGTCAGAGCAACGGAGATCATCACCAGAAAAAGAGTCTTGAAATAACGCATGGTAGAGGCGGTCATGGATTTAATGAATAAGAAATGGTTGATTTTATTTGGAATGCGTACTCAGCCAACGCGCATGATCAAATGCACTTGATGGCACGGCCTTGAATGGTGACGCCGCCTGCTGCATTGATGGATGAGCCTTGGGTCTCCACTTCCTGGCGGGTCCAGTTGTCGCCCGATAGCATGTGCAAGGTGCTGCGCTTGCAGGACATGGTGTGCGTCTGATTGCCCAGTTCACCCAGGCAGCCTTGAGCAGTCACCAGGAGAAGGCTGCCCCCCGTGGATATCGGGCACTGCACGGTGATCGCACCTTCCTTGGTTGGTTCGCTGTCTGACGACCCTCCGCAGGCGGTCAGGGCCGCGCTCAGGGCCAGCACGGCGGCGCCAGACAGAATGAACGATGCGGGATGCTTCTTGGTTTTCATGGAGTTCCTCCTTGAGTTGATAAATTTGTTGTAATTACGTGCCGCTTGGCGGCGTGTGTTGCACTTCAGACTTGAATCCGCCCCGCCCTAAAAGTCCTCGTGTCGCAAAAGAGCAAAGCCACCACGTGCGTGCTCCACAATTTTTCTCAGCTCTTCCGATCTCGAAGTGGCATTGATGTACAGCAGTGTTGGAAACTCTGGGAACTTCATTTCCACTGGATCACCGTCAAATGGGTCCGCGTTTTTCTTCAATTCAAAGTGTTCTCCGGCCTTACTGCCGGCCCTAAAGTACTCTCCATTTTGGTAGTCACTTTCTCTTGCCTCAAATTGCAACGTGAGTAATTCCTCCAAGATTCCCTTTGCTTCGACAGGAGATACTTTGCTTCCATAAAGAATGTATGTCGCCATAGTTTTACTACTTTCCGCCGGGTAGGCTGATACTGGGCGCTCTTTGCACGGCCACCGCAGGTGATTGATAGATCATGAAATTGACTTCGCGACCAGCTTGAGTGCTAATTTCAGAAGCAAATTTTGTAAGGCCAAGCGCTTCCAAGTCACGCGCAGAGAGAGGTCCGGTCCGGGTACCTCCAGAACGCACTCCAATACCCAGATCCTGGGCTCGTTGCAGTAAGGATGGGCTTGCAAGAGCCACATCAAAATCACTTACTCGTCCAACATCAAACGGTGCACCGGTTCCAAAACTTTTACCTGTAACAGCACTGCCTTGGAGAATTGGCTCGACATCTGGATACCCTGCACTTTTGAGTCCTCCACGGACATTGCCTCCAAAATTCGCAAACTCGTTCGCATTCGCAAAGCCGCTTGGCACCGCTCCCCCATTCGCCCCAAGAGACACATTCTCAGCCACCTTGGTCGATGTCGACAGAGGCAACACCACCTTGCCAGAACCCACGCCCATGCGCTGGAACAGACTGGCCGTACCCTTGAGTGCCGCCGGGAGCGCTCCTATGGCGCTCAGGTTCAGCACGAACTCAGCGTCCGCCGAGGCCAGCTGAGCCTGCTCCAGATCGTGCTGGCTCAGTTGGCCCACCAAGCCAAGCTGCTCGCCTTCAATCTGTTGCACCCTGGCCGGATTGTCTTGATAGAGCGCCTTTTGCTGTTCAAGCGCGGTAAAGGCATGGCCCACGGCTGCTACTTTGCTGGCACCGCAGCTCACGTCGGTACCGCAAGTTCCCTGTTGGCGCAGCACCTGTTCTGCCTGCTGGACTTGCTTGTTGCTCCAGGTCGACACATTGGGCGCGCCAAAGCGTGCTTGTTGCTCCGGCGTCCAGCTCCCGTCCGGATTTCCTCCCAGCAATGGATTGGCCCGCTCGGACGCCGTGGTGTTGAGCAAATTGCCAGGAGCGTTCTCCGACACGAAACGAGTGGCCAAGGTGTCGGAGCGACCGGTGTTGCGCGCCGCATCGTCCGTCACGGCGTACTCGGCGCTCAGCAGCATCTGCTGGGCCTGCTCAATCGTGATGACCTGGTCCGTCTCTGCCTGGTAGTAGTCGCGGAACCTGGCCGCGTTGTTCTCCGCCCACTTGCGCTCATCCGCATGCAACTGCCGATTGTTCTGAGCCGCGTTCTGCGCCGTTGTCATCGCCAGATTCATCGTGCTGGCATCGCCGCCGATCAGCAGCGCGCCGCCCGCCCCGGTCAGCTTGGCCAGCTCCGTCATGGTGTGGGTCACCACGGCCAGCTGCTGCTTGAGCTCTGCGCTGGCGCCGGGCTTGTTGGCGTCGATCTTGAGTTGGTCGTAGCCGCTGGCATCGGCGTACAGCCCCGCCACGATCTCCCCGATCACCGCCCCCGTGGCCCCGGGCGCACAGCCCTGGCTGCTGCCCGCGTTGGCCACGCCCACCGCACAGCCCAAGAGCGCGTGCGCCAGCGCCTTGCTGGTGGCATCGAGCTTGGCGTCCCCGATCGCATCGGTGCCTTTGGCCGCCACGGTGTTGATCAGCGCGCCCTGCAGATTGGCCTTGAGCGCCTCCTCCAAGCTGGTGCCCATCACTGCGCTCTCCAGCACCGCGCTGCTGATGCCCTGCACCGCGTTCTTGGCCAGCAACTGGCCCATGCTGCTGTTGGCGTCGACCCCGGCCAGCGTGCCCGTGCCGCCTTCGACGGGAATGCTGCCCAGGAGGCCCTGCGTCAGACCGGCCGTGGCCATGGTCAAGAGCAGGCCCTTGGCGTTGTCTTCGCTGCCCAGCTCCTTCAAGGTGGCGCCCAGATCGCCCTTGTTGTTGATCAGGCTCACCGCTGCGGTGGAGGCCAAGGAGGTGATGCCAGCGGTGACGGCGGCACCGGCCACACCCGAGAGGGTGGTTCCCGTGGCCGTCAGGAACGTACCGCCGCTGCTGAGGGCCACGCCTTCCCCGGCGCCCACCGCTGCCGCGTTGCCCGCTGCCGCCCCCGCGCTGCTGGCCGCCCCATAGGTCAGGATCGAGACGACGATGATCACCACGATGGTGGCTTCCTGCGTCAACCCCGACTTGCTGAAGTCCAGGCTCTTGTTCAAGGCCTCCACGCGCTGCCAGTCGATGTCGCTGCGGTTGCCCAGCTCCTGGAGGTAACCCTGGCCCGGCTTCTGGGACAGCGTCTCGATGGCCGTGCGCACGTTCGAGCCCTTGGGCAGCTGCACCGAGACCCCGCCCGCGCCCTGGTACGCGCTCATGTTGGCGGGCAGGCCGTGGATCTCCGGCATGTGCAGGGTCTGCTCGATCTGGCCCGTGCTCTTGGTGCTCTGCCAGCGGATGGTGCTGCTGAAGCGGCTGTCTTCGACGTGGCGTGTGTCCACCGCCGCCACGGCGGTGACGGTTCCACCGGCGGTGAGCGGGTTCACCTGCCCGCCCCGGATCACCGAGCCTTCGATCAGTGCATCGCCGCCTGTTGTTGGTGAAGTCCACCAGGTACACGCCCGGCCCGCTGCGTTTGGTCGACTGGATGTTGACTTTTTCTTGAACGTCGTAGGCCGCGCGCTCCTGGTAGTTGCCCCCGGCGCTGGCGCTGTAGCCTTGGGCTTTGATCTGCGCGCCCACCAGGCTGAGGTTGCCTCCGGCCTTGAGGTTCATGCCCCCGCCGCTGTTCCAGGTGTTGCCGCTGTTTTGCAGGTCGATGTCGCGGCTGTCGATGCGCTGCTCGATCTTGATGAAGTCGCCCGCGCTCTTGTAGCGGTTGAAGAAGCTGTAGCTGTCCACATGGCCCTTGAGCGCCGTGGTGAGTTGCATGTCCTGGCCAGCGGAAAGGGAGGTGCTCCCGCCCACCTTGGCGTTCACGCCCTGGGCCACGAGGTTGCCCCCGGCGCGGGCCGAGAAGTTGCTGCCGACGTTGATGTCCACCCCGGTCTGGTTGTAGGTGCTGTTCTCCACGCTCCACTCGGGGCCTTTGCCGGTCGGGTTGCCGTTCTCATCGCGCGGGGAGCCGCGCCTGATTTGCGAGCCGGTGTCGTAGGCCAGCAGCAGCAGGTCGCCACCGGCGCTGAGCCGGGCGTTGCC
>PHCC01000027.1 GCA_002842215.1 Betaproteobacteria bacterium HGW-Betaproteobacteria-9 | reverse complement strand
CGGCGTCGACTGTCACACTCAAAAGTGAATGTGCAAGATGTGAAGCAGACTCAAGGTCTGCTTTTTTAGATCTTTCTGATATTCCACGATGTATATTATGTATAGTTAATATCCTACCGGAAGAGAACCTCTCTTCGGCCCAGATATTGCATACAAGCTTTCAGGTGTCGCCAATGCGGGGAAACACCTGCTGGCGATGCCCCGAAATTGGACTGCCCAGACCTACAATTGGTGCGCCCGTCAGGAGGCCAATCCTGTCGATCCACATGCTTGATGACCAAGGACTTACATGAAAAACCTGTTTCTTTCCCTGAGCCTGATTGGTGCAGCCGCGCTGGTTGGTTGTAGCAAGACCGAAACCCCGGCACCTGCTGCCCCGGCCGAACCCGCTGCAGCTGCAGCACCGGCGGCCCCCGCCAGCCAGTGGCCTGAACTGCGCGTCGCGATCGACCCGACCTACAAGCCGTTCACCTACAAGACCGAAGCCGGCGAACCCGCCGGTTTTGACGTCGACGTGGCCAAGGCCCTGTGTGATGAACTCAAGAGCAAGTGCGTCTTTGTCGAACAAGCCTGGGACGGCATGATCCCAGGCCTTCAGGCCAAGAAGTACGACGCCATCATCTCCTCGATGTCGATCACCGAAGAACGCAAGCAGGCCGTGGACTTCACGGGCAAGTACTACAACACGCCGTCGTGCGTGGTGGTGAAGTCGGCGCTGAACCTGGGCGCGGAAGCTGCGAATTTCAAGGGCAAGAAGATCGGCGTGCTCAAGGCGTCCACGCAAGAGAAATACGCCATGGGTGAACTCCAGCCCGCAGGCGCCACCATCGTGCCTTACGACGCTCAGGATCAGGTTTACCTGGACATCAAGTCCGGCCGCCTGGACGGCACCGTGGCCGATGTGGTGGAAGTCAACGGCGGCTTCCTGTCGACGCCGGACGGCAAGGACTACGCCTGTGCGGGTGCACGCGTCCCGGTCGAGTTTGAGAAGTACTTTGGCGCTGGCGCCGGTGTGGCGATCCGCAAGGAAGACACGGCCCTGCGCGATGCGCTGGACGCCGCCATCAAGGCCATCCGCGACAACGGCAAGTGGAAAGAGCTGGCCGAGAAGCACGTGCCTGGCGTGGACATCTGGGGCTCCTGAGCCTGATCGCCCGGAGGTCCTGAACCGATGACGACCTACTTTCTCAACATCCTGCAGGGACTGTTGGTCACCCTCGGTGTGTCCTTGGGCGCGCTGGCGGTCGCCGCCCTGTTGGGTCTGGCAGGTGCGGCAGCCAAGCTGTCGCACCACAAATGGCTCAACTGGGTGGGCGACATCTATTCCACCGTGATCCGGGGCGTCCCGGATCTCGTGTGGATGCTCTTGCTGTATTTCGGTGGCCAGATTCTGGTCAATGACATCGCGGAAGCCCTGGGTTTTCGCAGCGGTCCGCAGATCAACCCGTTTGTGGCGGGTGTGCTGACCATCGGTTTTGTGTATGGCGCCTACATGACGGAAACCTTCCGTGGCGCGATCATGAGCGTGCCCAAGGGCCAGTCGGAAGCCGGTTGGGCTTTTGGCATGAGCCGGTTCTACACGTTTCGGCGCATGGTGCTCCCGCAAATGGTGCGTTTCGCCCTGCCCAGCTTCACCAACAACTGGCTGGTGCTGCTGAAAGCCACCGCGCTGGTTTCGGTGATCGGTCTGGCCGACATCACCAACCTGGCCAAACAGGCGGGCGCCGCTGCGCGCGGCCAGATCCCCGGGGCGGCCATCATCTTCATGGCCTTTGCCGGCCTGCTCTATCTGTTGATTTCCAGCGTCAGCCTGCTGTTGCTGCGACGCGCTGAAAAACGCTATTCGGTCGGCGTCAAGCGGGGAGATTTCTGATGGACAAGTTCGCCATCATCTTCCTGCCGCAGAACCTGCAGCTCTACTGGACTGGCCTGATTGCCACCATGGAGCTGCTCGGGGTCAGCCTGATTGCGGGCGCCCTGCTGACGCTGCCGCTCACGCTGATGCGCGTCTCGCGCAACCGCTGGGTGTCGTCGCCGGTCTGGTTGTTCACGTACGTGGTGCGCGGCACGCCGCTGCTGATCCAGGTCTATTTCATCTACTACGGCATCGCTCAGTTGGAGTGGGTGCAAGGCCTGTGGGACACCCACTGGCCGTTCACCTGGTTCAAAGACCCCTTCTTCTGCGCCGTGCTGGCGTTCACGCTCAACACCTGTGCCTACACGGTCGAAATGCTGGCGGGCGCCATCAAGGAAACCCCGGCGGGTGAAATCGAGGCGGCCCAGGCGGCGGGCTTCGGCAAATGGAACATGATGTTCCGCCTGATCCTGCCCAGCGCCATGCGCCGCACCCTGCCCGGCTATTCCAACGAAGTGGTCATGATGCTGCACGCCACCTCGCTGGCCAGCGTGGTGCCCGCGCTGTACGACCTGACCAACGCGGCCTACGCGATATACAAGACCTACTACCTGGCGTTCCAGCCGTTCATCTTCGTCGCGGTCCTGTACTTCATGCTGACCTTCGCGCTGGTGTACGTGTTCCGGCTGCTGGAACGCCGCTTTCTCGCCTATCTGCGCCCCATTGCCCACTGACACGACCACCCTTCCTGGGGTAGCCTTGCACCTGTCGTTGGGCCTGGACTGGCCAAGGCTTGCCCCGAAGCGTGTTGGTGCTCCTTGAACGTCGATATGCAACAGATCAACCACCCCCTCCTCTCGCCCGCACTGGGCACCCAGCGCCACCTGAGCAGCTGGCATTTCGGGCAACCGAAACCGAGCCAAGGTCCCAAGGTTTATGTGCAGGCGAGCCTGCACGCGGATGAGCTGCCGGGCATGCTGGTCGCCCACCATCTGCGCGGCCTGCTTGAAGTGGCCGAACAGAGCGGCCAGTTGCTGGGTGAGGTCGTGCTGGTGCCGATGGCCAACCCGATTGGTCTGGACCAGACCACCATGCACCACCAGCTCGGGCGCTTCGAGCTGGCCAGCATGGAGAATTTCAACCGCAACTACCCGGACTTCTTCGCGCTGGTGAAGGACGAAGTGGCCGATCAGTTGGGGCCCGATGCTGGGCAGAACAAGCGCCTGATCCGCGATGCCATGCGCCGCGCCCTGGAGGCCCAGAAGCCACAAACGGAACTGCAAAGCCTGCGCCAGACACTGATGCAGCTGTCCCACGACGCCGACATCGTGCTTGACCTGCACTGCGACTTTGAAGCGGTGGTGCATCTCTACGTGGAGCAACCCATGCTCGACCAGATCGAACCGCTGGCGCGCTTCCTGGGGGCGCGGGCGCTGCTGTGGGCCAGGGGATCGGGAACGTCCATTTCGTTTGATGAAGCCCTTTCCGGCCCCTGGTGGCGGCTGCGCGAACACTTCGCCAACCGGTTTCCGGTGCCTCTGGCCTGCGCCAGCACCACGGTGGAGCTGCGCGGCCAGACCGATGTGTCCGAGCCGCTGGCGCGCCAGGACGCGCAGGCGATTTTTCACTACCTGCAACATGTCGGCGTGCTGGCTGGTACCGCACCCGAGTTCCCCTCAGCCCTGTGCGACGCCACGCCGCTGGCCGGCACGGAGTCGCTGCATGCACCTCATCCGGGAGTGATCGCGTTTGTCGCCCAGGCCGGTGACGTGGTCCAGGCCGGACAGGTGCTGGCCCATGTGATCGACCCGTTGACGCCGCGCACCACGCCCATCCAGAGTTCGATCGATGGCGTGGTGTACGCCCGCCACAACCTGCGCTGGGCCACCAGCGGCATGGAAATCTGCCGCGTTGCCGGCGCCACCCCGATCCGGTCCGGCAACCTGCTCAGCCCTTGAATCATCCCCCTTACCCATGACCACCAAACTCGAAGCCATCGACATCCGCAAGAGCTACGGCAGCAACGAAGTGCTCAAGGGCGTTTCGGTCACGGCCCACGCGGGCGACGTGATCAGCATCATCGGCTCTTCGGGGTCCGGCAAATCAACCTTTTTGCGCTGCATGAACCTGCTGGAGCGCCCCCAGCACGGCCGGATCATCGTGGCAGGTGAAGAGCTCAAGCTGGTGACGGCGAAAGACGGCATGCTCAAGGCAGCGGACGAAAAGCAGCTGCAGCGCGCAAGGTCCCGGCTCGCCATGGTGTT
Organism: Betaproteobacteria bacterium HGW-Betaproteobacteria-9; assembly: GCA_002842215.1. GTDB lineage: Bacteria > Pseudomonadota > Gammaproteobacteria > Burkholderiales > Burkholderiaceae_C > Hydrogenophaga. The sequence goes on along the minus strand of PHCC01000027.1, from coordinate 43,083 downwards.
CCAGCATTTCAACCTGTGGTCGCACCTGACCGTGCTGGAGAACATCACCGAGGCGCCGATGCATGTGCTCGGTCAGAGCAAGGACGAAGCCGTGGCCGCCGCCCGCAAGTACCTGGAGAAGGTGGGTCTGCGTGGCGTGGAGGACAAATACCCGGCGCACATGTCCGGCGGCCAGCAACAGCGCGTGGCGATCGCCCGGGCGCTGGCCGTGGAGCCCGAGGTGATGCTGTTCGATGAACCCACCAGCGCGCTCGACCCTGAACTGGTCGGCGAGGTGCTGCGTGTGATGAAGCTGCTGGCCGAAGAAGGCCGCACCATGCTGGTGGTGACGCACGAAATGGGTTTTGCGCGCGAGGTCTCGAACCACCTGATCTTCCTGCACAAAGGCTGCATTGAGGAGCAGGGCGTGCCGGCCGAAGTGCTGGCCCGGCCGAAGAGCGAGCGGCTGGCGCAGTTCCTCTCCGGCAACCTCAAGTAAGCCGCGTAGGCGGCCGGTCAATCTGCGAAACAGCGGGGTTCTTCACCCGCTGATGACCGGCTTGCCCGCCACCCTTTTGTTGGAACATAGGTCCAGCCTGATTGGCACCTTGTACGCCCCAACGAAAGGATTTCCCCATGAGCACCACCGAATCGGTTGGCAACATCGCCAGCGGCCTGCTGTCCTCCATCAGCGCCGCCTTGTCCACACACCTGCAGGACAAGGCGCTCAAGAAGATGGATACGGATGGCAACGGATCCGCCAGCCAGAGCGAGTTCCAGGCGGCCATGGAGAAGGTGTCCGGCAAACTGGGCATTGACATGGGTGAAGACGGCGCTGCGAGCCTGTTTGCCAGTTTTGATGCCGACGCCGACGGTGCGCTGAACGCCGCCGAAGTGGGTCAGGCGATCAAGAATGTGTTCATGCCGCCCGAGAATACCCAGGCCTTCGTGCAGTCGCGGGGTGATGAAGCGCGCTTTACCGAACTCGACGCCGATGGTGACGGCAGCATTTCGATGGCCGAGTTCGGCATCAACCCGGCGCAGACGGGTGAGATGTCCATGGTCAGCAGCACCACAACGACCACGACCTACGTCAACTCCACGGGTGAAACCGCCAGTGGCGCCGAGGCGGTCGCGGGCACCGATGCAGCGCAAGCACTGGCGGCGGCCGCGGGTGCAACCGATGCTGCCGCAGAACCAGCCACCGTGACCGCAGCGGCCGACCCGTTGCAGGAATTGATCGGATCGGTCGACAGCGACGGCGATGGCCAGATCAGCGGCGCCGAATTGAACACCTTTGTGGCCCAGCTGAGCAGTCAGCTGGAGGCCGCCTCGAAGAAATACAACGACGTGGCGCTGGCCTCAGCGAGCAGCGCCAAGACCCTCGACGAAGCAGCCTGACCCGGCAAAGGCCATCAGGGCACCAGTTTCAGGCTGCTGACCCAGCGCTCGGGTTGCATCTGCAGAGGACGGTATTGCACCGCCGCCCAGTCATCGCTCATGTCGCGGTAACGGCCTGAAAACACGTTGCCACTCTGCCCTGTCTGGTAGATGAACACCGACTTGTCGAGGTCGGCCAGGTCGTAGACCGCTCGCAGACTCGCCGCATGGCGGTTGGCAAAGGGTGCGTCGGCCTTGTCCAGGTGGTATTGACCCACGTTGAGGGTGAACGGGTCGCCACCGGTGGGCGTGCGCACCTCAAACAGCGTCGCCAGTGCACCCACGTTGCTGAATGGCCGGTGTATCGAGATCGCCGGGTGCGCTGCCCCCCAGCGCCAGGCCGAAACGTCCTGCCCCTGCATCGCCGAGAGGCGGTCCAGCGCGCGGTTCAGGGCGGCGCCGCTCGCTGCCGCACAGCCACCCGCCCCACACCAGCCGGCATCGTCACGTTCCAGCAGGTCTTCGACGGCGTTGCGAAACAGCCGCTTGCCGTAAATCGCCTCGAAACGCTCCTTGCCTAGCCGGCCACCGATGACTCCGCGAGTGAATTCGTCGATCCACGCGGTGTAGATCAGCGCCGCCGCTCCGTCGGCACGCATGCTACCGTCAAAACCTTTCAAGGCTTCCTGCGCCGCAGCGGCCAGCGGGTGGGTGGACGCGGTCTTCTGCAGGAACGGCAGCAGCCGCAGGGTGGCGGCCGATTGCTGGTCGGCGTGCATGGCCTGGAAACTGGCCCTGTCGTGCTTCGGTGTCTGCGCCAGCAAGGTCTCGATGCGTTCCTGGCGGTAGGGCGCGGCCCAGTCCTGGGTGAGAAAGTGCGCGTAGTCCGGGCCGTGGATGCGCTGGTTGGCGGTCGCGATCCAGCCCTTGCGACCATCATCCTGCGGCGTCTGTTCGTAGGGCAGCCAGCCCGCCCAGTCGTAACGAGCCTCCCATCCCGGCGCGGGCGCGACGCCGCGGATGTCGTTGCCCAGCTGTCGCAGGGGAACCTTGCCCACCGCCTTGTAGGCGATGCGTCCGCTGCGATCGGCCGCCAACACGTTCTGCATCGGTGCGTGGAAATCTCGGTAAGCCTCCAGCAGATCGCTCACGGAACCCGCGCGGTTCGAAGCCAGCGTGGCCTGCACGTTGCGGTTATCCGCATCAAGCGCGGTCCAGCGCAGCGCCAGGGCGTAGCGCTCGGTGTCGATCAGGGCCTGGGTGCGGCCCGGTACGTCGCTGATCACAGGGCCGTGGCGCGTGCTGCGCACGGTGTGCAACACATCGGCCTGTCCCTTGACCCGGATCGTTTCCACCCGGGTCTCAAAATCGGCCCAGGCACTGCCCTGCTCCGCCGGCACGCGATATTGCACCGAATTCGCGGGGTTGATCTGCTCCAGGTACAGGTCCTGCACATCGGGCCCGGTGTTGGTGAAACCCCAGGCCACCTCGCGCGTGCGGCCCAGCACCACGAAAGGTGTGCCGGGCAGCGTGGCGCCCATGACCTCCATGCCCTTGAGCCCGTTCGCATCGGGTGCCTGCAGCCGCGCGAAATACCAGATGGCCGGTGCGCTCAGGCCAAGATGGGGGTCGTTCGCCAGCAGTGGTTTGCCGCTGACGCTGCGCGTTCCGTCCACCACCCAGTTGTTGGAGCCCTTGCCTTCGATGTTGCCGAGTTCGTGGGTCCACTCGCGCAGGTCCTGCCCGATGCGGGCGGCGAATGTGGTCGCGTCGTGCTGCGCCCCGGAGGTCGCCAGCGGCTGGGGCCGGTAGACCCCGAGTTCGCGGTAGACCCGGGCCAGGTCGGCACTCGCCGCAGGTGGTTCACCCGGATAGGGTGGAAACAGTTCCCACAACTGGGGCGTGTCCAGCACCTGCAAGGCGGTCAGGCGAGCGATTTCGTTACCCCAGTTGCCCCCCAGGTCCAGCGCCATCATGATCGACCAGGCCACGCTGTCCACCGGATCCCAGTAGCGACCGGCGGCCGCATCGTCGCGCGGGTTGATCCCCAGGATCTGGAACTCCGGCGAAAGCGCCTGCTTGCCCTGCGCGTAAAACGCGTTCACGCCATCGCTGTAGGCCTGCAGGGCCTGACGGGCTTCGTCGGTCAGACCCGCCAGCTGCGCGCGGGCGGCCGTGTGGATGCCCAGGCTGCGCATGAGGCGGTCGGTGTCCAGCGTGGCGGGGCCGAGCGCTTCGGAGAGCGTGCCGCGCATGACGCGGCGGTTGAACTCCATCTGCCAGCCACGCTCCTGCGCGTGCACATAGCCCATGGCCATCCAGGCGTCGCGCGGATCGCTGGCCTGGATGTGGGTCACGTCGCTGGCATCGCGCCGCACCTGGACACTGGCCCGCAAGCCTTTGACACCGAGCTCACCATCGGTCTGTGTCAGGCTTCGATTGACGTAGATCGTCGCGGCGATCACCAGCAGCAACAGCAACAGGCCCACGGCCCAGGATGTTCTTTTCAACCAGCGCATGAATGTCTCCTTGAGGGCTGCCATGTTGCCATGACGCCCACCGCCCCACCGTCATCCGGGAGACGGGGCGAGGAGACTCAATCGCGCAGAGGGCCGTGGCCCAGCAGCATGTGACCGTCCACCAGCTTGAAACTGACGGTGGGTGTGCTGATGTCGGTGAACGGAGCGCCCAGGGCGAACTCGCCATCGCTGTGCAACAGACACTCCTGGCGGCGCAGCGCGATCACGTTGTCGGTGCCGGAAAAACGCACCCAGGTGCCGTAACTGCTGGTGTCTTCGAGCAGGTAGTTGCCCGAGCGGATGTCGATGCTGGCGTGCAGGCGGGAAACGCGCGGATCGTTGATCACAAAATCGGCTTCGGGCACGCGACCAATCTTCACCGGCAAATCGGTCAGGTTGAACGCATGGCTCATGTCCAGCCAGCCCAGTTCGATACCCCCGTAGACCGACTCGGCGGATTTGCGCAAGGCGTGCAGATCGGCCGGCAGGGTCAGGAACTCGGACAGCATTTCCGATTGCCACTCGATGCGGAACACCTCGCAGGGTTCGACCCGGCCTTTGATGCGCATGGGCCCCAGGCTGCGGCTGCGCACGCCATTGCGCGCACCCAGCTTGCGGATCACCGTGCTGGTGACCAGGATCTGCTCGGGCCCGGCAAGATCACTCAAGCGCGACGCCACATTGACGGCATCGCCAAAACAGTCCCCATCGACCTGCACCACCTGGCCACGGGCCATGCCGATCTGCATCATGAGCTTGAGCCGGTTGGGCCACCGGGCCACGCGCTCTGCGTGCTCCTGCTGGATCTGGCTCATGCACTCGACGGCCAGCCGGTTGTTGGTGAAAGACAGCAGTACGCCATCTCCCAGCATCTTGACCACCTTGCCGCTGTGCGCCAGGCCCACCGACCCGATCCACTGGGTCAGCTTGGTCACGGCTCTCGCCGCACGGTCGTTGCCCAGTGTTTCGAACACGGACACACTGCCGGTGAGGTCGACAAAAGCAATCGTCAGTTCAGCCATGAATGATCAACATCTGCGTGGAATTACAACACACCGCCCTCGCCCACAAACGCCACGGATTCAGCGCAGGCTTCGCCAAGGCTGCGTGATATTTATCACAAGACCAACCACCCAAGGGCAGGACAAGACCCTGATCCGACCCGCTGTTCCACCGGTCGATCCGCATAGCGCAAAAAAGACTTAGTTTCAAAGTAAAACCAAGTTGCTGCTGGTGCTTTTCTATCTCCAAGGTACTCATAAAGCACATCCGTCATCTTAAGCAATTCTGCTAACTCCATGATTTGCCTGTTGTTTTCTTGACTTGGCTCAAGTTGCTGCGATTGCATTCAAGGTGTTGACTGTCGTATTCTGAGCACCAATAGAAAAAACCAGTCGTTGAGGTTTCACCATGCGTTGGATCAAACCCGCTTTGAGGAACAGCATTTCAGCCCTGTTGGGCAACGAGGTGCGCAAGCACTCTCCGGAATCGCTGGAACCCGTTCGCCAGGCCATGCTCGCCGCCCTGGGCGAAGACGGTGCACGACTCAATCCCCGACTCAAACACCGGTTGCAGTACCTGCACGATGCCCATGGCCTGTGGTACGCCCGTTCGGAAATGGTGGCCGTGCTCAGCAGCCTGCACGGCGAGGCCCACGCGGTCAACGCCGTCAAGAGCCTGTCATATGTGTTTCAGGGCCTGTTGCCCAAGAGCCTGATGGACGCCTGCCGCATGCGCCACTGAGCGGCGATACCGCCCGGTTCAACCCTCTTCAACCCCAGAAAACCAGGGCGTCCCTGCCCTGCACCAGCAGCTCCACCTTCTGCCCCACGGGCAGCATCACCTTGGTGGGCACATGGCCAAAGGGCAAGCCGGTCAGCACCGGGGTCTTGGTCTTGCTGCGCAACCAGTCCACCACCGTCTGCAGCTTGAACCCGCGGTCGTGCGGGCTGGCTTTGTAGCGGTTGAATGCGCCCAGCAACACCGCTTTCTGTTCCCCCAATATGCCCGCATGCAGCAACTGCGTGAGCTGGCGCTCGATGCGGTAGGGGTGCTCGTTCACATCTTCCAGAAACAGGATGCCGCCCTTGACCTTGGGCAGCCAAGGCGTGCCGACCAGCGAACACAGCACCGACAGGTTGCCGCCCCAGAGGATGGCGTTGCGCACCTGGAGTGGCGCGTCCTCAACCGGTTTTTTGACCCGTGCCGCCAGCGCCGGCAGATCGGACTTGGGCAGTTGCCAGCCCGTGCCCTCCCCCTGCCCGCAGACCATGTCGTCGAAGCAGGCCTCCATGATGTCGTCGGGCGTGTCTTCGCAGCCGAAGTCCTCTCCCAGCGCTGGACCGGCCCAGGTGGTGGCGCCCGTCTTGGCCAGCAGCGCGCACTGCAGCGCGGTGAAATCGCTCAGGCCCACAAATCGGGTGCCTCTTTCGACGGCCTTGGCGATTTTTTTGTAGGGCAACTCGGGCAGGAGGCGCGTGAGACCGTAGCCGCCGCGGGAGATGAGCGCCACATCGGCACCGCTGGCCGCGGCGCGGGTGATGGCGGCCAGACGCGTGCCATCGTCGCCGGCAAACCGCATGTGGCTGGCGAGCGCCGCCTCGTCAACCTCGACCTCGTGCCCCAGGCTCTTGAGGCGGGCCACACCGCGTTTGAAGGCCGCTTTGTCGCGCACCGCGCTGGACGGGGAGTAGATATAGATGTGGCTCATATGAAAAGATCGAAAACAGTCAGGGACAGGATCATCGCGTAAAAAACGTGTAGGCCTCGCGGGCCACGTGCTCGCCGTGCTCCTGGACAAAATGCCCGGCCTGGGGCAACAACAGCGGTTCGGCGCAGTTCCGGATGTCGCGCTGCAGTGCGCGCATCACCGGTTCGCCCAGCACCGGGTCTTGTTGACCGATGGCCATGAAGGTCCGGCCTTGCCAGTCGTGCCGCCAGAACTCGCGTGCCTGGCGCGAGACTTCTGCGCCATCGTCATCGGGCTGTTCGGGAACCATGGCTGGGAAGGCGCGTAGCGCGGCGCGATGGCCCCGGTCCGGAAAGGGCGCGTTGTAGGCGGCGCATTCTTCCGCACGCATGTGCGGGTTGCCGCGGGAGAAGAGCCGGGCCACATCGAATTCGGGGTTCTTGGCGCACATCTCTCGCCAGGCCAGAAAGCCGGGCGAAAGCGGGGCATCGCCAGTGGCCAGCGTGGTGTTCATCACCAGCAGGCCGCGAAAACGCTCGGGCGCCGCCATGGGCAGCGTCAGGCCGAGCAGGCCGCCCCAGTCCTGCACCACCAGCACCACGTTGCGCAGATCGAGCCGCTCGACCAGCTCCAGCAGCACCTGTCGGTGCCAGCTGAAGCTGTGGGCGCCCTCCTTCTTGGGTTTGTCGCTCTTGCCGAAACCAATCAGATCCGGTGCGACCACCCGGGCGCCGCTGGCGGCGAACACGGGGATCATCTTCCGGTACAGGTAGCTCCAGGCCGGGTTGCCGTGCAGGCACAGCCAGGTGGTGGGGGCATCGCTGGCGCCCAGGTCAAGGTAGTGCAAACGCAGGCCGTTGAGTGACGGCAAGTCGCTGACGTAGTTCGCGGTCCAGGGGTAATCGGGCAAGCCGGCGAAGCGCGCGTCGGGTGTGCGCAAGGCATCCTCCCGCAACGGGTGCGAGGCTCGGCGCTGGTCTTCGCGCCGCTGCCGGAAAAAGTCGCTGAGCAGGGCGCCACACTCGTCGGCCAGCACCCCGCCCTGCACTGCGGTCTGGTGATTCAGCTGGGGTTCCGCAAACAGGTTGACCACCGAGCCGGCCGCACCGGTCTTGGGGTCGGCCGCGCCAAACACCACGCGCGGCAGCCGCGCATGCAGCATGGCTCCGCTGCACATGGCGCAGGGCTCCAACGTGACGTACAACGTGCAGTCGTCCAGGCGGTAATTGCCCAGTGCCCGGGCCGCCGCACGCAGCGCAACGATTTCGGCGTGGGCGGTGGGGTCGAGGCCGTCGATCGGCGCGTTGCGCCCGGTGGCGATCACGCGTCCGTCCTGTACCACGACCGCGCCCACAGGCACCTCGCCGGCCTGGGCAGCCCGCTGCGCCTCGGCCAGGGCCGCGCGCATGAAACGCTGGTCGGGGTTGGCGGTGTCGGGCATGCGGCGAGTGTAGGTCAGGGGCTGCCAGCTCTGGCATGATCGCTGGTTCTTCTGGTTTACCCTGATGTCAAACGCCTCTCAACGCCGCTGGGAGCTGGACGCCCTGCGCGGCCTCATGCTCGTCCTGATGACGCTGACCCACATGCCGACGATGTATTCGTTGCCATCGGGCCAGCCATTCGGCTTTGTCTCGGCCGCCGAGGGCTTCGTCTTCCTGTCGGCCTTCATGGCCGGCCGTGTGTACGGCGGTCGGGCCCGGCGCGACGGTCTGCCGGCCATGCAGGCCGCCTTCCACAGCCGCGCGCTCAAACTCTATCTGTGCCAGTTGGGTCTGTTGCTGCTGGCCTTCACACTGATCGCCTGGCTCGGCGTGCACAACCAGCAAGGCGGCGTCACCGGCCTGCTCGAATTCTTCTTCATCGACCCCTCGACCGCAGTGGTCGGGGCCGCCATGCTGATCTACAACCCGCCGCTGCTGGACATCCTGCCGCTGTACATCGCCCTGATGCTGCTGAGTCCCTGGTTGCTGCGCCGCGGCCTGCAGCGGGGTTGGCACGGCGTGCTGGCGGTCAGCGCCCTGCTCTGGCTGGCACAGCAATGGGGTCTGGGCCTGGCGCTGCACGAGTGGTTCGTGCAAAGCACCGGTTTTTCTGTGCCCTACAAAGACATGGGCGCCTTCCATGGGTTTGCCTGGCAGGCGCTGTGGGTAGCCGGCCTGTGGCTCGGCGCGCGGCAGCAACCGTTACCACGTTTCCCGTGGTGGCTGCTGGTACCGGCGACGCTCTATGCAGCGGGCATGCTGCTGTGGCGCCACATGGTGGGCCAGGACCCGATGCCTGGTGTGCCCGCAGTCGGACAGCTGCTCGACAAATGGTCGCTCGGGCCGTTGCGCGTCCTGAACTTCGCCAGTGTGTTTGTGCTGCTGGTGTCGGCCGGTCCCTGGTTGCGGCGGGTCCTGCCACGCCCCCGCCCGCTGGAACTGCTGGGGCGTAACTCGCTGTCGGTGTTTTGTGCCCACATCGTGATCGCACTCTTCACACTCGCCTTTTTCGGCTCCACCCAGGTCATTCGCCCCTGGACCACCGATGCCGCACTGCTGATCAGCGCGTTCGCCGGTCTGTTCGCCGTCGCGATGGCGGTGGAAGCACGCGAGCACCGTGGTTGGCGCCCGGCGCTGGCGTGGCGTTCAGGAGCGCAGATGCGCTGAGACGACCTGGCGCCAGAGGCCATAACCTTCAGCGCTCAGGTGGAGCTGGTCGCGCAGATACAGCTCGGGGCGCGGCTGTCCGTCGTTGTCCAGCATGGCCGTGTGCACGTCGATGTAGTCAAGATCGTCGTACGCCAGCACATGGGTCTGGATCAGCAGGTTGGCTTCGCGCATGGCCATCATGTGCGCCAGCCGCGAAGGGCTGGGCTTGATGGACAGGTAGGCGATCCGCGTGTTCGGCAGCGCGGTGCGCACCTGCTCCACGAACCGAACAAAGTAAATCAGCAGTTCCCGTGGACTGGTGCCCTCGGTCAGGTCGTTTTCACCCGCGTAGAGCACCACCAGCCGCGGCCGGTAAGGCAGCACGAGACGGTGCACCAGGTCGGCGCAGTCCGACAGGCGCGAGCCGCCAAAGCCGCGCCGAATCACCACCGGCTGCCCGGGGAAGGTGTTTTCCAGGCCGGTCCACATCCGGACCGACGAACTGCCCACGAACAGCACCCCCCCGGGCGCCGGCAGCTGCTGCCGGTCGGCCGCGGCGAAGGCATCCAGTTCGGCCTTCCAGCGCAGTTCGGATGGGCAGCTCTGGGCCCGCGCACGGGCCCAGGACGTGGCCGCCAGCCCTGCCACGAACACGCGCCGGTTGATCTGACCCGTCATGGATGCAAAGGCCAGGTGCCCAAGCATTCGTAGTAGCCATCGCCTACATGGCTGTCAATCAACGCGAACTCGGTGGCCGTCCAGCGCAGGGGTTCAATGGCCAGCGCGGGGACGAGCTTGCGGTCGTACAGCAGGGTCATGTGAGGATTGAAACCATGGTTCGCCGGCAGGGGCAAACCAGCCCGGCGGACTTCCAGGTGCAGCAGCTTGTGCAGTCGATGCAGGTCGGTCAGGGAACGGTGGTCCGAATGCCACAAGACGACCGGATTGGAGCCTGCGCGATGGATCTCAAAGCTCTGCACCCGATCAAACACCACCTCAAATCTCGGTGAGTCCACGCGTGCTGCGATGAACCGTGCCGCATCAACCGTCAGGGGCGAAACATCCGGCGCCACGGCATGCAGGGACACGTGCAATCTGTCCGCGCCGGTCAAATTGCCCGTCAACCCGTGGGCACTGCGCAATTGCACGGCAGCCCGGTTGACCTGTTCGGCGACTGCCGGCGGCGGCATGAGCGCAAAGAACAGGTTGTGCCGCCCGTGCACTGGCGGGGCCTCCACGGGGTCAAGCAAAGACAACTGGTGACTCATGGCCCCAAAAATACCACCGACGGTGGTCTCGGCGGAAGATGGCCCCTTGCCACATGGTTTCATGCTCCACGAGACGGTAACGCCTCGCTCACTCCCACTCGATGGTGGCGGGCGGCTTGGAGCTGACGTCGTAGGTCACGCGGTTGATGCCGCGCACCTCGTTGATGATCCGGCTCGACACTTTTTTCAACAAGGCGTAAGGCAGCTCGGCCCAGTCGGCGGTCATGAAGTCGCTGGTCTGCACCGCGCGCAGCGCCACCACGTAGTCGTAGGTGCGGCCGTCGCCCATCACGCCCACGCTCTTGACCGGCAGGAACACGGTGAAGGCCTGGCTCGTGAGGTCGTACCAGCTCTTGCCGCTGGGGTGGTCGATGGTGGAACGCAGTTCTTCAATGAAGATCGCGTCGGCCCGGCGCAGCAGGTCGGCGTATTCTTTCTTGACCTCACCCAGGATGCGCACGCCCAGGCCCGGCCCCGGGAACGGGTGGCGGTAGACCATGTCGTGCGGCAGGCCCAGCGCCACGCCCAGTTCGCGCACCTCGTCCTTGAACAAATCGCGCAGCGGTTCGAGCAATTTCAAGCCCAGTTGCTCGGGCAGGCCGCCCACGTTGTGGTGGCTCTTGATGGTGACGGCCTTCTTGCTTTTGGCGCCGCCGGATTCGATCACGTCCGGGTAAATAGTGCCTTGTGCCAACCACTTGGCACCCTTTGTTGATGCACCACTTGAAATGAGTTTGGCGGCTTCGGCTTTGAAAACCTCGACGAATTCGCGGCCAATGATCTTGCGTTTGGCTTCGGGCTCGCTCACACCGGCCAGGTGGCCGAGGAACTGGTCGGCCGCGTCCACCCGGATCACCTTGGCGTGCAGCTTGCCGACGAACATGTCCATCACCAGGTCGCCCTCGTGCAGGCGCAGCAAGCCGTGATCAACGAACACGCAGGTCAGCTGGTCGCCGATGGCGCGGTGGATCAGGGCCGCAGCCACCGAGGAATCCACACCACCGGACAGACCGAGGATGACCTCTTCATCACCCACCTGTTCGCGGATTTTCTGCACCGCTTCTTCAATGTGGTCGCGCATCACCCAGTCGGCCCGGGTGCCGCAGATCTCCAGCACGAAGCGCTCCAGAAGCGCTTTGCCCTGCACCGTGTGCGTCACTTCCGGGTGGAACTGCACCGCGTAGTAGCCGCGATCCACATCGGCCATGCCGGCGATGGGGCAGCTGTCGGTGCTGGCCATGAGCTTGAATCCTGCGGGCATCTCGGTGACCTTGTCGCCGTGGCTCATCCAGACCTTGAGCATACCGTGGCCTTCCGGGGTGTGGAAGTCGGCGATGTCCTTGAGCAGCGGCGTGTGACCACGGGCGCGCACCTCGGCATAACCGAATTCGCGGGTATGGCCCGCCTCCACCTTGCCGCCGAGCTGCTGCGCCATGGTCTGCATGCCATAGCAGATACCCAGCACGGGGACACCCAGTTCAAACACGGCGTCCGGCGCCTTGTCGTCCACCTCGTAGACGCTGGCGTGGCTGCCCGAGAGGATCACGCCCTTGAGCTGGCCGTCGGCCGCGAACTCTCGCACCCATTCACTGCTCACGTCACACGGATGCACTTCGCAGTACACATGCGCTTCTCGCACGCGGCGGGCGATGAGCTGGGTGACCTGGGAACCGAAATCGAGGATGAGGATTTTCTGGTGCTGCATGGCGTGTCGGTGACTTCAGAAAAAAACAAAGGCCGCCTATTGAGACGACCCGTGGTGGCGAGAGGCAGGCCCAAACCCAGGGCGCCGCGGAACTGGCTTTGCCAGGCCGCCAGCGCCGCCCCCTTGGGGGGTGACGCCGAAGGCGGCGCGGGGGGTCACTCAGCTCTGTAGTTAGGAGCCTCTTTGGTGATCTGCACGTCGTGCACATGGCTCTCGCGGATGCCGGCCGAGGTGATCTCGACGAACTCGGCTTTGTGGCGCATGTGCTCGATGCTCGGGCAACCGCAGTAGCCCATGGAAGCCCGCAGGCCGCCGGCCATCTGGAAGATGATGGACACGACCGAGCCCTTGTAGGGCACGCGGCCTTCGATGCCTTCGGGCACCAGCTTGTCGGCGTTGGGGTTGCCGGTGCTGGATTCCTGAAAATAACGGTCGGCGCTGCCCTGTTGCATGGCGCCGATGGAGCCCATGCCGCGGTAGCTCTTGTAACTGCGGCCCTGGTAGAGCACGATTTCGCCTGGCGCCTCTTCGGTGCCGGCGAACATGCCGCCCATCATCACCGTGTTGGCGCCGGCCGCGATGGCCTTGGCGATGTCGCCGCTGTATCGGATACCACCGTCGGCGATCATGGGCACGCCCGTGCCCTGCAAGGCGGTGGCCACGTTGTCGATGGCCATGATCTGGGGCACGCCCACACCGGCCACGATGCGGGTGGTGCAGATCGAACCCGGGCCGATGCCGACCTTGACACCGTCAGCACCGGCTTCCACCAGCGCCATGGCCGCACCGCCGGTGGCGATGTTGCCGCCGATCACGTCCACCTGCGGGTAGTTCTGCTTGACCCAGCGCACGCGGTCGATCACGCCCTTGCTGTGGCCGTGGGCCGTGTCCACCACGATCGCGTCCACACCGGCTTTCACCAGCGCTTCAACGCGTTCTTCGGTGCCTTCACCCACACCCACCGCGGCGCCCACGCGCAAGCGACCGGAAGCGTCGCGCGCGGCATTGGGGAAGTTGAGCTGTTTGGTGATGTCCTTGACCGTGATCAGCCCCTTGAGCTCAAAGGCCTCGTTGACCAGCAGCAGGCGTTCCAGCTTGTGCTTGTTGAGCAGGGTCTTGGCCTCGGCCGGCGTGGTGCCGTCGGGCATGGTGATCAGGCGCTCACGTGGCGTCATGATCTCGCTGACCGGCAGATCGTAACGGGTTTCGAAGCGCAGGTCACGACCGGTGACGATGCCGACCACACGGCCCGACTCCACAACCGGGAAGCCCGAAATGCCCAAGTCATCCGACATCTTCATGACCTGCCGGATCGTGGTCTGGGGCGTGATCACCACCGGATCGCGCAGCACGCCCGACTCGTAGCGCTTGACCTTGGCCACGTGGGCGGCCTGCTCCTGCGGCGTGAGGTTTTTGTGGATGATTCCGATGCCGCCTTCCTGGGCAATGGCAATCGCCAGCCGGGCCTCGGTCACGGTGTCCATCGCGGCCGAAACCAGAGGCAGGTTCAGCTTGATGTTGCGGGAAAACTGGGTGGCGAGGGATGCGTCCTTGGGAAGGACCTGGGAGTAAGCTGGCACCAACAACACATCGTCGAAGGTGAGCGCTTTGCCGAGTAGGCGCATGGGGTAAAGCTCCAAAAACACTATTGTATCCGGGCGCCCGGCGCCACCGGGGGGCGCCGACGTCTTCCCACTCAGCGCCTGAGCGTGGCAAAAATGCCTCTGCAGCATCAACTCGATCACTGGCGCAGCAGGCCAGACATGCTGCGCGCCGGCTGGGGAAGTAAACTGGTCGGATGGAACACTCAACCTCTTCCCTGTCCGGCGTCCTCAAGTTTGCGCTCGCCACTTTGACGGTTTTGGCTTGCAGCAGCGCGCCCGCGCAATGGCTGTGGATTGATGCCGCCGGCAACAAGGTGTTCAGCGACACCGCCCCGGCACCCGAGGTGCCTGAAAAAAACATTCTGAAGCGACCGGGCACGCGCAGCGCCCCCGCAGCGGTGGAATCCGACACAGCGGCCGCTGCGCCCCAGGTGGCCCCACCCTTGAGCCCGCCCAAACCCAACGGGCGCGACGCGACGCTGGAAGCCAAGAAAAAGCAAGCCGAAGAAGCCGAACTGGCGAAGAAAAAAGCCGAAGCCGAAAAAATCGCCAAGGCGCGGGCCGAAAACTGCGATCGGGCCCAGCGTGCCAAAGCGACGCTGGATTCGGGCGTTCGTATAGCAACCACCAACGCCAAAGGTGAGCGAGAAATCATGGACGACAAGGCCAGGGCTTCTGAAACCCAACGGCTCAACGAAATCATCCGCGCCGATTGTGGCCCGGCTCCCCAGGCACAGGCCCAGTAAGACCGCCGTGGTGAGTGGACTCGGCCTTCCGGGGACGGGTCAGTAGCCCGCTTTGGAGCCCGGCCTGCGTCGTGCAAACAGGCCGGTACCCCGAGCGCCCTGCCCTACGAAGCGTTCCCGGCGCGCGACCTTCGGGTCCACCCGGAGCGCGCGGTAAACCTCCACCCGATCGCCCTCCCGGAGTACCTTGGCCGGCGTGGCTTTGTGCCCCCAGATGCCCAGTGCCAGGGGCTCATTCCGTATGTCCGGGAAAAGCGCCAGCCAGCCGCTTTGCTCCAAGGCCTGGGCAATGCTGCAGCCGTCGGTCACCTGCAGCGCCAGTTGATGCACCGTGCGGGGCGCACTGGCGTAGACCAGCGTGATGTTCATGCGCCGTACACCTGGTCGGCGCGCTTGACGAAGGCGTCCACCAGATTGCCCGCGATCTTGTCGAACACCGGGCCCACCAGCTTGGCCAGCGTGTTGCTGGAGAAGCCGTAGGTGAGACGAAACTCGACTTTGCAAGCCCTTTCAGTGCCGTCACCCAGGGGCGTGAAATCCCAGCAACCCTCTAGGTGCGAAAACGGGCCGTCCACCAGCTCCATCAGCACCTGGCGGTCGTCCACATGGGTGTTGCGGGTCGTGAAACTGTGGCGCAGTCCGCTGATGGACATGCCCACTTTGGCCACCATGCCTTCTTCGCCGCGTTCAACCACTTCACCGTGGTCGCACCAGGGCAAAAACTGCGGATAGTGGTGCACGTCGGTCACCAGCGCAAACATTTCGTGTGCGCTGTGCCAGAGCAAAACAGACTTTTGAATCGTTTTCATACAATCAGGCGGGCATTTCAGGCAAGCCGCCAACAATGACATGCCGCCCGGCAGCTTCTTCGCTGCCATTGTATTGGCCAGAAACGGCCGCAACTGACACTCCATGGCCACCAAACCCAGTAAAAGCGCGCCCACCAAGGGTGTCGACAGCCGCATTGCCGACAACAAAAAGGCGCTGTTCAACTACGCGATCGAGGAGCGTTTCGAAGCCGGCATGGTGCTCGAAGGCTGGGAGGTCAAAGCGCTGCGCGAGGGCAAGGTGCAGCTGACCGATGGCTATGTCGTCATCCGCGAAGGCGAGCTGTTCCTGATCGGTTGCCAGATCAATCCGCTCAACACGGCCTCGACCCACGTCAGCCCGGACTCGGTGCGCACCAAAAAACTGCTGCTGCACCGCGACCAGATTCTCCGACTCATCGGCAAGGTGGAACAGAAAGGTTTCACATTGGTGCCGCTCAACCTGCACTGGAAAAATGGCAAGGTGAAGTGCGAAATGGCGCTGGCCAAGGGCAAGGCCGAGCACGACAAGCGCGACACCATCAAAGAGCGCGAGGGCAAGCGCGAGGTCGAGCGGGCGATGAAGAGCCGCAGCCGCTGAACCCGGGCTGTTGGCCCCCGATGGAATCAAGAAGAAGGTGCCGTTGAAATACCTGTTCATCCACCAGAACTTTCCCGGACAGTTCCGGCACCTGGCGCCTGCGCTGGCGGCGCAACCCGGCAACCAGGTCGTGGCGTTGATGGTGCAACCCAAGGGCGAACCGCAGACCTGGCGCGGGGTGCGGGTGCTGCCCTACCCGCTTCAGGGCGCCAACACGCCAGGGCTGCATCCTTGGCTGGTCGATATCGAAACCAAGACGCTGCGGGCCACGGCCTGCTGGCAGGCGGCACGATCGCTGCGCAACCAGGGTTTTGTGCCCGACGTGATCGTGGCACACCCGGGATGGGGTGAACCTTTGTTCGTGAAGCAGGTCTGGCCCCGGGCCCGGCTGGGCTTGTACGCCGAGTTTTTCTACCAGCTCGACGGCGCCGACGTGGGCTTCGACCCCGAGTTCGAACCGCCCGATCCGCAAGCCGATGCCTGCCGCCTGCAGATGAAGAACCTCAACAACCTAGCCCACCTGGACCTGGCCGACGGGGCACTGAGTCCGACGCACTGGCAGGCCAGCACCTTTCCCCCGGCTTGGCGGGATCGCATCTGCGTGGCGCACGACGGCATTGACACCGACGTGCTGTGCCCCGACCCCGACGTGCGTTTTCCGTTGCCGGGCGGAGCGAGGACGCTGACCCGGGACGATGAGGTGATCACCTATGTGGCAAGGAACCTGGAGCCCTACCGCGGGATACATGTGTTCATGAGGTCCCTGCCTGTCTTGTTGCGCGAGCGACCGAACGCGCAGGTGCTGCTGGTGGGCGGCGAAGAGACGGGCTACGGTGCCGCTGCACCTGCCGGGCGCACTTGGCGCGAGGTGTTCTGCAGCGAAGTGAAAGACCAGATTCCTGAAACGGACTGGGCGCGGGTGCACTTTCTCGGGCGGCTGGAGCGCGAGGCGTTCACCAGGCTGCTGCAGGTGTCGCGGGTGCATGTGTACCTGAGCTACCCTTTTGTGCTGAGCTGGAGCCTGCTGGAGGCCATGAGCGTGGGCGCTGCGATCGTGGCCAGCGACACCGCACCGGTGCGCGAGGTGATCGCACCGGGCGAAACCGGGCAACTGGTGGATTTTTTCGATGGAACAGGGCTGGTTCGATCCATGGGTTCACTGCTGGACGATGCTGCAGAACGCCAGCGGCTGGGGACCGCCGCGCGCGCCTTCGCCCGATCCCACTACGATCTCAGCCGCGTGTGCCTGCCGCAGCAGCTGGCCTGGGTGCACAGCCTGTCCGCCGGGCTCTGACGATTCGACCAGGCGGCCGCGTCCGAGCCATGCCTCCGATCAGCTCAGTGACCGCAGCGGATGTGCGTGTGCTGGCCAGGGGCTGACAAAGAACGGCGCAACCATCTCGGGCATCACCTCGTCAACGCGGGCGGGGTTCCAGCGCGGGCTGTGGTCCTTGTCCACGGCCAGTGCACGGATGCCCTCCACTGTTTCACTCGCCATGCCGGGGCGCAGCTGGAAACAATGGCGCACCATGTCACGCTCCATGCGCAAGGCGTCGGCCAGGCCAATGCCACGGGCCCGGCGCACCTGTTCCAGCACCACATGCAGCATCAGCGGCGAGCGCTTGTTCAACACCGCCAGTGTCTGTGCCGCCCAGTCGCCAGGGGTCGCGGCCAGCGCCGACACGATCGCCCCCACGCTGTCCAGCGAAAACACCCGGTCGACCTCGGCCAGCGGCCAGACCACCCGGGTGAAAACCTTTTGTTCGTGGTTGCGGCACCAGCGCTCGACGGCCTCTCCGCTTTCAAACGGCGTCTGACCCAGCGTCTCCCACAAGCCGGTCAGGCGGCCGCTGTCCATCAAGGCATCGGCCAGGCCCATGCTTATGGCTTCGGTGCCACCCAGCACGTGCCCCGTGAGCCCGAGGTATTCACCCAGGCGACCGGGGCAACGGCTGAGGAAATAGCCACCACCCACGTCGGGAAACAGGCCGATACCGGTTTCGGGCATGGCCAGTTTGCTGCGCTCGGTGACGATGCGCAGGCTGGCTCCCTGGCTGATGCCCATGCCGCCGCCCATGACGATGCCGTCCATGAGGGCGATATAGGGCTTGGGATAGGTGTGGATCAGGTGGTTGAGCGCGTATTCTTCGGTGAAGAAGTCCTCCAGCTCGGGGTTGCCGATCAACGCTGCCTGATGGAAAAAACGGATGTCGCCGCCCGCACAAAAGGCCCCGAACGGACCTTCCTTGCCCATGCCACGCACCACCACGGCCAACACATGGGTGTCGTCGCGCCAGGCGATCAGGGCCGCCGTGATGTCGCGGATCATGCCCAGCGACAGCGCGTTGAGCGCCCTGGGCCGGTTCAGCGTGATGCAGCCGACGCGGCCACGAACCTCGGCCACGACAAGGGATTCAGAAGCAAGCGCGTTGGTCATGGGAGGGATCCTCGGTTCGGTCGGTTCAGGATTCGTGGGCGTCGGTATTGAGGGTCTGTATGCGCAGCGTGCCAGCTCGCGACCGCCAGCCCAGCAGTTCGTTGATCACCAGGGCGGCGATCACCAGACTGCCCCCGGCGAGCACCTCGGTTCCCGGCACCTCGTTCGCCAGCCACCAAGCAAGGACGATGCCGAAGATCACCTCCAGCAGGGCGAGCAGAGACACTTCAGGCGCCTTGAGCACACGAGCACAGACGACAGATAGCACGCAGGGAATGGCCAACTGCACCAGCCCCAGCAAGGCCAGCCAGCCGATGTCGGCGCGGGTGGCAGAAAACGGTAGCGCCAGCGCGAGCGTGTAGAGCGCAGACAGCACCGCCCCGAGCAAGACCGACGGTACGAGGTCGATGCGCTCGCCGTGCGACTGGCTGCGTTGCACCACCGTCCAGTTGACGGCAGCGGCCACCGGCACGCACAGCGCGATCAGGGAGCCCAGCAACAGGCCCGATGCGCTGGCCGTCGTGTCAGACAAGGCGGTCAGCATCTGGCTCCCATACATATAGGCAATGCCCGCACCGGCCGCCACAATCGCCAGCCAGGTGCGCAGCGGCAGACGCTGCCCGATGGCAAAGCGCGCCAGCAAGGCCGTCATCAAAGGGCCCAGCGCCATGATGACGAGAACGTTGGCCACACTGGTGAAGGTCAGCGCGAGCATGAAGGCGGTGAACATCACGCTCCAGCAAACGCCGGACACCCAGAACGCACGCGACTCGGGCAACAGGCCCCAATGTTGATGGAGGGTGCGGCCGATAACCGAGCGCGCCTGCTCAACCGGTGCCTGAAGGCCCCCCCGGCGGTCGGCCGAACGCCAGACCGGCAGGATGACCAGCAACGACAGCGCCGTGAACGTACTGCGCCAGAAGGTCACTTCAAAGCGGGCCGCCGATTCGAGCTGGCGCGACACCACGCCGGCGATCGACCACATGAGGGTCACCGCGATCATCATGAACACCGCCTGGGTGTGGCTCAGGCGACTGAGGGCGCGAAAAGGCATGGGCTGAAACCACAACACGGCCAAGGCCGTGTTGAAGTGTCGTCAGTCGCGGTTGCGCTTGCGGTCGCTTTCCTTCAGGAAGCGCTTGCGCAGACGGACCGACTTGGGCGTGATTTCGACCAGTTCGTCGTCTTCAATGAACTCGACGCCGTATTCCAGGTTGAGGTCGATCGGCGGCGTGATCTTGATCGCGTCTTCCTTGCCGGACACGCGGAAGTTGGTCAGCTGCTTGGTGCGCGTGGCGTTGACCACCAGGTCGTTGTCGCGGCTGTGGATGCCGACGATCATGCCTTCGTACACCGGGTCGCCGGCCTTCACGAACATGCGGCCGCGATCGTCCAGCTTGCCCAAGGCGTAGGTGAAGATTTCACCGTCGTCCATGGAGATCAGCACGCCGTTCTTGCGGCTGGCGATGTCGCCCTTGTGCGGCTCGTAGCTGTCGAAGATGTTGGAGATCAGGCCAGAACCGCGGGTCAGGTTCAGAAACTCGTTGGTGAAGCCGATCAGGCCGCGCGCCGGGATGCGATATTCCAGGCGCACGCGGCCACGGCCGTCCGGCTCCATGTTGACCAGTTCACCCTTGCGCTCGCCCAGCGCCTGCATCACGCCGCCCTGGTGCGTTTCTTCGATGTCGGCTGTCACCAGCTCGATGGGCTCATGTCGCACGCCATCGACATCACGGAACACCACGCGCGGCTTGGACACAGCCAGTTCGTAGCCTTCGCGGCGCATGTTCTCCAGCAAGATGGTCAGGTGGAGTTCACCCCGGCCCATCACTTCGAAAATGCCGTCTTCGCTGGTTTCGCTGACGCGCAGTGCCACGTTGGACTGCAGTTCTTTTTGCAGGCGGTCCCAGAGCTGGCGGCTGGTCACGAACTTGCCTTCGCGGCCGGCCAGCGGGCTTGTGTTGACGCAGAAATTCATGGTCAAGGTGGGCTCGTCGACCTTGAGCATGGGCAGCGGAGCGGGGTTCAGCGGATCCGTCACGGTCACGCCAATGCCGATGTCGGCAATGCCGTTGATCAGCACGATTTCGCCGGGGCCGGCTTCGGTGGCTTGCACGCGGTCCAGCCCCTGGAAGGTCAGCACCTGGTTGATGCGGCCTTTGATGGATTTGCCATCAGGGCCTTCCATCACGAGCACATCCATGTTGGGCTTGATCGTGCCCTGGCTGATGCGGCCCACGCCGATGCGGCCGACGAAGGTCGAGAAGTCCAGCGCGGAAATCTGCAGTTGCAGCGGCGCGGTCGCATCGCCGGTCTGGGCGGGCACGTGCTTGAGCACGGTTTCGAACAGGGCCGACATGTCGGGGCCCCACTGCTCACCGGGTGCACCCTCTTCCAGCGAAGACCAGCCGTTGATGCCGGAGGCATAGACCACCGGGAAGTCCAGCTGCTCGTCGTTGGCACCGAGCTTGTCGAACAGGTCGAAGGCGGCGTTGACCACCTTGTCGGGGTTCGCACCGGGCTTGTCCACCTTGTTAACGACCACGATGGGCTTCAGACCGAGGGCCAGCGCCTTCTTGGTCACGAAGCGAGTCTGCGGCATCGGGCCTTCCTGCGCGTCGATCAGCAGCACCACGCCGTCCACCATGGACAGGGCGCGTTCGACTTCGCCACCGAAGTCCGCGTGGCCGGGGGTGTCAACGATGTTGATGTGCGTGCCTTGCCAGCTCACGGCGCAGTTTTTGGCCAGGATGGTGATGCCACGCTCTTTTTCGATGGCGTTGTTGTCCATCACCGTGTCCACGACTTTTTCGTGTTCGGCGAAGGTGCCCGACTGGCGCAGCAACTGGTCAACCATGGTTGTTTTGCCGTGGTCGACGTGGGCGATGATGGCGATGTTTCGGATCTGTTTGCTCATGTTGCGGTTTCCAGGATTTGCTGTATTTCAATGGGGCTCAGCAGCCGCCCCGGGATGAGTTCGCCGCCCTCGGTGTGGCCGCTGCCAAGCAGCACCGCCAAGGGGTTTGAGGTTTCGGTGGAAGTCGTCGGCGCCGGGCCGAACACCACCACCTGGTTCTGGTCAGGCCAGTCGCCTCGCCGGCGCACACCACTGAGGAAGCGCCCGGCATTGTCGGCGTCCAGCGTGACCGGCACGTGTCCTTCAAGCAAGACCTGGACCGGCGCCAGGTGCGCCAGCCGCTGGCCTTCGGTTTCCGAGGCCAGGGCATCCAGGGTGATGCACTGTGTGGCATCAAAAGGCCCGGTGGCGGTGCGGCGCAGCATGGTCAGATGCCCGCCACAGCCCAGCGCTGCACCAATGTCTTCGCCCAGGGTGCGGATGTAGGTGCCCTTGCTGCAGCGCACGCGCAGTTGCAAGCACGGCTCGTCGCCATCGAGCCGCATATCCAGCAGGTCCAGATCGTGAATCACCACCTGGCGGGCTTCGCGCTCGACCGTCTGGCCCTCACGGGCGTATTCGTACAGCGGCTTGCCGTCCTTCTTCAGCGCGCTGTGCATGGGTGGCACCTGCGCAATCGTGCCCATGAAACGGTCGAGCACCTCGACCACCTGACCCGCGGTACAGGACACAGGCCGGGTTTCGATCACGTCACCTTCGGCGTCACCGGTGCTGGTCGTCAGTCCCAGGCGCACGGTGGTTTCGTAGGTCTTGTCCGCGTCGAGGTGCAACTGGCTGAACTTGGTGGCCGCACCAAAACACAGGGGCAACACACCGGTGGCCAGTGGATCGAGCGTGCCGGTGTGGCCGGCTTTTTCTGCGCGCAGCAACCACTTGGCCTTCTGCAAGGCCTGGTTGCTGGAGAGACCCAGCGGTTTGTCTAACAACAGCACCCCATGCACAGGGCGCCGTTGCACCCTGGTGCTTTGGCGCTGCATGCTCATTCCTCGTCTTTGGAACGCGACGCCACCGCCTTGGAGATCAAGGCGTTCATGTCTGACGCGCGCTCGGTGGTGCGGTCAAATATAAAGTGCAGCGTGGGCACGGTGTGGATGTGCAGCCGCTTGAAAAGCCCGCTGCGCAAGAAACCGGCAGCGGCGTTCAGGCCCTGCTGGGTTTCCTCGGGGTCGCCGGTCAACAGGCTGAAGAACACCTTGGCGTGTGCGTAGTCGGGCGTGACCTCGACCGCGTTGATCGTGATCATGCCCACCCGGCGGTCCTTCAGCTCGCGCGCGATCAGCTCGGCCAGATCGCGCTGGATCTGGTCGGCCACGCGGAAACCGCGGTTGGGAGTGGAAGACTTCTTGACAGCCATACAGTGCTCGAAACGTGCCCCGATCAGAGGGTACGCGCCACTTCCTTGATCTCAAAGAACTCGAGCTGATCGCCCTCTTTGATGTCGTTGTAATTCTTGAGCTTGATACCGCACTCGAAGCCTTCCTTGACTTCGCGCACATCGTCTTTCAGGCGCTTCAAGGTGTCGATCTCGCCGGTGTAGACCACCACGTTTTCGCGCAGCAGACGGAAGTGTGCATTCCGGGTGACCTGGCCCGAAGTGACCATACAACCCGCAACGGTACCGATCTTGGATGCCACGAACACGGTGCGGATCTCGGCCGAACCGATGATCTCTTCGCGCTTCTCGGGTGCCAGCATGCCGGACATGGCCGCTTTCAACTCATCGACGGCGTCGTAGATGATGTTGTAGTAGCGCAGATCCACGTCGTTGCCTTCGGCCAGCTTGCGCGCGCCCACATCGGCTCGCACGTTGAAGCCGATGATCACGGCCTTGGACGCGATGGCCAGGTTGACGTCGGACTCGCTGATGCCGCCCACGCCGGAGAAGACCAGCTGAACCTTGACCTCGTCGGTCGACAGCTTGAGCAGCGAAGCGCCCAGGGCTTCCTGGGAACCTTGCACGTCGGCCTTGACAATGATGGGCAAGACCTTGACCTCGCCCGCCGACATGTCGGTAAACATGTTCTCCAGCTTGGCGGCCTGTTGCCGGGCCAGCTTGGTGTTGCGGAATTTGCCGGCACGGTAGGTCGCGATTTCGCGCGCACGGCGCTCATCGGTCATCACCATGAAGTCGTCACCGGCCTGCGGAACTTCCGACAGACCCTGGATTTCCACCGGTATGGAAGGACCCGCGGACTTGATGGTCTTGCCGTTCTCGTCCAGCATGGCGCGCACGCGGCCCGAGGTCTGACCCACGAGGATCACGTCTCCGGTCTTGAGCGTACCGCTCTGCACCAGCACCGTGGCCACGGCGCCGCGGCCTTTGTCCAGGCGCGCTTCAATCACCAGGCCCTTGGCCATGGCATCGACCGGCGCCTTGAGTTCCAGCACTTCGGCCTGCAACAGCACCTGTTCCAGCAAGGCATCCACACCTTCACCGGTCTTGGCCGACACGCCCACGAAAGGCACGTCACCACCGAACTCTTCGGGCACCACTTCTTCGGCCACCAGCTCCGAACGCACCTTTTCCAGGTTGACGCCGGGTTTGTCGATCTTGGTGAGGGCGACCACCATGGGAACGCCTGCCGCTTTGGCGTGCTTGATCGCTTCCTTGGTCTGAGGCATGACGCCGTCATCGGCCGCACACACCAGGATCACGATATCGGTCGCCTGCGCACCACGGGCCCGCATGGCGGTGAACGCCTCGTGACCCGGGGTATCGAGGAACGAGATCACGCCGCGCGGGGTTTCCACGTGGTAAGCACCAATGTGCTGCGTGATGCCGCCCGCTTCGCCCGCCGCGACCTTGGCGCGGCGGATGTAGTCCAGCAACGACGTCTTGCCGTGGTCCACGTGGCCCATCACGGTCACGACCGGCGCACGCGGCAGCAGCTCGGCTTCCAGTTGTGCGGTGTCTTCGTCCGTGAAGGCTTCCGGATCGTCCAGTGCGGCAATGATGGCCTTGTGACCCAGTTCTTCCACCAGGATCATGGCGGTGTCCTGGTCCAGCGGCTGGTTGATGGTGACCATCTGGCCCAGCTTCATCAACTGCTTGATGACCTCGGACGACTTCAGGCTCATCTTGTGCGCCAGTTCGGCAACCGTGATGGTCTCAGGCACATGCACCTCGATGACCTTGAATTCGGTCGGCGCCACGAAACTGCTCTGACCCGTGTCACGGCTGTCGCGGTCGTTGCGACGACCACCACCGCGCGGACCACCGCGCCAGTTGGAACGCCCGGCGCTGGTGTCGCCGCGGGTCTTGATTTCCTTCTTCTTGGCCGCGTCGTCTTTCCAGGTGGAAGACAGGTTTTCAGACTTGACTTCTTTCTTGCCCGCCGCACCCGCGACAGCCGCCACAGCGGCAGTCGTTCCCGCGGGTTTGGCACCGGGTGTGCCAGCAGGTTTGTGCAACGTGCCCTTGATGGCCTTGGGATCCGGCGTGGGCTCAGGCTTCTTGGCCACCATCGTCTTGACCGGTGCAGCCATCATGGCGCGGATGTTGGCGGCTTCGGCCTCCGCCTTGCGACGGCGCTCGATCAGATCCTGGGCGCGCAGGTCGTCGGCCTTCTGGACCTCGGCCTTCTTGTCGGCCAGCACACGGGCGGCAGATTCGCGCTCCAGCGACGCGGCCTGGGCTTTTTCGTGCTCGGCGATGCGGGCTGCAGCGCTGCCAGCGGCATCGACAGGGGTCGCTGCGGGTTGAACGGCTTCGCGTTCGGCGCGCGCCGCGGCCTCGGCCGCTTCGGCAGCCACCCGATCCTGTTCGGCTTTGGTCGCGCGGGCTTCTTCGGCTTCGCGCTGCTGGCGTTTCAGCAACAGCTCTTCTTCCTGGCGACGCAGCAGCTCGGCCTGGTGGCGTGCATCTTCTTCACGACGGGCCAATTCGGCCTCATCGACGACGGGGACTGCAGGCGCCTGTGGCTCGGGCACGACTTCCGGTGCGATCACATCGTCGTCGCGCTTGACGAAGGTGCGCTTCTTGCGCACCTCGACCTGGATCGTGCGGGCACGACCGGTGGCGTCGGCTTGCTTGATTTCGCTGGTCGATTTCTTGACCAGCGTGATTTTCTTGCGTTCACCGCCCGCGGTGCCATGGCTGGCCTTGAGGTGGCCCAACAGCTTCTGCTTGTCAGACTCGGTGACCGGGTCGGTTCCCGCGTTTTTGGGCACCCCGGCCGCGGAGAGTTGCTCCAGCAGCGATGAGGTGGTCTTGTTCAGCTCGGCAGCCATTTCGGCGACAGTGGTACTGGTCATAGGTGTTTTTTCTCCGCTCTGGCCTGCTCGGTTCAGTTGGAAGCAGGCGTTTCGTCACTGTTGAACCAGTGAGCGCGGGCCAACATGATCATCGCCGTGGCCTCTTCAGGCGTCTGGCCGGTCAGGTCGGTCAATTCGTCGGTGGCCAGGTCGGCCAGTTCGTCACGGGTGTGCACGCCGCCATCGGCCAGCTTGGCCACCAGCTCGGGCGTCATGCCTTCGAGGTCGCGCAGATCCTGCGAAACTTCTTCGACACCTTCTTCGCGGGCGATTTCCATGGTCAGCAGGGCATCCTTGGCTCGGGTGCGCAGTTCGTTCACGGTGTCTTCGTCGAACGATTCGATCTCCAGCATTTCCTGCAGCGGCACATAGGCCACTTCTTCGAGGCTGGTGAAACCTTCCTCGATCAGGATGTCGGCAATTTCCTGGTCCACGTCCAGCTTGGCCATGAAGATCTTGCGGATGCCATCGGCTTCTTCGGCCTGCTTTTGCGCCGACTCGTCGGCGGTCATGATGTTTATGCGCCAGCCGGTCAGCTCGGAGGCCAGGCGCACGTTCTGCCCACCGCGGCCGATGGCGATGGCGAGGTTTTCCTCGTCCACCACCACGTCCATGGCGTGACGCTCTTCGTCCACCACGATGGAAACCACATTGGCCGGCGCCAGGGCGCCGATGACGAACTGGGCCGGGTCCTCAGACCACAGCACGATGTCCACACGCTCGCCGGCGAGTTCGTTGGTCACGCCGTTGACACGCGAACCCCGAACGCCGACACAGGTGCCGATGGGGTCGATGCGTTT
Source organism: Betaproteobacteria bacterium HGW-Betaproteobacteria-9 (assembly GCA_002842215.1). Lineage (GTDB taxonomy): Bacteria > Pseudomonadota > Gammaproteobacteria > Burkholderiales > Burkholderiaceae_C > Hydrogenophaga. The sequence continues at coordinate 16,748 of PHCC01000027.1, read as the reverse complement.
GTCGTGCGATTGCACGGCGATCTTGGCGCGCGAACCGGGATCGCGGGCGCAGGTCTTGATCTCCAGCAGGCCCTGTTCGATCTCGGGCACTTCCTGACGGAAGAGCTCGATCATGAATGACGGGGCCGAGCGCGACAGCAGAATGGGTGCGCCACGCAGCGTCAGGTCGACATCCATGATCATGGCGCGCACACGGTCGCCGGTCCGGAAGTTTTCTTTCGGGATCGTCTCGCTGCGCTTCAAACGGCCTTCGACACGACCGCTCTCGATGATGAGATCGCCCTTGTCCATGCGCTTGACGGTGCCGACGAAGATTTTGTCACCGCGCGACATGAAGTCGTTGAGCAGCATCTCGCGCTCGGCGTCGCGAATCTTCTGCAGGATCACCTGCTTGGCCGCCATGGCGCCGATGCGTCCGATGGGCACGCTTTCAACCGGTTTCTCGATGAAGTCGCCTTCTTCGATGTCGGGAATTTCATCGCGCGCATCGGACAGCAGCTCTTCGGCATCGGGATTCTGCAGACCCGCCTCGTCGGGCACAACAAGCCAGCGGCGGAAGGTCTCGTAAGAACCATCATCCGGACTCATGGCCACACGGATGTCCACGTCGCCCTTGTAGAGTTTTTTGGTGGCCGAGGCCAGCGCCAGTTCCACAGCGCTCAGCACAATGTCACGTTCGACATTTTTCTCGCGCGAGATGGCATCGATCAGCATCAACATTTCGCGGTTCATATCACTCGCCCACCTTTCCGAAGCTCTTTTCCAGAGTCACAAACAATTTTTTGCATGAATGGATCGCACAACAACAACTTCAAACCGGATCCGATCCGTCTGAAGCCGTCTGACGACCCTTGAAATTCACAATAGGCGCCAACCGGGCCTGCTGGACATCGTCCAGCACAAAGCCGAGCGCCTGCAGCGGCGGCGGCACACGCTTCTTGCTCACGCGCTGCCCCGGCTTGGGTTCGGGCGCATCGCTCCAGACCAGTTGCCAGGACACCCCATCAGCGGCCCGCTCCAGCGTGCCGCGAAACTTTTTACGACTGGCCGAAATACCCGAATCCGTGGTGCCGATCGGCGCCTTCAGCGTGAGGTCCACCACGTGACCCTCAAAACGGATGTAATCCACTTCGTGACGGAGCGGACGGTCAATGCCCGGCGAACCCACCTCCAGCCGGCGGTACTCAAGACCTTCAACTTCCAGCAGATAGTGCAGCTGGCGCGTCACCTTCTCGCAATCTTCCACCGTCACGAACTGGGGCGCCGGTGCGGGCTGGCCCGCTTCTGGCGGCTGCCAGGGCAGATCGATCGTGACACGCAACAAACCACCGGCGGAACGCTCCAGATCCACCAGGTCAAAACCCAGTCCAGTGACGGTTTGCGTGACGGTTTCTTGCCAGGCCATTGGTGCGGTATCTGCCTTGTTCGGTGTGGGTTGGAAAAGCGTTCGGCCAAAAAAAATGGGCCGGTAGTAACCCGCCCATTTGGTCGTGAAGCTCGCATTGTAACCTGTCTAAGACCCCTATTGCAATATCCGAGCCACTGACACCATCAAATACCCAACACCCATTGAATGATGTTTTTGGCGACGAAGCCCAGCATGCCCAGCGATAGCACCAGAAACAGGATAAAGGAGCCAAATTTGCCCGCCTTGGACTCCAGCGCAAGGTTGAACACAATGAACAGCATGTAGAGAATGAACGCGCCGACGCCGAAGGTCAGCCCGAACTGGGCGATCTGGCCCTCGGTGTAGCCGAAAAGGGTGGTTTCCATGAAAAAGTGCCCCGTTTGCGGCTCAGGCGGCGGGCGCCGTGGGACTAGAAATAGAAGTTTCGGGGCAGAGATCGCGGTAGGCGTGCCAGCTGGCATGGGCCACCAGGGGGATGACCACGATCAGGCCGAGCAAGGCGGTGATCAGACCCATGCCGAAGAGCATGCCGATCAGCACCGCCCACCAGACCAGCGGTCCGGGATGATCGGCCACGGCGCGCCAGCTCGCGGTCACCGCCATGCTGACGGGCACACTCTTGTCCACCAGCATCGGAATGGCGACCACGCTGGAGGCGAAAACCGGCGCTGCGAGCAGCGAGCCCATCAGGAGCCAGACTTCAAACAGCCCCGGCTCCCTCACCAGCACCACGTGTTTCAGAAAATCCACCGGCTTGTTGATCGGCACCTCGGACCACAGGGTGATCAGGCCGGCCGAGGTCAATACCCAGCCCGTGCCCGCCAGCCCCAGCAGCAGGCCAAAGCGCACCAGGCGCCCGTCAAACGAGCGCCAGAGCGCCAGCACGTCGCTCAGACCCGCCATGCGCCCGGCGGCCCGTTCGCGGCTGACGTGGTACAGACCGGTCGCCAGCACCGGTGCGACGATCAGGAAGCCGGAAAACGCCCCCGCCAGCAGCCAGAATTTTTCGCGCGCCGCCCACATCAGCAACCAGCCGAACAGGGTGATCAGCACGCCGTGGACCAGACCGGGCACAGGGTTGGCTCGCAGATCGTCCCAGCCTTTTTCGATCCAGCGGACAGGCGAGATCATGTCCACGGGCACGGCGGCGTTTGGGGAAGGCGCTGGCGGTAGGGTTTGGGTCATGGAGGTGGAATGGGTTCGCGCTCAGACGCGCCACGGCGGCCTGGGACGGCGGGTGATGTTAATTCATGCCCGACCCACAGCTCAGGCGGCCGCCCTTACCAGGGCCTGGGTGTAGGGATGCTGCGGGTGCTGCAGCACCCGGTCGACGTGGCCCCGCTCCAGCAGGGCGCCGTCTTTCATCACCACCACCTCATGGGCCATGGCCGCGATGACGTCGACATCGTGCGTGATCAGCAGGTAGCTCAGGCCGCGCTCGCGCTGCAGGCGCTGCAGCAAGGCGAGCACCTGCTTCTGCACGGTCACGTCCAGCGCGCTGGTGGGCTCGTCGAGCACCAGCAGTTGAGGCCCCACGATGAGTGCGCGCGCAACGGCGAGACGCTGGCGCTGGCCGCCGGAAAACTCGTGGGGGTAGCGCTGCAACCAGTCGCCGCCATGGCGCGGATCGTCCACCAGCCCGACATCGGCGAGCGCAACCACCACGCGCTCCCGGCGCTGGGCGGCGGACAGCCCGGGTTCATGAACCAACAGGCCTTCGCCCACGATCTGCTCCACCGTCATGCGCGGGGACAGCGACGAAAACGGGTCTTGAAAGACGACCTGGATGCGCTGACGTAGGGCGCGGCTCCGGCCGGACTTGCGCGCTTCGATCCAGTCGGTGCCGGTCACCCGCAGGCTGCCCTCGTGCGGTATCAGGCCGAGTGCGGCCAGCGCGAGCGTGGACTTGCCGGAGCCCGACTCGCCGATCACGCCCAGCGTGCGCCCGGGAGGAATGTCGAGATCGGCGCCCTGCACCGCCACGAACTCGCCCTTCTTGAACCAGCCGCGCAGACCCGGAAGCGGCACCGGGTAGCTCACGCGCAGGCCACGCGCCTGCAGCACCGGCTCTCCCGCGTCAGCCGGCGTTTCCACCACGTCGCGCCCGGGTTTGCTCGCCAGCAGCATGCGGGTGTAGGCGTGCTGCGGCGAGGCGAACACATCCGCCACACCGCCCTGCTCCACCAGGTGGCCGCGCTCCATCACCGCCACGCGGTCGGCGAAACGCCGCACCAGATTGAGGTCGTGTGTGATCAGCAACACCGCCATGCCGTGCTGGCGCTGCAGATCGGCCAGCAGGTCGAGGATCTGACCGCGCAGGCTCACGTCCAGCGCGGTGGTGGGCTCGTCGGCGAGCAGCAATTTCGGGTTGCTGGCCAATGCCATGGCGATCATGGCGCGCTGGCGCTGGCCGCCGCTGAGCTGGTGCGGGTAGGCGCCCGCGCGGCGGGCCGGCTCGGGGATGCCGGTGGAGGCCAGCAGCTCCACGGTGGCAGACCGGGCCTGGCCCGCCGTCAGCCCCTTTTTCAGCTGCAACACTTCGGCGATCTGGTCGCCCACCGTGTAGAGCGGATTGAGCGCCGTCATGGGCTCCTGAAAGATGACGGCCACCTCGTCGCCGCGCACGCCGCGCAACTGGTGTTCGCTCATCTGCAACAGGTCGCGTCCCGCCAGCAGCGCCGAACCGCTGACCTCGGCGTTGTGCACCAGGCGCAGCAGCGAGAGCGCCGAGACCGTCTTGCCCGAACCGGACTCACCCACCAGGGCCAGCTTTTCGCCCGCAGCGATCGAAAAATCGACGCCGTGCACCACCGTCTGGCCGTTGAAGGCCACCTGCAGGTTCTGCACTTGGAGCAGCGGCACCGTCATTTGTCAGCCTTCCGCGGGTCGAGCGCGTCGCGCAGGGCATCGCCCATGAAGGTAAGCAGCAGCAGCGTGATCACCAGCACGGCGAAGGTGGACATGGAAATCCACCAGGCGTCGATGTTGTTCTTGCCCTGGCTGAGCAGTTCGCCCAGCGACGGCGTGCCGGGTGGCACACCCAGACCCAGAAAGTCCAGCGAGGTCAGTGCCAGTATGGCCGCGCTCATACGGAACGGCAGGAAGGTGACCACCGGCGTCAGGCTGTTGGGCAGCACATGGCGCCAGATGATCTGCGTGTTCGACAGGCCCAGCGCGCGCGCCGCGCGCACATAGTCCAGCTGCCGGTTGCGCAGGAACTCGGCGCGCACGTAATCGGACAGACCCATCCAGCCGAAGAGGCTGAGCAAGACCAGCAGCAGGCTGATGCTGGGCGCAAACACGGCCGAGAAGATGATCAGCAGGTAGAGCTCGGGCATTGAACCCCAGATCTCGATGAAGCGCTGGAAGGCCAGGTCGGTCTTGCCGCCGAAAAAGCCCTGGACGGCGCCGGTGATCACGCCAAGGAAGACGCCGATGAAGGTGAGTGCCAGCGCAAAGAGCACGCTGACCCGAAAGCCGTAGATCAGTTGGGCCAGCAGGTCGCGCCCCCGGTCGTCGGTGCCGAGCCAGTTGTCCAGCGTGGGCGCGGAAGGATTGGGTTCTTTGGCGAAGTAGTTGAGCGTCTTCGGGCCGTAGGGATTGGGTGCGTAGACCGCCCAGTTGTCGCCGCGGTTCAGCTGTTCGCGGATGAAGGGGTCGAGGTAATCGGTGGTGGTTTCAAAGTCACCGCCGAAGGTGGTTTCCGGGTAGTCCTGCACCATGGGGAAATAGGTGCTGCCCTCGTAGCGCACGATCAGCGGCCGGTCGTTGGACAGCAACTCGGCGAACAGGCTCGCGACCACCAGCCCGCAGAAGATCACCAGGCTCCAGTAACCCAGGCGGTTGCGCCTGAAGCGCTGCCAAGCACGGCGGGATGGGGAGAGGGATGCGGCCGCCATCAATCGAACTTCACCCGGGGATCGACCCAGAGATAACAGAGGTCCGACACCAGCTTGGTCACCAGCCCGATCAGCGTGAACAGGAACAAGGTGCCCAGCACGACGGGGTAGTCGCGCCGGATCACGCTTTCATAACTCAGCAGACCCAGGCCATCGAGCGAGAACAGGGTTTCAATCAGCAGCGAGCCGGCAAAAAAAGCACCGATGAAGGCAGAAGGAAAACCCGTGACGATGGGGATCAGCGCGTTGCGGAACACGTGTTTCCACAGCACCTGGCGCTCGCTCAGACCCTTGGCGCGCGCCGTCATCACGTACTGCTTCCGGATTTCTTCCAGGAACGCGTTCTTCGTGAGCATCGCCGTGACCGCAAAACTCCCGAGCACCATGGCCGTCAGCGGGAGGGTGATGTGCCAGAGGTAGTCCAGGATGCGCGCGCCCCAGCTCAGTTCGTCCCAGTTCGACGAGGTGAGCCCGCGCAGCGGAAACCACTGCAGCTGTCCGCCAAAGATCACCAGCAGCGCCACGCCCAGCACAAAGCCGGGGATGGCGTAACCGACCAGCACCAGCAGCGTGGTGACCAGATCGAAGCGAGAACCGGCGCGAACCGCCTTGGCCACACCCAGCGGCACCGCCACGAGGTAGCTGATGAAAAAGGTCCACATGCCGAGACTGATGGACACCGGCAGCTTCTCGACGATGAGTTGTGACACCGCCTTGTTCTGGAAAAAACTGGTGCCCAGGTCGAAACGCGCGAACTGCCCGAGCATCTGGAAAAAACGCTCGTGCGCGGGCTTGTCAAAGCCGTACAGCGTCTTGATCTGCTCCAGCCGTTGCGGATCGACGCCCTGGGCGCCGCGGTACACCGAGCCCCCCTCCGCGCCGCCGCCCTGCCCCGTGCGCGCCTCGGCCAGGTACTGGTCCACCGGCCCGCCCGGCACGAACTGGATCACCACGAAGGTCAGCAGCAAGACCCCGAACAGCGTCGGGATCATGAGCAGGAGGCGTTTGAGGATGTAGACCCACATGGTCAGTTTGTACCTGATCTCATCGACCAGATCGAAGTAGTCCGGCGCGACTGGATTCCGACCAGGAACGCCGCGGAACCGGCTTTGCCGGGCCGCCAGCGTTGCCCCTTGAGGGGCTGAGCGGCTACGCGCAGCGAGCAAGCGATGGGGGTGGTCATTTTGACCACCAGGTGTCAATGGCCCAGGCCTCACCGGCCGCGTAGGGTGGCATGTCTTTCGGACGCTCCAGCCGCCAGGCGTTGTAGACCATGCGGTGGGTGGTCGCCGACCACTGCGGGATCAGGTAGTGGCTGTGGCTGATGACGCGGTCCAGCGCACGGCAGGCGGCCAGGAAGTCGGGCTTGATGCGCGCATTGACCATCCGGGCCAGCAGCGCATCCACCGCGGGGCTGCTGACGCCCGCGAAGTTGCCGGAGTCCTCGGTCTTGGCCGCCTGGCTGCCGAACAGGTCGGCGTATTCGGCGCCGGGGTTGGGCGTGCCGCCGTAGGCGATGGAAATGATGTCGAAGTCGAAGCCGCGCAGGCGCTGCTGGTACAGCGCGAAGTCCACCGGCCGGAACTTCAGTTCGATGCCCAGCTTTTCCAGATTGCGCGCCCACGGTGTGACAACCCGCGCCCCGGTTTCGGCGCTGTCCAGGTATTCCAGCACCATGGCTTGCCCCTGGGCATTGCGCAGTTGCCCGCCCTGCACCGTCCAGCCCGCCTCGCGCAACAGCGCCTGGGCCGTGCGCAAATTGCCGCGCAGGGAGTCCTGGCCGTCGGTGCGCGGCGGTGCGTACATGGGGCCAAAGGCCGCGGCAGGCAACTGGCTGCGCCAGGGCTGCATCAGCGCGAGTTCTTCGCGACCGGGGGTGCCCGTGGGCGAACAATCGGTGTTGCCAAACAGGCCCCGCACCCGCTGGTAGCCGCCGTAAAACATCTGGCGGTTCATCCACTCGTAGTCCATCGCCAGCCCGAGCGCCTCGCGCACCCGGATGTCGTCCAGCGGTTTGCGACGGGTGTTGAGCACATAGCTCTGGAAACCCATGGGCAGTCGGTGACTGAACTCGGCCTTGACCAGCTCGCCTGTGTTGAAGCGTTTGCCATTGACGCGGCGCGCCCAGTCACCGGCCGAGAAAAAGCGCATCAGATCGAATTCACTGGCCTTCAGCGCCTCCAGGCGCGCCGTGCTGTCCTTGTAGATCTTGACCGTGATGCGGTCGAAATTGGCGGTGCCCCGGCGCACCGGCAGGTCGCGCGCCCAGTAGGCCGGGTCGCGCACATAGGTGATGTCCTTGCCGAACTGCACGGGGCCGATCTTGTAAGGACCACTGCCGATGGGAAAGTCCATCACGACCTGGTCAAAGCTCTTGCGTTGCCCGGTCTTGGGATCCACCGCATCGCCCCAGGCGCGGCTGAACACGGGCAGGCCGCCCACCGTCAACGGCATCTCCCGGTTGGGCTTCTTGAAACGGTAGCGCACCGTGCGCTCGTCGATCACGTCCAGCCCGGCCACGTCGTCCAGGATGGTCTTGTAGGCGGGCGAGGTGTGCGGCCCCATCAGAGTGTCAAAACTGTGTTTCACGTCGGCGGCCAGCACCGGCTGGCCATTGTGGAAACGCGCCTCGCGCCGCAGCCGGAAGGTGACTGACAGGCCGTCGCTCGCAGCATCCACGTCTTCGGCCAGCAGCCCGTAGCCGGCGCCCGTTTCGTCCAGCGCGCCGGTGAGCAGCGAGTCGAACATCAGGTCGGACAGGTAGGCTGGCGCACTGCCCCGCAGGGTGAACGGGTTGTATTTGTCGAACGTGGAAACGCGCAGGTTGCTGACCAGCCGCAACTCGCCCCCTTTGGGCGCAGCAGGGTTCACATAGGCAAAATGGGCAAACCCCGGCGGGTAGCGGAGTTCACCCCAGAGGGCGTAGCCATGGGCCGACCAGACCGGGGATACAAACAGCGCCAGCACGGCCACCGAACACAGACCAGCCAGGCGTGAACGGAGTCGGTGAATCGGTGGGTGCATGCGACAATTCTGCTGGAAATTTCACTGGAGGTCGCGACATGGGTTTTCTGGCCGGCAAAAAATTGCTGATCACGGGGGTGTTGTCCAACCGGTCCATCGCCTATGGCATCGCCAGAGCCTGTCACCAGCAAGGCGCCGAACTCGCTTTCAGTTATGTGGGGGAACGCTTCAAGGACCGCATCACCGAGTTTGCGGCCGAGTTCGGCTCGACGCTGATCTTCGACTGCGATGTCAGCGACGACGACCAGATTCACCAGATGTTTGCCGGGCTATCGAAGACCTGGCCGAAGTTTGATGGCTTCGTGCACAGCATCGGCTTTGCACCACGCGAGGCGATTGCCGGCGATTTTCTCGATGGCCTGTCGCGCGAGGCCTTCCGCGTCGCCCACGACATCAGCGCCTACAGTTTCCCCGCCATGGCCAAGGCCGCCCTGCCCTACCTCAACGACCGCGCCGCCCTGCTCACGCTGAGCTACCTCGGTGCGCTGCGCATCATTCCCCACTACAACACCATGGGCCTGGCCAAGGCCAGCCTGGAAGCTTCGGTTCGCTACCTGGCCGAGTCGCTGGGTCCGCGCGGCATGCGTGTCAACGGCATCAGCGCCGGACCGATCAAGACGCTGGCCGCCAGTGGCATCAAGGATTTCGGCAAGCTGCTGGGCATGGTGGCCGCCGCCTCGCCCCTGCGCCGCAACATCACGATCGAAGACGTGGGCAACGTGGCGGCGTTTCTGCTGTCCGATCTGGCTTCGGGGGTGACCGCCGAGATCACCTATGTGGACGGGGGCTTCAGCCAGACCGGTGGCGCCAGCCGCGACAGCGAACCGGTGGGTTCCTGACCGTGCAAGCGTCCGGCCGGTCTCTTGTTAGCCGGCGGGCGTGGATGCTGGCGGCGCTCGGCCTGCTGGCGTTCGGCGGCGCCGAGGCAGTCGCCCCCAACAACACCCCGGCCCTGATGCTGGCCAACGTCTACCGCCCGGGCATCGACCTGGGTGCCTACTGGCTCAGCGAAAAGTACGACGGTGTGCGCGGTTTCTGGGATGGCCGGCGCCTGTTGACCCGCGGCGGAACCGAGATCCAGGCACCGGCCTGGTTCACCCAGGGCTGGCCCGACGAACCCATGGACGGTGAACTCTGGGTCGGTCGTGGCCAGTTCGAAGAAACCGTCTCCACCGTGCGCCAGCAAACGCCAGACGACGCGGCCTGGCGACGCATCCGTTTCATGGTGTTTGATCTGCCGGCGCACGCTGGCGTTTTCAGTGAGCGCATCCTGGCTTACCGCGCGCTGTTGCAGGCCATGGGTCAGCCGTGGGTGATGGCCGTGCCGCAGGAACGGGTTTCCAGCCACGAGGCGCTGGGCCATCGGCTGGACCAGATGGTGCGCTCGGGCGGCGAAGGCCTGATGCTGCACCGGGGCGACTCGCTGTACCGCGCCGTGCGCAGCGACGACCTGCTCAAGGTGAAAACCCACGAAGACGCCGAAGCCCAGGTGCTGGGGGCTGTGCCCGGCAAGGGAAAATACGCGGGCGCCATGGGCGCCCTGCTGGTGCAGTCACCGGATGGACGCCGGTTCCGGATCGGGAGTGGCTTCAGCGATGCCTTGCGCCAGCGGCCGCCCCAGGTGGGTACCTGGGTGACCTACCGCTACCGGGGCCTGCACGACAGTGGCCTGCCGCGCTTCGCCACCTTTTTGCGCATCCGCAGCGACGCCGACTTGTCGGCACCGGTCGGAGCGCAGACCCCTGCCCTGCGCTGAACAGGGAGCAGACCGCGCCGCTCAGGCGCTGGCCTGCCGCAGGATGCCGTAGATCTGGTCCTTGAGCAGCAGTTTTTCTTTTTTCAACTGTTCAATCTCGGCCTGCGAACCGGGTTCAATGTGCGCTTCCTTGTTCTTGATCACCTGGTCCAGTTCGTTGTGTTTGTCAAACAGGCGCGTGAAGTGGACGTCATGGCCCTTGAGCTGGGTGATGAGATCGCGGTATTCAGGGAACATCGATAAGCCTCCGAGGGGATGGTGGGCATGCACGGTGCACGTTCCTTTGTGCTTCCCGCCATGAGCGGGTCGCCGAAACATCTTACCGTGCAGCCCCCGGATCACCGCAACCGGCGATCTCAGATACCCACACAGTCGGCAAAGTAGCGAAGCACACCGTCTGTCCCGCGTTCCTGCACGAGCCCGTGAATGTCGGTCTCGAACCCGGGGCACTCGCGCGCGAACTCGCGGTTGAACTTGAGGTAGTCCACGATCTTCTTGTTGAACACCTCACCCGGGATCAGCAACGGAATGCCCGGCGGGTACGGCGTCACCAGGCTGGTGGTGATGCGGCCTTCCAGATCGTCGATCGGCACGCGCTGCGTGGTGCGGTGCGCGATGTGCGCAAACGCGTCGCTCGGCTTCATGGCCGGCGTGTGGTCGCTCAGGTACATGTCGGTCGTGAGGCGCGCGATGTCGTACTTGGCGTAGAGCTCGTGCACGTGCTGGCACAGGTCGCGCAGGCCCATCTGGTCGTAACGGGGATGCTTCTGGCAGAACTCGGGCAGGATGCGCCACATGGGCTGGTTCTTGGCGTAGTCGTCCTTGAACTGCTGCAGCGCGGTCAGCAGCGTGTTCCAGCGGCCTTTGGTGATGCCGATGGTGAACATGATGAAGAAGCTGTAGAGGCCGGTCTTCTCCACCACCACACCGTGCTCGGCCAGGAACTTGGTCACGATTGAGGCCGGGATGCCCGTCGCGGCGAAGTCGCCGTTCATGTTCAGGCCGGGCGTGACGATGGTCGCCTTGATCGGGTCCAGCATGTTGAAGCCCGGCGCCATGTCGCCGAAACCGTGCCAGGCCTCTTCGCCATCCGAAGGCTGCACGCCATCGGCGTCGGTGCGCTTGAGCACCCAGTCGCTGGCGCGGCCAATGCCCTCTTCCACCAGGTTGTCGGGTCCCCAGACCTGGAACCACCAGTCGTCTTCACCGAATTCCGCCTCGACCTTGCGCATGGCGCGGCGGAAATCCAGGGCTTCGGCGATGCTCTCTTCCACCAGTGCGGTGCCGCCGGGCGGCTCCATCATGGCCGCGGCCACATCGCAGCTGGCGATGATGCTGTACTGCGGGCTGGTGCTGGTGTGCATCAGGTATGCCTCGTTGAAGAGGTGGCGGTCCAGCTTGGTGGTCTGCGAGTCCTGCACCAGCACGTGGCTGGCCTGGCTGATGCCGGCCAGCAGCTTGTGGATGGACTGCGTCGCGTACACCACCGAATGCTGCGGACGCGCGCGCTTCTTGCCCATCGCGTGGAAACTGCCATAGAACGGGTGGAAGGCCGCGTGCGGCAGCCAGGCTTCGTCGAAATGCAGGTTGTCCACCCAGCCATCGAGCAGGTTCTTGATGGTCTCGGTGTTGTAGAGCACGCCGTCGTAGGTGGACTGCGTGAGCGTGAGGATGCGCGGCTTGACCTTGTCGGCATCCACGCCGGCCAGCAACGGGTTGGCGCGGATCTTGGCCTTGATGGCGTCGATCTCGAACTCGCTTTGCGGGATCGGGCCGATGATGCCGTAGTGGTTGCGCGTGGGCTTCAGGAAGACGGGGATCGCGCCCGTCATGATGATGCTGTGCAGGATGGACTTGTGGCAGTTGCGGTCCACCACCACCACATCGCCCGGCGCCACCGTGTGGTGCCAGACCATCTTGTTGCTGGTGCTGGTGCCGTTGGTGACGAAGTAGCAATGGTCGGCGTTGAAGATGCGCGCGGCGTTGCGTTCGCTGGCGCCGATGGCGCCGTTGTGGTCCAGCAGTTGACCCAGCTCCTCCACCGCGTTGCAGACGTCGGCGCGCAGCATGTTCTCGCCGTAGAACTGGTGGTACATCTGGCCCACCGGGCTCTTCAGGAACGCCACGCCGCCCGAGTGACCCGGGCAGTGCCATGAATAGGAGCCGTCTTCGGCGTAGTCCAGCAGCGCCTTGAAGAACGGCGGCTGGATGCCTTCGAGGTAGCTCTTGGCTTCGCGGATGATGTGACGCGCCACGAACTCGGGCGTGTCCTCGAACATGTGGATGAAGCCGTGCAGCTCGCGCAGGATGTCGTTGGGCAGGTGGCGGCTGGTCTTGGTTTCACCGTGCACATAGATCGGCACATCGGCGTTCTTGCGCCGCACTTCCTGGATGAAGTTGCGCAGGTTCAGCACCACCGGGTCCAGGTCCGGCCCCGGGCTGAACTCTTCATCGTCGATGGACAGGATGAACGCGCTGGCGCGGCTCTGCTGTTGCGCAAACAGGCTGAGGTCGCCGTAGCTGGTGACACCGACCACCTCGAAGCCCTCGGTCTCGATGGCCTGCGCCAGGGCGCGAATACCCAGACCGGAGGAGTTCTCCGAGCGGAAGTCCTCATCGATGATGACGATGGGAAAACGGAATTTCATGGCGGTCTCCAGCCGCGGACGCGGCCATCAGGGGCAAAAGGAATCGAAACAGGCGCGAAGTGTACGGAAATCGAGTACCCCTGCCCTTTTGATGCAGGGCATTTGTCGCAGAATGTGGCACGGGTCAGACATTCAGGGGAATGCCTGCCGTTTTGGGGAGCTTACATGTCGGATTCCACCCTTTGGTGGCTGCTGGTCGGCGCGGCCGTGGCGCTGGAGTTGTTCACCGGGACTTTCTACCTGCTCATGCTGGCGGTGGGCATGGTCGCCGCGGCGCTGGCTGCCCATGCCGGCACCGGCTTGAGCGCGCAGTTGATCGTGGCGGCGGTGGTCGGGTCTGCGGCCGTCTTCGGCTGGCACCTGATCAAACGGCGGCGCCCGTCGGACCCGTCGGTGCGCGCCATGCGCAGCGTGAACCTTGATGTGGGCGAGGTCATACAGATCGAAGAGTGGCTGCCCGATGGCAGCGCGACCGTCAAATACCGGGGCGCGCAATGGACCGTGATCCAGCGGCCGGGCAACCCTCCCATACCGGGCGCCTACCGCGTGGCCGAACTCGTGGGCAACCGCCTGCTGGTCGAAAAAGCCTGATTGGCTGCCTGAAGTGCACCGTGCTCCGGCATGATGCACACCCAGTTACCTCAACCACGGAACACCTCCCATGGAAATCGCCGTCGTCCTCTTTGTCATCGCTGCCATCTTCATCACGCGCGCCGTCAAGGTCGTGCCTCAACAGAACGCCTGGGTGGTTGAACGCCTGGGCAAGTACCACGGCAGCCTGTCGCCGGGGCTGAACTTTCTCATGCCTTTCATCGACAAGGTGGCCTACAAGCACAGCCTCAAAGAAATTCCGCTGGACGTGCCCAGTCAGGTCTGCATCACGCGCGACAACACGCAGCTGCAGGTGGACGGCATCCTGTACTTTCAGGTCACCGACCCGATGCGCGCGAGCTACGGCTCGTCCAACTACATCATGGCCGTGACCCAGCTCGCCCAGACCTCGCTGCGTTCCGTGATCGGCAAACTCGAACTGGACAAGACCTTCGAAGAACGCGACATCATCAACGCCCAGATCGTCCAGGCCATCGACGAGGCCGCCCTGAACTGGGGGGTGAAAGTGCTGCGGTACGAAATCAAGGACCTGACGCCGCCGAAAGAAATCCTGCACGCCATGCAGGCGCAGATCACGGCCGAACGCGAGAAGCGCGCGCTCATCGCAGCGTCCGAAGGCCGGCGCCAGGAGCAGATCAACATCGCCACCGGCGAGCGCGAAGCTTTCATCGCCCGCTCCGAAGGCGAGAAGCAGGCTGCCATCAACCAGGCCCAGGGTGAGGCCGCGGCCATCACCGCCGTGGCCGATGCCACCGCCCAGGCCATCGAACGCATTGCGACGGCCATTCAGCAACCGGGCGGCACACAGGCCGTCCAACTGAAAGTGGCCGAGCGGGCCGTGGACGCCTACGGCAAGGTGGCCGCAGACGCCACCACCACGCTCATCGTCCCCGGCAACATGACGGAAGTTTCCGCCCTGATCGCATCGGCCATGAAGATGATCGGCACCAGCAAGGCGTCCTGAGTTCCAGAACAGAGAACCCGGCCTGCTATACTGCGAGGCTGCGCGGAGAGGTGGATGAGTGGTTTAAGTCGCACGCCTGGAAAGCGTGTGTGGGCTAATCCCCACCGCGGGTTCGAATCCCGCCCTCTCCGCCAAAAATGAGTCTCAACGCCTCCCAAGGCGTCGCGATAGACACCCTGAAAGCCCCGTTTCCTCTAGAGAAAACGGGGCTTTTTTGTTTCCGGGCGTCCCGTAGCGGTTCTTGCCATCCCAGCTTTTCCTCGCAAGCGGTTTGGCTCCCTCGATCGTTCAGGAGGACCCCGTCGTCGTCTCCATCAGGCTGCGGGTGACACGCGGCGGCTCCTCACCGAGGTGAAAGGCCAGCTTGCGGTCGCGCAGCGCCACGTCGGCGGCGGTGACGCGGTCAAAGCGCCGCAGGTGATCGGTCCAGGACTCGTCGACGATGGCTTCGACGAAGCGGCTGGGGTCGTGGATGTCGTGCAGCAGCTCCCACGACAAGGCCCCGTGGCGCAAACGGCTGCGGCGCCCCTCGCCCAGCATCAGGTCTCGGAAGTCGGCCGCGCGTGCGGGATCGATGCGGTACTCAACCATCACCATCACATGGCCCCGGGGCGGTGGTTCTGTGATCTGTGGCGCCGGAAAAATGCGCTTGGGTGTGAGGTCGTCCTCCAGCCCGGAGTCGGGCATCAGACGGTTCGCCAGAAACATGGCGAGCAGCCCTGTCACGGAAGCGATGCCCAGGCTCACCGGCACACTGGTCCAGGTGGCCACCTGGCCCCAGATCGCGGCACCCAGGGCGCTGGCGCCCATGATCGCCATCTGGTACATCGACATGCCGCGCGCGCGCACCCAGTCGGGCAGGCCCATCTGGATCGAGACGCTGAGCGTGTTGGCGGAGGTGATCCAGGCCGCGCCGCCCAGGAACATCGCGGGCACCGCCACCCAGACCTGGTCGGTCAACGCCATGGTCGCCATGGCTCCCGCCTGCAGGGCCGTACCACGCAGGACGAGACCGTCGCGCGGATAACGGCGGCGCAAGGCCGGCAGGAACGCCGCCGAAGCGATGGCGCCCGCGCCCATGGCCGCCAGAAACAGCGTGAAAGTGCCGGCACCACCACCCTGCATACCGCGCGCCAGCAGGGCCAGCAGCGCCAGCAGCGCGGTCGAATGGAAGAAGAAAATCGAGATGCGCAGCAGCACGCCCTTCAGGTGGTAGGACTGGGCCACGTACTGCAGGCCCACGCGCATCGCGGTGCCCAGGCGCTCGCGCCCCAGCGGGTGCGGCTGGTGCTCGTGCTTCCAGCGGCTGATGATGACCGCGGCCACCACGGACAACACCGCGTTGAGCAAGAACACCCAGGCGCTGCCAGCGCTGGCAATCAGCGCGCCGGCCACCAGCGGGCCGATGATGCGCGAGGCGTTCATCGACACGCCGTTGAGCGCCAGCGCCGCCGGCAACTGGTTCCGGGGCACGATCGTGGGCACAATGGCCGAAAACACCGGCCAGCGCATCGCCATGCCGATGCCGTTGACAAACGTCAGCGCCAGCAGCAGGGCCGGGGTTATCGCGTCCAGGAAGATGAAGGCGCTCAGGATCGACGCCACCACCGCCACCCACAGCTGGGTGAAGAGGAAGAAGCGCTTGCGGTCCAGGCTGTCTGCCAGCGCGCCGCTGGGCAAACCCAGCAGGAACACCGGCAGGGTGGACGCTGTCTGCACCAGCGCGACCCAGAGCGGCGTGGTGGTGAGCGAGGTCATCATCCAGGCCGCCGCCACATCGCTCATCCACATGCACACGTTGGCCATGAGCCAGGTGGTCCACAACATGCGGAAGACCGGCTCGCGAAGCGGCGCGATGGGAGACAGGTCGTCGTCGGTGCGTGGCATAGGGGCCCTACTGTAGAGGGCGCAGCTCCCTTCACGCTGAAATGGTTTGAATCACCCTTGAAACGGCCGGTGCGTCGAACCGTTGGCCGCAGTGGCCCGCCGCCTGGTGAGCACATTGGCCGTTGTGATGCCTCCCCCGGATCCGATCACTGCCCAACTGGTGCTGGGCGACCCCCGGCTTGTTGATCCAACTTCTCTTCAAACCTTCTCAGCGTCGCGGGTTCAGACGCGCTCGATGATCAGCGCTATGCCCTGCCCCACCCCGATGCACATGGTGCACAGCGCGTAGCGCCCGCCCGTGGCGTGCAGGCGGTTCACCGCCGTGGTGGCCAGACGCGCGCCGCTGGCGCCCAGCGGATGGCCCAGGGCGATGGCGCCGCCCCAAGCGTTGACGCGTTCATCATCGTCCTTCAGACCCAGCGTTCTGAGCACGGCCAGGCCTTGGGCGGCGAAGGCTTCGTTGAGCTCGATCACGTCGAGCTGGTCCAGCGTCAGGCCGGTGAGCGCCAGCACCTTCTGCGTCGCCGGTGCCGGACCCATGCCCATGATG
>PHCC01000026.1 GCA_002842215.1 Betaproteobacteria bacterium HGW-Betaproteobacteria-9 | reverse complement strand
CGAAGGCACGGTCGAAGGCCTGCGCGCTGACATCAAGAAAAACCTGGAGCGCGAAGTCAAACACCGCCTGCAGGCCCGCAACAAGCAGGCCGCCATGGACGCTCTGGCCGCCAAGGCCGAGCTGGATCTGCCGAAGTCGGTGGTGCAAGCCGAACTCGACCGCCTGGTCGAAGGCGCCCGTGCCGACCTCAAGCAGCGCGGTGTGAAAGACGCCGACAAGGCGCCGATCCCCGACGACCTGTTCCGTCCCCAGGCCGAGCGCCGCGTGCGCCTGGGCCTGGTGGTGGCCGAGCTGGTGCGCGCCAACGAGCTGCATGCCACGCCAGAGCAGATCAAGGCCCACATCGACGAGTTGGCTGCGTCCTATGAAAAACCGGCTGATGTGGTTCGCTGGTACACCAGCGACAACCGCCGCATGGCCGAAGTGGAAGCCATCGTGATCGAAAACAACGTGACCGAGTTCGTGCTGTCCAAGGCCAAGATCAATCAAAAGTCGATCAGCTTCGAAGAGCTGATGGGTCAAGCCTGATCCTCTGCTCACTGCGGCCCGGTGTTCGGGCCGCTTGCGGCATCGGTCGGGACCTGCGGTCGCGCGGGATTCGGAGGGGCGGAGCAATCCGCCCTTTTTTGTTCCCCGGCGCTTGCCTTTTTCAACAGGCACGCCATATGCATGCTTCGGCCATAGCCGCAACCCTGTGGCGGCTATGGCAGGTTGGTTACAGTAGTGGCATGTTATGCATCAACACATGGAGAAACGCATGAGCGCAATGGACATTCAGGGCCTGGGCATGGTGCCCATGGTGATCGAGACCTCGGGCCGCGGTGAGCGCGCCTACGACATCTATTCGCGCCTGCTCCGGGAGCGGGTGATTTTCCTGGTGGGTGAGGTCAATGACCATTCGGCCAACCTGGTGGTTGCTCAGCTGCTGTTTCTGGAAAGTGAAAATCCGGACAAGGACATCTCCTTCTACATCAACTCGCCCGGCGGTTCGGTGAGCGCCGGCATGGCGATCTTTGACACGATGAACTTCATCAAGCCCGACGTGTCGACCCTGTGCTGCGGCTTCGCTGCCAGCATGGGTGCGTTCCTGTTGGCGGCAGGAGCCAAGGGAAAGCGCTTCTCGCTGCCCAACTCCAAGATCATGATTCACCAGCCTTCGGGTGGCAGTCGCGGTCAGGCGACGGAGATCGAGATCCAGGCCCGCGAGATTCTCAAGACCCGCGAACAACTGAACAAGATCCTGGCCGAGCGCACCGGCCAACCTCTGGACCGCATCGCGCGCGACACGGAACGCGACTACTACATGTCGGCCGCCGAGTCGGCCGAATATGGCCTGATCGACAAGGTCATTGACAAGCGTGGGGCTATCACAGCCTGATGCCGATCGACCGGTGGCGCCCCTTCTCGTGGTGTTCATCGGTCCAGAATCCTCACCAAACCGCCTGATTCGTGCCAAAAGAGGCGCTTTTTCGGCATTTGGTACATCGCAGGCTTGAACTATCATTGTTCCCGTTGCATTCCTCTCCGTCTATCTGAACTCCCAATCTCATGGCCGACAAAAAAGCCGTCTCCGGTGAAAAAGCGCTCTACTGCTCGTTTTGTGGCAAGAGCCAGCACGAGGTCAAGAAGCTGATCGCGGGGCCCTCGGTGTTCATCTGCGACGAGTGCATCGAGCTGTGCAACGACATCATCCGCGACGAACTGCCGGGTCTGGAAGCGGTCAAGGCGTCCGGCGATGACGTGCCCACCCCCGTCGAACTGAAGGGCAATCTGGACAGTTACGTGATCGGTCAGGAAGGGGCCAAGCGAGCGCTGGCGGTGGCGGTTTACAACCACTACAAACGCCTGCGTCACAAGCTGACAGCCCGCAAGGACGAGGTGGAGCTGGCCAAGAGCAACATCCTGCTGATCGGTCCCACGGGGTCCGGCAAGACCTTGCTGGCCCAGACCATGGCGCGCATGCTCAACGTGCCGTTTGTCATGGCCGACGCCACCACGCTGACCGAAGCTGGTTATGTGGGTGAAGACGTGGAAAACATCGTGGCCAAGCTGCTTCAAAGCTGTAACTACGACGTCGAACGTGCCCAGCAGGGCATTGTCTACATCGACGAAATCGACAAAATCACCCGCAAGTCCGACAACCCGTCCATCACGCGTGACGTGTCGGGCGAAGGTGTGCAGCAGGCGCTGCTCAAGCTGATCGAAGGAACGATGGCCTCGGTGCCGCCCCAGGGCGGTCGCAAGCACCCGAACCAGGATTTCCTGCAGGTCGACACGACCAACATCCTGTTCATCTGCGGCGGCGCATTTGCTGGGCTGGAAAAGATCATTGAAAACCGCACCGAAGCCTCCGGCATGGGGTTCAATGCCGTCGTCAAGAGCAAGCAGCAGCGCAGCCTGACCGAATCTTTCAAGGAAATCGAGCCTGAGGATCTGATCAAGTTCGGCCTGATTCCCGAGCTCGTGGGTCGCGTGCCGGTGATTGCTGCGCTGTCCGAGCTCAGCGAAGATGCCTTGGTCGAAATCCTGACCGAACCCAAGAACGCCGTGGTCAAGCAGTTCGCGCGCTTGCTGTCCATGGAAGGCGCGGAGCTGGAAGTCCGCCCCGCTGCCCTCAAAGCCATCGCACGCAAAGCGCTGGCGCGCAAGACCGGCGCGCGCGGCTTGCGCTCGATACTGGAAAACGCGCTGATCGACACCATGTTCGATCTGCCAGGCATGAGCAACGTGGAGAAAGTCGTGGTGGACGAGTCCACCATCGAAGAGAACAAGCCTCCCCTGCTGGTCTACCGCGAAGCGGCCAAACAGGCCTGATCGGTAGCGGGCATGCGTGAGTGTATGCATGCCAAGTTGATGATGCACACGGTGTTGACCGCCCGCATCTGCCCAAGACCATTTTGTTGAGGTTGAGAAATGTCCGGACAAACCCCTTTGCCCAGCACGCCGGTTGACCTGCCACTGCTGCCCTTGCGCGACGTGGTGGTGTTCCCGCACATGGTGATCCCGCTGTTCGTGGGTCGCCCGAAAAGCATCAAGGCGCTGGAGTCCGCCATGGAAGCGGAGCGCCGCATCATGCTGGTGGCCCAGAAGGCCGCGGCCAAGGACGAACCCTCCACGGAGGACATGTTCGAGATGGGTTGCGTCGCCACCATCCTGCAGATGCTGAAACTGCCCGATGGCACCGTGAAGGTGCTGGTGGAGGGCATTCAGCGCGCCAAGGTGTTGTCGATCACCGATGGCGAGACCCACTTTGTTGCCAGCGTCAACCCGGTGGACCCGGCGATTGAGCGTGCCGACATGTTGTCGACCGAACTCGAAGCGCTGCGCCGTGCCGTGATGCAGCAGTTTGACCAGTACGTCAAACTGAACAAGAAGATCCCGTCGGAAATTCTGACCTCGATCTCCAGCATCGACGATCCGGGGCGCCTGGCCGACACCATCGCCGCCCACCTGCCGCTCAAGCTGGAATCCAAGCAGGTTGTGCTGGACCTGGACTTGGTCAACAAGCGGCTGGAAAACCTGTTCGAACAACTCGAACGCGAGGTGGACATCCTCAACGTCGACAAGAAGATCCGTGGCCGCGTGAAGCGCCAGATGGAGAAGAACCAGCGCGACTTCTACCTCAACGAGCAGGTCAAGGCGATCCAGAAGGAACTGGGTGAAGGCGAAGAGGGTGCCGACATCGAAGAGATCGAGAAGAAGATCAAGGCCGCCAAGATGCCCGCCGAGGCACGCAAGAAGGCCGATGCCGAGTTCAAGAAGCTCAAGCTGATGTCGCCCATGTCGGCCGAAGCCACCGTGGTGCGCAACTACATCGATGCCCTGGTGGCCCTGCCTTGGAGCAAGAAGACCAAGATCAAGCACGACCTGGCGCACGCCGAAGCCGTGCTCAACGAAGACCACTACGGGTTGGACAAGGTCAAGGACCGCATACTTGAGTACCTCGCGGTCCAGCAGCGGGTTGACAAGGTCAAGGCTCCCATCCTTTGCCTGGTGGGCCCACCCGGTGTGGGCAAGACCTCGCTCGGCCAGTCGGTGGCCAAGGCCACCGGTCGCAAATACGTTCGCATGGCCTTGGGGGGCATGCGTGACGAAGCCGAGATCCGTGGCCATCGTCGCACCTACATCGGCGCCATGCCGGGCAAGGTGCTGCAGAGCCTGTCGAAGATCGGTACGCGCAATCCGCTGTTCCTGCTCGACGAAATCGACAAGCTGGGCACCGACTTCCGCGGCGATCCGTCGAGCGCCTTGCTGGAGGTGCTGGACCCGGAGCAGAACCACACCTTTGGCGACCATTACGTCGAAGTCGATTTTGATCTTTCCGACGTGATGTTCGTCGCCACGTCGAACTCGATGAACATCCCTCCAGCCCTGCTGGACCGCATGGAAGTGATTCGTCTCTCGGGCTACACCGAAGAGGAGAAGACCAATATCGCGATCCGCTACCTGTTGCCGAAACAGCTGAAGAACAACGGTATTCGCGAGGGCGAGATGGAGGTGAAGGACGATGCGGTGCGCGACATCGTGCGTTACTACACCCGTGAAGCCGGTGTGCGTTCACTGGAGCGTGAGCTCTCCAAAATCTGCCGCAAGGTGGTGAAGGGTCTGCTGCTCAAAAAGTACACGCCCACGGTGGTGGTGGATGCTGAAAACCTGAGCGAATTCTTGGGGGTGCGCAAGTACAACTACGGACGCGCCGAAGCGCAGAACCAGGTAGGTCAGGTCGTGGGTCTGGCGTGGACCGAGGTGGGTGGCGATCTGCTGACCATAGAGGTGGCGATCATGCCCGGCAAGGGCGTGATCACGCGGACCGGGTCTCTGGGTGACGTGATGAAGGAGTCGGTGGAGGCGGCCCGCACGGTGGTGCGCAGCCGTGCCCGGTCACTCGGCATCAAGGACGAACAGTTCGACAAGCGCGACATCCACATCCACGTGCCCGATGGCGCCACGCCCAAGGATGGACCGAGCGCCGGTGCGGCCATGACCACAGCGCTGGTGTCCTCGCTCACGGGCATCCCGGTGCGGGCCGACGTGGCCATGACCGGAGAGATCACCTTGCGCGGTGAAGTCACCGCGATCGGTGGCTTGAAGGAAAAGCTCCTGGCGGCTTTGCGTGGTGGCATCAAGACCGTGATCATTCCCGAAGAAAACGTGAAGGATCTGGCCGAGATTCCCGACAATGTGAAGCAGGGTCTGGAGATCGTGCCAGTCAAATGGATCGACAAGGTGTTGGCCATTGCGCTGGAGCGCCAGCCGGTTCCTTTGACCGACGAGGAGGTAGCGGCGCAGGTGGCCGCAGCGTCCGTGCGCCCGGCGGCACCCGCACCCGATGCCGTGAAACATTGAGTCAAAAAATTTGCGGGGGCTTGAAAAGAGGCGTTTTTCTGCGCTAGAATTCCAGCTTCTGACAAACATCAGAAACATGCGGGAATAGCTCAGTTGGTAGAGCGCAACCTTGCCAAGGTTGAGGTCGCGAGTTCGAGTCTCGTTTCCCGCTCCAGTTTTGAAAAAGGGAAGCCGAGCTTCCCTTTTTTGTCGATTGGGATGAATGGGTTTTCCGATTCATCGCATAGGGCGCGATAGCAAATCGGTTATGCAACGGATTGCAAATCCGTCTAGCCCGGTTCGACTCCGGGTCGCGCCTCCAGTCACTGGTTGGTGAAAGATTTTGCGGGAATAGCTCAGTTGGTAGAGCGCAACCTTGCCAAGGTTGAGGTCGCGAGTTCGAGTCTCGTTTCCCGCTCCAGCATCAAAGAAAAAGGGGAAGCCATGCTTCCCCTTTTTTCGTTTCCGTGTCACAGCGAGCCGAACAGGGGTTGACCAGGTTGCGACGCGCCAAGCGCGCCTGGCGAACCTGCGACAATGACCGGCTGGCCTCGATGGTGAAATTGGTAGACACAGCGGACTTAAAATCCGCCGCTTTCCCGTGAGGGGGCGTACCGGTTCGACCCCGGTTCGAGGCACCATGTCCCCTAGGTTTTTTCCGGTTTCACCGGTACAGTGAGTTTCCATGACCCGATACAACGCGCCCTTTGAAATCCACGTGCATGGCGATGTGCCCTTGCGCGAGGATGTGGCTTACGGCCAGATTCAGGATGCGCTCAAGCCACTCTGGCAGTACGCCGGTGGCCGCTCGCTGGCGGCAGCGGCCGAGAGCAGCTACGAGGACGAGCCGGGTATCCGCTTTGACGCCGAAGCGCACGTCTTGCAGATGTGCTGGACGGTGCCGGGCGATGAGGATTTCCGCCAGGTGATCGAAGAGGCTTGCATGGGCTTGAACGACATCGCTTCGGCCGGTGCACCGCTTGAAGTGTCCTTCTATGACACCGAGTTCGATGAAGAAGACGAGTCCTCGGAAGAGGAGGCGCGCGACGACTTCATGATGTGTTTTGTCGGCCCCACGCCCGCTGCCATCATGCAGGTGCAGCGCGATCTGCTGGTGCAGGACGTGGTCCACATCATGGAGCGGCACTTTGATGCCGCCGAGCTGGGCGATGTGGTCGCTTCGATCGACAAGCTGTTCACCCAGCGCTTTGACGCCCTCGTCAACTCCATGCAGCTGGGTCGCCCGCCCCGTGGGCATGGTGGCGGTTCCTCGGGCCACGGCGGTGGGCGCAAGCCTCGCCATCTGCACTGACCAGCCCGATGGATCAGTGGTCTGCCGTGTGCGCAGGCCCTAGGTCGATGTCACCGCTTCGGGTTCGTCGATGCGGCATGAACGCATGAGGCCCTGATGGCACTGTTTTCCACCGAGTCCCTGAACCCCGGCGTGCGCAGGCGCGAGGTGTTCGGTTGGGCCATGTACGACTTTGCCAACTCGGGTTACACCACCGTGGTGCTGACGGCGGTGTTTGCGGCCTATTTTGTGGGCGCTGTCGCTGGCGGTGCCGCCTGGGCCACGTTCGCCTGGACGCTGGCACTGAGCGTGTCGCACGCGATCGTGATGGTGACCATGCCCGCCATGGGCGCCTGGGCTGACCGCTATGGTGCCAAAAAACGGTTGTTGCTGGTCACCACCACAGGTTGTGTGCTGGCCACCGCCGCGCTGGCTTTCGTCGGGCCCGGGATGGTGGTGCTGGCGGTGCTGTTGATCATTGTTTCCAATGTGTGCTTCGCGTGGGGCGAATCGCTGATTGCCGCGTTCCTGCCCGAACTTGCCCGGCCGGCGGCCATGGGCCGGGTCAGCGGCTGGGGCTGGAGTTTTGGCTACTTCGGAGGCATGCTGGCGCTCGGTCTGAGCCTGGTGTACGTGATCCAGGCCCAGGGGAAGGGGCAGACCGCCGCCCAGTTCGTGCCCGTGACCATGTGGATCACCGCCGGCCTCTTTGCGCTCGCGGCGCTGTTCACCTTCAAGCTGCTGAAAGAACGGGCCGAACTCCAGACCCGGTCTACGGAAAGCGGATTGAAGGCTGCTTTGAGCCGCCTGCATTCCACCTACCACGACGCCCGGCGCTACCGCGACTTCATGTGGTTGCTGGCTTGTGCGGCTGCATATCAGGGCGGCGTGACCGTGACCATCACGCTGGCGGCCATCTACGCGGAGCAGGTGGTCGGCTTTGTGCAGCAGGAAACGATGGTGCTGATTTTTGTGCTCAACATTGCTGCGGCATTGGGCGCATTTGCCTTTGGCTACTGGCAGGACCGGCTGGGCCACAAGCTCGCGCTGGGCATCACCCTGATCGGGTGGATCGCGACCTGCATCATCGCCGCACTCACCACCACCAAGGGTGGCTTCTGGTATGCAGCAGCGATCGCGGGCCTGTGCATGGGCTCCAGCCAGTCGTCCGGACGCGCCATGGCGGGCATGCTGGCACCGCCCAGGCAACTGGCCGAGTTCTACGGGCTGTGGACCTTTGCAACGCGACTGGCCAGCATCATCGGGCCCTTGAGCTATGGCGCCATCACCTGGGCCACCGGGGGCAACCAGCGCCTGGCCATCGGGTTCACGGCTCTGCTGTTTTTGCTGGGACTGGTTTTGCTGCTGCCGGTGAACATGGAGAGGGGTCGTCGGGCGGCATTATCCGGTCCAAGCGCGGCGAACGGCTGACCTCTACGTCTCCAAGCGGGGTGTTCGCCGGATCAGACGCTGATGTGAGTGGCACCCACGGTGGTGCCGAGCCAGCGCGCTGCGGCCTGCGCCAGCGGTGCCGGATCGCCGGTGGACAGCAGCGTGATCTGCGGTGTCGCGCCATCTGAGGGGTGGGCCTCGGGCAGGCCCAGCACCGCCCGCGTGCGGCGTGCCACTGGCGCGCCGGTTTCAACCAGGCGAACGTCGGGTCCCGACAGCGCCTGCAGGATGTCGGCCGCGAACGGGTAGTGGGTACAGCCCAGCACCAGGGTGTCCATGGGTTCCGGGGTGCTGGCATGGGCTCGCAATGCGTCCAGGTAGCGCGCACACAGGATCCGTGTCGTGGTTTTGTCGTCGCGCTCGATCGCGTCGGCGAGGCCATCACAGGCCAGGCAGTTGAAGTGCAGCGGGCGGCTGGATTCGGACTCGACCCGGGCCCGCAGGCGGGCAAAGCGCTCACTCTCGACGGTGCCGCGCGTGGCGAGCACGCCGATGTGCCCTGTCTGGCTGAGGGCGGCAGCGGGTTTCAGCGCGGGTTCCACGCCGACGATAGGCCAGTCTGGGTGTTGCTGGCGCAGCGATTCGATGGCCTGGGCGGTGGCGGTGTTGCAGGCCACCACCAGGGCATCGACCGCATGGTCTTTGCGCAGTCGGGCGGTGATGTGCTGGGCGCGCTCGGTGACCTGCTGGGCACTTCGTTCGCCGTAGGGGGCGTGCGCTCCATCGGCCAGGTAAACGTAGCGGGCTTCCGGTATTTTGAGCAGCAGGGCGCGCAGCACGCTCAGGCCGCCCACCCCGCTGTCAAAAACCCCGATGGTCTTCAAGCAGCGGCCACCGAGATACCCTTGA
The DNA here is from genome assembly GCA_002842215.1 of Betaproteobacteria bacterium HGW-Betaproteobacteria-9. Taxonomy (GTDB): domain Bacteria; phylum Pseudomonadota; class Gammaproteobacteria; order Burkholderiales; family Burkholderiaceae_C; genus Hydrogenophaga. Next base: position 41,785 of record PHCC01000026.1, on the reverse strand, counting down.
ACTCGCCCGAAGCGATGCGCTTGCTCCACTCGGCCGGGCCGGTGATGTGGGCGCTGGTGCCGCCCGCGTCCACCGCCACCGTGACCGGCATGTCCACCACGTCAAACTCGTAGATGGCTTCCATGCCCAGGTCGGCAAAGCCCACGACCTTGGCGGTCTTGATGGCTTTGGAGACGAGGTAGGCGGCACCGCCCACGGCCATGAGGTAGGCCGACTTGTGCTTCTTGATCGCCTCGATGGCGACCGGGCCACGCTCGGCCTTGCCGACCATGGCGATCAGGCCGGTTTGCGCGAGCATCATCTCGGTGAAGCCGTCCATGCGGGTGGCGGTGGTGGGGCCGGCCGGTCCAACCGCTTCGCCCTTGACCGGATCGACCGGGCCGACGTAGTAGATGACGCGGTTGGTGAAGTCCACCGGCAACTGCTCGCCCTTGGCCAGCATGTCCTGAATGCGCTTGTGCGCGGCATCGCGACCGGTGAGCATCTTGCCGTTGAGCAGCAGGGTGTCACCGGGTTTCCAGCTCGCCACCTCGGCGGCGGTCAGGGCGTTGAGGTCCACCTTTTTGCTCTTGACGTAGTCGGGCGTCCAAGCCACATCGGGCCACAGGTCCAGGCTCGGCGGGTCGATGTAGACCGGACCGCTGCCGTCGAGCACGAAGTGCGCGTGGCGCGTGGCGGCGCAGTTGGGGATCATGGCCACGGGCTTGCTGGCCGCGTGCGTGGGGTACATCTTGATCTTGACGTCGAGCACGGTGGTCAGGCCACCGAGGCCCTGCGCGCCGATGCCCAGGGCGTTGACCTTCTCGAACAGCTCCAGGCGCATTTCTTCGACCTTGCTGAGCTTCTCACCTTTGCTGGCCTTCGCTTGCAGCTCATACATGTCCAGGTCGTCCATCAGGCTTTCCTTGGCCATCAGCACGGCCTTCTCGGCGGTGCCGCCGATGCCGATGCCCAGCATGCCAGGCGGGCACCAGCCGGCGCCCATGGTCGGCACGGTCTTGAGCACCCAGTCGACCACGTTGTCGCCCGGGTTGAGCATCACCATCTTGGACTTGTTTTCCGAGCCGCCGCCTTTGGCGGCCACGGTCACTTCGACCGTGTTGCCGGGCACGATCTCGGTGAAGATCACGGCGGGCGTGTTGTCCTTGGTGTTCTTGCGGTCGAACTGCGGGTCGGCCACGACGCTGGCGCGCAGCGTGTTGTCGGGGTGGTTGTAGCCGCGGCGCACGCCTTCGTTGATGGCGTCGTCCAGGCTGCCGCTGAAACCTTCCCAGCGCACGTCCATGCCGACCTTGAGGAACACGTTGACGATGCCGGTGTCCTGGCAGATCGGGCGGTGGCCGGTGGCGCTCATCTTGCTGTTGGTGAGGATCTGGGCGATGGCGTCCTTGGCGGCGGCGCTCTGCTCGCGTTCGTAGGCGCGGGCCAGGTGGGCGATGTAGTCGGCCGGGTGGTAGTAGCTGATGTACTGCAGGGCGGCGGCAACGGATTCGATCAGGTCGTTCTGGCGGATGCTCGTGGTCATGGCGTGGGGCAATGGTGTTGACGTGGACAAGGCGTGCCGCGCTGGTGGCGAGGCGCTGGGTCTGCTACGGTGGGATCAGCCTGCTATTTTGACAGGCCCGGCCTTTCACCGGCTGACGACTGGAGCCATGCCATGAACACCTTGTCAACAACCCGCACCGAAACCGACAGCATGGGCGCCATCGAGGTGCCCGCAGACCGCCTGTGGGGCGCACAGACGCAGCGCTCGCTGGCGCACTTCGCGATCTCGGGCGAGCGCATGCCTGCCGAGCTGATTCGTGCGCTGGCCGAGGTCAAGCGGGCCTGTGCCGTGGTGAATCAGTCTCTGGCTTCGCTGGACACCGACCGGGCGGACGCCATCGTGGCGGCTGCCGACGAAGTTATCGCCGGACGGCACACCGGCGAATTCCCGCTGGTGGTCTGGCAGACCGGGTCGGGCACGCAGACCAACATGAACCTGAATGAGGTGCTGGCCAACCGTGCGAGCGAACTGCTGGGTGGTACGCACGGGGCAGGGCGGCTGGTGCATCCCAACGACGACGTGAACCGCAGCCAGTCGTCCAACGACGTGTTTCCCTCCGCCATGCACCTTTCGGTGGTCGATGGGCTCACGCAGCGGTTGCTGCCGGCCTTGGCAGGTTTTCGCGAAACCTTGGCCGCCAAGGCCGTGGCGTTTCACGACATCGTGAAGATTGGTCGCACCCACCTGCAGGACGCCACGCCGCTCACGCTCGGTCAGGAGATTTCGGGATGGGTGGCGCAGCTGGCGCACGCCGAGCGCCATGTGCTCGCCGCACTGCCGCATCTGTGTGAACTGGCGCTGGGTGGCACGGCTGTGGGGACTGGGTTGAATGCACCTGACGGCTTTTCAGAACAGGTGGCGGCCGAGCTGGCCCGGCACACGGGGCTGCCGCTGGTGAGCGCGCCCAACAAGTTCGAGGCACTCGCCAGTTGCGACGCGCTGGTGCACGCTCACGGCGCGCTCAAAGGGCTGGCCGCGAGTCTGATGAAGATCTCCAACGACGTGCGCTGGCTCGCCAGCGGGCCCCGCAGCGGGCTGGGCGAGCTGTCGATTCCGGAAAACGAACCCGGCTCATCCATCATGCCGGGCAAGGTCAACCCGACGCAGTGCGAGGCGCTGACCATGCTGTGTTGCCAGGTGATGGGCAACGATGTGGCGATCAACATGGGCGGCGCGTCGGGTAACTTCGAACTCAATGTGTTCCGCCCGATGGTGGTGCACAATTTTTTGCAAAGCGTGCGCCTGCTCGCCGATGGCATGGCGAGCTTCAACGCGCACTGCGCGGCCGGTATCGAACCCAACCGCGAGCGCATCACCGAGCTGCTGGAACGGTCACTGATGCTCGTGACCGCGCTGAACCCGCACATCGGCTACGACCGGGCTGCCGAGATTGCGAAGAAAGCGCACCAGGAAGGTTGGACCCTGCGCGAGGCCGCGCTGGCGCTGGGTCACGTGTCGGTGGAGGATTTTGACCGCTGGGTGGTGCCGCAGCGGATGGTCGGCCGCTGAGCTTGATCCGGCACCAGAATCAAAAGCGGCCACGAGGGCTGCTTCCGGGTAGCCGTTGCAGGGGCTCAGTGATCGCCACCCGCGGGTTTGCTCATCAGACGGTCGGTCAGGGCGATGGCCATGGCGCTGAGCAGGAACACCACATGGATGATGGTCTGCCACATCAGCACTTTTTCTTCGTAGTTGGCGGCGTTGATGAAGGTCTTGAGCAGGTGGATCGACGAGATGCCGATGATCGCGGTGGCCAGCTTGACCTTGAGCACCGACGCATTCACATGGCTCAGCCATTCCGGCTGGTCCGGGTGGCTCTCCAGGTTCATGCGGCTGACGAAGGTCTCGTAGCCCCCCACGATCACCATGATCAACAGGTTGGAGATCATGACCACGTCAATCAGCGCCAGCACCACCAGCATGATGATGGTCTCGTTGAGCGAACCCACGTCGACCGACTCCTTGTAACCGATGCTCTTGACCAGGGCAGCCAGCGCGTCTGTGTTGCCGAAGGCGGCCTCGATCAGATGGACCAGTTCCACCCAGAAGTGGAAGACATAGATGCCCTGCGCCAGGATCAGGCCCAGGTACAGCGGCAACTGCAGCCAGCGGCTGGCGAAGATCAGGTTGGGCAGGGCCTGCAGGGTGCTGGTGTTTTTGACGGGTGTGGTCATGGAAGGTACAAGTGCTGTTGGTGCGGGCAAACCCGTAGTGGGCGGGCCCGATTGTAGGAGCGGGCTGATGTCCGCTGTGCTACAAGTCCTTCTTGGTAGGCGTCCGGATCAAGCGGCTCTTTGGGGCAGGGACGCCAGAGCCAGCCTATGTATGTAAGTGGCTCGTAAGAGCCTTTGCGCACATTCATGCGTTACCTGTTCCCACAACACCTGAGGAGACTGCCCATGTCCGCGCCTTCGTCGTCGATCGAATCCACCTTGGTCGAAAACCGCGTTTTTGAACCTACCGAAGCGACCCGAAAGGCCGCCCGCATTTCGGGCATGGATGCCTACAACGCCCTGTGCGCTGAGGCAGAGAACGACTTTGAAGGCTTCTGGGCCAAGCGCGCCCGCGAAACCCTGACCTGGAGCAAACCCTTCACCAAGGTGCTGGACGAGTCGAACGCGCCGTTCTTCACCTGGTTCGAAGACGGCGAACTCAACGCCTCCTACAACTGCCTGGACCGCCACATGGGCACGCCGGTGGAGAACAAAACCGCCATCATCTTTGAAGCCGATGGCGGTGAAGTGACCAAGGTGACCTACAAGGAACTGCTGGCCAAGGTGTCGCAATTTGCGAATGCCTTGAAGGCCCGTGGCGTGAAGAAGGGTGACCGCGTCGTCATCTACATGCCCATGACGATCGAAGGCGTGGTGGCCATGCAGGCCTGCGCCCGCATCGGCGCGACGCACAGCGTGGTGTTCGGTGGCTTCTCTGCCAAGGCTTTGCAGGAACGCATCCAGAACGCCAGTGCCGTGGCCGTGATCACCGCCAACTACCAGCTGCGCGGTGGCAAGGAACTGCCGCTCAAGTCCATCGTGGACGAAGGCATCGCCATGGGTGGCTGCGAGTGCGTCAAGGACGTGATCGTCTTCCAGCGCACGCCCACCGCCTGCAACATGGTGGCGGGTCGCGACAGCTACATGCACGAGGTGATGGCCTCGGAGTCCACCGACTGCCCGGCGGTCATGGTGGGCGCCGAACACCCGCTGTTCGTGCTCTACACCTCCGGCTCCACCGGCACCCCCAAGGGCGTGCAGCACAGCACCGGTGGCTACCTGCTGTGGGCCAACCTCACCATGAACTGGACCTTCGACCTGAAGGACAGCGATGTGTTCTGGTGCACGGCCGACATCGGCTGGATCACTGGCCACACCTACGTCGCTTACGGCCCGCTGGCTGCGGGCGCGACCCAGATCGTGTTTGAAGGTGTGCCGACCTACCCGAACGCCGGCCGCTTCTGGCAGATGATCGAGAAACACAAGTGCTCGATCTTCTACACCGCCCCGACCGCGATCCGTTCGTTGATCAAGGCCGCCGAGGGCGACGAAAAAGTGCATCCGGCGCGCTCGGACCTGAGCAGCCTGCGCCTGCTGGGTTCGGTGGGCGAGCCCATCAACCCCGAAGCCTGGATGTGGTACTACAAACACGTGGGTGGCGAGCGTTGTCCCATCGTGGACACCTTCTGGCAGACCGAGACCGGTGGCCACATGATCACGCCGCTGCCGGGCGCCACGCCCCTGGTGCCGGGTTCGTGCACGCTGCCGCTGCCGGGCATCACAGCCGCCATCGTGGACGAAGCGGGCATGGACGTGCCCAACGGTGCGGGTGGCATTCTGGTTGTCAAGCGACCCTGGCCTTCGATGATCCGCACCATCTGGGGCGACCCCGAGCGTTTCAAGAAGAGCTACTTCCCCGAAGAACTCAAGGGTTACTACCTCGCTGGCGATGGCGCGGTGCGCAGTCCTGACCGTGGCTACTTCCGCATCACTGGCCGTATTGACGACGTGCTGAACGTCTCCGGTCACCGCATGGGCACGATGGAGATCGAGTCGGCCCTCGTCGGCAAGACCGACCTGGTGGCAGAAGCCGCCGTGGTGGGCCGTCCGGACGACCTGACCGGTGAAGCCATCGTGGCCTTTGTGGTGCTCAAGCGCTCGCGCCCCACCGGCGACGAGGCGAAGGCGATCGCCAAAGTGCTGCGCGACTGGGTGGGCAAGGAGATCGGTCCGATCGCCAAGCCCAAGGACATCCGTTTCGGTGACAACCTGCCCAAGACCCGCTCGGGCAAGATCATGCGCCGCCTGCTGCGCTCGATCGCCAAGGGCGAAGCCATCACCCAGGACACCTCTACGCTGGAGAACCCGGCCATCCTGGATCAATTGTCTGAAAACAACTGATCCGGTGTTCCTGGCGCCTTCAAGCGCCAGGAACAGACAACAAAAAACCCGCTGGAGTCCAGCGGGTTTTTTGTTGGGGCAGCGGGAAGTGGATTACTTCTGGCTTAGCACCCAGGCAACCAGCTTCTTGGCATCGGCCGCGCTCACCTGTGGGTTGGCGGGCATGGGGATCGCGCCCCAGACGCCCGAACCGCCCTTGACGACTTTCTCGGCCAGCATGTCGGCGGCCTTGGCGTTGCCGGCGTACTTCTTGGCCACGTCCTTGTAGGCGGGGCCGACCAGCTTCTTGTCCACGGCATGGCAGGCCATGCAGTTCTTGCTCTTGGCCAGGGCCTCGTCGGCCATGGCGGGAGCGGAGATGGCGGCCACAGCGGCCATAATCAGGAGAGCGCGTTTCATGGTGTTGTCCTAGTGGGTGAACGTGAAAAACTCACAGGCTGGATTTTACCCAGTGGGACGGCCCGGATACGCTCGCTTACAGTTTCTTGCCGGGCTTTATCGGACCTTTACTGGAGGGTGTGATGTATTTCCTCATCGCGGGCGTCGGCCTGTTGCTACTGAAGTATTTCGAAATTGGATTCGTCGCCGAGCTGTCCTGGTGGTGGGTGTTGTCGCCCTTTCCCATGGCAGTCGCCTGGTGGGCCTGGGCTGACAGCACCGGCTACACCAAGCGCAAGGAGATGGAGAAAATGGACCAGAAAAAGCAGGACCGCATTGAGCGCCAGCGCCAGGCGCTGGGCATGAAGAGCAAGCGCCGCTGAGCCAGCGCTGGGCCCTTACCGCTCAGTAGTTGTCGAGCACGGCGCCCCGGCTCGCGCTGGCGGCGTTGAACGCAAACTTGGCCTGCACGCCACGCGTGTAGCGGGGAGCGGGAGCGGTCCAGCCGGATCGGCGGCGGGCAATTTCATCTGCGGCCACGTTCAGCTCCAGCCTGAGGGTATGGGCGTCGATGGTGATGCTGTCGCCCTCGTGTACCAAGGCAATCGTGCCGCCGGCAGCGGCTTCGGGCGCCACGTGGCCCACCACCATGCCCCAGGTGCCGCCCGAGAAGCGGCCATCGGTGATCAGGCCGACGCTCTCGCCCAGTCCTGCGCCGATCAGCGCACCGGTGGGCGCCAGCATTTCGGGCATGCCCGGTCCGCCCTTGGGGCCGAGGTAGCGCAGCACCATCACGTCACCGGCCTTGATCCGGCCGTCCAGGATGGCCTGGAGCGCCGATTGTTCGTCGTCGAACACCCTCGCGGGGCCGGTCATCACGGGATTTTTCAGCCCGGTGATCTTGGCCACGCAGCCCTCGGGTGACAGGTTGCCTTTGAGGATGGCCAGGTGGCCCTGGGCGTATATGGGGCGGTCGATGGGACGGATCACGTCCTGGTCGGCGCGCGGCGCGTCGGGCACCGATTGCAGCACTTCGGCGATGGTCTGGCCTGTGATGGTGAGGCAGTCGCCATGCAGCAGGCCGGCGTTCAGCAGCATCTTCATCACCTGTGGAATGCCACCGGCGCGGTGCAGGTCGACCGCCAGGTACTTGCCGCTGGGCTTGAGGTCGCAGAGCACCGGTGTTTTCACGCGCACACGCTCGAAGTCGTCGATGCGCCATTCGACGCCCGCGGCGTGCGCAATGGCCAGGAAATGCAGCACGGCGTTGGTCGAGCCACCCGTGGCCATGATCACGGCCACCGCGTTTTCGATGCTCTTGCGGGTGACGATGTCGCGCGGCTTGATGTCTTTGCGGATCGCCTCGATCAGCACCTTCGCCGACTCGCGGGCCGAGTTCATTTTTTCGTCGTGCGGGTTGGCCATGGTGCTGGAGTAGGGCAGGGAGATGCCCAGCGCCTCGAAGGCCGAACTCATGGTGTTGGCGGTGTACATGCCACCGCAGGAACCCGATCCCGGGATCGCCCGCATCTCGATCTCGCGCAACTCGGCGTCGCTCATGTGGCCGGCCGCGTTCTGGCCCACGGCTTCAAAAACGCTCACGATGTTCAGGTCCTGGTCTTTGTAGCGCCCCGGCAGGATGGTGCCGCCATACACGTAGATGGCCGGCACGTTGGCGCGCAACATGCCCATCAGGCCACCGGGCATGTTCTTGTCGCAGCCACCGATGACGAGCACGCCGTCCATCCACTGGCCCTGCACGCAGGTCTCGATGCAGTCGGCAATCACCTCCCGGCTCACCAGCGAATATTTCATGCCCTCGGTGCCCATGGCCATGCCGTCGGAGATGGTGGGCGTACCGAACACCTGGGCGTTGCCGCCGGCGTCCTCGATGCCGGCAATGGCCGCATCGGCCAGCTTCTGCAGACCCGAGTTGCAGGGGGTGATGGTGCTGTGGCCATTCGCGACGCCCACCATGGGCTTGACGAAATCGTCCTCTTCGTAGCCCATGGCGTAGTACATGGAGCGGTTGGGCGCGCGCGATTTGCCCTGGGTGATGTTGCGGCTGCGCGGGTTCATGGGCTGGATCGGAATGACGGTGGACTTGGCCATAGGAGGTCTCCGGTGTTGGGGGGCATTGTTGTGCCCTGCTTATAGCGCGGCCGGCAATCACCTTCTGGGCGTGGGAGATAATCCAAGGCTGCGTTTTTTGCCCAACCGATCCGTCCAGAGACAAAGACCCTCCATGCCCGCTTACCGCTCCAAGACCTCCACCGCCGGCCGCAACATGGCCGGTGCCCGCTCGCTCTGGCGTGCCACCGGCATGAAGGACGGCGACTTCAGCAAACCCATCATCGCGGTCGCCAACTCCTTCACGCAGTTCGTGCCCGGTCACGTGCACCTGAAGGACCTGGGCCAGTTGGTGGCGCGCGAGATCGAGGCCGCGGGCGGCGTGGCCAAAGAGTTCAACACCATCGCCGTGGACGACGGTATCGCCATGGGCCACGACGGCATGCTGTACTCGCTGCCCAGCCGTGAGCTGATCGCCGACTCGGTGGAATACATGGTCAACGCGCACTGTGCCGACGCGCTGGTGTGCATTTCCAACTGCGACAAGATCACCCCCGGCATGCTGATGGCCGCCATGCGCCTGAACATCCCGGTGGTGTTCGTCTCCGGCGGTCCCATGGAGGCCGGCAAGGTGCGCCTGGCCAACCCGCAGACCCAGGTCATGGAGTTCAAGAAGCTTGATCTGGTCGATGCGATGGTGATGGCCGTGGACAGCAAGGTGAGCGACGCCGATCTGGCCGAAGTCGAGCGCTCGGCCTGCCCGACCTGCGGTTCCTGCTCGGGCATGTTCACCGCCAACTCCATGAACTGCCTGGCCGAAGCGCTGGGCTTGGCATTGCCGGGCAACGGCACGGTGGTGGCCACGCACGCCGATCGCGAGCAGCTCTTCAAACGCGCCGGTCGCACAGCGGTGGCGCTGTGCGAGCGCTTCTATGAACAGGGCGACGAATCGGTGCTGCCGCGCTCCATGGGCTTCAAGGCCTTCGAGAACGCCATCACGCTGGACATCGCCATGGGCGGTTCGACCAACACCATCCTGCACCTGCTGGCGATCGCGCAGGAAGCTGAAATCGACTTCACGATGCAGGACATCGACCGCCTGTCGAGATCGGTTCCGCAGCTGTGCAAGGTGGCGCCCAACACCAACAAGTACCACATCGAAGACGTGCACCGCGCGGGCGGCATCATGGCCATCCTGGGTGAGCTCGATCGCGCTGGCAAGCTGCACACCGACGTGCCCACCATCCACGCGAAGACCATGAAGGATGCACTGGACCGGTGGGACATCGCGCGTTGCCCGTCCGACGAGGTCAAAACTTTTTACATGGCCGGCCCGGCCGGCATCCCGACGCAGGTGGCCTTCAGCCAGGCCACGCGCTGGCCCAGCCTGGACGTGGACCGCGCCGAGGGTTGCATCCGATCGGGCGAGCACGCCTACTCGCATGAAGGCGGCCTGGCCGTGCTGCGCGGCAACATCGCGCTCGATGGCTGCGTGGTGAAGACCGCGGGTGTGGACGAGTCGATCCTGGTGTTCGAGGGTTCGGCCTACGTGACCGAATCGCAGGACGAAGCCGTCGCCGAGATCCTGGCCGACAAGGTCAAGGTGGGCGACGTGGTGATCGTGCGCTACGAAGGCCCCAAGGGCGGCCCGGGCATGCAGGAAATGCTCTACCCCACGAGCTACATCAAGTCCAAGGGCCTGGGCAAGGCCTGCGCACTGCTGACCGATGGCCGTTTCTCCGGCGGTACCTCGGGCCTGTCGATTGGCCACTGCTCGCCCGAGGCGGCGGCGGGTGGCGCCATCGGCCTGGTGCGCAACGGCGACCGCATCCGCATCGACATTCCCGCCCGCAGCATCAACGTGCTGCTGAGCGACGAAGAACTGGCCAAGCGCCGCGCCGAGCAGGACGCCAAGGGCTGGAAGCCCGCCCAGCCGCGCCCGCGCAAGGTGTCTGCGGCCCTCAAGGCCTACGCCTTGCTCGCGACCTCGGCCGACAAGGGCGCGGTGAGGAATCTTTCGTTGCTGGGCGACTGAAGCCACGGCGCTGAAGCCGCAACAGCCTCTTCGGAGGCTGTTTGTTTTTGGCGCGTGGATAGCCCGGTCACCTTTAGGCTGCACGGTCAGCGTGCACAATTGCTGCCATGCTGATTCATCCCCAGATCGATCCCGTCGCGCTGCAACTCGGCCCCCTGACCATTCACTGGTACGGGCTGACCTACCTCGCGGCGTTTGCGCTCTTTGTGCTGCTTGGTCGAGCGCGCCTGAAGCACGAACCCTTTGCGTCCATCCGCGAGCCCCAGCCATGGACCCCACGCGACGTTGAAGACATCCTCTTCCTCGGCGTCATGGGCGTGGTGGTCGGTGGCCGCATCGGCTACTGCCTGTTCTACAAGCCGGCCTATTACCTGAGCCACCCGCTGGAAATCTTTGCGGTCTGGCAGGGGGGCATGAGCTTTCACGGCGGCATGCTGGGGGTGCTGTTGGCCATGCTCTGGTACGCGCGCAGCCGCCAGCGGCCCTGGCTGCAGGTGATGGACTTTGTGGCGCCCTGCGTGCCCACAGGTCTGGCTGCGGGGCGGGTGGGGAACTTCATCAACGGCGAGTTGTGGGGCCGTGTGGCCGATCCGTCGCTGCCCTGGGGCATGGTGTTTCGCGGCGCGGGTGATCTGCCTCGCCACCCATCGCAGGTCTACCAATTCCTCATGGAAGGCGTGCTGCTCTTTGTGCTGTTGTGGCTCTACGCGCGCAGGCCGCGGGCCACCGGACGGGTGAGCGCGGTCTTCCTGTTCGGCTACGGCGTGTTCCGCTTCATCGCCGAGTTCTTCCGTGAACCCGATGCCCACCTGGGTCTGCTCACGCTGGGCATGAGCATGGGGCAATGGCTCTGCGTGCCCATGATCGTGGGTGGTTTGGGCCTTTGGTGGTGGTGCGGTCGACGCACCTGAGCCGCCGGCATTGACGGGTGTCGTGGCAGACGCCTTTCGCAGCAACTCTGCCACTTCGTCACCATCGGGGTAGGGGTAATTCCCGACGCCAAAGGCCAGCAGTCTGTTTAAAATTATCTGTAATTACAGGTAATCACATATGCGACTGGTGCTCAACTCTCTGCACGATGAAGTGGCCGCCAAGCTGCGCGATCGCATCTTTGCGGGCGCACTGGCGCCCGGCAGCTTCATCGATGAACCCGCGATGTGCGCCGAGTTGTCGATCTCACGCACACCGTTGCGAGAAGCGCTCAAAGTGCTGACGGCCGAGGGCCTGTTGCGCCATGAGCCGCGACGCGGTTGCTTTGTGAGCCAGATCACCGAGCAGGATCTGGACGAAATCTTTCCAGTCATCGCGCTGCTGGAAGGGCGCTGCGCTTTCGAAGCCGCGCGCAACGCCACCGACGCCGACCTGGCGGCGTTGCAGCAGTTGCACGACCGCCTGCAACGCAACGCCAAGGGCAAGCGCATCACCGAATACTACGAAACCAACTTTGCGATCCACGAAGCCATCATCCTGTTGGCCAACAACCGCTGGCTGGCGCAGGTGATCGGCGACTTGCGCAAGATCGTCAAGCTCGCGCGCCTGCAGCAGCTACACGCGCCGGGACGCCTGGAGCAAAGCCTGTCTGAACACATGACGGTGTACGCCGCGCTCAAGGCGCACGACGCCGAGGGCGCCGAAGCCGCCATGCGCACCCACCTGACCCGCCAGCGCGTGGCGCTGCGCGAACTTGCCCGCAACCAGAAGTCGAGGATCACGGCATGAACACCCGCGAATGGCTGTCCGAACGCGTCGCTCGTCTGCGCCAACCGGCACCGGTGGCAGCGCGGTCCACGCAGGACCGCCTCAAGGCCCGGCTGCGCCAGGGCGAAGAGGCCATGTCGCCGCGCGCCCTGCGCCAAAAGCTCGATGAGCTCAAGGCCATCGTCGACCCGCTGGTGAGCGAGGTCGAAGGTGGGCGGCGCGCAGGGGCCCTGATTGACTGGTATGCCAGTGCTTCGGCAGCCCACCGGCGTGACCTGTGGCTGCTCATGAGTGAACGTTTCGTGGCCGACCCCGAGCAGGTGAAAGCCGCTCAGGTGGAATACGCGGCCGCGGTGGGCACGCCCGACGAAGCCGCCGCTGAGGTGTTGTACCGGCGCGCGACCGTGTCGCCGCGCCGGCGCCTGCTGCAGCGCTTCAGTGCCCACCCGGACGGCATTCCCTTTCTGGTGAACCTGCGTGCCGAGATGCAGTCCCTGTTGAAGGCCGACAAGCGCCTGCTGGCGCTGGACGTGGAGATGGAGTACATGTTCTCCACCTGGTTCGATGTGGGTTTCCTTGAACTGCGCCGCATCAGCTGGGACTCGCCCGCCTCGCTGGTGGAAAAGCTCATCAAATACGAGGCGGTGCACGACATCCGCAGCTGGGACGATGTGAAAAACCGGCTCGACAGCGATCGACGCTGCTACGGCTTTTTTCACCCGCGCCTGCCGGGCGAGCCGCTGATCTTCGTGGAGGTGGCGTTGGTCAACCAGATCGCCGCCAGCATCACGCCGCTGCTGGACGAATCCGCGGCACCGGCCGATCTGGACCGCGCCACCACCGCCATCTTCTACTCGATCAGCAACACCCAGGCCGGGCTGCGTGGCGTGAGCTTTGGCGACTCGCTGATCAAGCGCGTGGTGGAAAGTCTGCATGAGGAGTTTCCGCGCCTCAAGACCTTTGCGACGCTCTCGCCGATTCCCGGTCTGCGGGGTTGGCTGAACAAGAACGCACCCGCAGAGTTGCTGCAGGCTTGGGAGGCCGCCCCCGAACTGGCCGAAAAATCGGCGCCGCGTGTGGCCCTCAAACAATGGGCCGCGCGCTACCTGGCCCAGGAACTGAAGGACGGCAAGCCGTTGGACCCGGTGGCCCGTTTTCACCTGGGCAACGGTGCCCGGGTCGAGCGCCTGAACTGGGCGGCCGATCCGTCAACCAAGGGCTTCAAGCAGTCCTACGGCCTGATGGTCAACTACCTCTACGATCCCAGGAAGCTCGACAAAAACCGGGCCGCGCTCGCGCAAAGCAAGATCCCGGTCGCGCCAGCGATCAAGGATCTGCTTCCCTGACGCAGATTTTTCCATAACCACAACGGAGACAAACCCATGCAGACAAACGGATTCAATCGGCGGGATGTGCTGCGCGCGGCGGCGGCCGGCCTGGCGGTCTATGGCCGCACCGGTCATGCGCAGGGCGCCTGGCCCAGCAAACCGGTGACCTTGATCGTACCGTTCCCTGCCGGCGGCGGCACCGACGCGTTTGCCCGCCCGCTGGGGGCCCAGTTCACACGCCTCGCCGGCAAGGCACTGGTGATCGACAACCGCGGCGGTGCCGGTGGCACGCTGGGCGCCGGTATTGCCGCGCGCGCTGTACCCGATGGCTACACGCTGTTCATGGGCGCGGTGCACCACACCATCGCGCCCAGCATGTACCCCAAGCTGGATTACGACATCGAAAAAGACCTGGTACCCCTGATCCTGGTGGCCAGCGTGCCCCAGGTGCTGGTAGTGAACACCAAACAATATGGCAGCATGGATTTCAAGGCTTTCCTTGCACAGGTCAAGTCCAGACCGGGCAAGCTCAACTACGGATCGGCCGGCGCCGGCACTTCGCACCACCTGGCGGGCGAGCTTTTCAAGCAGCAGAGCAAGACCTTCATCACCCACATCCCCTACCGCGGCGCTGGCCCCGCGCTCAACGACCTGATCGCCGGCAACGTCGACATGATGTTCGACGGCCTGGGTTCTTCGGCCGGTCACATCAAGGGTGGCCGGATCAAGGCGCTCATGGTTTCGGGCAACAAACGCAATCCGGCGTTCCCGGATGTGCCCAGCGCGGCCGAGGTGGGTTTGCCCGATTACAACGTGACCACCTGGTACGGCATCTGGGCGCCCAAAGGCACGCCCGCTGATGCACAAGCCCGTGCCATTGAAGAGATCCGTAAGGCCGCACAGGCCGACGAGGCCAAGGCCGTCTGGACATCCCAGGGCGCCGAGTTCCCCAACCTGACGGGTGTGCAGTTCGATGGCTTCGTCAAGGGCGAAGTCCGCAAATGGGCCCAGGTGGTCCAGGCCTCTGGCGCCAAGCTCGACTGAGATTCACACAACGCAAAGGATCGCATGTCCGGTCATGTCCGTCTGAAGATCGATGGCGCCGTCGCACGGGTGACGCTGTCGAACCCCGCCAAGTTCAACGCCATGTCGCGTGCGATGTGGCGCGAACTGCGGCAGGTGTTCACCGAGCTGCAGCAACGCACAGACGTGCGCGCCGTGCTGGTGGCGGGCGAGGGCGGGCATTTCTGTGCAGGCGGTGACATCGCCGAGTACAGCGACTTCCGTTTCCATCCCGAGGGCTTGCAAGACTTCCACGAGAACGATGTCTGGGGCGGCCTCTCGGCCATGATGGCCTGTGACCTGCCCATCGTTGCGCAGATCGAGGGCAACTGCATGGGCGCCGGCGTGGAGATCGCCAGCTGCTGCGACATCCGGGTGGCTGGGCAGCGTGCCCGCTTTGGCGCACCGATTGCCAAGTTGGGCTTTCCCATGGCGCCACGCGAGGCCGAGCTGGTCGCGCGCGAGGTAGGCCTGGCCACGGCGCGCCAGATGCTGCTGGAAGCCGCGGTGCTCGATGCGCCCACGATGCTCGCGCGCGGTTTTCTGCAGACCGTGCTGTACGACGCCGAGGTGCCAGCCGAAGCCTTGCAGCGCGCCGAGCGCATGACGCGCCTGGCTCCGCAGGCAGCCCGACTGAACAAACAGGCCCTGCGTGCGCTCGCGGGCGGGCAGGGGGCCGAAGCGCTGCTGCCCACCGCCTACGACTACGCCGACAGCCCCGAGCACCGCGAAGGCATCGCGGCCTTCCTGGCCAAACGTCCACCCCACTTCTGAACGTTTCTACCCGATCCACCCATGAGCAACCAGAACCTGTTCGTCGCCCTGCGCGACGCCTTCCCCACCGATCTCGACCGCACCGCCGTGGAGACCGACGACGGCCTGACGTACTCCTGGCGCGACCTCGACCGCGCCACCGCCATGGTGGCCAACCTGCTCGATTCGCTGGAGCTGCCCGCCGCCTCGCGCATCGCGGTGCAGGTGGAAAAATCGGTCGAAGCCATGGTGCTCTACCTCGCCACCTTGCGCGCCGGCCATGTGTTCCTGCCGCTCAACACCGCCTACCAGAGTGCTGAGATCGAATACTTCATCGGCAACGCCGAACCGGCCGTGGTGGTCTGCAGCCCGCAGAACCACGGCTGGGTCAGCAAGATCGCCTTCACTGCAGGCACGAAATACGTGTTCACCCTCGGCGATGACCGCAGCGGCAGCCTGCTGGAGCGCGCCGCCCACCAGAGCGACCATCACACGCCAGCGGTGCGGCAGGAAGATGACGTCGCGGCCATTCTCTACACCAGCGGCACCACCGGGCGCAGCAAGGGCGCCATGCTCACGCACGGCAACATGCGCAGCAACGCCGTGATGCTGCGCGACTACTGGCAGTGGCAGCCCGACGATGTGCTGATCCATGCACTGCCCATCTTCCACGTGCACGGCCTGTTCGTGGCCATCCACGGCGCGTTGATCAACGGCAGCAAGATGATCTGGCTGTCCAGGTTCGATCCCAAGCGGGTGATCGCCAAATTCCCGGAGGCCACGGTCTTCATGGGCGTGCCCACGCTGTATGTGCGCATGCTGGCCGAACCGACGCTCACGTTGGCGCAGACCGCTCACATGCGTCTGTTCATCGCCGGCTCGGCACCGCTGCTGATCGAAACCTTCTCCGACTGGCAGAGCCGCACCGGGCACACCATCCTGGAGCGCTACGGCATGAGCGAGACCGTGATGCTCACGTCCAACCCCTGCGGCCCGGACGCGCGCTACGGCGGCGCGACTGAGCGGCGCGGCGGTACCGTGGGCTTTCCGCTGCCGGGCGTGAGCCTGCGCGTGGTGGAAGACGACGGCACGGCCGTGTCGCCGGGGGAGATCGGCGGCATTCAGGTGCGCGGCCCCAACGTGTTCAAGGGCTACTGGCGCATGCTCGAAAAAACGGCCGAGGAGTTCACGGCCGACGGCTTTTTCAAGACCGGCGATGTGGGCAAGGTGGACGCTGACGGCTACGTGACCATCGTCGGCCGCAGCAAGGACCTGATCATCTCGGGCGGCTACAACGTCTACCCGGCCGAGATTGAGGGCACCATTAACGAAATGCCCGGCGTGGCCGAGAGTGCCGTGATCGGCGTGCCGCACCCGGACTTTGGCGAGGCGGGCGTGGCCGTCATCATCGCCAGGCCCGGCGCCACGGTGCAGCCCGAGCGGGTGATCGCCGATCTGAAAGCCAGGCTGGCCAATTTCAAGATCCCCAAACGCTGCTTCGTGGTGAACGAACTGCCCCGCAACACCATGGGCAAGGTGCAGAAGAACCTGCTGCGCGAGCAATACAAAAGCGAATTCGCCTGAAAAATGAAACGCGCTGCGGAAGCATTTCCGGAGCGCGTGTCACCTTGCCAGAACGCGGCGGAACCGGTTTCGCCGGGCCGCTCGCGTCGTCCCCTTGGGGGACGCTGAAGGCGGAGCAGGGGCAGTTACCTCAACACCAGCACAGGCGTGTGTGAATGCGTCAGCACCTGCTGGGTTTCGCTGCCCAGCAGCAGGCGTTTGAGGCCTCGACGACCATGCGATGCCATCACGATCAGGTCACATTTATTGCGTTTGGCTGCCGCGATGATGGCTTCGGCGATCAGATCGGATTTCACGGTGATCGGCTTGACCTTCACTTCGCGCAGCTGGCCCGCTGACTTCACGGCATTGACCGCCTCCATGGCTTCGTCCTGCCACTGCTTTTCGATACGCGCCACTTCCGCCGCAGCAAGCGCCACACCCCCCTCAAAATAGGTCTGTGGATAGCGTGGCACCACCTTGAGTGCCACCACTTCGGCGCCAGTGATATCGGCCAGATTGATGGCGTGTTCAACGGCCATTTGCGACAGTTTGGAACCGTCGGTCGCCACGAGGATGCGCTTGTACATGCTGTTCTCCAGTGAAATTGTTGTTGGACAGACAATAGGCTAACAAAGACCGCCCCGGAGCGGTTGACTTAAATCAAGCGCCTGGAGCACCTGTTGAATTACCCTCAGCGCATGAACGAGGCCGTCACCGCGCCCCCGGTGGGGCTATCGCTTGGGCGTTCCTTGCCCAGCGATCCCGTGGCCTCTGGTCGCGTCGAGCAATCGGGTGAGGGTGCCGCTGCGCCCAGTCTGTTTGGCGCGCATCGGGGTCCGCTCACCGTCACCGACAACTTCGCAGTCCTGGACGATCCGGTCGAACAGCAGGATTTCACCGAATTTTCCGAAGTCGATGGCCACCAGGTGGCGGAGTCGGTACTGATGGTGCAGGGCATGTATTGCGCGGCCTGTGCCGACACGGTCGAGTGCGCGTTGCAGGACCTGCCCGGTGTGCAGCTTGCCCAGGTGCATGCCGCCACAAGACGCCTGACCGTGCGCTGGGAC
The DNA here is from genome assembly GCA_002842215.1 of Betaproteobacteria bacterium HGW-Betaproteobacteria-9. Lineage (GTDB taxonomy): Bacteria > Pseudomonadota > Gammaproteobacteria > Burkholderiales > Burkholderiaceae_C > Hydrogenophaga. The sequence goes on along the minus strand of PHCC01000026.1, from coordinate 23,888 downwards.
CCGACCCTGACCCGCATGTCCAGCCTGGCGCAAGTGGTCGGTGAGACCGGCTACCGGCTGCTGCCGATGCAACAGGCCTTGTCGATCAGCGAACGCCTGCGCGAAACCCGTCGCGCGTTGTGGCGTTTGTTCGTGGCCGGTTTCTGCGCCATGCAGGTCATGATGTACGCATGGCCCGCCTACGTGGCCACGCCCGGTGAGATCCCTCCTGACATTGACCAGTTGCTGCGTTGGGCCAGTTGGGTGTTGAGCTTGCCGGTGGTGTTTTTTGCCAGTGGCCCGTTTTTCAGCAGTGCTTGGCGCGACCTCATGCGCGGCCGGGTGGGTATGGATACCCCCGTGTCCATCGGCATTCTGGTGACCTTCATCGCGAGCTCGGCCGCCACGTTCGATCCGACCGGTCCCTGGGGACATGAGGTCTGGTTCGACTCGCTGACCATGTTCGTGTTTTTCCTGCTGGGCGGTCGCTATCTGGAACTCAAGGCGCGCGACCGCACTGCGGGTGCACTCGACAGCCTGATGAACCGCCTGCCTGAGGTGTGCGAACGGATGAAGCCCGACGGCAGCTTTGAGTCGGTTTCGGTTCGGCGACTCGTGGTGGGCGACGTGGTGCGTGTTCAGGCGGGGCAGGCGTTCCCGGGTGATGGCGAGATCCGCAGCGAGTCCGCGACGGTCGACGAGGCCTTGCTGACAGGTGAGTCACACCCCATCGTGCGCACCCGTGGTCAGGCGGTGGTGGCAGGCAGTTTCAATCTGGGCGGCCCTGTGCTGGTGGTTGTTCAGCGCCTGGGGCGCGACACCCGCTTTGCACAGATCGTTGCGCTGATGGAAAAAGCGTCCACCGAAAAGCCGCGGCTGGCGGTTCTGGCCGACCGCATTGCGGCGCCGTTCCTGGTGCTGGTGCTCATCGCAGCGGCCTTCGCCGGCTTGTACTGGTGGCAGATTGATCACAGCAAGGCGCTGGCGGTGGCGGTGGCGGTGCTTATCGTCACCTGTCCGTGTGCACTCTCACTGGCGACGCCGGCCGCCATGCTCACGTCGGCAGGCGCGCTGGCCCGGCGGGGCATTCTGGTTCGCCGGTTGCAGGCCTTTGAGTCGCTGGCAGGGATCAATACCGTGATATTTGACAAGACCGGAACACTCACCCATGACCAGTTGAGGCTGCAAGCGGTGCGTACCCGGGAAGGCGTGGACCCGGACCTCGCGCTGTCGTTGGCTGCTTCGCTGGCGCAGGGCTCATTGCACCCCGTGTCCCGGGCGCTGGTGCAGGCGCAGTCCGAAGCGGCCGGTGTGGACCATGTACCCATCAAGTTCACGGACATGCAGGAGGTGGCCGGTCAAGGCATGCGGGCGATCCTGCTGGATGGTGGGCAACTTCGGCTGGGTTCAGCTGCATTCTGTGGCGTGAGCCTTGGGTCTTCCGACGAAACGGAAGGGGCACCTCAAGCCCATCTGGCCGACGGCCTGGGCTGGCTGGCGACATTCGAGTTGCAGGAAGGTCTGCGTGAAGACGCCCAGGCGGCCGTAGCCGCTTTGCGTGAGCTGGGCATTCAGACCTGGCTGCTGTCTGGCGACCGCCAGGCTGCCGCGCGCCAGGTCGGGCTGGCGGTGGGCGTGGATCACGTCATCGCCGGCGCCACGCCGGAACAAAAACTGGCCGAGGTGGTGAGCTTGCAGTCCCGGGGGCACCGCTTGGCCATGGTCGGTGATGGCTTGAACGATGGGCCGGTGTTGGCGCGCGCCGACACCTCGTTCGCACTTGGGCATGCTGCCCCCCTGGCGCAGGCCCAGTCGGACTATGTGATCCAGGGCGGCGAGGTCATGGACGTGGTCTTGACGCTGAAGCTGGCCAGGTCCACGATGCGCATCGTGCGACAGAACCTGATATGGGCCGCGCTCTACAACGCGGTCAGCATCCCGATGGCCCTGATTGGCTGGATGCCGCCATGGCTGGCCGGTTTGGGTATGGCGGGCAGTTCCTTGTTGGTCATCGGCAACGCGTTGCGGCTGACGACCCATATTCCTGTACGACGCTCAGATACCCGGCCAGGTATGGAGTGACCAGCGTAAGATCGCGCCTGTTTTTGAACCCAGATTTCCAGAGGCATACACCATGGACGTTTTGTATTTGCTGGTCCCGCTCTCCGTGGTTTTGGTTTTCGCCATCATCGGCATTTTCTGGTGGGCGCTCCATGCGGGGCAGTTTGACAACATCGAACGAGAAGGCGAGCGCATTCTCCGAGGTGATTGACTTAAGTCAAGGCGATTCGCTGGGTGCCTGTAGACACTCGCCAAGTGACATTTATGAGGAGTTCTGTATGTCCGTGACAACGAAGACCAGCCAACCGGCGGTCTACAACGATAGTGTGGTCCGCGGGTTTGCCGTCATGTCCGTGATCTACGGCGTGGTGGGCATGCTTGTGGGTGTAATCATCGCGGCCCAATTGACCTGGCCCGAGCTCAATATGGGCATTGAATGGCTGACCTACGGTCGCCTACGTCCGCTACACACCAACGCGGTGATTTTTGCGTTTGGTGGGTCGGTGCTGTTTGCGACCAGCTACTACGTGGTTCAGCGAACCTGCCACACCGCCTTGTTCTCGAACAAGCTGGCCTGGCTGACGTTCTGGGGCTGGAACGCTGTGATCGTCTCGGCAGTGATTACTTTGCCCATGGGTCTGACCCAGAGCAAGGAATACGCCGAGCTGATCTGGCCGATCGACCTGTTGATCACGGTTGTCTGGGTGTCTTATGCGATCGTGTTCTTCGGTACCGTCGGTATTCGCAAGGTCAAACACATCTACGTAGCGAACTGGTTCTTTGGTGCCTACATCATCACCATCGCCCTGCTGCACATCTTCAACAACCTGGCCATCCCGACCAGCGCCACGCACTCCTACTCGGCCTACGCCGGTGTGCAGGACGCCATGGTGCAATGGTGGTACGGCCACAACGCTGTGGGCTTCTTCCTGACCGCAGCCTTCCTGGGCATGATGTATTACTTCATCCCCAAGCAGGCCGAGCGTCCGGTGTATTCCTACCGCCTGTCCATCGTCCACTTCTGGGCACTGATCTTCACCTATATGTGGGCGGGTCCTCACCATCTGCACTACACCGCACTGCCTGACTGGACCCAGTCGGTCGGCATGGTGTTCTCCCTGATCCTTCTGGCTCCCAGCTGGGGCGGCATGATCAACGGCATCATGACTTTGTCGGGCGCCTGGCACAAACTGCGTGACGACCCCATCCTGCGCTTCCTGATTGTGTCCCTGTCGTTCTACGGCATGTCCACCTTCGAAGGCCCGATGATGTCCATCAAGACCGTCAACGCGCTGTCGCACTACACCGACTGGACCGTGGGCCACGTGCACTCCGGCGCTCTGGGCTGGGTGGGTCTGGTGTCCATGGGTTCGCTGTATTACCTGATTCCTCGCCTGTTTGGCCAGAAGAAGATGTACTCGGTGCCCGCCATTGAACTGCACTTCTGGGTGGCCACTATCGGTATCGTGCTCTACATCGCCGCCATGTGGATTGCCGGTGTGATGCAGGGTCTGATGTGGCGCTCGGTCAATCCCGACGGCAGCCTGACCTACACCTTTGTCGAGTCGGTGAAAGCCACCTTCCCGTTCTATGTGATCCGTCTGCTGGGTGGTGTGCTGTACCTCAGTGGCATGCTGGTCATGCTCTGGAACGTCATCATGACGATGCGTCAGGGCCGTGTTGTGGACGTGCCCGTCCTCGCCGTCAACCCCGCACACGCCTGAGGAGTAACAACATGGCAAACAACGAAAAAGTCGAAGGCCACGGACGGATCGAGACCAACAACTTCCTCATGATCGTGTTGATCACGCTCGTGGTGGCCGTGGGTGGTCTGGTCGAAATTGTTCCTCTGTTCTTCCAGAAGTCCACCACCACACCGATCGAAGGCCTCAAACCTTACAGCGCACTGCAACTGGCGGGTCGTGACGTCTATGTGAGTGAAGGTTGCTACAACTGCCACTCGCAGATGATCCGTCCGTTCCAGGCTGAGACGCTGCGTTATGGCCCTTATTCGGTGGCAGGCGAGTTTGTCTACGATCGCCCGTTCCAGTGGGGCTCCAAGCGGACCGGTCCTGACCTGCACCGTGTGGGTGGTCGCTACAGCGATGAATGGCACCGTACTCACCTGACCAACCCACGTGATGTCGTGCCCGAATCGAACATGCCGGCATATGCATTCCTGGGTGAGAAGACTGTGAACGCTGACGTTATGCCCAAGCGCATGGAAGTGCTGCGCACGTTGGGGGCTCCTTACACCGACGAAGAGATCGCGCAGTCGGTCGAGGCGGTGAAGGGCAAGACCCAGATGGAAGCAGTGATCGCCTATTTGCAGGTGTTGGGCACCGCTCGCAGCGCCAGCCGACCGGCTGCAGTGGTCGCTCCCGCTGATGCGGCTCCTGCTGCCGATGCGGCTCCTGCGACTGAGGCAGCTGCGCCTGAAGCGCCAGTTGATCCAGCTGCTGCACCAGCTCCAGCCGCGGCGACTGGTACCAACCAATAAATACGGAGGCCCGCCATGGACATCAACGATCTCCGCAGCGCCGTCACGGTGGTCAGCCTGCTGACCTTCGTGGGCATCGTGGTCTGGGCCTGGTCCAAACGCAACCAGGCCGGTTTTGACGAGGCAGCGCAGCTGCCCTTCACTGACGACTAAACCGCGGCACCAACAAGAGAAACATCATGAGCGACTTTACAAGTGATTTCTGGCACCTCTACGTGGGTGGACTGACGCTGGTCAGCATCCTCGCCTGCCTGATCCTGCTCTGGATCAGCGGCACCACGAAAGCGAACACCCATGCAGACAACACCACCGGGCATGTCTGGGACGGCGATCTGGCGGAAATGAACAACCCGTTGCCCAGGTGGTGGGTGTATCTGTTCGTCATCACGGTCATCTTCGCGCTGGCTTACGGTGCGTTGTATCCCATGTTCGGCAAGTTCCAGGGTGTGCTCGGCTGGACTTCACGAGGTCAGCACACCGCTGAAGTTGCCAAGGTGGAGGCCGCAATTGCCCCCATTTACGCCAAATTCAGCGGCATGACACCCGAGCAGATGGCCGGTGACTCCGAAGCCATGGCGATCGGTGAGCGCTTGTTCATGAATTACTGCGCCCAGTGCCATGGTTCCGATGCCCGTGGTGCCAAAGGCTTTCCCAACCTGACCGACAAGGACTGGCTGGGTGGTGGTGATCATGCGACCATCAAAACAACCATCACGCAGGGCCGCATCGGTGTCATGCCCCCGATGGCCGCTGCGGTGGGTACAGCTGAAGACGTGCGCAACGTGGCGAACTATGTGCTGAGCCTGTCTGGCAGCCCTCACGACTCCGTGCGGGCCACCCAGGGCAAAGAGAAGTTCGCGGCTTGTGCGGCATGCCATGGCATGGACGGCAAGGGCATGGCTGCGGTGGGTGCAGCCAACTTGACCGACGGTATCTGGCTTCACGGCTGGGGCGAAGAAGCCATCGTACGTGCTGTGAACAACGGTTTCAACAACCAGATGCCTGGGCAGTCAGCCTTGTTGAACGAAGCACAGATCAATGTGCTGGCCTCCTATGTCTGGGGCATGTCCAACAAAGCGGCCAATTGAGCGTTTAAAGAGAGTCGCAGCGGTCGAGTCGACCGCTGCGACTCTTTTCCATTTTCCAACCTCGGGTTCTTCGTGAGTTCCGCCAAGCCAGCCACCAGCGCCAATCCGACCACCATCATTCCCATCGTCCCGGAACCACCGCCCAAAGGTGTTCCCGCTGACGACGAGGTCATGGTTTCGCTCTACGCCTCGCGCAAGAAGATATACCCACGATCTGTCTCGGGCCTGTTTTCCCAGTGGCGTTGGATCACGGTCTGGATCACCCAGATCGTTTTCTACGGGTTGCCCTGGCTCGAGTGGAATGCTCGACAGGCGGTGCTCTTCGATCTTGAGGCGCGCCGCTTTTACATTTTTGGCTTGGTGTTGTATCCGCAGGACTTCATCTACCTGACGGGTCTTCTGGTCATTGCCGCCTTGGCGTTGTTCCTGTTCACGGCTGTCGCCGGACGTTTGTGGTGTGGTTATGCCTGCCCGCAGACGGTCTACACGGAAATTTTTCTCTGGATCGAGAAGAAAGTCGAGGGCGATCGCTCGGCGCGCATGCGCCTGGATGATTCGGCGTTTTCAGCCGGCAAGTTCGGCAAGAAGTGGTCAAAGCACGCGCTCTGGATACTGTTCTCGCTGTGGACCGGTTTTACCTTTGTGGGTTACTTCACGCCGATCAGGGAGTTGGCCGCGGTCTCGCTGGCTGTATCGCTGGGCCCGTGGCAGACCTTTTGGATCTTCTTCTACGGTTTTGCCACTTACGGCAATGCCGGTTTTATGCGTGAGCAGGTTTGCAAGTACATGTGTCCTTACGCACGCTTTCAGAGTGCGATGTTCGACAAGGACACGATGATCGTGACCTACGACGAAAAGCGCGGAGAACCGCGTGGTCCTCGCTCGAAGAAAGCCGACCCCAAGGCGCTCGGTCTGGGTTCCTGTGTGGACTGCACGTTGTGTGTTCAGGTTTGTCCGACAGGTATCGATATCCGCAATGGCCTTCAGTACGAGTGCATCGGTTGCGGTGCCTGTATCGATGTGTGCGATGAAGTGATGGACAAGGTTGGCTATCCGCGTGGACTGGTCAAGTACTCGACCCAGAACGGCATCGCGCAAGGCTGGAATACCCAGCAGATGATCCGTCGGGCCATGCGCCCGCGGGTGCTGGTTTATACCGGCATTCTGTTGGCGATCACGCTCGCCGTCATGATCAGCCTGTTTCTTCGTAAACCGCTCAAGGTGGACGTGATCCGGGACAGAGGCGCGTTGGCTCGCATGGTTGAACAGGGGCGCATCGAAAATGTCTTCCGTTTGCAGGTGATGAATGCGACCGAGAGCACGCAGCGTTATGTGATCAGTGTTTCCGGGCTGCCTGGTATCACCATTGCCTCGGAATCGGAGATTGAGGTCTTGCCGACGGAAGTGCGCTCTGCGGTCATCCGGGTGCAGGTTCCCCCGGGTGCTGCAGACACCGGGTCGCACCCCATCCATTTCGAAATCAAGGCTGCCGAGGATGATGGTGTATCCGTCACTGAAAAGGCAGCCTTCCTGGTGCCACGTTGAGCACCGCTTGTCAGCAGTCAGCCCGACTCAGAGATCGCTATGAACACCACAACACTCAAAACGCCTTCCAGTGAACAACCGCCCATTCCCTGGTGGCGCGTTCCCCACATGTGGCTGGTGGTGGGTGGGCCATTGGTGGTGGTGGTAGCAGCCATCATCACGGCCGTCATCGCCGTGGAGGGCGCTGACCCTGTTCTGAACAAGGCCGACTTTGAGCGGGACCTGAAGGCGGCACAGACGTTGGATGGGCAAGCGCGGACCGAGGCACTGATCAAGCTTCAACCGGCCCACCAGGCACGAAACCACGCGGCTTCGCCTGTGGTTCCTCTCACGAAGGAATAGCCCGTCGCGGCCGCGACCATCCCATCGATCACAACGGTACCCGAGGAGAAACCAAAATGACGGCTCAAAGATGGATGTGGATTGCGTGGCCAGCGTTTCTGGTTGCTGCAGTGCTGGAAATGATCGTGTTTGCCATGATCGATCCCAGCGATCTCCATTGGTTTGGCTCGCCGCTGGAATTGTCGCGCCCAGCGGTTTATACCTTGGCGTTTTTTACTTTCTGGGTCGTGGCCATGGTTTCGAGCGCGCTCACGACTTTGCTGTCGATGTCGCCCTTTGAAGTCAACCGTTGTCCCGTCCCTCCGGATCAGCGGCCACAGGATTGCGCCAAGAACGGATCTTGCGGCTGAGCGCCAAAACAAAAGCCCCAGCGGGTTGCGTCTCGCTGGGGCTTTTTTTGAGTGAACCCAAGTCAGGGGCAGGTCGGCGGGTTCACGATCAACTTGAGACCTTCGGTGCTCTTGATGTGGACGTAGCGCTGTTTGACTTCGATGATGCCTTCTTCCACGAATTTGGAAAAAGTGCGACTGACCGTCTCCAGCTTCATGCCGAGATAGCTGCCAATTTCTTCTCGGGTCATCCTGAGAATCAGTTCGGACTGAGAAAAACCGCGGGCGTGCAGGCGCTGCACAAGGTTCAGCAGGAAAGCCGCGAGGCGTTCTTCCGCTCGCATGCTGCCCAGCAGCAACATGACGCTGTGGTCGCGCACGATTTCGCGGCTCATGATCTTGTGCACATGGTGCTGCAGGGTGGTGAACTCTCTGGAGAGTTCCTCGACCTGATCAAAGGGCATCACACAGACTTCAGCGTCTTCCAGTGCGATGGCATCGCAGGAATGACGGTCACTCACGATGCCATCCAGGCCGATGATCTCACCAGTCATCTGGAATCCGGTCACTTGATCCCGGCCATCGGCCGTGGTGACGCAGGTCTTGAAGAACCCGGAACGCACTGCGTACAGCGAGGTGAATCTGTCGCCCGTATTGAAAAGTGCCGACCCGCGCTTGATGCGTCGCCGGGCAGAGATGACGTTGTCGAGCTTGTCCATCTCGTCGGGGTTGAGACCCATGGGCAGACACAATTCCCGCAGGTTGCAACTTGAACAGGCGACTTTGATGCTTTGTGCGTCCATAAATTATCCGGAAATCGGTGGTGAGCTTAACGCATAGGTGGGACTTGTGTCGAGGAAATGCCTGTGTGCCACGCCCCTCATCGGAGCGAAGATCTGCGAATGCGCGCACGATTGATCAAGATCAAGGGATGACTTGCGAGCGTGGTGCACATTCTGGGTTCAGCATTGGAGAACAGTCTGTGAGTCACGCCATTTCCGATGAATTGCTCAAGCGATTCGATGTTCCCGGTCCGCGGTACACCTCGTACCCGACGGCTGACCGCTTTGTCGAAGCCTTTACCGAGGGCGACTATATACAAGCGCTGGAGCAGCGCAGGGCCGGATCGCTGGCCCTGCCGCTCAGCATTTATGTGCACATTCCGTTCTGCGAGTCGGTCTGTTATTACTGCGCCTGCAACAAGGTCATCACCAAGCACCACGAACGGGCAGCCGAGTATCTGCGCTACCTGTCGCGTGAAGTGGAGTTGCAGGTCCAGCATTTTGGCAAGGGGCACAGCGTGTCCCAACTGCACCTGGGCGGTGGCACGCCCACCTTTTTGTCCGATCCAGAGCTTGAGGATCTCATGACGATGATCCGGCGCAACTTCACGTTGGTGCCGGGCGGAGAGTATTCAATCGAGGTGGACCCCCGGACCGTGACCGACCAGCGGCTTCAGACGCTGGCGAGACTGGGCTTCAACCGCCTCAGCTTTGGTGTCCAGGATTTCGACCCCGCTGTTCAGAAGGCGGTGCATCGCGTGCAACCTGCCGATCAGGTGTTCGCGCTGGTGGAAACCGCCCGCAAGATCGGGTTTGAGTCGGTCAACGTGGACCTGATCTACGGTCTGCCGCTGCAGACGCCCGAGTCGTTCGCTCGCACGCTAGCTCAGGTGAACCAGTTGCGTCCCGACCGCATTGCGCTGTACGCCTACGCGCACCTTCCCTCCCGCTTCAAGCCGCAGCGTCGCATCATTTCGGCTGAGCTGCCCAGTCCCGGCGACAAACTGTCCATGTTGTCTGCATCGCTGGACGCCATGAGCGATGCCGGGTATGTGTATGTGGGCATGGACCATTTCGCCTTGCCGACAGATGCACTCGCCGTGGCCAAGCGCCAGGGCCGTCTGCACCGCAACTTCCAGGGCTACAGCACGCAGCCCGACTGCGACCTGATCGCCCTGGGGGTTTCCGCCATCGGTCGCATCGGTGCTACCTACAGCCAGAACGCCAAGACGCTGGAGGATTATTACGATGCCCTGGATCAGGGCAAGCTGCCCATCGTGCGGGGTCTGGTGCTCACGCGGGATGACCTGCTGCGCCGCTCAGTCATCATGTCCATCATGTGCCAGGGCCAACTGCAGTACGAATCGATCGAGCTGGGTCACCTGATCGACTTCAAGAGCTACTTCGCGCGCGAACTCGAAGTGCTGGCCGGACTGGCTGAACACGGCTTGGTCACCCTGGATGACAGCGGTGTTCAGGTCACGCCGACCGGTTGGTACCTGGTCCGTGCTATTGCCATGGTGTTTGATAAAAATCTGCAGGTTGATCGAGACCGGGCGCGGTTTTCAAAGATCATTTGAACGGTCAGCTTTCGGACCCGGGGCGGGGCTTTGTCCACGTGGGGTGTCCACGAGTGGATGCGAGTGGGACCATATCCACTACCAATAGGGGCGGGTTAGAACTTGCCTCCGCCATCTACCACCCACGCGCTGCTAAAGTTCCTTCATGCAAACTTCCATGGCGATCACGGCTCTGTTCATGGGCATCGTGGGTGGACCCCACTGTGTTGCCATGTGCGGCGCGGCCTGTGCCGGCATCAGCCGCGCTGCAGGGGAGCGCAGCACGCGGGCTCTGTGGACGTTCCAGTTCAGTCGCATGCTGGGGTATTCACTGTTCGGCGCTTTTGCGGCGGGGTCGGTCCAGGGGCTTGCGGTGCTGGGGACCAACACCATAGCGATTCGGCCGGTCTGGACCATGTTCCACGCCGCGGCATTTCTCCTGGGCCTGGCACTGATCTGGCAGGCGCGCCAACCTGCCTGGATTGACAGCCTGGGCCAGTCTTTGTGGCGCAAGGCGCGGCCGGTGCTGAACCGCTTGGGGCCTCGTGCCCCCATCGTGTTGGGAGTCGGCTGGGCGTTGATGCCGTGCGGGTTGCTGTATTCCGCCTTGCTGGTGGCGTCGCTCTCTGCGAACGTGTTCGAAGGGGCCGCCATCATGGCTCTGTTTTCTTTGGGCACGTCCATTTCCCTGACGGCCGCACCCTGGTTGTTGCTGCGCCTGCGGGGCGGTCAGTCGGGCGCCTGGGCCATCCGGTTGGCCGGCTTGGCACTGGCGCTGACGTCGGGTTGGGCGCTCTGGATGGGGCTGACCAACCCCACGGGCCTGTTTTGCCTGTGACCGTCGGCTGAACAGTTCAGCCCTTGGCCGATTGGCGAGCGGGCAGGGTGGCCAGTACCAGTCCCAGGAGCGCGATACCGAACGCCAGCATCTGCATGGGCGTCAGCCGTTCGCCCATGAACAGCACGCCAATGGCCGCAGCGCTCACCGGAAGCATGACGGTGAAAACACCCGCACGCGAGGCTGGGACAGTCTTCAGTCCGGTCATCCACAGCCAGACGGTCCACACGCTGGCCGCCAATGCATAGAAAAACAACAGGGCCCAGAGGCCACCACCGACCACGGCGAAGTCGAAGTGCCAAGCGGCCCACAAGCCAAACGGCGTGACCAGCACAAAACCCCAGAGGTTGATGATGGCCGAGATCCGTTTGGGCCCAAGACCTTCGGTCAGCTTTTTGCCGATCACGACGTAGGACGCTTCGCACACGACCGCGGCGAACACGAGCAGGTTGCCCCACACGGCGTAGCCTAGGCCCATGAAGGAGGCTACGGGCGAAGCGGCGATGCCGGCATCGGGTTTTTGCAGCGAGAACAAGCCAATGCCGAGTGCGGCGCAAGCGATGGCGGCGCTTGTCCGGCGTCCGATGCGTTCCTTCAGGAAGAGCCTGCTCAATATCGCCACCACCGCCGGGATGGATGACATCACCAGACCGGCCGCCACGGCTGTGGTCAAGCTGACGCCGAACAGCATGCAGATTGAAAACAGGAAGTTGCCGAGAAAAGACTCCAGGAACAGCAGGTGGCGCGTGCGCGGAGAGATGACGGTTTCGTCTGCTGGCTTGCGCAGCCATCGCCACATGGCGAGCCCCCCGATCCCGAAACGCAGCCAGGCCAGAAGAAAAACTGGGAACACCAGTACCAGAGGTTTGGACAGAGCCACATAGCTGCCGACCAGTGACATGCTCAAGGCCAGACTGCCGTATGCCCACCAACGCCTGACGGCTGGACTTGCTGTGATGGAGGAGTGCATGGGCGCCGATCATGCCCGAAGGCGGCTTTCATTCCTTCGCGCACCCACTCTGCGCAGGTTGGGCGCACTGAAAACGTGATTCTCAGGGGGTTGAGAGCGCACGCGGTCCGCGCCCCGGTGGCTTCGCCGTTGCATTTCCGGGATGAGAGAGTGTTATTCCTTAATATGAAATATTCATATTTTGCATTGCACCAAAATTTCTCAATACAAGAAAAAGTTTTCCGCATTGAGAAAATTTATAAGAACAACATTGATATTAAAAGAAAAAAATTTTGTCTTCTATAAGACATAAGAGCTTTCAAAACTCTTCTATAAGACTTAAAGTTCATACATCGGCATCGGGCTCGCATGGTGACCGCGCCGACCCCTTTTCATCAACCTCACGGAGAGTCTTCAAATGCCCCAATCCCTCAACGAGCAACTGAGCCGCCAACAGCAGATTGACGCCCTGGAAAAAGACTGGGCCACCAACCCGCGCTGGAAGGGCGTGAAGCGCGGCTACTCCGCCGCTGACGTCGTGCGTCTGCGCGGCAGCATGCAGATCGAACACACGCTGGCCAAACGCGGTGCCGAGAAGCTGTGGGACAAGGTCAACGGCGGCGCCAAGAAGGGTTACGTCAATGCCTTTGGCGCCATCACCGCAGGTCAGGCCATGCAGCAGGCCAAGGCTGGCCTGGAAGCCGTGTATCTGTCGGGCTGGCAGGTCGCCGCCGACGGCAACACCTCCGAGACCATGTACCCTGACCAGTCGCTGTACGCCTACGACTCCGTGCCGACCATGGTCCGCCGCATCAACAACACCTTCAAGCGCGCCGACGAAATTCAGTGGGGCCGTGGCGTCGAGCCTGGCTCCAGCGAATTCGTGGACTATTTCCTGCCCATCGTGGCCGATGCCGAAGCCGGTTTCGGTGGCGTGCTCAACGCCTTCGAACTGATGAAAAACATGATCGCCGCCGGTGCCGCTGGCGTTCACTTCGAAGACCAGCTGGCCGCCGTGAAGAAGTGTGGTCACATGGGTGGCAAGGTGCTCGTGCCCACGCAGGAAGCCTGCGAAAAGCTGATTGCCGCCCGCTTTGCCGCTGACGTGATGGGTGTCTCCACCATCGTGCTGGCCCGTACCGACGCCGAAGCCGCCAACCTGATCACCAGCGACCACGACGCCAACGACAAGCCGTTCCTGACCGGCGAGCGCACGCAAGAAGGCTTCTACCGCGTCAAGAACGGTCTCGAACAAGCCATCAGCCGTGGCGTCGCCTACGCGCCCTACGCCGATCTGGTGTGGTGCGAGACCGGCGTGCCCGACATCGGCTTCGCCCGCGAATTCGCGCAAGCCGTGCAAGCCGCCTGCCCCGGCAAGCTGCTGTCGTACAACTGCTCGCCTTCCTTCAACTGGAAGAAAAACCTTGACGACAAGCAGATCGCTTCCTTCCAGGAAGACCTGGCCGCTCTCGGCTACCGCTACCAGTTCATCACGCTGGCTGGTATTCACATCAACTGGTTCAACACCTTCCAGTTCGCCCACGCTTACGCCCGCGGCGAAGGCATGAAGCACTACACCGAAATGGTGCAGGAGCAGGAATTTGCCGCTCGCGACAAGGGCTACACCTTCGTGTCACACCAGCAGGAAGTGGGCGCAGGCTACTTCGACGACGTGACCACCGTGATCCAGGGCGGTTCTTCCAGTGTGAAGGCCCTCACTGGCTCGACGGAAGAAGAGCAGTTCCACTGATCACCGGGCCCGTAGAGGCCGAGGAGACATCAAGCCCGGGCATGCCCGGGCTTTTTTTGTGGGAAAATCCGAAAGTTCACCCAACAGCAAGAGCGAGAAAGGCAGTCTGGTTATGACACCGCGAACTACCGAGAGTTTTTCTCTGGCCTTCTGAGGCCTGCAGTTCGCGCCTGCCCGATTCCTTCTTTCTCACATCCAGCGCGGCCCATGCCGCGCTTTTTTGTTTCTGGACTTCCCCATGCTTCACATCACACTTCCCGACGGTTCCCAGCGCGAGTTTCCCGGTCCGGTCACCGTGGCCGAGGTGGCTGCTTCGATTGGCTCTGGTCTGGCCAAGGCCGCGTTAGCGGGCAAGATCGGAGACAAGGTCGTGGATACCAGTTTCCAGATCACGGCTGACAGCCCGTTGTCCATCGTCACCGCCAAGGACTCCGATGGTCTGGAGGTGATCCGCCACTCCACCGCCCACTTGCTGGCCTATGCAGTGAAGGAGCTGTTTCCCGATGCGCAGGTGACCATCGGCCCAGTGATCGAGCACGGTTTCTTTTACGACTTTTCGTACAAGCGCCCGTTCACGCCGGACGACCTGGTGGCCATCGAGAAAAAAATGACCGATCTGGCGAACAAGGACGAGCCGGTGGTGCGCCGCGTGCTGCCACGCGACGAGGCCGTGGCCTATTTCAAGAGCTTGGGGGAGCACTACAAGGCCGAGATCATCGCCAGCATCCCTAGCAATGAGGATGTGTCGCTGTACCGCGAAGGAAAGTTTGAAGATCTTTGCCGTGGCCCGCACGTGCCGAGCACGGGCAAGCTTAAGCACTTCAAGTTGATGAAAGTGGCGGGTGCCTACTGGCGCGGCGACCACCGCAACGAGATGCTGCAGCGCATCTACGGTACCGCCTGGGCCACCAAAGACGAGCTCCAGCAGCACCTGACGATGCTGGAGGAGGCCGAAAAGCGCGACCACCGCAAGCTGGGTCGTGAGCTGGATCTGTTTCACATCGACGAACACTCGCCAGGCACCGTGTTCTGGCACCCCAAGGGCTGGACGGTGTGGCAAGGTGTCGAGCAGTACATGCGGCAGATCTACCGTGACAACGGCTACCAAGAAGTCAAGGGTCCGCAGATCCTAGACAAAGGCCTTTGGGAAAAAACCGGCCACTGGGACAAGTACCGCGACAACATGTTCACCACTGAGTCGGAGAAGCGCGAATACGCGCTCAAGCCGATGAATTGCCCTGGGCACATCCTGATTTTCAAGCAGGGCATCAAGAGCTACCGCGATCTACCGTTGCGTTACGGTGAGTTTGGTCAATGTCACCGCAACGAGCCCACCGGCGGCTTGCATGGCATCATGCGCGTGCGCGCGTTCACGCAGGATGATGGTCACATCTTTTGCACCGAAGACATGATCCTGGGTGAATGTGTGGCTTACACGGCCTTGCTGCAAAAGGTCTACAAGGATTTCGGCTTCACCAACATCATTTACAAGGTGGCGACCCGGCCCGAGGCGCGCATCGGCAGCGACGAGAGCTGGGACAAGGCCGAATACGCGCTGATCGAAAGCCTGCGGGCTTCAGGTTGCGAGTTTGAAATCTCGCCAGGCGAGGGCGCGTTCTATGGCCCCAAGATCGAATACACCCTGAAGGACGCGATCGGGCGCCAGTGGCAGTGCGGTACCATGCAGGTCGATTTTTTCATGACCGAGCGGCTGGATGCTGAGTACGTGGGTGAAGATGGTGCGCGTCATCGCCCGGTCATGTTGCACCGCGCCATCGTCGGTAGCCTGGAGCGATTCATCGGGATTTTGATCGAGGAACACGCAGGCGCATTGCCTGTCTGGCTTGCGCCAGTGCAGGTATCGGTGCTCAATATCACCGATTCACAGGCCGATTATTGTCGTGAAATCACGAAAACTCTGCAGAATCAAGGGCTTAGAGTCGAGACCGATCTGCGCAATGAAAAAATAACGTATAAAATACGAGAGCACGCGTTGCAGAAGCGGCCTTACATCCTTGTCGTGGGCGACAAAGAGAAGGCCGCCGGCGCCGTGGCTGTTCGGGCGCGAGGTAACAAAGACCTCGGGGTCATGCCGCTGGAAGACTTTTCCAGACTGATTGCGGCAGACGTTTCATCCAAAGTTTGAAGTCAAACATCCGGTTGATGCCCCTTGCTGCGGTGCTCAGGACTCGTGCATTGAGGGTGACGAAGGTTGCCCGCCTGTCTGAACAGCCCACATCAAGGAATACACCATAGCTACCAATTTTCGCGACCGCCGCCAACGTGAAGAGCGTGCACACAGACTGAACCGTGAAATCATGGCTCCCGAGGTTCGCCTCAATGGACCAGAGAACGAACCGCTGGGTATCGTCAGTCTGATGGAAGCACTGCGCATGGCAGGTGAGCTGGATGTGGATCTGGTCGAGATTGCGGCCACCGCAGTGCCTCCGGTCTGTCGCCTGATGGACTACGGCAAGTTCAAGTACCAGGAGCAGAAGAAGGCAGCGGAAGCGAAGGCCAAGCAGACGGTCATTGAAATCAAGGAAATCAAGTTCCGCCCGGGCACCGACGACGGTGACTACAACATCAAGATGCGCAATATCCGGCGCTTTCTTGACGATGGCGATAAATGCAAGATCACGCTGCGCTTTCGTGGCCGCGAGATCACGCACCAGGACTTGGGTTTGGCGTTGTTGAACCGCATTCGCGATGAGCTGGCCGATTCGATCATCGTGGAGCAGTTTCCCAAGCTGGAAGGGCGGCAGATGATCATGATGATTGCACCCGGTCGCAAGAAGGCCGGTGGCAGCGGTGCGAAGACGCCTGAAGCGGCAGCGCAAAGCGCTGAGCAGCCGGCAACCTGAAGATTTCAGGGACAAACAGAATTGGACGGGCAGGGTAGTCTCCTGCCGGTCCGAGGCTCCGGCCGAAAGGTCGGGTGCCAAAGAAGGGCTGTAAAGCCTTTCATAAAAGTGGCTCGGGGCCAACAAGTCCGCGGAAGGTTCGCGGCGCCTCACGAGCACAAACGAAAAAGGAGCATGAAGATGCCCAAAATGAAGACCAAGAGCAGCGCGAAGAAGCGATTCCGCGTTCGTCCCGGTGGCACCGTCAAGCGCGGTCAAGCCTTCAAACGTCACATCCTGACCAAGAAGTCCACCAAGACCAAGCGCCACCTGCGTGGAGCAGTCACTGTCCATGAGACCAATATGGGTCACATGGCGCAGATGCTGCCCGGCATGGGTATTTGATCAACGACGAACAAGGAGTCATACATGCCTCGCGTCAAACGTGGTGTAACGGCACGCGCCCGTCACAAAAAAGTTCTCGCCCTTGCCAAAGGTTTCCGCGGTCGCCGTGGTAATGTCTTCCGCATCGCCAAACAGGCGGTGATGAAGGCCGGTCAGTATGCCTACCGTGACCGCCGCACCAAGAAGCGCGTTTTCCGTCAGCTGTGGATCGCGCGTATCAACGCCGGTGCACGCGCTTGCGGCCTGACGTACAGCCAGTTCGCCAACGGCCTGAAGAAGGCCCAGATCGAGATCGACCGCAAGGTCCTGGCCGATCTGGCCGTGAACGACGTTGCTGCTTTCAACAGCATCGTGGAGCAAGTCAAAGCCAAGCTGGCCGCTTGATTCACGGCGGAAAACGTTGTTGCCTGCAAGGGTGATGGCGGTTTCCCGTCGCTCAAAGGGGTTGAGGCTTGAGGGATTCCCTCGCTGCTCTCAACCCCTTTTTTCATTTCTCAGCACTAGAAAAACATGAACGAGTTGGACGCAATGGTTGACAGCGCCCGCGCTGGCTTCGCGCAAGCAGCCACCCCGGCCGATCTGGAAAACGCCAAAGCCCAGTATCTGGGCAAATCGGGCCGTATCACCGAGCTGATGAAGGGCATGGCGGCGCTCCCGGTCGAGGAGAAAAAGACCCGTGGAGCCGCGATCAACGTGGCCAAGCAGGCCATCGAAGCCGCCCTCAATGCGAGGCGCCAGGCGCTGGCCGATGCAGAGCTCGAAACCCAGCTCAAGGCGGAGGCGCTCGACGTGAGTCTGCCTGGCCGTCAGCGTGGGCCAGGTGGTTTACATCCTGTGAGTCTGACGCTGGAGCGCATCGAAGCGATCTTCAGTTCACAGGGTTTTGAGGTGGCGGAGGGCCCCGAGATCGAGTCCGACTGGTTCAACTTCACCGCACTGAACACGCCCGAGGATCACCCGGCGCGTTCCATGCACGACACCTTTTACGTCGAAGGTGGCAGTGACAAAGCGCCGAATCTGTTGCGCACCCACACCAGTCCGATGCAGATCCGCCACGCGGTGCAGCATGTCAAGCGCTACCGTGCCGCACTGGACGCGGGCCTGCCCATGCCTGAGATCCGCGTCATCGCGCCGGGTCGCACCTACCGGGTGGACAGCGATGCGACGCACTCACCCATGTTCCACCAGTGCGAAGGCCTGTGGATTGGCGAGAACGTGAGCTTCAAGGACCTCAAGGTCGTGTTCACCGATTTTTGCCGTACCTTTTTTGAGTCCGACGACCTGGTGCTGCGTTTCCGCCCCAGCTTTTTCCCGTTCACCGAACCCAGTGCCGAGATCGACATCCAGTTTCAGAGCGGCCCATTGGCCGGACGCTGGCTGGAGGTGGCCGGCTCAGGCGAAGTGCATCCGAACGTGGTGCGCAACATGGGGTTGGACCCCGAGCGCTACATCGGCTTTGCCTTCGGCATGGGCCCGGACCGCTTGACCATGCTGCGCTACGGCGTGAACGATCTGCGCCTCTTTTTCGATGGCGATATTCGCTTCCTCTCGCAGTTCCGCTGACCTCTTCGGTACGACACGATGCAATTTCCCGAATCCTGGCTGCGTGCCTTTTGCAATCCATCCCTGACCAGTCAGCAACTGGCCGATACCCTGACCATGGCCGGTCTGGAGGTCGAAGAGCTGCGCCCTTTTGCGCCCGCCTTCACCGGCGTGGTGGTGGGCCAGATCCTGAGCGCCGAGCAACACCCGAACGCCGATCGCCTGCGCGTGTGCCAGGTCGACGTGGGGCAGGGCGCTCCGCTCAACATCGTCTGCGGAGCGCCAAATGCGCGTGCCGGCATCAAAATCCCGTGTGCCACCGTCGGCGCGCTGCTGCCGCCGGGTGAGGGCGGCAAGCCATTCGCCATCAAGCTGGGCAAGCTTCGCGGCGTAGAAAGCCAGGGCATGCTGTGCTCGGCCAAGGAACTGCAGATTTCGGAAGAGAGCAACGGCCTGCTGGAGCTGGGTGAAGATGCCGTCATCGGCCGCAACATCCGCGAGCAGCTGGGACTGGACGACATGCTGTTCACGCTCAAGCTCACACCCAACCTGGCGCATTGCCTGAGCGTGTTCGGGATCGCGCGCGAGGTGTCGGCTCTGACGGGGGCGCCGCTGCTGCAGCCCGAGTTCCCCAAGGTCGCGGTGCAGGTGCAAGATCAGCTGCCGGTGAGCGTCCAGGCGTCCGACCTGTGCGGCCGTTTCAGCGGTCGCATCGTGCGCGGCGTGAACACCACAGCGCAGACGCCAGCCTGGATGGTCGAGCGCCTGGCTCGCTGCGGCCAACGCAGCATTTCGCCGCTGGTGGACATTTCCAATTACGTGATGTTCGAGCTGGGCCGTCCCTCGCACATCTTCGACCTCGACAAGATCCACGGCGGCCTGCAGGTTCGCTGGGGCCGCGATGGCGAGCAACTCAAGCTGCTCAACGGCAACACTGTTTCCGTGGATGCCGAGGTCGGTGTGATTGCCGACGACAGAGAAGTCGAGTCGCTCGCAGGCATCATGGGCGGCGACGCCACGGCGGTGTCCGACGACACGCGGAACATCTTCATCGAAGCCGCATTCTGGTGGCCCAAGGCCATCGCTGGCCGTTCGCGCCGCTACAACTTCAGCACCGATGCGGGCCACCGCTTCGAACGTGGTGTGGACCCGTCAACGACCGTTGAACACGTCGAGCGCATCACCCAGCTGGTGCTGGACATTTGTGGCGGTCAGGCCGGTCCGCTGGACGATCAGACGCTGGCATTGCCGGAAGGCAAGCCGGTCACGCTGCGAGTGGCCCGGGCGGCCAAGGTCATCGGCATGCCGGTCACGCAAGCGCAGTGCGCGGGTGCCTTGCGCCGCCTGGGCCTGGACGTGACCGAAGGCGAGGGCACTGTGACCGTGGCACCGCCGGCCTTCCGTTTCGATCTGCAGATCGAGGAAGACCTGATCGAAGAAGTGGCGCGTGTCATCGGCTACGAGCAGCTGCCCACGAATCCGCCGCTGGCGCCCATCACCGCCAAGCTGCGCACCGAGGCCAAGCGTGGCCCGTTTGCGGTGCGCCGGCAACTGGCGCAACTCGGCTACCAGGAAACCATCAATTTCAGTTTTGTGGAAGAGCGCTGGGAACACGAGTTGGCCGGGAACACCGACCCGATCAAGCTGCTGAACCCGATCGCCAGCCAGATGAGCGTGATGCGCTCCTCGCTGCTCGGCAGCCTGATCGCGGTGCTCAAGTTCAACCTGGATCGCAAGGCCCAGCGCGTGCGCCTGTTCGAGCTGGGTCGTGTGTTCCGCAAAGACGCTGCCGTGAAGGACAGCGACACCACTGTGGCTGGCTTTGACCAGCCCATGCGGGCCGCAGGTCTTTGCTACGGCTCAGTCGATGCGCTGCAGTGGGGCCGTGCCGATCGCGCGGTCGACTTCTTCGACGTCAAAGGTGATGTGCAGTCCCTGTTGGCGCCGATGCAGACGAGCTTCCGGCCGGGCGAGCATCCGGCGATGCACCCCGGTCGTTGTGCGAGTGTTTGGCTGGGTGAACGTTGCATCGGCCATGTGGGCGAGTTGCACCCCAAATGGCGCCAAGCCTACGATCTGGCCCTGGCGCCCGTGATGTTTGAGCTGGAACTGGATGCCGTACTGCAACGCGATGTGCCGGTGTTCCAGTCCGTGAGCCGCCACCAGCCGGTGGAGCGCGATCTGGCCATCGTGGTCAAGGAATCGGTCACTCACGCGGCCGTGATGGAGGCGGTTCATGCGGGCGGGGGTGATCTGCTGCGACACGCGGTGCTGTTCGACGTGTACCGGCCGAAGAAGCTGGGTGATGCCCTCGCGGGTGGTCTGGCCGCTGATGAAAAGAGTCTGGCTGTGCGGCTGACCCTGAACCGGGACGACGCTACACTGACCGACGAAGAGATCGATGGAGCGGTCAAAGGCGCACTCAAAGCACTCGCCCAGCGTGTGGCTGCCCGGCTGCGTGCTTGAGCAAACAAAATCCAGGATGGAGCATCAACACATGGAACTTGCTGTCGAAAGCCTGGAGACCCCAGCTCTGACCAAAGCGCAGTTGGCCGAATTGCTGTTTGACCAGATTGGGTTGAACAAGCGTGAATCCAAGGACATGATCGACGCCTTCTTCGATCTGGTCACGGACAGCCTAGTCGAAGGGACTGATGTGAAAATTTCCGGCTTCGGCAACTTTCAGATTCGAACCAAGGCACCGCGACCCGGCCGCAACCCGCGCACCGGCGAACCGGTCGCCATCGAAGCGCGTCGCGTTGTCACATTTCACGCCAGCCCGAAGCTCAAGGAGCAGGTGCAAACTGCTGTGATCGGCAACTGATCCCGCGATGCGACCAAAGCCCGGGACTTAGGCCGCCGGGCTTTTTTACGTCGGAAGTGCTCACCTGTTCGAGGTGGTGAAGCGCCTCACAGTGGCATTTGCAACAGTTTGTACGGAAATTTTGTTGCGCTTACCCTTGTCAGCCTGTGTTAGAGTAAATTTCAAGGTTCGGTCTCTACCGCCTTGATTTTCATGGAAAAAACGCTGCCTCCCATCCCCGCCAAGCGCTACTTCACCATCGGTGAAGTGGGCGAGCTTTGTGGTGTGAAGCCGCATGTGCTGCGGTATTGGGAGCAGGAGTTTACCCAGCTGCGCCCGATGAAGCGACGTGGTAATCGGCGTTACTACCAGCACCACGAAGTCCTGATGATCCGTCGCATTCGCGAGCTGTTGTACGACCAGGGGTTCACCATCAGTGGCGCGCGCAACAAACTGCAGGAGCTCGTGCAGGCCGAACGGGATCAGCGTCGTCATGAAGACAGTGACGTGATCGAAGTGATTGACTTTGAGGTTGCGGCACCGCTGGTGGTTGGGGGCGCTGATCAAGTTTTGACCAAGTCGGTGAGCCAGAACCCAGGTGCGGAATGGGTGGGGGTGCGACGCGAACTGCTGGAAATTCGCGAGCTTCTGAGTGTTCAGGGCTGAATCGTCCAAATAGCTGGCTATAATGCAAGGCTTGTCGGCGTGTAGCGCAGCCTGGTAGCGCACTTGCATGGGGTGCAAGGGGTCGCGAGTTCGAATCCCGCCACGCCGACCATTTATCCAGACAAAGCCCGTTAGGAACATACACCTAACGGGCTTTTTCTTTGGAAAATCAACCTCTTACCCTGCAGCGGAGTACAGGGGCCGACATTGACAACCAGCATGTCAGCGGGGAACATACCGGGGAACGAAACCCCGTTTTTCGCAAAACCGGGGAACAAGCCCCGATCTCACCGGGGAACAATCAACCGGGGAACTCCATGCTGACCGACGCCCAGTGCAGAAATGCCACATGTCCAGAAGGCAAAAAGCGCGAACGGCTGACCGATGCCGGCGGCCTTTACCTTGAGGTTAGCCCCCAAGGGTCCAAGCGGTGGTTCTGGAAAACCTACAAGGATGGCAAGGAAGGGCGGATGGCCTTGGGGAGCTATCCAGCGGTCACCTTGACGGCGGCGCGCAAGGCGCGAGACGCGGCAAAGCTCAAGAAGGCCGATGGTTTCGACCCGGTGCAGGCCCGCAAGATCGAGAGACTCAAACAAGCCATGAGCGAAGGGGAAGCCTTCGAGCATGTCGCGCGCGAGTGGTACAGCAAGAAATCACTGTTGTGGAGTGGGCATCACCAAGTTCGTGAACTGCGCAACTTGGAGAAGGACCTGCTCCCCTGGCTGGGCAAGCGGCGCATTGGGGATATTGAGCCGGTCGAGCTGCTGCAGACGCTGCGGCGCGTGGAGGCGAGGGGGTCATTGGACGTGGCCCACCGTGTGCTGACAACAGCGCGGGCAGTGTTCGCCTATGCGGTGGCCACTGGGCAAGCGGGCCGCAACATCGCCATGGACCTGAAGGGTGCATTGACGCCCCACAAGGGCCGGCACTTTGCTGCGATCACCGACCCTGTGAAGGTAGGCGAACTGATCCGGGCCATTCGGACTTACAAGGGCGGGCTGATCGTCAGGGCCGCACTGCAACTGGCGCCGATGCTGTTTCAGCGCCCGACTGAACTGCGAGCGGCTGAATGGTCCGAGTTCGACCTGGACGCGGCGCTGTGGACGATCCAAGCCAAGCGCATGAAGCGCACATATCACGGCAAGGAAAATGGCGATCCGCATTTGGTGCCACTGCCCACTCAAGCAGTGACCATTCTGCGCGAACTTCGGCACCTGACGGGCGATGGTGTTCTGTTGTTCCCAGGCGAAAAATCCCGGGCCATCCCGATCAGCGACAACACCTTGCGCGCAGCGCTTCAGACGTTGGGCTATGGGTCCGATGTGCAGACCGTTCACGGGTTCAGGGCCACAGCGCGGACCCTGTTGGATGAAGTGCTGGAGTTTGACCCACTGGTGATTGAAGCGCAGTTGGCCCACGCGGTGAAGGACGCCAACGGCCGGGCCTACAACCGCACGACCTACTTGAAACAACGCGCGAACATGATGCAACGGTGGGTGGACTATCTGGACCGACTGGCTGCCGGTGCCGAGGTGATCCCTATTTCACGCGCAGCCTGAGCTTCAACGCAGAAAGCGGCATTCCACTGAAGTCCCGTGACTGCGGGTGCAAATCGAAGTCAGCATCGTCTTGGTGAATGAGAGCCGGTGCTTGAACACCAATCAATATCTGAACGAGACAACCACAGGTGATGGCTATGGGCTTGCATGACATGAATGAAGAGATTTCAGATTTCTGGCGGTTGTGTGAAGAACTGACAGTTCAGCAGGCAGCTTTGTTGGTAGTGGGGCACGATCCTGGCAGTCAGTCTGAACCGCCCCGTGTTTTGAGGAGGCTCTTTTCTCTGAGAGGATTGAGCCATGAGCAAGAAGTCGAACCAGTTTTCACCCGAGGTCCGCGAACGCGCT
>PHCC01000057.1 GCA_002842215.1 Betaproteobacteria bacterium HGW-Betaproteobacteria-9 | reverse complement strand
GCAACTCCCTCGGCGACACCGGCGATCGCCGCCACAACGTCGCCGAACTCGTCGTCAGCTGGAACCTCTTCAACGGCGGCTCAGACCGCGCCCGCGAAAAGCAGACCATCGAAAAGAAAAACCTCGCCTTCGACCTGCGCGAAAAAGCCTGCCGCGACACCCGGCAAACCCTGCTCATCGCCTACAACGACGTCCTGCGCCTCAAGGAACAAACCGGCTTCAACGCCCGCCAGGTCGCGCTGCTCGAAAAAACCCGCGACGCCTACCGCGACCAGTTCAACATCGGCCAACGCACCCTGCTCGATCTGCTCGACACCGAAAACGAACTCCTCGCCGCCCGCCGCGCCAACATCAACGCCGAGACCGACCTGAGCCTCGCCTACCTGCGCACCTACGCCGGCATGGGCACGCTGCTCGAACAACTCGGCCTGCAACGCCTCGACGCCGCCACCCCGGAACAAAGCGAACTGGCCGACGTCGACCCCAGCCAACTCTGCCCGAACGACCCGATCGCCCTTGGCATCCCCGATCGTGACGCCCTGAACGCCCAAGCCGCCGCCCTCAACACCAGCCGCGCCCCGCTCGCGCCGGTCGCCGTCGCGGGAGCTCCCGTGGCCGTTGGTCCCGAAGCTACCATCGAGCGCCAGGTCCAATCCTGGGCCGAAGCCTGGTCGGCCCGTGACTACGCCGCCTACACCGCTTTCTACGCCCCGACCTTCACCCCGGACGGTGGTCTGACCCGGGAGGACTGGGACCAGCTGCGGCGCAGCCGCATCACGGCCCGTGAGCGCATCCACGTTGACATCCAGGACCTCAAGATCCGTCTCGACGGCCCCGACCGCGCCTTTGCCGAATTCCGCCAGGTCTATGAATCGCAAGCCTTCAACGACACGACGCAGAAGGTGCTCGAGATGATCAAGGTGAACGGCAAGTGGCTGATCAACCGGGAGACGTCGATTCCCTGCGTTGGCAACACCGTCGGCGGCTGCAAGGTGACGGGGCGGGGAAAGTAA
>PHCC01000056.1 GCA_002842215.1 Betaproteobacteria bacterium HGW-Betaproteobacteria-9 | reverse complement strand
CGGCCGCGGGTGTCTCCGGCCCGGTGGTGGTGAACTACACCGTGACCGACCAGGACGGCGCCAGCGACAGCGCCACACACACGGTCAACGTGGCCAACCTGCCGCCGGAGCCAGCTCCCGCGCCGGTACCCGGACCCACCCCCGAACCACCCGCTCCAGCTCCCGCGCCGCCTCCGGAAACCCCGTTCGCTCCGCGTGACAGCACGCCTGTCCCGGTCGATCCGCCCCGTGTGCCGGGTGTCATGCCGACACCCTCCCGTGTGCATGTGTCGGTTGCGGTGTCTGAGGCCAGCACGGAAAGCGGACTCTCAGCGACGCCGTTGGGCCATCTGACTTTGAGCTCACCGCTGCTGGGTGAGGCCTTGGCGCAGTCGTCCGACGGGCTGCTGTTCGCCAACAACACGCACGGCGAAGATCTCGGCCCGATCCGCGAACGCGGGTTCGGCGAGATGGCGGTCGTCAGTCCGGCGCTGTACGTGCAGCACGCCGTGCGCCACCAACCGATCACAACCGATCAGAGCCTGTGGGTGCAGCACGCCGTGCGGGCGTCGCAACTGGAGTCGCAGGTTCGCTCTGCGATGGTCGATGCGAACAACTCGACCGCGGTGGGCTACACCACCCTGTTCGATCCGTTTGAGTTGGGCGCACCGCGCCTGGAGGGTTCGCCGCTTCATGTGGCCGAAACGGCGATACCTGAGGCGCGCCATGAAGCCGTCGCCAAGGCGGCCCTGGAGCCGCAGGCGCCAGTAGCGGCTGTCAAGACCGCGAACGACCCGGCTGTTGAGAAAGCGGCGGTCAAGCCGCGTGCGGCAGAAGGTCTGCGCAACCAGCTCCAGCGATTCGCCAAGGACCGCGCTTCCGGCGCACGACCGATCACCCGTTCAACCGTCTCCGGCTGAACACGACACATTGAATGAAGACTGACAAAATGAGCAAACAGAAAATGACTTTCTCTGGCGCAGCGCACATGCTGCCGCGCAGCCTGGTGATGATGGCCGTTGTGGCCGTTGTGGCTGGCTGCAGCGTGACACCCAAGACGCTGACGCAGGACGAAGTGCGAGACCGGGTG
>PHCC01000055.1 GCA_002842215.1 Betaproteobacteria bacterium HGW-Betaproteobacteria-9 | reverse complement strand
GACCCGCTGACGGTGAGCACGGCCACGCTGGCCGACCCGAGCCAGGGCACGCTGGTGCAGGTGGGCAGCGACTGGGTGTTCACCTCGGCCGCGGGCGTCTCCGGGCCGGTGGTGATCAACTACACGATCGTGGACCAGGACGGCGCGAGCGACAGCGCCACGCACACGGTCAACGTGGCGCCTTCCCCGCTACCACCCGCGGCGCCAGCGCCCGCGCCTGCACCGACACCAGCTCCACCGCAGCCGCCTGCGCCAGCACCCACTGTGCCCGATGCCCCTGTTTGGGAGTCTCCTGCCGGTCCGGTGCCGCCATCCACACCGATGGCGTCGGCATCCGGTAGTGCCCTCCACGTGCTGTACGCCGTCAGCGAAGCCAGCAACGAGCGGGGCATGTTCACCTCTTCGCTGGGCTCCGCCGGTCTGGATGCAGCCCTTATGGGTGAAACCATGAGCCAGCCGCCAGACAGCCTGATGTTTGACAGCTCAACCTGGGTCGATCAGATGGGCCTCATCAAGGAAGCCGGCCCGGGTGAGGTGCAGATGGTCGCACCAGCGCTGCACGTGCAGCATGCGGTTCGACACCAGCCGATCATCACGGAGCAGGGCCTGTTTGTTCAACACGCCGTGCGGGCGTCGCAAATGGAATCGCGTTTGCGAAGTGCCATCGTCGACGCCCACAACTCGGCCACAGCAGGGTATGGAAGCCTGCTGGACTCGTTCGCGCAGGGCGCTTCCAAGCCTGACGGCACCGCCGCGTCGGTGGCGGAGGCAGAGCCACAGCCAGCACGTCCACAACAGGCGACTGTCCGCGGCGAAAGCGAAGCTGCGCCGCAGGCCGTGAAGGCTGGTGACGAAGCGCCGGTGCAAAAAAAGGCGGTTGAGTTGCCCCGCGCGGCCCAGGGCTTCCGCGCCCAGGTGGAGCGCATGGCCAAAGACAGATTGCACGGCTCGCGCCCCATCACACGATCCACAACGGTCAAAAGCTGAATACCATTTTTTCGAGAACATGAAGATGAACAAGACCCCTTCCGTTTCCCTCCGCGCAACCGGTTTCCTGCCGCGCAGCCTGGTGATGATGGCCGTTGTGGCCGTTGTGGCTGGCTGCAGCGTGACACCCAAGACGCTGACGCAGGACGAAGTGCGAGACCGGGTG
>PHCC01000025.1 GCA_002842215.1 Betaproteobacteria bacterium HGW-Betaproteobacteria-9 | reverse complement strand
GAGGGTGTCGTTGCCAGCGTTGCCGATGAGCGTGTCGTTGCCGTCCAGCCCCGAGAGCAGGTTGGCCCCTTCGTTGCCTGTCAGCACGTTGTCGGAGGCGTTTCCGGTGCCGTTGATGTTGCCAAAGCCACTGCGCAATATCAGGTTCTCCACGTTGGCGCTGAGCGTGTAGCTGGCCGCCGAATTCACTGTGTCGATGCCCTCATCCGCCAACTCCACCGCGAGATCGGCCGTCACATTGACGAGGTAGAGATCGTCCCCGGCGCCGCCCACCATCGAGTCCACCCCCACCCCGCCCTGGAGCGTGTCGTTGCCAGCACCGCCGATCAACGTGTCGTTGCCACCGAACGCCTGAATGAAGTCCGGGAGCTCCGTTCCGATCAGCATGTTGGCCGCACCGGTCCCAGTGATGCTATTGAACGCCGCCACGATGCCTGTCGCAGCGGAAAACACCGTCTCAAGGGTTCCCAGGCCATCTGTGTACGAGGCCGCCACGCGCAAGCGCGCGCCGACCTCGGTCACGGCATAGGTCGCCCCGGTCGCACCCACGATGTCGTCCCAGGTGGCACCGTTGTCGTTGGACACCTGCCACTGGTAAGCCACGGTACCCAGCCCATCGACATCGGCCAACGTGTCGCTGGCCGTCAGGACCTGGGTGAGCACAGGCGTGGTGTCGTCGATGAGCACGACGCCTGTGGGCACGGTGTTGATGAAGCTCACCACCTCGGTCGCAGCGGAGAACACCGTCTCAAGCGTCCCCAGGCCGTCTTCATACGAGGCCGCCACGCGCAGGATGGAACCGATCAGGTCCTGGGTCACCACAAAGGTGGGCTCGATAGCGCCAAGAATGTCGTCCCAGGTCGCACCACCGTCGGTGGACACCTGCCACTGGTAGCTCACAACACCCAGGCCGTTCGCGTCGGCCAGGGTGTTGCTGGCTGTCAAGGTCTCGCCCAGCAGCGGCGTGGTGTCGTCGATGAGCACGGCCCCTGTGGGCGCGGCGTTCACGGCAAAGGTCGGGAACGACCGCACTTCCTCCAGCACCCCCTGCGCGTCCAGGTACATCCCACGCACCCGGATGGACAAGCCGGCAAGGTCCGGGGTCACCGTGAAGGTGGTGCCGGTCACAACCTGGACGCCCAAGCCGGTCGGGGTCACGATGTCCTGGAAGAACCCGGTTCCAAAGTCCGCCTGCCAATAATAGGTGAACGGACCGTGAATCACCCCGCCAGGGTTGTCTGCATCCGTCACGTCGACGGCCGACACCCTCAGTACCTGACCGGTGGATGGCTCGAATTCAAAATCACCGGTCACGTCATCCAGGATGTACAACAAGCCTTCGGGTTCCTCATTGAGTCCCTCCGCAAGTACGATGGTCTCGTCGGCGAATCGCAACCGTTCGATGCCAGTCAGGCGGTCGGTGCCGTCGATGCCCGAGCCGGCCACATCGTCCAGGATGTGCGCCACGGTGGTAACGCCCCCCACCGTGCTGATGTCGTAGTCCCCGCTGTTGCCAGTGAACACCGCGGTGTCGAAGTTGAATCCGCCGCTGCCGTCCAGAATCTCGCGCACGATCACCAGCTGACCCGGGTTGTAGGTGCCGTCCAGCATGAGTGGCACCATGGGCCGCATGCTGTCGAAGCTGGCGATCTCGGGCCCGGAGCCATCGATGTTCTGGCGCACGCTGATGCGCACGTTGAGCCAGCGGTCGCCATCAATCAGGTCGTCGCCTCCGCGGCCTTCGATCACGTCGCTGCCGTCACCGCCGAGGATGATGTTGCCTGCCCCGAAGCGGTCATCGGCTGTGCCGAAAATGCCGTCGACTCCGTTGCCCGCCGATCCCACGAAGGCCCGCAGACCACTGATGAGGTCGAAGTTGGTGAGCACGCTGCCCTGGGCGCCGGAATTGGGGATCGAGAGCGCATCGGCATCATCGCCCCGCAGGTAGTCGCTGAATTGCGAGCCGGCCAGGCCCTCCATCGACGAGAATTTGGCGACCACGCCCGCGGCCACGGGGCCGGGCGCGGCGTCGAAGGCACGCACGTTCAGGTCCATGCCCACGCCGCCCGCTTCATCCTTGAACGTGGCCCAGTCGAAGCCGGAGCCCCCCAGGTACTTGTCGCCGTTGAAGCGCACGGAGCCGCTGCTGCCCACCATGATGTCGTCGCCGCCCTCGCCGTTCATGATGTCTGGGGCGCCGGTGCCGATGTAGACGTCGTTGCCGACGATCAGGTCGCTGTTGAGGGGGTCGAAGTTGTCACCCGGGCTGCCGTCGAGCAGGCCGCCCTCGAGCCAGTCATCGCCTTCGCCGCCCATGTTCTGCTCCACACCGTCGCTGCCCAGCATGAAGTCGTTGCCGGGGCCGCCGAAGGCCTCGCCACCATCCTCGCCGTTGATGAGGAAGTCCTTGCCGAAGCCGCCCAGGAGCAGGTTGAGTCCGTTGCCACCGTGAATGACGTCGTTGCCGTCGTTGCCGTGAAGTACGTCATCACCACCGGTGTCGGTGATGATGTCGTCGCCGGCGCCGCCTCGGAGTTGATCGTTACCGTCACCGCCCTCCAGCCGGTCGTTGCCCTCGTCGCCGTAGAGGGTGTCGTCGCCGATGCTGCCGATGAGGGTGTCGTTGCCCGCCGTGCCACCCAGGACCACGTGGTCGCCGCCGGTGTACTGCAGGTAGTTGGTATCGGGACCTACTGTGGTCGGGTCGTCGCGAATGACCAGAGGCACAAGCGGGTTGTCCCCCGTCGGGTCGGCGCTGGCGGGCAGATCATCCGCGGTGCCCAGGGTGCCGTCCGGGCCGGGGATGACAACCTCGTTGAACTGCCGCGTCTGGTCGACCTCGAGGATGAGAGCCGTCTTGAAGACGAGGTCGGGCAGGTGGGTGGCGTCGGTGTTGGCCATGATCAGCTTGGCGAACGAGTTGTTCTCCAATTCAGCGAGGAAGTTGAGGCCAGAGGTGCGCTCCAGATAGTAGAAGCGGTCGGCGTTCTGCAGCGCCTCCATCTGGTTCTCGAAAACGAAGTTGAAGGTGGAGCCGAGCATGCCGCCGAAGGGCGTCTGCATCTCGGCCAGGCCGCCGATCCAGAAGTCAATGTTGTCCAGACCGGTGATGGTGACGCCGTTCGCGCCGCTCGCCCAGGCACCCTGGCTCAGCAAGAAGTTGAGCCGATCGGCCGGTTCGCCTGCGCCGCCCAGCACCAGCAGCGTCGCTGCGGCGCGCTTGTCGGCGAGCGTGGTGGCGCCGGTGATGCTGCCGTGGGTGCCATAGGCGGCGATGAAGTTGATGATGGACTCGGGATGGCGCATGTGCTGCACGAAGTCACCCCAGCTCGTATAGGGCTTCAGGTTGCTGTCGCCCGTCTGCGCATAGAAGTCCTGCCGCGCGGCATTGAGGGAGGGAATGCCTGTGTCGCGCCCGCGCGCCAGGTTGATGCTGGGCAGATCCAGAGGCAGGCCGAGCAGGTTGTTCCTTAGGGCTTCTGTCACGAACTCGTCGATCTCGTTGCCGATCTGGCGCGTGACGCCGCGGATGATGGCGCCGGCGGCAGCATCCGGAGTGGGCCCGCTTTCCGCGAAAGCGAGCGGGTTGAGAAAGGCCTGCACCAAACCGATCTCGCTGGAGACGAAATTGGCATCCAGGCGGTCGATGGTCTCGGTCAGCATGGAGTGGCCGAAGCGATAGACCGTGTGGGCAAATTCGGCCACGATTGAGGGATCGATTTCCGCCTGGTAGTTCTGCAGGTTGGGTGCGATGAACACGTCGATGCCCGGCTGGATGGTGCGTGCGAACTCCTCGAACACCAGGTGCTGGTATTGCATCTCGGTGCCGAACTTGGCCGCCTGGAACAGGCGCTCGCCGTTCCAGTCCAAGGTGGTCAGGTCGGCCGGAACCGCCGCGACCGGCGTGAGCAGCCACTCGTTGAGGAAGGTCACATCGCCGCTGCCCGCGGTCTCGAGGATCACGGCCATGGTGTGCTCGACCAGGCGGTTGTGCTCCGAGTGGAAGATGTGGTGCACGGTGGTGAGGCCGATGTTCTCGTTCACCCGGCCGTCGCCGGCGATGTAGTGGGCGTCGAGCAGTTCGTTGTCGTAGGTGCCTGCCGGCTGTGGCAGGAACCCGCCGACGCCGTCGGGGACGGGTCCGGCAACGACGTCTCCATCGGCCACCAGCCCAGCTGTGGGCACCGCGGTGTGGGCGATGTCGTCCAAGAAGGCGTGGCCGGCGGACACGGCATTGGCCAGGCTGATGGGGGCGGCGGGATTGCCCTCCATGAGGAAGTCGTCGGCCGTACCGGCCAGGCCGTCGACGCCCTTCATGACCACCTGCGGGAAGCCGTTGGGCCCGCGGATGAACATGCCGTAGGCGTCGGTGGCCAGCAACGGCACGTTGAACAGGTCGGCGTCGGTTAGGTCGATGCCGAGGATGTCGCGGGCCTGGGCCTTGACCACGGCCCAGGTGGCCATGCCGCCGAGCACGGTGTCGTCTGCCGTCCCGTATCTACCATCGGCGCCGAGATCGCGGTTGACGATCAGCTTACCGGTCGCCTGGGGTTCGTCGTTGGCATCGAACTCGTAGGCGCGCAGGAAGACCTGGTGCGAGGGGTGGGAGGAGTAAGTCTGGTTCTGGTCGACAAAGGGCGAGGTCTGGTTTACGTTCTCGTGGATATCGTCGGCCGTGCCCAGCTCACCGTCGGGGCCGGGCAGCATGGTGGCGCGGGTGAGCACCATGAAGTTGGTCGGACTGCCCGGCACGAACAGCGGGTCGTCCGAATTCAGAGGCATGAACACGGTGCCGTTGCCGCCCTTGGCGACCAGGTCGAGACCGTGGTCGAAGAACTGGCCGAAGAAGGTCATCCAGGAGTTGAACGGCGCGGACAGGCCTTCATCCGGCGCCACGTTGGGGATGAAGAAGGTCTCGTAAGTGCTGCCATCCGTGCGCGTGCCATCCACCAGCCCGGCGCCGTCGGTTTGACCGGCTGCAGCGACCGCGGCCGGGTTGTTGGCCGTCTGGTCGGCGATCAGGTTGCTGATGGTGCGCGGCTGGGAGTCGATCACCAGGCCAGATGTCTGCGTATAGGAGGTGCCGGCTTCCGCGTCGAGGAAGTTCGGGTCGAGCAGGCGCGGGAAGACGTTGTCCGAAGCGCCGAACTCGGACTGCGCCTGTACCAGATTGTTGAACGAGCCGTCTACCGTGCGCAGGCCCTGGGGCAGGCGCAGGTTACCCACCAGGGCGTCCGCGTCCTCGCCGGCGGCATGCCGTTCCGCCAGCTTGATCTGGTCGAGGATGAACTGCAGGTCGGAACCGAGGAAATGCACGCCCGGGCTGACGATGCCGGTCTGTGGGCCATTGAGCAGCGTGACCGGGCCGGGGGGTGGGGTGCCCGGCCCCACGGCGGCGGTGGCCGCAGAGAAGACGATCTCCTGTACGCCGTTGCCGTCCTCGTAAAGGGCCTTGACCCGCAGCGCCCGGTCGGCAACATCCTCTGTCACCGTGAAGCTGGGACCGAAGGCGATGGCGAGGCCGGTGGCTGCCGCACCGCTGTAGTCACGGAAGATGCCGGAGCCGGCGACCGTCTCCACCTGCCAGATATATTTCACGGGACCGGTAATGCCATCGTCGTCGTCAACGCTGCCGAGGGACACGGTGAGCGTCTGACCGACGACCGGGGTGCCGTCCGAAACTGCAAGCTGGCCCGAGGGTTCGTTGTTCAGGCCTGGGACCAGGACAACAGCCTGATCGTTGAATTGCAGTCGCTCTATGTTGGTCAGCCGGTCGGTGCCGTCGGACACAACGCCGCCTCCGCCGTCGGAGCTATGAGTGACGGTGGTCACGCCGCCCACGGTGCTGATGGTGTAGTCGGCGAGGTTGCCGGAAAACATGGCTGTATCAAAGCCATCGTTGTCGTCCAGGATTTCGCGCACTATGACGAGTTGCCCCGGATTGATGGCGCCCGACAGCATGTCTGGGATGAGATCCCGCATGCTGTTGACGCTGCGGATCTCCGCTCCGGTGCCGTCCTCGTTGGCGCGCACGCTGATGCGCACGTTCAACCACCGGTCGCCGTCGATGAGGTCGTCGCCGCCGCGGCCTTCGATGACGTCACTGCCGTTGCCACCGAGCATGATGTTGCCCGCGGCGAACTCGTCATCGGCGGTGCCGGTGATGCCGTCCGCACCGGCAGCGGCGGTACCGACAAAGTCGCGCAGGCCAGCGATGAGGTCGAAGTTGGTGAGCACGCTGCCCTGGGCGCCGGCCAAGCGGATCTGCGCCTCCGTCGCATCGTCGCCGCGCAGGACGTCGGCATGGGAAGAACCGGACACGCCTTCCACCTGAAAGAAGCGGGCGAGGCCGGCCACCGAAGGCACCGCCGCCGGTACAGGAAGGCCGCCGGGGGAGACGATGCCGTGGTTGAAGTCGGACAGGACGCCAAAGCGGTCGTCCTTGAAGGTGACCCAGTCGAAGCCGGACATGCCGTCGTACTTGTCGCCACCCTCGCTGCCGACGGTGATGTCGTCGCCGCCTTCGCCCAGGGTCTCGTCGAAGCCGCCGTCGCCGAGGAAAACGTCATTCCCGGCGATGGGGTCGAGGCCGAGGGGATCGAAGTTGTCGCCAGCGGCGCCGTCCTGCAGGCCGAGCTCGAGCCAGTCGTCACCCTCGTTGCCGATGGGGAAGGCATCCAGCCGGTTGCCCAGGATGAAGTCGTTGCCGGTGCCTGCGAAGACCGCCGTCTCGCCCTCGCCGGTGATGATGAAGTCTTTGCCCGAGCCGCCCTGGAGCAGGTCGAAGCCTGCGCCACCGCTGATAACGTCGTTACCTTCGCCACCCTTGATGACGTCGTCGCCGCCCTTGTCGGTGATGATGTCGTCGCCAGCGCCGGCCTCGATCACGTCGTTGCCGTGGCCGCCTTCAATGCGGTCGTTGCCCTCATCGCCCCAGAAGGTGTCGTCGCCGATGCTGCCGATCAGAATGTCGTTGCCGCTGGTGCCACCCAGGACCACGTGCTCGTCGCCGGTGTATTGCAGATAGTTGTTGTCCGGACCCTCCGTGGCGGGGTTGTCCCGGATCACCAGGGGAATGAACGGGTTGTCGTCCACCGGATCGGCACCATCCAGGCCGGTGTTGAATTGCCGCGACTGGTCGATCTCCAGGATCAGGCCGGGGGTCACGAACACCAGCGAGGGCAGATGGACCGCGTCGGTGTTCAGCTGGATCAGCTTGGCGAACGAGTTGTTTTCCAACTCCGTGACGAAGGCCTGGCCGGCAAGGCGGTGCAGGTAATAGAAGCGGTCGCCGTTCTGCAGGGCCTCCAACTGGGTTTCGAAGACGAAGTTGAAAGTGGAGCCGAGCATGCCGCCGAAGGGCATCTTCTGCTCGGCCAGACCGCCGATCCAGAAGTCCACATCGTCCAGTCCGGTGGTGGTCACACCGTTGGCGCCGCTGGCCCAGGCGCCTGTGCCATACAGGAAATCGATGCGGTCAGCCGGCTCGCCTGCGCCGCCCAGCACCAGCAGCGTGGCCGCGGTGCGCTTGTCTTCCATCGTGGTCGCCAGCGTGATGCTCGTGTGCGTGCCATAGGCGGCGATGAAGTTGATCAGCGATTCGGGGTGCTTGATGTGCTGCACGAAGTCGGCCCAACTTTCGTAAGGCCGCAGCTGGTTGTCGCCGGTGCCTTCGAAGAAGGTGCGGCGCGCCGCATTCAACGAGGGGATGCCGGTGTCGCGACCGCGCGCGATGTTGATCGCGGGCAGGTCCAGCGGCAGACCGAGCAGGTTGTTGCGCAGCGCTTCGGTCACGAACTCGTCGATCTCGTTGCCCACCTGGCGCGTCAGGCCACGCACGATGGCGCCGGCCGCTTCATCGGGCGTGGCGCCGCTGGCGACGAACTCCAGCGGATTCAGAAAGGCCTGGATCAGACCGATCTCGGTGGAGCCGAAATTGGGATCGAGCCGATCGATGGTTTCGGTCAACATCGAGTGACCAAAGCGGTACACCGTGTGCGCGAACTCGGCGACGATGGACGGATCGATGTCGTCCTGAAAATCGATGAAGGCATCGACATTGGGCTGAATGGTGCGCGCGAATTCCTCGAACACGATGTGCTGGTATTGCATCTCGGTGCCGAGCTTGGCGGCCTGGAACAGGCGTTCGCCGTTCCACACCAGGGTCGACGGATCGGCGGGGATGGAGGCCACCGGATCGAGCAGCCACTTGTTGAGGAAGGCCACATCGCCCGACTCCAGTAGCAGCGCCTTGGTGTGCTCGACCAGGCGGTTGTGTTCGGAGTGGAAGACGTGGTGCACGGTGGTCAGGCCGATGTTCTCGTTGACCCGACCGTCGCCCGCGATGAAGTGGGCGTCGAGCAGTTCGTTGTCGTAAGTGCCGGGTTCGCTCAGGCCCACCGCGCTGTCGGAGTCGGCCGACAGCGGCAGGCCTGTCTGGGCATCGCGAGGGCTGGCGGCATGGGCGATGTCGTCCAGGAAACCGTGACCGGTGCTCACCGCGTTGGCCAGGCTGACCGGTACGGCCGGATTGCCTTCGACCAGGGTGTCGTCCTGCATCACCACCTGCGGGAATCCGTTGGGACCGCGGATGAACATGCCGTATTGGTCGGTGGCCAGCAGCGGCACGCTGAAGACGTCGGCATCGGTGAGGTTGATGCCCAGGATGTCGCGCGCCTGCGCCTTGACCACCGCCCAGGTCGCCATGCCGCCAAGCACCACGTCATCGGCTGTGCCGTAGGTGCCATCGGGACCCAGATCGCGGTTGACGATCAGACCGCCGGTGGCCTGCGGTTTGCCATTGGCGTCGAGCTCGTAGGCACGCAGGAACACCTGGTGCGAGGGGTGCGAGCTGTAGGTCTGGTTTTGGTCGACGAAGGGCGAGGTGGTGTTGGTCTGCTCATGGATGTCATCCGCCGTGCCCAGCACGCCGTCTGCGCCGGGCTGGTTGGTCGCTCGGGTCACCACCATGAAGTTGGTGCTGCCACCCTCCACATACAGCGGGTCATCGGGTTGCAGCGGGATGAACACCGTGCCGCTGCCGCCCTTGGTCACCAGGTCCAGGCCGTGGTCGAAGAACTGGCCGAAGAAGGTCATCCAGGCGTTGAACGGCGCCGACAGGCCTTCGTCGGGTGAGGTGTTCGGCAGGAAGAAGGTCTGGAACGGCGTGCCATCGGCGCGCATGCCGTCCACCAACTCAACGCCTTCTTTCAAGACGTCGTCAGCGCTCTCATCCACGTCTAGCGTGTCCGGGTTATCGCCCAGGACGCCATCCACCCCCGCGTCGTAAGCCGCGGCGTAGGCAGCCGGGTTGTTGGCGGTCTGGTCGGAAATCAGGTTGCTGATCGTGCGCGGATCGGAATCCACCACAAAGCCACTGGTCTGCTCGTACGAGGTCGGGTCGCCGGCCGCTTGTCCGCCGGGGCCGTCCGGGTCAAAAGGCAGGACTTCCCCGTCAATGAAAACGGGGTCCAGCAGGCGCGGAAAGGTGTTGTCCGCCGCGCCAAATTCGCTTTGGTCCGGGATCAGGTGGTTGTCGGAGCCGTCAACGGTCCGCAATCCGAATGGCACCTCGGTGTTCGGCACCAGGGTGACCAGTTCTTCACCGGCTGCGTGCCGCTCTGCGATCAGGATCTGTTCAAGGATGAATTCCAGATCCGACATGATGAATGAGGCCATTTTCAGCTCCTTTGCGCGCCTGCCACGCCAATATGAAAATTCAAAACAATGGGCAACAGAAAGCTATCGACCCTGTGGTCCATTCGGGCCCGGATCGTTTTAATTACGAAATAAAAGGCGAATTCCCCACCAATCCGAACGCCATGTCAGATGACGGATGGGCTCGGTTATCGGGTGTCTTCTTCGACGGGCTTTGAAGCCGTTGTCATCAGCCAGATAACGTTTGACCGTCGTAGGCTATCAAGACCCCTTGGAAGCCGAATCCGCTGGACTCGGGGAATTCGCCGGCTGCTTCCGCCAGCGTCCAATCGGTCTATCGTCGACCGGCATTCGCATCCCCACAGACGCTCAGTGGGTTGATGCGGTTGTTGCCGTTCTGCTGGCTTCCCGCCTTGGGTCACGGCATCCACACACTTGTTTCAATATGTGCCGCGATGGGCAGAGTGTGAGAGGGGTCCCCCAAGGCTTCAATACCCAATATGCAGCCCACCCTCCTGCCGTTGCGGCACCGACTTTCTCCCTGGTGGATGAACCTGTTTTCCTTTTAATTCAAGCCTCTGAGCAACTTTTGTAACAGTTCATCTGCTTTTTCAGATCCCCGGAACACCCGGGAAAACTGGGTAGTGTGATTTTGCATCAAATGTTTCTGAATGTAATAAATGCCGTCCATTGAATGCCATTTCACCGGCCCGGCACAACCAATGAATACCTAAATTCTAAGAAATATCCCACGCCGACAACATTGCTATACGGTCATGCAGCAGGCCTGCGCGATCCATTGCGGAATGGCAAATACCAACAATGCCAGAAAGGCCTATTGATTGCATGGTTTTGGCATTGAGATTATTTCAGGCCTGAAACCTGAATCGCATGCCGAAGATCCCATTCGGTCCGACAACGGGGCCGGCAAAGAACCGGTCCTGGAGGGCACAGTCGGCGAATCAGACGGCTGAACGTGACGCCATGGGCATCAAGGGCAGCGTGAGCTCGACGCAGGTGCCCTGGCCGGGTTCACCGACGATGTCCAGCCGAGCGCCCATGGCCGATGCCCGGCGCTGCATGCCCGCCAGACCGTTGCCCGCGCCGGCGCTCTGACCTTGTTCCAGTCCCCGTCCATCGTCCCGGATCGAGAGAAACAGGGCGTTCGGCTCGGACAGGTAGCGACAACTCACCCACACCGTGGTCGCTTGCGAATGCCGCATGACGTTGGCCAGGCACTCCTGGGTGATGCGCAGAACCTGCCGGCTGCGCTCGTGGCACACCTGCTCCAAGGGCCCGTCTACATCCACCGCCCACACCATGCGAATGCCCAGCTGGTCCAGCGCATGTTGCACGCGGTAGCGCAGGCGGCCCAGCGAATCAATGACACTTTCTCCCCTGTCCTCGATCGCGTCCACCAGAAGCTTGATATCCACGAGACATTGCTCCAGGGCCGACGCCATCTCCCGCTGCAGGGGCACGCTGCGGTCCAGGGCCGAGAGCAGGCTCACGATCTGGGAACCCACGCCATCGTGCAGTTCCCGGGCAATGCGGCTGCGCTCTTGCGCCACCACGTCGGTCGGTCCGGGATCCGATACCGGGTCTGGAGGGAGCTCCGGGCCGCCTGCGCCGGTGTCCCGCAAACGGTCCTCCGTGGTCAGGGCCTCGTCCCATCGCGGAGCGCCTCCCCTGACACCCACACGCCCAGTGATCAGCATCCACATCATCAGCAGGTAGCCCGCAAAGACGTAGTGCGTCCAGGTGACGGCCAGGTCCCACGCCTGAGCAGAGACCATGTCGTTCAGCCCGATGCCCAGGGCCAGCAGGCTGGCCCCGAACACCAGCCAGGCATGCAGTCCACCGCTGCGAAGCAGGTGCAGGCGCAACGCGAAGAACATGCCGGCAAAGAACACCACATTGAACACCTTCCATGCCAGGTAGCTGAGATCGTTTCCCCCGGGGCCACCAAAACTCCACGCCAGCAGCGCCAGACCCGTGACGACGTACGCCAGCCAGAGCGCTCTCGCCCGCGCCGACGGCACCGAGATGCTGACCAGCAACAGATACGCGACGGCGGCCACCGCCAGCTGGTAGGTGATGTGGATCGCCAGGCCCGTGACATCGGTATGGCTGGCCACACCCGACCAGGCAGCGATCAACGCGAGCACGAGCCAGATCAGCGCGTTGACCACCATGGCCAGGTCTTGCGGTCGGCGCTCGCCGGGTTCTGCGCGGTAGGGCAGCTTCACGGTGGCGACCACAGCGATCAGCCCCGCCAGCAGGCTCAACGCCCAGGTGGCGTGTTGCAACAGCCGGGCCGGCGCCAGCCCTTCCTCAAGAAAGCGGGGCGCCACGATCTCCACGAGGGCCGACAGCGTCAGCGCGAGCACCGAGGCCGCCCAGATGCGGGTCCCCGGGCTCGTGACGCTGCTCAGCACGGGCCATCGCAGGCGGTGTGTGCAGTGCGCCTCATATCAATCCACGATCGGTGGCGTAGCTGACAGCCTGCGCGCGGGTCTTGACCTGCAGCTTGCTGTAAATGTTGCGCACATGCGCATTCACGGTCCGCACGCTGATGCCGAGCCGCCCCCCGATCTCGGCACTGGTGTAACCCGAGGCCACCATCTTCAACACGTCGCGCTCGCGGCTGGAGAGCTTCATGCGATTGGTGTGAGCCGTTTGCCCGGCATCGCGAGGGTCCAGCCGGTGCAACAGGCGCCGGGCCAGACTCGGTGTGATCGAAGCGCCCCCATTGACCACCTGGAGCACCGCTTGCGGGAAGTTGCCAAACCAGGCGTTCTTGAGCAGGTAGCCCGTGGCGCCCAGCTCAAAGGCATGCAGCACCTGCGGTTCGTCTTCGATGGCGGAGATCACCACCACTTCGGCACCCGGTCGGCTTCGCTTGGCGAGTTCGATCAGGTCGAACCCCGTGCCATCCCCCAGGTTGAGGTCCACCAGCAGCACATCGAACGCATGCAGGGCGATCTTGCGGCGCACCAGTGGGTCGTCGTCCACCAGCAGAACCCGCGCCGGTTGTTCCGTCTGCCCCACCAGAAAGTCCGGCCAGATCGAGGGCGGGTTGTCGCGCATCGCAAAGGCGCTGCCGGAACGGTTCAACAAAGCTGTGTGCTTGGCACCCGATGGCGTCGACGGCGCGTCGGTTGTGGTCGTTGCTTCCATACATCCCTCATACGGTGATTGTTTCAAGCATGGTTTCACCGACTCAAATTAGAACGAAATTTTTCGCCTTGTAGTTGCATACGCTCAATGCGGGACCATGGGTTTTCATCCTTTTTGAGGACCGCCCCATGTCCGGCGCTGCCTGTCCCCCGTTCCGTCGCCCGTGCTGGCCCCCTCAACCGGGTTCAGTTCTGGTCCATGGGTCCGCGGCGTATGACCTGCGCTTCATATCAACCCACGATCGGTGGCATAGCTGACGGCCTGCGCACGGGTCTTCACTTGCAGCTTGCTGTAGATGCTGCGCACATGCGCATTCACGGTACGCACGCTGATACCGAGCCGCCCCCCGATCTCGGCACTGGTGTAGCCCGAGGCCACCATCTTCAACACGTCGCGCTCACGGCTGGAGAGCTTCATGCGGTTGACGTGGCCCGTTTGCCCGGCATCGCGCTGGTCCAGCCGGTGCAACAGCCGCCGCGCCAGACTCGGTGTGATCGAAGCGCCCCCATTGACCACCTGCAGCACCGCCTGCGGGAAATTGCCGAACCAGGCGTTCTTGATCAGGTAGCCCGTGGCGCCCAGCTCAAAAGCATGCAACACCTGCGGTTCGTCTTCGATCGCGGAGATCACCACCACCTCGACTCCCGGCCGGCTTCGTTTGACGAGTTCGATCAGGTCGAACCCCGTGCCGTCGCCCAGGTTGAGGTCCACCAGCAGCACGTCGAACGCATGCAGGGCGATCTTGCGGCGCGCCTCGCGCACACTGCCCGCCTGGGCAACCAGGGTGATCCGGTCATCGCACCAGTGGGTCGTCGTCCACCAGCAGAACCCGCGCCGGTTGTTCCGTCTGCCCCACCAGAAAGTCCGGCCAGATCGAGGGCGGGTTGTCGCGCATCGAAAAGGCGTTGCCTGCGGCGCGGGAGGCGGGTCGCGGACCAGCCTCCGACGTCGGATCGAATGTGCTGAAGATCTCCATGAATGCCCCCTTGGGTGCTGCTGGCCTGGCCAGGTAATCAGCCGTGTTGGACGCTACAAAATCTTTTGGTTACGACACCAGCAAGCCAAAGGACACTGCTTTCGTGTGCTTTTGTCCTCGCTGGAAGGACGAATTTGATACAGACTGACGTATTTTTACACCTTACTTTCGCAATGTTTCTTTTGTTTCATTTCGACACTAGTTACTTCTCACGCCCTCGTGCAGACCCTTCGGAACGCTCAGGAACCGCGGATTCAGGGCGTTGACAAGGGGCCTGGACAGTCCCCGGCATGTGGACACACCCAGACAAATGCAGTAGTCATTTGTGACGCTGGTTGCAACTTCGCCTCCTGCCCAAACTGGAGCCAGACAACGCCAGACGGGTCATCAAGGTCCTCCAGGACCGCATGCCCAACCGGCCGAGTCGATCAGGCTGGTGGCCAGGAATCCTCCGAACCACCTGGGTAATGTGAATCCACTTATTGAGGAACCATCATGAAAAAACTTGCCATCATCGCTTTCGCAGCCCTTGCCACTTCTGCCTTCGCAGGCGGCGGCGGTGGCGGCGGCGGGGACACTTGCTCGGAATGCCCGGAAATCGTCATCGACGGTAAGTCGTTCCAGGCCGTGGCCGCCACCTCTTCGCTCTTCATGAACCTGGCCAACGGCGAGGACGCCTATGCACAGCAAAACGTGTCGAGCAACTCCGGCAACGTGACGGTCGAAAAAGGCGCCGAGTCGGTGCAGCTGACCGCAGCCCGTGGCTCGGTCGTGGCCAACCTTGCCCTGGGTGACGAGGCCTACGCCAGCCAGAACGTCTCGTCCAACATTGGCAACGTGACCATTGATGGCAAGTCGTGGCAGATCACCGCACTGAACCGTTCCGGCGTCGTCAACGTCGCGACGGAAGGTACGAAGGCGATCCAGAACATCGCCAGCAACAACGGCTGCGTGGCTTGCAAGCCGACGGCCGCAAGCCACGGCGGCCCCGGCCACTGAACGTCCCCCCTGCTCCAACGCCCCCTGCCTCTGTGCGGGGGGCGCTGTCTTCTGATTCCATGACTTCAGGAGGACAACAATGAAAAGCGTTTCGATGCGAATGGGGAAATGGCTTCTGGCCATCACCATGGTCAACCTGCTCTCCGCCCAGATCGCGCACAGCGCTCCGGGTGAAGACACGATTCAACTGAACGGCCCCGTCAAGTACGTGGCCATGCCCGGCGCGCCACGCCAGCAGTCAGCCGGCATGGACGGCCCCACCGACATTCCGGCCTGGATGCGTGCGCGCATCAACCGCTACGTGGCCAAGGCCTATTCTGCGACCGCGGAAGATGGCTCCATCTACACCGACAGCGACGTGGTGACCACGGTCCAGACCGAAGGCCTGCAAAAGACCTGTGTCCAGGAAGTCGGCTCCAGCACCGCTGCGGCCGGTGGCAGCCTGGGCACGCG
Organism: Betaproteobacteria bacterium HGW-Betaproteobacteria-9; assembly: GCA_002842215.1. Taxonomy (GTDB): domain Bacteria; phylum Pseudomonadota; class Gammaproteobacteria; order Burkholderiales; family Burkholderiaceae_C; genus Hydrogenophaga. The sequence continues at coordinate 56,219 of PHCC01000025.1, read as the reverse complement.
CTACGGTCCGCAGGCGCGCGATCAGGTGGTGGTTCTGCGCGGCGATCTGGTCAACGTCTGCCGATAAAACGAAAACACCCAGAGGGCGAGGACATCATGGACATCCTGCACATTGGCACCCGGGCACTGCGTCAACCAGGGCGACGCCTGATCGCATCACTGCTGGCAACCGCGCTGCTGATGAGCGGCTGCTCCACACCCATGGACGCCCGCAAGGACGCCAGCTACCAGTCCCATGCACATGCACTGGACCGTCCGGCCACCCGGCCGGTGCGTTCACTGTCGAGCTTCTCGGACTCGCTCATGTGCATGGACCGGCTTTTCCGTGATGCCCAGATCCCCACCACCCTGATCACCAGCAAACAGATCCCCGATTTTTCCGGGCGCGTCCCCGTCGCGACCAAGGACATGATCATCACCGCCATCTCGCAGATGTCGCGCCTGAGCAATGCGTTCAGGTACGTCGACTTCGAGGTGGACATTGCCCGCCAGGACACGGTGCAGAACCTCACCACCATCCTGCTCAACAACAACCAGATCCGGCTGCAGCGTCCGGCGCTGTATGTCTCGGGGGCGGTGGCCTTCGTCGACCAGAACGTGATCAACAACCGTTTCGACGTCGGCACCTCGGCTTCGCGCCTGGAGACCGGCTACAGCCGGGACAAGAGCGCCACCATCATCGGCATGGAGCTGCACTTGGGCGATTTCCGCTCGCGCACGCTCATTCCGGGGCTCGATTCGGCCAACGAAGTGATCGTTGGTTCTGGGGGGCAGGGGCTGGACCTCGCGGGTCGCATCGGCGATTACGGCTGGCAATTCAACGTCGGGCGCGACTACACCCAGGGTTCGGGGGCCGCCGTGCGCACCCTGGTCGAACTGGCCATGATCGAGCTGGCCGGCAAGTGGGCGCGCGTGCCCTACTGGCAATGCCTGACGCTGGAGCAGAACCACCCGGACTTCCAGCGCCAGCTGCGCGACTGGCACGACGAAGGCGCGACGGCGGTGCAGCAGGCGCTGGTGATGAAGTCGCTGCGCAGCGGCGGCTACCTGACCACGGAAACCGTGAAGCTGCCGGTCAACCACCCCACCGTGCGTGCCGCCATCGCCAAGTACCAGGCCGACCAGGGCATGGTGGTCACCGGCGTGGTGGATTTCATGACCTACGAACGGGCCCTCAGAAACTACGTGACCCTGGGTGACAAAGGCCAGTTGCTGCGCGTGGGCTGGAACACGGGCAACACCGAGCCCGCGATCCCCAGCGTGGCCGATGGCCAGGTCACCGCGGCCCCCACGGGCCTCGCGCTGGGCGCAGAAGCCGATCCGCTGCACCTGAACCTGCAGATCGAGAATCTGGTGGCCGACAAGTCGGTGTTCGAGCAGGGCACGCAGATCTTCCTCTCGGCCACGGTGTCGCGCGCTTCGCATCTCTACTGCTACATGCAGGCCTCGCAGGGCGGCATGATCCGCCTGCTGCCCAACGCGACCAACCCCTCGTCGCTGGTGTCGGCCAACCAGACCGTGCGCATCCCCGACTGGATGGTGCCCAGCCCCGGCTTTGTGCTGGACGCCGGCCAGCCGGGCGAAGAGGCGGTGATGTGTTTCGCCACGGGCGAAGACGTGCTGCCCCGCCTGCCCGAAAACATGCAGGCGCCGGGTCTGGCGGTGATCGCCGGCATGAGCGGCATGGACAGCATCGAAGCCGCGTTCAGCCAGGCCACCGAAGGCGGCATGCCGTTTGCGAAGCAGCGCATGCAGTGGCGGGTGACGCCCAAGCGTGTTGTGCCGGTGGCGGCCCCCGCGCCAGCTTCAGCCGCAGCGGCAAAGCGCTGAGCCGGCAGGCCGCGCAACGCCACCCCGTCGGTTTCGAACGGCATCCCATGGGACCCGAGTCCACCGCCCGCAGCGGCGCACAACCGGCGCGCCGGTTGCGTCGCGCCTTCACCTCGCTGCTGCTCTCGGCATTGGTCCCGCTCGCCCTGGCCACCGGCCCCGTCCCCGCTGCGGCGCCGATCAGGGCGGAACCCATGGAGGCCGCGCCGATCGAGGCCGCCCCCCTCCACGCCGACCCCATCGAGGTCACACCACTGCACCAGGCGCCGATCCGCCTGCCGGACGCGCCCGACGCGGCGGTGCTGGCCGAACTCGATGCCTTGCGCCGGGTTGCCACCGGCCGCACGCGCGCGGCCGGACAGGCCGCCTGGCAACTGGGCCTCATCCACCTGCACGGCGCCGGTGTGCCGCAAGACAGCGGCGAGGCGAAGAAGTGGTTCGAACGGGCACACCAGCAGAACGCCAGCATCGCCCTGGCCGGGCTCGCCTGGTGCGAGATCGACGGTTGCCAGGGTCCGGCCAACCCGGCGGCGGCCCGCCAGTGGCTGGCACCGCTGCGCCGCACCCACCTGCCCCGCGCCCAGTACCTCGAATGGCTGGTGGCCGCCCGTCTGGCGCCCCTGCGCCTGGCCCGACCGGGCGTGGACACCGACGCCATCGACGAACCGCTCCCGGCGAGAGCCCTGCTGCAGCGGGCGGCACGGGCCGGCGACGTCCATGCCCTGATCGAACTCGGCATGGACAGCGTGGCGGCCGGGCGCGACACCGAAGCGCTGCAGTACTTCCGCGCCGCTGCGCCGAAATCGGCCGTGGCGGGCATCAACGCCGCCATCGTGGCCGACCAGTTGCAGATCCCCCGGAAGCCCCAGCCCGATGCCTCGCGCCTGCCGCTGGAACTGCTGAACCAAGCCCGGCGCCACCACCGGGGGGAAGGCACGCCGGTCAACTACACCGAAGCCATTCGCTACTACCGCCTCGCCGAGGCCCAGGGCAGCGCCGAAGCCCGGCGCATGCTGGCCTTGATCTTCTCCCGCCCGCTGGTCAACGGGGGTCTGGATGTGGCCTGGATCAAGCAACTCGGCGAACTGGACCTCTCACAGGAAACGCCCAGCCGGCGCACGGGCAACGGCCAGCGCCAGTTGCAGCGCGAAGCCACGCCATTGGTCGACTTCTTGCCCGAAGTCTGGCGCAGCCGCATCCCCTGAACAGGCGTGGCACCTGTTCACCCCGTGTGGCACAAACCGACGTCAAAGATTGCGCTTCAATCCCGCTGCTGCAAAACGGCTGGTATCGGGTTGTGCCCACAGTGCAATCGCCTTGCCCGCACCATCGTGCCCCAGCACCAGACGGACCTGCGCCCCACCCACCAGTGCAGCCACTTGCACCGCCTGAACCGGCATGGGCAGCGAAGCCAACAGCGCGTCCACCACGCTCTCCTGTCCAGCCAGGTACTGAACCAAGGTCTTTGACTGCTTGAACGAACGGGCATTGCTCAATCGGGTTGCAAAGACGCCCGTCGGTGCCAGTTTGTTCGCCGTGCGCCGGGCCAGACGGGGCGCACCCGTGCCGTTCGAGACTTCAATCAGGGCCGGGCGTGGTTGCTCCGCCTGGGCCACTGCAGGCTCCCCTGCGGTAAGTTCCCGGCTCAAGGCCAGGGCCTGCGGTTGCGCCTCCGGTTCGTTCGCGGACAGCTCCGCTGCCGCAGCCTGTGAACTGGCCATCGCTTCGATGGCTTGTGGCCCCGCGGTGCGAAGCTCAAACACATTCGGCGCCACGGCCACCAGATGCGGCCCCGCGGGATGGTCTGCGTTCTGCGCGGCAATGGACTCTCCCGCCTGCAGACTTTCAGACGCCGGCTGGTTGCGTTCGTCGTGTTCGATTTGGGCTTTCGCCAGCAGATCCAGGTTCTCCAGGATCTGCAGACTGTTCGGGTCCAGTTGCCGGGCCACCCGCAACGTGAGCTCGGCTTCCTTGAGCCGTTTGGCGTGCAGGAGCGCATAGCCCATGTTGTTGTGAACATGGGCGGCCAGGGGTTCTAGCACACGCGCCCTGTCAAACAACGCCAGGGCCTCGGCAGTTCGCCCCGCCTGCGCATGCAACACGCCCAGCGCATTCAACGCACCCAGGTGGTCCGGCTTGATCGCCAGCGTCCGTTCGTAATACGCCACCGCCCGGGCAAAGTGCCCAGCGCCATGCGCAGAACGCCCGGTGACATACAACACCTCGTGCTCAGCCATGGCCGTACCGACCGGCGGCGACAGCGCCATCTTCACCGGGACTGCGGCTCCGGGGCGTGCGTTCGGGGAGCCGAGCGAGTCGCCCGGCAACATGCTTGAGCAGCCCATCAGGCTGCCCAGAATCGACAGCGATGCCAAAGTCTTGAGTTTCATGGTGATACCTCCTGCAAAGTCAACGACCGCCCATGGTGGGCAACAACACCCGGTAGATGCTGATCATGGCGGGACCCATCAGCACGACCATGAGGGACGGGAAGATGAAAAAGATCAGGGGAAACAGCAGCTTCAACGGAATCTTGGCCGCCCGCTCTTCAGCACGCAAACGGCGGTGCGTCCGCATCGTTTCGGCCTGAATGCGCAAGGCCTCGGCCACGTTGGTGCCAAACCGATCGGCCTGCACCAGCATGGCCACAAACGACGAAATGTCGTCCACGCCCGAGCGCAGCGCCAGGTTGCGCAAAGCCAGTTCCCGCTTGACACCCATGCGCAGCTCCAGCGCGAGCAGGTTCAGCTCGTCCGACAGCGCCTCGCTGCGCATACCGATCTCACTGGCGGCCCGGTTCATGGCCGCATCCAAGCCCAGGCCGGCTTCCACACAGACGATCATCAAATCCAGCGCATCCGGCAGCGCATTCTGCAGGCTCTCGCGCCGCTGGGCCACCATACGCGAAAGCACAACGTTCGGCAGGTAATACCCGAAGGCCACCAGCAACAGGAGCAGCATCAGCCCCGTGTTGAGCTCCAGGGTCACATTGCGCAGGCCTGCGTACAGGATCAGCAACCCGGGCAAGCCCAGCGCCAGCACCGTTTTGGTGGCAAAAAAGAGCGCGGGCCATGACGACTCGCGCAACCCCGCCTGCATGAAGCGCACACGCAGACTGGACCCCTCCCATCCTTCCTTGGGCGTCGAGAGCCGGGCCATGGGGCCCACGACCTTCACCACCTTGGCATGCCATTCCGCATTGCCTTCCAGTCCTGGACCATCTGGTGGCCGGTGATCGGTGATTTCGCCCAGGCGGCGTTTGACCACCTCGTCCCGATTCAGCCATTGCGCCAGACCGAGCGTGAACCCGGCCACCGCCAGAAACACCAGCCCAAGAAGAATCCATTGTGTGTTCATGGGTGTCGTCCTCAGACCTTGATGTCGATGATCCGCCACATCACGAAGATGCCGATGACCATCATGGTCAACGCCCCATACACCACCAGGATGCCGGCCGGATCGGTGAACAGCACCGCCAGGTACTTGGGGTTCAGGATGTTGATGGCCAGCGCCACGCAAAACGGCAACCCCGTCAGGATGTAGGCCGAGAGCTTGCCTTCTGCGGCCAGCACCCGCACCTTCGCAAACAGCTTGAAACGCTCGCGCACCAGTTCCGATAGCTTGGACAGCAACTCCGAGAGGTTGCCACCGGTTTCGCGCTGGATGATCACCGCCATGGCGAAGTAGCTCATGTCCGCGCTGGGCACGCGCGTGGCCAGGTTGTTGAGTGCGTTGTCGATCGAGACCCCGAAACCGATTTCGTCGGAGGTGATGCGAAATTCCCCCGCGATGGGTTCCGGCGCTTCGGTTCCCACCATGCTCAGGGTCGACGGGAACGAATGACCGGCGCGCAAGGCGCGGGAAATAAGGCCCAGCGCATCAGGCAGTTGCACTTCAATCTGCTGCAGCCGTTTGTTGCGGCGCCGAATCAGCCACAGCATCGGCACCGCCCCCAGCGCCAGTGCCAGCGCCAAAGTGCTGTACCAAGGCCAGCGCTGCAGCAGTCCGACCAGCAGCCCAGCGATGCCGAAGATCCCGCACATCGACAGCAGGTGCGACACCGTGTTGCTGTCGCCGGCCTGCAGCATCAGCCGATCCACCTGCTGGACACGCGGCACGCGCAGCAGCAGCCGCTGCAGGGTCGGGCTGTCACTGAGCATGCGCTGCTTGAGCAGCTTGAGCTCCGAGGCATCGGTGTGTCCACCGGCCGAGATGGCCCGCAGACGCTCGCTCACCCGGCGCACCTCGGGGCTCTTGGTGTCGCTCCAATACACAAACAGGCCCTCGATCAGCAGCACCACGGCCACGAAACCCACCACCACGAACAGGGCAAAACTCAGGTTCATGACGTCACTCGTAGATCAGTGAAGGGTCAAAGGTCGACTCGGAAACCTCCAGACCGTAGCTCTTGAGCCGCTCCATGAACTTGGGCCGCACCCCGGTCGCACGGAAATGGCCCTCCACCGATCCATCGGGTGCGACACCCGTTTGCGTAAAGCGGTAGACCTCCTGCATCGTGATGACGTCACCCTCCATGCCGGTGACTTCCTGCAGGCTGATGATTTTGCGGCGGCCATCGTTGAGTCGCGCGATCTGGATAACGGCGTTGATGGCCGAACTGATCTGCTGGCGCATCGCGTCCTGCGCGATCACCGCGCCACCGTAGCCCGACATGTTTTCCAGACGGGTCAGCGCATCGCGTGGACTGTTGGCGTGCACCGTGACCATGGACCCCTCGTGACCCGTGTTCATGGCCTGCAGCATGTCCAGCACCTCGGCACCCCGCACCTCGCCGAGGATGATGCGGTCCGGGCGCATGCGCAGGCTGTTGCGCACCAGCGCACGCTGGTCCACCTCCCCCTTGCCTTCGATGTTGGGCGGGCGTGTTTCCAGGCGCACCACGTGGGGCTGCTGCAACTGCAGTTCAGCGGCATCCTCGATCGTCACGATGCGCTCCCGGTGCGGGATGGACGCCGACAACACGTTGAGCAACGTCGTCTTGCCGGTCCCGGTGCCACCCGAGATCACGACGTTCATCTTGGCCTGCACCATGGCCGAAAGCAGTTCGGCGAGCATGGGTGTGAGCGAGCGTTTGTCGATCAGATCGCGAATGGTGAGCGGCACGACGGCAAAACGGCGGATGGACAGCAGCGGGCCATCCAGCGCGAGGGGCGGAATGATCGCGTTCACACGCGAACCGTCGGGCAGGCGCGCATCCACCATGGGGCTCGATTCGTCCACACGACGACCGATACGCGACACGATCTTGTCGATGATCTTCATCAAGTGGTCGCTGTCGGAAAACACCACCTCGGTCAGCTCCAGCTTGCCCCGCCGCTCCACGAACACCTGGTTCGGACCGTTCACCAGAATGTCCGACACCGTGGGGTCGGCCAGCAGTGGCTCCAGCGGCCCCAGGCCCATGATCTCGTCCTGGATGTCCAGCACCATCCGCTTGCGTTCCTGCGCGTTCAGCGCCGCACCCGATTCCACCAGCAAGCGCTCGGTCAGAACGCCCAGCTCCTCGCGCAGGCGCTCGGGCTTCATGCTGCCCATCACCTCCAGATCGATCCGCCCGAGCAACTGGGCATGCAACTGGTCCCTGAGCGCGTGGTACTGCGTCGCGCCAGACGTCGGGGTGCTGCCGTCCTCCTCCGACCCATTCAGGCGGGTGGGACTGCGCAGTTCGGGGGTGGTGACTCTCAGGTTCATGGTGTCAGTGCTCGGTCAATGGGGATGAAAGGGCGCGTTGTGATTCACATCCCGCCCGTGAGCGTCGAAAACCAGCTCGGTTTACCGCCGGCATTCACCGCAACCGGTGCAAGCGCCTGTGCCCACTCATTCAGCGCACGCGCCACGGGATCGCGCGCGGCCAGTTTGGCCAGCGGAATGCCCTGGTTGATGGAGGCCAGCACCGCGTCATCGCTGGCGGGCAGAACCCGGGCCACCTTGTAACCCGTGGTCCGCTCCACTTCACCCAATGGAATCTGACTGCTCTTGGTGTAGCGGTTCAGCACCAGCATGATCTTTTCCCGGCCGTAGCCCAGACCCTCGAAGACAGCGATCATCCGCAGTGTGTCCTGCAGGGCGGGCAAGGTCTGCCCCGTCACCAAGTAGATCCGTTCGGCCAGGTCCAGCGCCTTCACCGCCGCCGGATCCATGGTCCGCGCCATGTCGAGCAACACGAAATCGTATTCAGTGCGCGCCAGGGCCAGAATGGCCGCCACGGTTTCGGGCGTCACTTCTTCCAGCTTGTAGGGCAGTTCCGGCGCGCACAGCACATGCAGGTTGTCCCGCACCTTGAGCACGCTCGCCTCCAGCAGCGAGCCGTCGAGCCGGCGACTCTGGCGCGCCACATCCACCACGCTGACCTCGGATTTTCGACTCGTGAGGTAGCTTGCCGCGTCGCCGAAGTAGAGGTTCAGGTCAACGATCAACACCCGTTTGGATGCCTTGGCGAGCAGGTAGGCCAGGTTGGTCACGAGAAAGGTGGCGCCACAGCCGCCCTTGGCCGACATGAACGCGTACAGCGTGCCTTCGTTGTCCACAAACCGTGACGTGATCGACTCCGAGTCCTTGACGTAATCCACCCCAGCCTGGACAGAAGCCGCGTTCAAAGGCCCGGGCAAGACATCACGCACCCCCGCCCGCATCGCGCGCTTGAGCGTGGTCAGGCCAGTGTCCTCGCTCACCAGCAACACCAACACCGACGGGTGCCGAAGTGTCGCGGCCTCAATCACCTCGAAAGCGGCATCGTCCGGCCGCAACAGCGCCAGCAACACCACGTCTGGCTTCTCCTTGACCATCACGCCCTGCAAGCTTCGCGCGCCGCCCACGTGCGCGCTGATGCTCACACCGGACATGGGCTTGAGCTTTCCGACGAGCTGATCGCGCTCTTCGTTGGTCTCGAAAATGAGGGCAACTTTGTGTGACATGGGGTTTTAGGTCTTATGGGCACACCGGGTTGCCTGCGCTGGTCATGTACTCGCGCGGCAGGCTGGTGGGGAACTGGGGGATCGCGAAGGTGCCACCAAAGAAAGGGGTAACCGGTGTAAAGGTGGCCCCGACGATGCGCGCCGTCACGGTGCGGCAGTTGGAAGCGTCGCAGTTCACCGGAAAGTAGTCGAGCACCATGTTGGCGGCCGGAACGCCGCCACCGGTCATCGCGCTCATGCGCGCCTTGATGCGCGTGAGCTCCCCCGGCGCCTCGACACTGCACACCACCGCCAGCCGGGCACCGAGGCGGGTGGCCTCGTTGGCCCCGTTGAGCAGGAAGAGCCAGCGACCGAACTCCATGATGCCCAGCAACAGAGTAAAGAACAGGATGGCGATCAGCGCGAATTCGACCGCAGCCACGCCGCGCTGGGCGTGGGGGTCAGGGAGCAGACGGGTGAGTTTCACAGCTGTGACCTCAGTTCGTGCTCGACGCCATGGTGATGCCGATCGGGCCAAAGGTGATGCTCGGGACCACCCAGGGCACGATCGAAGTGAAGTCGTAGCCGGTGTCTCCGGCACCGATGGTCACCGTCACCAGGCTGGTGGTGCCCTCACCGGTGGGCACGTTGGCGTGTGTGGCTGCGCAAGACACGGGATCGCACACGGAAATCATGGCCAGTGTGAGGTTGGGCACCAACGCAGGCATCTGGTCGCAATCGAACGCGCCACAAAGCGCCAGCGAACGGGCTTTGAAGCGGATGCCGTCAGCGGTCTCCCCCGCGGGCGGACTGGCCAGACTTTGCTGCGAGAGGTAACGCGCGGCACCGCGCGTGGCCTTGACCAGACCGTTGTACTGGTACAGCGCACGCCCGAGTTCGGTGATGCCGAAACAGAGGACCAGCATCGGAATGAGGACGATCGCCAATTCGACGGCTGCGACGCCCCGTTGTGAATCCATTGAGCGGCGCATAGTCACTGCACCAGTTGAGGAACGAGCGGCCCGAAGGTGCCGGGTTCGCCATTGGTGGCACAGGGACTGCCCACTGTCGTGCTCAGGCCAAGGAATTCGAGCACCGCTGCTTCCTTGTTTTGGTCAAAGACCGGGTTAAGCATCAACACACAGGCGTAGCCTTCGATGGCGGGCTGGGCGTTGCCGTTGCCGTTCGCCCATTCATCACAGTCCACCACGGGCGCCACTGCCACACGCTTGATGCGCCCATTCACTTGATGGCTGTTGACCGAAAGCGGATCGTCATAGGGATTTGGCGGATTGCCCTGGAAGGCCACAAAAGCTGCCGCTTTGCTCTGGTAGTCGGCAAACGCCGACGCACCTCCCGCACCGTGAGTTCTCGGCAACTGGGCGCTACCGGATTCTGGATTCCATTTGGCATCGGCGTAGCTGTAGCCAGTGAAGTCGGGTGCTGCCTCTGCCATCGTCGGTCCGCCTGATCGATACAGACCAAAGCGCGCATTCCAGTAGGAGAAGGTAACGTCATTGACACCCTGTGTACCCACCTCATCACCAAGCTGGGCACTGCACTGCCCCGAGCCAGCCAGAGAGGCTTTGAGACCTTTTTGTTTCGGCGGGTCAAAATCTATCCAACCGAAATTGCCGGTCCCGTACTTGGAGTGGGCCGGCATCCACTCGCCCACCGTGATGCCAAAATTGGCACCGTTGGTCTTCTTGCACACAGCCACCGGGATCAAACAGGCCGAAGAAGACGGCGCCAGTGTGGCGGCCGCCATGGCCGAAACGGTCTGCGTGTCCAACACCGGATTGAGCACCCGCATAAAAAAGATGGGCAGCCCCGTCAGCGGAAAGCTGCACTTCGCAAAGGCGGCGGTGTTGTGGTCGGCCGAACCACCCTCTTCATACGTACCGCCCAAAGTCGCCGAAAAGGTGATCTGGCTGGCCGCGATATCGATCACCGTGCTCTGGAAATTGGCCCGGTTCTTGATTGCCCCAACGTTGCCCTCCACCTCAGGCGCAGTAGCGCCATCGTCCACGCCACCCGTCGAGAAAACACGCCCGTAGGCAATGGCTCTATTTAACGCGTTGGGGTCGTTCTGCCCCGGCCTCAGCTGGGACGCGGCCGCCAGCGCACAAGCGTCCATCGCGTTCTGCAACTCGGTCTTGATCACGAAGAAACGACCCAGATCGATGGCCAGGCCGGCAAAACCGATCAGCACCGCCAGCGTCAGACCCAGGATGATCGCCACCGCTCCCCGCTGGCGGCGAGCGGCAGGGTGCTGGCGTGGAATCAACGGCATGGCGGTCTCCCTGGGCATCAGCTCAATCGCCGGTGATCGCGCCGCCGATGTTGATGATCTCGAAGGTCCTGGGCGGTGCCTGGAACGACTCCTGGTAGCGCTGCTGCGCCGCGGCGCCCGCCTTGCCGTCGATACCCAACACCGGATCGGTGTTTTCCGAGGCCTTGGGGTTGAGGGTCTGGGCCGTTCTAGCCTCGCGCACCGCATCGCCAAACACGGCGTCAAGCTGCGGTGTGGTGCTGGCGCAAGCGGCCAACAGGCTGGTGGTGGCCAGCAGGAAGGCCGGGCGAAAGAACTGGGTGGTGGTGGTCATGCTGATGCTCCTTACTTCACTTCCATGCCGCCGGCGCCGGCGGCCGGAGCGGGTGGCACGGCGGCGGGTCGATCGGTGGGTACGTCGGCGCGCCCCGAACCTTCCAGCTGGTTGCCGAGATAAAACTCGGACCGGCTGGGCGGCTTGTAACCATCGGTCGGCAAGATGTAGCCCGGGTCGATCGGCTTGACCAGGCGCGGCGTGATCACAAACATGAGTTCGCTCCGGTCGCCCTGAAACTCGTTGCTGCGGAACAGCGCACCCAGGATCGGCACCTCACCCAGACCGGGCACCGCGTCCATGGCCTGGCGCACGTTGTTCTTGATCAGGCCGGCGATCGCCAGGCTCTGGCCGTCCATCAGCTGCACCGAGGTCTGCGCGCGGCGGGTGGTGAAGCTGGGCAGGATCGCGGTCTGGCCGTTCACCGTGGTGAAGGGTGTGCCGGTCTGCGACAGCTCCGACACCTCGGGCGAAACCTTCAGGTGGATGCGACCGCCTTCCAGCACCGTGGGGGTGAATTTCACGCCCACGCCAAACTCCTTCTCTTCCAGTGTGATGGTGGTGCCGCCGGTGGTTTCGTTGCTGCGCGCCACCGGAATGAAGATCTTGCCGCCCGCGAGAAAGCTGGCTTCCTGGCCGCTGATGGCCACCAGATTCGGTTCGGCCAGGATCTTCACCAGGCCATTGCTTTTCTCGGCGTCGATCTCGACACCATCGCCGTTGTTCTTGATGGCGCTGAGCAGGCCACGGCCATCGCCGCCCAACGCCGACGTGATGCCATACGCCCAGCTGCCGCCGGTGCGGGTGAAGACCAGGTTGGCGCCCATCTTGTCCATGAGGGTCTTGGACACCTCGGCCACGGTCACTTCCAGCATCACCTGCTGCGCTTCGGCAATGCTCAGCAGATTGACCACCTTGGCTCCGGCCGTGTTGGCCGCTGCCGCGCCACCACCACCGCTGCTGACCGCCAGCTTGGTGCCCGACTCGGCGCGGTTGTCGCCCGCCACCACCGGCAACACCAGGCTCTTGTTCACATCGCGCACAAAGGCAGCGGCAATGTCTTCGGCGGCCTTGGCCTTCACGGCGCTCGACACCACCCCGGTGAGGATCACCGAGTCGGCCGCCGGACGCACCTGGATGCCCTTTTCGTTCGGCAGCAGCTCGCGCAGCTTGGCTTCCATGCGCTTGTGGTCGATGTTCACATTGACGTCGATGGCGGTCGGGCCGGCACTCTTGCGCCAGATGATCAGATTGGTCGAACCGTAGGTTTTGCCGAGCAGATACAGCTCGGTCGGGCTGATCAGCGTGACGTCGGCCACGTTGGGGTTGCCGAGCGAAATGCGGGACACGGCCGAGGGCATGCGCAGCAGGGTGGACTTGCCGATGGTCAGGTCCATTGAAGGGCCCACGATGGCCAGATCGGTGCCCACCTCGACCGACATCGGCGCTGCGGCCACCTTGGCGGTGGTCACGCCCTTGGTCACTGCGGTTTGTGCCCAGGCGGTCGCGGTGAGCAGGCCCGCGGCCCAGATGGAAGCGCTCAGCGCCTGCAGAACGGGTGTTTTCATGATCGCTTCCTTAGAACTGGGACGAAGATTTCTGTGTGCCACGGATCACCTCCACCGTGGTGGCCGGTTCGGCCGGGGCGCGTGGCGCAACCGGACGCGGCGCGGTGGCGCGGCGAACCGGCGCCGCCTTCTTGACGACGGCAACGGCAACCGGAGCACTCACAGGTGCTTCATCGCCAAAGAGGTCTTTTCGGGTGATGCCCGTGGTGGTGGTGTCTTGCGTGTCCACCTGGTTGCGCAGCATCAGCGACAAGGTGCCCACGTTGCGCGCCAGGTCGATCTTTTCGGCCTGCTCGGGGGTCACCTCCAGCGTGACGGCGTTGACCACGCGGGCCTTGGTTTCATCCGGGCGCCGCGCTTCCTGGGCCACAGCCAGCACCATGATGCGTTCCAGCACCACGCGCGAAATGGCGGTCTCCCGGTCGTCCTTGATGTTCACCAGCAGATCGACATGGCTGCCCGGTGCCAGGAAGCCGGCCACGCCCACCACCTCGTTGACCTTGACGGTGATGGCGCGGTGCCCCGCCTTGATGATCGAGTCCAGACCCGCCTTGGTGCCTTCGGGGGCCAGCTTGGGCTCCAGCACCGGCTCGCCCTTGTAGATGCTGGTGCGCACCACGCGGCCTTCGAGCTTCTTCGCATCGTTGAACGAACCCACGGGCTGGGCACCAGCCGGCCAGGCCACCGGCTGCAGCATCTGGGCGGTGATGGCCTGCCCGAGATCAAGATCGCTGGTGGCCACCAGCACGGTGGACCGCTCGCCCGACGCCTGCTGTCCCATCCAGCGGGCGGCCAATATCACGGCGGCCACACCGGCCAGCACCGAGAGGGTCAACATCACGAACGCGCGTTTGCTTTGCATGTCATTCTCCAGAATTCTTCGTGGGGATGCCGGCAGCGCCCTGGCGTTCCTCGCCACCAAAATAGGTGCGCCAAGCCCACTCCAGCCCTTCGGGTGTCATGCGGGCAGGCTGGTCGAGGTAGCGGCCGTGGTCGGCGATCTTGCTGATCACATCGAACGGGATGCACGGGTAATAGGGTCGTCCATCGCGTGGGTGCAGCGTGTGGATCAGGTAGTCCACCCCGGCCGGGTCTTCGGGCACGCCGGTGCTTGCGCAGGCCTGCGTCACCACGCTGCGGTAGCGGTCGGCGTCGAGCGCGTCGATCCGGATCTTGTAGCCCAGGCGGCGGGCAAAGGCCGGGTCCACCAGGTCGGCGGGCGGCCAGTTGCTGGCAAAAATCACCCGCACATCGAACGGCACGGCGAACCGGGTGCCGGTGTTGAGCGTCAGGTAGTCCACATGGCGGTCGAGCGGCACGATCCAGCGGTTCATGAGCTCGCTCGGGCTCACGCGCTGGCGCCCCAGGTCGTCAACCACAAAAATGCCGTTGTTGGCCTTCAACTGGGGCGACGCCGTGTGCAGGCGGGAATGGGGGTCGTATTCCAGGTCCAGCGTGTCCAGCGTGAGCTCGCCGCCGGCGATCACCACCGGCCGCTCGCTGCGCACCCAGCGGCCATCGGCCGACAGATCGCGGGTGAGCGAGCGGTCCGGCACCGGTGCCAGGGACACCCGTTTGTGCACGATCGGGTCAAACACCTGCACCACCTCGCCATCGACATACAGGGCGTAGGGCACCCAGATGTGCCCATCCAACGCGTGCACCAGGTGCTCGGCCAGGTAGGTCTTGCCCGTGCCGCTGTCGCCGTGCAGGTAAATGGCCTTGCCCGAGTTCATGGCGCTGCCCAACGTGGGCAACAGCTCGGGCACCAGAACCACGTCCTTGAGCACCTGCTGCAGGCGCTCGGCGCGCACCGGCGCCTGGTGCTGGGCCTGTTCCTTGACTTGCGCCACGTAGTCGGCCAACGGCACGGGGGCCGGTCCCACGTACTGACACTTCTCAAACGCCATGCGCGCCATGCGGTGGCCGGCATCGGTGAGCGCAAAGCTGATGTCGCCCTCCAGCGTGCCGCGCCGCGGCACTTCCAGCAGGGCCAGGCTGCGCATCTGGCCGAGCAGTTGGTCCACCACCGGCACCGGCAGGCCCAGATACTGCGCCACAGCGAAGAGCTTGAGTTCGCCCTTGCGCGCGAAATGGCGCAGGGCCAGCTCGGTCACGAACGAAGCGGGCAGGCCCTCCACATCCACCGCATCGCCGAATGGATCGACCACAGCGGCCTTGAGCAGTGGAGAAGCGCCAGGGAGTGAAAGCTCTTGCATGGCGGGCTCTCAGAAGTTCAGGATCGGGTCGTGGCCGCTGAGCCGCCAGGCGGCATAGCCCGCGACACCGAGCGCAATGGCCACCGCGTAGGGCATGCGCCAGGCGGTCTGGGTGTGGGCGTCAAAAGAGCCGGCCGAACCCGGCAGCATCTGACCCAGCGAGGCCAGCGTGTTCTGCATCACCAGGCGGGCATTGCGCGCCATCACCATGTGGCCCAAGGCCAACAGGCCGCCGGCCAGCAATACACACAAGGCAAGGTTCACGGTGGCGGCCGGGCCGGCGAAGGCGCCCACGGCGGCGAAGAGTTTCACATCGCCCGCGCCCAGGATCCGCAGCAGGTGCAGGGGAAGGAACAGCAGCAGCCCGGTGAGCGAACCGCCCAGGGCGTGCCAGAAACCCAAAGCGCTTGGCTCACTGGAAAACAGACCGCCGGTAATGGCTTGTGGCCCCAGCGCATGGAACAGCAGACCGGCCAGCAAGGTCACCAGCACCAAGGTGTTGGGAATGCGCCGGTGCCGCGCATCGTTCCAGACGGCCAGTGTCAGCAGCACAGCCAGCAGCGCCAGGACGACGGCTTGCCATTGGGCGGGAGACGCTGCGGAGGTCATATGGTGCCCCTAAAAACAAAGGATTGTTCTTCTGTGTGCGATAAGGCATCTGAGGCGGAATGACCATGTCGCTCAGCGCGTAGGGAGGACTCAGCTGCCGCCGACTCCTATGGCTTCGAGGAAGGTATTGGTCCAGCGTGCCCAAAGCCCCCCATTGCCATGTCCAGTGGCAGTCAGCGCTCCCACGATGACCAAGGCAATCAGAGCCCCCAGCAAGGCGTACTCGATCGCACTCACACCTTCCTCCGAAGAAATTAGTTGTCTCAGCACGATGAAGCTCCAAGTCTGTTGAGCAAGACCGGCCAAGACCAATCCCGGCCGCCAAGTCTGCAGTTATTATTCGCCGCCGATAGGGCAGGTACCACCGGCGCTCGTATCGCCCAAGCAGGCAGCGATGTTGCTAAAAGTGGTATCCAAGCCACCTCCGATGGCACTCACCGCTCCAATGATCACCACAGCAATCAACGCAGCAATCAGCCCGTACTCAATCGCGGTCACACCTTCTTCGTCACGCAGGAAGCGACGGGTTGCATTCAAAGCTCTTTCCATGATGACTCTCCAGTCTGGGTTGATGCATCTGCCACTCCCCATGAGCGACCGATGACGAAATTGATACTATTTGTGACTTGTGTTTCATCGATTGAGTCTGCTCAATGAAATCGCGCTGAGGCCCCTCGGGTGAACGGGTGCTCCCCTTGCGCACAGGCGCCTGCGGCGCATGCCTCGCGCGAGCGCTCATGGGAGGAGTCGGGGGCATACCGGGCGCGCAGCCTTGCGCCGACGGGCACCGGTCGCCGTGCGTGACGACGGTCCGGCAGGTGGGTCGCCGCTACCGGCGGTTCCCGGTGCAGCTTAGGTGGGCGGTGAAGCAGGCCTCAGCGGCCTGATACGGTTTCGCATTCAAACGCATAACTGCGTTGGTTCGCCTTGCCGTGCTACAGCACTGTCTGCGGCTCCCGCCTTGTTCTACGCTTGAATGCAAAACCGTATGAACCGCGATCAGCCAGCGCGCAACTGCGCGCGCAACGCCGCGCCGATCTCGGGCCGCTCGGCAAACGGATCGGGCGGGTTGCTGCCGGCCACGATGGCGTCGAAACGCGACTGCGCGTTGCCCAGGGCCTTGGGATGGCTGTAGATGTAGAACTGGTCGTGGCGCATGGCATGGAACACCATGTCGGCCACCTGCGCCGCCGTGACCTTGCCCGAGCTCACGGCCTTGTCCGTCATGGCCTGCCCGATCAGCTGGCTCTGCGTGGGCTGTTCATCGGCCAGCCCGGCCGGCTTGTTGCGGTGACTCTGGCTGATGCCGGTGGCCACGAAATAGGGGCACAACACGCTGGCGCTGATCTGGTCGCTCACCAGCTTGAGGTCCTGGTACAGCGTTTCGGTGAGGCTCACCACCGCGTGTTTGCTCACGTTGTAAATGCCCATGTTGGGCGGCGTGAGCAGACCGGCCATGCTCGCGGTGTTGACGATGTGGCCTTGGTAATCGGGGTCGGCTTTCGCAGCGGCGAGCATCAGTGGCGTGAACAGGCGCACGCCATGGATCACGCCCCAGAGGTTCACGCCCAGCACCCACTCCCAGTCTTTCACCGAGTTTTCCCAGACCAGGCCGCCCGAGCCCACGCCCGCGTTGTTGAACACGAAATGCGGCGCGCCGAAGCGCTGCACCACGTCGGCGGCCAGCGCTTCCATCTGCTCGGCGCTGGACACGTCCACGCGTTTGGCGAGCACTTGCGCACCGGCCGCCTTCATTTCCGCCTCGGCAGCGTCCAGCGCGTCGGGCTGCACATCGACCAGCACGAGGTTCATGCCGAGCTGTGCGCCGATGCGCGCGCATTCGAGCCCGAAGCCGGAGCCGGCGCCGGTGAGCACTGCGGTCTTGCCTTGAAAATCTGAAATCACGTCTTGTCTCCTGATGGGCTGGCGAGGGTCTGCGGGTCTGAGGGGGAGCCATTCAGCACACGCCGAAGATCCGGCTCTGCCGGTCCAAGGGCGTGGTCCCCCGGGGGGGAAGCCGCGAAGCGGCGCAGGGGGGCTTCTGGTCTGAGCATTTCCAGATGGGGGATGCCGTCTTCGATGTAGGGTTTGTCGTCGGACACAAAGCCGTGCGCGTTGTAGAAACGTTCCAGGTGCGCCTGCGCACCGATGCGGATCGGCTGCACGCCCCACAGGCTGTGCAGCATGCGCACCGATTCGGCCATCAGCGCGTGGCCCATGCCGCTGCCTCGGGTGACCGGTGCGGTGACCACGCGGCCGATGCTGGCCTCGGCGAATTTGAGGCCAGCCGGGACGAGGCGCGTGTAAGCCAGCAACTGTGGCCGTCCATCCGGGGTCACAGCTTCGCCGAGCAGGTGCATGCAATCGGCGTCTGCGCCGTCCAGGTCCTGGAACGCGCAGGCCTGCTCCACCACAAACACCTCGGCGCGCAGCTTCAGCAGCGCGTACAGCGTGCGTGGCAGCAGCGCTTCAAACGGCAGGCAGCGCCACGCCACCGGGATCGAAGCGGCCCGGCTCAAGCGCGCACTTCCCGGAGCACAAAGCCGATGCGCGGGAAATGCACATGCAGCCGGCCGGCGCGTTCGTCGCTGCGCTCCAGCGTGTAGTGCGTGCGCGAGGCCGCGCGCAGGATGCCTTCGGTGGGTTCCTGGCCGAAGCTCTCGGCCGCCACGGTGACGCGGCTGCCCAGCGGTATGCCGTGTTCGTCCTGAAAGGCTTCGTCGTGCAGGGGGGCCGGCTCGGCCGCGGCCGCGATGGCGATGGCCTCGGTGGACGACAGCTTGGCCAGGTGGCCATGGCCGAAGGCGGCCATGCGGTCCATCCAGGCCAGCACATCGGGCGTGGCGTCCAGGATACCGGCCATGCCCGGGTTGATAACGCGCGTGAACCACAGCGGGTGGTAGGCGGCGAAGTCGGCCACGCAGGGTGCCGCGCCCAGCAGGAACGGCTGCTCGTGCAGCATGTTGGCCAGGCGGCGCAGGTAGCTGCGGTACGCGGCCGTGGCGTCGCCAGGGCGCAGGCTGGTCATGCCTCCGCGCATGGCACCGCGGTCGGCCGCGAAGGCCTGGCCCACTTCGGGCGGCTGGTTGGCAAACAAGGCCGCTGCGCCCTTGGGGCTGAGGGTATAGGCCATGGCGGCCCAGAACATCGTGCTGTCGGCCCACTGGGCCAGCACGCGTGCGATGCCCTTGTTGTGCTCGGGGTAGAGCGGGGGTGCGGGCTGGCGGTGTTCAAGCACGTCGCAGATCAGCGCGGTGTCGCAATAGATGTCGGCACCGATCTGCAGGAACGGCGTGCGACGGTAACCGCCGGTGAGCGCCACCACGTCGGGCTTGGGCATCACGCTGGGAATCAGCACGCTCTGCCAGGCCAGTTGCTTGTGGCCCAGGATCAGCCGCACCTTTTCCGAGAAGGGCGACATGGGGTAGTGGTGCAGGATCAGGTCAGACATGGGGTCTCCAGAATTCAGCGCGGTTGGGCTCTTTGAATGATGGCATCGAAGTCAACGCCCGCACCCAGCGAGCCAAAGCTGTGACCCCAATGGCCCGCCAGCCGCGAATCGCAGAAGGCGCTGAACACGGCGGCCGGCGCGGTCTGCGCCAGCAGCGCGGCCTGCACGGCGAGCGCCACGTCCTGCGCCAGTCGGCGCGCTTCCATTTCGGTGGCCATCTGTTCGACGCGGGTGGGCAGGCTCGCGGCCATGTGGTCCAGTGCCGCATGCATGCCTTTGGCGGGGGCCAGTTCGTGGGCGAGCGCGGCGGCGGCATCGGCCTTGCGCAGGGCGCGCAGCAGGTCCAGCGCCATGATGTTGCCCGCGCCTTCCCAGATCGAGTTCACCGGCATCTCGCGGTAGATGCGCGCCATGATGCCTTCGCCGCCCTCTTCCACATAGCCGTTGCCGCCCAGGCATTCCATGGCTTCTTCGGCGAAGTGGCTGCCGCGCTTGCAGATCCAGAACTTGGCCACGGGCGTGAGCAGGCGCTGCATGGCCTGCTCCTGCGCATCGCCCGTGCGGTCGAAGCTGCGCGCCAGGCGCAAAGCCAACGCCGTGGACGCCTCGGACTCCAGCGCCAGATCGGCCAGCACGTTCTTCATCAGCGGCTGGTCGATCAGCTTCTTGCCAAACGCCATACGCTGCGACGTGTGGTTGAGCGCGATGGAGAGCGCCTGCCGCATCAGCCCGCTGGTGCCGAGCGCGCAGTCCAGCCGCGTCATCGTTCCCATGGCCAGGATCTGCGGCACGCCGCGGCCCTCTTCGCCCACCAGCCAGGCGGTGGCGCCCGCGAACTCCACCTCGGAACTGGCGTTGGCCTTGTTGCCGAGTTTGTCTTTCAGGCGCTGGATGAAGAGCGGGTTCAGCGTTCCATCGGGCAGCATCCGCGGCAGAAACAGACAGGAGAGCCCGCCCGGCGTCTGCGCCAGGATCAGGAAGGCGTCGCACATGGGCGCCGAGAAGAACCACTTGTGGCCGGTGACGCTGAAGCGCTGGCCCCAGTGATCGCTGCCAGCGGGCACCGCCTGCGTCGTGTTTGCGCGCACGTCCGAGCCGCCCTGCTTCTCGGTCATGCCCATGCCCATGGTCACGCCGGCCTTGTCTTTCCAGAGCTTGAGCGCTGGGTCGTAGGCGCGGCTGGTGAGCTGCGGCGCCCAGTCGGTGTAGATGGCGGGGTTGTCGCGCAGCGCGGGCGTGACCGCGTAGCTCATGGAGATGGGGCACAGCATGGACGGTTCCAGCTCGGTGAAGAGCATGAAGCCGGCGGCGCGGGACAGGTGTGGACTCGCTGCACCCTCACCCCAAGGCGTGCCATGCAGCCCCGCCGCCGTCGCAGCCGTCATCAGCGCGTGGTAGCTCGGATGAAACTCCACCTGGTCGATGCGGTGCCCAAAACGGTCGTGGCTCTTGAGCTGCGGCGTGAACACATTGGCGAGCCGCGCGTGGGCCTGCATCTCGGCGCTGCCCAGCGTAGAGCCCAACGCATGCAGGTGGGCCGTGTCCAGCGCGGGCGCGTTGAACTTCAGTGCCGCACCGAGCGCCTGATTTCCAGCAAACAGGTTGTAGTCAACCAGCGGTTCCACCTGATTGAACACTTCATGGGTAGCACTCATGAAAACTCCTCAAACAGAAGCGGTGTACTCAACCCAGGCCGCCGCGGAACCGGCTTTTCCGGGCCGCCAGCGGCGCCCCCTTGAGGGGGTCGCGCGCAGCGCGGCGGGGGTGTTACAGCTTCACGAGTTGCTTGCCGAAATTCTTGCCCTTGAGCAGACCCAGGAAAGCTTCGGGCGCGTTCTTGATGCCTTGCGCAACCGTCTCGCGCGGACGCAGCTTGCCGGTGGCGACCAGCGTACCCAGCTCGGTCAGCGCCTCGGGCCAGACTTCCATGTGTTCGCTGACGATGAAGCCTTCAATCTTCAGGCGGTTCACCAGGATCAGCGCCGGGTTGGTCAACGGCAGCGGAGCACCGTCGTAGCCGGCGATCATCCCGCAGACCGCAATGCGGCCAAAGGCGTTCATGCGCAGCAGCACGGCGTCCAGAATCATGCCGCCGACGTTCTCGAAATAGCCGTCGATGCCGTTCGGGCAGGCTTCCTTGAGCGCCTTCGCCAGCGAGTACATGTCCTTGTGTTGCTTGTAGTCGATGCAGGCGTCAAAGCCCAGCTCTTCGACCGCGTACTTGCATTTTTCGGGGCCGCCCGCGATGCCCACCGCGCGGCAACCGCGCGCCTTGGCCAGCGCGCCGTAGGCACTGCCGACCGCGCCCGTGGCGGCGCTGATGACCACCGTGTCACCGGCCTTGGGGTTGATGATCTTGACTAGGCCGTACCAGGCGGTCACGCCCGGCATGCCGACCGCGCCGAGGTAGTAGGACAGCGGCACGTGCGTGGTGTCCACCTTGCGCAACGCGCCGGGCTGCGTGGCATCGACCACGCTGTATTGTTGCCAGCCACCCATGCCGACCACCTGGTCGCCGGCTTTGAATTTGGGGTGCTTCGACTCCACCACTTCGCCCACGGTGCCGCCGATCATGACCTCGCCCAGCGGCTGTGACGCCGCGTAGCTTTTGCTGTCGTTCATGCGGCCACGCATGTAGGGGTCCAGGCTCAGGTAATGGTGTTTCACCAGCACCTGGCCTTCGGACAGGGCGGGCGTCTCGGTGGTCACGAGCTTGAAGTTGCCGACGGTGGCTTCGCCTTGCGGGCGGTTGTCGAGCAGGATCTGTTGGTTGCTGGGCATGGGGAATGTCTCCGGGGTGGTGTTCAGGCAAGAGGACGGCGCAGGGTGGGCAGGCCGACGCCAGCGGCATCGAAGCCGCCGTCGACCGCCAGCACCTGGCCGTTGATGTAGCTCGCTTCCGGGCTGCACAGGAAGCCGACCGCGTTGGCGATCTCTTCCATGCTGCCGTACCGCGCGAGCGGAATGGTGTCGTGGTAGTCGGCCCGGATGGCGGGTGTGTGCACCTTCTTCGCCATCTCGGTCTCGACCGGGCCGGGCGCGATCGCGTTGACGCGGATGCCGGCGTTGCCGTACTCCACAGCCTGCTGTTTGGTGAGGTGGATCAGCGCCGCCTTGGAGGTGCCGTAGGCCACGCGCAGCGTGCTGGCGCGAAGGCCCGAGATGGAAGCGATGTTGACCACCGCACCCCCGCCGTTCTTCAGCATCAGCGGCGCACAGGCCTGGGTGCAGAGAAAGGGGCCATCGAGGTTGGTCGCCATCACCCAGCGCCATTCATCGAACGTGGTCTCGCCAATCGGCTTGAAGGTGGCGACACCGGCGTTGTTGACCAGCGCATCGATGCGGCCGAAGGCGGCTTCGATGCGCTGCACGGCGGCGGTCACCTGCGCCGGGTCGGACACGTCGCCGTGGATCACCAGCAGGTGGTCGGCACGCGCTCCCAGTTCCTGACGCAGTGTGGCTTCGGTGGCGGTCAGTGTCGGCACGTCGTTGTCGATCACGGCGACACGGTAGCCCTGGTGGAAGAACCAGCGGGCGATGGCCAGGCCGATGCCGCGGGCGGCACCGGTGACAAAGGCGACGGGCGTGTGGGTGGACGTCATCAGTCGGTCCTGAGGGTGTTCAGCGCGTTGGTGGTCTTGCCCACCGGCAGGCGCGGCACAAACTTGAAGGTGCCGGTGGCGTGCGCGCAGAGCTTGCCTTCGGCATCGAAGATGCTGCCTTCGGTGAAGGCCATGGTGGCGGTGCGGTGCAGCAGCTTGCCCTTGGCGAGCAGCGGGCCTTTGGCCGCGCGCATGAAGCTGGTCTTCATCTCGATGGTGACGCAACCCATGGCCGGCTCCACCGAACGCGCGGCGTGGGCCATCACCACGTCGAGCAGCGTCATGCTCGCGCCGCCGTGCACCACGTTGAACGAGTTCTGATGCTCGGGCTTCGGCGCGAACGCGATCTCCGCCTCGCCGCCTTCGAACTTTTGCAGTTCGAAGCCGAGCAACTCGACGAAAGGAATGTGAACCGAGAACTCCACTCAACCTCCTGTGATGACCGAAACACCGCCATCGACGGCCAGCCATTGCCCCGTGATGTGTTTGCCGGCATCCGACGCGTAGAGCACGGTCAGGCCCTTCAGGTCCTCGTCGTCGCCCAGGCGGCGCAGGGGCGCGTGCGAAGCCAGCTTCTCTTCGCCCATGGCCTTGAGCGTTCCCTGCGTCATCTTGCTCGGGAAGAAGCCCGGGCAGATGGCGTTGACGCGGATGCCATGTTCGCCCCACTCGGCGGCCAGCGCACGGGTGAAGTTGATCACCGCACCCTTGGAGGTGTTGTAAGCAATCGTCTTCATGCCCGAGGGGTTTCCGCCCAGGCCGGCGATGCTGGCGGTGTTGATGATGCTGCCCGCGCGGCGCGGAATCATGCTCGCCTTGGCGATCAGCTGGCTCAGCAAAAAGTAGCTGCGCACGTTGAGGTTCATCACCTTGTCCCAGGCTTCGAGCGGGTGGTCTTCGGCCGGTGCGCCCCAGGCGGCGCCGGCGTTGTTGATCAGGATGTCCACCTCGCCCACGCGCTGCAGGGTTTCGCTGGTGAGGCGGCGGATGTCTTCTTCGAGCGAGCAGTCGGCGGCGATCCAGCGCGCGTCGATGCCGGCGGCCTGCAGCTCGGCCGTGGCCTCTTCGAGGTCGGTGGCCTTGCGCGAGCTGATCACCACACGCGCCCCGGCCTCGCCCAGCGCGTGGGCCATCTGCAGGCCGAGGCCACGCGAGCCGCCGGTGACGAGCGCCGTCTTGCCTTTGAGATCGAAGAGTTGCTGAATGTTTCGGGTCATAAGGTGTCTCCTGTGGGTGGTTGTTCAGAAAGCGGCTTCGGGCAGGCTGGCGCAGGTCTGGTCGCGCGCGCTCACCACCTGCAGCCAGGCGCCGGTTTTCGGCAGTTCGTAGTGGAAAAAATAACGCATGGCGCCCAGGCGCCCGGTGCGCGCAGGCGATTCGGCCGAGGCCTGCGCCGCGAGCGCCACGTCGAGCCAGATCCAGGCCAGCACGGTGTGGCCAAAGGCCTGCAGGTAGGGCACGGCGTTGGCCAGCGCATGGCCAGGGTCGCCGGTGGCCCAGGCGGCTTTCGTGGCCGCCCCGACCTGCGCCAGCGCCTGGCCCAGCGCGTTGGCGTGCGCCGCGAGTTCGGGCAACTGGATCGCGCGTTGAATGGTGGCGTTGATGCGGCCGGCCAGCAGCTGCAGGCCCTTGCCGTTTTCCATCAGCACCTTGCGGCCCAGCAGGTCCATGCCCTGGATGCCGTGCGTGCCCTCGTGGATCATGTTGAGGCGGTTGTCGCGCCAGTACTGCTCCACCGGGAAGTCGCGTGTGTAACCGTAGCCGCCGTGAATCTGGATCGCCAGCGAGTTGGCCTCCAGGCACCACTCGCTGGGCCAGCTCTTGGCGATGGGTGTCAGCACCTCCAGCAGCAGGCGCGCATCGTCGGCCTCCGCCGGCGCACCGGTGTGCTGTTCGTCCACCAGGCGCGCGCAATACAGCTCCAGCGCCAGCGCGCCTTCGCAGTAGCTCTTCTGCGCCAGCAACATGCGCTTCACGTCCGCGTGTTCGATGATGCGCACCTGCGGTGCAGCCGCGTCTTTTCCGCCCGTTGAAACAGGCCGGCCCTGCGGCCGGTTCTTCGCGTAGTCCAGCGACGCGTGGTAACCCGCCATGCCCAGCATGGTAGCCGCCATGCCGACACCGATGCGGGCCTCGTTCATCATGTGGAACATGCACTGCAGTCCCTTGCCGGGCTGGCCGACGAGGTAGCCCACCGCGCCGGCTTCACCTTTGACCGGGTACTTGCCTTCGCCGAAATTCAGCAGCGTGTTGGTGGTGCCGCGCCAGCCGCACTTGTGGTTCAGGCCCGCGAGCGCCACGTCGTTGCGTTCACCGGTCAGCTGGCCTTCGGTGTCCACCAGTTTCTTGGGCACGATGAACAGCGAGATGCCTCTGACGCCGGGGATGAGCTTGCCCTCGGCATCAGGGATCTTGGCCAGCACGAGGTGGATGATGTTCTCGGTCAGCTCGTGTTCGCCGGCCGAGATCCACATCTTGTTGCCCTTGAGGCGGTAGCGCGGGCCGAGCGGGTCGCTCTCAAAGCCATCGCCGTCCGGCAGCGCCCGCGTCATCACGTCGCTGAGCGAAGAACCGGCCTGCGGTTCGCTCAGACACATCGTTCCTGAGAAGCGGCCATTGAACTCGTTGAGCGCGAACACGCGCTTCTGCACCTCGGTGCCGTGCTTCATCAGCAGGTTGGCGTTGCCCGTGGTGAGCATGCCGCTGCCGATGCTGACCGAGGCCATGGCGAAGAAGGCGTTGGCCGAAGCCTCCACCGTGTAGGGCAGTTGCATGCCGCCCACTTCGTAGTCCTGCGCGGCGCTCAACATGCCGCTCTCGGCGTAGGCCTTCTGCGCGTCGTGCGTGGCCTGCGGCAGGATCACGCGCTCGCCGTCGAACCGCGGCTCCTGCGTGTCCACCAGGCGGTTGAAGGGCGCGTACTTCTCGCGTGCGATGCGCTCGCAGGTGTCGAGCACGGCGTCAAAGGTTTCGCGGCTGTGGTCGGCAAAACGTTCGCGCGACTGCAGCGACGCGACACCGAGCCACTGGTGGAGCAAAAAATCAAGGGTGGGACGCAGACTCATGGAACTCCTCAACCAGGGAGCGCCAACTGTAATGCGCTCAGGCGCGCAGACTTGACCCCTGCATGACAGCGCGCGGCGTTTTCAGGGTTTCCACGGGGAGCTCGCCGAAGCGGCGCTGGTACTGCGCCGCGAAGTGGCCCATGTGCAGGAAACCGTGCTCGGCGGCCACCTGCGTCACCGTGACGCCGGCCGGCGCCTTGCTGGCGGCCCGGCGCAGCACCTCACGCACCTTGTCCAGGCGCAGGTTGCGCCAATAGACCATGGGCGACTCGCCGGTGTGGGCAACGAAGGCCTGCTGCAGGCTGCGCGCGTTCACGTGCAAATGACCGCACAGGTCGGCGAGCGTCAATGGCCGCTTCACGTTGGACTGCATGAAGTCCTGCGCCCGCCGCACGACGCGGGGCAGCAGCGGACGGCGCGCGTCCCCACACAAGGCCTCGCTGTAGTTGTGGGGCGCCTGCAGCAGCAACACGTTGAGCAGGTAGGCCTCGGCCTGCTGAGCCATGGCGGAACCGGCGAACCCGCCGTCCCCCTCCAGGGTGTCCGCCAGGTAGCGCACAAAACCGGCCAGTGGCGCCAGCGCCGGCGTGTCCATCGCCAGGCCCAGCCCGAACACGAGCGGCCGGTGCACGGCCGTCTGCGCCAGTTGCTCCACCTGCCGCACCACGGCACCTTGCGAAATGCGCAGGATCAGGTGCGGGCTGTCGTCGGCCCAGCGCATCTTCAGGTATTCGCTGGGGGACGGCAGGGAGGCCATGCCCTGCCCGGCCGTGACGTGCTGTCCGCCGCAACGCACCTCGGCACTGCCACGCAAGGGCAGTTGCAGCAAGTAGAAGCTGCCGAGCTGCCCCGGCTCGATGTCGACCGCCGGACCGTACTGCACGTAGTTGAGGCTGACGTCGTGAAACACCGGCGCGCTGTGGTGGCGCGCGTCGAGCACCACGATGGGTCCACAGGGCTGGAGCACATGGGGGCAAAACACGCGAGCCACCGCCTCGCGCGCCTGGTCCACATCCCGTGTGTGAAACAGCGCATGGCTGGCCAGCGGATACCGGTAGGGCGACAACATGGCGCAGAAGCTAGCAAAACACGCGCCGGTCTGCTACGGGACTTTCCCCCGTCGATGCGCCATGACAGGGCAGGCCCGCGAATTTCTCGTTTTTGGGACAGTGGCTGCGCAAACGGGATGCCGCCAGAGCCTGTCGGTTTCTACATTGGCCCCAACCGCCCTACGCGGCGTGATTCAAAAAACAGGAGACCCCATGTCCAAAGCCACTTTTCTCGGTCTGTCCGGCAAAACCGCCATCGTCACCGGCGGCGCCACCCTCATCGGCGCCGCCGTGGTGCGGGCCCTGCACGCCCAGGGTGTTCGCGTCACACTGGCCGACATCGACGCCGCTGGCGGCCAGGCGGTGGCCGATGGCTGCGGTGAAGGCGTGTGGTTCCGCGCCACCGACATCACCGACGACGCCCAGGTGTGTGCCTGCGCGGACGAGACCGCCGCGCGCTTCGGCAGCGTCGACTTCCTCGTCAACCTGGCCTGCTCGTACGTGGACGACGGGCTGCGGTCGGGCCGCGCCGACTGGCACAAAGCCCTGGACGTGAACGTGGTCAGCGCGGTCATGATGCTCAAGGCGGTGCACCCGCACATGCAGCGGGCCGGACGCGGCGCGGTGGTCAACTTCACCAGCATCTCTTCGGGCGTGGCCCAGACTGGCCGCTGGCTCTACCCGGTCAGCAAGGCCGCGCTGGTGCAACTGACACGCAACATGGCCATGGACCTGGCACCCGATCACATCCGGGTCAACAGCGTGTCGCCCGGCTGGACCTGGTCGGCCATCATGAACCAGCTGACCCAGGGCGACCGCGCCAAGACCGACCGTGTGGCCGCCCCCTTCCACCTGTTGAAGCGCGTCGGCGACCCCGACGAAGTGGCCCAGGTGGTGCTGTTCCTGTGTTCGGACCACGCCAGCTTCGTCACTGGCGCCGACTACGCCGTCGACGGCGGCTATTCGGCGATGGGCCCCGAATCGCACGAACCGGCCATCCCCAAGCTGATGGCCTGAGCGCCGCGCCGGGCCGCTCCCCAGCAAGCTCGCACCGCAGTCCGCAGGGCAAAGGTGCTCCAGCCAACCCCCGCTTTCCCCCACACCACCAGGAGACAACACCATGCGCAAGATCATGATCGTCGGCGCCGGCCAGGCCGGGCTGCAACTGGGCATCAGCCTGCTCCAGCGCGGCTACCGCGTCAGCATCACCAGCAACCGCACACCCGAGGACCTGCGCACCGGCAAGGTGCTGTCCAGCCAGTGCATGTTCCACGACAGCCTGCAGCTCGAACGCGACCGCGGCCTCAACTTCTGGGAAGCCGAATGCCCGCCGGTCGAGGGCATCTCGTTCACCGTGCCCCACCCCGAGCTGCCCGGCGAAAAAGCCATGAGCTGGGGCCACCGGCTGGACCACAAGGCGCAGTCGGTCGACCAGCGCGTGAAGGTGCCCGGCTGGATGGCCGAGTTCAGCCGCCTGGGCGGCGAGCTGCTGATGCACGAAGCCGGCATGGACGACCTGGAGCGCTGGACCCAGGACCACGACCTGGTGATCGTGGCCGCCGGCAAAGGCGCCATCGCCCAGATGTTCCAGCGCGACGCCAGCCGCAGCCCCTACGACAAGCCGCAGCGCGCCCTGGCGCTGACCTATGTGCACGGCATGGCGCCCCGCCCCGAGTACTCGGCCGTCAACTTCAACCTCATCCCCGGCGTGGGCGAATACTTCGTGTTCCCCGCGCTGACGGTCAGCGGCCCCTGCGAGATCATGGTGTTCGAGGGCGTGCCCGGTGGACCCATGGATTGCTGGGGCGATGTGGCGACGCCGGCCCAGCACCTGGCCCGGTCCAAAGAAATCCTGGCCAAGTTCCTGCCCTGGGAAGCGGCCCGCTGCACCCAGGTGGAGCTGACCGACGCCAACGGCATCCTGGCCGGGCGCTTCGCCCCCACGGTGCGTCAGCCGGTGGGCCAGCTGCCCAGCGGCCGGGTGGTGATGGGCATGGCCGACGCGGTGCTGCTCAACGACCCCATCACCGGCCAGGGCTCCAACAACGCGGCCAAGTTTGCGAACGCGGTGGAACAGGCCATCGTGGCGCACGGCGACCAGCCCTTTGACGCCACCTTCATGCAGCAGACCTTCGAGAACTTCTGGGCAAGTTACGGCCACTTCGCCACCGACTGGACCAACGCCTTGCTGTCGCCGCCACCGCCCCACGTGCTCAAGGTGCTGGGCGCGGCCGTTGGCGAACCCCGGGTGGCCCGGCGCATCGCCAACGGCTTCAACAACCCGACCGACTTCGTGAACTTCTTCATGACGCCGGACAAGGTCGACGCCTACCTGGAAGCGGTGCCGGCATGAGCGCCGCTCCCAAGCAAGCTCGCACCGCAGTTCGTCGAGCGGAGGTGGCCTCGTGACCGCAGCCGAACTGGGCACCCTGCCCCCCTTGCAGGCCCTGCGCCACAGCGCCAGCCTGCCGCTGTCCGACTTCCGCCTGGCGATGCGGCGCCTGACCGGCGCCGTGACCCTGGTCGCCACCCACGATGGCCAGACCCTGGCCGGCCTGACCGCCACCGCCGTCACGTCCTTCTCGGCCGAACCGGCGCGGTTGCTGGCCTGCGTCAACCTCAAGGGCTCAACGTTTCGCGCCATCGCGGAAAGCCGGCGCATGAGCGTGAACCTGCTGGCCTACCGCCACCTCGACCTGGCGCAGCAGTTCGGCGGCGCGCCCGCCCCGCAGTCGCAGCGCTTCGAGCCCGGCCGCTGGGGCACGCTGGCCACCGGCGCGCCGGTGCTGTTGGACGCCCTGGCCGTGTTCGACTGCGTCGTCGACGAAATGATGGTGGCCCACAGCCACGCCGCCATGATCGGCGAGATCAAGGCCGTGCTGCTGAGCCCCCGCAACGAAGCGCCGCTGCTGTACGCAGACGGCCAATACACCACCCTCGCAGACCTCGGAGAAACCGCATGAAGCCCACCCCCCAAACCATCCGCATCCCGGCCAGCGACGGCAGCGAATCTTTCGACGCCTACCTCGCCCTGCCACCCTCGGGCCAGGGTCCCGGCATCGTACTCGCGCAGGAGATTTTTGGCGTCAACGCCACCATGCGCGCCGTGGCCGACCACTACGCCGAAGAAGGTTACGTGGTGCTGGTGCCCGACCTGTTCTGGCGCCAGCAGCCCGGCATTCAGCTGGGCTACACCGAGGCCGATTTCCAGCGCGCCTTCGGTCTGTACCAGGGCTTCGACGAAACCCTGGGCGTGGCCGACATCCAGGCCAGCCTGAACGCGCTGCGTGCGCGCCCCGAGTGCTCGGGCCAGGCCGGTGTGCTCGGCTTCTGCCTGGGCGGCAAGCTGGCCTACCTCGCGGCCTGCCACACCGATGCCGACGTGGCCGTGGGCTACTACGGCGTGGGCATTGAAAAGGCGCTGGACGACGCCCAGCGCCTGCGCGGCCGCCTGGTGCTGCACATCGCCGAAAACGACGCCTTCTGCCCGCCCGAAGCGCGTGCCGCCATCCTGGCAACACTGTCTGGCCGCGAGCAGACCGAGCTGTATGTGTACCCCGGTGTGGACCACGCGTTTGCCCGGCAGGGCGGTGACCACTTCCACAAGCCTTCGGCGCTGATGGCGCACCAGCGCAGCGTGGCCGCCTTCAAGGCCGCCATGGGCCCCCACCCCGACTTCTCAGCCCTGTGGGACAAACACTGCGAACACGAGTTCGCCACCCGCGACGTGGCCGCCACCATGGCCACCATGGTGGCCGAACCGTATGTGAACCACATTCCCACCATGACCGGCGGCGTGGGCCACACCATGCTGTCGCGCTTCTACCAGCACCACTTCGTCAACAGCAACCCGCCCGACACCACACTGGTGCCGATCTCGCGCACCATCGGCGCGACACAGATCGTCGACGAGCTGCTGTTCTGCTTCACCCACACCTGCGAGATCGACTGGATGCTGCCAGGCGTCGCGCCCACTGGCAAACGGGTCGAAATCCCGCTGGTGGCCATCGTCAAGTTTCGGGGTGACAAGCTCTACCACGAACACATCTACTGGGACCAGGCCAGCGTGCTGGTGCAGATCGGCCAACTCGACCCGACCGGTCTGCCGGTGGCCGGCATCGAAACCGCGCGCAAGCTGCTGGACGAACACCTGCCGTCCAACACCTTGATGGCGAGCTGGGCCCGGTCGGCGCCCTGAGGAAGGACCCCGCGCCGGCGGGGATCCCCTGGTGCTTATTGCGGTTCGATCTTCGCGTCCTTGATCGCCTTGGCCCACTTGGCGGTCTCGGCCACGCTGCGCTTGGCGAGGTCGGCGGGGGTGCCGGGTTCGACTGCGAAGCCGATGCCTGCGAAGCGGTCCTGGATCTCCTTGCTGTTGGCCGCTTCGTTCACCGCCTTGTTGAGCTTGGCCACGATGTCGGCGGGCGTGCCCGCGGGCGCGAAGACGGCGAAGTAGGCGATCAGTTCATAGTCCTTCAGACCCAGCGCTTCGTTCACCGTGGGCAGCTCGGGCACGGCGGGCGAGCGCTTGGACGAGGTCACTGCCAGGCCGCGCACCTTGCCCGCTTTCACCTGCGGCAGCATCACCGCGAAGTCGGCGCTGAACATCTGCACCACGCCACCGATCAGGTCGGTCATGGCGGCGGGGCCGCTCTTGTAGGGCACGTTGGAGAGCTGGATGCCGGCCATGCCGGCCATCATCTCGGTGGACACGAGTTGCGAGGTGCTGGCACTGGCGAAGTTGATGCTGCCCGGCTTGGCCTTGGCCATGTCCACCAGCTCCTTCAGCGTCTTGGCCGGCACGTCGTTGTTGACCGACATGATCAGCGGCACCGAGCCCATGTAGGCCACGGGCGCAAAGGCCGTGTCCTGGTCGTAGGGCAGTTTCTTCATCAGGCTCTTGAGCGCGGCGTTGGTGCTGTTGGTGCCGATCAGGATGGTGTAGCCGTCGGGCGCGGCCTTGGCCACCGCGTCGGCCCCCAGCAGGCCACTGGCGCCGGGCTTGTTGTCGACCACGATGGTCTGCCCCAGCGACTCCTGCATCTTCAGTGCAAAGGCTCGGCCAATCGTGTCGGTGGCACTGCCGGCGGCAAAAGGCACCACCGCCTTGATCGGCCGGTCGGGGTAAGCCTGGGCCAGGGCGGTGGATGAACACACCAGCGCGGCCGCGGTGGTGGCGAGCAATCGGAACACAGAACGCATCAGAGTCTCCTTCGGTTGGTATAAAAAAGGCGGGGTCAGTGTAGGGCTCAGAGCGGCAGATCCAGCACGGCGGCACTCAGGGTTTTACCGTGGGCGTCGAGGGCCAGCGAACGCGTGACACCGCCGCCCAGGGCGTCGAACATCACGAAATGCACCGCGGCGAGATCGGGCAAGGTGTATCGCTGCACGGGGCCATGCACCACACCCGCAAAGTGGGCCTGCACGCGCTCGGCGGTGAGCAGCCGCTCGATCTCCGGGTAGCTTCTCGGGTCCAGCGCGATCACGCTGAGCGTGGCGCGGTTGCCCTTGTCGCCCGAGCGGGCGAGCGCGATGTCGCGCAACGTGCGGCGCGGCGGGGAAGCCTGGGTGGGCGTCGTCATGTCAATCCTCCGCACCATATTCAAGGATGGCGCAACGAGGCTGTACCGCCGAACGCGGCACCAGAGCCGAGGCCGCAGCAATCACCTCGCGCACCGACTGCGTCACACCACCGCCAGCCGCCGGTCCGTTGAGGTACAGCGCTTCCACCTCCTGGCCCACCGCTTCGGCCTGCTCACGCGTCGCGCAGCGCACCACCAGGCGCACGCGCACCTCGTAAGGTTCGCGGTCGGTTCCGAGCATAGGGCCGTGCATCGCGTTCACACCGATCAGCTCGGCGCGGTGTTCCAGACCAGCGAGACCGTGGGACAGCGCAGCGTCTTGCAACCGGTGCCGCAGGATGGACAGCGCCAGTTCCCCACGCGCCCGCGCACCCGGGCCTGCGTACGAAATCTGCCCCTCGCCGATGAAGCCGTCGCGGTAGCCCAGCGTGGCCTTCAGTTGCTCGGGACGCGTCTGGCCGCTGGCGCCCTGCGCCTGCACCCGGTCGGATTCAAGCTGCGTGAAACGGACTTTTGAAAAGTCGCCCACCACATCGGCCTGCAGGTAGTGCGCCGGGTCTTCCACTTCGTAGAGCAGCTGCGCGGTGCAGCTGAGCCGGTCCACGCGCCCACCGGTGCCTGGCAGCTTGGTGATGACCGCGCTGCCATCGGCGCACACCTCGGCCAGCGGGAAGCCGACGCGGTGCAGATCGGGCACGTCCACATGACCCGGATCGGCCAGGTAGCCACCGCTGACCTGGGCCGCGCATTCGAGCAGGTGCCCCACCAGCAGGCCCTGGCCCAGGTGGTGCCAGTCGTCCTCGGCCCAGCCGAAGTGGGCCATGAGCGGCGCCACAAAGAGCGACGGGTCGGCCACGCGGCCGGTAATGATCACGTTCACATCGGCCTGCAGCGCGGGCAACAAGGCGTCGGCGCCGAGGTAGGCGTTGGCCGAGATCAGGCGGCCGTCCAGCGAACGCACGGTGTCGGGTGAATCCATCAGCGGCACGTCGTTCGCCAACACCCAGGGCAGCACGTCGTCGCCCGTCACCACCGCCACGCGCAGGCGCGGCAGGCCCAGTTCGCGCGCCACGTCCAGCACGGCCTGCCCGGCCGCCAACGGGTTGGCGGCGCCCATGTTGGTGATGATGGTCACGCCGTTGCGCACGCAGGCTGGCAGCACCGCACGCATGCGCGCCTGGAGCATCGGGTCGTAGCCGGCTTGCGGATCGTGGGCGCGGCGCAGCTGGGCCAGCGCGATGGTGCGTTCGGCCAGGCACTCGAACACCAGGGCATCGAGCTCGCCCCGTTCGGCCAGGTCCAGCGCGGGGTCGATGCGGTCACCGGCGTAGCCGGCACCGGAGCCGATGCGGTAAGGATTCATCGGGGCAGTATGGTGCGAAGCGCGCGCGGTGGACATGGGGTGAACCCCGGCACCGACGCCCGTTCAGCTTGGCGATGCCGGCAGTGCGGCGATGGTGCCCTGCGCCACTGCGCAGAGTTTTTCTTCGCCGTCTTTCACCACGAACACGTCGCAGCGGCAGACCGCCTGCGACTTGCCGGTGTGCACGGCTTCGGCGCGTGCGATCAGGCGCTCGCCGATGGCCGGCCGCAGGTAGTTGATCTTGAACTCGGACGTCACCACCGGCACGCGCAACGCCGTGCCGCCCGCGTAGGTCAGCGCGTTGTCGGCCGCGTAACTGAGCACGCCACCGTGCACGAAGCCGAACTGCTGTTTGACCGACTCCGTGATCGGGACCTGCAGCTCGCAATGCCCCGGCGAGAGCGCCGCCAGTTCGGCCCCGATGAGCTGGGAGAAAGGCTGTGAGGCCAGGACCTCGCGGCCCATCGCCAGAAACGCCTCGGGGCTGACGGTGACGTCGCTCACCGGACGTCCTTACAAGACTTCGAAGATGCCCGCAGCGCCCATGCCACCGCCAATGCACATGGTCACGCACACCCGCTTGGCGCCGCGGCGCTTGCCTTCAATCAACGCGTGGCCGGTCAGGCGCTGGCCCGACACGCCGTAGGGGTGGCCCACGGCGATGGCGCCGCCGTTCACGTTGAGCTTGTCGTGCGGAATGCCCAGCTTGTCGCGGCAGTACAGCACCTGCACCGCAAACGCTTCGTTGAGTTCCCAGAGGTCGATGTCGCTCACCTTCAGGCCCAGGCGCGCGAGCACCTTCGGAATGGCGAACACCGGGCCGATGCCCATTTCATCGGGCTCGCAACCCGCAACGGCAAACCCCAGGAAGCGGCCCAGCGGCTGCAGGCCACGCTTCTCGGCCAAGGTCTCGTCCATCACCACGCAGGCACCAGCGCCGTCGGAAAACTGGCTGGCGTTGCCGGCCGAGACCAGGCCGCCCGGCAGCGCCGAACGCAGACCGGCGATGCCTTCTTTGGTGGTGCCGGCGCGGATGCCTTCGTCGTTCTCGACCGTGACCTGCCGGGTCATCAGGCCCATGACCTTGTCGGCCACGCCGGCGGTCACGGTGATGGGCGCGATCTCGGCCTTGAACAGACCGGCTTCCAGCGCGGCCGTGGCCTTCTGCTGGCTGGCGGCGCCGTATTCGTCCATGGCGTCGCGGCCAATGCCGTAACGCTTGGCGACCTGCTCGGCAGTCTGCAGCATGTTCCAGTAGATCTCGGGCTTCTGCTTCTGCAGGGCCAGGTCCACCAGCATGTGCTGGTTCATCTCCTGCTGCACGCAGGAGATGCTCTCCACACCACCGGCCACGAACACCGAGCCTTCGCCCGCGATGATGCGTTGCGCGGCCAGCGCGATAGTCTGCAAGCCGGATGAGCAGAAGCGGTTGACGGTCATGCCCGACACGGTGATGGGCAGGCCGGCCTTGAGCGCGATCTGGCGCGCGATGTTGGCGCCGGTAGCGCCCTCGGGGTTGGCGCAGCCCATGATCACGTCTTCGACTTCGGCGGCGTCGATGCCGGCGCGCTGCACGGCGTGCTGCACCGCATGGCCGCCGAGCGTGGCGCCATGGGTCATGTTGAAGGCGCCCTTCCAGCTCTTGGCCAGGGGCGTGCGGGCGGTTGAAACGATGACGGCGTTGGTCATGATGGAATCCTGGTGAAATCTTGGTTGAGCGGAGCTGCACCGTCCAGGGCTCCCGTGGAACCGGCTTTGCCGGGCCACTGGGAGCGTCCCCCTCGGTGGGAAGACGCGAAGCGACGCAGGGGGGTCGTCATGCGTTAAAAAGTCTTGCCTTCGGCGGCCAGCTTGGCGAGCAAAGGCGCGGGCTCCCAGAACTTCGCGTCGTCCAGCGGGTTCTTGGCAAAGCGCTTCATGGCCTGGACCACGTTGAACAGGCCGACCTCGTTGGCGTAGTTCAGCGGACCGCCGCGGTAGACCGGGAAACCGTAGCCGAAGATGTAGACCACGTCGATGTCGCTGGCCTTGTTGGCGATGCCCTCTTCCACGATGTGCGCAGCTTCGTTGACCAGCGAGAACACCAGGCGCTGCACGATCTCTTCATCAGAGATCTTGCGCGGCGTGATGCCGACGGCGGCGCGGTGGTCTTCGATCATCTTGACCACTTCGGCGTTCGGGATCGCGTCGCGCTTGCCCGGCACGTAGTCGTACCAGCCGGCGCCGGTTTTCTGCCCGAAGCGGCCCTTCTCGCACAGCAGGTCGGCGGTCTTGCTGTATTTCATGTCCGGCTTTTCGGTGTAGCGGCGCTTGCGGATCGCCCAGCCGATGTCGTTGCCGGCCAGGTCGCCCATGCGGAACGGGCCCATGGCGAAACCGAACTTCTCAATCGCCTTGTCCACCTGCGCGGGCGTGCAGCCTTCGTCGAGCAGGAAGCCACCCTGGCGGCCGTACTGCTCGATCATGCGGTTGCCGATGAAGCCGTCGCAGACGCCAGAGACCACGGCCGTCTTCCGGATCTTCTTGGCCACCGCCATCACCGTGGCCAGCACATCCTTGGCGGTCGCGTCACCGCGCACCACTTCCAGCAGCTTCATCACGTTGGCGGGGCTGAAGAAGTGCATGCCCACCACGTCCTGCGGGCGTTTCGTGAAATTGGCGATCTTGTTGACGTCGAGCGTGGAGGTGTTGGAGGCCAGGATGGCACCCGGCTTCATCACGCGGTCGAGTTCCTTGAACACGGCTTCCTTGACGCCGATCTCTTCGAAAACGGCCTCGATCACGAGGTCGGCTGCGCTCAGGTCGTCGTAGCTCAGCGTGGTGCTCAGCAGGGCCATGCGCTGCTCGTACTTGTCCTGCTTGAGCTTGCCCTTCTTGACCTGGGCTTCGTAGTTCTTGCGGATGGTTCCGATGCCGCGGTCCAGCGCTTCCTGCTTCATCTCCAGCATCTTCACCGGGATGCCGGCGTTGAGGAAGTTCATGGCGATGCCGCCGCCCATGGTGCCGGCGCCGATCACGGCGACCGACTCGATGCTGCGCTTGGCCGTGTCTTCCGGTACATCGGGGATCTTGCTCGCAGCGCGCTCGGCCACAAACAGGTGGCGCAGTGAACGGCACTCGGGCGTCCACATCAGGTTGATGAAGATCTCGCGCTCGAAGGCCATGCCGTCGTTGAACTTCTTCTGCGTCGCGGCTTCCACCGCGTCCACGCACTTGGCGGGCGCCGGGAAATTCTTCGCCATGCCCTTGACCATGTTGCGCGCGAACTGGAAATAGGCCTCGCCATTCGGGTGTTTGCAAGGCAGGTTGCGCACCAGGGGGAAGGCCGAACCGTCGGCGTGTTTCGCGGCCATTTCCCGGGCAAAGGCCAGCGCTTCTTCGGCCAGCGACTCGGGCGATGCGGACAGCTTGTCGAACAGCTTCTGGCCGGGCACCTGCGCCAGCATCTCGCTCTTGACCGGCTCGCCGCTGACGATCATGTTCAGCGCCACCTCAACGCCGAGCACGCGCGGCAGGCGCTGCGTGCCACCGGCACCGGGAATCAGCCCCAGCTTCACTTCGGGCAGGGCCACGTTGCAGCCGGGAGCGGCAATGCGGTAGTGCGCACCCAGCGCCAGCTCCAGGCCGCCGCCCATGGCCACACTGTGCACCGCCGCGATCACCGGCTTGGTGGTGTTCTCCACGCGGATGATGACGGAGAGCAGGTTGGGTTCCTGGATCGCCTTGGGCGAACCGAATTCGCGGATGTCGGCACCGCCCGAAAACGCCTTGCCGGCGCCGGTCAGCACGACGGCCTTGACCGCCGCATCGTTCTCGGCCTTCTCCAGCCCTTCGACGATGGCCTGGCGGGTGGACAAGCCCAGACCGTTGACCGGCGGGTTGTTCAGCGTGATGACGGCGACATCGCCGTGGACCTGGTACTCAGCGGTCATGGAATCTCCTCTGTGTGGATCGGGAAAAAGTGCACATCCGAAAAAAAGAACGGTCGTGCGATTCTAGGGAATTTGTGCGCTGCGGCAAGTGCCACCTGTCGCTATAGAGTCATCGGCGCGCGTGCCTGCATCCAGGATGCCGTGGAACCGGCTTTGCCGGGCCGCTGGCATCGCCCCCCAGTGGGGGTGACGCCGAAGGCGGCGCGGGGGGCGTTCATACCTCAAGCCATTCTTTTCTGGTGTACGGATCGGCGCGGAGGCTGTCTGGCGTTCCATGGAACACGATGCTTCCGTGACCCATGACCAGCGCACGGTCTGAAATCGCCATGGCGATGGTGAGCTTCTGTTCGATCAGCAGCACCGACACGCCCCGGCTTTTCAGATTCTGCAGGTACTCCCCCACCAGTTCCACGATCTTGGGCGCCAGGCCTTCTGTGGGTTCGTCGATGATGATCAGATCAGGGTCGCCCATGAGCGTGCGGCACAGCGTGAGCATCTGCTGCTCGCCACCCGACAGCACGCCCGCTTCGGTGTGCTCCCGTTCCTTCAGCCGCGGGAACATCGCGTACATGTCATTGAAGCTCCAGCGCGCCTCCTTGCCCTTGCTTTTTTGTCCGAGCAGCAGGTTCTGGTGCACGGTGAGCTTGGGGAAGATGTCGCGGTTTTCCGGCACGTAGCCCAGGCCCAGGTGGGCAATCTCGAAGGGCTTCTTGCCCTGGATGGACCGCCCCTTCCAGTTGATCGTGCCTTCGCAGTCGACCAGGCCCATGATGGCTTTGGCCGTGGTGGAACGGCCCGAACCGTTGCGCCCGAGCAGCGCCACGATCTCGCCCTGCCCAACGTCGAACGAGACGCCGTGCAGCACATGGCTCTTGCCGTAGTAGGCGTGGAGGTTTTCGATTTTCAACATGCTGCGTTCCTCCTCAGTGTCCGACCGATGCGGCTTGTTCGTCGGCCAGGACCGAGCCCAGGTACGCTTCCTGCACCTTCGGGTTCGCGCGCACCGCCTCGGGTGTGTCAAAAGCGATCACCTCGCCGTACACCACCACCGCGATCTTGTCGGCCAGGCCGAAGACCACGCCCATGTCGTGCTCCACCGTGAGCAGGGTCTTGCCCACCGTGACTTCGCGGATCAGGTCGATGAAGCGGCTGGTTTCGCTCTTGCTCATGCCGGCCGTGGGTTCGTCGAGCAGGATCACGTTGGCGCCGCCGGCGATGGTGATGCCGATCTCCAGCGCACGCTGTTCGGCGTAGGTCAGGTTCATCGCCAGCGTGTCGGCCTTCTTGTCGAGCCGGATCATGCGCATCAGCTCTTCGGCGCGCTCATTGGCGTCGTCCATGCCGGCCAGGAAGCGGAACAGGGTGTAGCGGTAACCCAGGCTCCAGAGCACGCCACAGCGCAGGTTCTCGAACACACTGAGTTTGGGAAAGATGTTGGTGATCTGGAAGCTGCGCGAAAGGCCCAGGCGGTTGATCTCGAAAGGTTTCTTGCCGTCGATGCGGTGGCCGTTGAGCAGCACCTCACCGCTGCTGGGTTCGAAGCGGCCCGAGATCAGGTTGAACAGCGTGGACTTGCCGGCGCCGTTGGGGCCGATGATGGCCACGCGTTCGCCGGGGCGCACCGCGAGGTCCACGCCGCGGATGATCTCGGTCTTGCCGAAGTGCTTGCGCAGATCGCGCAGTTCCAGCGCGTAGCCACCCGCGTGCACGTGGCTCATGGCCTGTTCGAAACGGCCGCTGTCGGCTGTGGACGTGGCGCTGCTCATTGGGTCTCCCGGCGCTTGATTTCTTTTTCAATGTCGGTCTGGATCGCGGCCCACTGGGCGCTGAACTGGCGGCGGGTGAGCTCGAAGATGCCCAGGCCGGTCAGCGTCACGAAGGCGGCGCCAAACCAGCTGCCGGCGGTCTTGGAGTGCAGATCCATGCCGAGGTATTTCACCGAGTCACCCATCGCCGCGTCGAGCTGCAGGTGGTAGATCATTTCGACCATCGCACCGCCCCCGAGCAGGACCACCAGCGCGGTCACGCCCAGCGCCAGGTACGCCACCCAGACCTCGCGCAGCTTGCCGAACGAGGCCACGCGCAGGTTCATCATGATCAGGCTGGCGATGCCGCCCGGCGCGTACATCACCATGAACAGGAACACCAGACCGAGGTAGAGCAGCCAGGCCTTGGTCAGCTCCGACAGCAGCACAAACGCCAGCACCATCAGGATGCCGCCGATGATGGGGCCGAAGAAGAAGGTCGCACCGCCCAGGAAGGTGAACAGCAGGTAACCGCCCGAACGTGCCGCGCCCACCACCTCAGCGGTCACGATCTCAAAGTTCAGCGCACCCAGGCCGCCCGCCACGCCGGCGAAGAAACCCGCGATCATGAAGGCCAGGTAACGCACCTTCTGCGTGTTGTAGCCGATGAACTCGACGCGCTCCGGGTTGTCGCGCACGGCGTTCAGGATGCGGCCCAGCGGGGTGCGCGTGAACGCAAACATCAGGCCCACGCAGACGAAGGTGTAGACCGCGATCAGGTAATACACCTGGATCGGCGGGCCGAAGCTGATGCCCATGAACGGATCGCCCACCACGCGGTTGCCCGACACGCCCGCCTCGCCGCCGAAGAACTCCGAGAACATCAGCGACATCGCAAACACCA
This sequence comes from Betaproteobacteria bacterium HGW-Betaproteobacteria-9, assembly GCA_002842215.1. Taxonomy (GTDB): domain Bacteria; phylum Pseudomonadota; class Gammaproteobacteria; order Burkholderiales; family Burkholderiaceae_C; genus Hydrogenophaga. The sequence continues at coordinate 15,780 of PHCC01000025.1, read as the reverse complement.
GCTCGGCCATGCCCAGCGTGATCATGGCAAACGGTGTGCCGGCCTTCTTGGTGGTCACGTAGCCGAACAGCACCGCAAAGAACAGCCCCGCCACGCCGCCCACCAGCGGCACCAGGCTCACCGGGATGGGGATCTGGCCATTGGTTGCCGCGTTGAGCGCGTGCATCGCCATGTAGGAGCCCAGGCCGGTGTAGACCGCATGGCCGAAGCTCAGCATGCCGCCCTGCCCCAGCAGGATGTTGTAGGACAGGCAGGCGATGATGGCGATGCCCATCTGCGACAGCATGGTCACCGAGAGGTTGCTGCCGAACACCAGCGGCGCGAACACCAGCACCAGTGCAAACAGCGACCAGACGATCCAGCGACCGACGTTGAGGGGTTTGAATTCGTAATAGGCTTTAGACATGGCGGGTCATCCTTCTCGCGTGCCCAGCAAGCCCTTGGGCCGGAAGATCAGGATCAGCACGAGGAACAGGTAGGGCAGGATCGGCGCCACCTGCGACAGGGTGAGCTTGAGCACCGAGTTCTCCCGCATGGCGTCCGAGGCCTGCACGCCCAGCTGCTCCACCAGGTGGATGAACGAATAGTCCAGCCCCACGGCAAAGGTCTGGATCACGCCGATGAGCAGCGAGGCCAGGAAGGCGCCCGAGAGCGAGCCCATGCCACCCACGACGACCACGACGAAGATCACCGAGCCCACCGTGGCCGCCATGTTGGGCTCGGTCACGAAGGTGCTGCCGCCGATCACGCCGGCCAGCCCGGCCAGGCCGGTGCCGGCGCCGAAGACCAGCATCAGCACCCGCGGCACGTTGTGACCCAGGCTCTCCACCATTTCGGGGTGGGTCAGCGCGGCCTGGATGATCAGGCCGATGCGCGTGCGGGTCAGCAGCAGCCAGAGCGCCACCAGCATCAGGATCGCCACCAGCATCATGAAGGCTCGCGTGGCCGGGAACGGCGAGCAGATCACACCCGCGCCGGCGCAGACCTCGCTGCTGACGGCGCCCCAGAACATTTCCAGCGTGTCGTTGGCGTGGTGCACCAGCGTGAAGGCCGGACCGCGCAACACCTCGGGTGGCACAAACTCCACCGCCGTGCGGCCCCAGATCAGCTGCACCAGCTCCAGGATGATGTACGACAGGCCAAAGGTCACCAGCAGCTCGGGCACATGGCCAAACTTGTGCACCTTGCGCAGGGTCAGCCGTTCAAACAGCGCACCCAGCGCGCCCACCGCCAGCGGGGCCAAAAAAAGCCCCGGCCAGAAGCCCACCAGCTGGGCGATTGAATAGCCGATGTAGGCGCCCACCATGTAGAAACTGGCGTGCGCAAAATTCAGCACCCCCATCATGCTGAAGATGAGGGTGAGTCCCGAGCTCAACAGAAACAGCAGCAAGCCGTAGCTGACGCCGTTGAGCATGGAGATGATGATGAACTCCATGAAGCTTGCCTTTCGAGGGCGGAACGTGGGGGAGAGAAATACGATTCAGGAACGGACGGAGTATGGCCCGCTCAAGTTGCGGGCCTCAGACCACCATCAGGCATGTGCCCGCAGCGACATGCCTGTGTCAAGAACGCGGTGGAACCGGCTCCGCCGGGCCACTCGCGTTGCCCCCCTTGAGGGGGTCGCGCGCAGCGCGGCGGGGGTGGGTCATGTACTGCGGCGGGGGTGACTCCTTATCCAGGTCGTTTCATCTGGCAGCTCGTCGGCGTGCTGGACACATAGGACGGGAACTCCTTCACCGGGGCCAGCGTCATGCCGGTGTTTTCCGGACTGTAGGGGTACTTCTTGTCGGCCTTCTGCCAGACCGTCAGGTACAGCGGCTGCTGGAGCTGGTGGTCGAGCTTGCGCATCTCGACCTCGCCGTTGTAGTTGTTCACCTTCAACCCTTCCATGGCGGCGGCCACCTTCACCGGGTCGGTCGACTTGGCCTTGGCCATGGCGGCGCTCAGCACGTTAAACGCCGAGGGGATGGCGCCGGTGAACATGTCGTCCTTGTACTTGGTCTTGAAGTCGGCCATCCACTGGCCCATCTGGCCACCCATGTTGTAGTGCGAGTAGGCCACCTGGAACACGCGGCCTTCGCCACCCGTGCCGAGCGCGGTCGGGGTGCCGGTGACGCCGGTGTAGTAGGTGTAGAACTTGCCGGTGTAGCCGCCTTCGTTGGCGGCCTTGATCAGCAGCGCGAGGTCAGACCCCCAGTTGCCGGTGATCACGGTGTCGGCGCCTGAGGCCTTGATCTTGGCGATGTAGGGCGCGAAGTCGCGCACCTGGGCCAGCGGGTGCAGGTCTTCACCGACCACTTTCACATCGGGGCGCTTGCGGGCCAGGTTTTCCTTGGCGAACTTCGCCACCTGCTGGCCGTGCGAATAGTTCTGGTTGAGCAGGTAGACGGCCTTAACGTCCTTCTGGTCTTTCATGAAGGTGGTCATGGCCTCCATCTTCATGGAGGTGTCGGCGTCAAAACGGAAGTGCCAATAGCTGCACTTGCTGTTGGTGAAATCGGGGTCCACCGCGGCGTAGTTCAGGAAGATCACTTCCTTGCCCGGGTTGCGCTCGTTGTGCTTGTTGACCGCATCGATCAGCGCACCGGCCACCGAGGAGCCGTTGCCCTGGGCGATGTAGCGCACGCCCTGGTCCAGCGCGGCCTTGAAGGCGTTCAGGCTCTCGGCCGGGCTGAGCTTGTTGTCAAACGCCACCATCTCGAACTTCACGCCCGCCGGGTTGGTCGCACTGAACTTCTCGGCAAAGAACTGCCAGCTGCGCATCTGGTTCAGACCCAGAGGACCCATCAGACCGGTCTGCGGGTCGATCAACGCGATCTTGACCGTCTCACCCTTCTGGGCATGGGCGCTGAGCAGGGTCAGCGAGAGGGCGGCGATGGCAACGGATTTCAAGGCAAACGACATGGCTGGGTCTCCTGAAGGTGGAAAACCTTAGCGTAGCCTGACAGTCCAGCAAACCCCTCAGGGATTGCCCCTAGCAGCTATCGCGCAGGCGACTGTGCGCTCGCACAACCCTAGCATCCGACAGACGGCACAAGCCCGCTGTCGCGGTTCGTACGGGCAGGTGTGACCATCGGTCCGGGGTCAGGGCCGATGCATGCGGCAGCTCGTGGGCCCCCTGATTTCCGAAGCGCTCATGTAGCGCACCGGCGCAAAGGTGTAGCCCGTTTCCTCGGCAGCGCGCGGATACCGCTCATCCACCTTTTGCCAGCGTGAGACGTAGAGCCCCTGCTGCAGCTGGTGGTCGTCGGCGCGCATCTGCACCGGTCCGCTGAACCCCGGAAACACCATGCCGCTCAGGCGCGCCGCCACCTGGGCCGCGTCGGTCGTTTTCGCATGGCTCATGGCCTGCAGCAGCATCACCGTGCCGTCGAACGCGGCGTACACCACCAGGTCTTCGCCGTAGCGGCGGCGGAACGCGGTGGCCAGCGGGGCGATGGCGCCCGCCTGGTTGGTGTGGTTGTTGGCCACCTGGTACACGGGCAGGCGGCCGTCGCCCAAAGCCAGCAGCTCGGGCACACCCTTGAGCATCGGGTAATACGCGTAGAGCGGCAGCGTGGCGCCCTGCTGCTGCATCGCCTTCACCAGCCCCCGAAGGTCGGCGCCCCAGTTGCCCGTGACCACGGCCTGCGCGCCGGTCTCGACCATGCGGCGCACATGGGGCGCGAAGTCCTGGCCCACGAAAGCCGGGTGCAGTTCATCGCCCACGATCTGGATATCGGGACGCTCCTGCGTCAGCGCCTCGCGGAAGTACCTCGAAAACTGCTGTCCGTGCGCATAGTTCTGGTTCAGCAGGTACACGCTCTTCAACTCAGACTGCGTGGCCATGAAGAGGGCCAGCGCGCGCGTCTTCATGGTCGTGTCGGCGTCAACGCGGAAGTGCCAGAAGCTGCACAGGTCGTTGGTCAGCGCCGGGTCCATCGCCGCGTAGTTGATGTAGAGCACCGCCTGCTCGGGGTGGCGCGTGTTGTGCCGGGTCACCGCATCGGAGATCGCCGCCGCCACCCCGGAGCCATTGCCCTGCACGACGTAGCGAAAGCCCTGGTCGATGGCGGCCTTGAGCGCGTCCAGGCTTTCCTTGGGCGAGCCCTTGTTGTCAAAGCCCGCCACTACAAAACGCACGCCCGCCGGGTTGCCCGGGCCGGCCAGTTGCTCGGCCATGAACTGCCAGCTGCGCAGGCTGTTGCGGCCAATATCGGCCGCCGGGCCGGAGAGCGGGTCGATGAACGCGATGCGCACCACCTTCTGCGGCGCATCGGCGGCCCAGGCCAGGCCGCCCAGACCCGCCCAGGCCAGTACACCCAGCGCCGCCAGCCGCAGCCAGCGCCCCAGGTCCGACGAACGCTCGCCTCCCAACATCAAAGGCCCGGCAACACGTAGTCCTTGAGCTGCTGGCGCAGCGTCATCTTCTGCATCTTGCCGGTGGCGCCAAGCGGGATCGCGTCAACGAACACCACATCGTCCGGGATCTGCCACTTGGCGATCTTGCCTTCGTAGAAGGCCAGCAGTTCTTCGCGCGTCAACTCGGCGCCGGGTTTCTTCATCACCACCACGATCGGGCGCTCGTCCCACTTGGGGTGCTTCATGCCGACGCAGGCCGCCATGGCCACGGCCGGGTGGGCCATGGCGATGTTTTCCACATCGATGGAGCTGATCCACTCGCCGCCGGACTTGATCACGTCCTTGCTGCGGTCGGTGATCTGCATGAAGCCGTCGGCGTCGATGGTGGCCACGTCACCGGTGGGGAACCAGCCCTTGCCCGCCGCGTCGTACTGCAGCGGGTCGCCGCCCTCGCCCTTGAAATAGCTGGCGATGATCCACGGCCCGCGCACCAGCAGGTCGCCGTAGGCCTTGCCGTCCCAGGGCAGTTCTTCACCGGCCTCGTTGACGATCTTCATGTCCACACCAAACACGCTGCGGCCCTGCTTCAGGCGCACCTTGAGCTGGTCTTCGGGCGACAGCGCCAGCTGCGCGTTCTTCAGCGTGCAGACCGTGCCCAGCGGCGACATCTCGGTCATGCCCCAGGCGTGCAGCACCTCGACGCCGTAGGTGTCGTTGAAGGCGTTGATCATGGCCGGCGGGCAGGCCGAGCCGCCGATCACCGTGCGCTTCATGGTGCTGAACTTGAGGCCACCGGCCTGCATGTGGCCCAGCAGCATCTGCCACACCGTGGGCACGCCCGCGGCCATGCTCACCTTTTCGGATTCGATCAGTTCGTAGACCGACTTGCCGTCCATCGCCGGCCCGGGGAACACCAGCTTGCAGCCCACCGCCGCGGCCGAATACGGCAGGCCCCAGGCGTTGACGTGGAACATCGGCACCACCGGCAGGATGCTGTCGCGCGCCGAACAGCCCAGCGCGTCGGGCAGCGCCGCACCGTACGCGTGCAGCAGCGTGGAGCGGTGCGAATACAGCGCGGCCTTGGGGTTGCCCGTGGTGCCGCTCGTGTAGCACATGCTCGACGCGCTGTTTTCGTCCAGATCGGGCCAGAGGTATTTTTCCGACTGCGCGCCCATCCAGGCCTCGTAGCTCACCAGCCCGGGCAGCCCGCTGTCGGCCGGCAGATTGTCGGCGTCGCACAGCGCGATCCAGTGTTTCACCCCCGGGCACTTGCCCACCACCGCCTTCACCAGCGGCAGGAAGGTCATGTCGAAGCAGATCGCGCGGTCGTCGGCGTGGTTGACGATCCAGGCCAGCTGTTCGGGGTGCAGGCGCGGGTTGAGCGTGTGCAGCACGCGGCCGGTGCCGCTGACGCCGAAGTACAGCTCCAGGTGGCGGTAGCCGTTCCAGGCCAGCGTGGCCACGCGGTCGCCGAAGGCGAGGTGCAGGCTGTCCAGCGCGTTGGCCACCTGGCGCGCACGGCGGGAGACCTGCCCCCAGGTGCTGCGGTGGATGTCGCCTTCGACGCGGCGCGAGACGATCTCGGTGCTGGCGTGGTGGCGCTCGGCGTGCGTGATGAGCGACGAAATCAGCAGCGGTTGACTTTGCATCTGTCCCAGCATGGGGTTCTCCTGAAATGGCTTGAAAGAAAAACGAACGGTCGTGCGTTTAATTCACCCAGCATCATGCCTCAACAACGCCCGCTGGCCGTAGCGGGTTGCCCCGGATAGCCCACCCGGGTGTGGGTGCAAGTCGTCCCGGTGACAATGCCCCGCATGACCTTGCCCCATGCCCTGCCGCCCGCGCCCGCCACCGAAACACCGACCGGCTGGACGCACCGCTTCGCCGGCCTTGGCCGCGAGTTTTACACCGATCTGCGCCCCACGCCCCTGCCCGCCCCCTACTGGGTCGGCCGCAACCCGGCGCTGGCGCGCGAGCTCGGGCTGCGCGACGACTGGATGGCCAGCGACGAAGCCCTGCAGGCCTTCACCGGCAACCGGCTGCTGCCCGGCATGCGCCCGCTCGCCAGCGTCTACAGCGGCCACCAGTTTGGCCAGTGGGCCGGCCAGTTGGGCGACGGGCGGGCGATCCTGCTCGGCGAACTTGCCGGCACCGAGGGCCCGCAGGAGATCCAGCTCAAGGGCGCCGGCCTCACGCCGTATTCGCGCATGGGCGACGGCCGCGCCGTGCTGCGCAGCTCCATCCGCGAGTTCCTCTGCAGCGAAGCCATGCACGGCCTGGGCATCCCCACCAGCCGGGCGCTCTGTGTGACCGGCTCCGACCAGCCGGTGCGCCGCGAAGAGATCGAAACCGCGGCCGTCGTCACGCGCGTGGCGCCCAGCTTCATCCGCTTCGGCCACTTCGAACACTTCTCGCACAGCGGCCAACACGCGCAGTTGCGCACGCTGGCCGACTTCGTCATCGACCACTTCTACCCGGACTGCCGCGCCCTGCCAGGCAACGTCTACGCCAACCTGCTCGAAGCCGTGAGCGCGCGCACCGCCGAAATGGTCGCGCAGTGGCAGGCCGTGGGCTTCTGCCACGGTGTGATGAACACCGACAACATGAGCATCCTGGGCCTGACCATCGACTACGGCCCGTTCCAGTTCCTCGACGCCTACAACCCGCGCCACATCTGCAACCACAGCGACAGCGCCGGGCGCTACCGCTACATGCGCCAGCCCGGCATCGCGCACTGGAACCTGTTCTGCCTGGGCCAGGCCCTGCTGCCGCTGATGGAAGACCCGCAGCAGGCGCTGGACGCGCTCGAACCCTACAAGGCCCTGTTCCCCGCCGCGCTGCAGCGGCGCATGGGCGCCAAGCTCGGCCTGGGCACCGTGATGGCCGGCGACGAAGCGCTCACCGAGCAGCTGATGGCGCTCATGGCGCAGGACGCGGTGGACTTCACCCTTTTCTGGCGCCGCCTCTCGAACGCCGTGGCCGGCTTTGCCGACCCGGGCGCAAGCGCCGCGGCGGCGAGCGCGGCCATCGAGCCGGTGCGCGACCTGTTCCTGCAGCGCGAAGCCTTCGACGCCTGGGCGCTGCAGTGGCGCGGGCGGCTGCAGAGCCAGCCCGGTTTTGACGCCCGCCTCACCCAGGTGCTGATGCTCTCGACCAACCCGCAGGTCGTGCTGCGCAACCACCTCGGCGAGATCGCCATCCAGCGCGCCCGCGAGGGCGACTTCTCGGCCCTGCAGCGCCTGCAGACCGCGCTGGAAACCCCGTTCACCGAGCTGCCCGGCCACGACGATCTCGCCGACTTTCCGCCCGACTGGGCGGCCCACATCGAAATCAGTTGCTCTTCGTGAAGGACCCCGCCATGACGTTCCCCATCCAGAAAACCGAGGCCGAGTGGCGCGCCCTGCTGGCTGAAAAAGGCGCCGAACCCGCCGCCTTTGAAGTGACCCGCCACGCCCACACCGAGCGCCCCTTCACCGGAAAATACGAAGAAGTCTGGGCCGACGGCAGCTACCACTGCATCTGCTGCGGCAACCACCTGTTTGACGCCGGCACCAAGTTCGACGCTGGCTGCGGCTGGCCCAGTTTCTGGAAGGCCATCCCCGGCGCCATCACCGAGATCACCGACCGCAGCCACGGCATGGCGCGGGTTGAAACCGTGTGCAGCCAGTGCGGCGCCCACCTGGGCCACGTGTTCGAAGACGGCCCGGCGCCCTCGGGCCTGCGCTATTGCATGAACTCCGCTTCGCTGGAACACCAGCCAGAGTAAAGGAAACACCCCCCGCGTCGCCTTCGGCGCCTCCCCCCTCTCTGGCGCCTTCGGCTTGGAGGGGGGCGATACCTTGGGCCGGCAAAGCCGGACCCTCGGTCTCCCTGGGTTGGGGTTGTTTCTTGCGCTGCGGGTCACGCGCCGGCGTGGTGTCCAATAGCCACATGAGCACCGCTTCGACCCCACCCACAGCATCTGCCGCCGACACCGAGCGCCGCCTCACCGAACTGGAGATCAAGGCCAGCTACGCAGACGACCTGCTCGACACGCTGAACGCCGTGGTGGCGCGCCAGCAGGAGCAGATTGACCTGCTGCTGCGCGAGCTCGGCCACCTGCGCCGCCAGGGCGCTGACGAGGGCTCGGCGCCCGCGCGCAACCTGCGCGACGAGCTGCCGCCGCATTACTGAGCCATGCACACCCGGGCCTGAACCATGGACATCCTGGCGCACGGGTTGTGGGCGGGTGCCGGTCTGGTGGCGTTGTCCAACGCCAGGCCGGTGGACAAACCCACCCTGGCCTGGGTGGTGGCGCTGGCGGTGGTGCCCGACGTGGTGCACACGCTGCCCGTGGCGGCCTGGGCCCTGGCCAACGGCACACCCGGCGAATGGCTCCAATACGCCACCGCCTTGCCGGGCAGCGAACCCGCTTTCCCGGCCTCGGTGGCGTTCTGGTCGCACCAGGTGCACTGCGTGTTTCACAGCGCCCTCGTGGCCGCCGCGGTCACCGCCCTGCTCTGGGCCTGGCTGCGCTGGCTCTGGCTGCCGCTGTTCGGCTGGTGGTCACACATATTGATCGATGTGTTCACCCACTCGGCCGACTTCTACCCTTCGCCCGTCTTCTACCCCGTCACCTACTGGGGTTTCGACGGCATCGCCTGGAACGAGCCCTGGTTCATGGCGCTGAACTACGCCGCCCTGCTGGGCGTCGGCGTGTGGCTCTGGCGCAGGCGCCGCGCCTGAGCCGGCTCAGGCCACCGCAGCCGTTGCTGCAGCGGCCACCGGGCTCGCGGCGCTGACCGCCGCCGGCTCGATCGCCGCGTAATCGCCCAGGCCATCGGGCCAGGGCGTGAGGATCTCGAAGCCGGTGTCCGTCACCGCCACCATGTGTTCCCACTGCGCCGAGAGCGAGCGGTCGCGGGTGACCACCGTCCAGCCGTCCGACAGCTCCTTGGTCTCGCGCTTGCCCGCGTTGATCATGGGCTCCACCGTGAACACCATGCCCGGCGCCAGCTTCAGACCCGTGTTGCGCTGGCCGTAGTGCAAGACCTGCGGCTCGTCGTGGTAGATCTGCCCGATGCCGTGGCCGCAGTACTCGCGCACCACGCTGAAACCCGCCGCGTGCGCCACCGTCTGGATCGCGTGGCCCACATCCCCCAGCGTCGCGCCCGGGCGCACCTGCTGGATGCCCGCGCGCATCGCCTCATAGGTCGTGCGCACCAGGCGCTTGGCCAGAATGCCCGGCTCGCCCACGCAATACATGCGGCTCGTGTCGCCGAACCAGCCGTCCTTGATCAGCGCCACGTCGATGTTGACGATGTCACCGTCCTTCAGCTTCTTGTCCGACGGGATGCCGTGGCAGATCACGTGGTTGACCGAAGCGCAGATCGTCTTCGGGTAGCCGTGGTAACCGATGTTGGCCGGAATGGCCTTCAGCTCGTGCACGATGAAGTCGTGGCACAGCCGGTCCAGCTCGTCCGTGGTCACACCCGGCTTCACGTGTTCGCCGATCATGCGCAACACGTCGGCGGCCAGGTGCCCGGCGCGCCGCGCCATGTCGATCTCGGCCGGCGTCCGGATGCTCACCTTTTTACCGCCCGTCATGCCGCCTTCTCCAGGCCGGCGGGCGGCACGCTCCTGAGACTCGCCGTCACCGGCGCCTGCCGCTCCGACTCGATCAGCAACTGGCAGATCTCGCCGTGGCACAGCGCCGGGTTCAGCTCCGACAACATGCCCACACGCAGCCAGTGTTCGGCCTGCGCGTTCATGGAGCGGCTCAGCGCCCCACTGGTCAGACGCAGGTTTTCATGCATCTGCTCTGAAATCTTGATGATGCCCATGGCAATCCCCTTGTATACGGTTTGTAGCTGGTTCGTATATTACCAAGAGAAAGAACGGCGGGACTTGGGCCAGGAGAACAGCCCTCGAGCACGCCAGCCTGAGACCCGATCGAGCTTCGAGATGTTGCAACTGACAGCGTCTGTCCCCAGGCAAATGGCTGCTTGCCTGAACCGGATTCCCGACAACCGGGCTTGTTCGCCCACCATGTTGAATTCTTGACCTCTGTAACAAACCCGGTCGGGAATCCATGCACTCCATCGGCCGCTACCGGGTTTGCGATGGGTGCATTCATTTACGTTTTGTTTCTAAAGTTTCATTTTGCAGCTACCGAATGCCTGAGGGCATCTCGACAGCCGCTCACAGAGACGAAATCCGCCGCAGCGCCCGTGGTTGAAGGTGTTGAGGCCTTTAGTTGCATGTCTGCTTTAGGTATCACGGTGGGTAGGAATGGGTAGGTATTCCCGCGAGCGGGGGGGCTAAGGAAACTCCACCCCAAGGCGACACGAAAAGACACATGTGTAAGCAGATCGCCGAATTCTTCCGACCCGAAAGGGTCTGCGAACCCACTTCCGGGGTTGGCACGAGGCCAAACTGATCAAGGGGAAATTCCATGTCATTTCATCTCAACCTCCATGACCTGACCCGCATGCTGGCGGACATCCAGATCGCAGAGCGGCATGTTCAGTCCAATTACACCCAGCTCACCGACGCCCAAGGTGCATCACTGGGCAACCTGGTGCCTTACGGCTTGCGCACTGTCAGTGGCCAGTACAACAACCTGATCCACACCGACTATGGATCGGCCGACCAGACCATGCCCCGCCTGCTCACACCGGTGTTCATTGGCGCCGAAACCAGCCCGTACTCCGGTCAGGCGACGTCCTACAGCCAGACCAGCGGCTCTGTCTACGACTCCGAGCCCCGCACCATCAGCAACCTGATCTCCGACCAGTCGATCAACAACCCGGCGGCCATCGTCGCCGCGCTGACAGCGCTGGGATCAACCGATCCGCAGGGCGATGCCGCGGCCTACCTCGCTGCCGTACTCGCCGTCCAGACCGCACAGGCCGCATTGCCCGCCGTGCAACAGGCGAACGATGCCGCCCAGGCCACGCTGCTCGCGGCCCAGGCAGTCGCCGCCAGCGCCGCCCAGGTGGCCGCCGAAGATGCAGCCGCGGCACTCGCCGCACAGGGTCTGGCCAACGCCGATCAGGCGCTGGCCGACGCCGGGCTGCAGATTCTCGACGACGCACAGAATGCTGCGGACTTGGCGCAAAACGCGGCCACGGCGGCCGTCGCAGCCGAAGCAGACGCCCTCACGGCCTTCAACAACGCAGTAGCGGCCCTGGCCGCAGCCACCGCGCAGGCCAGTGTGGACGCGGTCGCCCGCGACGCAGCCCTGGAAGCCTACGGCGACGCGGCGGCCCTTTCCTACGTGCGGGCCGGCGAGTTGGCGGATGCCCAGGCTTTGCTCGACGAAATGGTGGAGAGCGGAGCGGACCAGAGCGTGATCGACGCCCTGCAGGCTGTGGTGGATCTGGCCAGCGCGGCCGCAACCGACGCACAGGCAGGGGCCATGACGGCGCTGACCGGCTTTTCAAGCTCCGCCACGGTCGCCGCCACGTCCCAACTGGCACAAGCGACGGCCCAGACCTTGCTGGCCAACAACGAAGCCGCCTGGCTGGACGCGGTGGCGGCCGCCCAAGCGGCATCGGACGCGCTGGACGCCGCCAACACCGCACTGGGGGCCGCGCAGCTGGAGGCCGACGCGGTCGCATCGGTGGCGCAAAACTCGCAGGCGGCCGCTGACGCGCTGGCCAGTGTGGCCCTGGCTTCGCAAGCCACCGCCGATACCGCGGCGGCCGACGCCACGGTGGCCCAGAATGCAGCCGACGCAGCCGCTCAAACGCTGGGCAGCACACAGGCCGCGGTGGACACCGCGAGCCAGGCCCTGCTGGAGCTGCCGACTCAACTCGGGCTGGATTTCGAGGTCAACGAACTCTCGCTGGCGATCCCCAATGTGATGCCCGACCTGGGTGACACCGCGTCCTTCAACGGCTTCCTCACGCTGTTCGGGCAGTTCTTCGACCACGGTCTGGACCTGGTGTCCAAGGGCGGCAGTGGCACTGTCTACATGCCCCTCCTGCCCGATGACCCGCTGTACGTGGAGGGCAGCCCGACCAACTTCATGGTGCTGACCCGTGCCACCAACCAGCCCGGTGCCGACGGCGTGCTGGGCACCGGCGACGATATCCGCGAGCACAACAACGAGACCACGCCATTCATCGACCTGAATCAGGTCTACACCTCGCACGAATCGCACCAGGTGTTTCTGCGCGAATACGCGCGTGTCGAAATTGACGGAGTGCTGCGCACGGTCGCCACCGGCCACATGCTCGAAGGCGCCCACGGCGGGCCACCCACCTGGGCCGACATCAAGGCCCAGGCGCTGGACATGCTGGGCATCCAGCTGACCGACCTGGACGTGCACCGTGTGCCGCTGGTGGCTGCCGACCTGTACGGCAAATTCATCCCCGGTGCCAATGGCTACGCCCAGCTCGTCACATCGGCCGGTCTGATCGAGGGAGACCCCGGTGCGCCGGCCCTGGCCAGCTCGGCCATTGGTGCCGGCCGCGCCTTCCTCAACGACATCGCTCACAGCGCAGCGCCCGGCGTGGTCGACGACGACCGCGACCCGACCACCGCTGCCGTGGTCACCACGGCCGACGCGGACAGCGACACTGGCAATGCGATCCCGCTCAACGGGTTTGGTGTCGCCACCACCTATGACAACGAACTGCTGGACCAGCACTTCATCGTCGGCGACGGCCGCGGCAATGAAAACATCGGACTGACCGCGGTGCACCACGTGTTCCACAGCGAACACAACACCCGGATCGAGCAGATCCAGCACGAGCTGATCGCCAGCGGTGACCTGACCTTTCTCAACCAGTGGCTGCTGGTGCCGGTCGACAGCGTGCCAGACGACCCGACAGGTCTGCTCTGGAACGGAGAACGGCTGTTCCAGGCGGCCCGCTTCAGCACCGAGATGGTGTACCAGCACCTGGTGTTCGAAGAGTTCGCGCGTCTGATCTCGCCCGACGTCGACCCCTTCCTGTTTTCCAACTCGGTGGACATCGACCCGGCCATCGTGGCCGAGTTCGCCCACGTGGTGTACCGCTTTGGCCACTCCATGCTGACCGAGACGGTGGACCGCCTTGGCGCCGACGGTCAGACCTCGGACAACATCGGCTTGATTGAAGCCTTCCTCGACCCGGTCGAATACGTGGCCAGCGGCGTGGACTCCGATGAGTCCGCCGGCGCCATCATCCGCGGCATGAGCCGCCAGGTGGGCAACGAGATCGACGAGTTCCTCACCGAGGCGCTGCGCAACAACCTCGTGGGTCTGCCGCTGGACCTGGGCGCACTGAACATCGCCCGAGGACGCGACACTGGCGTGCCCTCGCTCAACGAGGCCCGCCGGCAGTTCTTCGAGCAAACCAACGACACCACCCTCAAGCCCTACGAGAGCTGGTTCGACTTTGCCCTGGCGATCAAGCACCCGGCCTCGATCATCAACTTCATCGCCGCCTACGGTACCCACGGCAGCATCACCGCAGCCACCACGCTGGAGGAAAAACGCGATGCCGCCACGCTGCTGGTTCTGGGTGGCGAGGGTGCGCCGGCCGACCGACTGGACTTTCTCAACGCCACCAATGGCTGGACCGGTGGTGACCTGGGCGGCCTGAACCAGGTGGACTTCTGGATCGGCGGCCTCGCCGAGAAAAAGATGGCCTTTGGTGGCCAGCTCGGCACCACCTTCAACTTCGTTTTCGAGGTGCAGATGGAGCAGCTGCAGGATGGTGACCGCTTCTACTACCTCAGTCGCGCCCAGGGCATGAACCTGCTCAACCAGCTGGAGGCCGACTCCTTTGCCGAGCTGGTGATGCGCAACACCGACCTCGGCAATCCGAACGCCACCCACCTCCCGAGCTCACTCTTCCTCACGCCGGACCACATCCTGGAGCTCGACCAGGCACGCCAGAAACTGGCCGACCCGACACACGACAACGCCATCCTCGACGCCATCAGCCCGATGGTCATCCGGCAGGACACCGACAGCGACGGTGTCGACGACTACCTTCGATACACCGGTGGTGACCATGTGGTGCTCGGCGGGACCGAGCAGGACAACACCCTGATCGGCGGCGAGGGCGACGACACGCTCTGGGGCGACGGCGGCAACGACCGGCTCGAAGGCGGCTTCGGGGTCGACCACCTCTTCGGCGGTGCGGGCGACGACATCCTCACAGACTCCGGCACCGACTCGGGCGCCGCAGACGTGATCCACGGCGACGACGGCAACGACGTCATCAACGGAGGCAACGGCCTCGACCTGATCTTCGGTGGCCGCGGCCAGGACTTCATCTTCGGAGGTGTCGACGGCAAGACCATCACCGCTGGCGAAGGCAACGACTTCGTGCGCGGCCCTGACGGCCTGAGCTTCGTGGCCGGCAACGAGGGCGACGACTGGCTCGAAGGCGGCGACAGCTTCGACACGCTGGCGGGCGAAAACACAGAGCTCTTTTTCAACAGCACCATCATCGGCCACGATGTGCTCAACGGCCGCGGCAACGACAACGATTACGACGCCGAGTCGGGCGATGACATCATGTTCCAGGGCACCGGCATCCAGCGCAACAACGGCATGGCCGGTTTCGACTGGGCCATCCACAAAGGCGCAGCACAGGGGGCCGATTCAGACCTGGGTATCCCGATCTTTGTGAACCAGCAGGCCAATATCCTGCGAGACCGGTTTGACCTGGTGGAAGGCCTGTCGGGCTGGGAGCACGACGACATACTCACCGGCCGCGAGGTCATCATTGGTGCCTACGACGAAGAAGCCGGTGCTGCCGCCCAGTTCAATCCGGACTCGCCGTTCGCCTCCTACGCCAACGCGCTGCTGCAGTCGGGTGTGGATCGCATCGAAGGGCTGGATGTTCTGGTGGCCCATCTGAACCGGGTCACGTTCACCGCGGCAGGAAAGCAGGAAACAGCGATCGTGTTCGACGAATCCGCTGTGGAGCGCGACGCCGCCGGCAATGCCATCACGATCTATGACACAGCAGCCGACATCCTGCTCGGCGGCGGCGGCAGCGACATCCTGCAAGGCAAGGCAGGCAACGACATCATTGACGGGGATCGCTGGCTCAATGTGCGCATCGGCATCAACGATGCCCAAGGCAACGCCATTGCATGGGCCGACGATCTGGGCAGCAAGGTCTACAGCCTGACGGGCGATGAGCTCTACGGCGGGCGCTCGCTCGACAACCTCATGTTCGACCGCACCCTCAACCCCGGGCAGTTAAGCATCGAGCGGATGATCCTGGACGGCGACAGCTTGAATGCCGCTGTGGACACTGCAGTCTACCGTGGACTCCGTTCCGAGTACGCCTTTACCAACAATGACGATGGCTCGATCACTGTTGCGCATCTCACGCCCCAGAACAACCTCGACGACGGCACTGATCGCCTGTTCAACATCGAGCGCTTGCAGTTCGGAGACGGCACGGTCATGGTGATCGCAGGTCCGAACTCGCCACCAGACGGGCCCCT
>PHCC01000054.1 GCA_002842215.1 Betaproteobacteria bacterium HGW-Betaproteobacteria-9 | reverse complement strand
AGCGGCAAGGAAACCATCGCTTTCAAATATCTGAACGAGCGCGGCTCCTCTTTCCAGAAGAGCCACACTTTCGAAGGCATCCTGAACAACCTGCAGCGCCGTTATCACGAGACCGACTCCAGCACCGTGCGCGAAGAACTGGCGAAATACCTCAACTCGCAGGCCTGCCCGGACTGTAGCGGCACACGTTTACGGCGCGAAGCACGGCATGTCAAAGTCGGTGATCGCAATATCCATGAAGTCTGTGAGATTCCACTGAAGCAGGCGCTCACTTTCTTTGAAACACTTGCGCTGACAGGCCAGAAGCTGGCCATCGCCGACAAGATCGTCAAGGAGATCAGCAGCCGCCTCAAGTTCCTGACCAACGTCGGCCTCGAATACCTGTCGCTGTCGCGCTCGGCCGAAACCCTGTCCGGCGGCGAGGCGCAGCGCATTCGCCTTGCTTCCCAGATCGGCTCCGGCCTCACCGGCGTCATGTATGTGCTGGACGAACCGTCCATCGGCCTGCACCAGCGCGACAACGACCGCCTGCTGGAAACCCTGATGCGCCTGCGCGACATCGGCAACACGGTAATCGTGGTCGAACATGACCAGGACGCCATTCTGGCCGCAGATTATGTGGTCGATATCGGACCCGGGGCTGGTGAACACGGCGGCCAGATCGTTGCCGCAGGCACCCCTGCTGAAATCCAGGAAAACAAGGACTCACTCACCGGACAATATCTGAGTGGCAAGAAAGCCATCGAAATACCGAAGAAACGTCATCAAGCGGATCCTGCACGCTGGCTGACGATGACCGGTGCCAGCGGCAACAACCTGCAGAATGTCACGCTGAAACTGCCGGTCGGCCTGCTGACCTGCGTCACCGGCGTATCCGGTTCCGGCAAATCGACGCTGATCAATGACACCCTGTACCGGGCTGTAGCACATCACCTCTATGGCAGTTCGACCGAACCGGCGCCGCATGATGAAATCGACGGTCTGGCATTCTTCGACAAGGTCGTCGATGTCGACCAGAGCCCGATCGGCCGCACGCCCCGCTCCAACCCGGCAACCTACACCGGCCTCTTCACACCGATCCGCGAACTGTTCGCCGGCGTGCCGGAATCGCGTGCGCGCGGCTACGGCCCCGGCAGATACTCGTTCAACGTCAAGGGCGGCCGCTGCGAGGCCTGCCAGGGCGACGGCGTCATCCGTGTCGAGATGCACTTCCTGCC
>PHCC01000053.1 GCA_002842215.1 Betaproteobacteria bacterium HGW-Betaproteobacteria-9 | reverse complement strand
CGCCGGCACCGGCGATGACAGCATCACCGGCGGCGACGGCGACGACGACATCATGATGGGCCTGAACCTGACCAGCGGCGACCACATCGACGGCGGCGCAGGCACGGACTGGCTGTACTTCACTCCGATCGCTGGAATTCCCAATGCCCTGGCCAACGTCATCAACATGGAGCACGTGGTCCTTACCGATTCGTTGACCGACGTGAGCCTGGTCCTGCCCCCCTACCTCGCGGGCGAAGGCGGCACCATCCATTTCGACGCCAGCGCCATGACGCACTCGCTGGCCCTTGATGCGCACTTCCTGAGCGGCCACCTGGACTACACCGCAGGGTCCGGTGCCGACAACATCGTCGGGTCCGCCTACACCGACTATTTCCACTACGGCACGAACCTGACCAGCGCCGACACCATCTTCGGCGGGGGCGATGCCGACACCCTGTCGGCCACGTTCACCGGCGCAGGCGCAAGCGCGCTTACCAACGTGCAGTCGGTGGAGACCGTGGTCCTGAACGCGGGCAGCACCGCCTCCTTCACCGTGGATGAGACCCTGGCGGAACACCTGGCGGGGTCCACCACGAGCGGCAACCACGTCGCCATCGACGCCGGGCTCATGACTAGCGCGCTTTCCTTCGACGCCTCCGGCGTGACCGGGAACTACGGGTTCTACATCACCGGCGGCAGCGGCGCGGACGTCTTGAAGGGCGGCGCGTTCAACGACAGCCTCTCCGGCGGCGCGGGCAACGACACCCTGAGCGGCGGCGCGGGCAACGACACCCTCACCGGCGGCGCAGGCGCGGACACCCTCTCTGGCGGCACAGGGGCCAACACCTTTGTCTACAACGTAGGCGACGTGGCCGCGGGCGAGACCCTTACCGACGCCACAGCAGCCGACACCCTGGTGGCCAACGGCAGCATCGACTTCCGTTCGGCTGCCGGGATCAACAACTTCGGCACCGTGAAGCTGGTGGGCGACGGGATCACCGACACCTTCGGCAAGGCCCAGCTGGAAGAACTCACCGCCGTCACCTTCCAGCACTCGGGCACCCCGTCCGCGTCCACGCTGGAGGTCTACCTCGACACGAGCCACACCACTGTGGACGCCTCCGCAGCCGACATCACCGGCAATATCGCGGACGACACGTTCTACTTCCACGGCAGCACCAGTGGTGACGCCATCATCGGCTCAAGCCTGAACGACATCATCGACGGCGGCGCGGGC
>PHCC01000024.1:228564-248671 GCA_002842215.1 Betaproteobacteria bacterium HGW-Betaproteobacteria-9 | reverse complement strand
GTTCGGGTTGCGCGCCATCAAAGCACGCAGCGGGATGGCGCCGAGGTCGTCGGTGCGCACGCTGCTGAGCGCGCCGCCGTAGCGGCCGAAGGGGGTGCGAATGGCGTCGCAAATGTAGGCATGGGTCATGGGGTGTCTCCTGAACAGTGGGCACCACTGTACCCAAGCGGGTCACGGGGTGTCGTTGCTTGCGGGACAATGCCGCCATGTTCAATCCGTCTCAAGCCGATGTGCGGCGATTCTTCTGTTCGGTCCACGCCAAGCGCCTGGACGAACAACCCATGGAGGCCATCGAAACCCTGGCCGGCCAGTGGATCGCCGAACACCCCGAATACCACGCCGAACTGTCCGACGTGGACGCGGCCCTCGCCCGCCTTGGCGAACCAGGCAGCGGCACCAGCGAGAACCCGTTCCTGCACCTGTCGATGCACCTGTCCATCAGCGAGCAGTGCAGCATCGACCAGCCACCTGGCATCCGCCAGGCGGTGGAGTTGCTGGCCGCGCGCCGTGGCGACCTGCACGCTGCGCACCACGAGGTGATGGAGTGCCTGGGCACCATGCTCTGGGAAAGCCAGCGCGCTGGCCGCCCGCCCGACGGACAGGCCTACATCGACCAGGTGCGCCGCCGAGCCACGCAGGACTGAAGTGAAAAACTGACACAAAAAAGCCGCTCATCGAGCGGCTTTTTTGGGGCGATCAGCGATCAGCGGAAGCGCGGCTGCGGCACCACCGACAGTTCGCCATCGAGCGAAGCCAGGTACTTGGCGATCTGGCGCATTTCGGCGGGGGAGAACTGCTTGGCCATGCCGGCCATGATGGGGTTGGCGCGACCCACCACCTGGTTGCCCTCGACCGTGTAGGCCTTGAGGGCCACGAACAGGTAGTCGGCGTGCTGACCACCGATCTTGGGATAGGTCGGATCGATCGGCTTGCTGAAGTTGGCACCGTGGCAGGACGCGCAGGCGCCCTTCTCGATCAGGGCTTGCGTGACCTGGTCGGGGGCCTTGGGCGTCTCGGCCGCGGTCTTGGAAGCCTGCGAGGCGTAGAAAGCGCCCAGATCGGCCATGTCCTGCTCGCTCAGCGAACCGGCGATGCCGCGCATGGACGGGTGCTTGCGTTCACCCTTCTTGTACGCGGTCAGGGCCGAGATGATGTACTTGTCCGACTGGCCCGAAATCTTGGGGACTTTGTGGATTTCAGGAAAACTGTTCTGGTAACCCGGGATGCCGTGGCAGCCGATGCACATGTCGGCCTTCTTCTGCCCCGCATCCGCGTTGCCGGTGAGGCCCTGCGCCTGGGCGGTCAGAGCGACCGCAGAAAACGTCGCAGCGGCGACAAGTGAACGGGCGATCGTGGACAACAGTTGGTTCATTTTGCAAGCACAATGAGATGAATGATTGATAAAAATCAATATTCGATTATATAGACTCGATCATCACCGGCCACTTATTGATTACCCTGATCCCCGGCCCTGCGGCCTGTGGATCGCGGCCCACACCCGCAGCGTTTTCCCTTCCCAACCCGAAGCCCCCGACATGAAATTCCAAGGCACCCAGAACTACGTCGCCACCCAGGACCTGATGCTGGCCGTCAACGCGGCCATCACCCTGAAGCGCCCGCTGCTCGTCAAGGGCGAGCCCGGCACCGGCAAGACCATGCTGGCCGAAGAAGTGGCCGAAGCGCTGAAGCTGCCGCTGCTGCAGTGGCACATCAAGAGCACCACCAAGGCGCAGCAGGGCCTGTACGAGTACGACGCGGTGAGCCGCCTGCGCGACTCGCAGCTCGGCGACGAGAAGGTCAAGGACATCCACAACTACATCGTCAAGGGCGTGCTCTGGCAGGCCTTCAACGCCGACCAGCCGGTGGCGCTGCTGATCGATGAAATCGACAAGGCCGACATCGAGTTCCCCAACGACCTGCTGCGCGAACTCGACCGCATGGAGTTCTACTGCTACGAGACGCGGGAGCTCGTCAAGGCCAAGCACCGCCCGCTGGTGTTCATCACCTCCAACAACGAGAAGGAGCTGCCCGACGCCTTCCTGCGCCGCTGCTTCTTCCACTACATCAAGTTCCCCGACGCGGAGACCATGAAGCAGATCGTGGACGTGCACTTCCCCGACCTCAAGCAGGACCTGCTGACCGCGGCGATGAAGACCTTCTACGACGTGCGCAACCTGCCTGGCCTGAAGAAAAAGCCCAGCACCAGCGAGCTGCTGGACTGGCTCAAGCTGCTGCTGGCCGAAGACATCCCGCTCGAAGCGCTGCAAAGCGCGGACAGCAAGGTCAGCATCCCGCCGCTGGTGGGCGCCTTGCTCAAGAACGAACAGGACACCACGCTGTTTGAAAAGCTGGTGTTCATGAACCAGCGGAACCGGTGACCGGCGGTTTTTGCGTCCTCGATCTGGAGGTCCTGCCATGCTGATCGACTTTTTCTACACCCTGCGAGCCGCCAAGCTGCCGGTCTCGGTCAAGGAGTTCCTGACCCTGCTCGAAGCGCTGCAGGCCGACGTGGTGGGCCCGACCAACCCCGACGCCTGCACCATGGACGACTTCTATTTCCTCAGCCGCACCGCGCTGGTGAAGGACGAGAAGCACTTCGACAAGTTCGACCGCGCCTTCGCCGCCTACTTCAAGGGCGTGGAGATGATCGCGGACTTCACCAAGCCGATTCCCGCCGACTGGCTGCGCCAGGAGCTGGAGCGCATCCTCTCGGCCGAGCAGATCGCCAACGCGCCCAAGATGGACTGGGACGAGCTGATGGAGACGCTGAAGAAGCGGCTCGAAGAACAGAAGGAACGCCACGAGGGCGGCAGCAAGTGGATCGGCACCGGCGGCACCTCGCCGTTTGGCCATGGTGGCAAGAACCCGCAGGGCATCCGCA
Organism: Betaproteobacteria bacterium HGW-Betaproteobacteria-9; assembly: GCA_002842215.1. Taxonomy (GTDB): domain Bacteria; phylum Pseudomonadota; class Gammaproteobacteria; order Burkholderiales; family Burkholderiaceae_C; genus Hydrogenophaga. The sequence continues at coordinate 245,790 of PHCC01000024.1, read as the reverse complement.
TCGGCGGCAAGGGCGGCAACAAGTCGGCCGTCAAGGTGTGGGAGCAGCGCGCCTACCGCGACTACGACGACACGCAGGAGCTCGGCACGCGCAACATCAAGGTCGCGCTGCGCCGCCTGCGCAAGTTCGCGCGCGAAGGCAACGACCTGGAGCTGGACCTGCCCGACACCATCCGCGCCACCGCCGCCAACGCTGGCTGGCTGGACATCAAGATGATCCCGGAGCGGCACAACAACGTGAAGGTGCTGCTGCTGATGGACGTGGGCGGCACCATGGACGAACACATCCAGCGCGTCGAAGAGCTGTTCAGCGCCGTCAAGAGCGAGTTCAAGCACCTGGAGTTCTATTACTTCCACAACTGCGTCTACGACTTCGTGTGGAAGAACAACCGCCGCCGCTACGCAGAGAAGTTCCCGACCTGGGACATCATGCGCAAGTACAACAAGGACTACAAACTCATCTTCGTGGGCGACGCGACCATGAGCCCCTATGAAATACTGCAACCCGGCGGCAGCGTGGAATACAACAACGAGGAAGCGGGTGCCGAGTGGTTACAACGGCTCACACACACGTTTCCCAAGTTCGCCTGGATCAACCCGGAACCCCAGGGGGTGTGGCAGTATCGACAGAGCATCAGCGTGATCCAGCAACTGATGGGCCAGCGCATGTACCCGCTGACCCTCAAGGGGCTGGAGGACACGATGAGGATGCTCTCGAAATAGCCCCGCATGAAACGCCCCCTTCTGCGCCGTGTGGCTTCCACACGGCTTTTTTGTCTGCTTTTGTTGCTGCCGCTCGGCGCTGCGGCGCAGACGCCAGCCGCGTCTGCACCCGGCGCCACCAGCTCCGCCACGGCTCCATCGGATGATGTCGACGACGCCGCAGAAGGCCCGGCCCGCTTCGACATCCAGCTGGAAGCGCCTGCCAAGCTCCAGCCCTTCCTGCTGCGCCACCTCGATCTCCAGCGCTACCGAACCCTGCAGGACCTGGACGGCAGCGAGCTCGACAGGCTGCTGATCGCGGCCCCCGACAACCTGCGCGACCTGCTGGGCACGCAGGGGCACTTTTCACCGCAGATCAGCGTCGGCCGCGAGCCCGCCACCCCGGGCGGCGCGCCGGCACCCGCGCTGGGCACGGTGCGCATCCGCATCGAGCCGGGCCCGGTCACGTCGGTCGCGTCGTCGAGCGTCTATTTCCGGGGCGACATCGCGAACGCCGAGGCCGCGGTGGCCCAGCGCGAAACCATTCAGCGCAGCAGCCAAGGGGCGGTGGGTCAGGACTTCACACAAGCCGGCTGGGGCCGCGTGAAGTCCGACACCCTGCGCCTGCTCACCAACGAACGCTACCCGCGGGGCCGCATCGTCAACAGCCTGAGCGACATCGACACCACGGCGAACGCCGCCCACTGGCACATCGAGCTCGACTCCGGCACGCCGGTGCGCATCGGCACGGTGCGGGTGGAAGGCGCACAGCGCTACGGCACGGCCACCGTGGAACGCCTGGTGCGCCTGGCCGGCCTGCGGCCCGGCGCCGACTACAGCCTCACCCGGCTGCAGGACGCCCAGCAGAAAATTGCCGACAGCGGCTACTACACCTCGGTCTTCGCCTACGTCGATCTGGAGCCCGGCGACGACCCGGCCACCGAGGCGCCGGTGGTGGTGCAGGTGAAAGAAGCGCAACTGCAGAGCGTCGTGCTCGGTGTGGGCGGCAGCACCAACAACGGCCCGCGCCTCTCGGCCGAACACAAACACCTGCGCCTGCCGGTCATCGGCTGGCAGGCACTGAGCAAGCTGCAGCTCGAACGCAACGACCAGCAGCTCTCGTCCGACTGGAGCGCACCGATCGAAGACGACGGCTGGCACTGGCTCGCCGGCGGGCGCCTGGCGCGCCAGATCGACGACGACACCACCGTCTCCAGCCTGCGGCTGAGCGCGGGCAAGGCGCAGGCCAGCACCCTGCTGGATCGCCGCTATTTCCTGCAGTTTGACCGCGCGCGCACCGTCAACACCGTCTCAAAACTGGCCTCGTCCGACGGCAATGAGGCCGCCATCTCGGCCAACTATGGCTGGACCTGGCGCCGCTTCGACACCCTGCCCTACCCCAACCGGGGCTACGGCCTGGGGCTCACGCTCGGTGTCGGCATGACGCTGGGCGGCGTGCGCCAGCCCTTCGTCAGCACCCAGGCGCGCTGGCTCGGTTACTGGCCGCTGGACCCCGTGACCGAGGTGTTGGACGAACTGCTCACGATCGGTCAGGCGCCGGACAAACCCGCGTCCAGCAGCCCAAGCTCCTGGAATGGCCGCCTGGCCTTGCGCCTGCAAGGCGGCGCGGTGCTGGCCGACACCGATGCCCCCATCCCCGACACCCTGCTTTTCCTCACCGGCGGCGACACCACGGTGCGCGGCTACGGCCTGCGCGACATCGGCGTGGTGCAGCCCGACGGCAGCGTCACCGCCGGACGCTACCTGGGCGTGGCCAGCTTCGAGTGGCAGCGCCCGATCTGGCGCAACGGCGTTCGCACGCCCTGGGAAAGCGTGCTGTTTGTGGACGCGGGCGCAGTGACCAACCAGTCCACGCAGGTGGACACCCGGGTGGGCGTGGGCGCGGGCCTGCGCTACAACAGCCCGGTGGGGCCGCTGCAGCTGGACCTGGCCTACGGCGTGGACGCGAAACGGTTCCGCGTCCACCTCAACGTCGGCTTCAGTTTCTGACGCGCATGACCGATCCCCGCAGCCTGCCCCCACAACCCGAAGCGCCGGAGTCCGCACGCGGTCCGCGTTCGGGGTGGCGGCGCGTGGGCTGGCTGGCCCTGTGGCTGCCCGGCGCGCTGATCGCCCTGCTGCTGGCTGGCGGTGTGGCGTTCTGGCTCTGGGCCGCCACGCCGGGCTCGCTGGCGCAGGCGCTGGGCTGGGCCGATCGCTGGATGCAGGGGCGCGCCGACACCCTCGGCCAGCTGCACACCGAGGGCGTCGAAGGCAGCCTGCGCGGCGGCGGGCGCATCGCCGCGCTGCGCTGGACGCAGGGTGCGCTCAGCGTGCAGGCCGAAGGCGTGCAGCTGGAATGGGACGACAGCTTGTGGACCGGCGCCCTGCGTGGCGAGGGCGTGCAGCTGAAGGCGCTGGCCATCCGCACGCTGCGCGTGAACGACCAACGCGAACCCACGCCGAGCGAACCGCTGCAGGCGCTCACGCTGCCCTTGCCGCTGAGCCTCGCGTTCAGCGTGGACCATGTCGAACTCACCGGCAAGACAGCGCTCCGGCTCGACGGCATCCGCGGGCATTACCGCTACGGCGCCTTGGGCGATGCGACCGAAGCCCCCGCGCTGCCCGACACCCCGGGCCTGAGCACCGCCCACCGTCTGCGCCTGGACGCGCTGCAGCTCGCCGACGGCCACTACCGCGCACAACTCAGCCTGGGCGCCGAAGCTCCGATGCCGCTGGCACTGGACCTGCAGGGCGACATCCGCACCACGGTGCCCGAGGGCGCCGGCCTGAGCCTGAAAGCCGAAGCCCGGGCCCGCGGCACGCTCGCCGGCGCACAAGCCACGCTGGACCTCAGCGCGAACGCCGAGGGCGCCCTGGGCACCACCGGTCCGGAAACCACGCTCGCGCTCACCGCCCGCGTCATGCCCTGGGCCACCCAGCCGCTGGTGAGCGCCGACCTGAACACCCAGGCGCTGAACCTCGCCGCGCTCTGGCCCAGCGCGCCCGTCACGGCCCTGAGCGGCCAACTGCACGCCCGGCCGGACGGCGACGGTTGGCGCGCGCAAGTGGCGCTCGACAACACGCTCATCGGCCCCGCCGACCAGCAAGGCCTGCCGCTGCAAAGCCTGAAGGCACACATCCAGCAACTCGGCCAGCGCTGGACCGTCTCCGGCCTGGAAGCGCGCCTGGGCGGTGGTGAACTGAAGGGCCAGGGCGGTTTCAACCTCGACACGTCGGGCGCCGCCACCACCGTGAGCCAGTGGCAGGGCGAACTCCAGGCGCTGGGCATCCGCCCCGCCCTGCTCTGGAGCCCGCTGGCCCCGGGTGCGCTGGACGGCCAGTTCAGCGCCCAGGCCGCACCGGACGCCAAGGCACCCAACGCGCTGGACCTGAGTGCCCGCGTCCTGCCTTCGGCCCGCCAGCCGGCCGGCGCCCAGCTCGGCGGCCTGCGCCTGAGCGAGGTGCGCGTGATGGGGCAATGGCGACCGGACGCCGCCTCGCCGACCCGGGGGGTGCTCGAACTCGTTGAGGCGCGCGTGCGCATGGCCGGCGCACAGCTGGAGGCCAGCGGCCAACTCGACACCTCGCGCTGGGCCTACAACGGCCAACTGAGCCTGCAGGTGCCTGGCGCCCGGCTCGAAGCCCAGGGCCAGGCCGCCCACGCGCAGGGCCAGGGCGAAACCCGCCTGCAGCTGGACAGCGCGGCCCGCGTGCTCGCCTGGGTGCGCAGCCTGCAAAACCTGCCCTTTGTGGGCGAGCAAGTGCGCGCGGCGCTGGACGGCCAGGACGCGCTGCGCGCCGAGGGCAACGGCAGTGCCCGGCTGGGCTGGGTGGGCGGTCTGGGCGCGCTGGGCTGGCCGGTGCCGCCGGGCAAGACCCACCCGGAAGGAGGCGCAGCAGCGCCCCGGCTGCAAGCCTCGGTGACCGTGCCGCGTCTGGTCCTGCAGACCGGCGAGGCCGCGGCCACCGTGTTCAGCGGCGTGTCGCTCCGGGCCGAGGGCCCGATGAACGCCCTGCAACTCAGCGCCCAGGGCAGCGCCAGCGCCGCGCCCTGGCAGGCCACGCTGGCCGCCGCCGGCAACAGCAGCCTGACACCCGGCTCTGGCCGGCTGGACCTGAACCGCCTGTCGCTGAGCCTGGCGGCAGACCAGCCGAGCGACACCACCGCCCCCACCGGCTGGACGCTGCAAAACGCCCAGCCACTCCAGCTGCGCTGGCAGAACACGGCAGCCAGCGGCCTGGCCGTGGACGCCGGCACGGGCGAGCTGCAGCTGCAGCCCCAGCCCGGCGTGGCGCCGGCCCTGGACACGCCCGTCACCCTGAGCTGGCAGCGCCTGGTCTGGCGGGCGCAGGCGCTGGAGACCCAGGGGCGCCTGCTAGGCCTCTCATTGCCCTGGATCGATGCGCTGACGTCGCTGGGCCAGCCGCCCGGCCGCGGGCCGATCGCAGCGAACGGCCTGAGCGGCGATCTGGTGTTCGACGGTGCATGGGACCTGCGCGTGCCCGCCGATACGGCCTTGCCGTTGACGCTGTCCGCCATGCTCCAGCGCCGCGGGGGCGACCTGCGCTGGCAGGGCAACGGCAGCGCCGCGTCGGCCGCGCCCGGCGCCACCCCCGGCAGCCCGGTGACGGCCGGCGTGAAAGACGCGCGCATCAGCCTGAACGTGAAAGACCGCGAAGTGCAGGCGCTCTTGCGCTGGGACACCGAACGCCTGGGCCAGGCCAGCGCCGACGCGTCGTCCCGGCTCAACCCGGGCAGCGCGCCGGCGAACGCCAGCGCACTCGACCGCTGGTGGCCCACCAGCACACCGATCCGCGGCACGGCGCAGGTGCGGCTGCCGCAGGTGGGCGTGTGGTCCATGCTGGCGCCGCCGGGCTGGCGCATGAACGGCACGCTCACGGCCGACGCCACGCTGGGCGGCACGCGCGGCGCGCCCGAGTGGCGCGGCAACCTGCAGGGCGACGAACTGGCGCTGCGCTCGCTGGTGGACGGCTTCGCCTTCAGCAACGGGCAACTGCGCGCCACCCTCGCGGGCGACCGCATCAGCGTGGACCGCTTCAGCCTGCAAGGCCCGGGTGGCGCCGCCGTCGGCGGCACCCTGGAAGCCAGCGGCCAAGCCGAATGGCGCGCCGTGCCCGGCGGCCTGCTGCGCCAGCCCTTCATCGAGCTGCAGGTGCTGGCACAACGCCTGCGCGTGTCCAACCGGGCCGACCGCCGCCTCACGCTCTCAGGCGACGTGAGCGCGAAACTCGCCGGCCATGAACTGCAACTGCGCGGACAGCTCAAGGCCGATTCGGCGCTGTTCATCCTGCCCGACGAAACCGCCCCCAGCCTCGACGCCGACGTGGTCGTGCGCACCACCCGCACCCTGCCCACCGAGGCCGGCGACGCGCAGCGCGTGTTGCCCGACGTGTCCATTCGCCTGGATCTGGGTCCGCAGTTCGAGGTGCGCGGCCAGGGCATCCAGACCCGGCTCGAAGGCCAGCTCACCGTGTTGGCCACGCCGGCCCTGCCCACACCGCGCGTGATCGGCGAAGTGCGCACCTCCAGCGGCACCTACCGCGCCTACGGCCAGCAGCTCAACATCGAAAACGGCGTGATGCGCTTCACCGGGCCTTACGACGACCCGGCACTGGACATCCGTGCCACGCGCAAGCTGCCTGAAAACATCGAGCAGCGCGTGGGCGTGCTGATCACCGGCAACGCACAGGCGCCGCGCGTGGGCCTGTTCGCCGATCCCGACCTGCCCGATGGGGACAAGCTGGCCTGGCTGGTGCTCGGCCGCCCGGCTTCGTCAGCCGGCGCGCAGGCCTTCGTCTTGCAGCAGGCTGCGCGCCGGCTGCTCTCGCGCGGTGGTGAACCGCTGGAGGGCGCGCTGGCCCAGTCGCTCGGACTGGACGAGATCGGGTTCTCCAGCACCGGCACCCGCACCAACGCCGACGGCACCACCACCACCGACGCCGCCCTCACGCTGGGCAAGCGCCTCTCCAACGACCTCTACCTGAGCTACGAGCAGAGCGTGACCGGCGCGATGAGCACCGTGTCCATCCTGTACGACCTCTCGAAACGCCTGACCTTGCGCGCACGCGCGGGTACAGAAAACGCCGTCGACCTGATCTTCACGAAAAGGTTTGATTGACCCACCCCAGACGCGCAGCGCGTCGGGGGTGGGTCGCGTGCTCAGGCCGCTTCGGCCACTTCAGCCTGGTTCGCCGCTGCTGCGGTGTGGCGGCTGATCTCGCCTGCGGCCGTGACCAGGGCCTGGGCCTTGGCGTCCGGGCCCATGGCCACGCCCTCGGCGCGCACGAAGCGCACGTCGGTGATGCCGAAGAAGCCGAACACCGTCTGCAGGTAGCTCTCCTGGTGCTCCATGGCGCGGCCACCTTCGCTGGTCGAATACACGCCGCCGCGCGTGATCGCCACGATCACCGTCTTGCCGCCGGCCAGACCGACCGGGCCCTTGTCGGTGTACTTGAAGGTGCGGCCGATCTGGGCCACGCGGTCGATCCAGGCCTTGAGCTGGCTCGGCACCGAGAAGTTGTAGAGCGGTGCGCCGATCACGACCACGTCGGCGGCCAGGAACTGGCTCACCAGCGCTTCGGACAGGGCGTTTTCTTCCCGCTGAACCGCGGTTTCGGCGGTCTGACCGGTGCGAAAACCCAGGGCGTCGGCACCCAGGTGGGGCACCACGTCGGCGGCCAGGTCCAGGTGCTGCACCTGCGTGCCGGGGTGGGTGGCCACCCAGGCGGCCACGGTGCGGGCGGTGAGCTGGCGGGAAACCGACTGTTCGCCGGTGATCGCGGAATCGATGTGCAGCAGTTGCATGGTGATCTCCTGAAAGGGGAATGGGGAGCCACGTGGCGTGGCGGTAGATAGATTGTCTTTTTGTATCGATTCCTTGATAAGCCACTCATTTCAAGTTTCATCGTTCCATAATCAGGACAATCAACCGAGGGACACGCCATGCAGGACCTGAACGACATGCTCTTGTTCGCCGAGGTCGTGGAGCGCGGCGGCTTCGCGGCTGCTGGCCGGGCGCTGGGCCTGCCCAAGTCGCGGCTGTCGCGCCGCGTGGCCGGGCTGGAAGCGCAGCTCGGTGTGCGCCTGCTGCAGCGCACCACGCGCAAGCTCTCGCTCACCGAGGTCGGCGAGGCCTATCTGCGCCATTGCCAGGCGCTGCGCGAATCGGCCCAGGCCGCGGCCGACACGGTGGCCCAGGTGCAAAGCGAACCGCGCGGCACCCTGCGCGTGGCCTGCCCGGTCACGCTGGCGCAGACCGTGCTGGCCGAGCTGATGCCCGGCTTTCTGGCGCTGCACCCGCTGGTGCGCGTGGAAATGCTGGTGAGCAACCGCGTGGTGAATCTGGTCGAAGAAGGCGTGGACGTGGCGCTGCGCGTGCGCAACACGCTCGACGACAGCGGCAGCCTGGTGGTCAAGCGCCTGGGCGACGACGCGCCCGTGCTGGTGGCCAGCCCCGCCCTGCTCGCCCGCCAGGGCACGCCCACCACACTGGACGAACTGAGCCGACTCGACAGCATGGCCATGTCCACCACCGACGGCCGCGCCAGCATCCCCCTGACCGACCCGGATGGAAAGGAGACTGTCCTGCAGCACACCCCGCGCTACGTGGCCGACGACCTGCGCACGCTGCACGTGGCCGCGCTCGCCGGCACCGGCATGTGCTGGCTGCCCAGCTACATGTGCGACGACGACCTGCGCCAGGGCCGGCTGGTCCAGCTGCTGCCCGACTGGCAGACGCCGCGCGGCCTCGTGCACGCGGTGTTCCCCTCGCGCCGCGGCCTCACCCCCGCCGTGCGGTGTTTTCTCGATTTCCTGGGCGAACACGTCCCGGTCCACAGCAGCCTGCGGGGCCGCGAGGCCCCCGCCAGTGCGCCGTGAGCCAGAGGCCCGCGCTGCGGTCCACCTTTACAATGCGCCGTTCCCCGCCGCCATAGTTCAATGGATAGAACGAGCGCCTCCTAAGCGCTAGATACAGGTTCGATTCCTGTTGGTGGTACCAACCGGCATCATTCCCCCGCATCGCCCAGTTGTCCGTGATGCGCCTGGGTGCCGCGCTTCCAGTAAGCGGACGCGCGCAGGGCGTGGCGGTCCACCCCCTTTTCCTCCAGCAAGACGCGGCGCAAGACCTGCATGGCCGTGGCTTCGCCCGCGCACCAGACAAAACCCTCGCCCGCCGGCAAGGTCAGTGCCCGCACCGCGTCCAGGCATTGCGCGTCATCGCCCACCCACAGGGGCTGGCGTTGCCCGGCATGGCCCAGCACCCGGTGATCGGCCGCATCGGGCATCTGCACGATGGCCCATGCCGTGGCACTCGCGGGCAGTTCTTCCAAGCGCCGCGCGATGGCCGGCAGCGCGCTGCTGTCGCCCACGAGCAAGTGCCAGCTCAGGTCCGGCGGCACGATGAACGAACCCCGCGGGCCACCGATCTCCACCGTCTGGCCGGGGCGGGCCTGCCGAGCCCAGTTCGCCGCAGGGCCGTCACCGTGCAGCGCGAACTCGATGCACAGCTCACGCGCCGCGGCGTCAAAGCGGCGCGGCGTGTAGTCGCGCGCCACCCATGCGCTGTCGTCGTTTGCGGGCAGAAAGAGCTTGATGTGGTCGTCAAATGACAAGCTGACGAAGTCCGCCAGCGCTTCGCCGCCGAAGGTGATGCTGCACATGTGGAGGCTGAGCCTTTCCACGCGCTGCACCTGCACGCGGCGTCGCTTGAGCTCGTGGCGCACGCGCTGCACGCGGGGGCCGGCCGGCGCCGTGTCGAACAACGGGGTGCTGCTCATTGTCCGGCCCCCACCCAGCGAGCCAGCCGCGGCTTGATCACAAAGGCCATCAGGAGGCTGATGACCACACCGGCCGGCAGGGAGCGCAGGAAGGCCGCCAGCCATTGGCCGGGGAAGGCCGCACTCAACCCCTGGTTGCTCAGCGTCACGGCGCTGGCCATCAGCAGCTCCATCACCAAGGCCGCACACAGCGCCAGCAACACCTGGGCCACCACGCGGGGCCAGGCGAGGAGACGCGGCCCGAGCACACGTTCCAGCGTCACCAGGGTCAGCAGACCCACGGGCATCACCGGCAAAGCGGTGACAAAAGCCCGCATCCAGCGCCCGAAGAAGCCATCGACCCAGCCCAGGTTGAGCCAGGTGATCAGGCCGCTGAGGATCAGGCAGATGGTCGGCATGATGGTGAACAGGGGCACCAGGCGGCGCCAGCGAAAGCCCGGGGCGGGCGACGGAGCCGGGGTCGCCAGCGCGGAGGGCATCACAACAGAGGTTTTCATGCGGATTGATTTAGTTGACAATATCAACACAATAACGGATTTGGTTGACTTTATCAACTAGTCGAGTATGAACCAGCACCCCACCACCCCAAAGACCGCCACCCTGGAAGCCCTGATGTCGCTGTTTGGCAGCGTCAAGCAGGCCTTGCGGCACGAACTGCAGGACGGTGCCGGACCGGCCGTCGCCCCCATGCTGCTGCGCATGCTGCAGCTGTGCCAGCGTCACCCGGGCATCACGCAGCAGGGCCTGGCCCAGCGAACCGGCCGCGACAAAGGTCAGGTCGCGCGGCTGGTCAAGGCGTTGCTGGACCTGGGCCTGCTGAACAAGGAGGACCACCCGGAGGACCGACGCAGTCACCGGCTGTTGCCCACCCCGGCCGGCGCGGCGGCGGTGCAGCGCTTCGAGCAGGCCGAAGCGGGGGTGGCCGAGCTGCTGTTCGGTTCACTGCGGGCGGCCGAACTGCGCGCCCTGAACGAGCAGCTCGACGGGCTGAAGCAGCGCCTCCGGGCACGGCTGCCCCCAGGCGAGGCGGACTGACAGACACACCCGGACGGGACCGGATGGACGGTGTCCGGCGGACGCTCTACAGTGCCAGGGCACAGACGGCCCGGACCGCGACCGGCCTGTGGCCCCGATCTCGCCATCGTTGCTGGAGATACGCCATGCCCCTGAACCCCCTGCCTGCCCTGCTGCTGCTCATGGGCCTGGCCGCCGCTCCCACGGCGGCGCTGGCGCAAGCCAGCTTCGTGCAGACGCCCTACAAGAACCCGAAGGTGCTGTTCGACGTCTACCTCGACCACCCGGCCAAGATGGGGGCTGCGCTGTACTGGCTGCGCTCGTTCCTGAACCCGCTGACCGAGGCACCCTACAGCTTCTTCAACGACGACATGAGCGTGATCGTGCTGCTGCACGGCACCGAACTGGTGACGGTGGCGAAGAAGAACGAGGCGAAATACGAAGAGGTGGTGCAGCGCATGCGCTACTACGCCGGGCAGGGCGTGAAGTTCAAGGTCTGCGGCCTGGCGCTGAAGGACTTCGGCTACACGCTGGCCGACATGCAGCCCTTCATCGAGGTCACACCGTCGGCCATGACCGAACTCGTGCACTGGCAGAACCAGGGCTATGGCCTGATCACGCCGGTGGTGACCGACAAGCGCTTCTCCATCGAGGAGATCCGCTGACACGGGCGGTGCCGCAGTCGCGAACCGTTTGTCGGCCGGGTGGTGGGGTCTGTCGAAACCGGGGTGGCCCGTCCGTCGTGACCTTGAACGCACCCGGACCCCGGCCCGGGGTTCTTCCACCCCTGCTCAGGAGATCAACATGACGCAACTCTGCGCCTACCTGTCCTACAACGGCAACTGCGCCGAGGCCATGGCCTTTTATGCGCGCGTGCTCGACGCCAAGGTCGAGGCCCTCATCACCTACGCGCAGATGCCCGAGGGCGACCCGGTGCCACCCGAACACGCCGACCGGATCATGCACGCCTACCTGGTGCACCCCGACTTCGCCCTCATGGCCGGCGACACGCCGCCGGGCGTGCCGTTCGAAGGCATCAAGGGCGCGATGCTGGCGCTGACCTACCCCAGCGCCGACGAAGCGCGGCGCATCTTCGCCGCACTCGCCGAGGGCGGCAGCGTGCAGATGCCGCTGGGCGAAACCTTCTGGGCCGAGGCCTTCGGCATGGTGACCGACCGCTTCGGCACGCCCTGGGGGATCAACGGCGGACCGAAGGCGATGTCGTAGGTCCGGAAGGCCTGGCTGCGGGCCCTCAGCGCTGGCGCAGCGTGCGGCTGAGCATGATCACCGGCACCAGCCCCACCAGCACCAGGGTAAGCGCGGGCAACGCCGCTTCACCCAGACGCTCGTCGCGCGCCAGCTGGTAGGTCACCACCGCCAGGGTGTCGCTGTTGAAGGGCCGCAGCACCAGGGTGGCGGGCAGCTCTTTCATGACATCGACGAACACCAGCAGCGCGGCGGCGGCGGTGCTGCGCCTGAGCAACGGCCAGTGCACCCGGGCGGCCAGGCCGGCGCCGGTGGTGCCGAGCATGCGCGCCGAATCGTCCAGGCTGGCGGGCACGCGCGCGTAGCCGCTCTGCACCGACTGCAGGGCCACCGCGGTGAAGCGCACCATGTAGGCCCAGACGATGCCCAGCGCCGTGGCCGTGATCCAGTAGCCCACGCTTGACTCGGGCCGCACCGCCTGCACCCAGCCCACCGGCAGCAGCAGCCCCACCACGATCACCGCGCCCGGCACCGCGTAGCCCAGGCTGGCGAGCTGCACCACCCCGCGCGTCACCGCGCTGGGCCGGGTGCGCAGCGCAAACGCCAGCAGCAGCGCCAGCGCCGTGGCCAGCAGCGCACTCAGGCCCGCGAGCCACACGCTGTTGCGCGACCACTGCACGAACATGGTCCACGGCAGGTCTTCCCAGCCGCCGATGAGCGGCCGCAGCATGAAGAGCACCGGCAACACAAAACCGAACAGGACCGGCAGGCCACACACCAGCACCGCCAGCACCATGCGCCCACCGCGCAGGCGCACCGGCTGCGCCTCGGCGCTGCCCGCGCGCTGGCCGCGTTGTGACGCAAACCGCATGCGCCGCTGGGCCCGGTGCTCCAGCCAGAGCAGCAGCGCCACGATCGCCAGCAGCATGGTCGCCAGCTGCGCGGCCGCCAGCGGCATGTCCATCGACAGCCAGGCCTTGTAGATGCCGGCGGTGAAGGTCTGGATGCCGAAGTAGCTGGCGACGCCGAAGTCCGCCAGGGTTTCCATGAGCGCCAGCGCCACGCCCGCGGCCACGGCGGGGCGCGCCAGCGGCAGCGCCACCTCGCGGATGCGGCGCGACAGCGGCGCGCCCAGCAGGCGCGCGGCCTCCATCAGCTGCGAAGCGCGTTCGGAGAGCGCGGTGCGCGCCAGCAGATAAACGTACGGGTAGAGCGAAAAGGTGAAGACCCAGACCGCACCCGGCGTGTTGCGGATCTCCGGGAACACCCGCCCCCGCAAACCGAAGGCCTCGCGCAAGCCCACCTGCAGCGGTCCGCTGAACTGGAGGAAATCGGTGTAGGCGTAGGCCACCACGTAGGCCGGCATGGCCAGCGGCAGCAGCAGCGCCCACTCGAACACACGGCGGCCGGGGAAGTCGAACAACGTCACCGCGCTGGCCGTGCCCATGCCCACCAGCGCCACGCCCAGGGCCACGCTGAGGCACAGCACCACGGTGGTGAGCGCGTAGTCCGGCAATACAGTCTGCGCCATCTGGTGCAGCACGTCGCGCGCCGCGGCGTCGAACTGCAGCCACGAAGCCCCCAGCGACAGCACCGGCAGCGTCAGCAGCAGGGCCAGCAGGAGCAAGAAGGCAAAGGCCAACCAGCGCGGCATGGGCGGTTTGAAAAAAGTGGGGAAGAAAAGACCAGCGGGAAAGCGGTGTCCATGATGGCACGGTCACCGCAGGCCCCGTCTGACAGGGCCCTTGACCCGCATCAACACAAATGAGAATTGTAGTCATCTACAATTTAAACCTGTCCGCAGGCTGTTTGAGGCCGCGGCCCCGAACAGCCCACCGTCAGGATCAGCCATGTTCCTCAACGTCTCCCAGCTCAGCGTGCGCTACGCCGGTCAACAGCCGGCGGCGGTGGACGGCGTGTCGTTCGGCCTTCGCGCGGGCGACATCGGTGTGCTGATCGGCCCCTCGGGCTGCGGCAAGACCACGCTGCTGCGCGCGGTGGCGGGGCTGGAGCGCGCCAGCAGCGGCAGCATCACCCTGCAGGGCGAAACGGTGAGCGACGGGCAACACCACATGCCGGCCGAACAGCGGCGCATCGGCATGGTGTTCCAGGACTACGCGCTCTTCCCCCACCTGGACATCGCGCGCAACGTCGGCTTTGGCATCGCCAAGCTGTCCCGCAACGAACGCGAGAAGCGCGTGGCCGAGGTGCTCAAGCTCGTGGGCCTCGACGGCATGCAGGCACGCTACCCGCACGAACTCTCGGGCGGCCAGCAGCAGCGCGTGGCCCTGGCGCGCGCGCTGGCGCCGCGCCCGCGCCTGCTGCTGCTCGACGAACCGTTTTCCAACCTCGACGTGGACCTGCGCGAGCGCCTGGCGCACGAGGTGCGCGCCATCCTCAAGGCCGCCGGCGCCACCGCCCTCTTCGTCACCCACGACCAGCTCGAAGCCTTTGCCATCGGCGACGTGATCGGCGTCATGCACCAGGGCCACCTGCACCAGTGGGACGACGCCTACGCGCTCTACCACCGCCCGGCCACGCGTTTCGTGGCCGAGTTCATCGGCCACGGCGTGTTCGCGCCGGCGCAGATCCGGCTGGTGGGCAACGAAGTTTCGGTGCAGACCCCGCTGGGTGCCCTGCACGATGTGGAAGAGTGCCCGCTGCCCAGCGCCTACGAGTCGGGCCTGTGCGACGTGCTGCTGCGCGCGGACGACATCGTGCACGACGATCTGGCGCCCGCCAAGGCGCAGATCGTCCGCAAGGCCTTCCGCGGGTCCGAGTTCCTCTACACGCTGCGCCTGCCCAGCGGCGAGACGCTGATGACGCACGTGCCCTCGCACCACAACCACGCCGTGGGCGAGTGGATCGGCATCCGCGCCGAGGTGGACCACGTGGTCACGTTCGCGCGCGGTGCCTCGGCGACTTCGCCGCCCGCGCCAGGCGCCCGGAAGCCACCTGTCGACGCCCCGCTGTGAACAGGTCCTAAAGAACCACCCAGGCTTCCATTCCACCGCCGGCCCGCTCGCCGAGCGACACGCGCCAGCCGTTCGCCTGTGCCAGTTCGCGCACGATGGCCAGACCCAGCCCGCTGCCACCGGTCCTGGGGCTGCGCGAAGGCTCCAGGCGCTGGAACGGCTGGAACATGGCTTCCACCTGATCGGCCGGAATGCCGGGCCCCCGGTCGAGCACGCCGACGCGGCAATGCGCACCGTCCGGCTCGCACACCAGTTCCACCGGGCCCGAAGGGGCGTAGCGCAAGGCGTTCTGCAGCAGGTTACCCAGCGCACGGCGCAGGGCGAGCGCAGGCACCGGGCGCACACAGGGTTCGCAACGCACCTGCACCGGGCAGGCCGCGGTCGCGTGTTCGGCGGCCAGCTCGTGCAGCAGGGCTGCCATGTCCACCGGTGTGGCGGGTTCGTGTTCCAGCCCCCGCGCCAGGTCCAGCACGTTGCCGATCAGCTGGTTCATCAGCTCCATGTCGCGCTCCAGCCGGTCCAGCAGCGCGGCACTGGGCTGCGTCCTGAGCATCTCCAGCGCCAGCCGCATGCGTGCCAGCGGTGTGCGCAGGTCGTGCGACACGCCGGCCAGCAGCGTGGTGCGGGCCGACAGCAGATCGCGCACCTGCACCGCCATGGTGTTGAAGCGCCGGCTCAGCGCCACGATCTCGCGCGGGCCGGTCTCGGGCAACAGGTCGGGCGCCACGCCCTGCCCCAGTTGGGCGCTGGCCTGTTCCAGCCGCGCGAGCGGCGCCACCACCCGGCGCGCCAGCAGCAGCGCCAGCCCCACCGCCACCGCCAGCCCGGCGGCCAGACCGATCAGCAACACGGCCAGTGGCCGGCTGTTGATGCGCGCGCTGGACAGCCCCACCGCCAGCGTGCCGCCACCCGCGGGCACACGCGCCCAGTACCAGTCGTGGCCGGTATCGTCGGTGGTGCGGATCAGGTGCCGGTCCAGCCCGACGCGCCCGGCCAGAGCCGCCTCCAGCAGGTAGAAAAAGGGCGGGTGCCATTCGTCCACGCTGGCGCCGTCCACCGCGGGCCGGATCAGCAGCGACTGCCGCAAACGCAGTTCGGTTTCAAACGCCGGGCGCGTGGCCGGGGGCAGCTCGGCCCAGGTCTGGGCCGACAGCACCATCAGTCCCGCCAGGTCATCGGCCGAGCGGCGCGCCATGGGCAGCATCACCAGCCAGACAAAGGCCAGCACCACCAGCAGTTCGATGCCGATGAAGGCCAGGGCCAGCAACACCGTGTTCTGACGCACCAGACCCACGGGCCGTTTCACGCCAGATCTCCTTGCGGGTTGAACAGATAACCTTCGCCGCGCACCGTGCGGATGAACTGCGGCGCCGCCGGATCGGCTTCGATCTTGCGGCGCAGGCGGGTCACGCGGCTGTCCACGCTGCGGTCGAAGGGATCGCGGTCGTAGCCCTTGAGCATGTCCACCAGCACATCGCGCGACAGCACGCGGCCGGGGTGGCTGACAAAGGCGGCGAGCAGCGCGTATTCCGCGCTGGTCAGGGCCACCTCGTGGCCGTCGCGCAGCAGGCGGTGGCCCGCCGTGTCGAGTTGGAAGGGACCAAAAGCCGGCCGCTGCGCCCCGGCGGGCGCAACCGTCTGCGCGGCGAGCGGACGCTCGGCCACCACCGGGGACGGGGCGTGCGCGCGCCGCAGCACCGCCCGCAGGCGCGCCAGCAACTCGCGTGGACCAAACGGCTTGGGCAGGTAGTCGTCGGCGCCCACCTCCAGGCCGATCACGCGGTCCATCTCTTCGCCGCGCGCCGACAGCATGAGCACCGGCAGGTCCCACTGCGCCTTGATGCTGCGCGTGAGCGACAGGCCGTCTTCACCGGGCAGCATCAGGTCCATGACGATGGCATCGGGCAGCTCCCTGGCCAGGGCTTCGCGCATCGCCGCGCCATCGCCCACGGTCCGCACCACAAAGCCGTTGGCCGACAGGTAGTCCGACAAAAGGCAACACAGATCGGGGTCGTCGTCCACCACGAGCACGCGCAGCGCAGAAGAAGTAGGCGCATTCATGCGCTGGAGTGTAGGCCGGCCACCGCGCGCCATGGCCCGCGATGCCGCCCCCTGACACCGGCTGACACACACCGGCACCACGCGCCACACGCCGTGCCCGAACCGGCATGCGCTGGCGACAGAGCGGGCCCAGGATTCAGCCATCGGCTCCGGCATTCGATGCCGAGCGTCGTTGGCCCAGCCGCTGTCCAGGTTGCAGCGGCCCAGTCCCACACCCCCCAACCTGGATGCAAAGGAACACCATGACCCCCGCCTCCAAGCTCCTCACCGCCCTGCTGGCCGCCCTCACGCTGACCGCCGGCTCCGCCATGGCCGCCGACCCGGTGCCCGTCGCCGGCCGCCAGCTCATGACCGAGCAGGAACAGGCACAGATGCGCACCCGCATGCGCAACGCCACCACCGAGGAAGAGCGCGCACGCATCCGGGCCGAGGAACATGCGCTGATCCGCGAACGCGCTGCGGCACAG